>JAJFGR010000001.1 GCA_021776025.1 Alphaproteobacteria bacterium
CATAGTCTTTGCTCCTTAAATTCGCTGTTGAGGTTTTTGAACAAGCACCGCTTGCGGGTGCGCTGCTCATGAACCTCTGGCGACTAGGCCGACTAGGCGGGGGTGAAAAAATCCAGAAAAATTGCGGAGGGTCTATCCAGCTAAGCGCCAGATGGAAACCGTCATTTTTCTTGATTTTGAGGGGATGCAATGCCCTTTAAATCTTTCTGTAGTAAACATTCACCAGCAAGGTGAAGTCTGCTTCTCAAAAGCGCGAAAGGCTTTTTGATTCCCTATATTTCATCTCTTATCACTTTCAAATAGCGCTCCATTTTTTCAGCCGCGCCTTGCGGCCTTTTCTTTGCCCAACATTTAGCGGCGATAGCCCATGTAACCAGCAAGCGTAAGATTCACCCTTCTCCATATATTTCGACCACAGGTGCAAGCCATGATCTAACGCGCACAAGCGGCCCTATCAAAGGCCGCGATAGGTGCGGCCTCCAAAACTGGAGGTTAAAATGAAACTGATAACAAGGTTTGAATTAGCTGCAAAAACTGAAAATGAACTACGTGGGATTTTGAGAGAGGCTTTTAATGAACTTGCAAGAAGTGATTTTGGATCACATCAACGCAGGAACGCGTTGGCATCAATTGAAAATATTCAGCGGGAGTTTTCTGCGAGAATAAAAATATAATTTCTATCGCATTTGCTTTTTAGCACTTTTCATTGCTTTACATGTTTTCTTCTTTGGCTTTTCCATAGGAGTAAAGCGTTCTACAAGGTGTGATCTGAACCAACGCCTTCTATCAATATCGCGAAATTTGTTAATAAAAAACCGATAGTCACATCGGCCAAGGCGTAATCCGCAATTGCAAGGGCATGCCAATTTGTTCGCTTCACGCTTCCTTTTTCCTAAAGCCTCCAAAGCTTTTAATACAGATGCTTTTCCTTTCACCTCAAACAATTTTTCGTAATCATCGATTAACCCGTCTTCACCGTGCTCCAATTCACCAAAGGGAAATTCGTTGTGCGTAATACGGTAGGTTACGGCATATAAAAATGGATCAACGATTTTTCGGAAAAATGCTGAGGCGGTTTGATCTCGAAATAAAATTGATTTAATTTTAAGATCTGATCCTAGACAAAATGAACCATCTTTATAGGTATGGTATTTAGAATCGCGAGGGAAGAAGTCTGACGTATCTATGACCGAAGGTAACTTCCTGGGATAGGCGCGAGGAAATATAACCTTTAGCGAAAATGTTTTTGCAATGACCTCGTAGCCTCGCATCTGAGCTTTAAAATCATACTCTCCTTCTAATACAACGCATTCATCACAAAATTCAGCTATTCGTAATTTTGGATTAAACGACAAGAACTCATGAAGCTGCAATACATTCCATTTATACATTTATTTCTTGAACCAAGGCCTCGGATCAGATGTTTCAATTATATTTGTTGGAGTTACTACAGCGGCGGTTAGACCCAAGCAGTAATCTATTGATCTTCGATCCAAATTTACATCCAATCCACGATTAGCGGCTTCGAAAATAAGATTACTGTTATCCTTAGAGCATAAGGCTTTGAAGTCTGCTCTGGCCTGATAAACCCACTTAAAGAAATTTTCTGGTAATTGAAGGTGTCGATGCTCTTCGCTATGCCATTTATCAGCAAAGTCTTCGTCTGGGTTGACCGGATTGGGGACATAAGGAGTAGTTTTGTTTATATACCTCTCCAGATTTGCAAGGATGTTGGTTAGCGCCGATACGAGATCAGATTCCCCGCTATATGCTTTTGCAGCAAGGGTCGTAATGATAACGGAGATCGGTTTTGCATCGTCATTATCTTTAAACATTGTGTCACGGTGACGTTTCAAAAGCTGAATGGCACTCTGCAATGGGGTCTTCCACTGATAATATGGCAGGCTATCAATGCTTGCCTTGCAACTCATTTCACGCTCATTAATTATTGATAGAGCTGTCTTCATGCGAGTTTCAAACCATCGCGCATAACCTTCGGGGTTACTTATTCTCCAATTATCCGTCTTAATTTTGTATTCAGGGTCGGTGTTGTCGGTAATAGAAACCGCAAGCTCTGACACGCTCTGCGCCAGATGATCATCAAGCGATGATGCTTCGACCATCCGCCTTTTCAATACCTGTCTGCGAACATCACTTTCAGGGATACACGGTACTATATCCATGTGAAAACTTAAGCCATCAGCATATTCGAGCCGCCAGCACCGCTTCTTTTCAGAAAGGTCTTCTTTGATGCCACGCGCTTGTCGATAAAGTTCCAACTCATCTCCAATATGGTGTTTTAGTTTCTCTTGAGTGACGAGGTTTTTGCTCACGCCTTTCCTTAAATTACAGCTCATATCAAGATCGTATTCCTCATTGGCATCGGGTTTTGTCGCAGTGCCTAGGCGAAATGAACCTTGAGAAAACACATACGGATCATATTCAACACAAGATGAATCCGGTCTGTGCAGCCACTCACCGATGTCCTTATATCGTTTCTCTGCCTTTTCGTAAGCGCTGTCGGGAAGTTCAATTTTTTCGAGGATGCTTTTAAGCACTGCATTACTACGATCATCTTTCATGTAAATCACCTTGTATTTCTAGAGTTTTAATAAATTCTTGAGTGGCAATATCGTGGTCGTAGATCAACCACGGCATATCAACCTTAGGCATTCTTATGCGACCCAATTCAATTGCACATGAGACGGGCATCACTGGGAAAATATGAAGGGGCGCAGCTTCTCCGTGCTCACGTTTAATATCTACGATCAAACTACGCATACGTTTTCTAAACAGTGATAGCTGCTGCTTTGCCTGCATGAAATCATTATTGGGATTTACAATAGTGACCTCCCATATCGAGGCATTCTCGCCAAGCACACGAGTAATGCGATCTTTAGAGACATTGTCACTTAAAGAAATAATCAATGCCGCAGGGCCTTCAAAACTATCAGGCTTGTGAATGATGTAATCGAAGTCATCTTCGTAATCCTGCCAATGCCATCCCTTCGGTTCTCTATGCAACTGATAGGACTCGACAGATATTTTGTCCGTCAATAACGCGCCCAGCTTGATGAGTAAGGGCTGAGGAGCAAGTGCAAATACCGAAAAATGCTTGCACTCACCATGCTCGATTAATGGCGCTATTTTCCTCTCAAATGACTTAAACAGGTTTTCAGATTCTGCTTGCCAATATTGTTTGGTGCGATCTTTAAGCTCGGATACCATGGATATAATCTCTGGCTTCTCTTTCGCTGGATACCAATTGGAAAACATAGCTTCGATACAGGAATGATAATCAATCGGTGATTTCTCCGATCCAATATTTGCACCGTATAAAACAACATGAGATTTTTTGTCGGGCGTAATTCCGGTTACAATTTTCACCCGTTGTTCATGCTCATTTTTCCAGCCGATTAATAGTTCCGCTGAATACCGAGAACCTTCTTTATCCTGATCAATTTTTTTGTGGCAGTCGTAACACATCAGCATCAGGTTACTAATGTCATTCAGGCAGTCCGGCTTCAAGACGAACGGCCCCCAGCCTCGCGGCCCATTTTCGGAAAAGGAATAGATATGTGCATTTTGAGCAAGATTAACCGACTCTTGGGTCAATGAGGATTTATACAAAATCTTATTATGACCGTTAAATTGACATCGACCCGCAGCGCGAGCCCACAGCTCACGTTCAACTCTATGTTTGATATGTCTAGTGACTTCTTTAACCATTTTTCCTTATCATTCCTTACAATTTACCTACTAGAGGCAATGAACGCGGTGTAATTCCATCAAGCAGCAAATGGCTGATGTAGGCAGCTCCTGCACACAATGCTATTGCCCTCCAGAATTCTCCTACGCTATCCTCTGGCTTCCAGTCAAAAGCTTGCTTAACACTGATACCGACGGAAGCGAGCACAACGAGACTGTGACAAAACTGGCGGTGATGAGGGTTTGTTGCTGGCTCCAATATATCTGGCAGTTTCGCAAATATAGTTCCGGTACCCACCGCAAGTAATGGGTTAATCGGCTTTTCTTTATCTTGCTCCATAAGCGCTACAACAAGACCGCACAAGCCGCCAGCGACACTATGCGTGGCTCCATTCGCCATATCACGTCTCCTTCCGCACACCTTTAAACGGTTTCCTATCGGATGTTTTTACATCCATAAATCGTCCCGTATCCGCATCACGCTTAACGTAGTGTCCAGACGGTGTCTTAGTTTGAGAGCGACTTTTGACAGCTCCGTTACGATGCCCATCGCCTTTTGGTGGATTAGTAGCCATATTTCTCCTCATTTCTGATTAAGTTAATCTGTTTTACCAGAGGGTTAAAAAAAAAGCCGCATCTGCGACTATCATTATACTAAATACTAACACAATATTCTGCTTAACACAAGCTGTTTTATCAGTTTTTCTGAATTGCCGTATACACGAATTCCATACCACCGGATTCAGCCGCCTGCTTAGTACCTAGAACTAACCCCCAAGAAAGTAACTTTTTAAGTTTGGCACTGGCATTTTGAGCCGAAACATCCAAAGCCTCAGCAACTTTTGAAGTAGTCACAGACCTTTTTTTCATTATAAAATCAAGAAGTTCTCTGGAACCCGCGCTAATATCATTACCGATTAATTCATAACTATCCGCCGTAAAAACAATCAACGAGAATCCCTTTGCTTTAGCCGCATAGTCCCAATTATCCATTAGGTCTTTAGATGCGAAGTCTTGCAAATAAAACCCCTTTTCACCAATTCTCGACTTAGCCAATGAGACTACACTCTCCCTGGGAAAAGACGCATCGGTTCTTGTAATGCCGTCCAATGAAATACCAACAACTTTCTTACTAGGATGAGCATCTAGCTCAGAAAGTAATTTTTGATAAACCTCCCGCCCCTCGGTATTTCCGAAGGCCGTGGAGCTTCCAACTAGATCGTAAAGTTTAAGCACAAAGCTCTCTTTCATCTGATTAATTTAACCTGTTTGAACCGAATCAGTCAACAAAAAAGTCAAAACAAAGGTGCGTACCTTGTATCGTAGGGAGATTTACGTGCGGTTCAATATCTTGTATTTGGCCACTTACGTATTCAATCGCAATCGATAAATTTCTTTGCCTGACGGACAAACGGGCATCAAATTTTATTGTTTGCTCGCGGCTACTCTTGAACCCAAGCCCTCGGCCAGAACCAAAACGACTAATTTCGCCCTTGGTCAAAACAGCAGTGACGAGTTTTAACTCAAAATCATCACTGCTTTGCATATTATGGAGGGTGGGGTAATGCTCACTTAATGAGGGCCTCAAGGTTTCCACAATCCCCAGCCCGCTGTCCGACACAACGGTCTGTATATGTTTTCTTTTTCCTCCATATTTTTGAAGTGCGGCAAACCCCTGCAAAGGAGATTTACTATGCTCAGAGATATTCCCTATAAGCTCACCAAATACAGTAGAAGCAGCGGCCTCATATTTACTATCAGATTGCTGAACAAAGCGATTGGTTAATTGGTTGATTAGTTCTTTGTTTTCTTTTTCGGGATCGACTCCACCAAATTCTACTACCGCTGGGCTATTGCCCTTGTATGTCAAAGCTCTCGACACACTCGGCCTTTGAGGAAGAACTGTTACACTCTCATTCAAATGATTAATAAAGCCAATTCGATCAAAATATCCCAGCGTTGATTTACAGTCGTTGAAATCGATAGTCACGGCCCTACCAGCACTAGAAAGCTGATTGCACAGAGCAAGAAATCTAGCAGCAGCATCTAATAAAATATTACATTTCTCGGGAACGACAAAAATGACAGAACTGCATTCAATATCAAGCGGCGATTCTCCGCTTGCAAGTGCCTTTTCAAATGAATTGCAGTCCATCCATTGGTCTTGCTCAAACTCGACACGCAGCTCCGAAGGTGACTTCAAAAACCAGCAATAATTATTATTTTGTGAAAATCGTTCTGTATTCTTATGCAGGAACGAATTTACCAACGTTCTTTCCTCGCCAATTTTTTTGGCAATCTCCCTACCTTTTAGCCCAGGCTTCTCTCTCAATACTCGCTCAATTCTCTCCTTCATCGCTAGAACAATTTCCCCTTTGCCGTCTACATATCGACAATTCGTTGCATACTTTGCATGAGAGAGGCTTTAAATGCTTCATCCCCAGCAAACAATTTATAGAACTCTAAATCATCTTTTCGCCGCTGCAACATAATTTCCTTAAAGAGTTTCTCAAAGGCAAGGTGCTGGTTATGCGGATCGGGGTTGTTTTGGTATTTATTTTGGAAGTCTGGGTGGGATTTAATGGACTCTGCCATGTTCAAAAGTCGCACTCTCTGCTCTTCTGGTGTCGCGCTCCAACCTTGGAACCAGCGCTCGTTGAATGTTCTAACTATCTCATCTAACGGATTTAATTCTTTTTCGCCCCCATGTGCACCGCGAGGATTAGGGTTTTGAGGATCAAGATCTGTGTCGGTTTCATCTAATCCAATAGCATGATTTAGTTTCACTCGCTGTAGACCATAAGAGCTTAAATCGACTGAATCCAGCAATTCGTCAAGCAACTCAGCATCAGGGTCAATGACCTTGAGCTTAGGGATAAGAAATTTAAGGAACCAGAATAGCTTTTCCCACACCACCATCTCGTAGGGCATGATGGCGGCCATCTGTCCGTATATTTTTACAAATTGCTTTGCTTTAATTTTGAAGTCGGCTTTTTCATCATTCTTAAGTTCAAGGTCGTTGTTGAACCGCGCTGCCGCCTTATCAATAATTGGGCTGAGTGTTTGAGCATCTTCTTCATCGAAATAGCGCTGAACGAAATCTTCTACTTCAAACCATTCGTATACGCCTACATCATCCATCTGGTCTTTTAGTTCGTGAAGAACATTGATGTCAGTTGCCTCGGAAAGCGAAGTGGCCGTGTAGAACGGATCGAAAGCATCCTTTATGTCATCCACTGTATTAAAAAAATCCAATACAAAAAGGTCTTCCGTCTTTTTGCCTAACTTTGGCGCTGCTCGATTTAAGCGAGATAGCGCCTGGACACAAAGAACGCCAGCGAGCTTCTTATCAACATACATAGAGCATAATTTTGGCTGATCGAAACCCGTCAGATACTTGTTGGCAACGACTAGAAGGCGGTATTCATCTTCGTTTACGCCCTTTGGCTTAACTTCGCCGATATAGTTTTTATCGAACATTTCCTTTGTATCGTTATCCGAAAAGCCATTAACTCCAGCCTCGGTATACTCTATACCATCCACTTCTTTTGCCCCGGAAAAAGCCACTAGCGCTTTAAAAGGGTTTCCATGAGCTTCGAGTATTCGGTTAATTGCCTTGTGGTAACGAATGGCGGTCTCGATATTTTGAGTAACTACAATGCCTTTGGCTTTACCTCTGAGTTTTTTGGCATTCACAACCTGCGGAATAAAATGCTCCAGCATAATCTCCGCTTTTGTATCGATGGTTTGCTGACTGCGCTCTACATACGCTCTAAGTTTTTTCTGCGCTTTCTTGGTGTCGAACTCGGGGTTATCTGCGATTGACTTTTCAATCTCATAATAACTTTTGTAAGTGGTGTAGTTGGATAGCACATCGAGGATAAAGCCTTCTTCAATGGCTTGCTTCATAGAGTAGAGATGAAACGGCTTAAATGACTCGTCGTCCTGAAGCTCTCCAAACTTCTCCAAGGTGTTATTTTTTGGGGTTGCGGTAAAAGCAAGGTAAGAGGCATTGCCACGCATTTTTCGAGATTTCATCGCCTGGAGTATTTTATCCTGCGCGTCTTCAGTGTCCTCCTCATCTTTACCCATGGCACGGTTCATATTGTCATGCGCCGAGCCAGATTGAGAACTGTGCGCTTCATCAATAATCACGGCAAAACGTTTTTCACTAAGATCAGATATACCGTCGATTATGAAGGGGAACTTCTGGATCGTTGTGATGATAATCTTCTTGCCATTCTCCAATGCTGATTTCAACTCGGAGGATTTGTGGGCAGGAGCGATAATATTCTTAACTTCTGAAAATTCTTTGATGGTATCGCGAAGCTGCTTATCAAGAAGTCTTCTGTCTGTTACCACGATAACAGAGTCAAACAAAGGCTGATCCAGCCCTTTACTACCATAAACACTATCCGAGGCCGGATAGGTTTCAATGAGCTGATAAGCGGCCCATGTAATCGAGTTTGATTTGCCTGAGCCAGCAGAGTGCTGGATAAGGTATGTCTTGCCAACGCCGTGCTTAGAGGCGTGGGAAACTAGCCCTCGCACTACATCCATCTGGTGATAACGGGGAAAGAATAAAGTGCGCTTGTTTAATTGATCCTTGCTTGTGCCATCCAGTCGCACGAAATGCTGAATAATGTTGGCAAGGCTTTCTTTGGTGAATACTTCTTCCCAGAGATAGGCAGTTTTGTGTCCATTGGGGTTTGGTGGATTGCCTTGACCGTGACTGTACCCCTTATTGAACGGTAAGAAGAATGTGCTTTTTCCAGCCAGCTTGGTGCTCATATATACTTCATCAGTATCGACCGCCATATGAACAAGGCAGCGACCGAAGTTGAGCAATGGCTGGTTTATATCCCTGTCTTCGCGATACTGCTTCTGCCCATGATATCGTGCGGTTTGTCCTGTCCACGCGTTTTTTAGCTCCATCGTTGTCAACGGTATTCCGTTAATAAACAGCACCATGTCTATTTCTTGCAATGGGTTGGCTAACGAGTATCGAACCTGCCGCGTGCAGCTAAAAATATTGTCCCAAAAGTTTTGTTTTACTTTCTCACTGCTGCTCGCAAGTGGGGCTGGGTACATTAGGTTGAAATGTGCATCGTCAACGCTAAGGCCTTTTTTAAGCAGATGCAAAATACCGTGCTTCTTAATTAGGCGATCAAAACGTTCCAGTAATTTACGTTGCCAATCACTGGGGCTGTTACGCTTGATCTTTTCCAGCTCTTCTTCTTGCGTTTTCTCTAAGAACTCCCAGAAAAAAAGATTATCAATGGCATATTGCATATTAAAGTCGGCGGGCGATCCGATTTTATAGTCTGCGCCCTGGTTAGTCGCTTGCTCACCAGCCTTAAGCGCTTCTGAGTTAATCCCAGTGAGGGATTTCTCTATCGCGGCTTCCAGTGCTTGTTCGTTTGTTTTACTAACCATACCAATCGATCCTTTATTCGAAATTCTGCTTCTTCAACGCTTCAGACGCTTGTTGCAATGGAGCCTTAAAAGCTTTCTCTAGCTTGGTCATCTGGGTCAAATGCCATTCCACCCACTCAGACCATTGCTCCTTGTTAAACCCATCAGCCTTACATGTGTATTGAATCCTGCTGGATTTTTTTTCATTGAGCCTCAACCACTCCAATTGATCGCCGAAGCTTTCATCGATCTTTTCTTTTTTCTCATGTAAAAAATCAAAAATGAACTTGTTTTCCTCTGTCGAGCCACGACTAATCCAAAGCTCTACGCGAAGCTCTTTTTGCAAAAAAATAAGATTGTAAGGGCAACCTCTAACTCCCGAACCAGCGGATATCCAGTGATCTTTACTTGGGCTGATATTATTGAAGAGTGTGCAAGAACTACTCTGGAAAGCCTCAAGCGCCTGCTCCCAATATTGGTGGCGCACGTTATGGCGATTTTTACGAACGACCTCTGTGGTTTTCTCTTCGGCTTCCTTGGCGCTAATACCAATCATCAGCTCCTTGGCTTCGGGCGTAGGAATGATCTGATCGATATTGATAAGAAGCTGATCGCCTAGCGTATGAGGGGTGACTTTAAAGCATTGGATATTGATCCCTTGCCCTAACAACCAAAGTGCCGTGCTTGTGACCTCTTTGCGGAAGTTGGCAGCCACCATCATTAGCCGCTGACTATTACCGAGATTAAGCTTCACCTCATCAAGGCCAGGTGCATCGAGGAATTCGCAAATTTGAGTGGCGGCATCGACCGCCTTGCCATCACTATTATTAGCGCCTTTTTCGTATCGATTGAGGTATTGCTGGAAAATCTCAACGATTTGCAGCTTTGTTAGGCTGGCGCAGTAGGAGGCGTATTTGAGCGCCTGCCACACAACGTCACGACCACTGTCATCGAGTTTATTCTCGATAATGACCAAATTGCCGTCTTTATCGAGCGCTAGTAAGTCGAGGCGTTCGCGGGTGTCATCAAAACCATCAAACTCCTTTTGGATAATTAACAGCTCTTCACCCAATGCAGAGGGCTCATGCGCCAACCATTCCTGAAGATGTTTACGCTCAGTAAAACCAAGTTCGCCGAAAGTCTTAACTTTAACTGGCGCTATGCGGTTGGTTTGATGATTGACTGTAAACATTTTGCCTCCTTGCTATGCCACTTTGATCTTGCCTGTTACGACACTATTGATCAGTGTGGTTTTGTATTCCTTTAGTTTTTCTATCTGACGCTGCTGCAAATCAACTGCACGATCAAATACTTTTGATTGCTCTTCGATGTAGGACAAAATTTCTAATTGCTCTTTTTCAGGTGCAATAGGAACAGATATATCAAACAAGTCACCTGTGTAGAGCCGAATTAATCCTTCTACAATTCCAGTGGCCCTAATAATGAATTGCTCTATATAAGATGGATGCCTGAACAGCAACTCAAGAATTTTGGCATCAACTATATAAGCTTTGCATCTGTAGACTGCATAATCAGGACTAACCAAACCTTTAAAATCTATATTACTTTTAAAGAAAACTCCCAAGTGAGCTTTTAGTTTGTTAAAAACCAAGTCATTCTTATAAACGATTTTATTATCAATATTACTAGCCGCCACCTCAGCCTTGTCATGGTAATCTGCACGAACGACAAGACCATGTACTTGGCTAACCATAAGCAGAGGCTCTTCTCCGGCTTTGGACCGTTCGCTCCTCTCTTCAAGCACGTACTTAAGGCGTTTTACAATCCAATGCTCAGGAATATGACCAATCCAATCCACGCCTGAATCTTTCATTGACGCATTGGAGTTTAGGCCTTGGGTGATGGCCTTTTGAATGATGATTTGATTGCGCTCTTTTAGTAGAGCGATTTGCTTTTCTTTAATGGCTATCGCTTCGTCAATTTGAGTTGTTTTCTTGTCTAAAAACGTTGCTATTGCGATTTGCTCATTTCCGGGCGCTTCAAGAATATACAAATTAGATAGTTCAGTTGAATTTATTGCAGGATAGCTCATGCCTTTAGCTACGGTGTCTACCTGCTCAGTAAAGGCATTACTTCTGATAAAGTTGGTTAAATAGGTTGGCTTTAAATAAGGCTTCGGAGAAACAATCGCGAATCCGGTTGAGTAAATATAATTCGAAGATTTATCATCGATATAGGCAATTGCTTTTAGATATGTTCGTACTGTTGATACTACAGTGTCCCCAGCCTGAGCTATCCGCCTTGCCCGTGAAGGTGCATCCCCAAATAAGAGACCCTCTGTTTTTTCTATTCCGTTCTCAAAACTAACACTGCCTATGTCAACATAGTTGAAGCCATAACCTTTCCACGTATTTTCTGGTAACGAACCCTTGTTTATTTTTGTGCTAAATTTCAACTTACATACATCCCAATGAGCGGGAATAAGGCCAATCTTTTCTACACCTGAGTCTTGGTAGGCTTCATATTTAGACATTGCAGCTAATTTTACCATAGCTAATCTCCCTGCACTTCAGCAACATCAACACCAAGAATTTGTGCAATCAAGCCCTCGGCTTTTTGCTCTAGGGTGATAATATCTTCAGCGACATCTTCAAGCGCACGCAAGGGTTTGTGGCAATAAAAGTATTTATTAAAGCTGACCTCATAGCCAATCTTGGTGCTATCGAGATTGATCCATGCTTCCTCAACATGCGGTTTCACTTCTGCAAGGAAGTAACGGTGAATTTCATCATTGAGAGGTACGGACTCAGCGTCCCGCAGGTCACTGCATGGTTCATAGGTGATAAACTCACCTGTTTTTTTCGTTGGGTAATAACCAAAGTCTTGCAATTGATCCTGCGAGCAGCCTAGATGATCAAGCAGGCTTGCAAGCTTATCGCCCAAAAGCTTCACTGCCTTTTTGATGACTTTGACCGCATTTTCGTCATACCAACTCACCGCATTCAAAAGGGCGTTTTTTTCTGGCCCAGAGAGTTTGCTTTTTTGGGCTTTCAGCGCCTCATCGACTTCATCTTTGAAGATATTGAAGTCATCAAACTCTGCATCACCTATCTCGGCCATAAGCAGATTTGCGGTTTCTAAAATATTGCGCAGTTTCTGCCAGTATTTTTCATCGAGAAGTTTGGTTTTAGCCTTGGCGTTTACACTAATGTCGTTTTCTTCACACCATGCGAGAATGTCCTTGCTCAGCGCTTTCAAAAAGCCTTTCTCATAGACCTTATCGCCATGCTCGGCGAATAAATGCTCCATCACTTCGCTGATCGATTTGTCAAAGCGTAGCGGCGCGATGGCTTCGGGCGTAAATTTGGCCTTGCGGCGGTCTGGCCTTTCAATGTTGATCTTGTAATAGCCCAAATCTTCATTGTTGAAGACTTGGCTTGCAATGCCAACGGGATCATTATTGGAATCCAGTTGACGTTCAGTCGCCGCGCAACCTAGATAAGTTTGAGTGATCTCGGCGATATGCTTTGGCGCAAATTCGCAGTTTTTAGCACCAAGATTTTTACGTAGTTTTCGGTAAAGTAAACTGGCATCAATAAGCTGAACCTTGCCTTTTCGGGGTTCAGGCTTTTTGTTATTGAGTAGCCAGATATAGGTGGTAATGCCCGTGTTATAGAACAGATTATTAGGAAGCTGCACAATGGCTTCGAGCATATCGTTTTCGATGATATAGCGGCGAATATTGCTTTCACCACCACCTGCATCCCCCGTAAACAGACTGGAGCCATTGTGGACAGAGGCTATCCGGCTACCCATAGGGGTCTTCGATGGCGATTTCATCTTACTCACCATCTCCATGAGAAACAGTAACTGGCCGTCGCTGGAGCGCGGCGTAGCATCTACTGTTTCCTTATTGCCCCAATAATCAGTGAGCTCGACTTTAAAACGCGGGTCGATAACATCGCCGCCATCTTTAATGTTCTTTTGTTCAGAAGCCCAACTCTTACCGTATGGGGGATTTGAAAGCATGAAGTCGAAGCGATCTGAAGCGAATTCATCGGTTGATAGCGTAGAGCCAACTTTGATGTTTTCAGGGTTGTTGCCCTTAATCATCATATCGGACTTACAGATAGCGTAAGTCTCATCGTTTATCTCTTTGCCGTAGAGGTGAATATCGCGGTTCGACGATGGGTACTTTTCCTCAATGAAGTTCTGCGACTCGGTGAGCATTCCACCACTACCGCAGGCAGGATCAAAAATCGTAATAGTGAGTGGTAAATCGTCCTTGATTGGGTCAAAAACCAAGTGCGTCATCAGCTCGATCACTTCACGCGGGGTGAAGTGCTCTCCAGCCTCTTCATTGTTCTCTTCGTTGAATTTGCGGATTAACTCTTCAAACACATAACCCATACCTAGGTTGGTCAAGGCTGGTAGCTTGTTGCCATCAGGGTCTTCACCTTGATTTGGCGTGAGGTTGATATAGGGAGACACAAACTTTTCGAGCGTATCGAGGAGAACGTCTTTACCTGCCATATGACGTATTTGAGCCTTCAGATTGAAACGCTCAATGATCTCTTTGACGTTTGCGCTAAAGCCATTGAGATATTCCTCGAAGTTGGCGAGCAATATCTGCTGGTTATTGGTGGCAGTGCTGAACAGGCTCTTTAGTGTCCATTTGGATGTATTGTAGAAAACGTAACCTGAGGCCGCCTTTAATGGCTCATCGTCTAGCTCAGTGGTCTTCATTTCTTCTTGCTGGAATTTCACCTCTTCAAGCACAGCCTCTTTATTTGGCTCCAGCAAGGTATCAAGACGGCGTAAAACCACCATCGGCAATATAACGTCGCGGTATTTCCCCCGCACGTAAACATCGCGAAGACAGTCATCAGCGATGTTCCAGATAAATGAAACGAGTTTGTTGTGTGCGGAATGATCCATTAATTGCCCTTAGCTTTCTTTTTATCTTCTATCCAGCGCTCAATATCTTGCGACTTAAAACGCCAGCTCCCCCCAACCTTAAAGCCGGGAAACTTGCCTTCAGCGGCAAGTTTATAGGCCGTTTTTTCGGCGAGCTTTAGATACGCCGCGACCTCTTTCAAGGTTAATATTTGATCAGCCATAGCACGTGTCATCCTTAAGATTAAGGAGAGAATAGAGGAAAATATGGGAAACGACAACATCAAACATCTAACCAAGGATAAAGCATCCAAGGACTGTCCTTGGTCGTCATCCACTGGCGAATACAGTGGTCGGAGTTGAGCAGCGAAATGCTCACGGCATCCAACCCGCGCAGGGTTGGTCTTAATGAAATTATCGAGGGTTCCAAGGGGCTATGAAATGCCCTTTGGTTGATGGGAAGTCCATGAAGGGAGAGCAATATCTCCCTTCTGGTCATGGGGTGTCGGGGAGCAGGAACGCTCCTTGACTGGTGATTGAACGGCCACACGTTCGCTGGTGCTGGAAAGGCTCAATGCCTGGAAAGCACCACAGCCGGGGGTATCCAACAGGGGCGCGCAGCGGGCCCCTTTGGCAAGATGGTATGTAGTACATACACATCTTGCAGTCGTTCTTAAGAAAGCTTTAACGAATTGTTAAGGAAGACTGGTTTCTGCGGTGTTTCAGTTTGAAACGACTATGGAAGAACGAAAGATATTTTCTAATGGCTCTATTCGATAGTGGGCAAAATATGCTTTCCCATTGCCACTTGTTAAATAATTCGTTACTTCTGACATATATAGTTGAAGGTAAGGAAATTTATTTATGAATAAATTAATCATTTTAGGGCTTGTGGCGGGATTCTTGTTTTTTGCGCCAGTTTCGGGTTGGGCTGAGGATGCCAAGGAAACCAAACATGACCGGGTACAAATTATCGAAGGTGATGAAGCCGGAGTTGTACGAATTGTTATTGACGGGAAAGAGGTGATCCTGATTGATGCTGATGGCATGCATGTAACAGGAGATTTCGACTATACAGGTACGATAACCGACATTGGAATTCCTTCCCAACCTAAAAAGGACGGTGAATGATCCGTTATCTGGTTCTCATTGTCTGTCTCTTCTTTTTTTCTGGTGCGGCTACTGCGCAGCAAACATCGGGCGGATTTTCGGAAGGATCAATAAAAATAGGTTATGACTCCAGCACATGTAACGCCGGGCTGGCTGGCGCGATGCGCTATAACGGCTTTGAAGACATCAAAACGGGATTGACCGCCTATTTCAACTTTGATGAAAGCGCGGGAACAACAGCAGCCGACTCATCCGGTAATGGCTATGATGGGACACTTATAGCTAATCCAACATGGTCAGCCAGTGGTGGAAAAATAGGCGGTGCCCTGAATCTTGATGGAAGCCAGGATGCTGTGCTCGTTCCCAGTGCCGGTTTGCCAACAGGGGATTTTACCGTTGCCGCATGGATAAAACCTACCGATCTAATAAACAGGCGTTTATGGTGGATATATAATGATGCTGGGCAAGCAGCACAGACTTACCAAAAGTGGACTAATGAATGGGATAGTGAAACAACCATAGTTAATACATCGCCTCCCGCAAACCTTAACGGCGTTTCAGGCTATTTAGGAAATTCGACCTGGCAGCATTATGCTTTAACGAGATCAGGCAGTGCTATTACGCTTTATCGCAATGGTGTTTCTATTGCCACCCATACAGATGCCACGGCACTTCATACAGGTGTTTGTGATTTTGCGATTGGTGGTGCCCTTGATTGTACGGGTGACACAGCTGCATCGCAAGTCTGGCTTGGACTTATCGATGAATTCCGCACCTATAACCGTGCTTTGAGCGCGGCGGAAATCAACGCTCTACCCGGCATGACAACCGACATTGCCTCAAATCTTACGGCGCACTGGAAGCTGGATGAGAGTTCTGGCACGGTTGCAAATGATGAACTGGCAGCAACGGATGGTGATGTGGTTGGTGCTCCTCCATGGTTACCGACTGGTGGTAAAGATGGGGGAGCACTTGATTTTGATGGCACGAGCGATTACGTCGAATTTGGTTCTCCGGAGCGGGCTAATTTACAGTTGACCGGGGATGTAACCATCGCGACATGGGTCAAGACCAGCACAAATGATGCTAATGAGAGGAGAATATTTTGGGAAACGGATAACTGGAACCAGAAAAATTTTGACTTAAGGATTCTTTCCGGGAAAGTTAAATTTGGCCATGGGAATAATATTACCGAAGATACATATGTAGGAAACACATTTATTGCTGATGGTGCATGGCACCACGTAGCCTTTGTTGCCGATTATCCCAATGGCTATCTTTACGTAGATGGAGCCTTGGATAAGGCCGTTACTATGGCTTTTGACGTCCAGATACATGACACGGCGAATAATTATCGGATAAATGGCAATGGCGCATCAACTTATTTGGCGGCGACAATTGATGATATGCGAATTTATGACCGCGCGCTGACCGCCGGGGATATCAATGCGCTGCCTGGTGTGGGGGGCGAGGTACAGTTTTGTAATGGAAGCGCCTGGACGGGTTGGGGAGAATAGGGAGAGAAAGCAATGACACGTTATATATTATTAGGTTTTCTGGTTTCTTTTGTTTTTGTGTTTGCGCAGGCGCGAGCGCAGGAAACCTCGGGCGGATTTTCAGAAGGATCAATACTGATAGGCTATGACAACCGGACATGTAACGGCACCCTGGAAGGCTCTATTCGGTATAACAGTTCTATATTAAACACGGAATTCTGCGACGGGACGAGCTGGACCTCTCCCACGAGCTGCGTGCCGCCAGCGGGGTGCACGGCTGTTGGTGATGTTTGCACCGATGGTAGCCAGTTCGCCGGGTTTATGATTTATAATAATGCAACCTGCGAGGCGCTGTTTGTCACGGATGATAATCAGAGCACGTCGAGTAAATTTAAAACCTCCAGCGGCACCAATGACATCGCCACCGATTCGTTCGTAGACGGTCGGGCTAATCAGGCGCAGGTTTCGCCTATTGCCTCTTTTTTAGCTTTTGATTTATGTGAAACTTTAAATCGTCACAGCAAAACGGATTGGTATTTACCGGCTCTGGGTGAGTTGAACCTGCTCTCTGAAAACCATGTTGCTATTGATGCCGCCCCCCCTGTTGGAGCCTTCACCACGGGCGGTTATTGGTCATCCTCTGAGGCTGGTACTAGCAGTGGCTGGTACCAGAACATTAGTAATAGCCTCAATGGTGTTACAGTTAAGAGTAATCCCGGTGGTGTGCGCTGCGTTCGCAGGGATTAATTCTTTCCGGCGACCTTTTATACTTGAAGAAAAATCCGGCACCGACCCGAAGGCCGATGCCGTCTTTCTTCTTTATTCCTGTATAATTTCTAAATCATATTCTTCCTATCTGAGTCAATTATTTTGAGGTGTTAAAGATTTTGTACATGTCAAAGGGGGTGCTTCAACAAATATCGTCTAAGATCATCGTATAGAAGATTCCAAGGATATTTGTGTTCTCGTGATTTGGTTTTAAGCACGAGAAGTTCTTCTTTTTCAAGAAGGAGTTTCATGTCATGGGCGACTTTCATGAAACGTTCAATGATGTGCCCGTATTTTTCTTGGAATTCTTCTCTATCCTGATTTTCTTTGATCCACTTCCCCATATCACGCAATTGCAGAGCTGCATTTTTAGTCTCCTCTGGGTATTCAATTAGCACCCCTTCATCAAGGTGAACATTACAGAACACACGAATAGCCACCTCGAAAATCAATCCCATTAAATCTTCGGATGAATTCAGTCGTGGTGCATGGCGCTCTACGTGCGATGTAAATATCTCACTCTCAGCGACACCACGAAAAAACCGTTTGCCTTTATCATCCATTTTGCCTTTTCGGAGTAAATAAAATCCTGCCCCTCCAAATCCGTCGCGATTGTAGATAGCAGCTTCGATAAGCTTGTTACGCAACCCGCGATACGTGGTTCGAATAGTTTTCTCGGATATACCGCTATCGCTGGCTAATTCCTTAGCCGCCATATCCATAGCAAAGCCCTTTAGAACTTTCAGGAAACGGTACTCAGACAGCTTGGAACTGCGTGAATAGCGGTTTTTAAGCTTTTTGCTTTTTTCTCTCGCCATATCTATTGAAAACACAATAGGTTAACAAGCCGTTGCTGGGACTTTGCTTCCCTACGGCAATTGACCATCGTGTACTATGTAAAAACTCACTCACTACTTCCAAAAATTTTTTAAGGGCAATTCCCTTTAAAACTGGAGGTAGATTGTGAGCGCATACGACAGAACGGCCATTCAAGCGGTAATTGGTCAAAAATTAGACGGCCAATTTCAAAAACTTCTCTCCGACCACGAGAGACCAATCCAGCAGAAGCTCTTTGCTTTGAAACACCTGTGTTCCAAAGCCGAGAAGCTTAGTCCTCATCTTGCTGGCAAAAACAATATTCCAGCCTATCAGTGTGATGACTTGGAATACGTTTATGCCTGTGCCAAGCAGGACTTCACCGACAAAGCTGAAGTCCATAATTTTACCAAAAAATCCCTTCAAGCTGCACAGTTAAGGCATGGCTATGCCAGCACCAAAAATGGCAATTCTGCTTTACAAAGCGTGCTGATACTACTCATCGCAGTGTTTGGCGAAGCACTGATTAATGCAGCATTTTTTAGCAATGCGCATATGGTCGCTGGCCCGACTGCTGCCTTAATCACCAGCATTCTCATTTCGATGACAAATATCGCGGTATGCGTTTGTGCAGGGTTCTTCATCGGGCGTTACATAAATTACGGCGTGAACGCCATGGATGGCGAAGACAGCTTTTTTAAGCATAAACGTATAAGAGCCAAACTTCAGTTTATTAGCTTCATCGCGTTGATGGTGTTCTTTCATGCCACGGTTGGTCTTGTGAGAACACAGGAGTCCATCAAAGCGGTAAACCATTCTCTATCAAGTTACCTTGAAATGTTGCAAACCCCGGAAGCGATTTTTCTGATCCTCATGGGGGCGTGCATGAGTGTTATCGCCTTTCACAAAGGTGTGTATGGCTTTGATTGCCCCTATCCAGAAATCGGACGCTTACAGAGAGCTGAAGAAACTTCAAGGCAAGAAGTTCAAAGTGCTTTTGACTTTTATCAGGAAGAAATTACCGCCTATTTCGACACTGCCGAAAAAACCACCCACTCGCCTGTTGAAGATCAAAAGAAAATAGTAGAGCGATACAACAAGGCGGTGTCTTCCTGTCTTGAGGCACGGCGTCAACTTGAGCGGGCGGTTAGCGACGCGGAATCACAGTGTCGAGGCAAGTTAGCTGAACTGATAACCGCCTATAGCTGCATATCCGGTAAGGAGCAAAGCATCCCGGTTGATACGTTAAAACGGATGGTTTCCTTCGAGAAATATCTCAACATTGAAATCCCTGCCTTTCAATCCGCGCCAGAGGTCAATGCCTTCAAATCTGAACTGCTACTTGAGAAAAATCAGGCGGTCAAACGGCTGGC
>JAJFGR010000002.1 GCA_021776025.1 Alphaproteobacteria bacterium
GTGATATTGATCTTGTAGAATACACATTTAGCCAAGGCTATGAATTGCAAAAAGCAAGTTCAACCAAAAACAGTAGAGCCCTCAAACACCCGTCCGGCGATAAAATTATTGTCGCAAAGGATGGTAGGAGTGGTAGAGACAACCATTGGATTTATTTTTCTGTACACAACCCTAATTCCAACGGAACTATTATAGACTTCGTCCAAAACATACGGGGCGGCAAATTGGGAAATGTGCGCCAAGAATTAAGGCCTTGGCTTAAGCCCACACATATATCACGCGTAAGACCAAAGCACACAGCCGAATTAGAACCGCTAATTAGGGACCTAGAAAAAGTTAAGTTAGAACTGAGCTTTATGCGCAAACTTTCTAGCCCCCTGCCCTACTTACTCAACGCCCGAAAAATATCACTAGATATACTAGAAAATTGGCGGTTCAAAGGCCCCAATCAGCTACTTCTAAATGAGTTTAATAGCGCTGTTTTCCCCCATATGAATTACGATGAAAATGGTAAGCATCAGTTATGTGGTGGTGAAATTGTCAGCTATAGTTTTAAAGGCCAGTTCCCAGGATGTCTGAAAGGTTTGTGGGGCAGCAAAGCAACAGATACAGACAACCAGCTCGTAATAACAGAAAGCGCTATAGACGCACTAAGCTACGCTGCATTGTTTGGTCACGAAAACACCCGATTTATAAGCACCGCAGGCCAAACAAGCCCCCTACAAGAAGAGCTTATTTTAAGTGCTATTCAAAAATTACCGCGCGACGCTTCCGTTATAATCGCCTTTGATAACGACAAAGGTGGCGACAAGTTAGCCGCCCGGGTTAAAACTATTTTTAAAGTAGCAAAACGGTCAGACCTTAGTCTCTTAGAACACAGGCCAAAACAGCGAAAAAGTGATTGGAATGATGTTTTAAAACAAAAGCCGGCGTCGGAGACTTCAAAACCCACAAAAGATATTCTTATTAAAGGCGGTGATGAACAGACACTCAAAAATTTTAATACTCTAACTGAGCCACTCGGTTTGGATAATGGGCCGTTTTACGAATCAAATATTATAGTGACCAACCAAATGCCGACCGTTGGGTAAATTAATCAATATCTTCATCCTTTTTCAAAAGCCCAAATATCGAGTTATTCAGGTGCAATTCTCCTGTTTTTGCCCGGTTAATCATGGCATTGAAGTATCCTGCTGGCTTTAAAACCGGATCATCCTCACGCAGCGTCGCTTGATCCGTCAACAACAAGCAAATAGCTGCGCCCGTTCTTCCAAGCGTGACACATGCGTGAGACCAAGAATTTTGCGAAATATGCAGTTCTTTCTTCAAAGAATACGCCCCCTCAACCACATCATTCCAGTTCATAGGCCTTGGTTCTAAGGATAAATGATCTCTAAACCGCTCTGAGGCTGCATTAAGAACTTGTTTGAGTGTTATGTGCTGAAGTCCACATTGCGTATGGATGTTATCTGGCTCCTCCTTGAGCTCTGAAAGCTGTGAGCTATCCCTACTCCCTGCCCTATCGGTTCTATTCTCTGAAGTTCGACTACAGCCTTTCTGAAAACCATTGAGAGAATCTCTACTTGTATCTAATTTATTAGATGATTGTTGTTTTGTATATTTGTAGTGAGTGCTCTTTTGGTCGCTTTTGGGTGAACTTTTCTTTGCTATTTGAGGTTCAGTGACCCTTATTTGAGCTCCCCCTACATAAGCGTCCAAAATACCCAAAACTCTCTTGTGGAGCTCTTTATGCCCTTCCAGACGCCCTTTTACATTCTCTAGGCTCATCGTCGTTCTAATTTGAACTGCAATTTCCTCATAAGAAGCTACTAATTCATGAAATGGAGGATCAATATCCTCTATGAGCTCTAACTCAGCTAATACAGCCCGAATTTGACGCCGCTGCCAAGAGATCTGACGCTTGGTTTCCATCCAAGCACTGTCATGCTCTTTTTTCTCTACAAGTTTGGCCTGTAAATCGGCCTTTAAATAAGCCAGAGGCGTTAAATCTACACCATAAGCATACAAGATAGTCCCGCTCTCTGGGCATCTTTGCCCAAAACGGCGATGATTCCCGCTATCATTCCAAGTTATAGCCCCTACTTCAAAAAGCGCTTTTTCTAGTTTTTGAATTTGGCGCTCGCTTACACCGAGATCAAGAGACGTTCTTGAAAGAGATTGATAAACAACCGGGCTACTCCCCTCCTCCCAATCACACTCACGCGTAAAAGCCATATAATAATCAAGAAGGTTAATCATCTTGGTGCTAAAACCTGCAGCTTTTCCGCTTCGCTTAACAAGCAAAAGAAGGTCATACCTGTTTGTATCTTCTTCTAATCCGCAAAAATCTTGTGATTGTTCGAGAGATTTTCTTAGCTTGGGTGAGCTTATGCGCCCTCCCCTGCCCTGTTTTATAACCGGTAGTTCTATTTGAGAGATATATTGCATATGTTCTCAAGCGTCAGTCTTTAAAATCTCTGTGCGTAACGATGCAAAAAGCCTTTGCAAAAGCCACAACAGGCTTGCATCCGATTCGCAAGAGAAGTACTATCTAATTAATCTGTTTAGGAGTACTTCTCCTTAAATTTTAAAACCGCCGCTCCAACGGCGGTTTTTTATATTCAGAAGTCTAGAAGACCGATTAGCTTCTCCTTATCTAGGTTTGATGTTGAGTTCCTTATGAAAAGGAACTGTGGGGATAATTACGAAGTGATTCTGGTTTCCAGTCAAACGAGGTGTTAGGATTGGTGTTAGTAAAGCTGTGAATAAGTGGCAGAACCACTATTAACTAATACTGTAAGCTTACACCTTTGTCAAAACCTTATGTGTTAGCTAACGGTGTTAACTTACTAGAAAAACTTACAAAGGCTAACACATGAAACTAACACTTGGACAGGCGGCTAAAGAAGTCGGAATATCAAAACCATCCCTTTCCGCTGCTATCAAAAAAGGTAGGGTTTCCGCTAAGAAGAACGACAGTGGGACCTATGAAATAGACCCAGCTGAATTGTTTAGAGTATACCCACCACGGGCTAACACTAACACCGTTAGTCACTCTGAAACTTTACCGTCGGCTAACCCCCAAAGAAACGGCCAAAAACCGGGTAATAGTGAGGTGTTAGGCTTACTGTTAGCCGAACGGGACAAATTAATAGCAGAAAAAGATAAATCTATCGGACGCCTAGAACACGAAAAAGACCAAATCAGGCAAGATTTAGAAGACCAAAAGGACCAAGCAAAGCGAATCACTATGCTCCTAGAAGACAAATCTAACGACGGTGCAGGAGACTGGGGCAGCTCTTTAAAAGCGTTAGAACAGCGAATAGCAAACCAAGAACAACAGCAAAAAACAGAAAAAGAACGCGCTCAAAAGATATTGCAACAAAACAGAGCCCTTAAAAAAGCTCTGGATGCTGAAAAAAACAAATCTATCTTACAAAAGCTATTTGGCTAGGGCAGGGGAGGGCGCGCTAATTTCAATTCTTGCCCTTAAACCCACCCATATGCTAACCGTTCCTTAAATAAAAAACCTGTACCCTAAAACTATGAATAGCGCACTTATGCAAACTACTTTTGCGTGCGCGAACGGCAAAAAAGCTTGAGGCTTTTTAAACAATGATAAACAGCCTCACCCTGCATTGCCTTTTCTGCCCCAAGCTCGCGGGACCTTAAAACCCGGGCAGGGTGTGTTTTCCTAGCGTAAAAGGGGAGGGCGGTGCCTCCATGGCTATTTATCATTGTTCTCTAAAAATCTTTACCAGGAGCAACGGCCACTCCGCTGTAGCGGCCGCGGCTTATCGTTCCGGCTCTGTGCTCTTTGATGAGCGCGCCGGCAAAACGCACCGCTACGATAGGCGAGGGGGGATAAAGCAATGTTTTATCCTCACCCCGGCCGTTGCTCCTGGTAAAGATTTCTCTAGCCGCTGCATTCTTTGGAACGCGGCAGAAGCCAGTGAAACGCGAAAAAACTCCTGCGTAGCGCGTGAGCTTGTTCTGGCTTTGCCCCATGAACTCTCAGAAGCTAACAGACTCGCATTAACCAAAGATATGGCTGGCTGGTTAATGCAGCGCTACCGCGTGGCGGTGGACGCAGCCATCCATATCCCCATCAAAAGAGACGATGCGCGCAATCATCATGCCCATTTACTCTTCACAACCCGTGAAGTGACGAAAAAAGGCATGGGCAAAAAAACCCGTATTCTTGATGATAAGAAAACCGGCAAAGAAGAAACAGAGATCATTCGTGAAGTTTGGGAAACTCTAGCAAATGATGCACTCTCAAAAGCAGGCTTCAAAGACATACAAATAGACAGGCGCACCCTAGAAGCCCAGGGAATAGACCGCATTCCCCAAATCCATATAGGTCCGCACATAAAGCCGACTTCTGAAGAAAGGGAAGAACATACAGACACAGGCGCCGCCAAAGGCGGAGGAGGGGACTCTCAAACAAGCCTCAATAAATCTAAATCTGATGACGAAGACAAGGATGGGGCAGGAGAGAGCGAAGGAGATTCTGGCGATCCTGTGTCTTTAACGCCCCAAAGCAAACCTAAAATCGATCAAAATGGGCGCATTATTGATTACCCAGCCATTGATCAAAATAAAACCCGCAGAGCTTTCGTAGGTGAAATTAAAAAGCTCAACGCTCAAAGAGCGGCTTTCGGGGACAAGCCCCTAAGACACCAAATCAAAGACTTGGACAAGTTAATGGACAGGCTGGATGCGCGAATAAAGCATTTAGAAGCTCTATACGATAAAACATCTCGCTCATCCAGAGCATCAGCCACAATCATACAAGCCCTCAAAACGGCGAAAGAGCTATTTACAAACACTCAGCAGAGTAGGGAGGTTATTAAGCTCTCAAGAAAAGAAGAACAGGCCAGAACCGAAAGACAAATTAGCCGCTATGGCAAAACTTATAGGAAGAGTATCCATACACAAATCAAGGACACAAAAACAAACATTGAGCTTCTCCTCAAAAAACAACAAGAATACGCGCGCTATGAAACCTTTGTAGAAAAACTAGAACAACAAATTGCCAACCACAAACCCTCTATTAGTAAACAATCAACTCAGCCAGTTCGCAAAACAAGCAACGAACACTCTTCACTTAAATTAAAACTTAAAGCGAGCGTTATGAGAGAAGGGATCACCTCTGAGTTCAAACCCAAAGACCCGCTTAAAGCTTTACTTGAGATAATGCCGCCAAATCAAAAATCCTTCGCTTCAACAGATAGTAAGAAGGGGCCTACAGTGGGGACGGTGCGTATCGATACATATCGCCTCAAAAATGGTAATTCATTTGAAAACAATGATTTATCTAGATCTTTAAATTCACATTTAGAGAAGGCAAGTGAAACCAAACTCACCCCTACACTTCAAAAAACCTTCGGCTCTCAAGCGGTAAAAACTGAGAGCTTAAGAAAGGAACAGGATTTTAAAACCCGCAATGTGGCTACGTTTAAGGGAATAACGCGCGCCATACAAAGAAGGGAACCTATCAAGGCTGGGCCTTTATCCGATCCAGCCAATTATCGCCAACCATTAAAAATGCAGATAACCGGCCTAAAGGCAGAAGCACAAAGCCGGGGTAGGGGCTTTGTGCCTACGCAAGAAAGAATAAATGCAAAGCGCGCAGCGGTAAGAACTACGCCAAAGGGTCAGTTTAACAATCAAGATAAAAGCTGGGAGGGCCCGAAGAAGGTCAGTACGCGGATAGTTATCGCCAGATCGAAAGAACGAGCCAGTGAAGCAAGGGCAGAGAACGGCCAAGAAAGTGCAGCTAAACCAGTAAGAAAGCCTCTGCATAGCGATTTTAATGCCAAATCTAACCATCCTAATCCGCAAGATAAAATAAACATGGAGCAGGAGGAGGGGAGTAGTCCAGATTACCAAAAACCTGATAATGATGAAATCGGATAAGCATCAGCATATAAAATTCTGATTGGTTACAATGGGTTGTTTCAATAACTTAAGTATGTAAAATACTTGACGTTTTCATAATTTTATAATATTCAGTCTTTATGAGTAAAACCATCCATCACCCTTCTTCGCCCCACAAACCCTTTGTAGGCGTCCATCCTAGCTTCTTTTCTGCCTTCAATGGGAGCGCTCAAAGCTTGGGTGAAATTACAGATGCATATTATAAGTTACAAAACCCTGAAATACCCTTTGATGATTATCTAGATCATCATAAATCATCTTTAATTGAGACACTCCAAAAGGCTCATAGATATGAAGATCTCACAGCTCTCTTAAAAGGTGCTCATATTACTCTGGATGAACAATATAAGGTAGAGCCAGATCTTGCCGTCCCCCTTATTGCAAAGGGCTTTGCGCAATGTATAGCCGATCTTATAGTAGAAGAAGGTATTCATACCGATGATATGATCTTAAGGGTTTTTGATAGCGCTCGTGGAAATGGCTTATTCTTTGAGCTTTCGTTTAAGAATCCGGAAGAGCCAGAAAACGAAGAAACACGCACTTGGCATCGCTATTCTGCTCAAGCTTTAAACGCTGATGATTATCTGGCTCTTGAAGATGGAAAAATAACGAAAAGAAAACGCACCTACACGCAGGAAAATCTGCGCGAGGCGATGGCACTTTATAGCTCTAAGCATCCTGGCAAAGTCCCGGAGCTATTCTCTGGTGTGATAGAAGGGCCATGCACCCTGGCTGGTGACGGACGGACATGGCAGAGTGCTTATCAGGCCTTTGTCGACAACCGCGTAGAAGGCGTGCCGGAAGGTACAACTTTGCGAGAGTTTGCGGTAGGCGAAGGGTTTATTGCCTCGACCTCGACTTACACGCGGGAAAATATACGCGAAGCGATGGCCCTTTACATCGAAAATAATGGTGATGGCAAACTGAGACACAATTCTGGCGTGATAGAAGGGCCATGCACTCTGGCTGACGGCAAACGAATATGGAACAATGTTTGTCAGGCTTTCCGATATAACCGCGTAGAAGGCGTGCCGGAAGGCACAATTATGCGAGAGTTTGTTCATGAAGAATTTGGTGCGAACTTACTCCGCTCTAAAAAGACGCTAAACCTTGCCTCAACGTTTAATAGCGTGGCGTGGCATATTTTAAAGGAGAAGGCGCTCCCACAAGCTGATGATACGCCGATAAGTCATGGACATTTATTACAAAAAAATCTGCAAATTTCAGAGCTTGCCGATTACTTTTCTGAAAACGCTGAAAGAAGCTATGGTGATCTCGACAAGCTCATGCGAGCAGGCATAGTCGATAATATTCCCAAAAATATGGCTCTACCGACATTTGCACAACATGTAGAGACAAGGCTCGAAGCTGAAAACTTTAAAGTGCCAACGCCTGCAGAAGTACTAGAATGGCATTAAGCAGCCTATAAAATTTCATTACTTCCCGTAAGTATCACCATAAATTATCCGCTTATGGGTTCTGAGCCTAGTTTGGGCTAGGCGCAGGAGTATTTAATGAAAGGGCGACAGCTTGCTCATTTGTTTGCTCCGGTTTCAAGAGGGCTTCTTTGAGTTCGGGGGCCATGGCCTCAAGATTTATAGCATCGTAATTTAGGTAAAAGCCTTTGATTGGATCACTTCCAGAAGGTTCAGGGTAAATAAAATAACCCTGCGTATGACCGTCAACTTCAAGGCGTTGCAGCTTAAGGGTGAGATTGATTTCACCATCTAGCAGATCAAGACTTCCAATTTTATCTAGAAACTCAGCCGGGTCTTTTTCCTGAAAATCGAAAAGAAAAGGGTGTCCTTTGACATTATTGGTAAAATGTCCCTGTTCGTCCATGTGATTTGTAACAATATCAAATCGTGAGAAGCCTATGTCTTCAATGTTGCCCGTATTAACTTCTATCAGATTACCATATGTGAACTTATCACCCTCAACTCGCTCAATCCCGCCGGCCAGCTGGCATCTACGGAGTGTCATGACCGGTGACTTGATGGTCCAGCACACCTCACTTGTTTTCGGCGGCCTTTGGCGTTCCGTTTCTGGTTGTTCTTCCCCGGATTCTTCTGTCATAACCCTGTATTCCCGTGCTTTATAATTTTTTTCTTATAATAATGTTAGTCGGGAAAGGCTAAAATTACGTAAAGTATCTGACGAAAAACGGGCGGAAAAGGGTTTACCCGGTTCTGTTGCTATCACATTATTTTTCATAAAATATTAACCTCACCCCCATAAAATTATACATGCTGACAATTTTATGGGGGGGTAGGCGATGGGTGATAATACAAAAAATGATCCTAAAGATCTTGGGTTTATGGATGAGAATGACCCTTTATTCCCGCTGTTTAAAGATGCCAAAATCAATGAATATTTAATACAGAAAGGGCAAATATACGATAAAGAAGGCTTCTTTGACCCGAAGCGTATTGAAAAATTTAAAGAAGATTTTGAGGTTCATTTCAGTGCACCGGAATCACAGATGCTGGACCCTGTGGGGATCGCTCATAATAAAACGGGAATAAAAGAAGAGCACATCAACGCACAGCTGGAAAAGGAAGGTATGACCCCCGGAAATATCCACGGTCTTCAAATTCTGGTGGAACGTGGAGATTTATCAAAAGAACAAGCACAGCAGATTTTTGTTCTCCAAGCGCTGTCCGAACCTGTTGGGTATAATTCCGATAAGCCTGAAGAAGCCTTAAACATGGTCACAAAAGACCATTTCCTGCATGAGTGGACGACATCCGAAGGCAATAGGGATTCTTTATTAGGGGGTTATTCTTATATACCTGTTTCCGGCCCCGAGCGGGATAATTTAATTCAGGCGTTTACTACCGCGGGGGTAACAGTTTTAGAAGGGGTAAAGGACGGGGCTGATATCGTCATAATTTCAGAAGACTCCCTACAGGAGATGGATGGTACAAATCTTTCCTGGGTTCAAAATCATCTGGCGGTTGATTTACCACCCCTTCCTAAAGCCGATGATAATCTCGGACTTCAGGGATTTGCCCCAGAGAGTGGTGTCATCACAGTCCCGGATAATGAGGTCGAATACGGAGAGCCTATTGACCTTCCTACTAGTGCACCCCTCGCTCCCAAATGATAGTAGCGCCGCGAACCAATACGGTTTTCTGATTGTAAGTTCAAACGCTACTCCACAACCAATGATTCCAATGGCTTAGAATTTGACATTTAAGCATAATTGTTATAACATATGTAATAACAATGGAGTTTTGATATGGAACTGAAAGTCACAAAAGTTGGTAATTCTTTAGCTGTAATTCTGCCCAAAAATGCAGTTCATGGTCTTAATGTTGAGAAGGGTGATACTTTATGGCTGAGTGAGGCGCAATCTGGTTACAGAATAACGCCTTATGATCCTAAGTTTGGCGAGCAAATTGACGCAGCCAAAAAACTCATGAAAAAGCGCCGCAATGCTTTGCGTGAACTTGCTAAATGAACGAGATCAAATGGATCCTCGAAAATGTCGTGCATGCTATCCATGACGAACAAATAGCAGAGCACGGAGGAATGCCGGGCACACGTGACATGACATTGCTGCAATCTGCATTAGCGCGCCCTCAAAATCTATTAGCTCATGAAAAACCTGATATACCCTCCCTAGCAGCAAGCTACGCGCTTGGAATAGCAAAAAACCATCCCTTTAATGACGGCAATAAGCGCACAGCCTTTGTTGTGATAGAGCTGTTCTTGATCCTCAACAATCATGAGTTAACGGCCAATGATGAAGCATGCGTTCTTATAATGCTGCAGGTTGCTGCAGGGGATGTTTCTGAAGAAGAACTTACGATTTGGATCAAAAAATATACTAACTCGTCAGGCTCATAACCTGTAAAGATGCCTAGAAAACTCCATCATTTGCGACAACATCACTATTCCATCCTTTCAATTTTCCAACGTCCTAATTAAGCAATGCTTCTAATTTTGGATGGCCGGGTACACAACGGCTCGAATATGTGCTATTTTTATAATAGAAATAATCAAGATTAACCCTCTCATTTTACTTTGTATTTTTAATTTTTTATGCATCGTTTACCTAATCAGATTTGTGCTTTTTTGATCATTCTTCTTTGTGGTGAAGTTGTGAGTATTGCGCATGCTCAAAGCTTACCTGGCTCCGCTGATCCTTCGCGGTTTGACAAGGTTTTTGGAGAACCGACTGTCGACACAGAAAAAGACATACAAGCGCCGCAAGATTATTCTGTTGATACCAATATCCCCGAAGCTACCGATGGTTTTGTTTTGAATGCCGTACATTTATCCGGCCTCAGCGTTTTTTCTCAGCAGAATTTTCAGCCCCTCATCAATGAATATACTGACCGTTCAGTTGATCTAAATGTACTCAACCATCTGGCGGCTCGTATAACATCGCGCTATCACGAGCACGGATATTTTCTTTCAAAGGTACTCGTCCCGGTTCAGGAGATTGAAGGTGGAAACGTAACCTTGCAAATCATAGAGGGCCATGTTCATGACGTTATCATTGATGATCCTTCGGACCTTCTAGGTTCTGATGCTTTGAACATCACAAATGACACAATCACTAAAATAAAAGCTCTGAATCCGTTGCATGGAGCTACTTTGGAGCGCTATATGCTGCTGTTGAATGAGGGGGCAGGAGTGCATGTACAAAGCATCATGTCTTCTGCGACAGATGCAGGACTGCCAGGCGCCATCAATGTTACGCTTAAAGTTTCTAAGAAGCCGCAAAACTTTTTGCTGAACTACAATAATCATGGGTCAAAATTTGTGGGGCCTCATCAGGCCGAAATCGCCTATATAGTGGGCAGACTTTTTAGCCCTTATGATCGTCTGACGCTGCAAACCACGACAACGATTCCTATGCGCGAAGTTCAGTATGGCTCTGTAGCCTATGCCCTACCATTAAATGAAGAAGGGTTGCGCTTTGATACGTTCGTCTCTTACGCAAATTCTGAGCCGGGTTCCACACTTAAAATCCTTGAAGTTGAAAGTGATAGTTTTTCATGGGAAGGCGGACTGACTTATCCGCTCACTCGTTCACGGCGGACGAATTTGGATATTGGTGCTTCGATGAATATCAGAAATTCTGCCACAGAATTTCTAGACGCAGAACTCATCGATGATAAAGTCAGGTCGGTAATTTTAAATGCTAATTACGACACGCAAGATGATGATGGCAGCTTGAATAGTGCCGCAGTGAGCCTGCATAAAGGGCTTGATGTTTTCGGAGCCACTGAAACAGGTTCGGCTGATTTATCGCGCACGCAGGGCCGCAGTGATTTCGTCAAGATCGAGGTATCAGCGGCCAGAATCCAGCAATTACACAATGACTTCAACGTATTAGCTCAAATGGAAGGGCAATACGCACCGCATCCACTTTTATCATCTGAAGAATTTGGGTTTGGTGGTGCCGATCTGGGCCGCGCTTATGACCCTTCTGAATTAACGGGGGATCAGGGCATAGCTGGCGCGGTGGAACTTCGTTATACGGGGGTAACACCTTTGAATAACAATATATTTCTAACGCCTTTTGCCTTCTATGATATCGGCAAGGTCTGGAACGAGGATACGGGTTCTAAGCCCCTATCAGCAGCCTCTGCGGGCTTTGGCACCTATTTCCAGGTGGGCCAGCCTGTGAGCGGCTCTTTTACCGTTGCCTATCCCCTGACCAAATCAGTTACAACTCCCATAATGGGCGACCCACATGGTCCGCGAATTCTCCTGGATTTCAACACCCGCTTTTAGTCCATTAGTCCATTTACAGCCCATTTTTAGAATGTATTAACCATTGGTTGTTACACTCCCAATTCATATTGCGTTGCATTCTGCATTTATCCTTTATTCACCCATGTTTGTTAGAATTATAGAGATATGGTTATCCTAAACACTTTGAAAACATTGCTTTATTCATCTGCTGGTCTTGTATCAGTGCTTGCGGCGTCTTCAGCTATAGCAGGGCCACAAGGTGGCAATGTGGTGGGCGGAAACGCCTCTATCGCCACCACTGGCAAAAAGACTGATATTTATCAATCCACTAACAAAGCTATTATTGACTGGCGCAGCTTTGATATTGGTGCAGACGAGCACACGGAATTTCATCAACCATCTTCCTCTTCTATGACATTAAACAGGATTAATGACGTCAAAGCGTCGCAAATTGACGGCCGGTTAACAGCGAATGGTCATATCATGCTGATCAACCCCAACGGCGTCGTGTTTGGCGGCGGGGCGCAGGTTGATGTGGGCTCGCTAACGGCCTCCACTGCCGATATCGATAACGATGATTTCATGGCTGGAAATCTAAACTTTAAGCACGCCGGAGCAAGTGACGGCAAAATTATCAATCACGGTTTGATCACGGCGAGAGATGCCGGGCTTGTAAGCCTGGTTGCGCCGCAAGTTGAAAATCATGGCATTATTCGTGCGAAGCTGGGCAAAGTGCGCCTGGCCGCAGCAGATACCTTCGTCCTGGATATGGCCGGTGACGGGCTGATGCAGGTGGCGGTCAGCGCTGAGGAAGCCCAAAAGCTTGTCCGTAATACCGGCACGATTGATGCTGAAGGCGGCACAGTTCATATGACCGCCGGCAGAGCGCGCAGCATCGTAGATTCTCTGGTTGAGCATAGCGGCGTGATCAACGCACAATCTCTAACCCATAAAGGCGGCAAAGTTATTCTCGGCGCGGACCAGGGCACGGTGAATGTGTCCGGTACGATTGAAGCTTCGGGTAAAACCGGCGGCGGAGAAATTCTGATTGGCGGCGATTATCAGGGCAAAGGTGAGGTCAAGACGGCCCGCCTAACTGATGTTGCGCAAACAGCGCGGCTCAATGCAAATGCAACAGATAGCGGCGATGGCGGAAAAATCATCGTCTGGGCCGATGAGGACACGACATTCGCAGGCAAAGCTTCTGCGCATGGTGGAGACAATGGCGGCGATGGCGGCTTTGTCGAAACATCCGGAAAAATTAATCTGAAAGTTGATTCAGCAGCGCGCATTGATGTCAGCGCACCAAACGGCACAGGCGGTGAATGGTTGCTCGACCCCACGGATATTACGATCACAGACGGCGGCGGCGATGTCGATACGGCGACGATTAATGCCACGCTCAACGGTGGCGGCAATGTAACAATTACGACCGCTGGTGCCGGCGTCGATGCCGGAATTATCACCATGAATAATGCGACAATAGACAAATCCGTTGCCAATAATGATGCGACGCTGACTCTGCTCGCCAATGAAAATATTGTGGTCACCAACACAACCCTGACCAGCACAAGCGGCGATGCGCTTAACGTTGTTCTGAATGCCGACCTTGATGCCAACCAGTCCGGCTATATCTCTATGACGGGTGGCAGCTTCACAACAAGCGGCGGCAGCTTCACAGCCGGTGGTGGTGCCAACCCTCTAACAACAGCCGCATGGGGCAATGCCACGCTGGATGACGGCATAGACGTGAACGGCACAACAATTAATACCGGATCAGGCAGCATATCCCTCAGAGGCCATGCTCGTGATGATGTCGCCGGTAACACTCTAATTGGCGTTTATGTGCGTAGTAACGCCACGCTGCAAACAACAACAGGAACCATCACGATTGATGGAACCGGTGGTACTGGTAACGGCGCTGATTATGGTGTGCTGTTTAATGGCAACACCCTTGTAACTTCAGTGGATGGAGCGATTGATATCACTGGTCAAGCTGGGAGCAACGGGACCGCGGCTAGTGATAACAGTTACGGTATCTATCTTCTTACCAACGCAGACATTACCTCAACCGGCACCGGAGCAAGTGCCGCGACCATCACCCTGGATGGCACCGGCGGCGCAGGAGATGACTCTAATTACGGAGTTTATATTACTAGTGCCGGAACACAGATTACTTCAGTTGACGGCGATATTTCTATCACTGGGCAAGGCGGCGGCAATGGTGTAGCGGGCAGTAACGCCAATTACGGCGTGCGTATTGATTCTGACGCAGATATCACCTCCACTGGTACGGGGGTCAATGCCGCCACGATCACGCTGGATGGTACTGGCGGCGCGGGAGAAGATAATAATCATGGCATTAATGTCACTGGTAATGGCACATCAATCAGCGCAGTGAACGGAGCCATTTCTCTTACCGGACAAGGCGGCAGCAACGGTTTGGCGGGGAGTAATAGTAATGTCGGGGTGCTCATTAATGTTAGCGCTGATATTACCTCGACCGGCACGGGAGCGAATGCCGCGACCATTACCCTGGATGGCACTGCCGGTGCAGGAGATATTTCTAATACTGGTGTTTTTGTTCAGGACGCCGGAACGTTGATAACGGCGGTAGACGGCGATATTTCTATCACAGGACAAGGTGGTAGCAATGGTGCTGTGAGTAGCCTCAGCAATTACGGGGTAAGTGTGTCTACTGATGCCGATATCACTTCCACCGGTACGGGGGTTGATGCCGCCACAATCACACTCAATGGTATAGCTGGCGCAGGCGATGATGGTAACCGTGGTGTATCTATCACAGATGTAGGAACGTTGATTAGTGCAGTAAATGGCAACATCTCTCTCACCGGGCAAGGTGGCAGCAACGGCCTGGCGGGGAGTATCAATAATCACGGTATACATGTTGCCTCTGGTGCAGATATCATTTCCACAGGAACAGGCACCAATGCCGCAACTATTACGCTGGACGGTACAGGCGGCGCGGGTGAGGATAGTAATTATGGCATTTATACCACGACCGCCGGAACATTGATCAGTGCGGTGGACGGCGACATCTCGCTAATTGGCCAAGGCGGCAGCAACGGGCTGGCGGGCAGTAACGCCAATTACGGTGTACTCGTTAACGGCGCTGCCAATGTCACCTCTACCGGCATTGGTGCTGATGCAGCCACCATCACACTGGATGGCACGGGTGGTGCGGGGGAGAATAGTAATTATGGCGTTTTTGTTGGAAACGCCGGTACGCTGATCACGGCGGTGGATGGCGCGATCTCCCTCATTGGACAAGGTAGTGGTAACGGTACGGTCAATAGCCACCAAAATTACGGCGTATATGTCGCCAATAGCGCGAATATCACCTCCACAGGAACAGGCGCAAACGCTGCAACCATTACACTGAACGGCACAGGCAGCGCGGATGAGGACAATAATTTTGGTGTTTATGTGAATACTGCCGGAACGCTGATCACTTCTGTGGACGGTGCAATCACATTAACCGGCCAGGGCGGCAGCAAAGGGCTGTCGACTAGCAGCAGCAATTACGGGGTGCGTATTGATAACAGCGCTGATATTACATCGACCGGCATCGGTGCGAATGCCGCAACCATCACACTGGATGGCACAGGCGGCGCAGGAGGGGGAAATAGCTATGGCGTTTATGTTGTGAACGCCGGCACACAGGTAACATCCGTTGATGGTGCTATCTCTCTAACTGGTCAAGGCGGTAGCAACGGTTTGGCGGGCAACAATAATAATTACGGCGTTTATGTTGCTTCTGATGCCGACATCACCTCCACCGGCACGGGCGCTGATGCCGCGACGATTAGCTTAAACGGCACGGGTGGTGCAGGAGAAGATAGTAATTATGGAGTTTATGTCACTGACGTCGGCACGACGATAACCTCAGTGGACGGAGCGATCTCTGCGACTGGACAAGGCGGATCCAACGGCGCGATAAGCAGCGATACGAATTACGGCACACTCATTAATAGTAATGCAACTGTAACATCAACAGGCACGGGAGCGAATGCTGCAACCATCACGCTGAACGGTACTGGTGGAGCAGGAGATCTTTCTAATTATGGTGTTTTTGTTACCGCTGCTGGTACATTGATCAGCGCGGTGGACGGCGATATCTCCCTAACTGGACAAGGTGGTAGTAACGGAGGCGCAACAAGTGGCGCTAATTTTGGAATTTTTGTTGTCGGTGATGCGGATATCACCTCTACGGGTACCGGAGCTGATGCAGCGACCATCACACTAGATGGCACAGCTGGCGTGGGAGATGATTTAAACATTGGCTTTATAATGCAAAATGCAGGGACCTTGATCAGTACAGTGGACGGTGCAATCTCCATCACCGGTGAAGGCGGGGCCAACGGGGTGGCTGGCAATGACTCTAATTTGGGTATCTACATTCAAGATGATGCAGATATTGTTTCCACCGGCACAGGCGCCAATGCTGGCACGATCACATTAGATGGTACGGGCGGTGCGGGAGATAACACTAATTTAGGTATTTTTGTAGAAAATGCCGGTACAAGAATAACTTCAGCCGAAGGCGCCATATCGCTAACAGGGCAGGGACAAGGTTTTGGAGCGCTTAATGATGACATCTGGGTTGACGCCGGAGATGTTAACACCACAGGCGGCGTTACAAACCTGAGTTTGATCGGCGATACCGTTGAGTTTTTGAATGCACCGACAGTCAGTGCAACAGGCGATTTGACAATCGCGCCGCGCACAGCCTCTACCAGTATTGGTATTGGTGGTGGCGCAGGCACATTAAATCTATCAGATGCAGAGCTGGCACTTCTTGTAGCTGGCGGATCAGTGATCATCGGTGATGCCGCAGCCGGAACCGGCACGGTCACAATCGACAGCACAAATGTGGTGGCTGGCGGATATGATATACTCATCCATGGCGGCGCAATGACAGTAGACGGCAACATTGATGGTGGCGGCAAAGTTTGGCTCGTCGGGCGCGGCGCGGGCAATGATCTGACGCTGAACGCTAATGTTACGGCGTCGGGCGGCGGGGATAGCCTAGTTGCTGCCACGGAAGGTGATTTTATCAATAATGTCGGCGCAGCCGTTCTGGACCCTGATACCGGGCGTTGGCTCGTCTATAGCGCGCATCCCGACACGATCACAGAAAATGGATTAACCGGCCCTCGCTATTACAACCGCACCTTTAATACAGATGCTCCGGGGACCGTTCCTGGCGCAGTTGATAGCTTCGTTTATGCTTATCAGCCTGTGATAACGTTCACGGCTGATGATGTAACCTTGGCAACATTTGATCCGCAATTTAACAATTTCACCTCGACCTTCTCCGGTCTATACGGAACCGACACGCAAGGACAGGCTTTCAGCGGCACGCCATCTTTTACCAAAACACAAACAGCGCCAGGGCAATATAGCATTACACCGCAAACAGGTTCCCTCGCAGCCACCAATATGGGCTATGATTTTGCCTTTGTCGGAGCTACGCTCAGCACCTCAACCCCTACGCAAGAACTGGGTTCGTCTGTTTTAAATCAGATACACCAACCGAGCGTGCTAAGCTCCAATACCCATACAATTTCCTACACCATTAGTCACGATAATGGCCCAAACGGTCAAACCGACGAAACATTTACAACGTCAGTACCGTTTAAACATTATATCAAAGCCGACCATTCAAGCCACGATAGCGGCATACGTCTCGTCACATCTGAATATGTAGAGATAGAAGAACCACTTGCTGACTTTTTCCAGCTCTGTTCCTATGACAATCGTTATTGTCAGGGCTATAACTGATTAGTCAGTGCTTATGAAACCATAAAAACCAACTTCATCTATAATAACGGAGAGATAGCAGGACCCGTTACTTTCCTTACTGTTGTTTATTAAGGAAATATATACCTTTAACAGGTATTGTTAGTAAATGAGATAAACTATGTGTGGTTTGTCTTAATATTGTGGGGTTTTCAAATAAACAGCAGGTATACCTTCCTAATTGGAAAGGCGACTATGTTTAATGAACTAGCACATTGAATTTGTTTAGAAGCAGATGGCCGGGTTTCCTGTCAGTAAGCAAGGGGTAGAACAAATGAATAAATCTCAAAACCAATCTGGTTTCACCTTAGTTGAACTGACGGTTGTGCTCGTAGTTATCGGCTTACTTTTGGCGAGCGCAGCACCTGTTTTAAAAATTTACCTCCTCCAAAAGCGTGATAACGAAATGAAGGAGACAACCCGCGCCGTGCGCACGGCGTTGTCAAATTTCATCGAAGTAAATGATCGTTACCCGTGTCCGGCACCTTTAGATATATCATCTCTGGACCCACAATTCGGACAGGAGCAGATAGTCAATCCCGGCCAGCCGACTCAGTCCTGTGATCCATCATCTTCGGGTGTTTCCTATGATGCAGGTCTGAATGTTTATGTCGGCGCTGTGCCGGCGCGCACACTGGATCTGGAAATGGGAAGGACGCTTGATCCTTATGGGAATCGCTTTACCTACGCGATATCAGGCCCACATGCTGGGATGAACGGGATGGTAAATCCCTCTCTGCCCGGAACCATTTCGATAATACCACCTCTGGCAACGGGGATGAGCCCGCAATTTGCATTGGTCTCTCATGGCCTTGACGGCGCGGGAAGTTTTACACCTGAGGGAGTGGCGAACGCCATCACCTGCGCGGACGCTAGTACAGAGCAACAGGAAAATTGTGATCTGGACGGTACGCTGACAGAGATTTATCAAAGCTACGGCACGCTGTATTACGACGACATATCGTATTTCACGCTCATTGATGATGACCCTGATGGTTGGTGGAAACAAGCCTCCGGCACACCGAACGATATCATAAACAAGAATAGCGGCAATGTAGGGATAGGGACGCTCGCGCCGCAAGCCAAGCTGGATGTCCAAGGTGACGCCAGTGTATCAGGCAATGTAGGGATAGGTACGCTCACGCCGCAAACCAAGCTGGATGTCCAAGGTGACGCCAGTGTATCAGGCAATGTAGGGATAGGTATAACGCCTCCCGAAACCAAATTGGATGTTATGGGTGAAGTTAAAATTGGCAATACGGGACTTGCCTGCACAGTATCCCGAACAGGGGCAACGCGGTATAATGCGGCGAAAGACCAAATGGAATATTGCGCCGAGGACAAGAACGCACAAGGCGTTCCCGTTCCGGCCTGGAAGCCGTTTGGCACGAATTTAACCTTGTACGGTAACATGTGGCCGACGGCTATTATATGTAGTGACCTCAGGCTAGCTCCAGGTACAGGACAACTCGGACCGACCCGCGTTTTTTACTTAAGTGATTTGGGGGAGGGGGTGTATAACCCTGGTGGTGTTTTATACCAAACCATAGAAGATCTTGCTATGGTTGGTTCTGGTAACTTCTATTCTTTAGGAATTATTTTCAGTTCAACGGGTGCTTTTATAAGCTCAAAAGTTGATCCTAATGCTAGCGCTGGTGGCATGGGCGATGCTATTGCTGGAAGTTGCAGGAATAAATCTATTCAGCAAATTATTGCTGAGAATCGCGCTTTGTGATTGCGGCTTGAGTGGCAGGAGGGGGCTCTCACGTTTCTCTTAGGTGATAAGCGTTATTGTGGAAAATGTAGTGTTTTAGACTCATAATCTGAAGGTCGTAGGTTCAAATCCTACTCCCGCAACCAATGATTCCCCAGAATTTGTATCATTTAAGGCATAGTTCAATGAATTTAAAAAACATTGGGAATACATGAAGTATATAGAGACTTTTATTACATACTGTCTCGAATTTATAGGGATAGAAACAGGAAAGCTGGTATTGGGGGATTTGTTTCCAACTTTAGCAGTGGCATTTGTAGGATCTTTTTTTCTTGGTTTTCTTTTTATAGTGCCTATTAGATTTTTTATTAAGGACGAGAAAGTGAACCCAAAATTGGAATGTATTGAAAATCTTTTAGGAGCATTAGCAGTTATTATTTCATTTGGTGGCTGCCTTTATTTATGGTCAATAGGTTTTTAAAAAGGGGCATAAATTAACGAAAGGCGCACTTCATTTTAGATTCCACCACCTGTAGAATGCCGATGTGATAATTTATCGTCCGTAAACGCGGAGTAGGGGCGTGATAACAACGATTGTGGAAAATAGGGACGCGTTTTTTCTACGCGGGGATTTACCTGCAAATACTCGCTAAAGAAAACTCGGCGGATCGATGTCGATCTGTATACGCACAGTCGATTGAAGATCATCTAAACCGAGGACCTTAACCGCTCTTATCTTGACGGCCAGAAGAAAATTGAGTAGACATAACACATGGCCATTACGTCAATAGATATGTCTGAAGCTAAAAAGATCATATCTGGGTTGGAGCACCATCCAAATGACCCAGATATTGTTTATGCAACCGAAGATATGACACAGATTGTGCCTTTGGTATGGCAAAGGTTTATTAAGGCTGCCATTTTCCGTGTGGCTAACCCGGACATATTTAACAAAGCCGCCAGCCAGATCACAACAGAGCAAATGAATAATTTTCAACACTCTCCGGCCTTTTGCTATGAGAACGGTGTCTTAAAACTTGATACCGAATTCAGGGACTACAAAACAGAAAATGGAAAGAAGCCTCCTAACAAAATACCAACACAGGAAGATTTGAAAATATATCCTGACACCCTTTTGCATGAAATGAACCGGGTATGGGATATATTTAAACCGCATATGCCCGAAGAGCAAATTACTACTAGTTTTTACGCTGCCGCTCCGAAATCAGTAAAGTATGGATACGCGCCGCTGTTTCATGCCGGCGACCCCATTTCAGTACACAGTACCGTTGGCGGTGGCCGTTTAGAATTTATCGCTGGATCTTTATCGAATAAGCAGAAAAAAGTTCTTGATGATTGTATCCAAAATTTACATTTGGGAGAAGAGCCCAGCCAACGCGAAATCATCTCTTTGATAAAAAGCTTCAATAACTTACCTGAGCTAAAAGATAAGGTTTTTAAAACCAACTACGGAGATATGGTTGTGTTTGCGGAGGACTTTTACCACAGGTCTCCTTCTGGAATATACGAACAGGGGCAATTGGCTGTCGGCGGAGAAACGCAACTAGATTTTCCCGAAGCTGCCTAAAGAAAACTCCCTATAAGAAGCCTTGGGGGTCGATGTCCGCTTTTGGCCGATAACAGAACAAGCTGGAGCAGAGGCGCGATAAGCATTAGTATGGAAAATGCTTGACGTCTTTATAATATTGCAGTCTTTATGCGTAAAACCACCTATCATCCTTTGCCTCCCCACAAACTCTCTGCAGGCTTTCATCCTAGCTTGCTTCTTGTCTTCGATGGGAGCGCTCAGAGCCGGAGAACGATTAAAGGATATTTTATAACTGAAGAAGAAACCATGCTATTGAAAATAGTTTTTAACGCTAAATTCAATCTGCTCAATAAATATCTGTTTGAACGCGGCTAGGTTGTTTTGCTCATAAAACAGGAGCATGGCTTTCTTGTAATCTATTGAGTCAACGCTACGATAAGATAGAGGGCAAACATCATATGCAATAAGAATCGCATTGCTGATCATCCTGCCGGTGCGCTTGTTACCGTCTTCAAAAGGCTGGATATAAGAAATCAAAGCCACGGCCAGCAAAGCTTTTTCAAAACCATTATCTTTGGCATTGATAATAGAGCACATGCGCTCCATGGCTTCTTTAATCTGGTATTCATTATCAAGTGGCTTGTAGGCTGTGCCGGTAATACCGACGGTGCGGGAACGAATGTTTTTACCTACACCCAAATCCTTGATTAGAAATGAATGGATTTCTTCCAATAACTTCAGGTTTGTTTCTTCTGCAATGCCTTTGTGCGTCAGCAAATAATCCAATGCATCTTTGTGGTTCAGAAGCATTGTAGCATCTTCTTTTGGTTTGCCTTCGGTCTCTTCTTTTTCAAGAAAGAGTCTTTCTGTTTCCAACAGGGAATATGTGTTCCCTTCAATCTGGGAAGACTTCCAGCTTAATTCAATCGTAAGGCGCTCCAATTCTTTTTGGTAAAGTGACTTCGGGTAATCTGAAATGTTAGCCTGATATTCCTGTTTTAATGTTTCAAGAAGACTTTCTTCTTCAGGTGTAAACAATTCAACACCTTCCAGAACAGACATCAGATCATGATTGAAATCTGTTCTGGCCTGACGTGAATCTGGCTCTTTGTCAAAATAATCGGAAGTCTCCAGAGGCGCAAAAATTATATAGTAAGGTGACATACTGTAAGAAGTTGCCCGGCCTTTGCCCGTTTTTAGGAGGCAATTATTTGCGACCAGCGCCGCAAGTTCCCTATTCAGGGTAGGTATGCTTACATCTTCGTGAAGCTGTTCCTTGACCACAGAGATGGATGTACTCTCTTGGGTTGTAATGATATTGATAATTTTCTGCTGTCTAGATGATAGTTGCATTGTGTATTAATCCTCTCACTAACTTCTTTAAATCCTATCACGGATGATAGGGAAAACAAGAAAAGTTGATAGGATTTATTATTCTTGAGAGCTCAGGAAATCCAGAAGTTTTTGGCGTATTGAGTATAATAAGGTCAAAATTAGTCTGCTGGTACGTGAGGAGGAGGGGGCGCAAAGGAGCGGGATCCAGGGTGATAAGCGTTATTGTGGAAACTGTAGTGTTTTAGACTTATAACCTGAAGGTCGCCAGTTTAAATTCCACCCTGGTAACAGGCTTTACCAATGAGTCTTACTTAATATCGGCTATTCCATGTCACATGATTGACTTTCCTCCGAAATATGGTAACAAGTCGAATTAATAAAATTGCGTAAAGAGGGTTTTTGCTTATGTCCGGTTATACTCCACCAGCCTCACAAGAGGAACCTAGCGGTTCTGATGATAGGGGCGAACGTCCATATCAGTTTGCGGAAAATTCTGCCCCTACTGCTATCAGCGTGGATGCAAACGGTAATGAGACAATTAAACCGCCGCAGGGAACGTCCCGTTTGGGAAGAAAACCCAAAAAGAAAACCATAGAGAAGCCCATAGTTTCTGAAGCGTCAGTTGAGACTTCGGAGGATTTACTAGTCTCAGAGTTTGAACAGGAAGAAACAGAGCCTAGCAGCGCAGCCGACGAGATGGCGTTTTGGGAAAACGACGTCGCGGAGGAAGTTGCGGCACAAAGGCCAGACCACATAGAAGGAGTTCACAGGCAGCCACTAAAACCACAATATGTTGGGAATTTGAGCCGGATTATTAATAAGGAAAATGGCATCCCTGAAGATGAAGATAACTTTTTGTCGGCTGCCCCCGGAAGTGGAAAAAGAGGCAAGCCTAAACAACCAAGCCCTATCCCGAATGAATTTTTACTGGATGTTCTCAGGGAGGCAACTGAGCTTGATGGCTTGGAGGCAGGAGAGGAATTCGCAGCAGGATTCCTTAGAGCAAGATGTACGGTTTCTGATCTGGAGACTAAACTTGCTGATGGAAAAACAGGAACTGTAACACGCGAGGGAATTATACAGGGGCACCTGCTTGATTTTAGCTTATTCGCCGGTAAAGAAACGCCTTTTTCTTATATCAGCATGCCACTAAATAATTTTAAAAAATACGACATGTCAGGCCCGGATAATCAGTCTCACGCTGTTATTATTACCACAGGCCAACAAAAGAAACGGCTGGCTATTTATGTTCCGGATGCTCTTTTACAAACAATTAAGGATGGAAAAGAACCAACCATTCCCCCTGCTATACAGGCCACATTAATCGAAGGAGCCTGTTTTGCTGGAAGTGGCAGCAGCTCCACCTGAACAGGATAAACCGTTTATCTCGACCAAAAGAGCCAAGCAGAAAACCCCGGCTAAAACAGACACACCAGCAGACTCGGGTAAAGAAAATAGACCGTTAGTTCTGCCTCCGAAAAACAAACCTGCGGAGCTTAGCTCTAATATGACCTTGTTGCTGGATACTATTACCAAGCTGAGGGAAGGCAAAGCCCTGTCATCCAACGATGTTAATCCTGAATTAAGGGTTTCTACATTAGATGACATGGCCGCCGCAGAAGAAGTTCGCGCAGTAAATTATCATAAGGATAAAGCTGGCCGCTTTGTTCCCCTTCGCTTAATTGCTGATCAGCTAGAGGCTTTTTCTGCCAAAAAGATGGGTATCACTGAATTCAAGGGTAACATTGAAATTAACAGAGACGCTCGAGAGCCTATAATTTTAAATAATAATATTGCCTATATCTCGGAGGTCTTCATAAAAAGATCGGCAAGCCCTTCTAGTCAACAGGATAAAAATATTGAAAAAAAGGTGCCAGCACTGGTGCCTGCAAGCGCTGCATTCGCAAAAGTTAGTTCTAAAGAAGCAGTGTTTTTGAGTAATGTCGACGGCGCAAACAAAGGAAACCCTTTGTCTTCTACGCACATAAATCAAAATATGAAGCTGTCCGAATTTAAAGCTCTTGCGAACGGAGAACAAATTTGTCCCGCCACATGTAAAGGAAAAAATATAGCACTCATGATTCCCCATAACCTAGTCGCGGGACAAATCGGAATTTTAAACCTGGTCCCGATCAGTTTTAATAAATTTAAACAATATGACCGTATGGGCAACAAAGACAAAGCCGAGGCATTGCTAGTAGGTGATCCAAAAAAAGGGGCTGTGATCTACATCACAGACACATATTTGCGTAAATTAGGGGTGCAGGAAAAGGTGAGCGCGCCCTTGCCGCCCTCTACCTTTGCACCTGTGCCAACCGAAAATCTGGCAAGTACACTAAAAGATATAGAGAGAAAAAGCTGTCGCGCGCCCTTGCCGCCCCCCTCCTTTGCAACAGTGCCAACCGAAAATCTAGTGGAAACGCTAAAGAATATAAAAAAAATAAATGTCGCACATCAAGAACTTGCAGAAGCGCTGTCAAACAGCATCTTAGAAAGAATATCAAAGAGCAGTAAAGCCTATACCCTTGCTTTTAGAAATGAAGAGCCAGGTTTTCTGGTGCCCTATGACGCTCTCCCTGAAGAGATCAAGGCGCTACAAATGAAGAGGAAGTCATACGGTATATTTAAGATCAGCTGTGGAACCCATGATCGCGACCCTGATCCTCTGTTGATTACACAAGGCCAAAAACAGATACCGAGGCTGGTTTTTTTCTCTCACACATACCTGGAAACACTATTTCCAAAAGAACAGCCTGACCTCTCGCAATCTCATGCGAGGATTGTGCCGAAAGTTCCTTTAGATTCTGACTCTACCGTAAAGCTATCCCTTTTTCTGAAAGGCATGAGTAAAAACCGGAAATTGTTTTTTGATAGGACGCATACGCTTTCGGCCATTAATGCAATCAAAGATGGGGATGAGTCCTATAGCATTAAATATCAGAAGGCGGCCAGAGGCGACTTGGTACCCCTTCGTCAGGTTTTTGAAATGATTTCGGGTCTGCCACAGGATAGGCGGCCGTTGCGGGAACTGAACAACCCTGGATGGCGTAAAGCGCAGACGCCCGCCCTGACGGTTTTTTGTGATGATACAATAGAGAATGCAAAAGAAGGGTTGGCTTTCTTCCCCACAGCGTTGTCGCAGGCTATCCATGATATTGCCCACGACAACGTTTGATAGTGGCGGAAACACTCACGAAGAAAACCCGATTCCATCAGTTTGAAAGAAATGGTCCGCGCCCTTAATTTTTCCATGATATTTAGGATATGCCGGACCTTAGCCGGATTTAAACCGGACCGTTCATATGGGCAACAGATTTTAAGTCAGATGACATCTGTATATCCCATTGTTTTAATTGAATAAAATTTTACGCTTTATAAAAGTGTGTAAGAAAGTGTGTAAGAGTTCAAGAAAAATCTGCTGTGTTTAAGCTCATGTTTTTCACAGTCTGCGTATATAAATACTAAAGCTTAGTTACATTTCGCGAAAGTTTTGTTTTTATATTTTCATCTTCTTATAGAACGTGGATTTGGCCATGCCGAGAGCTTTTGAAGCTTGGGTAATGTTATGATCGAAATGCTCTAAGGCCATTTGCATGGCCTCGATTTCAATCTCGCCTACCGTTTTAAAAACGCCGTCATCGGAAATAATGCGTATGTCCTTATGGTGAGTAGCGGCATTATTGACGTACGCATTCCCGGGCTCTGTGCTCAATCCAGTAAAATCCTCTATGTTCAGAATATTGCTATCACTCATCACCATTGCGCGATTAATCGTGTTTTCAAGCTGACGGACATTACCGGGCCAATCATGCGTGATTAGATTTTTGAGCATTGTGTCTGAAATATCTTTGGGGATACCACCTTCGTTAATGCAAAAGCGTTCGATGAAGTGGTTGGTAAGACTTGGTATGTCATTTCGTCTATCGCGCAGTGGCGGAAGTTCGATTTGCAGGACGTTGAGACGAAAAAACAGATCTTCGCGGAAATTTCTTTGATTGACCTCATCTTGCAGGTCGCGGTTGGTTGCCGATATAATGCGCACATTGACAGGCACGGGTTTACCGGCGCCGACAGGCTCCACCTCTTTTTGTTGCAGAACACGCAGAAGTTTGACCTGCGTATCCAGTGGCAACTCCCCTACTTCATCCAGAAAGATTGTGCCGCCTTCGGCTTCCCTAAATTTGCCGATTGTCTTACCTGTTGCGCCTGTGAATGCGCCTTTCTCATGCCCAAAGAGCGTGCTTTCGACAAGTTGCGCGGGGATAGCGCCGCAATTCACAGCAATAAAAGGTTTCCCAGCCCGCACGCTTTCACCGTGAATAGCCTTTGCAAAAATTTCTTTTCCTGTCCCTGTCTCTCCAGTGATCAGAACCGGAATATCCGCCGCCGATGCCTTGCGGCCAATGTTGATGACAGGCAGCAGTCCGCCATCGTGACCGATCAAATTTTCGAAGCTGAATGTGCCTTCTTTCTCATTTTTAAGACGCGAGACTTCTTTGGAAAGCATGCTAATTCTCAGAGCATTTTTAACCGTCACGAGTATCCGGTCGCCTTCAAACGGCTTATTCAGAAAATCGATAGCGCCGAGCTTCATGGCTTCCACAGCATCTTCGATATCTTTGCTGCCTGTGAGCATGATGACAGGAATAGCAGGATGTTTTTGACGTAAAATCTCCAGCGTTTCCATACCGCCCATCACCGGCATGTTGAGATCCATAATAATCAGCTTGATCGTTTTTGATTGATCGGAGCCTAAAATCTCGAGAGCTTCGTGCCCATTTTTAGCAGTCTCTGAACCAAAATCCATCTTACGGCGCAAGAGCGTAGAGAGCATCTGGCGCTGCATAGAGTCATCATCAACAATGAGAACCGGCTTTGTCATGCTTTTATTTATAGCATAAATCTCTTAACAAAGCGTTCGATTTATAGACTATTTTAAAAATCTTCTCATTTTCGAACGTTTGATATTGAGAGTTCATACACCTGTATATAGATTAAGCTATTGATATAAAACAATATGCATGTTGGCATACCCGTTGCAGTACACTAATCAGGAGGGTTCATATTCAAGGTTTATAAAAAAAATAATTTGGGAAAGGGGAATGCAATGAAAGTGATTAAGGAGAAGACAGAAGAAAGGTTATTGCAAACGCTCAGAAACTTCTGGGAGGAATTTCCAACACATAGATGCTTGCATTTAAAACTGTCCCAAATCCAGGATCCATCAGGAAACGTAGTTCCTGAAAACACGGTAAAGGAGTGGCTTGATGTTATTTTTATAACATTCAGTGAGGTTGTTGATGATAAATCCAGCAAACTTTATGTATGTCATGATCGTGATGTTTTTATTTTAACACGGACACTCACACATAAGCGTGTCGAAGAACTTTTAGCCCATCTATCCCCTAAACTTACGCCAGCCCTTTCTTCTCCAGGGCTGGCGACACTTTTTGAAATCGGGGTGGATTGGCCAAAACTGAGAACACTTTGTGAAAAGAAGATTGAAACTCTTGAGATTCTGAACAGTCAGAGACAGATAGAATGGAAAGAAAAGACCTCTAAAATCAGCCGTGAGGAAATGCTGAAAACGCTCGATAAAGATCTTATAAGTTCACTGGCTATGCGCCGTGAACAACGTGAGACACCCGAGATCATGATTGTTGAGGACGATTTATTCTCTCAAAAACTGATTGGGAATGCCCTTAAAAGTAAATACAAGCTGTCAATGAGCAGCGATGGGGCCGGCGCCCTTATGAGCTATGTTAATAAAGCGCCGGACGTTTTATTTCTGGATATCGGTCTTCCCGATATGAACGGGCATGAAGTTCTTGAAAGAATTTTCAAACTCGATCCTGATGCCTATGTCGTGATGTTCAGCGGTAATGGCGATAAAGAAAATGTCATGAAGGCGGTTGATCTCGGCGCAAAGGGGTTTGTTGGCAAACCGTTCACACAGGAAAGATTGCTTCAATATATCGAAAAATCACCATTCATTCAGGAAAAGCAAAAGAAGGAGAGCATTCATGGAGATATTATCCACTAACGCAGAAGGCCCATTGGCCGGACTGGCCACATCAATCGGCAGGGACCCTGCAACATGGCAAGATTGGTTATGCTTACATATTGATATACCTGACACAAATTTAGAAACGGATTGTTTTGTCTGGATTAAATCCATTATTGAATCCTACCTTCCAAATATTGAAGGGCGCGCATTTTTTTGCCAACACAAGAATGTCTACATTATTTGCAAAGACATCGCGCATGATAATCTTCAGCAAGTTGGCGAGCTTGTTTGTGACTTCATACAAAGCGAGCAAAAAATAACAGCCCATTATCATCTCTATGATTTGGGTCAGGACGGTTCGCGTTTTTCTGATGGCTTTTTTAAAGCCATGAGGGTGGTGTCTTCTGATCATGATATACCTGAAAATATTTTAAACAGAATGCAAGAACTTACACTGTTTAGGATGCTGGAACATACTGAAAATCCGGCGAGCTCTATAGGACAGCACACCGCCAAAGTCCTTCTGGTCGAAGATGACCCGGTAACGCGCTGGATGGTACGCAGCGCACTGAAGCATGAATGCGACTTTGCAACTGTTTCAGAGGCGCATAAGGCGTTTGATATGTATGCGTCCTATCAGCCGGATATTGTATTTCTGGATATCAATTTGCCAGATGCAAATGGCTATGATGTGCTGCAATGGATCATGCATAACGACCCCGGCGCAACCGTGGTGATGTTTAGCAGCAATGGCAATCTTGATAATATTGCCAGCTCTATGGAACAAGGGGCCAGCGGGTTTATAGCCAAGCCTTTTCTGAAAGAACAATTACTGCATTACATTCACAATCATTCGCGGTAATCTTAAACAACTATGCCGTGTGCAAAAAGGGGATTTTCGATGAAAGGTATTGTTTTTACAGAGCTCATGGACATGGTGGAAGCCACGTTTGGTGCGGATATGATGGATGATGTGTTGGAGGATTGCAGCCTTGAATCCGGCGGTGCATATACAAGTGTAGGCACATACGATCATAAAGAATTATTGGAAATTGTCAGCATCTTAAGTAAACACTCTGATATTCCTGTAAAGGATCTGGTGCGCAAATATGGCCATCATCTTTTCTCTCGCTTTCATGCGCTGATGCCGCAATTTTTCGAAGGCCCAAAATCGGCATTTGAATTTCTGGAAAGCGTGCATAGCTATATCCACGTGGAAGTTAAAAAACTCTATCCAGATGCCGCGCTGCCCTCATTTGAAACCGAAAGGCAGGGTGAGGATACACTCATCATGATCTATAAATCGCAGTGCCCATTTGCCGATTTTGCTCATGGTTTGATGCAGGGCTGCATTGATTTTTATAAAGAGAATATTCGCATCGAGGGGGAAGATAAAAACAGCGGGGATGGGTTCTGCAGGGTTTTTACCTTAACAAAACAATGAGTGAAACAGGTAATATCGAAAAGAAACTTTCCCGTCTTGAAAGCCGCGCTGCGCGTGAGAAAAAAGCGCGGCAAGAGGCCGAGCGCTTGCTCGAAGAAAAGAGCCGGGAAATCTATGAACTCAACCAGCAACTTCATGAAGAAGCTCGGTTGCTGGAAGCAACGGTCGTTAATGCCAAAGACGCTGTGGTCATTACGACAGCTAATCTCGACGATGGCGGCCCTGAAATTATCTATGTGAACAAAGCCTTTGCCCGCATTTCCGGATATGAACCAGAAGAGGTTATAGGAAAAACACCGCGTATGTTACAAGGGCCCGACACCGATCGCGGGGAATTAAACAGGCTTAAAGAAACACTATCAAAAGGTAAATCTTTTACCGGGGAATTAAAAAACTATACCAAAGACGGCGATGCTTATTGGCTGGACATTAGTATCACTCCCATCTGCAATGAAGAGGGCGTTGTTACGCATTTTACCGCGATTGAGCGTAACATTACCGATCGCAAAGAATTTGAAAAAGAATTGCAGCGTGAAAAAGAAAACGCGGAAAAAGAAGCTGCCGAGCGCAAGCGCGTTGAAATGCAGATGCAGGAATATGCCGATAAACTAGAGCTCATACGTTTTGATGCCATCGAAGCACAGAAAAAAGCTGAGGCTGCCAATCAGGCAAAAAGTGAATTTCTAGCGAATATGAGTCATGAGCTCAGGACGCCTATGAATGGTGTTATCGGCATGGCAGAATTTCTTTTGGATTCTAATCTGGATGAAGATCAACGTGATAATGCGCAGACTCTTCACGGTTCCAGCCAAAATTTATTGGCAATTTTGAATGATATTCTCGATATTTCGAAGATTGAAGCCGGTGAGCTGGAAGTTGAGAGCGTTCCGTTTCATGTTGGTACGGCGGTTCGGCAAATTGTCCAACTTTTCCTTCCTATCGCGACGGATAAGGGCGTCAAACTTGCGTTTCATAAAGACGAGGATGTGCCCTCTACGGTTATCGGCGATCTTGGGAAGTTTCAACAGATTCTGCGTAATCTTGTCAGTAACGCTTTAAAATTTACTGAAAAAGGCAGTATTGCAGTCTCTTTGAGCAAAGGTGACGGGCGGTTTCTAAATATCGCGGTTCAAGATACGGGGATCGGCATTCCTGAAGATAAGCTGGATACGATTTTCGAGAAATTTACGCAGGCCGATAGTTCGGTGACGCGAGAATTTGGGGGGACAGGTTTGGGATTAACGATTACTCAACAGCTTGTCGAGCTTTTGGGCGGTGATATCAGTATTGAGAGCACACTTGGCGAAGGCTCGGTTTTCCGGTTTGAATTGCCGCTTGATATTGCAGAAGATGATGATAAAGCTGTGAATCTATATGATGCAAAACAGGAAATGTCCGGGGTGGAACTTCCCACTGATATCCGCGTTCTTGCGGTGGATGACCACCCGATAAATCAAAAATTTGTGACGAAGCTTATGACGAAGCTTGGCTTTGAGCATGTTGACATGGCGGAAAACGGCCGGCAAGCCCTCGATATGATTGCTGCTAATTCTTATGATCTTGTTTTGATGGATTGCCAGATGCCGGAGCTGGACGGCTATCAGGCGACAACCGAGCTTCGTAAGAGCGAAGAAGGCACAGAGAGGCATCTTCCGGTGATTGCCTTGACCGCAAATGCAATGGTCGGGGATCGAAACAAATGTTTGAAAGCCGGTATGGATGATTATCTCAGTAAGCCGATCAAGCCTGACAAGTTGACAGAGCTCATTAAGAAGCATGTGGGTCAAAATAGTATAGGTGAAACATCTACTCCGAATGTGGTGATTCAAAAGGCAGATGACAAAGAGCCACCCGTTGATATGGAGCATTTGAACATGTTCACCGATGGCGATTCGGAAGAAGAAAAAGAATTGCTGGATCTATTTTTTGAGCAGGCGGAATTAAGCATTACAGAACTTCAAGACAATTATGGAGACGCAAATTGCGAAGAGTGGAAAAAAGCTGCACACCGCATAAAAGGTGCAGCGGCGAATTTAGGCGCTAATATTTTATCCGCAGCCTGTGCGGAAGCAGAACAAAATTACGAACAAGACCAAGTTGCAAAAGAAACGATGCTTGCAGATATAAAAATGAGATTGGGCGATGTGCAGAACTTTTTCGAACATCGTTAATTATGGTATATTAATTTGATTTTTAAATTATACAAAAAACTAATGTTTATTGATGTTTTTATAGGGAGGATTTGAGCCTACGACCTTGAGGTTATGAGAATGAATATCGTATTTTCATTTTTGAAATGGTGGGCCTGGCCGGACTTGAACCGGCACGTCCATACGGACAACAGATTTTAAGTCTAAAACTCCTTGAACCTTACACGAATAGCTACAAAGAAAATACAATTAATTCCCATAAGATAAATTATCACACAATAATATCAATGGGTTGAGTGACTTTTTGGTTTTTTTCAGAAAATATCTGCAGGCGTTAAACTTTGCGACAGAACCCTATCAACCCTCATCATCTAAATATTGAGCAGGGGTTATAATCTGAATATTATTAAAGGGATGAAGATCTAAGAGGTCTCTATCACCGGTTACAATCATCGCAGCTTCACCATTCACAGCTAGTTCAAGGAATTTGTCATCCTTTGGATCACGGCAGGCCTTAATAGTATGCATGATTTGAACTTCTTGCCACGACCTGTAGATCCGTGCCAGAAACCCGGCAATATCGTCTTGGTCTATATATTTTTTGAATTTAGGACGAGAAAGAACTTCACTAATTTCTTCCAGAACAACCATTGAATAAAGGACAGCGCCATTACTCTCAGCAAGTGTTAAGGCCTTGGCTGGTGCCGAGTTTTGTATTAAAAGAGCGCTGATCAGTACGTTTGTATCGAAAACAAAGCGCAAAACGGTAATCCTTAATTGTCAGAGGCTAAAAGAGCACTGAGCTTTTTTTCTGTTAATCCGCGTGCTGCAGCTTGCTTCGCAACTTTATCCCGAAACTGTTGAAATTCTTCAATATTCAAGCGTGTTAAGCGTTCATAATCTTCTGGTGAAATTATAACAGCGGCGTCTTTGTTTTGTTTTTGTATGACGATAGGCTCACGTTGTGCTTTGGTTATTACGGCACCGAGTGTCTTTTTGGCATCTGTGGCTGAAATGTATTGCATCTATAAAAACTCCTTATAAGTCCATTATAGTCAAAAGGGGTAAAACAGTCAAATTGTGTGATAATTTATCTTACGGGAAATGATGGGGTATTTTTATAAGCATATCAATTTATTGCATCCATCAATCTAAAAACTGTTTCGGTAAATCACGAGAACCATGAAGAACTCTAACAATCCGCAAACGATCTTTTAAAATTCTATAAAAAAAGGGGACACAATTCAATTATGTCCCCGGCCCTTCCCTCGGACCTTCTGAGCAAAAAAGCCCAATAAAAAACCCGCTCAAAAAGCGGGCTTTGGTTTAATAAAATCCAAAAAAAACGTTACTCGGCGATCACCTTATAATTTGTGCCGTCGCAAGACTTAAGCTGAGCCCCTTCGGCATCAATAGCCCCTTCCGTGGTACACGCTGCGCCTAATTTACAAGGCGCATAAAAACTATCCCCCAATTGGTAAAGCTCCCACACATCACGCGCGTTCAGACCGCGGCCATAGACACGGAATTCATCAATTGATCCATCCCAAACCGCACTTCCAGTGGTATCTCCCGTACAGGAAAGATTAGCACCAATTGCCAAATCACATGAATTGTCATTAAACGCAGTGCCATAAGTCGCAGTCGCCTGAACAACACTATTACGATAAACTGTAACAACGCTCCCTGACCGTGTCATTACAAAATGCTGCCATATAGAATCCGCAAGAAAACCTGCGTGAGGATTCAAAACATATGTACCATTAATCCTTATCTCCCCATCCCAGGGGTTGTTCCATATACCGTCCCATATACCACTGCCTCCTCTTATCCCCCAAAGATAACGGTAAGCAAGATCATCGGGTTTTATCCAAGCGGAAATGGTAAAATCTCCCGTAGGCATTGGTCCGGTGGGTACTCTCACAACATCAGTGGTCCCGTCAAACACCAGCGCACCGTCAACAACTCCACCACTGGGTGACCAAGCCGGATTGCCGAAGATAGTGCCGTCATATCCGTTTCCGGATGAATCGGCCGCCGTTGTTCCCGCACTTTCATCAAATTTCCAGTGGCCATTCAAGTTTGTGGTGATATCAGCCTCACCCAACTCAAACAAAGCTTTCATATCCGCCGCGCTGAACGCCCGATCATAGACCCGCACATCATCTATCAGCCCGTCAAATGCATAGGTCGTGCCAGTGGTGCCGATCTTAAATTCATTGCCGTTAACGTTGATAATATCGAACGTCATGGTATGGGGTGAACCGGAATCAAGAACACCATCAATGTAGAAATACAAATTCGGATAGTCGGCGACGGCCGCCACATGATGCCAGCTATCATCATTTACAGTAGCCGTTGCCGTAAAGTTTTCTGATGTACTACCATTTCCATGGTACAACCTCGGAGAGCCGCTATCTAGCTCGAGTTGATAATTATTATTAACTGAGCTTGTATCCTGCAAAATAACCTGTGCCCCACTAGAATTACTCTGGCTGGTCTTAACCCATGCAGCGACGGTCAGATCGCCGTTTATCTCTAAATTCGCGGTATCAGAAACAACATCAAGCTGGACACGATCATCCGTCCCGTCAAAATCTATCGCTCCGCCTATTGCGCCACCCGTTGAGTTCCATGTCGGGTTTCCGTTCAAAGTACCGTCATAGCCATTGGCGGTTTCATCACTGGCGTTTGTACCCGCACTTTCATCCAACGCCCAATGGCCTTGCAGGTTGGAGGTAATATCCGCCGCATCTGCGTGACAAGCATAAAGCGCAAATACTTCCGTCGGAGATACCACCCGGTTATAAACCCGCACATCATCTATTGTGCCCTGAAAATCAGAGCCGTTGCCGTTACCGATTCCGATACGTAAGTCAAAGGCATTATCAAGACTGCCCAAAGCAGTAATATCTACGGTCTGAAATAACACGCCATTGCGGTATGTTTTCAGTTCATTATAGCCGGTATCAACCGTTACAAACATGTGATGCCATACATTCAGTGTTGGCTCTCCAGTCATAAAAGCGGAACAATAAACTGTGCCATCACTCAAGCAGGCTTCTGTGTAATCGCCGGTATCAGCGCGGCTCCACTCTATGTCATAACCATGGCTACCGCCGCTCGTCCCCCCTTTGAAAAACGGTATTGTATAACCCTCTGGGTAGGCCGTCGGATAAAACCAGCCACCATAACTAAAAGATGTTGTGCCAAAATCCAGGCTGGCATCGTCCGTCACAAGAACATGTTCGTCGCTTACGCCGTCAAACTGCATCCCGCTATCAACTTTACCCGTCACATTATAAGTCGGTGTATTTGTTGCCGTGCCATCATTTGAGCCGACAGAATCAACAAGTGTGCCGCTGGTTTCATCTAACTTCCAGTGCGACACCAGCCCGTTTGACACACAATCGCCCGGGGTACAGCCCCATGTCTTATAATTTGCGCTGTCGCAAAATTTATAGGATTTTTCGGTTGCGTCCCACTCAATCCCGCCGGTATTCGTACATGCGGCCAGTGTTGAATCGACAGGTATAGCGACCCAGGTCGCGCCATCACAAAACTTATATTCATCAGTCCCTGTGAAATATTCAAGCGCACCTGAATTGGCCGTCGGCGTAGCACACGCGGCCATAGCGCCATTTGCCGCTGCCAAAACAACAGCAAACACAATAAAAACAACAAGCTGCGTATAAAAAAGTCTACTCATCCTACTCTCTATACTACAATATAATAGTAACTATATAGCTTTAATGAAACACTACAGTTCCCACAATGCCGCTTATCACCCTAAGGTTTCCGAGCGGGTGGTATCTAAAATCAAATGCTAATGTCCGCTAACGGCCAAAAGCGGACATTCAACATCTTTGAATTATACGGCAGATTAGCTGGGTAATTCTTTCTATATAACCTGATTTATTTGGTAAAATCGGGATTCCATTTTCAACGACAAAAAGAACTATCTGAGGAAATATCCAATGCATTGCTTTTAACAGATCCCGTAAACTCTTTTTTGATTGTGATTTTTTTTGAAAACGATCCGAAATTCTGCCTTCATGCATAATGCGAGATCCGGCGTTATAGATGTCATATGCTAGCTTAGGAGCTTCTTCATTATCTGGACATATAAGCTCTACCCTATTTTTTATCTTTGATGATATTCCTTCTTGCTCTTTTTCGATTAAAAGCGTTTCCAATGCAACACGCATTTCTATGGCTTTATCTTCATCTGAGCCTCTATGCTGGGATTGGCTCCAACGGTCAATGGCCAACCTGATTTTAGTTTTTTTATTTTCATTGCACTGTTCCCACTTTTGCCAAATATCATCAAACACCTCTTGGTAATTTTCTGTATTACTTACAGGCTGAACATCTAAACCATGATTAGTCGTCCAGTCCGCAAAGAATGCATCAGATTTGGAGCCGGAATGACTCATTCCAGAGTTCGAAAATGGCTCATATTCTCTTAAACTACTTGTGCGTCTGTAAATGTAGTAATGCATACGATTAATGACCGAAACCATGCGTATAGCATCTTCCATGATCTCATGAGACTGGCTCATTCTGAATGTATCGGGCTTATCGTCACCATACACCCTTGGTAATTGCGTTTCTTCCCATGCAATTATAACAGGAACCATTAAAAACGGACCGTCGTTATGAAATACAGCAAGTCCTGAATTATCAAGGGGTATGTCGCTTAGTAGGTTGGAATCAGGGCACTGGTCAGCAGGGTAAAGTGTAATTTTATCATTGACCTTGATAGGTCTTTTTATTTGGGGCCCAAGAGCAATAACCGCATAATAGGCATCAACTTTTTCCTTATTAAACCAATCGTCTAGTTCAGATAAAGCCTGATTAGCATCAACCTGTGAAGCGCGCGTTCCAAGCCAATGTATATAGTTGGATATGGAGAGAGAAGCACCAAGACTACCCCCCATAGTAAGAAGGATGTTCAATTTTTCGTCCAGAAGTTGGGGTTCTTTTTCTTCTATTATCTTTGTAAGTTGTTTTTCTAATTCTATTCTGTGGGAGCTAGGGTTTCTGTCTTCAGTTATCCATGCAGGCTCGCAGGGTTGGGGGTTTTCGAATAGTTTACTATTCTCCACATAATCTGTAAGTGCTTGCTCTATCGTCATCTTGGCTTATTCCAATAAAATTACTCAGTATATTTTTTTTCAGATTAAACGTCCGCTTTGGGTGGTGATTTCAAGTGGTCAACGCAACACATTGGTTAAATCGTTCTGCTGGTGTTTCAAAGTCCAGCGTCTTTCTTGGTCGTTCATTTAACAGGCGAGCTACTTTGTTGAGCTGCGCTTGTGAGTATACCGATAAATCCG
>JAJFGR010000011.1 GCA_021776025.1 Alphaproteobacteria bacterium
AAAAACTGCTAAAAGACGCATAAGTCTCTCCTTTTTTGAAATCTGCTTTATTTATAACAGATCTGAAGTTTTATGGCAATTTTTAAAATATAAGAAAATTGGTGGATCCTAGCGGGATCGAACCGTCATTCGCTCCCGCGACTGCTTTTAAATAAGAAAGCGGTTTGAATCATAGAGCGCGCTGGAACATCTTCCGGTTATCAAATAGAGAAAATGGTGGATCCTAGCGGGATCGAACCGCTGACCTCATCGCTGCCAGCGATGCGCTCTCCCAGCTGAGCTAAGGACCCGTGGCGTTATAGGTAATGGGTTACAAGGTGTTTTTCAAGATAAAAAAAGCGGGACTGTTACGCCCCGCTTCCTATAAATTTTATTGGTCTTACGCGGCTTTTTTCTGATCCGCCAGAGCATCGCGAATTTCTTCAAGAAGCACTTCGCTTCTTGGCGGAGTGGCTGGCTTGGCCGGCGCTTCTTCTTCCTGACGTTTTAATTTGTTTACACCCTTCACAAGCATAAAGACTACAAAGGCAACGATCAAAAAGTTGATCAATGCATTGATGAACGCACCATATTTGATTAGTGGGGCGCCTGCTTCCTCAGCAGCAGCAAGGCTTGCATAGCTTTCACCATTCAGCGCGAGATATAGATCGCCGAAATCAACGCCACTGGTTGCCACACCAACGATCGGCATAATCATATCGCCCACCAAAGATGTAACGATGGCCGTAAAGGCCGCGCCGATAATGATACCAACAGCCATGTCCATGACATTGCCCTTGGCAATAAACTCTTTAAACTCCTTCAACATGTCCTTTAATCCTCTCATAATTTAAAATGCTAGAGGGACGCTAAAACAAAGAAATACGGCTAGTCAACAAGAGGTTAGGAAAATTTGAAGTAATTAGCCGGATTTGTCCTCTGTCCAACTGGCGCATTTGCGGTAAAGTGTGGAGGGTGCGATATCGAGAATTTTGGCGGCGGCGGGAATATTGCCACGGTTTATATCCAGCACCATTTGAATATAATTACGTTCAAACTCTGCCAGTGTTTTGAGCCTTGGCATGCCATTTTCTTCTTCCGATAATCCTGCGGCGATTTGCAAATCTCTATTCATACGAGCATTTTACTCTAAAATCTTCGGAGCAAAAGAAAAACAGAAGCCATACCACGGTTGTATGCGGTGAGGCGCGTGCAAAGAAAAAGCCGCCCAAAAGAGCGGCTTTTATAAAATTTTAAAAGCGTATAAGCGTTTTAGCGCGAGCTCATCAAATTCAAGATGCTCATGAACATGGCGATGAAACTGATATACAGTGTCAAAGCCGCCGCCCAAGCATAGCGAGCAGCAATTTCCGGAGCCATATTTGCGCTATACATCTCTTTCATGTTCTGTGTTTGCCACGCGGTAATTCCGGCAAAGAGAGGAATGGAGATCATAGAAAGCCCCATATCCATCATTGAGCTTTTAAAAACAAGCATGTTTAACACGCCAGCGATGATAACTCCCCAAATCGCCATAGAGGCAAATGTGCGGATGGGTGTCAGATCAATCTTTGTGGTGTATCCAATTGCGCTTACACCAGCGAACATCCCAGTCGCAATAAAGAAGGCTTTTGCAACGATTATACCAAAAGCAGGACTGGACGACATAGCCACAGCGATTGAGGCAAAGCTGATCCCGTAAACGCAAGCCAGTGCAAAAAACACCATCATGAGCTTACCAGAGGCCATACTCTGAGGACGGAAGCCAAACATAACAATCGCCAGTGGGGCGAACATTACGACATAAGCTTGCGGGCCGCCGAGAAATAGATTGAGCAGCGTGGGAGAGCTGCCGACGACCCAAGCGACAACCGCCGTGATCATAACGCCAACGCTCATTTTGGCGTAAATACTGTTCATATGTTGCCGTAAACCTTCATCAACCTCGCGTGTGCGGGTTTGTGTGGCTTCAAAACGGTCAGTTTGCATCGCTTTAATCTCCTTATAACGTTCAAACGATTATGCTTAACTATATAGCCCTATTGTAACAGATTTCAAAGAAAATCCGGAGGAAATCGGGTTTTACATGTTTTTACGAGAACCGCGCTGACGCACCAGCCAGGGATTACGGACGCCGTTACCCTCTCCAAAACGTTCGTCATGGGATGCAGGCGGTAGAGAAATTTGCGGCAGCGGCGCACCTGTGGTGTCTGATAATGCGCGAATACGTTTTTCAATCGGTGGATGCGTAGTAAACAGGCCCATAAACGGCTTGGCATTTTCGATGCACATCATGGCAATATCGTCGGTGGCCCCTGGGATTTTATCGCGCCCGGCGATGCGCATTAGTGCGCGCATCATCGCCTCAGGGTTCTTGGTAAGCTGCACCGCCCCGGCATCGGCCATATATTCACGTTTACGCGAAATGGCAAAACGGGTGAAGAGCGTGACGACATAACCAAGCCAGAGTGTACAGGCGAGCGCCATCATGATGAGCAAACCGCCGCCATTATCGCGACTGCGGCGTGAGTAAATAAAGCTGTAGCGGATATTGCTCCAAACCATTTGCGCGGCAAAGCCGATCATGCCGGTAAAGATGATGGTGATGATGAGCAGCCGGACATCGCGGTTGAGGATATGAGTGAGTTCGTGGGCGAGCACGCCTTCCAGTTCATCCTTGGTTAAAGAATTCATCAAACCGCGCGTGACGGTCACTGTGAAACTTTTCTGGTCAATGCCGCTGGCAAAGGCGTTGCGGGCATGGGCCTCAATGATTTCCAAGTGCGGCATTGGGATGCCCGCGGTGATGGAGAGATTTTCGAGCAAGTTGTAAAATTCCGGCTCATCCTTACGCGTCACAGGGTGTGAATGCGCCAGTTTGCGAACTAGTTTTGTGTGGAAGAAAAACGCAACCATAAACCAGATGGCTACGCCAGCGAGAATGGCAGGCCAATAGTTAAAAATGATGGCGTTGGCAAAATGAGTAGATTGCGCGGAAGCCGGGGCCATGACGCCGCTGTTTGACGCGCCGCCGACAATAAACGCGCAGAGCCAGATAATGCCGATGATGAGCAACGGATAAAGTGCCAACATCGCCATAGATTTGACGTTGTTGTTCCAGATATGGGTTTGCAGTCCGACGACAGGGCTAGCCATTCGTTAGCCGAACTTTACGTCTGGGGCTTTTTCAAGAGTTTCGCGGTCGGCTTCATCAATTTCGAAAAACTCTTCTTTACCAAAACCGAGCGTCGCGGCGAACAAAACGGCAGGGAATTGTTCGACAGAGGTATTGAGCTCCGCCGTTGCATTGTTGAAGAACCGGCGCGCTGCGGCGAGTTTGTTTTCGATATCGGACAGCTCATCCATCAGCTTCTTAAACGTGCCGTCGGCTTTCAGATCCGGGTAGTTTTCCGCTACAGCATGGAGCGAAATCATGGCGCGGCTGAGCGCATTTTCCGCGGTAATTCGCTCTGACATGCCTTTTGCACCTGCCACACCAGCGCGGGCGTTGGTAACATTTTCCAGCACATCTTTTTCGTGGCTTGCATACCCTTTAACGGTTTCAATCAAATTGGGGATGAGATCAAAGCGTTGTTTGAGCTGTACATCGATATCAGCAAATGATTGCTCGCGGTTCTGTCGCAAGGCCACCAGCCGGTTGTAAATCATCACCAGCATGAAACCGACGACGACAATAAGACCTAAAATTACCCATAGTCCATCCATAATTCTCTCCTTATAAAGGGCTTTACCCTTTTTTTATTACGTATAGGGATTATACTAAATCATTATTTAGGGAATGAGTCGAGAACAGCTGAGCATGTCACTTTTTACCACATCACAATTTGCATCATCGGCGGCCGGCGGTTCAGACTGGCGGGAAGCGGCGAAAGCTGTACTTGAAGATTTGGGCGAAGCGGGCCCGTCAGAGAATTATTTTAATTTCGGGTTCCTTTATATTTCAGACCTGCTAGCGGAGGACGCCGAAAGCATTCTTAATCTGTTTAAATCTGTTTTGAATATTGAAAACTGGGTTGGCGGCATTGGCATTGGTGTATGCGCCAATGGAGAAGGGTTTATCGATAAACCGGCCATTTCTGCGATGATTGGGAAGTTCGATGAAGATGAATTCCAGATTTTCCCGCCGATTAATTTAGAACCGGATGAAGCCGATGCTCTATTGAAACCTTGGCTGGATGAGCACGAGCCAATGCTGGTTTTTGTCAATGGAGATCCGATGACCGAAGAAGACCCGGCGCTAATCCTGAAAAATTTGGACATACTATGCGGCGGGTTTATGGTTGGCGGGCTTACATCTTCGCGGCAAACGCATGCCCAGTTTGCCGGCGAATTTTACGAGGGTGGACTTTGCGGCGCGGTATTTTCCAGCGCCATTCCTGTCGCCAGCACTTTATCGCAAGGGTGCACTATCATTAGTGAAATGCATACGATTACGCGCTGTGATGGCCATGAGGTGATCGAGCTTGATGAACTGCCGGCTGCCGAAGTTTTCGAGCAAGATTTACGCTCGATGGTCATTAAAAAGATTGATGTTGATCCTGATAGCGTTCTTGTTGATGAAAAGTCCTTAGAAGACCCGCAGGCGCTGCCGGAAGAGTTTCACTCTCTAGTTAAAGGTGAGGTTCATGCAGCCTTGCCGATCTCTGAATCCGATGGCAATGATTATCTTGTACGCAATATTATCGGCATGGACCCTGATGATGGGGCAATGACAATAGCGCAACATGTTTACAATGGTGGCCGCTTGATGTTTGTCCACCGCGATCATGATAGTGTTTATAGTGATTTGAGCGCTAATTTGCTGGAACTGCGCAAGCGTGTAAAGAAGGAAACTGGCGGGTTTGAGCCAAAAGGTGCGCTTTATGTTTCGTGCGTTGCACGGGCCTTTAATGAATTTGATGGCGATCACAAGAATGAAATGGAGCTGATCCATGACATTATTGGCGATGTGCCTTTAACCGGGTTTTATGCCGGGGGGGAGATTAATAAAGGCCGTCTTTATGGCTATACTGGTATTTTAACACTGTTTTTGTAAGATAAATGCGCTAAAGTTATTTTATAACAGAACCAAAAGGATACGCTTAATATGAGCAAAATTTTTGCAGTTTTCACTCTTGTTTTATTCCTCGGCGCTATGCCCGCTTTTGCACAAAGCACCGATCCTTTGCCTGAACTCCCTGAGCCCATTCAAAATTTAGTGAGCGAAGGGGCGCAGATTCGTTATCTGGGCAAAGACAACAACATGGATGCGTGGCTGACCATCAAGAATGGCGTTGAACAATATTTCTACGTGCTTCCCGATCGCAGCGCCTTTGTAATGGGTGTAATGTTCGATAAGAGCGGAAAGCTGGTGACCGTTCAACAGGTTGACCGCCTGCGCTCACAGGGTGACACTTTACTCGATACGCTGGCCGAATTTCCTGAAGCTGATAACGCAACAAAGAACAAGCCTTTTGAATTTCAAACCCCGGCTGAGCAGATGTTTTCAGACATTGAAAGCAGTAATTGGATTGCCTTGGGGCAACCTGGCGCGCCGGTGATGTATAGCTTCATCGACCCGCAATGCACGCATTGTCACGCTTTTATCCGTAGTCTTCAGGCCGAGAAATATTTTGAGAAGGCGCAAATTCAATTGCGGATGATTCCGGTTGGGTTTAAAGAGCAAACACGGGCACAAGCCGCGTTTTTGATCGCCTCGCCAAACCCACAAGACCGCTGGTTTAAGCATATGGATGGTGATGAAAACGCCCTGCCCGCGAAAACAGAGATTAATCAGCAAGGCGTACAGCGCAATTTGGCGATTATGCAGTCATGGAAATTTAATGTTACGCCGATGATTATTTACCGTGGCCGCGATGGCAGCGTAAAGCTGGTCCGTGGAAAGCCTGAAGACTTGTCTGGTGTCATAGCGGATTTGGCCGCGCCGGGCTAAGGCTCGAATAAGGCTTGGGCTAAAAGTAGATTATCGACGAGAAGCCTTGTCCCCGCCCCTAAATCCAATTTATACTTAGAGTGTCAGGGGTTCTGGTTTTTCAAACTTTGCCCTTTAAGAAACACACGCATAAAGAACCTTTCGAGTATGGATCAACGCGCGGCTTATCTTCTGCAGATTTTAGAGACTATCGGCTCTCCTTTGATGAGTGCGATTGTAAGCGCTGCGCCTGCTTCAGATGGGCCACCTGACGGGCAAAGTGACGCCCAAACGATGGCGGCATTGCTGGCGAAGACTGTTGAGGGGAGCATCGAGCTTGGCAATATCATGGACATTAACCCTGCTGAGGCACAAGACGATACGCTCCGTGTCGCATTGGCAGGACTCGCAGGACCGCTAATTGCCGGACAGTATGAAAAGCGTGGACAAATTCCCGAAAGCCCCAACATCAAAAATATTACAGGAGCGCTACAGGCTGCTCTAACATTTTCGGATAATTTTGCGCCTACACCCGAGACGGTGGAGCGTCTTAAAAACCTTCAGGCCTCCGGGCAGGTTGCCGATACATATCAGACGCAGATTCAATATATGCAGGCTTTTATTCCTGTGATCGAGGCAATTGCGGCCTTTCCATTTGGGCAGGCCGAAGCAAAGCTGATTATGGATGTGAGCGAACGGCTGGTGAAAAGGTCGGTCGAGCTACGCGAAGCTTTACTGCCGAATATAGATGACGAGGCAGCGCAGAAGCGCATTGAGCTTGGTTTTCTTCGGGCGCTGGCGCAGCTTTATAGCGCGTGTCACAAAGGTGAGACTGAAAAAGTTTTGGGCATGGACGCGGAAGCCCGCACGGACACTCTCAGTATGGAGCCTGTATGGAATGCTTTTGATCTGCGCGCAGCGATGCTGGAAGCGCTGGCTGTGAAAATGGCACCCGAAGGACAGGGCAGCAGTTCGGGCGGCGGTCAAGCGCCCAACATCCCTGTCACAGCGCCACCTGTTGCGGTTGAGCCACCTCCGGCAGCGCCCATTAATACGCCGCCGGTACAGGCGGAAAGCGTGCCCCCGCCTCCACCACCACAAGAACCGCCGCCTGCTCAAGCCCAGCAGCAAGGCGCTAACCCCATGTCCATGTTTGCCAAACCTAAAGCAGAGGCAGATGAAACGCCCCCGGCTGCGCCCGCAGCAGCGCCGACAGAGTCTCCTGCGGCAACTCCGCCGCCGCAAGAACAACCGCCTGCCGAACCTGTGCAAGAATCTCCTCCTCCTCCGCCTGCGATCCCTCCGGAACAACCTCCAGCTGCTCCGCCAGTGGAGACAAATCAGCAAAACGGCGAACAGAGCGGTAGCAGCGGCAGTCCGATGAGCTTCTTCAAAAAAGATGAGGAGGAAGAGTAAAATATGGTTGCCAGTAAAATTCTTGCTGCGTGTTTAATGCTTGCTTCACAGACCTATTCGGTGCCGCCGGCTGTGCTTGTTGGCATATATAAAGCTGAAGGCGGACAGGTGGGCCAAGAAGTTCTCAACACAAACGGCACCTATGATTTGGGGCCGATGCAAATTAATACAATATGGATGCCGGACCTAGCCAAGCGCTGGGGCGTGAGTGAAGCCACTGCACAGAAATGGGTGCGCGACGATGCGTGTACCAATGTCGGCGTGGCCGCGTGGATTTTCAAAGGCCATTTAGATGAAACCGGCAGCCTTTCCAAAGCCATTGCTCATTATCACTCCCGCACGCCGCATTACGGCAAGCGTTATAAAAGCCGGGTGATTAATATTATGAAAGATAACGGCTTGATCAAAACCAAGCAATAAACCGCACTAGAATTTATTTTCAAAGGTTTTTTTTAATCAGGCCTGTGGGCAGTTTTAGCGGCCTGCTTGCGGAGAATAAACGAAGCCGTTAATCTTGATTTGATAGAATTCTTTTTAATGATTGCGATATGCTTTCGCTGGTCAGATCAACATTTCCGAGTAATAGGCTTTTTAAGTTCAATGCGCAGAACATCTTTTCTTTCAACATTTTTGTTTATCGCTTTAGCTGCGGGTGGTTCTGCCTGTTCCAGTTTGGAAAAACACAGCAATGACGAACCGCAAATTGTTGCCGCTCCTGATAATGTGAGCGCTATGCTGGCCAGCGCCGCGGACCGCGCGTCTACTGCGCTTCAGACTTTAGCCGCAATTGAATCCACACGCACGCCCGCGACCAATATTGGCCCGGTCGGTAATGCGCCGAGCGAACTTCGCCGGGCGATTACAGTGAACTGGATTGGCCCGGCCGAACCGATTACAAACACACTGGCAGAGCGCGCCGGGTACCAGTTTCTGACGATCGGTACACCGCCGCCTATTCCGACGGTTGTTTCCGTTGATGTTGAAAACCGTCCGGTGATTGATGTGCTGCGCAATATTGGACTGCAGCTTGGCGGGCGCGGTGATATAAAGGTTGATAGCCAGCAACGCATCATAGAAATTCACTACACGCCAAACACTGGTGTGGGCGGATAGGATAAAGGTCTTTTCCAATGCGCAAACTTTTAGTCCGATACTCTTTGTCGATTTGTGCGGCAGTTTTTCTGTCTCTGCCGTTGCAAAGCATTGCTTATGCCACGAGCACTGACGATAAAATGCCGAGCGCGCCCCTGACGCTGAACCAACTTCAAACATTAGAAAAAGAAAACACACTGGGTGAAGATGACGGGTTGCCGCTTGATATACGCCGCGATGCGATTAAGGAAGCTGCTATTTCCCTAGGTGCGCGAGGCGGTTTGGCGTGGCGTTCTTTTGCTATCCGCCAAGAATTGGAACAGCGTGCGCGTTATATGGATAAGGTTTTTGATTTTCGCCAGCTGTTGATTGCCGCGCCTTCGGGCCTGCTCATCGAACCGCCAATTATTAATGAATCTATCAATAGTATGTTGATTGAAGGCGATGGTCAGCAAGCGGCAGTTTCCGACAGAATTTATAACATTACTAATAATGCGAAAATCGTCTCAACATCGCGGACATGGCGTAATTATTTAGAAAGAAATTGGGGGGTTGTTGAGTCTCCACCTGACATTTTGCGGCCAGAAGACGATGAGGAACGTGCAATCTGGGTTGAATTGGTTACTAAGGGCTGGGAAGAAGGCGTGAGGCAGGCAAATGACATTTTTGAAGACGATCTTAATATTCTGATTGCGGACTATGAAGGCATGGTGCGTTACCGTATGCTGCTAGCTCAAGGCATGGTTTCACAGCCCTATGCTCTTCAAGTTGATCGTGGGATTACCGGCGACGGCATGGAAATGCGCGTTGGAGACCGCGCAATACAAATCACAGGTGTCCCAGAGTTGATGACAGGATCGGATCAATGGAAGCCCGCAAGCCGATAAGCCTCCTCAAACCTGAGGACAATTTTGCAGAGACATGGCCCGACGAACCCGACAGGTTTGCCGAGGAAATGGTTGACCCTTTGCTGATGTGGTGCGTGAAGCAAAATTCCTCTGACATTACAATTCAATCAGACCGCCCGGTTTATAATGAAATTCACGGGTCTCTTTATCCGGGAACTTTTCGTGATATTGATGCGGCAGATATGGCGGTCTTCCTCACGAAAATTTATGGCCCAGAGGCTTTGGCGCGCCTTGCTTCCGGACGAGATCTTGATGTTTCATATGAAATTCGGCCAGACCGTTATACCCGCGTTCGTTTTCGGGTGAACATTACGGCGATCCTTTCCAAGGGGCGCGATTCGGCACAAATTACTATGCGGGTATTGCCTAGCGAACCGCCGACTTTCAAAGATTTGGGGATCGAGCAGGAAATTATCGATGCTTGGGCCCCTCGGCAAGGGCTTGTGGTTATTACAGGGCCAACAGGTTCGGGGAAAACGACATTGTTGGCGGCCGGTAACCGTTTTCTGTTAGAGCGGCCTGAGGGCTGCGGTAAAATGCTGACTTATGAAGCACCCATCGAATATGTTTATGACGCGATTAAAAGCCCTCGTTCGCTGGTCTCCCAAAGTGAAATTCCGCGGCATTTGCCGGATTTTGCCCATGGTGTACGCAATGCGCTGCGCCGGAAGCCTGAGGTTATTCTTGTTGGCGAGTCGAGAGACCGGGAAACAATTAACGCCTCTATTGAAGCCTCACAGACTGGACATGCGGTCTATACGACAACGCATACAACAGGCGTTGCAGCAACAATTTCACGGATGCTCTCTAGTTATGATATGAGCGAGCGCGAAGAACGTGCGATTGCGCTGATGGAAACATTACGCCTGGTTGTTACCCAAGCGCTTGTTCCGCGTCAAGGCGGGGGCAGATGCGGGGTTCGCGAGTGGATGAAGTTTCCCGATGAAGTTCGGGAAAAGCTGATGGATATGGATTTCACGGAATGGCCAAATGAAATTCAACGCATGATCAATCAATATGGGCAAACTATGCAAAGATCGGCTGAAATTGTGTTTGAAGCTGGCATTATTGATCGTCGGCATTATCTATTACTCTCCTCCAGCACCGGCGCTTAATTTATTCTTACCATCCTAACGCCGCGTTAACATTTACCGCGGTAAGATTTTCTTATATAGTAAAAGCTTAATAAGGAGTTTTTCCGGGTATGGCCGCTGAACAAATTGAGAATCTTCAAGAAAAAATGAACTGGCACTGGCGCAATTCCATGCGCACGGTTCGATTTTTTGCTTTTGATGCGCGGGCGTCTTTTCCTGCTATTTTGTTACTGTTTCGCCTTGCGGACTGGCGGTTTTGGGCATTGTTTATCTTTAACCTGTTTTTGTTTCGTTTTCTGGAAAATAAAGGGCTGACCGTTCCTTCTGCACTTAGAAATTTCAGATCATGGATTGTCGGAGCCGAGAGACCGGGCTGGCTTTCTGTGCAGCGCCGTAAATTCATCGATTACGGTTAATTTTCTTCTGGTCGATAATCTTAAGTTTTTTCGTAAGCCAACGCTTGTTTTTTAAAACGTGGCGTTTTATGGTCAAAGCTGTTTTCAATCATATAAAAGCTTAAGGAACCATTCACGATGGAGATGAACGTCTTTTCAAATTTTCGGGGTTCAAAGTTATGCTATGGCATTTTAGCGATCGCGGCTCTTTTTATGACGGCAACAACGACACACGCAGGGTTTGAATGGGTTCCTGCGGACCCGAAAGCCTCCCCGCCCGTTCCTGTTGAAGCACTACCGACGACACCACCGGCTCAAGATTTGTTAATGCATGAACCACAGCCGCTTAGCCCTTTGCCACCGCTTGATATGGAAGAGCCTAAAAAAGCTGCTATGCCAAAAATTGAACGGCAGCCCCAGCCTGTGATAAAAATTAAAAAAATGACACCGCTGCCTGCACCGGAACAGAGCGAAGCTGAACACAAACCTGTTACGGCTGAAACACTTATGGACACAGAAGCCTTAAAGCTTCCGCCTACTACGCATGTAATTATGCCGGAAGATGCGCCAAACTCAGCGCGCACGGTGCCAGAGGCCGAGATTTTAGAGATTAACCCTAGTCCAAAACCTTTACCAGATGGCGGTGACAATACTTTACCTATTATGCCTCTGGCAGACGCCCTTGCACCTACAGAAAGCATTCAGGATGCCGTTGGTTTCGGCACGGATATACCACTAGCGCTGGCCTTGCAACAAATTGCGCCAGCAGGTTATGCTTTTTCATTCGGTAAAGATATTAACCCGGGGGCAAAGGTTTCGTGGACTGGCGGAAAAGCTTGGACGGAAGTGCTGCGTGATATGATTGCGCCGCTTGCGTTGCAGGCCAGTGTCCGCGGTAAAGCCATCTTGATTCATCATGAGAAGCAATCCGCTGCTGTTTTACCCCCTGCTGATATGATCATAGTCGAGCCCAGCTCCGGCGATGAAACAGCCATCGAACCACCTATTGCTTTAGAACAAGAGAGCATGCCTAAAATTCGCAGAAATACTATTAAGGACCCAGGCGCGGCGGCGCAGGAGCAGCCTCAGGAAGCCTTAAGCACTATCGAAAGGCTTCCCCCTACTGAAACCGTAATGTTTGAACCCCGTTTAGCGGCGGCGCAAGCCAGTGTTTGGGAAGCGGAAAAAGGTGATAGTCTTAAACAAACGCTCAGCAAGTGGAGTAAAAAGGGGGGGTTTGAGATGGAATGGCGCGCGGTACACGACTACACACTAACCTCTGACATTCTGGTTGGCGGTAGCTTTGATAAAGCGCTAAAGACACTTCTCGTCAATGGCGTTGATGTGCAAAAAGGCCCGTCGCTTACCTATGTGAATGATTCAAAAAAGCCCAGCAGTGCAAAACTTATTATTGAAGACCGCAAGGATTCCGCATCTTAGAGCGACTTAATTAGGACCCGCGTGAGGCGAATTAAAGAAAATTCACCAAGCTAAGCTGTGAGACACTTGCAGTTACGCGGTATGAGGCCTCGAGCTGAACTTGCAGGGTATTAATCTTAATCGCAACATCATTAATATCCGCATTCTCAACTTCATCAATTGTGTTTAAAAGGATGTTTTGATCTCTTTCATAAGAGATTTTTATTCCGTCAATGCGGGCCCGGGCATTTTCAAGACGGAAACGGACCGTATCAAGGCCATCAATTGCATTACTGACAGAGCTGCTCAGTTCATTAAAAACTTGGAAGAAGTTATCCTTCATTTCCTGTAGTGTCGCGCCAGGAGCACCGTCAGCCAATGTTGGATCGCCGGCTGTATACGGCTCTGCATAAACATCGGCGATAGGAATAAGATTCTCATTTGTGATAAAAGATGCGGCGACCAGAATATCGCGAAACGGCTCTTCATTTGCCTGCGCAGTGTAGTCGATCTCAACAGTATCATCCACGCGAATGAAGACATCGCCGACATTTCCTGCGCTCAAAGCTGCAGAATAACCAACGATGGTATCAGTAATAGCATTTGGGTCTTGCGCTATATCTCTGCTTGTTAGTGCGCTAACCAACTCCGCGCTTGTTAAATTGGTGGCGGCCGGAAGGGTTTCGTCTTTCCAGTTTGTAATAAGTGTGGAAAGCGCGGCATCCAAAGTGCCATTATCATCATATGGCTGAGTTAAGGTATCAGAACCGCCGAGAAGATATCTGTCACCTTCTTGAACATTCAACAAGTCACCCATAAATGTGAACAAATTGCCGGCTAAATCTCTCAAGGTTTGTAGATCAACGTCCGGATCTGCCGAGTTATGACCGATCTGAGTCGTTTCAATGGCCGGCGTGAGCGGATCATCATAGACAATTACATCGCCTTTCTGATGCACACTTTCTTGCGAGAACTGGACAAGCGCGTTGGAAAAATTTTCCGCTTGCTGCTGAAATTCTTCAATCGCTGTAAGCATTTGTTTAATTCGTCGCTCTCCGTTCTTAATGTTATCAATATATTTATCAAGCGATTGAAAATCGGCGCGCGCGCGTTTTGAAGTGAGAATGTCATTATTCAAACCGGCGAAGCTTTGGGTTTTTTTTCCTGTCGCAAGTTGCGTAGTCAGCGAATTTAAAAGCTGGTTTTGATTGTTCAGCAAATTAATGCGCGATAACGCCTGACCCAATGATGAAATGCCTGTCATGATCTTCTCCTATTCATAAAATTCTTACAGCCTCTAGCGCACAGCATTTAAAAGCTCCTGAAATAACTCATCAACGGCTGTTAAAACTCTTGCAGAGGCGCTATAGGCGGTCTGTACAATAATTAAATGGCCAAGTTCTTCATCGAGGTTAACGCCCGATTCATTAAGAATTTGTGTTTGCAGCGCCTCCTGTAATGAAAATTCGTCGATAGTCCGCGCTTCCATAAGAATGGCTTCTTGAGAATGCTCGTTGATCATTTTTTGTGAGAAATCAAGGATTGTGAGTGAGCCTAATATCCGTGTCGATATATCCGCATTAGGGCCAAGGTTGTTTTCTCTGAATGAAAGTGTCGGGATTGGGGGCGCTAGTGATGCATCAGTTTCCGAGCCATAGTTAAAACTATTTATCGGCGAAGAATCAATGATTGCAGCGCCGGACACTGCGTAGGTTCCGAACATGGCCGAAACAATATTGGCGCCGTCATCAATTGCGGCTCTGGCCGTTAGCGCAGGTGGCGCGCCGTAGCCAGCTGCGCTGGTATCAAAAGGTCCACCTGTAAATTTTATGTCGCCACCAAAATCTGGGTTATCAAAATTTGTGCCCGGACGAATACGCAAAATTCCATCCAGAGCAAAATTCACCGTATCCACAGCCAAGCCCGGAACAGCCTGAAGCTTGGCGATAAGCTCAAGATCGGTATCGCCGGGCTCCAGCGTTATACGCACGGCTTCCGCGTTCCCAACCTGCACGTCGAAATATGGATCTGTTGGCGCGATGGGCGCGCCGGCGTTATCGCTTAAACCAAAAAAGACCAAGCCTGCATCACCAATTGACGTTGGGCCCGCGTTGGCATCAATTTCATATGATCCGCGCGTGTTAATAACCAGCTCCCCATTTGTTCCAACACTGGCCACAGCGGCTAAACCAGCGGGAACACCGGCCAAAGCAATCTCGTTGTTAATATGCGCAACAAGCTGATCAGCGGCTGTTGCCCCTGCAAAACCGTTGGCAATACTCAAATCAACCGTAACCGTTGTTGGACCCAGGCCGGTGCGGGGCTCTTCGAAGATGATATGAAAAATATCATTGGGATTGTCCAGAGCTCCATTCGCTGATGTTACTAGAGCCGCAACATTGGCAAATGGCGTAAGATCACGCCCGCCTGTCATTGTATTTGATGAAACCAGCCCCAGCCATTCCTGCAGGTCCAAACCGCCTGTGTTCAGCAAATCGACCTGCGTTGTTATGTCTGTGTTTTCAGCCTGTTCGAAATCTACGGCCCCAAAACCAAACTCGAGGATGCGGCGAACAACTTCATTGGAGCCAGTCGCAAGCGATGCTCCATATGTCCCATCCTTAAGAAGGCTTGGGTCATTCACGATATTGTCATTGACCTGAATGACGGCTGAAAAACCAACATATGACACGGGCGTTTCTGGAACCGTTGTCGGGTCCGGCGCTGTGTCCAACGGAATGACGCCAAAGGCGTCTGTAAATAAACGCAGACCCTGCGTTTCCATACGCAGCGCCATTTTGTGGGCCACCTCATCAAGTTGCGCCATTTGTTTTGGAAAAGTTTCATCGCGGAGCGTTATTAATCCGCCCAGCTTACCGCCAGGTGAAAGCGTTGTTATATCTGAGGAGAATGTGGTGGTGTCATTTGGATCGCCGACAAAGACACCATTGGCAGAATCAGGATAGAAACTGGTCGCGGCAAGGGGCGTAGGATTAAACGTAAATTGCTGCGCCTTATCCGATGCGATCTCAACGCCACGGTTGGTCTGCACAACCAAAACGCCATCACCACGCTGAAAAAAACTGACCTCAATTAAACCAGATAATTCTTGAATTGCGCTATCGCGTCCATCTTCATAAAAAGCCGTTGAACGGCCCAGATTTAGATTATTCTTAACCTCATTATTCAAATCTGCAATCTGTTCCAAAAGATCATTAATGCGCGTTACGGTAGTTTGCATCTCACTTTGTGCATCATTACGAAGCGCTGAGATCAGGTCAGAGAGATCATTAATCTTATTAGCTGTATCAGCGGCTTGGTCAATTGTAAGCGCCTGAAGGAACGCGTCTTCCGGACTGTCGGCAAGCGCTGAAAAACTACCCTGCAAACGGGCAATTTCTGCCGCTACAGATAGCTCCTGATCTGGTGGTCCATGGAATTGGATGATTCTGTTCAGGTACGTTTGCTGTACATCCAGCTCGCCAACTGCGCTCACCTGTGTCCAGAGATCCCGCTCCAAGTTTAAATCAACATTGCGCAAAATTGTTTCAGCGCGAACCCCGGCCGTAACACCTTGAAGTGCTTGAGCACTTTGCGGCATAATTTTCCGGGAATATCCTGGCGTACCCACATTGGCTACGTTATTGGAAATCACATCAATTTGCTGCTGCGACACGCGCAAACCGGCTAGAGCTGAGTTTAGGCTGGCGATGCCCATAGTTTATCCTTGCTTTTATCTCTATTCATCATGTGAGCAAATCATGACAAAGGCTGTCTTTTTGCTCATTCCAAAGATAACTATGCAAGGGAAATGCCAATTTACGGCTCATCGATAATGGTAGAATATTATTCTAATTCAAGGAGTTTACCCTGAAGTATCTCAGCATCGGTAATCAGTTCTTGTTCAACCATACCAGACATGAGCATTTCACGGCGCAGCGCGGCTTCATAATGGTCGCGCTGTTGCATCAATCCGATCGCTTCAAGTGAGGCATTGATACGGTCGACATTAACCGGCTTGTCATAAAGATTGGTGTAGAAATTCGGGTTTTGATAGAGTTTTTTTGTCAGAATGTCCATCTGCGCATAATAGCTTGGATTTTCACCGACCATCTCTTCAATATTTTCATCAATTTCTGCGGCATTGGCCCCACCAACCAGTTCACGCAGCATCGTCTTCATATACGCCCAACCAGGCTCAACATCGGCAGGCGGAGCAGGAGCCTGCGCTTTCAGGGCAATCAGCTTTGTATAAGAGTTATGTGCGAGATTATTTAAAGCCATATGCTGGCGGCTTTGTTTAAAATATTTTGCGTTTTTCTTCAGCGCGTTTTCTGACGCAAACGAAAAAGCATCGGTCCAATAAAGGTTACGGGCAAGGGCAACAACGTCGGTTTCATCATCACTCAGCTCCGCATTTGTAAAATCAACATCCAGAGTCAGGGGCAGTTCAACTGTCCGCGCGTAATCAATGTCTTTGTTCACACGCAGTTGATCAATAGCGCCGAATGGAGGGGTTACAGGGGGTACTAGAGGGGGTAGGCCATGATCACAGAGAAGTCCCAGACCGGCGTTATTATCATTTGGGTCACAGTATATTGTTCTAAATTGTTGCAGGCGGTTTTTGAAATCGCTTTCAGGACCTAAGGCTGTGCCCATGTTAGAGCGGTTGGATTCACTCTCCATCAAAATATCATTGAGGACCATCTGATCATGCGCGACTTTTTCTTCAACCGTGGCAAGAGAGCGTGCAAAAGATCCAATTCGGCACATTTGGTCGCTCGGATGGTAATCCTTCACTGCCTCAGCCTTCAGCTTTTGATGAAGACGCTGAACTTCCAGCTGATCTTTGGCATCGAAAAACATTCCAACCATTGCGACCTGCTGCATGGCGATGCCAGAGAACTGCTCCGTCATAAGCTGGAGTCCCATAACATAATTATTTACGATATTATTATTTTGAGCATTAACAGCACCTGTATTGCAGGTGCTATGGGGATAAGGCGAACAGTTGCTTTCTGTGAAGGTGTTCAAATTTGTGCCGGGAAGATCACCCCCGCCTGGCGCGGATAGCACTTTAATAACTGCCGGGCTTTGATGGTTTCTGGCATCGCTGGCAATGTCGCGGCTGTAAAAAGCAACCTGCACGGCGTTTGATTTATCGCCTGAGGGCCGCAATCCCGTTTCTTCGAAAAGGCCGGCCCAGTCTGTGCGGGTTTCAATATTTTGCCCAGAAGCACGAATTTCAATATTCGCAAAAGGCTCAGAATCCTGGCCTTTCACAGAAACAGCGCCTGTGCGCGCATCAATTTTAAGCAAAAGTGAAAGCGTGCGCTTTTCTTCACTGATTGAGAAGTCATAGATCACGTTCGAAGCAATATTTTCGAAGTCTTTCGGTACAGGAATGTTGAGATAGCCATGCTGGTCGACTACGGATGTTATCTGCGACATATCTGCGCTATCAAAAAGAATGCTGTACACAACTATGGCGCCGGGTTCAAAGCCGGAGAGCGCGGCAAAATATTTTTCCGGCGCTGTCTTTTTTTCAAACAATGATGCGTTGGCCGAATATCCGCTGAGCCCTAAAAGAAGACAAGCGCAAAACAAGCATATTGAGCCCGCGGCTAAAAGCGCGCTTTTTCTACTGTGCTTATTTCGCTTTAGAATCATAAAATTGTTCCATTTATTACTGCTGTGAGCTGAGCTCATTCTCTAGTTTTTTCTGTAGGTCGACGAGAGTAAGCTCCAATAGAACAGACATATTGGCTTCAGTGCGCAGATAACTTTTAAACAGATCAAATTTCTGCATCAAACCGATAGCCTGCAGCGCAACTTTTTTACGCTCTACGTTGGCTGGCTTATCATAGAGGTTGGTGTAGAAGTCCGGGTTTTGATAGATTTTTTTCGTCAAAACTTCCATTTGTGCGTGATAGCTAGGCCCGATTTCATCATTCGCATCATTCATACCCAGCAAATGCAGAACATCATTTGGCGGGCCGTTTGTGTCACTCACACCCAGCTCTGTCAAAATTGCTTCGAGAAAATCTCTAGAACCAGCTGTCCCGGCCGATTTCATAGATGTAATCGCGTTAAAAGTGTTTTCTGCGACGCTTCGTTTTGCTAGAAGCGCTCGTGAATTCATGTATAGGTCACGCGTAGCACCAAGGGAGTCGCCTGTTTCCTGCTGTCTTAAGTTTGGGTTAAATTTTGTTGCTGGCGTAATGCGCTGGAAAACAAGATCACCGTACAAATTATTTGCCAGCGCCAAAACTTCTTCTTCGTTATGCGTTAATGTTGTATCGGTAAAATCAATATCTAAAGTCCAAGGATATTCAACCGTGCGGGCGTAATCGATATCTTTGTTCACGCGATGTTGATCAATAGCGCCGAATTCATCGCCGGGGGCTTGGTCATGATCACAGACAAGACCCAAACCGGCGTTATTATCACTTGGGTCACAAAATTTCGTTCTGAATTGTTGCAAGCGGTTTTTAAAATCCGCGTCCGGACCGGAAGCCGACGATGTATTGGCATTTCCAAGACCTCGGTCCTGAGAACGTTGGCTCATAACATGCGCGTTCAGTTCCGCTTTACGTTCTGATGCGGCTAGGCTTCTAACGCTTGTGCCGAACTCACACATGCCTGTGCTGGGGTGATAGTCTTTGTGCGCGCGCGCGCGGATTGTTTGCAGAACGCGCTGGGTTTCCATCTGGTGCTTGGCATCAAAAAATGTGCCAATTATTTCAGTTTGCATCATGGCAACAGCAGAAAGCTGATCGGCCATAAGCATCATAGCCGGGAGAAGATTATCTTCCCAAAATATAGACACAATCCAAGTTCGGTGCGCTGTGAATTCGTAGGTTACAAACTCTTTGATCAGTGTTCTTGTTTGCGGCCAGTTAACTGTAACTGAAGTTGTTACACAGGCCACACATTGAGCATACACACCACAACAACATGACGCACTGGCTTGGCGCGTGGGCACCATAAGCACGAATAAAAGCGTCACAACCCAAAATAGGGTTTTAACTTTTTGTTTTATGTTTAGCGCTGTTAACATTTTTATATCAATCATCATCTATTCAAATTTTTATCAATGTCTTTAAAGCTCATGCGCAAGCGTGAAGACAGCAATACTGACATCACCATTTCTTGGCGTAGCTGGCTTTCATAAATTGCCCGGTCCAGCATTAAATCAATAGCTTTAAGGGCGGTACCTATCCGTTTTACATTGGCGGGCTTATCATAAAGATTCGCGTAAAAGTCAGGGTTTTGGTAAATTTTCTTGGCGAGAATCTCGAGCTGTGAATAATAGCTGAAATCTATATATTGGGTTCCACCATCTAGTTCATAGCCATCTCTAAGCCCCATATATTGGTCTATTTCTTCTTCAGGAATGCCCAGCTCTGTCATCACGGCGCCTAAAAACATATACGTATTTGTTGTCGCCGGATTCTGCGGGTCCAATAAACCACCCACGCTCCCTAAGCTTTTTAAAGCCACAATACTGTTGAAAGAATTTTCAGCCACGGCGCGTTTTGCCGCAACGGAACGCAGCGTTAGATAAAGCCCAGGCTTACTATCATCAAGAAGACTGGTACGGCTAATATCGCGGAAAAGAATGTTATGGCCATAAAGGTTGTTCCCTAAAGCTTGTATATCAATTTCATCTGGAGAGCCAACGTCGAGGGGTCTGGATATATCAAGGATCCGGCGGTTTTCGACAGCCCGTGTATAATCAATGTCGATATTAACGCGCTCTTTTGCCACGGCTAGGGAAGTGCCCGCTTTCGTAGCGGCATCTCGTTTAGGCAGACAGACCGTACTCAAACCTGTACCGGTACCGGCGCCCAGCCAATTGTTGTCTCTTTCATCACAATAAACTTCGGTAAATTGAGTCCAGCGCGCTATTTTATCCGATAATGCGCTTGGCGCGCCGGCCATATTACGGCGGCCAAGATGGCGGGCGAGTTGGCGCTGGCCCATGACTTGCGCATTATAACGGGCAACGCTTTCGGAGTGGCCCAAAGACCGAACATTTGTTCCGAAAGCACAAAAGGTTGTGCTGGGTTGATAATCTTTATGTGCCTGAACCTGCAGTTCTTGAAAAAGCCGCTGGGTTTCGAGTTGGTGTTTTGCATCAAAAAACTTGCCGATAATCATTGTTTGCTGCATTGCCACGGCAGACATCTGTTCGGTGAAAAGCTGCAACGCCGGTAAAATTTGCTCTAAAAAGAACGTGTTTGTGAGCCAGTCACGATGCTGATTAAACTCTTGCGCTATATGGTTTGTAATATCTATTCTGCCTTGTTCGTGCGCAGCAGGTAACGGACAAGCAAAGGCATGGGCGGGTTTTACGGGAATTACAGAGACAGAGGCAAAGATGAAAAGTGCACCTAAAACGGTGCAAAGTGTTTGTCCAAAAAACCGAATGGAAAAAACCTTTTTCATACCTCTTTATATAGCCCCGTATTATTTTATAAATAACCGCCCTGACTGCTCTTTTTTGAAAATACAGACAGAAAATTTGCTCACTTCTTTTTATTGTATCACAAGCTTTTACAAAAAGGCACGTTTCAAAATGTGAAAAATTTCAAACATCGCTGTTGCCGCGCTTGTGTCCAAGCCTATTTTACTACAGTATAGTACAGTTATTTTATCACATGTAGGCGTTAAATCAGCATGGCTGCCAAAAAACAAAAAGCTCAAAAGACCGCTCAGCGGACTGCTAAAGATGAAAAAAGTGATGGTGCTGGTGAAGACAATACCGGTCTTGGCAAAGTTGTCATTCGTAATGAATTTTACCGTGATGGCTATCGTAGTCTTTTGCGGCTATCCTTACTGCAAGGCCTTATTATACTTGCTCTTTTAGGAGCTATGTATTTCGTCATTCAGACCCACCAGCCGGAAAATCGTTATTTTGCGACGACCGAGGATGGCCGCCTTGTGCCGATGGTTGCTTTAAATGAGCCAAATTTAAGTACGCCGGCGCTGATGTCATGGGTCGCACAGGCCGCAACAGAAGTGATGACCTTCGGTTTTAATGACTATCGGCGGCGATTGCAGGAATCTTCCAGAACCTTTACCCGCCGCGGCTGGGAAAGCTTTACTGGCGCTTTGCAGCGTTCACGGATTATTGAAATGGTTGAAGCCAATCAACAGGTCGTCACGGCTGCCCCGCAAGGTGCACCAATTGTGATTTCAGAAGGGCTTGTTGCCGGGCGCTATCAATGGCAGGTGCAGCTGCCGCTTATTCTGACCTATCAATCCGGGGCGCGCACACGAACCGACAAACTTCTGGTTACGATCGTTATTGTACGGGTTCCGAGACTAGAAAGCCCCAATGGCGTCGGTATCGAACAATGGGTTGCCGTACCCCGATAGATCTGGCTTAAAGAGTGCGAATTCCTGTTTATTATGCGCTATCATGGGTGAGCATTTAAAACCCGTAACCGTAAGACCTGTGTGTTTTTCCCTTTTTTACCTATTTGAATGGTGACAGTGATTTTTTATCTGTCTATCCTAAAATTTGGTACTAACAGTGCGATCGAATGTTATTCTACATGCGTATCTTAAAACAAACGGCCAGAGACTGGCGTTCACTCTCTTTAAGCACCTGCTTTGCGGGGTTTTTGCTAATGTCTTTTGGTGCTTATGCGCAGCTTCCTTCTTTACCTGGCGAAGAATCACCGCCGGGCGCTAATGCGGATGCACTCCCATCCGGGCCAAGCAAAGCCTTTGATTTTGATAATAGCGATGATGCTTTGGGTTTTGAAGAATCAGCAGAAGAACGAAAAGAGCAGGCCCGTGATGAGGCTTTTGATGCCGCGATTCAGGGGCTTTTGCCTTTACGGCCAAAAGAGATACGCACTCTGCTTGAGCGTTTTGACCGAACGCAAGAATCTGTTGAAACGCCTGTTTACCCAAATCCAAAGCCTGAAGTGGTTGTACAAAATATAAGCCTTGATCCCGGCGCGGAACCTGTTGTGGTCAAGTTGGCCTACGGACATGTGACAACCATTAATTTTCTAGATTCTTCCGGGGCTCCTTGGCCTGTCCAAGATATAAGCTGGGCCGGAAGTTTTGAGGTTATAGAGGTTGAACAAGGTGAGGATGGTGACGAAGATGGTAGCGTAAGCTTTACGCATATGTTCCGCATTTCACCACAGTCTGAATTTGCCTATGGAAACATGTCTATTACTATGACAGGGCTGATGACGCCTGTCATTATAACGCTTGAAACGAATAGGGAAATTGTGCATTACCGTTTTGATGCAGTTATTCCTGAATTTGGACCGCTGGCCGAAGCGCCTATCATAGAATCGGGAATTTCTACAACCGCGGGAGATCAGGATCTGTCTTCTATTCTTGAGGGGATTATACCGGCCAATGCCGCGCGCCTAAACGTTTCAGGCGCAGACGGTCGAACCTCTGCTTATCGTTATAATGAATCCGTTTATGTCAGAACGCCCTTAACACTCTTATCGCCAGGTTGGAGTAGTTCGGCAGCTTCGGCAGATGGGACCCGCGTTTATCAAATAAGTGATGCGCCTGTTTTATTATTGTCTGACCGGGGCCGGATGGTGCGCGCGAAGCTCTCTGACCGTATTGATATATTAGAGGATATTGTGGATGAGTGATGATCTCGATGATGATCTGAGTATGGATGATTCTTTCGATGATTTTGAGAAGAAAGAGGGTGGTACGCTTGGCGATCTCATGCGTGACAGTCCTCTTTTTAAAATCGGGGCTATTGTTGGCGCCGCAGTTCTGCTTTTCGTTTTAATCTCTGTATTTAGTGGCGACAAAACACCGCTTCAAGAATCCTATGTTGGCGCTGCGCCTGATATAACGGCAACCCCCGGCACAGAAGAGGCATCCCCTGCCTATGTTCAAGCCATAGAGGAAGAAAATGAACGCTCTATTGAAGAGGCTTTTCAAACAGGGGACAGCTCATTGCCGGTTCCAATCTCTCCGCCTGTAGGCATTGTCAGCCTACCGGAAGACGAAGAAGAGGCAGAAGATCCACTGCAACGTTGGCGACGCCTGCAAGAGGAGCGTCTGGAGCGGGAAATTCAGGCACGAGAAAATTTGCCGGAGGACACTGGCGCCGGCGATGCGGCGCGTCAAGAAGCCATTCAGCGGCTTGCCGATGCTATGGGCCAGCAAATGTCTACCATCCTTGAGGTTAAGGGAGAGTCCAGCCTGTCCAGCTTAAAGATGACGGATCCTGATTTTCTTGCCCAGCTGGCAGAAGCAAGGGCAGAGGCAGAAGAATTCGCTGAATTTCTTGAAGACGGAGAGCTTTCTGAGGATGTTACAGGTGAGGTTCTTCTTCCTGCTGGTGAGATTCTATATGCACAACTTTTAACGGAAGCGAACACGGATGCGCCAGGGCCGATTTTGGCAGAAATCATGTCCGGGCCGCTTAAAGGCAGCCGAATTTTGGGGACATTTGAAGAGCAGAATGAGTTGCTAACCTTAAATTTTGACACGATTGTCTATGAAGAGGAAAGCCTTAGCATTGATGCGGTTGCATTGGATCCGGGAACTACGCTTGCCGGTATGGCCACCGAGGTTGACCATCGTTATTTAAAGCGCGTGATCCTGCCGGCAGCGGCCAGCTTTATTGAAGGTTTTGCCGGTGCTATCGGTAAAACCGCGCAAGTTACCGTTGTTACAGACGGAGGGACTGTTGTTGATGGCGAAGAGGAGCCAGATAATACTGAAGAGGTCGCTATCGGTATACAAGAGATGGGAGAGGAATTGGGTGAAATTCTTGATGATCTGGCGGAAGAAACCGAAGTTCTGGTCCGCATAGCCGCAGGAACACCGATTGGTGTTTTGTTCCTCGAGCCCGTCACTAAGGATGAAGAAGCAGAAGAACTATAGACTGTTTCGTTTTCTCTTTGTAAGATCATAATAATTTCAAGATTACGAGGCACCCGGCATGCAGGACGATAAGAACGCGGCAGAAAATGAAGATATTGATGATCTGGATTTTGACGATCTGGATGCCGAGGAAGACTTTGGCGATGAGTCATGGGATGATTTTGATGATAGTGATCCTGAGATCGAGGACGTAGACAGCCCTGAAAGCGCGGCTCCTGCCAAAACCGGAAATGGCAATAAGACCTTTCTACAAAAGAATTTTAATCTCATTGTGATCGCAATCGCGACCGTTGGCGGCGGCGGATTTATTTTATCACAATTTGGTGGTGCTCCATCCACAACGCAAACGGGCGGCGAACCAGTTTATCAGGCTTCGGCAGATATGGCAGACGCCGCAGATCAAGAGCTGCCGTCCTTGGCAGGGAATGATGGCTCAGCCGTTCAGCCGCTAGATATTCCCGACCTAGAGGGCGGCTTCCCGCCTATGCCCGCACCGATTGAAAGTGTTGGCGAGGATCAGGTTGCACTGACCTCCAATGAAATTCCAGATCTTGATGTACAAGAGGAAACAGAAACGCCAATCGCTGATGCGGGTGTTTTAACACCTTTGCCTGACCTGACTGACGCAAGTGAAGACACAACACTTGGGGATCTTGACCTTCCTCTTGAGGGTCTGAATTTTGAACTGGAAAGCTCTTTGCAAGAGCAAATCGTAGATGAAGATGTACAGCTTAGCGCTGCAGAGCCTGAGCCCGTTGCCCTTCAGCAAGAACAAGCTGCGGATACGCTTATAGACGCAGAACCTATTGAAAGCCCAGTTATTGATGAAGTCCCGTCCATTGTAGAAGACGCCACAGCTAAAGCCCCTCCCGAGCAGGAAACGGCCGTTGATAGCGCCGCGCTAGAGAATCAAATTTTAGCATTACAATCAACACTTAGTGAGAATGAGGGTGCGCTACAAAAAGCCTCGGCAGCCGAGGAAAAACTTACCGCAGAGCTTGAGTTCGCCAATAATCAAATTGGGAGCCTCAAAAGCGAGCTTGAGGCTTTAAAAGCAAGCGTGAGCGCGAAAAAAGCTGACACCTCGTCGTCGCCAGCCCAAAAAACTCAGACATCAGAAGCACCCTCTAAGCCGGCAGTGCCCAAACCAGAGGTTAAAAAGACCCCTCCCAAAGCCGTAAAAGAAAAGACGGAACAATGGGTTATGCGCTCTGCACAGCCTGGAGCAGCCACGCTTTATTCTAAAGATAGCGGTGATTTACGGCGCGTTGAAATGGGAGACACCATAGGTGGATTGGGCAAAATTCAATCGATTTCCATCGAGAATGGACGTTGGGTCGTGCGCGGCTCAAAAGGCTCTATATCACAATAACCATCTGATAATAATAAACAAATTACGGTAACCTTTTCTTTGCACTTTTTGTGTTATGATAACTAAAGGTAAGCGTATATGTGCATTTTTAGTAAAGTTTTATTGAAATTTGCGCAGTTAACAAAAAGTATGATGTAATAGACATATGACGGTAATTTATAATAAGAAATATGGTAGGGGTAATGTGGCTGCGTTTTTCAAAAAACTGAGCGGCATTTCGCTTTTTTCTGTTTTAATTTCAGTGCTTTATAGTTCTTCCGCCTCTGCGCAGGATGTTAGTGACCTTGCAGAGAACATGGTGACCTCTGTAGAGCAGCTTCCCGCGCTTGTTGCGGCGATCGCTTATATTCTGGGTCTTATACTCGGCATTACCGGTATTCTTAAAATTAAAGAACATGTTGAGAACCCAACGCAGGTCCCTTTACGTACAGGGGTCATTCGCTTGTTTATTGGGGGCACTCTATTCGCCCTGCCTATCGTCTATGAAGCAGTTTTCCAAACAGTTGGCAACAACCCGCTGTCTTGGGATAACGGTTCGATAGTAAACGATGTTTCGGGCTTTTTTGGAAATATCGGTGGAGGGCTTGGCATAGACCTTAATGGTATTCTGAACAGCATTTTGGCTTCCATTGAAGAGGTTCCGGCCCTTATTTCTGCCGTGGCCTATCTTCTCGGTCTTGTGATTGTTATTCAGGGACTTTTAAAAATCAAAGACCATGTTGAGATGCCAGATGGTCAGGGCGCGACCCCTCTTAAAGAAGGCGTTGTGCGGCTTCTTGTTGGTGGCGCTTTGTTTGCTCTGCCGAGCATTTATAACGCGATGTTTGATGCTGTGGGCGGAAACGGTCTTGGGATTATTGGCAATATTACATCTATTCTGGGCAGTGCTGGTTTCCTTTATTCTTCATATGCACAAGGCTTGTGTAACCCGGTTGCATCTACTGTTGGTGGCGTAGGCGCTTTTTTTGGGCTGGGTGGCCCAAGCACCGGACAGCTTATGTGTGGCATTCTTTTACATGCCGGGGCCTTCCCTGCATTCTTGACAGCTTGTAGCTATGTTATTGGCCTTGTGCTTGGCCTCTGGGGTATTTTCAAACTTCGTGACCATGTTTTGAACCCGCAACAAACGCAAATCTGGGAAGGGGTTTCACGCCTACTAGCTGGCGGCTTTTTCTTTGCCTTGCCCGTTGTTGTCGAGGTTGCCAGAAGCACGCTGGGAGCACCAGCGATGACCGTAGCTGCGGGCTCTCCCATCAGCCTTAGAGGCTATAATGATGGTAGCGGTGGCGGTATTGGTGGCTTTTTCGCTAATATATTAAGCAGCGGTGGCTGTGGTGGCGCAGGCGGTATTGGTGGCTTTTTCGGTCTTGGTGGCACCGGTGGCGGCAGTGGCTTAGGCCTGGACCAAATGCTTGTCTGTATGATGGGCGATATTATGGGACCACTCCATGTCGTATTGAATTTCTTCGCTTTTGTTGCCGGAATGATTTTACTGATGATCGGTATATCACGGCTTATAAAAAGCGCACAGGACGGTGCGCGCGGACCGGGCGGTATTGGTACAGCTATGACGTTTGTAACCGGCGCGGCGCTTATTTCTTACAATGAACTGGTGCGGGCTTTTTCAACAACATTGGTTGGCAGTCCCGTGACAGCGACCTTTGCAAAAATGCAGTATAATGTTTGTGCGGGTGGCGGCACGTGCGCTGAGTCTACGGCGGCTCATTCAACCATTAGTGCAATTTTACAATTTGTAATCATCGTTGGCCTCATAAGCTTCGTTCGTGGTATATTTATTATCCGCGGCGTTGCAGAGGGCAACCAACAGTCTTCGATCATGGCGGGAGTCACCCATATTGTTGGGGGGGCGCTAGCCGTGAACTTAGGCCCGGTTATCAATGCGGTTCAGTCCACATTGGGAATTGGGCAATTTGGTATTGCATTCTCGTAAAAAGCGGGTGGTCCGTGAGAGTGTAAATTTTAGTGAGCAAACCTTTTGGTAGAGGAGAACTAACCTATGACTATTTTTAAAAAAACTTACAGTAAAGCTGGTGCAATGATGGTTGCTGGTATGGTTGCTGGACAGGCTGGTACAGCCCATGCTGGTAACAACTTCAGTAACATTGCAGCAAATATTACGACATCGATTTCAGACCTGCCTGGTCTGTTGTCAGCTCTGTCATACCTCTTTGGTATTCTGATGGGTGTTCTTGGTGTGATGAAAATTAAAGATCACGTTGAAAACCCAACACAGACACCGTTGAAAGATGGTGCGATTAGACTGGCTGCCGGTGGCGCATTATTTGCGCTCCCAATTATGTTCGAAGCAATGTTCGAAACAGTTGGTACAGGTACTACTGTTGATGCAGCACAACTGAAAAAGGTTAACTTTGTAACAACCTAATTCATGGAAAGCTATCCCATTATATTGGGAATTTCCCGGCCAAATCCGGGAAGTTCAAAAAGTCAGAGTGGAGCCGGAAAATCCGGCTCCTCTTCTGCTATCAACAACAAAGTACCTAAAGATCTTAAGCAAAAGATTTTTGAACGCGATGATTTCACCTGCCAGTGCTGCGGGTTCCAATCTAAGAAATATCAGGAAATCCTGCATAAAAATCACAATCCAACGGATATGTCGGAAAGCAACCTTTTAACTGTCTGCATTTTCTGTCAGCAATGTTTTTGCCTAGAAAGTGTAAGCGGGATGAAATCTGGCGTCCTAATCTGGATGCCCGAGATTGATCAGGCAACGCTGCATCATATAGCGCGTGCAATTTATGTCGCGCGAATTTCGCAGGGGCCGGTCGCAGAAGCGGCGAGAAAATCTCTGGATATCATTATGGGGCGGCGCGATGAGGTTAAAAAAAGAATTCATACTGATGATCCTTATATCTTAGCGACTGTCTTAAAGGATTATTTAGGGCCAAAGCATTACGCTGCGCGCGAAAATAAACTGGAAGGCTTGCGTTTATTCCCATTAGACCGGCGCATTATTAAAGAAGCCGATCTGGAATTTAATCAATTTCCACAAATCTTGGCTTATTGGCGTTCAAAAGACGGTCCATTTGGCGGAAAAACGCCGCCGCAATGGATTTCGATTTATCAGGACTTGCTTCAAGCTGCCTGATTTCACTTTATTCCGGCATAAAACACCCTCTTTGTCTTTAAAACTCTAGGACGTGACCATGATCTTGGTTATATTTATCTGTGGTGATCCCTAAGAGCAAAATGAACAAATATCTTTTATGAATACTCTACAGAAAATATTAGCGCCGTTTCAGAAGGCCATGCGCCAGTCTATAACGTCTTTTATCAATCTGGAAACAGCCGATAGCGAGACATCTCTCGTATCTACTGACGGATCGCTTATATCCTATGTTAAAATCGAGGGTAGCAAGCAGATCATCGGGGAAGAGGAATATAACAATATTGTTCAGGCCTCAACGATCAAAATTGGTTCGCGCTTTGACCGTCAGGGCCATGCTTTGCAGGCTTACTACGTTCGAGATCCCGGCCGGATTGAGCAAGTTTTAGAATCTCTGGTCAGACCTGTCCGCCAGTCTGCTGAGAATATTGGCATAGAGCTTGATGATTTGATTGGTGAACGCGTGCGACATTTGCAGCGCTTTTTGAGCCATGAAGAAGCGTATTTTGTACTTTGGACGCGGCCAAGCGTTCTGACTAAAAATGAAGCTGACCGAGCCGGTAAAGATGCCAAAGAAGATGCCAAAAACTGGGTTAATGCCCCGGGGTCCCAGTATCCGTTTGCAGCGCTAGAGCCCTTAAGAACACGGCATAAAAGTTTTGTCGCCGCCGTTGTGGGCGGTCTTGATGAGATGGGTATTAGCGCCGATCTTATGGAGGTTCATGATGCTTTGAATGCCGTGCGCAGCAATCTTTTTCCTGATAGGGCTAATGAAAAGTGGCGGGCCAATTTGCCTGGCGATCCGATATCGCCGCGCGCGCCCTTGGGCAAAATTGATATGTCCGATATTCTTTGGCCCAATATTCCCAATCAGCTCGTTGCCGGAGATGCAAAAACTTTAGGGCGGTCCGTTTGCCGAATTGGAGACATGTTCTGGGCTGGCGGGGACATGACTTTGGGTCCGATGGATGCGACAGGTTTTCCGAGTTTATTGAACAGATTGGTAGAAGCCGATCTTCCGTTTCGAATTTCGTTTCTTATTGAAGGTGGTGGGATTTATGCCACACAAATGCGAACATTCCTTGCAACCATCATGGGGCCAACCAATGCCAGTAACAAGCAGGTTAAATATTCCTTAGAAGGCTTGCAGACCATGGCTAGGAGTGAGCCTGTTGTACGTTTGCGGATATCTTTTGCTACATGGTGCGTTATCGAAGAAAAAGATGAGATTCTTGATCGTCTTTCTATTCTGCTGCAAGCCGTAGAGAGCTGGGGCTATGCGCAGGTCAGCGAATTTTCCGGTGACCCACTTGATTGCATTATGTCTTCAGCAATGGGGATCCATTGCGCCGGCACAGCGCCAACAGCCATTGCGCCGATGATTGAAGTTATGAAACTTTTACCATGGCAGCGCCCTTCCAGCCCTTTTACAGAAGGCGGTTCAATGCTTTTCCGCACACCCGACGGAAAAGTCTGGCCCTATCAAACCGGAACGAATTTGACAACGACATGGTTTGATCTGATTTTTGCCCAGCCCGGGGCCGGTAAATCTGTTTTGCTCAATACTCTCAATCTCGGAACCTGCCTATCTCCGGGCCTCAATAAGTTACCGTTTGTGGCCGTTGTTGATATTGGTCCATCGTCTTCCGGGCTTATTTCCTTGGTTCGAGAAGCGCTTCCGCTTAATCGTCAACATGAAGCGGCTTATTACCGCCTGCAGATGAGCCACCAGTTTGCGATTAATCCATTTGATACGCAGGTTGGTTGCCGAGCACCTCTACCTGATGAGCGCAGTTATCTTTCAGAGCTTATAACCTTACTCTGTACACCGCCGGGCTATGACAAGCCTTATGACGGCATGCAGCAGCTGGCCGGGCTCGTTGTTGATGAAATGTTCCGCTGGCGTAATGACAATGAAGCCAATGCGGAGCCGCGCCCTTATCTACCGCGCCTTGAGGCTGACGTTGATGAGGCCCTTCTTAAATTTAATGTTCATCTACCGACCGACCCCTATTGGTGGGACATTGTCGATAAGATGTTTGATCTTGGGCAATATCACATTGCCAATCTAGCCCAGCGCCATGCTGTTCCCACATTAAACGATTCGATTACCGCTTCACGCCGACCGCAAATTCGCTCTTTGCTTGAAGAAACATCTGTGGGCTTTAGCGCCGAAACGGTGATTGGCGCGTTTGAGCGGATGATAACGTCGGCTATCCGGGAGTTTCCAATTTTATCCTCTGTCACTCAGTTTGATATTGCCGATTCAAGAGTGGTCTCACTCGATCTTATGGATGTTGCACCGCAGGGTGATGAAGCTGCTGACAGGCAAACATCGATCATGTACATGCTTGCGCGTCACGCGCTGGTGCGCAGTTGGTGGATGGGGCAAGAAGCTGTGCAGTTTGTGCCGCAAAAATATCAGGAATATCATGAGCTGCGCCTGCAAGAGCTGGGGGAATCTCCCAAACGTTTATGTTACGACGAATTCCATAGGACGAGTAAATCAGGCGCAGTGCGCAATCAGGTTATCCGCGATGTCCGTGAGGGGCGGAAGCGCGGCGTACAGATCGTGCTGACATCTCAACTTATAGACGACTTCAGTCAGGATATGGTTGATCTGGCAACCGGTGTTTGGGTTTTGGGCACGGCCATTTCCGACAAAGCCGTTGATAATGTTGTTGATCGCTTTGGTTTGAGTGATACCGCCAAAGCCATTATTCGGCATAAATTGACCGGGCCAAAATCTATTGGTGCACCAGTTTTGTTTGTTTTGGGCTCAACGGACGGACGGTATGAACAGCATCTCTATAATACGCTGGGCCCGATCGAGCTTTGGGCTTTATCAACGTCTGCGGAAGATGTTGCGATCCGTAACAGACTTTATAATAAAGTCGGCGCTGGGCGCGCACGGCTTATTCTGGCATCGAATTATCCGGGCGGGAGTGCGCGGAATGAAATTCGCCGCCGCGTTTTAGCAAACAGCGAAGAGGGAGAGGCCCGCGCTGCTATGATCAGCACAATAATTGAAGAAATTGTTGAGGAAATGGTTGAAGAAAGCAAGATTTCGCAAAAAGAAGAGACCGGCAAACGCGTGAAACTGGCCTAACCAGAGAAAAAACCATGAGTGATACACCCAAAGACGAAGATGATGGCATCACACTCAGCGTGGAGATTATGGACAGGGCTGAACGCAAGGCTTTGAAAGAAAAAGCCAAGGCAGAAGCCGCTGCGAAAAAAGTGGAACCCACACAAGATGAGATAGAAGCCGCCTTAGCAACCAGCAAATTGGCAAACGCCCAAAAAGTAAAACGCAAAAGAATATTCAAAGGCGGGGGGGCTCTGGTCGGCCTTGCGCTTTTTGGGTGGCTGGTGAATTACATGTTTACCCCTTACAGGGCCGGCATAACCTTTGGTATTTGTAAAACTTTCCTCGAGCTTAATCTGCAATTCCCGCAAGACATGCGGATCAGCACTGTTGATGATTTTGGTGAATATGTGCGGATTTGGTATACGCAGCTTGATGCTTTTGGTGAATACCGGATGGAGAATATTCAATGTCACTTCCGTGCTGATGAGGTTACAGGGGCCGCCATCGATAAAATCACAATAAATCGCCGTGAAGTTGACCCGGAGCGCATTACAAAGTTTAACAAAATACTTCCGGTTATCTTAGCAAGCCCGCCGGATTTGACTATTCCTTATCCACTTCCAGATAGTTTAGAGAGTTTGCAGATCGATACGAATGCATTTCGTTTTCAGTTGAATTTGCGGAGGCGGTAAATATTTAAGTTTGCCGCTTGGGAATAAGGAGATTTTATGAAATACCGCAAATTGGGCCGCACAGGCCTTGATGTAAGCTTGATTGGCCTTGGCACCATGACATGGGGCAACCAAAACACGCAAAGCGAAGGTCATGAGCAGATGGACTACGCGCTGGATCAGGGCATTAATTTTTTTGATACCGCGGAGATGTATGCTGTGCCTCCGTCTGCGGAAACATACGGTAAGACAGAAGAGATTATAGGCACGTGGTTTGCCGCAAACGGCGCGCGCGATAAGGTTATTCTCGCCAGTAAAATTGCAGGGCCGGCTCTGCCGTGGATCCGCGAGGGGAAGGCCCGTATTGACCGCAAGAATATCCTTGAGGCGGTGGAGGATTCTTTAAAACGCTTACAAACAGATTATATAGACCTTTATCAGCTACATTGGCCCAATCGCGGGTCTTATCATTTTCAACAGCATTGGGGTTTTGATCCGAAATTTAATCCGAAGGAAGAAGAAGATAACTTTATCGAGGTGCTGGAGACCTTTGAAAGCCTGATTAAGGATGGCAAAATTCGTCATGTGGGGTTATCGAACGAAACGGCGTGGGGATGCGCTAAGTGGTTGCGGTTGGCCGAAGACAAAGGTTTGCCGCGCATGGCCTCTATCCAGAATGAATACTCACTACTGTGCCGGCTGTTTGAACCTGACCTTGCGGAAATGTCGTTGGCTGAGGATTGCGGTCTTTTGGCATGGTCGCCACTTTCACGCGGGATTTTGAGCGGGAAATACATTGATGGAGCGCGGCCTAAGCGCACACGCATTGAGATAGAAACGCGGCCGGAGCATCGCCTGACAGAACAATGTAATGCGGCGGTGAAAGCTTATCTGGCGGTTGCTGAAAAGCATGGGCTGGATGTGTGCCAAATGGCGCTAGCTTTTGTCAGCGCAAAGCCATTTGTGACCTCAAACCTGATTGGCGCAACGACAATGGAGCAGCTTAAAACCAATATTGCTTCGATTGATGTGGAATTATCGGATGAAGTTTTGACGGATATTAAAACCGTACGCCGCGACTACCCTGTGCCTTATTAATTTGGCAACAATGCCCAATACTGGCCTTTGGATTTCATAGGGCCAGCGAGGGTTTCGGCTCGTTCGCCGTAGCCCCAGAACACATCGCCGCGCACAGGCCCGCGGATGGCCCCGCCGGTATCCTGGGCGACCATCAAGCGCTGGATATGGCTGGCCCCCTCAATGGGTGCTTCAATATCGGCCCAGAGCGGCAATCCGTACGATAACAGGGAGCGGTCAACAGCCAGCGAACGCCCAGCGGTCAGTGCTACGCCCTCTCCGCCTTTTGGCCCTTCCCCGTACAATTCTTCAAAAAACACATAGGAAGCATTCGTGTTCATGATTTCATCGGCTTGGTCGGGGTGCGCGGAGAGCCATTCACGGATGGCTTGCATGGATACATTTTCCTTGGTGAGCTCTTCGCGCTTAATCAGCTCGCGACCAATGGCATAATAAACATGGCCGTTCTGCCCGGCATAGCCGATGCGCATTGCACCGCCTTCTGCCAGCGCGACAACCCCGGAGCCTTGGATTTGAACGAAGAACGCTTCGACCGGATCGTCAACCCAGATGAGAACTTTATCATTATGCGGCCAATTGCCAGCGACAATTTCGCTGCGGTTTTCATAGGGGACAAGCTTGCCGTCTCTCACGCGCCCGGCAATACGCCGGCCTTTTAAATCTTCGCGAAACTCGCCCAGCTGAACCATCACAAGATCATCCGCGCGTGCGTAAAGCGGTGTTTGATATGGGCCGCCTTGCACGCGGGAGCCTTTTAATGAAGCTTCGTAATAGCCGGTGAATAGGCCTTCTGGCTGATTATCGACCAAAACCTGATAAGGCGTGAAACGATTTTCAAAGAAGGCTTTGAGATTTTCAGGCGCGACATTTAAAAAGCTGCGGCACGCGGGTTGCCAATCGCCATAGGTGCCCGATTGTTCCAGCGCGCCAAATTTTTTATCAGGGGTACCTTTTAAAATACGTTCACAAGATTTCGAGAATGCTGGAATAAATGTTTTGAGATCATCAGCGCCCCAACCGGGCAAATCGGAAAAGCGTGCCTCCCTAAGATTGAGCTCAGGGGTTTTGTCCTCTTGAGGAACGCCCGCGCACGCGGCAACAAGGCATAAAAGAATTAAGGATACAATACGCATAGGCCCTGTTTAGCACAGGGCGCGGCGCGAAAAAAGCATGATTAATGGGTATCGGGAATGCGCTCGTTATCGCCGTCGAAATCACCGCGCGTTTCATAAAGAAGCCAGCTTGGATCTTTAGATTTAATATCGCGGCCAAAGGTCCAGATATCTTGCATTTCAACGATTTTATCTGGATTGCCGGTAATAATTTCACCATTTTCATCGCGGGTGACTGTGGTTTCCTCAGCAGTGAAATGCACAGTGATATAGGCCATCTTTCCCTCAAGCCGGGCCGCTGTGACCATAGCTTTACGGATAGCATGAATATCGGTGACTTCGGTTTCTTTGCGCTTTTGGCGCTCTAAAACCGCTGCTTCAAAAGCGCTATAAACGCCCGGGTTTAAAAGATTTTTCAATGTATCGAGATCAGGTTGGGCGAAAGATTCCACAATCATGGCGAAGGCGTCTTGGGAACCCTCCATGAAGAAATCGATATCAAATGTTTTATCTGCTTTGGCAATGTCAATCAGACCGTTCTCAGCGGTTTTATTATCAACGCCATAATTACGACGAGATTTCTGTGCGAGGGCGATAATTTGCTCTTCGGGCCCGGCTGGATACTCGGATTCAACGGGCGCTTCAGCGCTATGATCTTGTTGCTCCGAGCCTAGGAATGGGTTTCGCTCAGGTTCTTCACCATGGCGTGTCCCCAAAACGCTGCGCAACCAAACAACAAGCCCGGCGGCGACAAGCGCATAAACAATCAAATCAGCTGGCACGAAAAAGCCCCCTACCGTTAAAACCTAATACTCAAGTGCAATATGTTCGTTTTAACACACAAAGTCCAATAAAAGCGCTAAAAAGCTATGGATTGTCTTTTTGGCGGCTGTGCCCTAGATTGTGCTGTAAGTGCTATAAAACAAAGGAAAAAAATGCCCTTTATCGTGATTTTTATTCTCGTGCCCTTTATTGAGCTGGCGACATTTGCCAGTGTTAGCGAGCATATCGGAATCTGGACAACATTAACGCTTGCGTTTGTGACGGCCATTATCGGCGGGCTATTGGTAAAATATCAGGGCATACAGACGATTTTAAGCATGCGCGGGGCAATGGATCAGGGGCAAATGCCCTTAACCGAGATTTTTGACGGATTTTGCCTGGTGGCTGCGGGCGCTTTATTGATTACGCCCGGGTTTGTGACAGATACAATTGGCTTTGCGCTGCTGATCCCGCCGGTGCGCAGCGCTTTACGCCATTTTATTAGTAAACATACAGACTGGGCCGTTGCGGGTAGCTCATCGGGTTCGTATCAAAGAAGGCAGCCGCAAGATCCCAGCATTCTCGAAGGAGAATATGAGCATGTTCAGGACCTTAAAAAAGAATTGCGGGATGATACGGACGCTTAAGCAACCGCTAATTGAAGCGCGGCTTTAAACATGGTAATCAAAATATAAATAGGAATTGGAGATTTTTATGAGTGATCAAAATGCGGATACTGACAGCATAACCGCCCCGGCGATGCCGATTAATATTTTGGCCCAATATGTGCGCGATGTATCTTTTGAGAACCCGATGGCACCGGATTCTTTGCGCGCCGGACTGGCTAATCCCGAGATGGATATTAATATTGGGATGGATGCGCGCAAAATTCCCGATGAGGAGATTGAAAATCTTTATGAAGTTGTGGTGAATTTACGCGCAGCGGCTACGCGCGGTGATGAACCGGTTTTTATTTTAGAACTGCAATATGGCTTGACCGTGGTACTTAATGAAATTCCGGAAGATAATCATCACCCTGTTTTGCTCATCGAAATTCCACGTCTGGCTTTCCCTTTTATGCGCCAGATCGTCAGTGACCTCACATCACAAGGCGGCTACCCACCATTGATTCTGAATCCTGTTGATTTTCAGGCCTTGTATATGGAACGCTTTAAAGACGAGATTGCACAGGCACAGACTGAACTCAAAAAAGATGCGCCAAAAGCTACTAATAAAACTGATAAGAAACCCGCTAAAACTAAGAAAAAGTAAGGAGACTTTAAAAATGAGAACGCTGCTTTTAATATCTGCATTAATTGTTTTTTCTATCCCGCTCAGCGCCTGTAATACCGTAGAAGGTATGGGGCAAGATATAGAACGGGCTGGGGAATCAATTCAGAATCTTTAATTAGTCTGTCTTTTTCCAAAGCGGGTCTTTGATTTTGCCAAGCAGCCCTTCGTGTGCGGCCAACTCTTCCGCAGACGCTTTATGCGCTCTGGGCTGTTTTAATTTTCGTTTGGCGTTCACAGAATTTTTCTCTGCCTGTTCAGCTTTAGCGGTCTCTGCAGCAAGGCCTAAGCCGTGTTGACGCCCCCCCAATAGCTCAAGATACACTTCGGCTAATAATTCAGAATCCAAAAGTGCGCCGTGATATGTCCGCTCGGTATTATCAATGCTAAAACGGCGGCATAAAGCATCAAGATTTGCAGGAGACCCGGGGAATTTTTTCCGCGCCATGCCCAGCGTATCAATCACGTTGCCCCAGCCGATCGCCGGATGACCGACCTGCCCCAGCTCCCAGTTGATGAATTTCATATCGAATTCAGCATTGTGAATGATAAGTTTGCTGCCTTCGATAAACTCCATGAACTCGCTGTAAATCTGTGAAAAAATGGGCTTATCAGCAACGAATTCATTGGTTATACCATGTATGGCTATGGCCTCGGCGGGAATTGCCCGCTCCGGGTTGATATAAATCTGCAATGTTTTGCCGGTGGGGATATGGTTTAAAAGCTCAACGCAACCGATCTCGACAATCCGATCACCATTATGCGGATCCATGCCTGTGGTTTCCGTGTCGAGCACTATTTCTTTCATGTTTTACAATCTCCGCTTTGTTTGTCGCTCATGCGATATTTTCCTCTTGTCGCATTTCTTCCTGCGGGTTTTCTTCGTCTCTGATTTTAGCCACAGCCGCCTTTAATTCCTTCATCATAACGCTTCGCCCTAACCCACTATGCACAACAAAATCAGCGCGCGCGCATTTTTCACCATCAGGCATTTGCCGTTTTAGAATGCCAGAGAGTTTTTTTTGTGTCATTCCCACGCGGGCCAAAACCCGAGCTTTTTGTATAAAAACTGGGGCGGAAATATTAATCGTATAATCTACGCGCTGGTCAGCCCCGGTTTCAAAGAGCAAAGAAATATCCAGCGCGACGATATCGCGCCCTAATCGTTCTTGCGCTTTTATAAATTCATTTTGTGATTTTTGAACAAGCGGATGTAGAATTGCTTCCAGCTTTTCACGCTCATGATCTTTTTCAAAAACGAGTTTACCCAGCGCATCGCGCCTCAAATAACGCTGCGTATCCTTAAGCGGGTTCCAAAAATGTTTGCGGCCATAAATTTGGGGGTAGGAAAAGTACGGAAAGGCCGCAGTAACCGCATACCACGCCTGGCTACCATAGCGCAGGAGTTCATGCACAGAAGCATCGGAATCGTGAACCGCCACGCCGATATACTCTAACATAGAGCCAGCGGTCGTTTTACCCATACCGATCGAGCCCGTGAGGCCGAGTACAATCATTTTAAAACCAAGCTTCTCAATTCATCTGTTACATCAGGAAGCAACCCAAACCATTCTTTAAAAGCGGGCCGCGCCTGATGGATTAGCATGCCAATCCCGGTTATCGCAACATTGCCGTTTTCTTGTGCGGCTTTCAAAAGGTCGGTTTGCAGCGGCGCATAAACAATGTCATTAACCAGCGCTTTTTTTGGCAGGGCGCCAAAATCAATATCGAGCGCTGGCTGCCCTTCCATCCCTAAAGATGTTGTATTGATCAAAAGGTCCGCACCCTCAAGGATTTGATGCCGCAGCTCCCAAGTGCCTACGATGATTAAATCGCTTGAAAACCCCATTTCATCTTTAATTTTTTCGGCTTTTTCACGTGTGCGGTTGATAAGGATAATCTGGCCGATCTCCTCGCCAATAAGGCCGCTGATAATTGCGCGCGCTGCACCGCCAGCTCCAAGTACAACAGCGCGCTTCTTTTCAAATTCAAAATCGGGCGCTGTATCCCATATATTGTTTAAAAAGCCAAAACCATCGGTATTAAGGCCATGCAACTTGCCGTCTTCAATCACAACGGTATTCACGGCGCTAATGGCCTGAGCGTTGTGTTCAACTTTATCACATAAAGAAAGGGCCGTTTCCTTGTGTGGCACGGTGACATTAAACCCTGTGTAACCCTCGTCAATTAGGCGTTTAACGCCGCCCTCCAAATCATCTGGCGGAATATCAATGGCCTCGTATGAGCCTTGCAGACCATAGGCCTTGATCCAGTAATTATGGATCAATGGTGATTTTGAATGGGTGATTGGGTGGCCGATAACGCCTGCTTTGATAAATTCACTCATAACCCGATACCCTGCTCTTGGCGCAAATATGTCAGAAGCGGTAAAAGCGGCATACCTAAAATTGTGAAATAGTCACCCTCAATACTCTCGAATAATTGCGCGCCTATAGATTCAAGTTCATATGCGCCGACGGAGCGTGTCAAAGCCTCTCCCGCTTCTTCTATATAGGCTTCCAAAAATTGATCGTTAAAATCATGCATCGTCAAAAATGCGGATTGCACATCTTGCCAGAGAATCTCATCGTTTTTTACAACCGTCACGGCAGAAATAAGATTATGCGTTTTACCGCGTAGAATTGTTAGTTTTTCACGAGCTTCTTCTATATTTGCTGCCTTATCCATTATTTTATCTTCGTATTGCAAAATTTGATCAGACCCAATCACTAGCGCATCTGGAAATTTATTTGCAATAAGCAAAGCTTTTTCACACGCCAGTATGCGAGCAATATCCTGTGGTGATGCCTCAGTCTTCAGTTGCTCTTTTTTTATAGAATCTTCATCTAAATCTGCTGGAAATGCTTCAAAATCAAGGCCTGTAGCACGGAGCATGTTTTGCCGCGTTACGCTTTTTGATGCGAGAATGAGTTTCATTCTTTTGCCTCTTTGGCCCCAGACTCTTTTTCCGCAATTTTATCTAGGCGGCTTTGTAACAGTGCCATAATTTCCGCAGCTGTTTCTTCGATAGAGCGCTTGGTCACATCAATGACCGACCAGTCTTTTTTAGTGAACATGCGCCGGGCTGTGCGGACCTCTTCTTCGATTTCCTCTTCATCGAGATACATATTATCTTCGATATAATCGGGCACGGACTCTCCATTGGAGTTAAGCCGTGTCCGGCGCAAATGCATCAAACGTTGCGGAGAAGCTGTCAGGCCAACATACATAGGCCTCTCAAGCGAGAGTTTTTCATCGGGCACTTCAACGCCAGGCACGAGCGGAATGTTGGCAACCTTAATACCGCGCCGCGCGAGGAAAACAGAGGTTGGTGTTTTTGATGTGCGCGAAACGCCAACCAGAATAACATCAGCATGTTTTAGGCCTTTAAGCGTTTTTCCATCATCATGGCGCATAGCGTAATCTATAGCTTCCACGCGTTTAAAATAAGCATCATCCATGGCGTGCTGAAGGCCGGGAACACCCATGGCGTGCTCCCCAAGATATGAAGACAGGCTACGAATAATCGGATCAAGCACGGCGACGCAGGGAATGCCCAGCTCATCGCAAAAATCCTGCAAGCGGTGGCGCATTTTTCGATCAACGAGGGTAAAAATCACCGGCCCCGGTGTTTCCTGAATGCGCGCGATTATACGCTCTAATTGCCGCTCAGAACGTACAAGGGGCCAGAATTTCTGCACAGGCTCAATATGCTCAAACTGCGCCAAACACGCGCGTGCGAGGCCTAATAAGGTTGTGCCGGTGGCATCAGAGACCAAATGCAGGTGAAATTGTTTGGAAGCGCCCTCTTGCTGGGCTTTATGCTCATCGTCTGTGTTTTCTGTCATGGGCCCTATCCTAACAGGATGGGACGGCCTGAAAAGCGTTTTTTAAAATGGGCCTTAGTGGATTGTGTCTTTATCTTCGGCGGTAAATTCACCATTTGGAAAGATCATTTCAGCCAGCCTTGCATCCCGGAAGGGAACGCTTTGAACACGCACAACTTTCAAGTCATAGAGAATTTGCATGAAATGAGCCTGATTGATGGGATCGGTTAACCCAGCATAGAGCGGATCGCTTAAAACTTCCGGTCCCTGCCCTTGCAGATACGCGGTTCTGTCAGGCAAGCATGAAAGCATCTCTATGCCTATTGGTGTTAGTTTTTTCCGACCAAAACCTTCGCATTCTTCGTAATCTTGCACAACGCCGTCAAGATAATTCAAAACTTCGTGATCGCAGCTGTTAACGCGGCGTTCATCGCGAAACCATTGTGAAAAGGCAGCGGCTAACGCTTTGCCGTTAAATAGTGACGCAGGATCGCGCTCCAGATAACCAGAAAAATGCATGGCGATATCGCCATCTTCAGAGCCAATAAGGTGACGCCACAGACTTCCTTCGCCTTCACCGCGCAATTCCCATGCAACCAAAACGGCCAATGTATCGAGATCTGCGGCGCGGGTGCGCTCCAACATCATCACCGCTTCGGGGCCATATTCCGTATCAAAGGCGCCGTGACGTTTTTCCTGCCATACATCGCGCAAGGCACGGATCATGGAAACTAGGACGGCATTTTTGAAATATTCGGAAGCGCTCAATGCGCTGGTGACCAGATCCTGATCATCTAAAACGATAAGCTTTTCAGGGACGTCTAGGTGAAAGTCCGGACCGCCCAGTGCCTCCAGCGCTAAAGACCAACCATTCTTTTCGGCTTCCTTGAGCATTGCGCGCGCGCTAGGGCTGGTAGAAAGCTGTGCAATTGCCCACGACAGAACCGCATGTTTGTCGTCTTGAGGAATCGCTACATTATTTTCAGAAGATAAATCCGTAAAGGCCCATGAATCACATGAAGATTCACAAAATGCCTTTATAGTGGGCAAGATAGACGGTTGTTTTTGAAAACTTACAGGCTCAAACTCTGCTTCGGCACGGACATCCGCAGCACTCATATCTTTGTTGTTTCGTGAATCATGATCGCTCATGTCACACTCCCTGTTACGCAGATCAAAAAGCTGCTTTTGAAACTGTTGCGTTCCCTTATTCGGCTGGAGAACGGCGGATGTAGACAACATTTGAGGTGTCGTTCTTATTGTGTATTCGCCCCGAATGCGATTTTGGTGCCAAACGCCCGGTGTTTTTCTTAGACTTATCCCCTGTTTCGCCCGTTTCGATGCTTTGCTGCTCGAAAAGTGAGATAATTTCGGCTGATTGCTGCCCTGTGAATGCATGATCCTGAACCCCTTGTTGATTTGGTGCAGAAGAACGGAAGCCTTCTGCGGCTGGTGGGGATGAGGTTTGCAACTCTTGTTCCGATTCGCGGAAAGAGCGCTCAAACTTGATAAACCATAGGAAATTGGCGTTAGAGCGGTCGCGCACATCGGTAAATATCGCATCTTCCATGATGGTGATGGCATGTTCTGCCAGGTAATTTTTGCCGAAGGGCATTTCGCCCAGCGCCGCAATCAATGTTGGCGTGATGTTTTGCTCTGCTTCTTCCAGATCAAAAACATAACCTTTATAATCGGCGAGCATTTGATTAATAAGAATTTTATCCTGCGCGCGGCATCTTTCGGTTAAAAACCATGCCTCAAAGACAGCAGCAGCGGCCTGTCCGTTATTAATTGTACGGAAATCAAGGAAGGCTTCGCGAGCGAAGGCACGGCCCAAATCTGCCATTGATGAGTTTTCAATGCGCTCCCATGCGTCTTTATTGCCAGACAGCTGAAGTTCCCAAGATACGCGGATCATAGAAACTACCAGATCAGCGACCTGAGCGCGATTTACAAGAACAGCGTTATCCGGGTGAAACATAAGTGGATGGATCAATGCGCCTTGGCGATGTTGCCAGTGACGACGCAATTCCTGTACAGCCAAAAGCTGCTGATCAACAAGATCTAGATTCGGATTGATGAAGATAAGCCCTGCCTCACGATCATATTGTGCGGTTTCAATCTGCGCTGAGTACTTCAAAGAAACATTATATTCTTCAGCACATGCTAAATAAGCAGTGGCTAAGCGGCTTTCGCGTAAAATCTCGCTTAAATCTTGAATTGAGGGCTGAGCAGTTTCCTTTGATGGCTGCGTAATAAACGAAGAATCAGCTAAAAATTCATCAACTTTTTCACTGCTATCGCGGGCAAACCCTTCGGACAATTTTTCTATGGCTTCTAATTCACTTTTTAGAGAATGAATTTCACTTTCAAGAATACCAAGATCGGCCGCATCAAAACCTAGATCTTCCTCATCCTCATAACCGCAATCAAAATCCATATAAAATAATGGCTGATCGCCAATGATGGTGCTGACAACTGACTGGGCGCCGTTAATTGTATAAGCAACCCTGCAAACAGGTTTCGTGGTTTGATTTTGTCCCGTGATGTCCCCAAATAAATCGCTCATAATGAACCCAACTTTTGATGTTTTTTAAAAATGAACCCCTGCCACGTTTTTGTGGCTTATGATTCTATTATGGCGCTCAATTCCTTAACGGAACCTTTCTAAAAACAAGAAAAATCAAAGAAATAGCGTGTGTTATCGCAAATAACGACCAAAATTTAACTTGGCGTTAATATTCAATTTACATAACATTATTCTTTGTTGAAAGATGATTAATTTTTGTGCTGTCTCGAGGTTTAATATTTTGTTCAAAAGCTTATGTGATTCGGTTTTATTACTGCCCGAATGTATCGTCCAGAACGGGAATATCTTCGACCAGTAATTCTTCATCATTTAGAGAAACAAAACCGTTTGGTTCAACTTTGATGTTGCTTTTAAACAGGCTGTCTTTGAAAATCATACAGGCTTTAAGATGATAATTTCCTTCTCCATCGGTATTCTCAAGCGTTATAGGTATCAGTATTTTACCAATCGCTTTGCGCGCAGAAGGCGGCGGGTCTTCCTTCCAGTTTATATCATCAACGCTTTCGGTTATGATGAAACGACCATGACGCCCTCTGACATAGGTGAAGAAAAACCGAACATAATCGGAAATATTATCTTCACTGAGTTTTATGGGGAGTTTTTGATTGAGTTCATAGATCGGCTCGTTCGAAAAATTGAGAATAATGAACATATCCTCGCTATATAGAACAAAGCGGCGCATCGCCGGCACAGAGGCATAATCAGCAATATCAAGCAGGCGGTAGCCGGAATAAAAAGTAACGTCCTGAGCAAGTACAGTTGTTTCAACAGGATCAAAGACACTGCCATCAAATTCAGGATTGAGTTTGTCCAGAATTGTGGCGATTTCATCCAGTTCCAGTTTTGTGAAAGCCTCTTGATACATAAAGAATCCGCTGCGTTACGATATACTCACTTTTAATGATTAACACAGAATCGATTCTGCGCATAGATTTGTGCGTAACTAACCAAAGAATCACAGGATAAATCGGGGAAGAAGTTATGCCCATTTCATCAGAATTTTTAAATGGGAGTCATCCCCATGGGGAAAACAAGGAATCGCTTGATTCAACTTATCTGGGGGAATCATAGCGAATCCAAATGAAAGAGCCCTTGTTAGAGATGTCATTATTGGGGGTAAAAACGGGGGCGAAATCTATGCCCGTTACTCACAGGACCTACTACTATAAAAACCCTTTTTAAATATAAAGATATAATTAGTATAGCGAGCTTAGATAGGGAATAGTGATCGAAATGATGGAATTGGTTTGAATGAATGTTTGCAGTTGAAAATTTAAAAAGTGATAAGCCGTTTCTCGATGCGTTAAGCGGGGTGAAGGCTGAGAGGCCGCCATTTTGGTTTATGCGACAAGCGGGGCGATATCTGCCGGAATATCGAGAACTTCGGGCTGAAAAAGGTGGGTTTTTGGCGATGGCTATGGATCTGCAAACAGCGTGTGAGATTACGATGCAACCCATTCGGCGTTTTGGGATGGATGCGGCAATTATTTTTTCTGATATTCTCACCGTGCCGATGGCGTTGGGGCAGCATTTGGAATTTGTTGAAGGGGAAGGGCCGAAGCTGGGAGAGTTGAATGTTGGGGCTTTGAATTATTCTAATTTTTCAAAGCTTGATCCGGTTTATGAAGTTTTGGAGAATGTGAAAACTGCGTTGCAGGTGGAGGGGTTTAATCATACATCATTGATTGGTTTTTCCGGGGCGCCCTGGACGGTGGCAACTTACATGGTTGAGGGTGGATCATCGCGTGATTTTCTCAAGACGAAATTGATGGCGTATCAGGATCCGCAAGGGTTTGGGGCGTTGATTAATATGCTGGTTGAGGCGACAGCAACATATTTGATTAATCAGATTAATGCGGGCGCTGAGGTTGTACAGATTTTTGATAGTTGGGCGGGAGCGCTCGATGCGGATGGATTTAAACGCTGGTGCGTTCAGCCCACACGTCAGATTGTGGAGATGGTTCGAGCGGCGCATCCACATGTGCCGATCATCGGATTTCCAAAAGGCGCGGGGTATAATTATTTGGCTTATGCGCAAAATACAGGGGTTACAGCATTGGGGCTTGATCAGCATGTACCGACAGATTGGGCGGCGCGGGCGTTGCAATCGCTCATGCCGGTGCAGGGTAATCTTGATCCTCTTGCACTTATGGCAGGCGGGGATGTTATGGCGTTAGCTGTGGAGAAAATAAAAGGTGATTTGTCTGTAGGGGCTTTCGTATTTAATTTGGGTCACGGAATTCACAAAGACACGCCGGTGGAGCATGTTGAAGCCTTAGTGAAAATGATCAAAGGTGAATGAGGCGATGGACGAAAAAGTTGCCGTGGTATTATTTAATCTTGGTGGCCCGGATTCAAAGGCGACGATCCAGCCGTTTCTATTTAATTTCTTCATGGATAAAAACATTATTTCTTTGCCTGCGCCGTTGCGGTTTTTACTTGCTAAGATGATTAGTAAAAAACGCTCGAAACGTGAAGCCGGAGAGAGTTACGGTGAGCTTGGTGATAAATCGCCGCTTTTGGAAAATACTAATAAACAAGCCAAGGCGCTGGAAAATGTGCTAGACGGCGATGAGCAAGAATTTAAAACGTTTGTGTGCATGCGCTATTGGCATCCGATGGCGCCGCAAATTGTGCGTGAAGTTCAGAATTGGGGGGCCGATAAAATTGTGCTCTTGCCGCTTTATCCGCAATTCTCAACGACCACGACGAAATCTTCGCTGGAGGTTTGGAATAAGGCTTTGCATCAAGTTGGTCTTGATATTCCAACTTCAATGGTCTGTTGTTATCATGGGAATGATGGGTTTGTGAAAGCGTCAGCTGCAAATATTCGCGTGAAATATACGCAAGCGATTAAGGACGGACATGAAAGTCCGCGTGTGCTTTTTTCTGCGCACGGTCTGCCGGAAAAAATCATCAAGAACGGTGATCCTTATCAATGGCAGTGTGAGCAAACGGCGGTAGCGATTGCGGAAGAATTGGCTATAGAAAATATCGATTGGCAGATCTGTTATCAATCGCGCGTTGGGCCAATGAAATGGATTGGCCCTTCTGTTGATGAAGCTTTAGCAAAAGCGGTGCAGGATAAAAAGGCTGTGGTGATTTATCCGCACGCCTTTACACAAGAACATGTTGAAACCCTTGTTGAGCTTGATATTGAGTATAAAGAAGAAGCCGAAAAAATGGGACAAAAAGGATATTATCGTGCGCAGACGGTGGGAACGCATAGTGATTTTATTGACGGGTTGGCAGGATTGGTGAAAGAGCATTTGGACAAAGAAGGTATTATGGACGAAGGATTTGAATCGCCTTGTCCATCCGAGTTCCGGCAATGCTGTATGCGCGGTTTTGAAGTACAAAGAAGGGCGGCTTAGATGCAAGAAATTTTTTCTCAAAATTATGAATGGTTACGGGCGCTCCATATTATCAGTGTGATTTCATGGATGGCGGGGATGCTCTATCTGCCGCGGTTGTTTGTTTACCATGCCGATAGTGAGGTTGGATCGGATAAATCCGAGACATTTAAAATCATGGAATATCGCCTGTTAAAATTTATTATCAATCCGGCGATGATGGCGGCCTGGATTTTGGGGCTATCTATGCTGTATGCCAATCCGGCGATGATGGAGGATGGATGGATTCACGTGAAACTTTTATTGGTGCTGATTATGTCCGGCGTTCATGGGATGCTGGCGAAGCAGGTTAAAGTTTTCGCGAGAGATGAGAATGAAAAAAGCGCTAAATATTTCCGCATTCTCAATGAAGTGCCTACTGTTTTGATGATTGCGATCGTTATTTTAGCGGTTGTGCAGCCTTTTTAAGATTTTCGAAACCATAATCATTTAGATTGAGATAAGTGCTTGACAGCATTTCACCCTTATGGTTAAAGGGAAGTGTCTTTAAGGATAAATCCACAAAATTTTGGGACGTTTTGATTTGAGCCGCGCAGAGCACGGCCGCGTATTTGAGAAAATAAACGCCTTTAGAGCAGTTATTTAAGGTAAGCCCACTAGAACGTATATATATAGCGCGATAGAGCACTTTCCCGAAAAGTTTAAGAGTAAACCCCAGAAATACCATAATTATAACACTAACAGGACGAAAGTCTTATGAACTTACAAGAATTAAAAACCCGCTCCCCGGCAGAATTGTTGGCTTTTGCGGAAGAATTGGAAATCGAAAACTGCAATACCATGCGCAAGCAGGATATGATGTTTGCGATTTTGAAGCAGCTCGCAAATCAGGGAACGCCGATATCGGGCGCTGGTGTATTGGAAGTGCTGCAAGATGGTTTTGGCTTCCTGCGCTCCCCGGAGGAAAATTACCTTCCTGGACCAGATGATATTTACGTTTCCCCTTCACAAATACGTCGTTTTGGTTTGAGAACAGGCGATACGCTTGAGGGTGAAATTCGCGCGCCGAAGGATTCAGAGCGTTATTTTGCGCTGCTTAAGGTTGGGTCTATTAATAATGAAACGCCCGATAAGCTTCGCCATAGGATTAATTTCGACAATTTGACGCCGCTCTATCCAGACCGTAAAATTACGCTCGAGCTTGAAGACCCAACGAAGAAAGATAATGTCCAGCGCGTTATTGAGTTGACCTCACCAATTGGTTTTGGCCAGCGTGCGTTGATTGTAGCGCCGCCGCGTACAGGTAAAACTGTGATGCTCCAGAATATTGCAACTTCGATTGCTGAAAATCACCCGGATGCGTATTTGATCGTACTTTTGATTGATGAGCGCCCGGAAGAGGTGACCGACATGGCGCGCTCTGTGCGCGGCGAGGTTGTTTCTTCTACATTTGATGAGCCGGCCTCACGGCACGTACAGGTCGCGGAAATGGTGATGGAAAAGGCTAAACGTTTAACAGAGCATAAGCGCGATGTGGTGATTTTGCTCGATTCTATTACGCGTCTTGCTCGTGCGTACAACACAGTTGTGCCATCTTCTGGTAAGGTTTTAACAGGCGGTGTGGATGCGAACGCTCTGCAACGCCCTAAGCGTTTCTTTGGTGCGGCTCGTAATATTGAACAAGGCGGATCGCTGACGATTATCGCGACAGCGCTGATTGATACTGGTTCACGGATGGATGAAGTGATCTTTGAGGAATTCAAAGGTACTGGTAACTCTGAGATTGTTCTGGATCGTAAAATCTCTGATAAGCGCGTCTTCCCATCGATTGATATTCAGAAATCCGGTACACGGAAAGAAGAATTGCTCGTTGATAAAGATACCTTGCAGAAAATGTGGGTCTTGCGCCGCATTCTTAATCCAATGGGGACCGTCGACGCCGTTGAATTCCTGCTTGGCAAGATGAAGCAAACGAAGAACAATGATGAGTTCTTCAATTCAATGAATCAGTAGAAATTCACGGGTAAGCTGGTGGCTCTATTTCTTTTTTTCTGAATCTTCTTTTAGCGTGCGCACGGTATAGGCGACAAAATCACGCTGAGAAAGCATGCCGATAAGGTTTCCATCATGGTCGACGACAGGTATATGGCGAAAACGGCCATGATCCATGCGGCCCATACAAAGAATCGCTGAATCATGCTCGGTCGCTGTTTCTATGTTTTGGGACATAACTTCGGAAATTGGAGTGCTTTCAACATCACGCCCCTGTCCGACAACGCGCGCTAGCAAGTCACGTTCTGTAAAAATTCCGACTAATTTATCTTTTTCAGTCACAGCAATTGCGCCGCATTGCCTGTATGTCATGGAGACGACGGCATCATAAATGGTGTCGGATGGCGCGCATGTTAAAACTTTTGTTCTATTTTTGAATTCTGGTATATCGGCAATTTTCATGGTTTTCGTTCCTTTTGGGGCATGGCATTGTTGTGTGTAGATAAGCCTATAATTTCATATAGCTTTATATACAGCATAATGATTATTTCATGAAAAACAGGTAAGCATACAAACGTATTTAAAGGAAAAGCATCTAAAATTTCATCTAAATACTTTCCTTAATCTATTGAAATACAAACCAAAATCGAAACGAAAGTATTTGCCATAATGTAGTTTTTGTGGTGAGATGAAATTATAAGCAATGGCCTATCTCAAAGGTTATAAAAAATAAAAACGGGTTCGCATCTAAGCTATATAAAAAAATAAAACAGTGCGTAAGACTTAGGTGGGTAACAATGAAAACTTTTAAGTATTCCAATAAATGGAAGACCAATCCGCGGGTTGCTTATCTGCCCGGCGTTGTATTGGTCTCTTTTGTTTTTATACTTTGCGTTGTGGCTCACCCGGCTTGGTCGTTTGAGAGCGTTGATCATAGCGCTCAGCCATACGCAGAGAAACAAGCTTTAACTTCTACACATCCCTCTTCCCCGACCGTGGTGGATCCATGCCTTCCCCTGCTCAAATCCATCCATCATGCCTCCTCAACATCCTCCATGGATCGGAACCAGCGCTCGGCTGGAAAAGCAGCAGCAATTGGCTTGGTACTTGGTGTGCGTTTCGCCCTCTCGCCACCAAAGAAAACCAAGTCATATGCTGATAGACCGCGCCTAGACCTCTGGCAACCTGCTGGTGTAATTGGCGGTGACCGCTCTGCTCTCGCGGTTAGCGCCTATCGCCAATGCCAGAAAGAACAGGCGCTTAAGGCTATCAGCGATTTTCGTTGGGCTCGTTAATGCCTCTCTTTCCAGCGGTTCACGCCCTGGAAGGCCTAGCGAAATATAAGTTTGCTGTAAATTAAGACTGTCCCTCGCGTCGCTGGTCGTCTCTAAAAACCCCCACACGGTTTTTGAGACGGCCGCTTCTCGTTTTGGGTCTTTATTTTTTAGTAAACAGGGTTTCCAGAGATTTTTGCATCGCGCTTTTAATATAGATTTTGGCAACGATATATCCTATTCCCAGCGCTGCTAGGACAGACAGCGCATCGACTCTGAGTGCAATATTTGCATTGGGTAACCCAGGCGCTATTAGGGCCTTCCCGGCGAGGAAATAGCCTGCGGCGATGAGTCCAGAGATCAGCAGTCCTATGGCAATTCCTATTTGCCGCGGCTTTTTGCCAATCAGGCTCAGCGCTTTTCCAGCCATGATGACCAGCTTTTTAGCGCTGTCTTCTGATAAACCGATCGGGTTTTTTTCTATGACAGCGTTTAAGGCTTTTTTCGGGCCAAGCTTAGAGGTTGCGAGGATTAGATGACGCAGCGTTCTGTAGCGCCCAGCTGTTTGGATGAGCGTAGCGATGTCTCCTTGGCCCAGTGCGGCGCGTTTTAAAGCCTTAATGCCGGGGCTCATAATTTTCTCTAGGAATGAGGGCATATCATAAAGTTGCCCCTGTGTACCGAAGAGGAAAGCTGGAACGGCCAGTTTTTCTTTCAGCATAAACTCGACCTGCGCCATGGGGACTTTGATATGATAAGGAATGGAAATATCGTCGCGTTCTTCTTCCAGTTCTTTATGCCGGTGAATCACTTGTATATCGCTGTGGTGCTGGATATCTGAGCCTAGGAGATCCAGCTTATCTAAGGGTTGCTGTGGAATGTTGCCACGATCAAAACTATAATTGGCGATCGGGTTTATTTCCGCCATACCGATTACTGAATTCCAAGCATGACCGTTACATTGTTTGCACATCACTGTCCCTGCAGCTTTGCAGATAGAGCAGTGAATTTCTCTTTTTTCATGACATTGGGTGCACCCTACCCGGCCAGAGCCATTACAACGCTGGCATTGCTGGTTCTGATTATTTGGCCCTTGAATGTATTGCCGCCCGCTACAGGTTGGGCAGACTTCAGTGCCACGGGCTTGACAGCGTGGGCATGGTTCTTCGCCTTTGCCATGACAACGTGCACAATTGATCTTTCCTTTAGCCGCGCAAGGTTTACAGGGCTCATGGGCAACGAAATCTTTATGCAGGAATGGAAGTTTGATCAGGATGTTTTGCAGGCATAGGCCTTTATCAGGGCGCTCTAAAACAGCTTTGCACATGCGCTCAACGACGTCGAGGCTATGCGCGATTTTGTGGGCTTCCTTATTGACAGCTTCTTGAAACATGCCGGAATTTTGCAGCAGTATTGGTCCGGTAATCTTGCCGGCCTGATGTTTAATGGCGAGTTTTGTATCGAGGGTTAGTTCGGTGAGGGCGAGGAATTCAAGCGTTTCGCCTTCAAATTTTGTGATGTTTACATCTTCAGCTTTGATGCCATTGCCTTTTACGGCTTCGACCATTTGTTTAAGGGCGATGGGTTTAAGCTCAGGATCTATCTCAGAATGGTAGACCTGCGGGCCTGTGTTGCCAGAGGCGCCTTGTGCATCGGGCGCTTCTGTCTCGGGTGGTTGATCAGGATATGGTGGTGGCTCTTCGCTCAAAATAAATGTCCTTTATGTAGCCTTTATGCTAGAAACTGCGGTTATTACAGCACGAAAGACAGCGTAAGATCAATGAAAGCGCAAGCAATATGAGTGATACGATTTATGCATTGGCGAGTGGAATGGGTCGCGCGGGGGTTGCCGTGGTGCGGGTTTCTGGGCCGGGAAGCTGGGAGAGCTTGGAAGCGTTAACCAGTAAAAAAGGCTTTGAACCACGTTTGGCGCAGCTGGTGACGCTTTCGCATCCTGATTCACGTGAAACGCTTGATCAAACTCTGGTGCTGCCGTTTAAAGGGCCTGCCAGTTACACCGGTGAAGATGTGGTGGAATATCATCTGCATGGCGGGCGGGCGGTGATAGATGCTGTCATAGGCGCGCTGTCTGCGCAAAAAAATCACCGTATGGCGGAGCCGGGAGAGTTTACCCGCCGGGCTTTTGAAAACGGCAAGATGGATTTGACCGCCGCAGAAGCTGTAGCGGATTTAATTGATGCGGAAACGCAGGCGCAGAAAATTCAAGCGCTCTCGCAAATGGATGGAGCGCTTTCAAATCTTTATGAAGGATGGGTCGATAGTCTGACCAACAGCCTCGCGCATCTGGAAGCGGATATTGAATTTCCTGATGAAGATTTGCCTGAAGGGATTGCGCCGGAGGTGACTGATACAATTCAAAAGCTGATAGTTGAAATTGATGAGCATCTCAATGATAACCGTCGCGGAGAGCGGCTGCGCGACGGGATTCAGGTTGTGGTTATTGGCGCCCCAAACGCCGGAAAATCTAGTCTTGTCAATGCGTTAGCTCAGCGTGACGTGGCGATTATTTCTGATATGGCCGGAACAACGCGCGATGTGATTGAAGTGCATCTGGATCTTGGTGGGTACCCGGTTGTGTTGGCGGATACGGCCGGCCTCCGCCCTGACCAGATTGGAGGCGAAGGGCAAGAGCAAATAGAATCCGAAGGAATTCGCCGCGCGCTGCAAAGAGGAGAAGAGGCTGATATTGCTTTGCTCGTTTTTGATGCGAGCGAAGAAGTTCCCGATCCGCATACACTCAATCTGATTGATGAGCGCTCTATTTTGGTTGCTAATAAAATGGATGATTTGTTTTCGGATAATATCATGGCGGGCGCGATAGGAATTTCCGTGACGAAGAATATTGGCTTGCCGGACTTGCTCAAAGTTCTAGAAGACAAAATTAAAGTTCTGATGGATAGTGCACGTGAGGTTCCATCGCTTACACGTCAGCGACACCGGAGCCATGTTGAAGAAGGGTTGGAAGCTTTAGCCCGTTCACAAAAAGCGGACTTGCCTGAGCTGATGGCTGAGGATTTACGGCTGAGCATCCGCGCTTTGGGCCGCATAACAGGCCGCATTGATGTTGAGGATCTCCTCGATGTGATTTTCAAAGATTTTTGTATCGGGAAATAGTGCTATTCAGCAGCCATCGCCGGAGTCTCAAATCCCTCATCTTTTAGCCGCTGCGTTACGGTTTTTTTAATAGCTTCAAAATCAGGCTCGAGCGGCTTGTCCCCTTCTGTGCGGGGCTTGGTCGCTAATTCTTTAAAAAGTTTCCATGATTCAGCGACGTAGCTTCTGTCTCCCACAACAAGTGGCAATGCTCTGCTGAGAAAATACAACATCAGAGGTTGGTGCGCTTTTAAATGGAATGTCTCCGAGAGGTGCTCTTGTTGAGATAGGCCATCTCCCTCATAAGGGTTTCCACCATATATTTGATCAAAGGTGTTTTTTTTAGGTTGAGCATTGAGTTGTTGAGCATCGAATTCATTTTTAAGCGCCTCAGCAACGTCTGCAACGTTTTCCGCTTTTATTTTATCAGGGTATTTAAATGACATTTTTGTGGGGCCTCTACGACCAATAAAAGCTTAATGTTTATTAAAAGTCGTTTTTCAAATTAAGTGCAAGTAGTATTTACAGAAAAATTTAAAACTGTATTTTTTGGAATAAAAAATGTATAAACGCCGCCATGGAACAAGAATTTGACGTCATTGTTGTTGGTGGGGGACACGCTGGTTGTGAAGCGGCGGCGGCGTCTGCGCGCATGGGTGCGAATACAGCGCTGCTAACGCATAAGCTTGATACCATTGGCGTGATGTCGTGTAACCCGGCGATTGGCGGTTTGGGCAAGGGGCATCTGGTGCGCGAGATTGATGCGCTGGATGGGTTGATGGGCCGGATTATTGATCAGGCCGGGATTCAGTTTCGGATGCTTAATGCATCAAAAGGCCCTGCAGTGCGTGGGCCGCGTGCGCAGGCGGATCGGAAGCTTTACCGAGAATCCATGCAGGTCGAGCTTAAGGATTATCCAAATCTGACACTCGTTGAAGGCGCGGCGGATGATCTCATTTTTAATGATGATGAGGTGGCCGGCCTTAAAACGTTCGACGGGCGGGAGCTGAAATGTAGATGCGTTGTGCTTACTGCCGGGACATTTCTGCGTGGGATGATTCACCGGGGTGAAGAACAAATTCCGGCGGGGCGTGTTAAAGAAACCGGCGGGGTTGAGGCTCCGTCAATTGGTTTGGCCGAAACGCTGGAGCGTTTGGGCTTTCCACTAGCGCGCTTGAAAACCGGCACCCCTGCTCGGCTTGATGGGCGCACAATTGATTGGGAAGCGACCGAAGAGCAGGCCGGTGATGCTGTGCCAATCCCATTTTCATATTTAAATCAAAAGGTTAGCGTTCCGCAGATTAATTGCCACATTACTTATACGAACGAAAAGACGCATAAAATTATTGCCGATAACATTCATAGGAGCGCGATGTATTCCGGGAATATCTCTGGCGTGGGGCCGCGCTATTGCCCGTCTATTGAAGATAAAATAAGCCGCTTTGCTGATAAGCCGCGCCACCAGATTTTTCTGGAGCCGGAGGGGCTCGATGATCACACCGTTTATCCGAACGGTATTTCGACGTCTCTGCCGATTGAAATTCAAGATCAATATATCCGCACTATTGCGGGTCTTGAAAACGTGAAGGTGCTCGAATGGGGCTATGCGATTGAATATGATTATTGCGATCCGAGAGATCTTAAATATACGTTGGAAAGCAAGCGCGCGCCGGGGTTGTTTTTGGCTGGGCAGATTAACGGGACAACCGGATATGAAGAAGCGGGTGCCCAAGGATTAATGGCAGGGGTGAATGCGGCGCTACAGGCGCGAGAAAATGTTTCACGTGAAAACGCGGAGGTTTTTACGCTGGATCGCGCGGATGCCTATATAGGGGTTTTGATTGATGATTTGATTACGCGCGGTGCGCCGGAGCCGTATCGGATGTTTACCAGCCGCGCGGAATATCGTCTCCGTTTGCGCGCCGATAATGCCGATCAGCGATTGACGGATAAGGGGATCGAGATTGGTTGCGTTGATGTTTCACGTGAAAACGCTTGGAAGGTAAAATCTGAAAAATTAGTGGCTGCGCGTGAAATGACTCAGTCTTTAAGTATGACGCCGAATGAATTGGAAGCGCATGGCATTGGCATTAATAAGGACGGCCAACGGCGCAATGTTTCTGACCTGCTGGCCTATCCTGATATTGATTGGGAGCAGGTACAAAATGTGTGGCTAGAGCTTGGGATAATTGAAGGGGCCGTTCGTGAACAAATCGAATGTGATGCGCTTTATGCGAATTATATGGAGCGGCATGAGGCCGACATTGCGGCGTTCCGTAAAGATGAGGCTTTGGTGTTACCTGCGGCGCTTAACTATGCTGATGTGGGGAGCCTGTCGAATGAAGTGCGGGCAAAATTTGAGTTAGTACGACCTACAACGCTAGGTGCGGCATCTCGTATTCCTGGCATAACCCCGGCGGCCGTTGTTGCTTTGCTCCGGCATGTGAAGCGCAAAAATTCATCACAAAAATCTGGCCAGAAATCAAAAAAACGTCATGTGGCCTAAAGATCTTAACATTGACGTTTCACGTGAAACGCATGAGAAGTTAGAGCTCTATCACGCGCTTTTATTAAAGTGGCAAAAGGCGATTAATCTGGTTAGTTCCAAAACAATCGATGAGGCTTGGGTGCGGCATTTTGCGGACTCGGTGCAGATTGACCGGCATATGCCATTCGATGTTTCACGTGAATCACGAATTGTTTTTGATTTAGGTAGCGGCGCTGGGTTTCCCGGATTGGTGCTGGCGATATTGCGACCGGACTTAAAAGTTCGCTTGATTGAATCGGATGAACGCAAGTGTCAGTTTTTGAAAACGGTTTCACGTGAAACAAATGTGGATGTAACGGTGCATAATTCGCGTATAGAAGATGTACAAAATGACATCTGTCCGGACCTCATCACAGCCCGGGCGCTGGCTGATTTAAAAACCTTATTAGAGTATATCGAGCCTTGGGCTTTGGCCTCCCCAAACTTACAATGTTTGTTCCTAAAGGGCGCTAAAGTAGAAGAGGAGCTTGAGGGCGCACGCAAATATTTCTTGTTTGATTGCGAGCAGTTTCCAAGCGTGACAGACCGTCAGGCACGCATTCTTCATTTGAGAAATATTACCCGCAAAAACGGTGCATAAAAGCTTCTCAAAGCCTTGCTATAGTTGAATCCAGCAGGGAATCGGGGCAATATGGTTTTATTCCAGTTCGCTCCATTCTTTCAGAGGGTTTATCGCCATGAAAAGACTTCCTGCTGCTTCCGTGTCTCCGTCTTTCAAGACTCATGATTATCCGCGTTTGTTGGCTGTTGCCAATCAAAAGGGGGGTGTAGGTAAAACGACGACAGCGATCAATCTGGCCACAGCTCTTTCTGCGGTTGGGAAAAAGGTTTTGATTGTTGATCTGGATCCGCAAGGGAATGCTTCCACAGGTTTGGGAATTCGTCGCTCTGTTATTAAGACGAGTTCCTATGATGTGCTCTTTGGCGATGCGTCGGTAGAAGAGGCGGCGGTGAAAACGAAGGTGCCGCGTCTTTTTGTGGTGCCTTCTTCCATTCATTTGTCAGGTGCGGAGATTGAGCTGGTTACGGCGCATAATCGTGAATACCGCCTGAAGGAGGCTTTGTTTCGCCCCCTGCCCTATGACTATGTGATTTTGGATTGCCCGCCGTCTCTGAACCTGCTGACATTGAATGCGCTTGTGGCGGTTGATTCAGTGATTGTTCCGTTGCAGTGTGAGTTTTATGCACTGGAAGGTCTCAGCCATCTGACTAAAACGGTTGAGCGGGTACGCAAGCAGTTTAATCCTCGCTTGAACATTCAAGGCGTTGTGCTCACCATGTATGATCAGCGCAATAATCTGACGGCTATGGTGGAGCGTGATGTGCGGGCGTTTTTTGGCGACAAGGTTTATAAAACCGTTATTCCGCGCAACGTGCGTTTGTCTGAGGCGCCGTCTTATGGCTTGCCAGCGATTGTCTATGATATGAAATGCGCAGGTGCGCAGGCCTATATCCATCTGGCTAGCGAAGTGATAAAGCGTGAGCGCAAGATCAAAAAACAATTGCTTGCGGCGTAACCACCTTCTATGGTTTCACGTGAAACAAGAAATTTGTAATAAGGAGCTTGATTATGGAACCTCAAAAACGAGGATTGGGCCGCGGTTTAAACGCGCTATTTGAAGACGAAGAGGCTGACTTTTCGCAAGGCAACGTCGAATTGCCGGCGGAGGGGCGCAGGCGCGATTCGCTTGGTCTTGATCAATTAATTCCCGGACCGGGACAGCCACGGCGGATTTTCCACGATGCTGCACTAAGCGAGCTTGCCGATTCAATTAAGCAGCATGGGGTTTTGCAGCCACTTTTGGTGCGACAAGCCACTGATAATAAAGAAAAATATGAAATTATTGCCGGTGAGCGTCGTTGGCGGGCTGCACAAAAGGCGCAATTACATGAAGTACCTGTTATTGTTCTTGATATTACGGATGCACAGGCTTTTGAGATTGCGCTGATTGAAAACCTTCAGCGCGAAGATTTGGACCCAATTGATGAGGCTAATGGCTATCAACGGCTAATTGATGACCATGCGTATACGCAGGAAAAGCTTGCAGAGGGTTTGGGTAAAAGCCGTTCGCATATTGCGAATATGACGCGACTTTTGCACCTGCCGGACGCTGTGCAGGCTTTTTTAAGTGAAGGTAAGATTTCAATTGGACATGCGCGGGCACTAATCACCGCTAATAACGCTGATGAGCTTGTTAAAGAGGTGATTTCTCAAAATCTCAGTGTGCGTGAAACAGAAAAATTAGTGGCTGATATGCAAGGACGGCCGCAAAAAACGACTAAACGAGCGGCGAAAAGTGAGCCGAAAAAGGATGTTGATACTTTAGCCTTGGAAAAAGATCTTTCCGATAAAATTGGCATGCGGGTAAGCATTGATAGCCATGATGGAAAGAGTGGAAAATTGAGTGTGTCGTTTAAGTCACTTGATCAGCTCGATAGTTTGCTGCAAAAACTGGCGGCTGATGATTCTCCTGCAGGGCGGCTGTCAGCCTAGCTTATGCCTCGTTTTATCGGGATTTGCTGATACCAAGCACCGCTTGTGAGCAGAGCGTTTCTACAGGGGCGCCGGTTTGTTTGCATTGTGCTTCCAGAGCCATAAGTTTTTGTAATACCTTGGAAATTCCGTTTTCTGACCAGCGATTAACCTGTGCTTTAAAGGCATTTTGCTGTTTAAAGAAGATTGGAGGGCTCAAGGTTTTCATGGCACTTTCTATCGATTCGCCCTTCTCAGCCTTGGTTTTGGTGAGGTGCAGTTTACGGAAATGTGTTTGCAAAGAGCGCAGGATGACAACGAATGAAACTCCCTCTTCCATAAGCTGGTTAAAAGTTCTGAGCGCGCCGAGTGTGTTGTGTCCTGCGGTTGCATAAACCAAATCATCAAGGGCTAAGGCGCCTGCCTCACCGCAGCAGGCCTGAACGTCGTGGATGCTTACGGGTGTTTTGTCATGTCCTTTATAAGTTATGAGTTTTTCGAGCTCATTTCTGGCTTTCTGGCGATCCCCGGATATATTGGCAGCCAGCCAGGTGACTGCATCCTGGTCTATACCAACACCTTCAGCTTGGAATGTTTCACGGATCAGGCGGCCTAAATCGCGCTCATCTTCAACGTAACAGGGCACAGCAGCGGCGTTTTTGGCTGATTCGCAGAGTTTACGCAGGGAACTGCGCGGGCTGAGTTCACCAGCTTCGAGAATAATAAGGGCCGATTCGGATGGATTTTCGAGGTATGTTTTAACGAGAGGCGTGACTTTATCGCCTGCGTCTTCAATGCGAATGAGCCGATCTCCACCCATCATCGAGATGGCGCCGGCCTCGTCAGTAAGCCTTGCCGGATCATCGCTGAGGACATCTGTAGACAAGGTGATGGCGTTAAAGGGGTCGCTTAGGTCTTCAACGACAGTTTTGCCCATAATACTAGCGCGTTCTTTCATCAGCCCGTTATCTGGGCCGTAGGCTAGTATAACTCGTGCTGCCGGGTTAGGGGCTTTTACGAATGGCTCGATGTCACGATATGCTAATTTCATAGATTAAAGCTTAAACAGATTCTCGTAGGTGGCCAATATTAACCTCGCAGAACACAAAAAGTTATAAACATACCGACTGGTCGGTCTTTATGTATTTTTGTAATGGCATCAGACTGTTGAGCAAGTTTCTGCGCGCTGCGGGTGAGTGGAAATTTGTTTTTTGAACAGGGTGCGGGCGCAAAGACCGGGGTTTTCAAAGATTTTTTGGTCGTAAGAGCGTTGAAAATCCTTGGCTTTGTCCAGCGTATCAAAAAGCAGGGCGTTTACCTTGGAATCGGTACAGCCAGTGCGGCAGATGGTGAGCAGGGGGCTGAGCTCATCTTCGTAATCACCCATCAAGCTGGCGTTTTGAATTAGATCAGCAAAATTCTTAGCAAAATCTGCCATTGTTCCTTGCCCATAGGGGATATCGAGGAATTTTTCGTTATGTTGGCGCGCTGCCTTATAAGCGGTTTCCAATGGCGTTTTCAGGGATTCGGGGTTTGATAAATCGAAGCCATAACGGCCCAAAATCTCATCAACTTTCTGCGCAAATACACTGTCAAAAGCCAACGCCGCCATAATTAGCAAAGCGGTTTGATGTTGATGCACGCCAACGCCGAACATTCGCGCTTCATAGCGATGATTGACGATTTCATTCTGTTTGTTTCTTAGTGCTGCAATTTTTATATCTGGCCAGAGGATGCTTTGGGAGAAAAAATAATTTGTGGCCGTATTCAAGCCTTGATCGCGCAGTTCATTAAAACTGGTGAAAGTGCCCGAGGGCAAACGGATCATCTCGCCCTTTTCATCGTAATAAACGAAAAGCGGATTGTTCATGACGTTATCAATGTGGCTGTGAATATATTCTTCGCCCGTTTTTGCGGTGTAAAGATAAGAGGGTACGCTGCCGCGGCTGCCTAATGCGGCGCGGTGATGCATACCGGCATTGCCTGTGAATGGCTGGCCTTCATTAAAGGCGGCTGCATTATCGGTGATCATGAACAGGAAAGGACTTAGGGCATAGAGCCGCCGGACATTGTCCAGCATATGATTATGGTCACGATAGCTCACTGAAACTTGGTTAGACTTACAAACCGAAAAATAGGCGGCCACCGCTTGCATGTCCTCTCGCGGCGGGCCGAAAAAGGCCTGATAGCGATCAACATCCATAAGATTGTCCAGAAGCTCAGCGGCTGTTTTATCCGGCAGATGCTGGAAATATGAACGTTTAAGACCGATATCGCTGGCCTTTTGCGTGAGGCATTCGATTTTGTGCTGCGCATCCTTCATAATAGCTTTGAGTTCACTAGGGCCACCGGGGATTGAGCCGATTTCTAGCATTTCTGATGTTGGTTCGTTGCGGGCAAAGTCGCTGCCGCAGGCGTCGTTTACCGCATTTTTAACAACCTTGTTCTGGCAAACACTCATGATCGCAAGATCCAGGCTTTTCGGGTCGAAAAAGCCAAGCTCAACTTCGACGCCAATCATAGAATCGTTACCGGCACCTTTATAAAGATGAATAACATCATCCGGGGATTCGATAAGTCGCAGATCGCTGGCGTTGACTTCAGACATAATGGGCCTTCTCTCATTTGTTTCGTATAATATGGGGCAAGTGAGAAAAATAGCAAATAGCATGTTTCTATAACGGGCGACCTTATTAGTCAGGCATTCTTCCAACCATGATGTTGTTTGTCACGGGAACTCCGGTTATGAAATTTTTGAAGATACTCGGTTGTTCTTCTATTGTTATAATTTCTGCACCGTTTCTCTCGAACTGTCCTCGTAATGTTGGTGTGTGGTGTTTTATACTTTTAACACCTGGAAATTCAGTTCCTTGGGGTTCATAGCAAAAACCGAATAACCCTCCAGGCTTTAGAACACGAGTGACTTCTTTTGCAAAGTTTTGGGTATTTTCAATAAAATCAAGAACGCCGACACAGGTTACGATGTGGAATTCATTACTTGGACTCCAGGGCAAGTCTTCGGCGCCGCTATGTATTGCTCTATCAATATGTTTTCCTTCTGTTGCCCTTTTCAGCATTTCTTGAGAAAGATCAACACCGGTTACGTGGACAGTTCCGTTATGCTTTTGTTTAAAGTGCTCGCCTAGTTCACCGTGTCCGGTACCCAGATCTAAAATAAATAAGTCGTTGTTATTAAGTGACCGTTTATTAATTTCCGCTTGTAATGCTTCGAAAACGACAATTGGGCCGATCCATTCTACTTTTTTACTGCCAATTTTGTATTTTTCGGCCATTTTATCGAAATGCGCTCCAATAATTCTATGGTCGCCGTTTCCGTAGGTTGTTCCTTGTGCCGGTACGTCTTCATGTGGCTGAAGTGTCATGTTTATCTCCAAAAAACTTGCCCGAAAATCGGGTTAAAAATATTTCTAAGTCTGTTGGGGAGAATTAAGGATTAAGCCTTAAAGCATACCCCGCCAGGTTTCCAAAATGTGGAGACCACGGGCGGGAGCGAGGCTCTTTACCGTGGCGCTTTAGCTTTTTTAACGCGGTGCAAGCTGAGTCCATCAAATGCCGCGATTTCGCCAAACAATTTTGATTTTTTGCTTTGATTTGTTTCGCTCAAGTATTGAAATACTCTTCGCTTTTCAAATCTTTGCCAAAAACCAAAATTGTTTGGCGATAATGTTTTCCTTATAGCGCGGTTATTGTAAAACCGTCAATATATTTTTTAGGTAATTTTATTACTTTTTTATAGCATAAATTAAGATTGGCGTTTGAAGTGCAGTGCGAGTTGTTCTTCGATCTGGCGAGCGAGGTCGCTCAGTGCATTTTCGCGGGTGTTTTGTTCGGATACGCGGTTGGCAAATTCGCTGTCGATGATGTTATAGCTGGCGATGGAGCGCAGGTTGCGTTTTAAAAGTGTTTCGCCTGTTTTTTTGTCGTTCAGTATCATCGTAATTCTTAAGGTTAGCTGACCGCGCGTTGTATCCGAATCAATGGTGATATCCAGATCGCGGAGGCTTTCGGATACAGGGCTCATAGATAATTTATATTTTGGGTTTGCCGGGCGGCCATCGCGATAGAAACGTTCGATGAGGGCGTTGCGCAGAAATTGTCCTTCACGATCAGGGATGCCGCTGATTTCTATTTGAGATAGATGCTCCTCAACACCGATAGCGGTGTATTTATTGACGCCATAAACTGGGTGAAAACCGCATGCGGCGATGATGCCTAAAGACATCAAAAGCAGGTATGTGGAAATTCTGTTCATGATTTTTTGTACCCTAATATACGCGTTTGTAAAATGATCATATAGAGCAAGACGAAAAAGAACAAATAGAGTTCTTCGACTTCGCTGGCGCGCTGGAATATGCGAGCATCGAAATTCATTTTGCAGATTTTTTGGCCGAATTTGGCAAAGATATAAATGAGCGACGTCACGGCCAGAATTGTTGGCGGATAAATAATATTGAATTTTTTAGGCAGCCAATCGGCTTTGAATCTGCGCAGCAGCGGGATGATCGTGCCTCCGGCAATGACGCCGATTTCAAGGAGGAGGCGTGGTTTTTGGTTGAGCCATTTCGAAGTGTTATGCAGGTTAGTTTCGTTTTGGTAATTGCGCGCCTGCCAATCTTCGGGTGTTGTCCATTGGAAGATCCATTGGCCCCAGCTGATTTCTTCGGCGGCGACATAAAAACTTCCCAGCGCAGCCACGATAATCCAGAGCGTAAGCCAGATATTGGCCTTTCGGTCCATCTGCAGAAAAATTTTACAGGCCAAACCAAATACGCCGACCAGCATGGCAAATTGCAGCCATTCATGCAGACCGTTTTCACGGTGGAAATTTAAAAGAGTTTCATTAGGGATGAGCGCTTCGGCGGCCAGTTGGCCGATCATCCAGATAATGGGAATCCATAGCCAGAAAATCGGTTTTATGGCTTGTCCGTCCATTTTATCCTGCCACCAAATTAACGATTTTACCCGGGACATAAATGAATTTACGGATCTCTTTGCCGTCCATCGCTTTTTTGACATTGTCTTGGGCCAGAGCAGCTTCGCGCGCGGTGTCTTCCGCGGCATCGGGCGCGAGGGTGATTTGCGCGCGGACCTTGCCGTTAACCTGCACGCCGATGGTGACTGTGTCATCGCTGAGCAAGCTCTCATCGACTTCCGGCCATGGTGATTCGGCGAGGAGTGTTTTATGTCCCAACTCGGCCCATAGCTCTTCTGCCAAATGCGGCATCATTGGGCCGAACAGTTTGATAAGCGCTTCGAACGCTTCGCGCTGGGCCCAGCGGTCGGCGTCATCGACAGGCTTGAAGCTTTGGATGGCGTTGGATAACTCACGAATTTGCGCGACGGCTTTATTCATGGCGAAATCTTCGATACTTTTGGCAACGCCATGAACAGTTTTATGGGTGGCGCTGCGAAGATCGTTCGCGGCTTCACTGAAATCTTTAGGAGAGGGGGAGTTAGCGGCAGGTAAATCATCTTTCTGTTCGATGATCATACGGTGCAATTTGTTGATATATTTCCATGCGCCTTCAATGCCGCTTTCTGTCCATTGTAGATCACGCTCTGGCGGTGAATCGGATAGGATAAACAGCCGCGCAGCGTCCGCGCCGTATGTTCCCAAAATATCTTCGGGGTCGATAACATTCATTTTGGATTTTGACATTTTAATGGATGGGCCAACTTTGATCGCGGATTTGTCTTTCTCATTCAGTGCATCATAATCGGCGGGCGTTACCCATTTTCCATCAGCATCTGTATATGTTTCGTGCGTGACCATGCCTTGGGTGAATAGTCCTGAGAATGGTTCTTTCACATCCAGCCAGCCGCAATCGGCTAGCGCACGGGTGCAAAATCTTGCGTAAAGTAGGTGCAGAACGGCGTGCTCAATGCCGCCGATATATTGATCGACGGGCATCCAATAGGCGGCTTTATCTTTATCAAAACCGGCTTTCGTATTTTGCGGATCGAGATAGCGCAGAAAATACCAGTTGGATTCAAAAAACGTGTCGCAGGTATCTGTCTCGCGCTGGGCAGTTTCGCCGCATTTTGGACATTTTGTGTCTTTCCATGTTGGGTGACGGGCCAATGGGTTGCCCGGCTCATCATAATCAATATCCATCGGCAGTTCGATGGGCAGCTGATCTTCCGGCACAGGGACAACGCCGCAAGTTTCACAATGCACCATCGGAATAGGGCAGCCCCAATAACGCTGGCGAGAGATACCCCAATCGCGCAGGCGGTATTGCGTTGTTACTTCGCCAATGCCGAGTTTATCGATTTTTGCTTCCATGGCTTTTTTGGCATCTTCAACGCTCATGTCATCTAGGAAACGGGAATTGAACAATTTTCCAGGCCCAGAATATGCTTCTGTTTGGTTTTCAAAGAAATCGTTATTTTCCCCTTCTGGAAGAATGACGGGTGGAATTTCTAAGCCGTATTTATTTGCAAATTCAAAGTCACGTTGATCGTGTGCAGGCACGCCCATGACCGCGCCCGTTCCGTAATCCATTAAGACGTAATTAGCGATGAGGATTGGCACCTCAATATCAGGTGCGAATGGGTTAATGCCGACATATTCGGTGTCGAAGCCAATTTTTTCAGCTTGGGCGATGGCTTCTTCTGATGTTCCGGTGGCCTGACATTTCTGAACGAATTCGTTAAAACCGTCTTTTCCTTCTGCTAATTTTTTTGATAATGGGTGGTCGACAGCCAGAACAATAAAGCTCACCCCGAAAATTGTGTCATGACGGGTTGTGTACACGTCTATTTTTTCTTCAGTGTCTTTGACATCGAATGCAAAGCGCACACCTTGTGATTTACCAATCCAGTTTTCCTGCATGATGCGGACTTTATCAGGCCAGCGGGGGAGCTCTTTCAAGGCTTCAAGTAAATCATCGGCATAATGGGTGATTTTCAAAAACCATTGCGACAGTGTGCGGCGCTCAACGGGCGCGCCTGTGCGCCAGCCTTTACCATCAACAACCTGTTCATTGGCCAGAACGGTATTATCAACTGGGTCCCAGTTCACAACCGATTCCTTACGATAGGCGAGGCCTTTTTCGTAGAAATCGAGGAACATTTTTTGTTCGTGTTTATAATAGCCCACATCGCAAGAGGTGACTTCACGGCTCCAATCAATCGCCAGTCCCATTGCCTTGAGTTGGCGTTTCATTTCATCAATGTTGCTGTAAGTCCAGTCTGCTGGATGTGTTCCGCGCTCCATAGCTGCGTTTTCCGCAGGCAGGCCGAGAGCATCCCAACCCATTGGATTGAGCACATTAAAGCCTTGGGCTTTTTTATAGCGCGCGACAACATCAGACAGTGTGTAGTTGCGGACATGGCCGACATGGATGCGCCCGGATGGATAGGGCAGCATGGCTAGCACGTAGTATTTTTCCTTGTTCGGGTCTTCGGTGACCTCAAAACATTTATCGGCTTCCCAGCGGGCGCGCCATTTCTCTTCGGATTCTTTGATGTTGTATTTTTCTTGTGTCATAGAGTGACGATTAGCTGAATTTCTTACGTGTTGCAAGGTCTCGCGGTGCATTGCCCCAATAGACCCAGGCTTTGCCGAGAGCTTCGCTTAATTTAAAAAGCAGGCGGGTGATTTTGAATTTGAGTTTGGCGAGGCCGCTAAGAGCAATGGTCTTGTCATGGCGTTCTTCACCGATAGCGGATTCAAAAGAAAGATCCTGCACGGCAAGTCCGGGCTGGACGGAATAAGCCCTAATGCCGGTTTCCCAGCCGCGCCCCAAAACCGTATCAATGGGAAAAGCGAAGGTTTTGGTGGCTTTCATAAGTTTTTCCGCGCCTTTGCGGCTTATCAGAGTAGCATGGGCACCGCCGGGGGCTGTGCGCAGGCGGACCAGCCAGAAATTTTTGATCAGCGGGACAATCTTGCGATGCTTGCCCTTGGCGACTTTCGGGCTGCCGAGCAGGCGGACGATATCGAAATTAGCATGTTTGCTGATAAGGGTTTCCAAAGCCGTTTTGGTGTTTTCATCAAAACGCGCGTCATCTTCAACAACCAGAGCATAATCGAGATTTTGCCTCAATATTTCTTCATAAATTCCGCGGTGAGAGAGAAAACAGCCTAGTTCGCCGGGTTTAAGATCACGACCATGCGCGGCACGGCGGCGGCGGGCATTATAATCGGGATGTTCCAGCACATTCATCTGCCGTCCATCCACTGCATCAAAAAACTGAAAATCAAAGCCGCGCTCCTTGAGATGTACAGCTATCGCATCCCTGCGAGCTGTTTCATCCTTAAGGGAGATCACAAAAATGGGAATCATGAGAAAACGGCTTTATTCGTCGAGTTGAGCGACGCGAAGCTGGCGGGCACGGGTCAGGATTGTGTCTTCAAGTTGGCGCGCTGTTTCGGCGGATGGCTTGATATCACGCCAGGCGCCTTTGCTGCGAACTTGTTTAAAGACTCGGACCTGTACACCATCGGAGCGTAGGGCGCGGCTTAAGATAAAGACATTGAGCTTAAAGCGTTCATCGGCGTTTTCTGCCGGGGTATACCAATCGGTGAGAATCACGCCGCCAAACGGATCGGCGCTGGCGAGCGGCATAAAGGAGACCGTATCGAGCGATGCGCGCCATAAGAAGCTGTTTACAGAAATACCTGAAGAGCCGTCTTCGTTGTCTTCACCGCGTTTTCCGCCAAAAGAAATGCCGTCAGCGCCAAATATACTGGTAGGCTTAGCGTAGATATCGCCGCCTTGTTGACCGTCACGGTCTGCGCCTGTCGGGTATTTGGCTTCGGTCTTGATGCCGCCTTCGCCGTCATTGCTGCTGCCACAGGCCGTTAACGCCAGAGCAGTCAATAAACAAAGAGAAAGAGATAAAAAGCTTTTTCGAATATCACTCATTGTTGTCCTCTGAACTCCTGATTAACTTTAAGATGATTAACACGACACGCCTTATGTCTCAAGAGGGGTTTTAAGGGTATATATTATGTATAACGGTGTATGAGGGCCTTAAATCGTATGTTGCAAAAATGCAACGCTTCAAAAAAAATGTGACATATTCGTCTAAATTCGCATTGAAGAATGAATCCCACTCTGGCTTACTGTGTATGTTCGCTCGGTTATGGGCGTGCATTTTTGGGTTCTTCCGAACCTATTTGTTCAACAATTATCATCTGTTTATTGGAGGAATGATAATGAAAAAAGTACTTTTAAGCACAGTAGCTATTGCCGGCATGGCAGTAATTGCTAATCCTGCTGCAGCCCAAGTTAAGCTTGAGCTCGGTGGTTATTTTAAAGGTTACGGCGTATATACAGACAACGATGAAGATTCAGCTGCTACAACTGATGCTCGTGAACTGGATATTATCCGTAACACAGAAGTTCACTTTAGTGGTGAAACAACTTTGGACAATGGTCTGACAGTTGGTGCGCACATTGAAGCTGAAGCTGATGGTAACGGCACTGACAGTTTCGAAGCTCAAGAGAGCTACGTATACTTTTCAGGTGGCTGGGGCCGCGTGAATTTTGGTGCTGAAGATGGCGCTGCATACTTGCTACAAGTTGCTGCTCCTGCTGCAGACTCAAACATTGACGGTATTCGTCAGTACATTAACCCTGTTAACTATACAGTAGCAGTTGACCCTTCTGGTGGTCTTGCAACTCTTAACGTTGAAGCTGGTCTTGGTCTTGACTATGCACAAGATGTTACAGGTTATGCTGACAAGCTGACATACCTTTCACCAATCATGAATGGTTTCCAACTTGGTCTTTCATACACACCTGATATTGCTGACGCTGCTACAGAAGATGCATTGAATCTTGATGATGTTGATGATGCTCTGGGCGAAGCCTATGAAGGGGCTCTTCGTTATGAAGGTCAATTCAACAATGTTGGCGTTATCCTCGGTGCAGGTTACACACATGTAGAGCTTGAAGAAAATCTGGTGCAAGCCGGTGCTGATGCATTCTCTGATGATCGTGAAGCTTGGAACGTTGGTATTGACCTTGATATCGGTCCATTCGGTATCGGTGCTTCTTATAAAGAAGACAACTTTGGTGAAGATCCACTGTCTGCTACAACTGAGCAAGATGACGAAGAAACATGGGTTGTTGGTGCTGATTATACAACTGGCCCATTCAAGCTTGGTGCGTCTTACATGAATGTAGATGGTACACGTAACATTGCTGGTGCACTTGGCACAGATGGTATTGAGTCAGATCGTTATACTGGTGGTGTTGTATACACATACGGCCCAGGCATGACGTTCCGTGGTTCTATCTCACATGTTGAGCATGATAACGTTGCTGGTCTTACGACTGGCGACAGTGTTGATGCAACATCTGTTACTCTTGGTACACAAATCAACTTCTAATCAGTTGATTTAGACCTTAAGAATTCGAAAGGGCCTCTTTGGAGGCCCTTTCTTTTTGTCCGTATGGCGCTTAAGTTAAATTTATGACTATTGCTGAGAACCTCAAAAATATTCAAGACACCATTAATGTGGCGGCGGAAGATGCCGCGCGGACGTCCGATTCTGTGCATCTGGTTGCGGTGAGCAAAAAACAGCCAGAAGAACGAATTGAAGAGGCCTTGGCGGCTGGTCATCGTTTATATGGTGAAAACCGTGTACAGGAAGCAAAAGAGCGCTGGCAAGAGCGGCGGTTAAAATATCCTGATTTAAAACTTCATCTGATTGGTCCCTTACAGACAAATAAAGTTAAGGATGCGGTGGCGCTGTTTGATGTGATTGAAACGATTGATCGGGAAAAGCTTGCTGATGCACTTGCGAAGGAAATGCACAAACAAGGCCGGGATTTGCCGTGTTTTATTCAGGTGAACACCGGCGCTGAAGAGCAAAAGGCGGGCGTAGGGCCTGAGGAACTCGAAGAGCTTTATAATTTTTGCTATGGTGAGTGTGGTTTGGATGTTGTCGGCCTTATGTGCATTCCACCTGCAGATGAGCCGCCGGCATTGCATTTTGCCCTTTTGAAGAAATATGCAGAAGAGCTTGGCCTAAAAGAGCTCAGCATGGGGATGAGCACGGACTATGAGCACGCTGTTCCTCTGGGGGCCACTTATGTTCGTATTGGGACCGGGGTTTTTGGTGCGCGCAGTTGATGTTTTGGCTTAGCTATTAAAACGGACCTGCGTGATGGGTTCACGCAGCGGCGCTGCTTTTTCATTAATGGTTGGATAGGATTTTTGTGTGAAGCTCCCTGCTGTGCGTCCTTGCGCTGCAGATTTTCGTTCAATAACAATTTCAGGGCGTTCTTTTAAGTCGACAAAGGCTAGGAGGCTTCCCGGTAGGTCGTTTTGGGGATTTGTATTTATACTACCGGCCTTTGGATCTATTGCGGCTAAGCGTATTTCAGGGCTCTGATTTAAGACAGGTTCATTTGATCTTAGTTTTGGGCTCTGCCCATCGAACATAAAGGCGACGGCATTTTCAGCCATGTCCTTGCCAGTTTCTTCTTGAATAACAACATTGATGAGGCCGCTGGCTGCGCCAAGGGGGCCACCAAAGAGCGCGCCGCCCATAATTTGCCCAATAGGCCTAATTTCATCGCCGGTTAGGCCGCGGTAAAGTTGCCCAACAACGGGGATATGGTGCAGCGGGTTGATCATATCGATCAGATCACCAAAGCCGAATTCCTCACTTTGGGTATAGGGCGTTTCAACGGGGGCTTTATAAGCTAAGGCATTTTCAGGAACGGCGCTTGCTGCCTTGCTGCTGGCGGCCTTGTTTAGAGAGAATTCAATGGCATTTGTATCTGAGCGGGTTTCCCAGAGCGGCACGGAGCCGCCCATACGCTCGTTTTTGACCATGCGCAAGACTTTGCGCGGCTCGGTTTGGGGCTGAGACGGATATTGTTCTAAAGCGCTGTAGAGGCCATCGATCATGTTATTTTTCTCCAGAAAAAGAGTTTGCAAGCGCTGTGCCAGATGGTTTGTGTTCTTAAGGCTAGAAAAATCAATATGTTGGCTATATTCTGCAGGGGCGTATATGTTTGAAAAACGCAGAAAATATGGAGATTCTTTCCGGTTATGGCTGAAAAACCGCAAATCGTGATTGTTGATGATGAAGCGCGCGCGCGCGCGGCTTTGCGTGATTATGTTGAGACTCAAAGTTCATACGGGGGCGTTTGCACGGTCTGCGGGCCTGAAGAGCGACAAGACGCTGAGGGGGTTTCATATATTTATATTGGAGAAGACTGTCCGCTCGCTTTTGAGCCGTCTGTGCAATTTAGCAAGCCTGTACGTATCGGCGCAGTGGGCGATGCCATAGAAAAGCAGTTAAAGCTCCAAAGCCAATCAGCGCAGATTAAGGTTTTATCGGTCGGGCTTTGGGAGCTTGATATGGTTCATAATCTTTTAAGCCGTGAGGATAAACCGGGCGCAGGGCCGCGGCTTACCGACAAGGAAAAAGAGATCTTATTATTTCTGCATGAAAATGCCGATCAGTCGGTATCCAGAGAGGATCTTTTGAAAGCGGTATGGGGATACGCAGAAGGGATAGAGACGCATACGCTGGAAACGCATATATACCGCTTACGTCAAAAAATAGAAGAAGATCCGGCCAAGCCTGAAAATTTGTTAACAACGGAAACGGGTTATATTCTCGCGGGAAGTTAAAGCGCGGCTTTCACTTTGTTTACCGCGTTCATCAGGCTTTCCAAAAAGCTTTCAGCACGCTCGATGTGTAAATATTCAATATTTTTTTCACTCAATATCTTGAGATCTTCAATCAGGGCATAAACGGTGCGAATGTCTGCGGCGCTTAAATCCAGAGGCGGTCCTTGCGCTGTATCGGTTGTTTCAATTAAGACAGAGCTTTTGTCGTTCGTTTGTGCGGCGCTTTTATAAGTTGAAGCGGCGTAAGCAGCAGCGGCGGATTTTTTGTCTGCGGCGTTCGTGTCATCCAGTGTCATTTCAGTTTGAATTTTGAAATCAAGCGGGTCTGGCGCAGGTTTTTCGCTGGGCGCTGTGGTTTCAGAAGGGTTTTCCTGGCCTTCTTCTGCGCCGTTTTTGATAAAATTTTGGAGGAAAAGCCTTAGAGCTGCAACTGAGACGGTTGCGCCTTCTTGGATAAAGCTGTCATCGCTTTGTGAGTCTTTCTTTTTGCGCGGGCGTTCAAAGTCAGGATCATGGCGCTGAATGTTTTGGCGCGTATCACTGTTCTCCGCCTGACGCGGCTTGATAGAAAATATGCCTCCTAGTGCGTTAAACATTCTGTTTCGCCTGTTTCATATATCTTGATTATAACAAAATTGCAGGATTCATGCCAGATTTGGCTCTTAATAGCAATGCAAAGCTATGGCCTCTCGGTAATTTTTAGGAATTTGTAGAATTTTGTCATAGAATGGGCCGATGTCGGATAAAGATGATGAGCTTTGGGCGCAAATGACGCAAGATGTTGATAAAATTAAGCATGATCAGGTGCTTAAGGATGAGACACTTGCCGAAAACTCACCCAAAAAGCCGGCACGTACACCCCCTAAACCACTAATTTTATCGAAAGTTGAGGTTCCAAAAGCTACGGGTAGCGGGCTTGATCGTAAAACGGCAGAGAAGCTGCGAAAAGGGCAGATGCCGATTGATGGGCGGCTGGATCTGCATGGAATGCGCCAGATTGAAGCACAAGAGGCTTTGCAAAGCTTTATCACTGCATCTTATAGCGCTGGGAAGCGCTGCGTTTTGGTTATCACGGGGAAGGGCACGGGTCTTGACGGGCGGCGTGATCCGCTATCGCAAGGGCAGGGGGTTTTAAAGCGCGGTGTGCCTGAATGGCTAAGTGATGCGTCTTTAGCGCCGCTTATTTTGAAGGTTGAAAAAGCGCGGCCGCAGCATGGGGGCGATGGCGCGCTTTACGTACTGCTTCGTCGTCAGCGTTAGAGGATGTTGAGAGGCGAATGGTTTAGCCAACGCTGACTACGTATCTTTCGTTTTTGTAGTATTTTTCCCACATACCGGCTTCTTCTTGCCTAATTTCTTCTTCTATGCTTGCAGGGTCTTGCTTCGCCATGTTTATGGCTAAAGCGAGATCCTTTGTGTTTTTGAAGGCATGCTTCACTGCGTTAGGTCCTACATAGATGTTAAAGACCTTTCCGTTTTCCATCTCTATAACCAACTTGCTTTTTGAATTGATGACTTCGTCACCATTGATCGGCGTTACACCTTTGATGCTTTGTAGTCTGATGTCTGCGTCTTCGCTTGAGTGGTAACTATATTCTTGTTTGCGTTTATTATTTTCATTTGCTGCAGCTAAGAAACTACCGGCAAAAAACGAGCTATCTTTTATAGAGTTGTCGCCATTTGTGTTTTCATTTGTCGGAGCATTGGCAGGCGCTTGGTTTTCTGCTGTAGAATCTACAGAAGCGTCGGATTTTTCAGTGTCGTTGGCTGCTTCTGCGTAATGTGCGCTTGTTATGTTAGCAGAATTTTGACGTGGGCGTGTACGTACGCCATCTCTACGTTTTTTTAACTCGTTTAGATCACTCGCGATTTCTTCTGCGCTCAGACCCAGTTTGTTGTCCTGAATGTTTACTGATTGCTCTGTCACAATATCGCTAGATTTTGTTTGCTTATTAAATACCAGTGTTGTCAGGATCAGGTTTCCATCTGCACCAGCGTGCGCTTCGAGAATATCCTGATTTTCCAGAAAGGTTTCTCCGAAAACATAGTTACCGGTTTCTGCCAACATTTGTGGTGATTTGTTGTTTGTGGGTGTTTTACCATTTTCGGGTTTTTCTGCATTCACGGCAGCATCGTCTAGTTTTAACTCTACAACTTCAATGCCTAGATTTGTTTTGATGTGGTCAATTTGTTGCTTCAAGGCATTCAAACTTCCAGCCATTGTATTTAACTGCTCTTCTGTTTCCGTTAAATCTGTTTCCTTTCCGGAAAATTTAACCGTACGGATTTCACCATCATGCGTTTTTATATGCATGAGAACATCACGATCTATCTGTTCATCAGAGACATCACTTTGGATTTCGCGGAGCACACCTATATGTTCGATATCTAGGGGATCAATATTATATTTTTCTTTGAGCATGGCGGCTGCTGTGGCGATTTCCGCGCCAATTGCAGCTGTCGATAGAATTATGCTCTTTGGAGCATGGTTTGCCTCTATGTCTGTTGATTCGGCGGGCATTGAATGATTTGTTGTTGTAGAGTCTGCTGGTGCACTTTCTTCTGCACCCTCGGAATCGAGTGAAGAATCATTAGGGCCGGGGGGCTCTATTGTTTCTTCATCCGTAAGATTGAGTAAAGGGACATCTTTTTCTTCTGAGCCGAACCAGTTTTTGACGTGGTTCCTTACCCATGCAAAAAGGCCTGTTTTTTTCTCGGGCTCAGGGCTTATCTCGTCTTCTATGTTGTCTTCTCTCTCGTCATTCAAGGGCTGGTTTTCTAATGGAACTTCAGGGGTTTCCGGTCCTTTTGCTTTGGCGGTATGTGAATCAGATTTTTCATCGCCGGGTATTTCTTTAACGGGTGTGTTTGGTTTTTCTGCATCCTCAAGATTGAGTGAAAAATCATCATTTTTTTTTGAGTGGAACATGTTTTTGAAGCTGCTCCAGAGGCTTGGTTTTTCCTCGGACTCAAGGCTTATCTCGCTAATTGGGGGTTGGCCCGGTTCTATAAATTTTTTGTGTGTATGTATAGGTTTCTGCGCTGGCTCAGCAGATTTAGGTTCCGGCGTTGGCGCAGCATTAAGTTGCATTAGCGCACTAGCTTTCGGCGCTGGCGCAGGAGATTTGTTTGTGTAGGCTTCGAGGAGTTGCTGGACAGCGTTATCTTGATATTCAGCATTCAAGCCGCTTTCTTCGAGCAGGGCGGACATTGTAATTTTTTCAGGATTTAGTCTCTCGATGATTGTAACAGCTATGGTTGGCTCTGAAGCGCCATTGACTGGTGTTATACCTGAAATCAATGCCATAACTTCAGTTTCATTAGCGCTTTTAAGGCCCAGTTCAGGATAAAGGGAATCCAGTTCAGAAAGAAGAGTGTCAAATAAACGATTTCCCAGATCTTGGTCATCTGTAGGTTTGTGTGCATTATTATCCATTATAGATGTTCTCCTCAAATTACCGTGGTGGCCGTTTAAATCACTGTTCAATGTTTCTAAGTTCCCATAAGTTAACAAAACATTAACGTTATGTCAACGTTTTTTACGGAAAACAAAAGTGGGCGCGGGTTTGCGGGCTTTTTGTGTTCAGCTTGCGGTACAGACGTACAGACGTTGAGTGCAAAAGCCAGTGGAATGAGGAGCGTAATAGTCTGTAACAGTGATTTGAATGGCAAAATCATGGCTATCCGTGCTATTGTGGGCGCTGTTTTTGAGACTAACCGATATACAAGTGAGTGCAAAGATGCCTAAAGACGGTAGAGACGAAAGATTGGGGACAGTTACCCGTAAAACGAATGAGACAAGCGTTTCTGCAACCGTGAATTTAGACGGGGGCGGTGCCTATGACGTTTCGACGGGGATCGGGTTTTTCGATCATATGCTGGAGCAGCTCTCGAAGCACTCTTTGATCGACATGACGATTAAGGCCGATGGTGATCTGCATATTGACGGGCACCACACAGCGGAAGATGTTGGCATTACGCTGGGCCAAGCTATCAAAGAAGCCGTGGGTGACAAAAAAGGCATTCGCCGTTATGGGCATTTTGATTTGGTGATGGATGAAGCGCGGGCTTCTGTGTCGCTCGATCTGTCGAACCGTCCGTTTCTCATTTGGGATGTAAATTTCACCGTTGATCGTTTGGGTGAAATGGATACCGAGTTGTTTCAGGAGTTTTTTAATGCGCTGGCCGGCGCTGCCGGTATGACTTTGCATGTGACGCAGCTTGCGGGAACAAATAACCATCACATTATCGAAGCGACGTTTAAAGCCTTTGCGAAGTCACTGCGCATGGCCGTGGAAACTGATCCGCGGGCAGCGGACGCACTGCCAAGCACCAAAGGTGCTTTGTAGAGCTTTGCGCTTTAATTAATAAATAGAGAGTGATATTTGTCCATATTCAGAAGCCTCTGGAGAGGTCCTGTGTGGTAATGCTATTCTATTAGCAAAATTGTCTGAGCCGAAACTTTGTCCTTTCATAAATAGAATGTCACCAATATGAGATTGGATAAAATCAGCCTCTCTTGCTAAACTGGATGCTTCGACATTGAGGCCCATTATGGCTTGCCAAATATTTTCATTTGGGAGTGTTTTCAAAATATCAAGCGGCGTTAGCGCATAAGTTACATGTGCAATTAATGGGAATTCATCTACATGTGTTTCCGGCGCACGCGGTGTGCCCCCCGCTGGGACGACATTCAGATCAGCGCGGCCTTCTCGTGATATTCCAATTGTTGCGCATACTTTGTTATAAAGCTCGTTAACCTCAAGAACGTTTGCGAAAATTAGCTCAGCAAGCTCCAGTGGAATATCTAACCCTGAACGCTCCGCGATTTCTATTATGCGCTGTTCATCATCATTGTCGGTGTCGATATGAACATCAGCTTTGGCAAAGCTTTTTGATGTGGGGTCATTTCCTGAGAATAAATTCATAATATCAGCTTCAAGTTCGGTAAGCGTTTCGCCGAAGTTAGGGCGAAGCACAGCACAACCTCGATTAAAAATTGGTTTTATTAAGGACGTTACGTCTGCTGGGTCTGTCGTGGTTTTTAAGCCGTCGCAATCATTATACATACTTACACCTTTTGTTTTGAGGGTGTGTAACAATATTTTTTAGTTATGTCAATTTTTATAAAGAGTAAAAACGTTGATTATCTCAATTTTCTCAACGCCCTTTTCGGTGTGGACTTACTTGTGCTTAAAGATAAATTCCTAACGCCCCGCTATCACGTGATAGTAAACGTAATCAGCAGTGCTTGTTTCAAAGCAGCCCATATGTTGCCCGCTTAAAGCCCCTAGACCGTTGGCTGCGCTTATTGCGTGCTCGGATACAGGGAGCGTGTAGTTATTATCCATATTGATGCCCATATCTGCTTCTTCTCCAGCGCTAAGGCTGGATACGGGGACACCCGAAATGCTGAGTTCTTCATTAATTTTTTCACAAACACCTTTAGAAAGACCGGGTAAAAAAGCGACAAGTTCGTTGCCTTCAAAGTCATTGGTAACGCTGGAGCCAATATTCTCAATTTCGTAATTTGTATTGAAAAACCATGGTCCCGGTTGGCTGTTTGCCATGACATTGGCCGAAGCTTCTACACATGTTGCATCGCCGCCACTTGGATGGAATACACCGATGTTTGTGTCGCTCAGGCTGCCAAATGCTGAGGGCGGATTGAATTCAAGGGTGGTTAAGTCCGTTCCGAAAATTACCATTTTATCGACCTTACTTTTAACGCCTGCCGGATATTCTGTAACCTGCGCAGACTTAACGAGGTTTTGATCTTTAATTACACTGTCTCCACCAGGGCGGGAAGATTGTGTGGCGGCGTAAGAAAGCGCACCAAATAAACAACAGCGATGAGAACCATGAACAAGACATTGCCATGTTCATTTTTTTGCATTGCTGTTTGATTTTTAGGTTTTAACATAACAACCATAGCCTGCCAATAACACGCTATGGTTGTATGGTGTCAAAGCCGAAGAGAATAATCATGAATTTTTTTACGGAATGAAAAGTTTTTTTTATATCTTAATGGCTTGAATGAAATTTTCTTGTGTGTAAATACGAAAGTATGAACGAAAAGATGCCTTAATTCAGCGTGTAAGAAATTTTGAGTATTTCGATGTGCTCTACGCCTTCTTCGGTGCGGACTTTGACGGTGTCACCAACACCTGCTTTTAGCAGCGCTTTGCCGACTGGTGATTGCCAGTTGACTTTACCTTCATCAAAATTTGCCTCATCAACGCCGACAAGTTTGATAGTGACTTCGCTATCATTTTCACGGGCATAGGTGACGGTTGCGCCGAAAAAGACGCGCTCGCATCCTTGCTGGTCTTTGGGGTCGACGATTTTACAATTTTCGAGTTTCTTTTTGAGAAAGCGCAGTCGTCCATCGATCTGCCTCAGGCGTTTTTTGTTATAAATGTAATCACCGTTTTCGCTGCGGTCACCATTGCCAGCGGCCCAGGACACAATCTCGCAGATTTTCGGGCGTTCTTTGTGGATCAGGTGGTCTTGCTCATCGTTCAGCACCTTATGACCCTGCGGCGTCATATAATGGATGGTTTGGTCGTCTGCCATAAACCTAACGGCTTAAATGTTTATAGAGGAATGAAGTAAAAATTTCGGGAGTGATAAATCCGCCGCCCATTTTTTCATCAAACTTTGCGCTGGGTTTCATTGCGATGGTTTCTTCCAAAGTCTTACCGTCTTTGATGGCGGCTCCAATGTTTGCGGTAATGGCGGCGAGGGCATCACGATAGGCTTGTAGATCTGCTTTATTCATTAGTGGGCCGTGGCCCGGGATGATGGCGGTGCCCTCATCGGCCAGAGCGATTAGCGTATCGTGTGCGGCGAGCGTACCTTTAATTGACCCGCCATGTTCGGCATCAATGAACGGGTACATGCCGTTAAACACGGTGTCGCCAGTGACGATAACATTTTGATTTTTAAAGAAGGCCGCTGAATCTCCGTCCGTGTGCGCATTTGGTAGGTGAATAATCTGCACATCATCGCCGTTATAATGCAGGTTCAGGCCTTCGGCAAAAGTGACAACAGGCAGGCCAGATTTTGAAAGCGCGGGCATTTCTTTTTTGAAGAAGCTGATGAATTGTTTGGTGCTTAAACGCTCACGGACATTGTCATGGGCAACAATGATCGCGCCATTTTCTCCGAACGTTTCGTTCGTGCCAGTATGGTCGAAATGGTAATGGGTGTTGAGGATGAATTTGATGTCCTGTCCATTAAGTCCCTTAATCGCATCGGTCAGAATAGATCCGCGCCCTTCAAGATTATCATCAACGATAAAGGTACCGTCTTCGCCTGTGGAGGCGGTGACATTACCGCCATTGGGGCTGATCAGCATATGAATGCCATCACGCACTTTTACGATTTCTACGCCGTTTTCTTGCGCGGTTGCAGATAAAGGAATGAACAATAAAGCAAGCAGGGTCAGAAGTTTCATGATCTTTTCTCCTAAAGGTTTCGTTTGCGCAATACATCGCCGTGCGCCGGGAAATTCTCGTAATCAGTTAGGGTGGTGACAGTTGGCTTCAAGCTTTCAAAGCCTTCTTTGGTGCAGCGTGAAACGCTCGTGCGTTTGAGGAAATCCCAAACGGATGTACATGAATAAGTGTGCGCCCAGCCGCCTGTTGGCAGGACATGATTAACGCCGATGCCGTAATTGCCCAGCGATGAAGGTGTGTATTCGCCGATGAGAATTTCGCCAGCGTGCAGCAGTTTTTTTGCCACATTTTCTGCATCTGCGGTTTTGAGGTGGAGGTGCTCGGGCGCGTATTCATTGGCAACCTCGATTGATTGTTCAAGGCTTTCAGTGAGGATAACGCCGCCGTAATCGGACATGACTTTTGTGCAGATGGCTTTGTGCGGCTCGGGCAGTTCGGCGATTTTTTTGGGTAAATTTTCGCGTACAAATTCGGCTAGGGTTTCGTCGTGCGTGATTAAAAGCGCTGCGCTGTCTTCGCCGTGTTCGGCTTCGTTCAAAATATCCCAGCAGGTATTTTCGAAGTTTGCAGTTTCATCGGCGAGCACGATTGATTCAGATGGGCCTGCGGGCATGCCGGGGTCCATAATTACGGAACATACACGCTTGGCTGCGGCTACATAAGGGCTACCGGGTCCGAGGACTTTTTTGACTTTGGGAATTGTCTCTGTACCAAAGGCAAGCGCTGCAATGGCTTGCGCGCCGCCAGCCTTATAAACATTTTCAATGCCGCAAAGCCGAGCTGTGTAGAGCGTTGCCGCATCTGTCTTGCCATCTTTGGTTGGCGGGCTAACCACAGCGATGTCTTTTACGCCCGCGATCATGGCCGGAATGGCCAGCATATAAAGCGCGGAGGGGAATGCACCTTTGCCGCGCGGGATATAGAGGCCGACGGATTCGATTGGGTTGACCTGCTCACCTGCGAAAACGCCGGGCTCGATTTCGATCATCCAGGGCTCTTCAACCCGGTTCATTTGCTCTTGGTGGAATTTTTTGACGTTGGCTACGCAGTGCTGGATTGCGGCTTTTAGGTCATCATCGAGCGCTGTTTCAGCTTCTTCGAATTCTTTGTCCCAAGCCTTGATATTTTTTACATCTGCTTCTTCAAACTTTTTGGCGTAGTCGATTAATGCCGCATCGCCGCGCTTTGCCACATCATTGATAATGGGCATCACTTGTTCTACAACGGCGTCAATATTGGCCTGTGAGCGCCGCATTATACGCGCTTTTGCGGCCTCATCGATTTCATTCCAGCGGTAAAAATTAATGCTCATAGGATTTAATTAGAGCTCTATGCCGGCGAAGTCGAGGGGTTTTTGGGTAAAAGTCACGGCGGCCTGACCTAGATCGCAAATGTCTCGTGATGATGTGTGAACGCAAACTCTGTTACGTATATTCTTGTCATCTAAATTCAGGTTTTTTTGTCCCCGCATAACAACGGCATCGCCGAAGGCCGCATCGATAAATTGTTCACGGGAATCATTTGTAATTTGTCGCAATACAAGTTTATTAGGTGTTTTTTTGCGATTCATCATATCCCATATAATGTCATCTAAAGACGTTCCTGTATGAATGTTCAATCTTCCACCAGCGAAAGTGCTGTGTAGTGTTAGGGGAACGTTGTCAACATGCATGGAGGGTGAGCGTCCGCGCGCTCCTATTGGAGCGAACAGAAGCCGGCCAGCTATTCGAAGATTATTATTACAATATTGTGCGCAAATTTCTTCAAAGCTTTCGCGCAAGTTATTTAAATGCGCAGTTAGTAAAGCGAGAGCATCTTCATCTATATGAACGCCACCATCCTTAGCTTCGGCAAAAATTTCGCCAGAGGTGAAAGGTTTAAAATACTCATTCTCTCCTGTTATCTTAAAACCCCGTTTTTTTGTGGGGTCATCAGTGTAAAGTGCTGCTAATTCTCTATTGTCACCGATTTTCAGACCTTGCCGGATGCGGCGAGTTGTTTCCATCCATTCTGGGTTCTGTATTAACACAGCCCTTGTATCGTTGATTTTAAGCATAGGCGGTACTTGTCCTGCGCTTTCAGCTATTGGTAACGAGCTATTATCGGCGAATGCATGTTTCATAGGATAAGTTTATACAAAGGTATTTTTGTTATGTCAAAAAAAACTTCACTCGACTTTTTGTGCCAAAATCGTATAAAGACGCCATGTCCAAAGAGAAAATCGTCATCATTGATTACGGCTCCGGCAATTTGCGCAGTGCGGAGAGGGCTTTTAAGCATGTGATTGTTAATGAAGCGCTGGATTGCGAAGTGCTGGTGTCTTCACAGGCGGAGGACGTTGCAAAGGCAGACCGTATTGTGCTGCCGGGTCAGGGTGCCTTTGGTGATTGCATGGATAATCTCCAAAATACTGAAGGTATGATTGAAGCGCTCCAGGCCCGCGTTCTCAAAGATGGGAAACCATTTTTAGGTATTTGTGTCGGGATGCAGCTCCTTGCGACTCGGGGGCTTGAACATGGAGTGCATGGTGGACTTGACTGGGTACAGGGGCAGGTTGTTCCCATGGCTGAGCGAATTCAGGATAAGAGCTTAAAAATTCCGCATATGGGCTGGAACGAACTGGTGATGCCGAGTTCAGGCGAACAGGACAACAGACACTTTGTGCTTCGCAGCACAGAAAGTTCTGATCAGAGACGTGATCATTACTATTTTGTTCACTCTTTTATGTTTGAATGTGAGTATAACCATCATGTTCTAGCACTGGCCGATTATGGTGGCTTATTCGCCGCCGCAGTAGGCCGCGATAATATAGCGGGCGTTCAATTTCACCCCGAGAAAAGTCAGGAAGCTGGCTTACGATTACTGCGTGATTTTATGCATTGGAAACCTTGATAAGGCCTGCTCAACCTTCCTCTTGTGCCCTTTAGGGTAAAAGTAGGTTGAGACCAGATAAAACGGAGTTTTGTATTAATGAGCGATCAAACCAAATTACAGCCTTTAGTGCCTGCTCCAAAAGTGGAAGTTGCCCGGAGCCTTACCGTGGCAGATCTTAATGATCTGTGCGACGCAACCGATGCGGCGATTAATGGCGGCGGCGGATTTGGCTGGGTTGATGTGCCGAATCGTGATGCCATGGAGCGCTATTGGCAAGGTGTCATTGCAATGCCAGCGCGGATATTACTGGTTGCGCGGCTGGATGGTGTGATTTGCGGAACCTGTCAGCTCTGGAAACCGCCGGCGCATAATGAAGCGCAAGCGCATACCGTGAGTCTGACCACGAATTTTGTTGCACCTTGGGCGCGTGGTCACGGGCTGGCTAAAATGCTGGTTGAAAAAGCCGAAGAGGTTGCGGTAAGCGAAGAGTTTGCCGTGATCAACCTTGAAGTGCGCGAAACGATGGAGCGTGCAATCGAGATTTATGAAGCGCTGGGGTATGTGCGTTTCGGCATGCATCCTTATTCTGTGCGCGTGGCGGACAGCGTTCTTAAGGGCTATTATTACTATAAAGTCATCAACCCGAAAGCGGTTGAGCAGGGGCCCTAAAGCTTATTTCATTTGTTGTGTAAGTGATTTATCCACCTTATTGTCATTGGCAACTTCAAATTGTTGGTTATGTGCAGTTGCTGCATCAAGAAATAAGCCCATAAAGATTAATTTGTTGGATTTGATTCCTGTGTATTCATGTTTTTCAAGATTAAGGTGTATTGTCTTTTCCAACGTGGCCCTATGTCGCAATATGCCCATAAACCGATCTATATATCGCTGTGGAATTGGAATATCTCTCTCTATATGATCATTAATTAGATTTCTTGCGTAATCCGCATTGGTAACGGAACCCTTGCCTTTAGCGTCACCTGTCTTAGGGTCTATTGGGCAGCCAGCGGTGGCCATGATTTCGTTTTTAATTGCGTCACCTTCAGGGCCTCTTGCAATGGCGTATTTCGGATCTTTTTCTGCAAATTGGTTATTAGTATTATAAATGTATAGCGGTCCTGTTGCATCGGCGACACAGACAAGACCTTTTTTGGTTTGCCCGCCATCTACAGTAGCCTCGAGTAATTTAAAATTATAAATTGGCATATTGGGCGGGAATTCACGCTCTTTAAATTTTTCTAAATTATAGACGTCGAAAGCTGCCGCAACATTTGGATCTAGACGATCGATTTTTGTTATAAGGAGACCACCATCGGTAAATCCATCTTCTTTTTTATCAACACCAATGGTAATGCCAGGTTTCTCGGGTGTGCCGCGATAATGTGTGTCGTAACAAACAAAATCACTTTCATACCCTTCAATTCTTGCCGTAATCGTTTTTTCGAAGACGGTTTTGGGGTCTAATCCGGGAAAAAGCTTTGCAAGGTCATCTTTGAAAGTGCCATCTGGGTTTTGAAGATGTGAATAATTTAATAACGAACCAGCTCCAAATTCTATTACTTCACCGGTCATTTCAACATAGTCAACATGGGCGTTCGCTTCTTCTTCTGTCATGTTTAAGTGATCGATACGCGCCTGTACCATCATTGCCCGCTGCCCTTCGTTAAACTCGATTTTATTATCCACTTTTTCTGATCCTTTACTCTAAATAATTTAAGAGCATGTGTATTACCATAAGCTATAAAATTATGTCAACCTAAATGTTGAAAAAGTGTTGAGTGTGCTAAATAGCGTTGCTACCTTGCTTCAACAGCAACGATTCTCTATATCTTTCCATTATGATCATTTACCCCGCAATAGACCTCAAAGATGGAAAGTGCGTACGCCTTGTACAGGGCGATATGACGCGCGACACTGTCTATAATGAAAATCCGGGCGCGCAGGCGTTCGAATGGGTGCAGACCGGTTTTAACTGGCTGCATGTTGTTGATTTGGATGGTGCGGTTCACGGCGCGCCGGAAAACCACCATGCGGTGCGCGATATTCTCAAATCTGTTGATATTCCTGTGCAGCTTGGCGGCGGCATTCGCAATCACGGGCAAATTGAACATTGGATTGAGGCCGGGATTAGCCGCGTTATTTTAGGGACGGCGGCCGTGCGCGATCCGGAGCTTGTGCGCTGGGCTTGCCGTGAGTTTCCCGGGCAAATTGCTGTGGGGATTGATGCGCTGAATGGTGAAGTGATGGTCGATGGCTGGGTTGATGGATCGAACATTGAAGCCACGTTGCTGGCGTCTCATTTCGAAGATGCGGGCGTGGCGGCGATTATTTATACTGATATTGATCGTGACGGGACAGGTAAAGGCGTAAATATGGAAGCGACGATCGCGTTGGCGGAAAGCACATCTATTCCTGTGATTGCCTCAGGCGGAGCAGGTTCAATGGAGGATATTAAGGCTGTCAAAGCGGCGAGTGAGAGCCACGGTCTCAATGGCGTCATTGTCGGCAAAGCCTTCTATGATAAACGCATTGATCCGAAAGAGGCGCTGGCACTCTCATGCTAAAAACCCGCATCATTCCCTGTTTAGATATCGATAAGGGCCGCGTCGTCAAGGGCGTGAATTTTGTCGATATTGTAGATGCTGGCGACCCGGTGGAACAAGCCAAGATCTATAACGATCAAGGCGCGGATGAGATTTGTTTCCTCGACATTACCGCTACGCATGAGCAGCGCGATACAATCATTCATATGGTGGAAGAGGTCGCAAACGAGGTTTTTATTCCGATGACGGTTGGCGGTGGAATTTCCTCTATCGAGCATATTCGCAATCTTTTGAATGCGGGTGCCGATAAAGTTTCGATTAACTCTGCGGCGGTTAAGAATCCTGAATTCGTTAAAGAGGCCTCGGAGAAATGTGGTAGCCAATGCATAGTCGTGGCGATTGATGCGAAGGAAAAAGAAGATGGCTCCGAGGGGTGGGAGATTTTCACCCATGGTGGGCGTGAAGGCACCGGCATTGACGCGGTTGAATGGGCGATCAAGATGGCGGAATATGGCGCGGGTGAAATTTTGCTGACCTCAATGGACCGTGATGGAACGAAGATTGGATTTAATTTAGAGCTCACGCGCGCGGTTTCGACGGCTGTGAATATTCCCGTGATTGCCTCTGGCGGGGTTGGGAATTTGCAGCATCTGGTTGAAGGCGTTACCGAAGGCCACGCATCGGCGGTTCTGGCGGCCTCTATTTTTCATTTTGGTGAGTATACAATCGCTGAGGCGAAGGCCGCGATGGCCGAAGCTGGAATTGCCGTGAGGGCTTAAGAATGCATATTTTGAACAAGCTTTATGATGTATTGCAGGAGCGGAAAAAGTCCGATCCGGAGAGCTCCTATGTTGCGAGCTTATACGATAAAGGCGCCGCAAAAATTTCTGAGAAAATTCGCGAAGAGGCAGAGGAAACTATTGTTGAAGGTTTAAGGCTAGAAAAATCACCAGAAGATGCCGCCATTCGGAGCGCGCTGGTTTATGAAAGTGCGGACGTGCTGTTTCACCTGCTCGTGCTACTTTCCCATCACAATATTGCGCCGGATGAAGTGCTTGGAGAGCTGGATCAACGTTTTGGTACATCCGGGCATGAGGAAAAGGCTAGCCGCGGGGCTTAAGCCGCTTTTGGCTTATTCTCTTCGTCCAGCAAAATAATAGTCGGGTTATAATTCCGCGCTTTTTCTTTTTCGATCTCACAATAGGAACAGATAATCACCAAATCACCGGTTTGAACTAACCTTGCCGCGGCGCCGTTAATGCCGATGGTGCCTGAGCCGCGCTCGCCTTCAATGGCATAGGTGGTAAAGCGCTCGCCATTGGTAATATTGAGGACATCGACTTGTTCATAGGGAAGAATTTCTCCTGTATCCATCAGATCACGATCAACGGTGATGGAACCTTCATAATGCAGATCGCTCTGCGTGACGGTGGCGCGATGGAGTTTTGATTTGAGCATGGTCAATAACATGTGCTTTATATAACCTTCAAACCACTTCAAAGAAAGAGCTTTTGTGATGGGTTATGATGATCAAAATATTTTTGCGAAAATTCTGCGCGGGGAAATTCCGTGCGACAAGGTGTATGAGGATGACTATGTGCTCGCGTTTAACGATATAGCGCCGCAAGCGCCTGTGCATGTTCTGGTGATCCCTAAGGGCAACTATATTTCCATTGATGATTTTGGCCGCGAAGCGAGCGCTGAAGAGATTAAGGGTTTTTATGAAGCTGTTTCCAAAATTGCCAATGATAAGGGTTTGGCCAGCGATGGTTTTCGCACCATTGCCAATACGGGCGCGCATGGTGGGCAGGAAGTGCCACATTTCCACATTCACATTCTGGGCGGGGCGGTGATCGGGCCGATGGTCGCCTCATAAGTTCGTAAAAGAGCGGCATAACAAAATGGGCCTCCTAAAGGAAGCCCATGATGTTTCTTGGAGGAAACTGAATTTTGTTTATACGCGGGCCCTATGCTCGAACAGTGCCTGGAAATTGAATAATATTATCGTTGCCCGCTTGTAGAACTGGCTCTGATGCCAGAGGCGCTTGCGGCTGATCATCTTGTTCCATTATATCGATAAAAGTATCGGCGATCAGAACCTGCGCTCTGGCCTGCACGGCGAGAATTTCAACCAGCGCGGCAAAGTCTTTATTCGGACCGCGTAGCAGGCTCATGTTAATTTCAAGCAGCTCAGCGAGGGCTTCTAAATCTTCGGGAATTTGTTCCAGCGTATCAAAAACAACATTATCATCGACGTTTTTGTCCTCGGCGTGGTTCATCCATAGCTCGGCATAATCGGCGATCATGCGATCACATTCCATTTTCATGATGCCCATATTCGGTGAATTATATTGAAACTTGGCAGCGATTTTGCGCGCGCTTAAGGCAATGCACAGCAGCGCGGAATCAGGTTGGTAATCGCTTAAAATTTCATGCAGGCCATATTGTACGTCCGGGCCTAATGTCGCTTCGCCATCCAGAATGTCCTGGACGATCAGGGGGACCTGCAGCGTGTTGGTTAATTTGGCTAAATCTTTATCACTCAACATTGTCTTTTTCCTCTTCCATCGCGGCGATAAAAAACGCCGCCTGTCCCCCCTGTTTAATGGGTAAAGGTAAACAAGTTCTTAACGGCCGTTTCTTTTTTATCCACATATACTATAAAGCGCAGAGAAACTGGTGTTTTCACGAAAAATAAAAATCTGTGGACAGCACGCATAAGGGGACAAAACGATGGTCGCGCGCATTAACACCGTTGCCTTTCAAGGGATCGATGTACAGCCTGTGGATGTACAGGTGCAAATCTCCAATGGCCTGCCGGCGTTCACGATTGTCGGTCTTCCCGATAAAGCGGTGGCAGAGAGTAAAGAGTGCGTGCGCGTTTTGAAGCGCTGGGGCTTGGTATTACGCTTCCTCCCAAATGTCTCACTGTAAATATGGCGCCGGCCGATCTGGCGAAAGAGGGCAGCCATTATGATTTACCTATCGCGCTGGGCTTGCTGGCGGCGATGGATGTTATTCCGAAAGAAGAGCTGGCGGCGTTTGTTGTGCTGGGGGAGCTGTCACTGGATGCGTCTATACGCGGGGTGAACGGCGTATTGCCTGCGGCTATGCACGCCAGCGCCAATGATAATTCTTTGATCTGCCCTGAAGCGTGCGGCGGGGAAGCAGCGTGGGCCGGAACGCTGGATATACGCGTTTCGCGCACCATTGCCGATCTGCAGGGCGTAATTTTCGGCCAAGAGTTTGAAAAAATTGAAAAAACCCATGTAGCTAAGGCCTTGAGTTACCGCCGGGCGCATCTGAACTAAAATTTCCTATAACATATTGATTCAACTTATAAACTGTGTACGTATTTGCGTAAGTGGATGCGTTTGCGGTATTTTAAGGTAAGCGTAAAAGTCTGGAAACACAGGCAAAAAGCGCAATATGGTAATAGAAAATTAACGAATAAAATATACTATCTATGTATATAAAAAAAGGGTGTGAAAATTGTACGGTCCATCAAAAAGTTTTAATAACGCTTCTGGCGTTGAGGTAGCAACACAGCAGGCTACGCTGCTTTCGATGATTGCGCCCAATCTCAAAATGCATGTTGCTGTTGATACATCGTCAAAAGTTAATGTGAATCAGGCTGGTGCAAATGCGCAAATACAGCCAGTGCGCGCTGGACTGAGCAGTGTTGCACAAGAAATTTCCCGTACAAAAGCTACGGCTGTGGAGGCGATTAAAACAGCTCAGGCTGAAATTCGCGTTGCTGCAAAAGCGACAGGTGTTCAACCGGAAGAAGTGTTTCCTGATACCTCGATGGCACCAGATTCAGCAGCTGAGCTGGCTCTAGGGATGGCATCAGGCAAGGGCAGCATCGTAACCGCTGGGCTGAAAGCCAGTAATAACACTTCTCTTGCCGGAGATGTTGCGGCTGGTATGCGCGAGAAGCCGGCGGAAGAAGTTATGCAGGCGGTTAAGGATACGTTGATTGCAAATAGCTCTCCGGATCAAAATGAAAGTTTTGGTGGAATAATTGTTGATGCAAATGAAGCGCCAAATACAGATCAGTTCAGTATCAATTGGGCGAGTGTTCTGGAACAAGATCCAGAGGCTTTGGAAAAAATCATGTATTTTGACGAGAGCAATCTGGCAGCATGGCCTGAGCTTGATGAATTAAATGCTTCTGAAAAGCAGGTTGGAACAGCGCTTGGTGAGCTGGATGCAGCAGAAACCAAAGTAACTTACACGGCTGCAGGTGTTGACGCTGCTGGTGAATTACCTCCTGCGCAAATTGTAGGAGCTGATGAAACCGTAAGTGGTGGCGTTGCAATTGCTTCGCTTGATGCTGCTAAACGGGATGCTCTTACTGGTCTCGATAAAAATTCCGCAACAGCCACGCAAGATCTTGAAAATGAGTTGCAGCGTGTAGCGCAGATGAAACTTTCAACAGATGGCCTTATGGGCGCGTAACTTACCCCCTACCCCTTTTTCATTTCATTCGTTATAACTGATGTCAGAATTTAATTATTTTTGATGAGGTTTTGATGCGCACGTTGTTTCTTTCATTTTTGTTGATGCTCTTGGCGTCTGTGCAATCATTTGCTGCGCAGGACTGTGACAAGGCGCGCAGCTCAGCAGATGTGATGAAATGCCTCACCCGCCAGCACGAAGCGGCAAAAAAGGATCTTAATGCCGTGTTTGATAAGTTTGTGGGACAAACTCCGACAGAAGGTCTTGCGGAAATTAAAGATATTCAGGCGCGCTGGCTGGAGTATCGAGATCTTGAGTGTGCGCAGGAAGCTGCCGATTTTGAAGCGGAATCGCTTAAGCGCCTTGAATCTTTGCGCTGTATGAATCGTTTGACACTCGAGCGCGTCTCGGCGATTGAAAAATCTTTTCAGAATGAAAAAGAGGCGGCAGTGATTGGTGAAGCTGCAGCGCAGCCACGCTGGATGAATGCGCTGGCCGAAGATAACCCCGATATATTCTGGCGTTATGGCGCGCGGACCTCCGGCGATCTGGATTGTGATGGCGAAGCCGAACAGATTATGAGCGGGGCACATGTGGCCAATGAAGGCGCGGTTAAGCCTGTTGTGTCCATTTCTGACAATCCATCGACCGGGCGCCCTGAAAGCGCTGTGGTTACTCTTGAGCTTATGGATGAAGATGAGGCCGCGACCTGTGGTTTATTGACGAAGCTCCAGTATATACAGCAAGCGGCAGAAGATCCTGCTGGAGAAGAACAAGAAACAAAGGCATGTCAGAACCATCTTATTGTTACGGCCGAGAACTGCGCGGGACTGAAGCTTATCTGGAACGGCGAGAGCTATGGGTTCGGTGAGTAGCGCGGTGCAATCTGTTTGTGTGTTTTGTGCATCGTCTGATGCGGCTCCCCAAAAATATAAAGATTTAGCGGCGTCGCTTGGGACGCTGATTGCGGAGCGGGGCTTAAGGCTTGTTTATGGCGGTGCGCAAAGTGGTTTGATGGGCGCGGCGGCGAACTCCGCTTTGGCGGCGGGCGGTGAAGTGATAGGCGTTATGCCAGAAATTTTATCCGGCCGCGAGCGGGCTCACAAAAACCTTACAAAGCTTACCATCACAAAAGATATGCATGAACGGCAGCAGACCATGGCATCGCTGGCCGATGCTTTTGTGATTTTGCCCGGCGGCATGGGCACTTTGGCTGAATTTTTTGAAATTCTAACATGGAAGCAGATCGGTCTTCATCAAAAGCCAATCATACTGGTGAATATGTTCGGATTTTGGGATCCGCTGCTTGCCACCATTAATAGTTGTTTAAAAGACGGTTTTTTGCATGAAAACCCGGAGACTTTGTTCAGTATTTGCGATAATATGGAAGATGTTCAGGGGGTTTTCTCAGCTGAATGATATATTTCCCTTTTGTGAGAGGCCGCGCCTTGCTAAGGTTTATTCAAAATTTCGAGAGTTTGGTTCCTAAGTCGTGCAATATTCACATTCAAAAGAAAAAGCCAACGAGTACGCGAGTGAAGCGCTAGAGCGCATTCATCAGGAAGGCTTGTCGCCTGTCCCGCAGAATTTTGAGCTTTGGTATGTTTATTACGCCAGTTGCGACCCGGATGTTGTTCGCGCGATTGATGTGCTTGTCGCCAATGAGCAGAGCATTACCGATGATCGCTGTGAGGAACTGCACCAGCGTTTTCTGGGCGAAAGCACTGAAAATGAGCGCGTTCGGCAAGCCGGTGACCAAATTCAGGAAACAATTAAAGGCGTTAAAAGCAGCGTGAGCGAAATTAAAGAAGTTACACACGAATATAATGTGGTCTTGCAAGATGCTGCCGGTTCGCTTGATGCGGATGCAGATCCTGAAGAAATGCGCGGAAAATTAAAATTAGTTCTCGATAACACTCAGAATTTTATTCAGCATAACCAGAAGCTGGAAGAAGAGCTGGAAAAATCAGCAGGGGTGATGCAGGAATTGCAACGGGATCTGGAGCTTGTGAAGCAGCAGGCGCTGACCGATGGTCTTACAAACCTTGCAAATCGCAAAGCGTTTGATGCGGAAATTTTGCGCATTGCTGAAGAAGCGCAAAGAGAGGGTCAAACCTTCTGTTTGATTCTCATGGATATCGATCACTTTAAAGCTTTCAATGATAATTACGGACATCAGGTTGGTGATCAGGTTTTGCGGCTTGTTGGACAGACGTTGATTGATGGTGTTAAAGGCCGCGATATTGCCGCGCGATATGGCGGTGAAGAGTTTGCGATTATTTTGCCGCAAACCAATTTACAAGGCGGGTTGAAAGTTGCAGATTCGCTCCGTACGGTCGTCCAAGGCAAAGAGCTTGTGAACAGAAATTCAGGTGACACGCTGGGCCGGGTGACATTGTCTGCGGGTGTTTCTCAATACGTTGCCGCCGAAGAGGTTGAGAATTTGATTGAGCGCGCCGACTCTGCACTTTATACCGCGAAGCATAATGGCCGCAATCAGGTTGCTGCCGCGCCTGCGCCGGGCCAAAATAAATAAGCACTAACCCATGTAATGGCCTTGTATCTTGTGGGTAATAGCTTAATTTAACTTCATGCATGATCTACTGACTGCCCCAGATGTACAGGCGCCTTATCTTGAGGGTTTAAACGCAGAGCAATCCGAAGCTGCTCAGGCGCTCGACGGCCCTGTTTTGGTTCTGGCGGGTGCGGGGACGGGGAAAACGCGTGTACTGACGACTCGTCTTGCACATCTCTTAAATACTGGCCGGGCCTATCCGTCGCAAATTCTGGCGGTGACTTTTACCAACAAAGCCGCGCAGGAAATGAAGCAGCGCGTCAGTGGCCTGATGGGCGGACAACCGGTTGAAGGCTGGTGGCTCGGTACATTTCATTCTCTGGCGGCGCGGATGCTGCGTTCTCATGCGGACTTGGTTGGTCTTTCCTCGAATTTCAGCATTCTTGATCCGGATGATCAGGTGCGGTTGCTGAAACAAATCATGGAAGCCAATGGCGTTGATCATAAAAAATGGGTACCCAAGGCGATGATTAATTATATTGATCGCTGGAAAGATCGTGGCCTGACACCGGGGCTGGCCGCTGGTGAGGATACGGGCGATATTGCGGGCGGCAAGCTGCATATGCTTTATGAAATTTACCAGCAGCGTTTGAAGGCGATTAATGCCTGTGATTTTGGCGATCTGCTTCTTCACATGATTACGATTTTGAAAGACCCGGCGAATAAATCTGTGATTGAGGATTATCACCGCCGTTTTAAATATATTCTGGTTGATGAGTATCAGGACACCAATGTTGCGCAATATTTATGGCTTAGATTACTCGCGCAAGGATCAAACAATATCTGCTGCGTGGGTGATGATGACCAATCAATATATGGCTGGCGAGGCGCAGAAGTTGGCAACATTCTCAAATTTGAAAAAGACTTTCCGGGCGCGAAGATTATTCGCCTCGAACAAAATTACCGCAGCACCAATAATATTCTGAAAGCGGCGCATGCCGTGATTGCTAATAATGAAGGGCGGCTGGGGAAAGAGCTTTGGTCAGAGGCGGGTGAGGGCGATAAGCTTCAGGTGCGCGGCTTGTGGGACGGTGAAGCTGAGGCGCGATGGGTTGGTGAAGAGATTGAACAGTTGCAACGAAAAGGCTGGCCGCTCAACGGTATGGCGGTTCTCGTGCGCGCGGGGTTTCAAACGCGCGAATTTGAAGAGCGGTTTATCAAGCTCGGTTTGCCTTATAAGGTTTTGGGCGGTCCGCGATTTTATGAGCGCATGGAGATCCGCGATGCGTTGGCATATTTGCGCGTCATTGCGCAGCCTGCCGATGATCTGGCGCTGGAGCGTATACTTAACAAACCAAAACGCGGGCTTGGCGATGCCACTGTGCAGACGCTTTATGGGTATGGCCGCGCGCATGGCATAAATCTGCATGATGGGATCATGGATCTGACACAGACGGATGAGCTTCGCCCGAAAGTTAAAACGACGCTGATGAAATTGCTGGATGATTTTGGGCGTTGGCGCAGCTTGGTTGATAGTACCAACCATGCAGAGCTTGCGGCGCAGGTTCTCGATGAATCTGGCTATATGCAGATGTGGAAAGAGGATAAAACCCCCGAAGCGCCGGGCCGTTTAGAAAACCTCAAAGAGCTTATATCGGGCATGCAGGATTATGAGAATTTACAGGAATTTTTGGAGCATGTGGCGCTGGTTCTGGACAATCAGGATAACTCGAATGGCGAGTTTGCCACGATTATGACTCTGCATGGTGCTAAAGGGTTAGAGTTTGATGCGGTGTTCCTCCCGGGTTGGGAAGAAGGGCTGTTTCCTTCACAGCGTTCGATGGATGAAAACGGGCTGAAAGGTTTGGAAGAGGAGCGCCGCCTGGCGTATGTTGGGATTACGCGGGCGAAAAAACGGGCGCATATTTCCTATGTTGCCAATCGGCGCATGTATGGAAGCTGGGTGAATTCTATCCCTTCACGTTTTGTCGATGAGTTGCCGAAAGACCATATTGAGTTATCGGCGGATATGGGGCTGGCGGGCGCGGGGCGTTCGAGCCATTGGGATTCAAGCGGTTTTAAGCCCAAGGTGCAAAAGCGCGAATTGCATCCGCGTACCCATGATCGAAAAGTGATGAGCGAGAGCGGGACTGTTTTTGCACGCGGTGACCGTATATTTCACGATAAATTCGGATATGGGAAAATAGTGAATATCGATGGGCACAAGCTCGATATCGCCTTTGAAAAAGCTGGGCAAAAACGCGTGATGGATAGTTTTGTCGAGAAGCCGAATTAAGGAGACTTCCCGGCGGCGATAATCGCGCCGTAGCTGTCTTTTTGAACTAACACCACATAGTTGTCAGCATTTACATCGGAAGGAACATCAATAAAAACTTCCTGCGGGTGGCCATCCCAGTTTTGAGCGTTCTCATAATGCACAACAGCATTTTTGTAGATTACGGTTTTGCCGCGATTTTCACCTGAAGGTATGTTTTGTGTCAGGCTGTCTTTGGTTCCTGCCAGCCAGATTGTGTAATCACCTTTACTTAATTTAGGCAATGTTGCTTTGATCTGTGATGGCCCATCTTTTGAAACTGTAATGGGTTCGATGTTTTTCGCGCGTCCCAATGACCGTTGAATATCGCCGCCGCGCGAGCCGACAAATTCTTCCGCCCCATTCACAATCATTTGCGGGGTATAAACACGTCCGTTGCGCTTGTGTGCTGCATAGGCACGCTGGCGATTTGTGGCGAATTGTTGACCCAGCGTGTCTTTCCAGTGCAGATGATCCCAGTATGTTACGTGGAAGCCTAAAGCAATGACATTTGGGTTTTCGGCCAGTTTTGCGAGATTTTTGTCCGCAGGCGGGCAGGAAGAGCAGCTTTGCGAGGTAAAGAGTTCAATCACAACAGGCTTATCAATTGTGCCTGTTTCTACAGTGCCAAACTGCGCGCGCAGGCTTGTGGCCCAAAAGCCGATCATTCCTAAAATTCCAGCGAAGAGGAGAATGTTTTTCATCATGTTCATATATTCGCAAGCGCGGCCATAAAAGTTTCACATCTTGGGGTGGATATTTGTCGCTAAACCCGCCATATTATGGGCAGATTGGAGCATCACATGACAATGAACAACAAAGTTGCTTGCGTATTTGGTGGGACTGGATTTGTCGGGCGGCAAGTGGTGCGTGAGCTGGCTGAAAAAGGCTTTGTTGTTAAAGTTGCGACGCGCGTGCCGGAGCGGGCCTATTTCCTCAAACTTGTAGGCGCCGTGGGTCAGATTGTTCCGCTGCAATGTGATTATCGCGACGAAAAGAGTATTGCGGCTGCTGTAAAAGATTCAGATTTTGTTGTGAACTGCATCGGGATTCTGTTCGAGAAAGGCAAGACGCGGAAATTTCAGCATGTGCATGTTGATCTGCCAGCGATGATTGCCAGTGTCTGCAAAAAAGTGGGTGTGAAAAAATTCGTTCATATGTCTGCGCTGGGCATTGATAAAAGCACGTCTAAATACGCCAAGACGAAGCTTGAAGGTGAAGCGGCCGTGCAATCAAATTTCTCGGCTGCAACCATCCTGCGTCCCAGTATAATTTTTGGTGAAGACGATTCCTTCTTTAATATGTTTGCGGAAATGGCGCGTTATATCCCCGTACTGCCGCTTATTGGCGGTGGCAAGACAAAGTTCCAGCCTGTTTATGTTGGCGATGTGGCGGACGCCGTGATGGCGGCGCTGGAAAACAAGGCCGCGCAAGGTCAGGTTTATGAGCTTGGTGGGCCGGACATTATCAGCTTTAAAGAAGTTTATGAGCGGTTGTTTAGCCATACAGGCCGTCGGCGCTGTCTCGTGAATATTTCCTTTGGCTTTGCCAAGGTGGAAGCAACATTTATGAGCCTGCTTCCTTACCCGCCATTGACGCGTGATCAGGTTGAATCGCTTAAAACAGACAATGTTGTTGCCAAAACGGCGCAGGGTTTAGAAGATTTAGGCGTAACACCTACAGCAATGGATGTTATTCTGCCAACATATCTTGAAAGTTACCGCCGTGGCGGACGGTTTGCAGATGTAAAGACGGGCTGATATATCTGTTTATAATAAGAATATTTGAAGGGCTTTAATCGATGCGTATTTTGACACTTACTTTAGCGGCGTTTTTGGTTTTATTTGTGGGCGCTCAGGCTGCCTTGGCCGCACGCAGTGAAAGCATTGCTGTGGTGGTCAATGAAGATGCGATTACCGTATCGGATGTGAATGACCGGATGGCGCTGATTATTGCCTCGTCCGGTTTGCCGAACTCACAAGATATTCGTAACAAGTTGAAGCTGCAAATTATTGGCGCATTGGTCGATGAACAAATTCGTTTGCAGGAAGCGCGCCGGCTGGATCTGGAGATTACGCAGGGTGAGATTAATAAGGGTTTTGAGGCGATTGCGCAGCAAAATAATTTTGGGCCTGAAGAATTTCGCGTGATGATTACCAAAGGCGGGCTCAATATTGCGACGATGGAAGATCAGATCCGCGCGCAAATTGCGTGGTCGAAAGTTGTGCAGGCAAAACTGCGTCCGCAGGTGATTATTTCTGATGGTGATATTGATAATCATCTTGAGCGCCTGACGGCTAATACCGGCAAGCCTGAATATTTGCTTTCTGAAGTTTTTTTACCGATTGAAAATCCGGGAGAAGAGGCGCAAACAAGGCAGCTTGCGCAGAAGCTTGTGCAGGAAATTCGTAGCGGTAAGGCTACGTTTGTTAAAATTGCGCAGCAATTTTCAAAGTCTGCCGGCGCGCCGCAAGGCGGTGATTTAGGGTGGATTAGTCAGGGACAATTGCAGCAGGAGCTTGATGCAGTCTTGCCGCGTATTGCTGCTGGACAGGTGAGTGATGCGATCCGCACGGCTTCAGGGCTTCATATTTTGAATGTGCGTGAGCAGCGGGTGATTAGCCCGACCAATCTTCCCACGCGAGAGCAGGTTATGGGCTTACTCGGGACCCAGCGTCTTGAGCGTTTGCAGAGGCGCTATCTGCTCGATCTGAAATCGGCGGCCTTTATTGAGAACCGTCTTGGTCAGTGATTCTTTGAGTGACCTTCATGATTTACCGCCGCTGCGCGATGTGATATCCGCCCATAATTTACGCGCTGAAAAATCGCTGGGGCAGAATTTTCTTCTCGACCAAAACATCACCGATAAAATTGTACGCCAAGCTGGTGATCTTTCCGGCAAGAGCGTCATAGAGATTGGTCCGGGTCCGGGCGGTCTTACGCGTTCTTTGTTGCGTACAGATGCACGCAAAGTTATTGCCGTTGAATTTGATGAACGCGCGGTGGCTGCCTTGCAAGATTTAAAAGAGGTGGCCGGGGAGCGGCTCGAGATTGTTCATGGTGATGCACTTAAAACCAATTTATTGGATTTGTGTGATGGTCCGCGGGTGATTGCGGCTAATTTGCCGTACAATATTGCGACGCCCCTGTTGCTGGGTTGGTTGAAACAGATTCGCGCTGATGATGGTGCGTATGAACAGATGATCCTGATGTTTCAAAAAGAAGTGGCAGAGCGCATTGTTGGCCAAGTTGGCACAAAAGCCTATGGTCGCTTATCGGTGATCAGTCAGTGGATTTGTGAGACTAAAAAGCTGTTTGATCTGCCGCCTTCGGCCTTTACCCCGCCGCCGAAGGTGAAATCAGCGATCGTGAGATTTGTGCCGAAAGTTTTGCCGGAGGATGCGCCGGAATTTGGCGCGGTAGAGGCTGTTACGCAGGCGGCTTTTGGTCAGCGCCGTAAAATGATCCGCTCCAGTCTTAAGGATTATGCTGAAAACCTTAAAAAACTTGGTCTTGATTCACAAAAGCGCGCAGAAAACCTCTCTCCAGCGGATTTTATCAAACTTGCTATCTGATTGACATAATGCTATATCTTTGATATAAAACTCTGTTTTTAACTAGAGATGATCATGATACTAGCATCTGAGCGAAAATCGCCGTATCGGCTATATTGGGTTTATAAAAACCCCGATGTTTATACACATCCTTACAGTTTAACCCTGAAGAGAGATTGGGATGAAGTTGTTCGGGCCGTTTCTGAAGATAGGCAAATGGTTATATTGCTTGATAGGCATGACGAGGTGGGCGGTTTGATCCCAGCAGATATGTTTTATGCTGCTCATCTTACGGGCAATCAGGAGAAGTTGTTTCCTGTCGCTCATGTAGAAGTCTCAGATTTTCGTGACAACCCTGAAAAATGGGTTGAGCCCTCAACAGGGCAGTGGAACTACCTAACTTTAAGAGAGAATCTGATGTTATTGCAGGATGGAAAACCTCAATGCGCTCTTGTTACAACGCTTTTTTTCTGGGACCTAAATATAGAAGAGGATCATACGGTTCGTTTCACTAATCAAGTTTATAATCACATCTACAACCCTCGGGAGCCTAAGAAGATTAAAGCTAGGATCTTAACGCCAGAAGAGGAAAAAAAACATCAACACCGAAAAGAGGTTGCTGATAAAGCATGGGAACGTCTTGAAGAGGAACATGCTAGGCCAATGGACCAAGCTAATACTGAAATACTTGGCTTGGTCGTGAGTGTTTTAAAAGGTGTTAAAAGAACACCCAAAGATATTAAAGAAGCTGTAGAAAAGCTCTCTATTGAACTTTAAAGCCCGCTCATTAGACCCCGGACAAAGTCTGACAGGCCCTGAACTCGGCGGCGTTTGATACGCTCTGCATCTAAAATTAATTGCACTTGGCTGGTGGCTTTGTCGATATCATCATTGATGATCACGTAATCATATTCGCTATAATGTGACATTTCGCTTTCAGCTTTTGACATGCGGTCGCGGATTTGTTCTTCGGTTTCTTTGGTGTTACGAGAGCGCTCGCGCAGACGCTTTTCTAAAGCTGATTTTGATGGCGGCAGGATAAAAACTCTTACCAAATCTTCGGCGGCTAGCTCAAAAAGCTGCTGCGTGCCCTGCCAGTCAATGTCGAAAATGACATCTTTTCCACCTGCCAAGGCTTCTTCAACGGCCCCGCGCGGCGTACCGTAATAATGATCGAAAACTTTGGCATGTTCTAACATATCGCCGCCGTCAATCATCTCGCGAAACTCATTGGTTTCGACGAACATATAATCCTGCCCCTGCACTTCACCGGCGCGCCGCGGCCTCGTGGTGGCGGAAACGGAAGGCACAAGATTGTCGTTATCCTTTAAAAGCGCGCGCGTGATTGTCGTTTTCCCTGCGCCCGATGGCGAAGACAGAACGTACATTAGGCCACGGCGTTTTAAATTCTCCAACTTCTGATCCTGTTATTTCTATTTGAACTTTCTTGCTTTAAAACTTAACCATTGGAAAAAACATAAGCAACGCAAAAAGTTATGATGAAGAACCCTTCCCATATTTTGATTACTGGCGGTTCGAGCGGTATTGGGCAGGCGCTGGCCGAGCATTATGCTGCGCGGGGCGTTACGCTCAGCTTAAGTGGGCGTGATGAGGGGCGACTTGAGGCTGTTGCTAAAGCGTGCCGGAATCAAGGGGCGGAAGTTGATGGGGTTGTTTTGGATGTTACCGATAAAGAAGCCATGGAGCGCTGGGTTTTAGTAAGGGATCAGGTCAGGCCTATTGATTTGGTCATTGCTAATGCCGGAATTTCAGCTGGAACCGATGCAGATGTAGGCGGTGAAAGTGACGAACAGGTGCGGCGGATTTTCGCCGTGAATGTTGATGGGGTTTTTAATACTATTCATCCTTTATTACCTAAGATGTTAGCGCGAAAATCTGGTCAAATTGCGATTATGAGTTCTTTGGCCGGTTTGCGTGGTTGGCCGGGTGCGCCGGCTTATTGTGCATCAAAAGCGGCGGTAAAGGTTTATGGTGAAGCGCTCAGAGGGCATTTGGCATCAAGCGGGGTAAAAGTGAGCGTGATTTGTCCGGGTTTTGTTCGTTCACGCATAACGGCGGTCAATGATTTCCCTATGCCTTTGCTGATGGATGCGAATAAAGTTGCGGCCTTAATTGCTAAAAAACTAAAGAGAAATACTGGCCTTATAAAATTTCCGTGGCTGGCCGCAGCTTTTTGTTGGCTCGGTTTGATTATCCCTAACAGTCTTGTAGATATTGTCTTGAGATTTATGCCTTCAAAACGCTCATTTGAACGTTAAGGCACTTGAAACAATAAATAATCTTAATGAGGTTGAATTTTAGTACATGTATGTGCTAATCTGAGGTTGTATTTTTAGGGCAACATGCCATAGTAACTTTGTGCCAAAACTAAATATTTCTGCGTGAATTCGAGTTATTTCTACTCAGGCAATCGTTTAAGATTGCACGTAATTCACTAAAGAATGGTTTTATTGCTATGGATACCAAAACTGTAGAGAAAAATACAGAGGCCGCGGCTAAAATTCTCAAGGCGCTTTCAAATGAACGGCGTTTGTTGATAGTTTGCTTGCTTTATAAGGGCGAAAAAAGCGTTGGCGCACTTGAAGAAATTGTCGAGCTTAGCCAATCTGCACTTTCTCAACATCTTGCCCGGTTGCGCCGTGACGGTATTGTGAAAACTCGCCGGGATGCACAAACCATCTATTATTCCCTGAAGTCTGAAGGCGCTATTCAAATTCTTGCATGTCTGAATGATATGTATTGCACAGAAGGTGATTCCGAAGAGTCTTAATGCATTGTTGAGGATTGTTTCGGGGCTTGTTTGCGCGGTTTGAAATTTTCTACAATTTCTTCGCTTTCCAAATCTTTTAATTCATTTTTTTGCAAAATATGGATATTGGCACCTTTTGGTGCATGCCGAACGGGATCGCTGTGACTTGAAAATAACGCAAGGCAGGGGCAGCCTGTTGCACTTATTAAGTGCATAGGGCCGGTATCATTACCGATGGCGCCGGCGGCCTCTCTGGCTAAGCTTGCGATCTGGTGCAAATTTGTGCGCCCTGTAAGATCCAGAGCCTCGGGACAGCTTTGTGCAATTTTTGTCGTTACGTTTGCTTCATCTTTGGTGCCGATTAAAACGGGCTGGTAGCCCATAGAAGCTAGAATTTTTGCCAGCTGGCTATATTTATCGGCAGGCCAGCGCTTTTCTGGCCGGTTTGGTGCGGAGCCGGGCACCAGCAATACATATGGCGCTTTTATCGCAAAGGTTGAAAGGTCGCCTTTCATCCATTCTAGCTGGTCAATCTCTATATCTTTGATGCCGGCTAACCCTAGTGTTTGTACATGCCCGTCAAAAGCGTGGCTGGCTGTACGCTGCTCTGATGTGTTGCGATGTGATGCACCTGGCGCGGTGCCGACCCATTCGGGTTTGGTTTTTAGTAGGTTGAAATAAAATGTAGTGCGGTCATTATTTTGCAAATCGTAGATACGGGTAAATTTGGCGGCGTTTAGGTTTTTTCGCAAATCACTCCAACTTTTTAGATTGAGTAATTTGGGGCGTTTATCAATCCAGATTTCATCAAAATACCCGCATTCCTCGGCAAATTTTTCAAAAGGCTTTGTTGTCAGGAGCGTAATGTGAGCGTCTTTGTGGCGGCGGCGGATTGCGGCCATTGGGCCGAGGGCTTGAATAAAATCGCCGAGGGCGCTGAGTTTTATGATGAGTATGCGTTGCCCTTTAAGCTTCTCGCTCATTTTTGCAATCCACCTATGGCGCGGCTTTCTTGGTGTCCGTGAAACGGGCTTTGCCCAGCAGAGGGGGAGATTTCTCCGCGTAGTAATTCAGCGTAAACATTGAGCGTTTTATCGGCCATCTGGGCTTTGGTGAAATGTTCGGCAATATGTGCCATTGCGCGTGTGGCGAGCATTGAACGTTGCGTTGGGGTGAGGGCCAGCGCTTCTTCAATGGCTGAGGCCAGTATGCTGGAATCCCCTGGTTTTACCAGCCAGCCAGTTTGCCCGCGCAGAATTGTTTCCTGCGCGCCGCCATGGTCGGCGGCGACGATCGGTCGCCCCATAGCTTGCGCTTCAACTGGTACGCGACCAAATCCTTCGGGATCGGTTGACGGACAAACAACAACGGTAGCGAGCATATAAGCGGCTGGCATATCATTACAATGGTCAACAATGCGCACTTGTCCGCCTAGGCCTTTAGTGCCAATGCTGGTTTCCAGTTCTTTGCGATAGTCTTTGCGCCCCTGATCAGAGCCGATAATCACGCAAAATAAATCCGGGCGATTAATTTTTTCCAGCGCGTCGATCAAGACAGAATGGCCTTTCCAGCGTGTTAGTCGTCCGGGCAGCATGACAATATTTGCGCTATCGGGGATGCGCCAGCTTTGCGCTAATGAAACCATGCGTTGGGGGGTTACAGCGGTAGGGTGGAATTTTTCCATCGGAATGCCGCGCGGGATCAAACGGATTGTGCGATCATCGAGGCGGTAATGTTTACGTAGGTAATTTGCAACATAATTTGAAATCGCAATGACCCGCTCTCCTTGTGCGATTGAGCTGTTGTAGAATTGTTTGGTTTTTCCACTGATATTGTAGGGTGCATGACAGGTGGTTATGAAATGGGCTTTTGTCTTTCTACAGGCATAATGGGCGCTCCAGGCCGGGGCGCGGCTGCGGGCATGAACGATATTGACGTTATAGCGCTCGATGAGTTTGCGCAGCGCGGTAATGTTTCGCCACATGGTCATCGGGTTTTTTGAATGCACGGGTAAATTCACGTGCACTGCGCCAATGCGCTCCAGCTCGTGAACCCGCGCTCCACCGTTGGATACAATAATGGCCTGCGCGCCACCAGCGACTAGTTCTGAGGCAATATCTATGCAGCCTTGTTCTGCGCCGCCGGGGCCGAGTTCCGGGATAATCTGCATAATAACCGGCTGGGTTTGGAATGCGTTCATGAAAAACCTATAATAGAGCTGTATGCGAATGCCATCTTGACACTGGTAACAGCAGTTTAGATCATTTATCTATAAAGGTAGGGTAGTATTTTCGCAAGATCATCTATAACAATGAGGATGCCATGATAACAGAGTCTGCAGGTGACCAAGTTTCACAGACGCTTTACTTAGAGCGCGATGGTAAACCGAATCTCGCTTATATATACACGCCGGCGACGGCGGTAGGGAAAGCTTTACCGCTGGTGATGTTTTGCGGGGGGTATCGTTCGGATATGAACGGGACTAAAGCGCAATATCTTGAGCAGCAGTGCGCTGTGCGCGGGCAGGGTTATTTGCGTTTTGATTATTCCGGCCATGGTGCTTCGGATGGAAAGTTTGAAGATGGAACTATCGGGTGCTGGTTGGAGGACGGGGTTGATATTCTTGATCATATTGCCGCGGCGCCGGTTTTGGTTGTGGGATCATCCATGGGCGGGTGGATTGCCTTGTTACTGGCGCGGGCGCGAGCTGGTACAGTTCAAGGAGTTTTAGGAATTGCTGCCGCGCCAGATTTTAGTGAAGATTTATTTGCTGGTCTTAGACCAGAGCAGCAAGAAGAAATGATGAATACGGGCCATGTCTCAGTGCCTAACGATTACAGCGATGAGCCGTATTATTACAGCCGGGATTTTTACGAAGAAGCCAAAAACCACCTGCTTTTAAACCAACGGCAAAGCGTAGATTTTCCGATGCGCTTTATTCAAGGGATGCAGGACAAGGATGTGCCGTGGGAAATGGCGGCAAACATCCAGAAGAATTATGTCGGCGCTGATGTTGATGTTATTTTTGTTGATGATGGTGATCATCGTTTGTCACGACCTGAAGATCTTGAGCTGATTAACCGCGAATTGATGGATTTGGGCGAAACTATGGGCAAGGAATAAGCGTTATTTACGCTTATATTGCATCTTTTTGCTTTTGCCGCCGCCGCGGAAAGATTCAGGTTTTTTTCTTTTCTTTGGTGATGAACTGCCAGCATTTTCTCCGGCAAATGGTCCGATCCCAAATTGTTTCAAGATGAAAAACAGCATGATAAACGCTCCGGCAAAACCCAAGCTAAGGTGAAATGCTTTAATGGTTAGCAATTGATCAATGATGACCCATGTGTCTGAGGCTGTGGCCTCGACAACAGCTTTATAGGAATCAACCGCATAGGTTGTCCAGATAAAGCCTAAGGCGCTGAACTTGAATTTTTCTAAAAGCAGATCGATTGAGAAAATTCCCGGATTGAGGTGCTGAATATAAAATAGGTAAATATCGTGGCCTAAAGCGATAAGTGCTGGAATTAATAGGAGAAAAAGAAGAGGTCCGCGCATTTTGAGCCTATAGAAGCAGTTAAACTTAAAGGTTAGTCTATCAGTGAAACGCACGTTCGAAAAGGGGCAGCCGCACCCTCTTGCACTTTTACCCTGATGCGGCTACTGTGCGGCGGATTAAGGTGGAAAAGTCCTTACAAGGTGCTGTGGCCGAGTGGCTTAAGGCGCACGCTTGGAAAGCGTGTATACGTTTATAGCGTATCGAGGGTTCGAATCCCTCCGGCACCGCCAGTTTTCTTTTATATTTTCGTATCGGCTTCGTTATTCGTCATTCACGTATAAGAATACGCTTCATTCCCAATGTCTTGCCGATTAAGTTCGCTATTATTCTGCTATAGGCCTATGGTGAGGGTCACAGAAGGATTTGTTATCCGTATTTTATTAGCCTTGTTACTGATCGCGGCATTCTGCCCGGTCGCCGCAGCTGCACCCAACAAAAAAATTGATTTTTTGCTTCGCTTCTATGATCTCAATGAAGCGGCGTTTGCCTATCACCGCCATTGTCTCAGCAGCGAAGTCATCGATGCGAAATTTCTCAGCGCTCTTGAGTTTGTCGCGGATGAGCTTTTTTCTGAATTGCAAAAAAACGAACCTGATTTGAAACCAGAATATCTTAAAAACAGAATTTTAGAACGCCGTTATGATATTCAATATGCGCTTGATCGTGCGAATATTAAGGACGGTTGTTACTCTGCGGCCTCAATGGGTGCGAAACAACATTATCAGGAATTTTCTCATTATAAACAGTCCGAGATCCGTCAATTTATTGATGAAGAAACGCGGAAGATTTCGAACTAAAAAATTTGCGCGTAAGTTTCATCTTTAAAACCTAAATAGGTTTTGCTTTGATGCACCAATAACGGTCGTTTGATGATGGAAGGATTTTCTCCGGCTATTTTTATAGCGGCTGTTTCATTTATTGTGTTTTGCACATCATCGGGAAGTTTGCGCCATGTTGCGCCGCGCCGGTTGATCACCTCTTCCCAGCCATGTTCGTTTATTGCAGCGCGCAGCACATTTTCATCTATGTCTTGTTTTTTGTAGTCGTGGAATTCGTAAGACACGCCATGTTCGTCCAGCCAGCGAAAAGCTTTTTTCATGGTGTCACAATTCTTGATGCCGTAAATGATCGTCATGTTTTCCCCTAAACATTTTGTCCAGCAACATAGCCCGAAGACCAAGCCCATTGGAAATTGAATCCACCTAAATGCCCGGTGACATCCACAACTTCACCGATGAAATAAAGATCGGGCTGGTTTTTTGCTTCCATAGTTTTGGATGATAAATCGCCCGTGTCTACGCCGCGCAGAGTTACTTCAGCGGTGCGGTAACCTTCGGTGCCTGCCGGTTTCACGCGCCAAACATTTACGGCCTTTGCCAGTGTTTCGAGTTTTTTATCCGGCAGATCTGCAATGCGACCAGTGATGTTTTCTGCTTCACAAATGCTTTCGGCCAATCGCTGGGGCAGGGCATCCGAAAGTGCGGTTTGTACTTCCTGTTTCGGATGATGCTTTTTATGGCCCTTGAGCAATTTAAAAACATCTCGGTCCGGACAGAGGTTGATAACGATCTCATCACCTTCGCGCCAGTAAGATGAAATTTGCAAAATAGATGGACCGCTGAGGCCGCGGTGGGTGAAGAGCAATCCTTCCGCGAAAGAGGTTTTGCCGCAAGATACTGTGGCTTCAACCGAAAGACCGCTGAGGGCTTTGCAGCGTTCTAGCAGATCGGTTTGAAAGGTGAGCGGGACCAAAGCGGGCGCGGTTTCCAACACATTCAAGCCAAATTGCCGCGCAACATCATAGCCGAATTTGCTCGCGCCGATTTTGGGAATCGATAGCCCGCCTGTGGCGATGACGAGTGATTTGCATGTTTGTTTGCCACGGTTGGTGGTGATGATGTATTTGTCATCTTCATACTCTATGCTCTCAACTTCCGTTTCTTTTTCATACACAACGTCTGCGTCTTCACACTCTTTGAGCAGCATATCGATGATGGCCACCGCGGAATCATCACAAAATAATTGTCCTAATTTTTTCTCGTGATAAGCAATACTGTGCCGCTCAATGAGGGCGATAAAATCGTTTTGTGTATATTGCTTTAGCGCGGATTTACAAAAATGAGGGTTGTTCGATAGAAAAGTTTCGGGCTTTGCATGAATATTGGTGAAATTGCAGCGCCCGCCGCCGGAGATACGAATTTTCTCAGCCGTCTTTTTGGCGTGGTCAATCAGCCAGACTTTGCGTCCGCGCTTGCCGGCTTCGATGGCGCACATCAGGCCAGCGCCGCCAGCTCCAATTATGATTACATCTGGTTCGTTCATGGAGGGCGTTGTAACATAGCGGCTATGGAGTGGACAGTTTATATTTTGGAATGCGCGGATGACAGCCTGTATACGGGCATTACTAATGATTTACCTGCCCGCGTTTCCGCGCATGAAAGCGGTGATGGTGCAAAATACACTAGGGGCCGTGGGCCGTTTAAGATTTTATATAAAGAGCCATGTGAAAATCGTAGCGTGGCCAGTCAGCGGGAAATGCAGATTAAAAAGCTCAGCCGCGCTGAAAAATTGAAGTTATTTTCCTAATCGTCATTGCGAGGAGCATCAGCGACGCGGCAATCCATTTGGCTTTCTACCCTCAGGGGCACAAGTGGATTGCTTCGCATACGCTCGCAATGACGGTCATCTTTAGTAATGCGGGGGTTTTTGATCGGCTGGCTGATCGTCTTCGGCCGCCTCTTCCAGCTTTCCCTCTAATTTTTGCAGCTGTTTTTGCAGCGCTTCAATATCGCGTCCTTGGGTAATGATCATTTCGCTCAAATCATTGATCTGTTGCTCTTGATGGGCGAGGGTTTCCTCAATCTGGCCTGTGCTTTTATCGGTCATGGTCGCGTTATAGCATAAGAGTTTGGACAAAGCGTCCGAAAAAGCATAAAAAGAAAGCAACTATATAGCTTACACATAACATGATGGATACAAAACATGGTCGGATCTAAATCAATTCTTACAGTCACAACCCTTGCCTTTGCCCTGATGTTTGGCGGCGGCATTTATGTTCTGACACAAATCGACAGGTTGGCTAAACCGATGGCTGAACGGATTGCGTCTGATGCTTTGGGTGTGCGGGTTACAATCGGGGCGATGGTGATTTCGCTGCCGGAAAAGCGCGTGGATGTCAGCAATATCAAGATTGGCAATCCGCCGGGGTTTTCGAAACCGCATGCGATTACAATTAAAGATGCGCGAGTGGGCCTGCAATCTGTGGGTGAAAAGCTGATTGATTTTAAAGAGGTTAAGTTGAACGGGACGCAGGTTTTTCTTGAGGTTAAACCGGGCGGTACTAATCTTCATGCGCTTAGAAACGGCATCAAAGGCGCTGAAGCTAAGGAGGCCGCGGATGAGGCGCTGAAGGTTATTTTACGCAATTTTGCCTTGGGTAATACGACGATCAACCCTACAATTACGCTGGTTTCTGATCAGGATATGGAGCCGATTGAGATTGCGCCGATTGTTTTGAAAAATGTTGGGACGAAAGAAAATGGCATTCTGGCGCGCGAAGCGGTGGCGCAAATTATGGCGCCGCTGCTCAAAACATTTAGCCGTGCTGCCGGTGATGCCGGTTATTATCAAGGACTTTCCGGGGATGTGTTGAAAGACATGGGCATGGGACAGTTTAATCAGATCAAAGATGAAGTTGATAAAATCGGTGAAGGCCTGAAAGGGCTTTTTGAATAGGCTTTAAGCTGTTTGCAGCGCGTGTTCTTTTTGATGGCAACGGCGGCTGCTTAAGATATGAAATAAAATCCCTGATAGAATGTTGACCAGCGCAACAGAAACCATGATGCCGATCACGCCATAGAGGGCGCCGCCAATATAGGCCGCTGGAATGGTCATGACCAAGGCTCTGACCGCAATCATCATAAATGCTTTTTGCGGCATGCCCATGGCATTAAATGCGGATGACCAACCAAAGACGATATTCCCCACGCCATATGTTATCGGTACAATCCAGAAAAACAGCACGGCATAGCGGATCACAAGCGGATCATCGGAAAAGGCACGGGCGATTGGGTAAGCGGCCAAGGCCAGTGTAATGGCGACGATGGCTGACCAGATTAAATTAAAGCCGATGGCCAGATTAATGGTTTCATGAACACGGCTAAATTTTTGCGCCCCCCAGTTTTGTCCGATAATTGGGGCCATACTAACGGCCAGTGCAATCACAATCAAAAGCGCCAAGGCTTCGATGCGGCTGACCACGCCAAATGCGGCGACGGCCTCTGCGCCATGAACGGCGAGCATGGCGGTAATCACAGCGGTTGAGAACGGCATAATCACATTGGCAATGCCGGCGGGAATAGCAATGACTAAAAGCCGCCGCGCGGAATCCTTGAGCTTGTCCAAATGCAGACCGTCCATAGCGACCATTTTTTTGCGAAAAATTAGAATATAGAGCGCCGCTACAGCGCCGCAGCTAAATGCAATCAATGTTGCGAGCGCAGCGCCCTTAACCCCCATCGCCGGAAAACCGAGAAGGCCGAATATTAAAAGTGGATCGAGACATAAATTCACAAGAGCGATAAAGCTCATCACCATGGCTGGGGTAAAGGTATCGCCAGCGGAGCGGATGGCTGAGTTTGATTTGGTCGGGAAGGCCAGAACAGAGCAAGCGACAAGCCATAGCGGCATGTAATCGATGATGACTGGAAACGTGGTCTCATCCGCGCCCATCGCAAAAAATAACGGTTTCAGGCAGAGGTATGTCAGGGCGCAAATTACGGCTGTGGCGCCAAAGCCCATCATAATACCGTGCAGTACGATGCGCTTTACATCGTCGTGGCGCTTTTCACCGATGAGGCGCGAGACAACCGATGCTAAGGCAATGTTAAAACCAAAGACCAGATGGCTGACCGCCATGGTTACGGGAAAGGTAAAGCTTATCCCGGCTAAAATGGTCGTGTCGCCCAGCAAGGAAATAAAGTACACATCGACGAGCTGGACAAAAATAACCGCAAAAAGGCCCCAGATCATGGGGATCGTCAGGCGGATGAGATGGGCTTTAATCGGGCCGTTTGTGAGATCGCCTTTATTGGCATATTTTGGGTCGATTGTTGGTTTTGGCTCAGACATGTTCGTATGCTTATCGTTACATGTGCGCTCGTGCAAGCGATTAATCTTGGGTTTTTTAATTCTATGATAGAATAAAATTAGTGTGGGAGTTTTAAATGAACAATCTTTTTTCAAAAGTTTTTGCCCTGTCTATTGGGCCGCAAGCTTGCGGCACCGAGATTTTGCATGATTATTTCAGGCGCCGCGCTGATGTTGCTTTGCCCAAGGTGCGGGAGGTTTTTTATTTTGATAGGCATGTTCACCGGGGGGCTGATTTTTACAAAGCTCATTTTAAAGATTCTGAGCAGATAAAATTGTTTATGGAGCTGAGTACGACAGCCTTTGATCATCCGCGCGCGCCGGAGCGGGTAAAGGAGCTTTTGGGTCTAGACGTCAAACTATTTTGTCTGCTCCGCGATCCGGTAGAGAGGTCCATGGAGGTTTATAAACATTATCTACGTTACGGCATTGTCAAAGGAGATATTCGGGAAGCCTGCAACGAAACGCCGCAAATTCTTTTCGCTAGTCGCTATGCGGATCATCTTGAGAAGTGGCTGGAGCATTTCAATAGTATCCATTTTATGTCCTATGAAGGTTTGCAGAGTGATCTGAGTAAAAACGTGTGCGGGTTATGTGAGTTTTTGGATATTCCCTTTGAAACCCCGCGACGATCATTTGAGTTTCCTAAAATTTTTATGAAGTTGCCGGGCAGACGCAATTTGGGGAGCGCTTTGAGTGATTCTGACATTTTGTGGCTCAAAGAACAGCTTGAAGGTGAAAATGAGCGTTTAAAGGTCCTTGTGCCGGATTTTAAACTATTGTCTTAAAATTCATAAGCTTAGCGTGATTTTGGTGTGCAATAGACCCTGAAAATTCGCATATTTAACCAAAACAGCTTCATAAAACATCTTTAATTTACATAAAATATTAACTAAATAACATTATTATTAGTGGGTGTTAACGTTCAGCGTGGAATACAGGGCAAAACAAAGCCGGGCTGACTTTGGGGCAATAATAATAAAAAAAGGTAATAAAAATGGCAACGAACGGTACGGATATTTTTTCGTTTTTGGGAACAATTCAACAGGTTACGCTTACGCTAACCAATCCCTATAGCAGCAAATCTTATGATATTGACGATGAGTTTCGTGTGAACTCAAGTTCATATGATGGCTTGGGCGGTTTTGATATTTTAATTATGAGTGATGATGGTGATTTTTTGAGCATTACTGACAATGTCGGGATGCAGGTTATTGCCAATATCGAACAAATTCTTGCCGGTGATGGTGGCGATGTTGTCAATCTGGCCGATTCAAATGTTACTTATGGCGATGTCACAATTTTGGGCGGTGCAGGTAATGACATCCTTTGGGCCAATATTGGCAATGACACAATTTTCGGTGCGGCTGGTGATGACATCATTGATGGCGGTCCGGGCAACGACATCCTGAATGGGAATGCTGATAATGACCAGATTTTTGGCGGCGAAGGTGATGATCATCTTGATGGCGGCGATGGTGATGACATGCTTTATGGTGGCACAGACCTTGGTTTGCTCAATCTGGATAAAGATTTTGTTGATAATATTACGTTCCCGGAATTGATTGAAGGCGTAGACATCCAGAATTTAATCCCGCCAGGCAGCCCGGCAATGGGAATTAACAGTGATAATTTGACCGTGAGTTTCGGCGCAACCGCGAGCTTGACGTTTCGTGAAGGCTTCGCGGGTTACAACAACACGATGGGTGTTTATAATATCGCGGAGGACGGCACGATTCAAATGGCCTCTGTACTCTGGGCGAATGTCAAAACGGCAGGTGTTAATGTTGAGCACAGTATTGATCTCCCTGTTGGCGAGAATGGCGGGCAGTTTGGTTTCTTTATCATTGCGAACGGTGATCGCGTTAATAGCGGCTATTCGGGTCTCGATATTACCGGCGATGGCGTGGTTAGCTTTATCTATGATTTTGGCGGCGCGGGAGAGCGCGCAGCGATGGTTACTGATGACGGTAATCTGGTGTCCGTTGTTTATGATGACGGCGTAACTAGCCAAGTTCTGGATGGTCCGCATTATCATACGACGCCGCGCGGTGATACGCCGTTGATTAACTGGGACGGCGATGTTCACGCAGTATCTGGTGTTCTTTCTGAAGACAATCAGGACGTTTTGCGGATTGGTTTTGAAGACCTTCCAAATCTTGGCGATGCCGATTTTGAAGATGTTTTATTTGATCTTGATATTGATCAGGTTCATGTTGATGCCAGTGAAGTTGGCGCGGATGTTTTGATCGGCGGGGCGGGTAATGACGTTTTATACGGCGAAGCTGGTGATGATATTCTGGTGATTGGCGATGGTTTTGACCAAGCTTATGGCGGATCAGGTGCCGATCAATTCGTTTTTGACCTGTTCGATGGTCTAGTCGATAAAATTTATGATTTTGATAGCGCTGAAGGCGATGTGGTCAATATCACAGATATTCTGCAAGGTTTTGACCCTATGGCTGATGTGCTCAGCGACTTTGTACAGCTCGTGCAAAATGGCGGTGATACAGAGCTTCAGGTGAACGCTGATGGCGATGCTGGCGGCGCGTTTACAACGCTGGCGGTGTTTGATAGCGGCATCAGCGATACGTTGGCTGATCTGATCAATAACGGTAATCTGGTTGCTGACACTTCTGTGGTCGTTTAACCGTATCAATAATCAGGGGCTATTCTTCCAAACTTAAATTCTTTATTCTGGCGACATGAAAATAGACATGGCGCTGGATACACTTTTTTATTCTTTTGAGGCCGGAATTTTGCCGTGGCCGGTTGAGAATTCTCGTGTTTTATTTCTGAATGCAAAAAATCACAGCGCCTTATCATTTTTGCCGCAGGATGGTCTGAGAGTGCAGCAATTTTTTGCGCCCTATGTCGCTGGGTTAAAATCACAAGGGCGGGCTGTGGAGTCCTCTATTCCCGATAAAGCGCAAGAATTTGACGTGGTTTTACTGGCGACTCCGAAAAATCAGGTTGAAACGCAGTGTTTGATAGCTAGCGCTTTGCGATCTCTCAAGCTTGGTGGCCTCCTTATGGTGGCGGCTGATAACAGGGCTGGCGGTGGGCGGTTGGTGAAAAACCTGAAACATTTCGGGCTGGCGGATATTCAAAGTGAATCGCGCAATAAATGCCGGGCCTGCTGGACGGTTAAAGCTGGGGTGGATGAAAAGGCGATTGACGTAGCAATACGCGCAGGATCGCCACAAAGCATTGCTGATGGCGCGTTTCAATCATGGCCGGGGATTTATGGCTGGAATAAAATTGATCGGGCTTCGGCGCTTTTGCTGCAGCATTTGCCGGATGAGCACTCTAAAAATTTAGGGGGCCGCGGAGCTGATTTTGGTTGTGGTTACGGGTTGCTTGCTCATGATATTTTACAGCGCCCAGGGGTCAAATCTTTAACGTGCATTGATGCAGATTGGCGTGCACTTGAGATGTGCCGGGTTAATCTTGAAAAGCTGAAAAGCGCGGCTGAGATTCATTTTGAGTGGACCGATCTGACCAAGGACCAGCCGGGTCTGTCCAATCTTGATTTTATTGTGATGAACCCGCCTTTTCACGAAGGGAAGGCGGCAGATATATCCATTGGGAAACGTTTTATTGTGAACGCACATCAAAGCTTAAAAAGAAATGGACGGCTTTGGATGGTGGCGAATAAACAGCTGCCTTATGAAATGACGCTCGAGGATAATTTTTTTGCGGTTGAAAAGATTTTTGAAGGGCAGGGTTTCAAAGTTTTTTGTGCAACAAAATGAAAAATGGACGCAGCAAAATTTTTAAATCGCGTAGGTGTGACCTTCGCCTTCTATTTGTCTCACTTGTTTGGTGATGCGCTGGATTTTCTTTTCGTCATGTAGGGCTTGCTTGTTCAAGCCTGTCTCTCGTCCGATCATGTAATAAATCGATTCCAGTGTGCATTCCGTGTCCTTGCCGAATGTTTTAACGTGATATGCCATGGCAGAATCCATCGTGATGATCGATTTATCCGGCTGGTTCCGCTTGCGCATATGCTCTTCGGTGAGCTGTACGATTGTCATTAAATTATTGTTTGAAATTGTGACGCCGTGATGTTTTTCATGGCTGGGGCGCAGTGATTTCAAAATCGAATAGGTTTCGGGAACATTTGGGACGCTCAAGAATACTTTTTGAAAACGGCGATCAAGAGCAGGGTCTGCAGCAACGTACATGCGGAATTCGTCCAGCGTTGTCGCGCCAAGGACCAACAGGTCGCCGGCGGTTAGATAGGGTTTCATTACATCGGATAGGCCTGCATAAGACGAGCCCACACAGGTTGGCATGATCTGGTGGATCTCATCGAGAAACATTATAATGCGCGGGTTTTCCGGGTTGTGGTAACGCTCGGCAATGCCTTTACAGATCGGGATGAAACGCTCCTGAAAATCGGCCGGGCCGTTGGTTCCAGCGGCCATACGAGCCATATCGAGTTCGATTACGCGGGCATCGAGCAAATAATCCGGTACTTCGTCGGCAACGATTTTTTGTGTTAAGGCCACAACCATGGCGGTTTTACCCACACCAGCAGGGGCGAGCAGCACAGCGTTTTTACGACCCTTTTGCAGCAGGATCAAAATTGTTTCATCAACTTCTTTATCACGTCCTGTAATCGGGCCGTAACGCCCTTGCTTGGCAAGCGCTGTAAAATCTGTGCAGTACAGATTGAAGAGATTCTCTAGCTCTTCATTCGTGACCGAATATGACCATTGTTCAGACATAATGTTTATCCAAAATTGTTTAAGATATTACCTCATTGATCTGCGAACGCAGTGTATCGCAGTCTTTATAATAACGGTAGAGTGTTAAGACTTCGTTTTATTGTTATGGTAACCTTTAAGCTTCTAAAATTTCTTTCCCATTATAACCTTGTGCGTAGAGGGCAGCGGTAAAATCACCATGAATAATCTGGTTTTCAACATCTTGTTTGACGGTTTCCTTGGCTTTATAGCCGACGCCGAAACCGGCGAGCTTGAGCATCGGTAAATCATTGGCCCCATCGCCAATGGCCATGCAGCTATCCGCGTCTAGGTTGTACATGTTCATATAATGGCGCAAAAATTCGACCTTAGAATTCTTGTCTAAAATTGGAGGCAACACTTTGCCCGTTAAAACATTGTTTTCGATTCCTAGTTCGTTGCCGTGATGGGTCATGAATAAGAGCTTTGTTGCCACGGCGCTCGTGAAAAATGTAAAGCCGCCGGAAACCAATACGCAATGCGTACCGTTTTCGCGCATGGTTTTAATCATTTGGGCCGCGCCCGGATTAATCTTCAGCGCATCAAGCGTATCGCTTAAGGCTTTCGCCGGTAGGCCTCTAAGCAGTCCAACACGCTCATTTAACGCGGCATGAAAATCCAGCTCCCCATTCATGGCGCGGGTGGTAATTTCCGCAACCTGATCTTTGATCCCAGCATGGGCGGCCAGATCATCCAGCGTTTCACCTTCTACGATTGTTGAATCCATATCGGCCAGCAGCACTTTTTTGCGCCGTCCTTCGATAGGCGTTATAAACACATCAATCTTGTCATCCTCAAGAAAGTCCCATAAATGGCGCATCATTGAAAATCCGCCGCTTTGATTAATGCCAATTTCGGCGACTGCTCTTTTTTTGATCCAGATAGGCTGACAGGTCGGCTGCGCATTATAAAAATCAATCATTTTGATGATTTTTTTGAGGTGCGCATCGGTTAAAGGATGCTTGGGATCAGAGGCGACTAAGGTTAAAACGGTGCTCATAAAGGCCTTTTATTTTCCGAATTTTAAATAAATCTCTGGACAGTGGCTGCGGAATTTTTTATCGCTAGTGCAGTCTACAGATGAAAGGTCAGCCAAGACAATGGAAAAGCCAGCTCTTAAACCGAAAAATCCAAATTTCTCTTCCGGGCCGTGTACTAAGCGTCCGGGGTGGAGCGTTGAAAGCTTGTCCGCGGCTATGCTGGGGCGCTCTCACCGCGCTGCTGGTCCCAAAGGGCAGCTTAAAGAGGTGATTGAGAAGCACAAAGAATTGCTGGGAATTCCTGAGGATTACGTGGTGGGCATCATGCCGGCCTCTGATACCGGCGCGTTTGAAGCGGCGATGTGGAGTATGCTTGGCGCACGCGATGTTGATGCCTTTGCGTGGGAGAGTTTTTCCGGGGACTGGCTCACCAATATCAAGACCCAGCTTAAGCTGGAGAGCGTCAATTATTACGAGGCGGAATATGGTGCATTGCCGGATCTGTCGAAAGCCAATCCTGAGAATGATATTGTCTTTGCATGGAACGGTACGACTTCTGGCGTGCGCGTGCCCAATGGTGATTGGATTGCTGCGGACCGCGAAGGGCTCACCTTCTGCGATGCGACATCGGCGGTGTTTGCCTATGATTTGCCATGGGACAAATTGGATGTCACCACATGGTCCTGGCAGAAAGTTTTGGGCAGTGAAGCGGCGCACGGTATGTTGGTGCTTTCTCCACGCGCGGTGGAGCGTTTGGAAACCTTCACGCCGGACCGGCCATTGCCGAAAATCTTCCGTATGACCAAAGGGTCTGGCGATAAAAAGAAACTTAATAAAGGGATTTTTGAAGGCGCGACGATCAACACGCCATCGATGCTGGCCGTGGCGGATGTTTTGGATGCGCTGAACTGGGTGCAAAATATCGGCGGGCTTCGCACGACCATTGCGCGCTCAGAAGAAAATTTCAAAGCGATTGAAAACTGGGTCAATAAAACAGACGGGTTTGAGTTTCTTGCCAAAGAGCCAGAGACTCTTTCAACTACCTCGGTTTGTTTGAGCATTACCGATGAATGGTTTACCGGTCTGTCGGAAGACGAACAAAACGTCTTTATTAAAACGATGGTAAAGATTCTTGATAAAGACGGCATCGCTTACGACATTGCCGGGTACCGCGATGCCCCTGCCGGGCTTCGTATCTGGTGCGGGGCGACCGTGCAGGGCGATGACGTTGAGGCGTTAATGCCGTGGGTTACATGGGCGTTTGAGGTGAGTAAGGCTGAAGAGCAGAGGAAGAGCGAAGCGGCTTAGCGGCGGCTTCCACTTGGTAGTATTGGAGGTTCCGATGCTAGCCCTGATGCAGGTTCCGTAGTAGGTTCAGGAATACTATCAAGATCACGATCCAGCACAGGAATTATTTTATTTTCCTCAACAATAAAGATTGCAGCCGGGGCTTCCGGGTTTATCCGCATTGAATTCAGTATTTGTTTGTCTTCAAGAGTGGGTTGTAAAATTGAGGAGGCTAGAAAGATCTTTAATGTATACGAGCCCAGAGCTTCATCAAGGTCATTTTCCTCAGATCCGTGAAATATGCCATAAAATATGAGTGCATGCCGTCCTTCCGTAACGGTTTTAATATAACTCGCGATTTCCAGATCATTGTTTAAACGCTCTTGTATATCTTTCTTGTAAGTATCCAGCTTTGCCTTTAACTCCGGGTTGTCGTCGGTCATTTTTTTCAAAACCGCGTCAATATTTTCATTAAATTCGGCAGTTGGATGGCGGGCGTTATGGACAGCTTATCCTGACATCGCGCGGGCGGCCGATTGGCGGGTTTTATACTTTTGCCGGAGCGGAGGCGCGTAAACAGCAGGCCCAATTGAAAGATTTAGCGGGTCTGCTCAGCGGGTCCGGTGCCGACTTATCGGGTTTGTTAAACGGGTCTGTTCTTGATGATGCAGATGGTTAAGTGATTGAAATTCTTATGCCGCGCAAGCGCGGCATAAGATTGAACGGACCAAGTTCGTTAAACGGGTCTGTCTCCCCTTTACAGTGGTGCTGCGCACAATGATTGCGCGCAGCGGCAGCCTAAGCCGCTTTCTTGTAGGAAGAGGGTTTTGCTCCGCGTCTTTTCATCGGCGCTGATCCGTTTGATTTGAAGCCGCCTTGTTGCTTTTTATAAGGTTTTTTATGCGGCTTATTCCCTGTTTTATTTCCGGGCTTGCGGTCTTTCACGAAATAATCAGCTGCTGTTTCCGCCCGATTTTCTGAACGATTTTCTGAACGGTTTTCCCCGCTTCTTTTCTCTGCATTTTTCGCGTTATTTTCCCGGCGTTTGGCGCTTTGTTTATAGGGACGCTTTTCACCGTTTTGTTTTTCACCATTTTTTGCCGGACGTTCAGGGCGGTTTTCTGTACGCTTTTCTGCACGTTCTGCGCCAGTGTTTGCCGAACGTTCTGGGCGGCCTCTATAAGGTTTGCGGCGGGCTTTATTTTTACCGCGCGGCTGTTCAGAAAAACGCTCTTTTTTGTTATTGGCAGCTTCAGGATTTAACAAGCAGTCAATGGCGTGCCATTTACGTCCATCCTGTGGGGATATAAAGCTGATTGCGGAGCCTGTCGCCCCGGCCCGCGCTGTGCGGCCCATGCGGTGGATATAGTCTTCGGCAACTTGTGGAAGGTCGTAATTAATCACGTGCTCGATATGCGGAACATCCAAACCGCGCGCGGCGATATCTGTGGCAACCAATATGCGGAAATTCCCCTGACGGAAATTTTTCATCACTTTATCACGTTTGTTTTGTCTAAGGTCGCCATGCAAGCCGTCAGATGTGAAGCCGTCCTGGCGCAGTTTTTTTGCCATTTTTTCGGCATTGTATTTGGTTTTTACAAACACAAGAACGGAGCCTTCGCGGGCGTGGAGTTGAGCCTTTAGTTCTTTATATTTGTCGGCCTGTTCAATGCGTACGGTTTCTTGCTTAATGTTTTTGGCAATGACATTTGTTTTGCCAACAGCGATGCGCTCAGGGTTGGTGAGATATTTTCCTGACAGTGAGATAATCCCTTTTGGCAGGGTGGCTGAGAACATTAAAGTTTGGTGCTCTTTTGGTAAGAACTTGATGATTTTATCAAGCTGTACGCCAAAACCCATGTCCAGCATGCGGTCGGTTTCATCCAGAACCAAAAAGTTTGTGTCGTGTAGTTTTAATGATCCACGCTCAAGGTGATCGTTAATACGTCCCGGCGTGCCGACAATAATGCGAGGCTGTGCGCGTAATTGTGACATTTGCTTGCCGTATGCTTCGCCGCCGATTATGAAGGCGGTTTTAATCGAGCTGTTATAACCGAGAAGTTGATGGATGACCTCGAGAACCTGTTTAGCCAGTTCACGTGTCGGTGTTAGGACAAGGGCCGTTCCGTGCGGGGACTGAAGAAGCTTTTCAATCAACGGAATGCTGAATGCTGCGGTTTTCCCTGTACCCGTTTGGGCGCTGCCCAAAATGTCACGGCCTTTGAGCGCGAGCGGGATGGCTTTTTCCTGAATAGGGGTTGGGTTTGTGTAATTCATTTTTGCTAAAGACTTGTTCAAGTCTTGTGATAGGCCGAAGCCTTCAAAATTTTTCATTGTTATTTCTTTCATAAATCCGGGTGTTTTCCGGCAAAGTTCTTCCCTTGCGCACATTGCGAAAGGGTAAGGCTTTGGTGTTCAATCATTTTATAAATGTGAACTTTGCGGAAAATAGTGAGGCGAAGACGTCAAGTCTTTGGGATTCACGTATCTGCTTTTGTGCAGATAGTTTTCTGTAAGCTCTGATCTCATTTAAGAGAGCATTTATTAAACTGGGCGCATGTTTGACAGATTTTAGGGTTCGTGTCAATTTTTTGTTTTTGCTTTACATTATTGCGGCACCTGCTAAATCTTTACGCCTGTTTGCCTAAACAAGACAAAATTAGGAGTAAAATCGATGGCATCCCCGAAAGTACTGATCAGCGATAAGCTGGACCCCCTAGCAGTGGAAATTTTTGAAAAGAACGGCTGTGAGGTTGATTTTAAACCCGGCCTAACGCCAGAAGAACAACTCAAAATTATCGGTGATTATGATGGCCTTGCCATTCGCTCGGCGACCAAAGTGACAGCCGAGATGATCAAAGCTGGTAAGAAGCTTAAAGTTATTGGCCGCGCCGGGATTGGGGTCGATAATGTTGACATTCCGGCGGCGACCGAAGCGGGGATGGTGGTAATGAACACGCCGTTTGGAAACTCTATAACCACCGCTGAGCACGCGATTGCGATGATGTTTGCCTTGGCGCGGCAAATTCCACAAGCCAATGAAAGCACGCATCAGGGCAAGTGGGAGAAGAAAAAGTTTATGGGCGCGGAGCTGTATAACAAAGTGCTCGGCGTGATTGGTTGTGGGAATATTGGCGGCATTGCAGCGACCCGCGGGGTTGGTTTGCAGATGCAGGTGATTGCGTATGATCCGTTCCTCACCGAAGAGCGCGCGGCGGATCTGGGCGTGAAAAAAGTTGAGCTTGATGAGCTTTTTGAGCGGTCCGATTTTATCACCATCCACGTGCCGAAAAATGAGCATACGGCGAATCTGATTAACAAAGATTCCATTGCTAAAATGAAAGACGGCGTGCGGATTATTAACTGCGCGCGCGGGGGAATCGTTAATGAAGGGGATCTGAAAGAGGCGCTGGATAGCGGCAGAGTTGCAGGCGCGGCGCTGGATGTTTTTGAAACTGAACCGGCCACAGAAAATCCGTTATTCGGGCATGAAAATGTAGTTTGCACGCCGCATTTGGGCGCAGCAACCACGGAGGCACAAGTCAATGTCGCGCTGCAGGTCGCTGAGCAAATGAGCGATTATCTGGTTAATGGCGCGGTGATGAACGCGCTGAATATGGCCTCGATCTCGGCGGAAGATGCGCCGAAGCTTAAGCCTTATTTGAAACTGGCTGAGCAGCTGGGCAGTTTTGCTGGGCAGATTACCAGTACTTCGATCAAAAAAATTGAGATTGAGTATGAAGGTACGATTACCAATATTAAGACTGACCCCATTACCTCAACACTTTTGGCGACGCTTTTGGGACAGCAGATTGAATCTGTCAATATGGTCAACGCGACGCAAGTGGCGCAAGCGCGCGGAATTGAGCTGAAGCAAAGTTATAATGATGAGTCCAAAAACTGGCGCTCGATGATTAATGTGATTGTTACTTCTGAAGAGCGCGTTCGGAATGTTACCGGGACTCTTTTTACAGGTAAGGAGCCGCGCATTGTAAATATCGAAGGTGTGCCGATCGAAGCGGCGCTGTCAGGCCATATGATTTTTATCCGTAATGATGATCAGCCCGGGATGATTGGTGATTTGGGAACGCTTTTGGGGCAAGAAGGGCTGAATATTGCGGATTTCCGTCTAGGCCGGAAGGGTGATAAATCCGGGGCGATTTGTCTAGTGGCTTTGGACGCGCCAGTGAGCGATGAGGTTTTTGAAAAAATAGCCGCGCAAAAACAGATTCTCAGTGCCAAGCGTCTTTCATTTTAAAGATGCCATAGAATCAATTTTTGTTTAGGAGCGTTTGGCGAAATAACGTTTACAAGCGCCTTTGAGCTCGTCTTCCATCTGTTTACCGATAGGGCCACCGTCTCCGACCATTTTTTTCAAAACAATGGCCTTCAAAGTCTGGTGGTGCGCATTGACAATTGAAATGGCGTCTTTGTCCATTTCTGTGACCCCCTCTAGAAAGCTGAGCATGATATTGGCCATGTTGCCAATCAAATTATATTTGAAGGTTGAAGCGTTGGCTTTTAGCTGCATAACAGGGGTTGTCATGCCTTGAATGACTTCAGTCATAGATACGGAACTGTCTGAGGCGCTTTCAATCGCGGCTTCCAATTTATTGAGATATTCCATAGCGAGCGGTGCAAAATCAACTTGGGCGCTGTTTTCGTCCATAACAGTCTGAGATCGCTCAACAGCTTTTTCATCGAGCGGGCCTGTGCCGACTTTAGCCTGAAGGGCCATATCAGCTTTAAGAACTTTTACTTGTTTTTCAGTGGATTCATTCACGGGCATTATTCAGGTTTTAGTTAAGGCGCAACAAGATTATTGCAGAGGCAATGTTATTTCATATTTTATCAAAAATCTAGGCCTGAAGATCACTGTCACGCCGGAACGGTCCTTTGTGATTATCTGATTTGCGTCGGCGGCGATCTGGTCCAAAATAATCTGCGGTCTCGATGAAGTCGCGGGGCTTGTTGATGACATAGGCAATGCGCCGTGCCAGATCATTGGCAGAAAATGGTTTGACGAGGAATTCTGTTACGCCCGTGTCGCGCGCTTGTGACACACGGGGAAGGGCACTAAAGCCTGTCATCATAACGATCGGAACTGTGCGATTGGGTGATTTTTTGTCTGTACGGATTTTCTTTACCAGTTCAATTCCGTTCATAGGCTGCATATGCCAATCTGTGACAACGATGTCGGGGTTTTGCTTGGAAAACATTGTGTAGCCTTCTTCACCCTCAGAAGATGTGTACACGGTGCCTACACCTAATGTATCCAAAACTGAGGATACAAGTTTGAGCATAGGTATTGTATCTTCAACGATCAATACACTGAGTTTTTCAAATTCAAAGGCCATATAACTTTTAGTTAATCAGTAAAGTTCATGTGGTTTAACGTGCCACAGGGCAACATCTTCCTCAATATGGCCGAATTTGTGCCCAAAAAACAACATTTCTTTTATTTAAGTTGGATTTTGGAGTGTTAAAATAAAGAACCCCGGTACCCAACACTCAATGACCGAAGCCGTATGAAGCCAGATACCGGGGTTTGATGGGAAGCATAATCCTATCGGAAACTTACAAAGTTACGAGAACGTTTGTAACCTCCGTAGGTGTCGCTCAGATCAGAAACAGCGTGTTAGCAAGAGCTACTTACCTTTTCACCTATCCGTGGATGAACCCCCATCCACTTTATTTATTGTGGCGATCAACCACTCATCGCTTCGAATTTATCAACGCGTCTTGGCGATGTTTTAGAGTAAAATACAAACGCTTAAAGCCTCTAAGTTACGATGACTGTCATGCTGACGTTTTTATGTGCGCGACCACCAAACATTTTTATGTGTGCGACCACAAGTCTGACAATCAAAGTGGGCTTAAACTTTTTTACCCCTTAAGCTTCCGGTACATCCGAAACTTCCGAGGAAGTTAAAGAGTATTACTCCGAAAACCCGAACCGATGACTAGTTCGGCTCTTGTTCTGAACAAGTGTCTTTCGACCCCGTCCTGAACATGAATCAAACTTTAACCGAGATTTGATCGGTGTCGAGTCCTTTTTCAAAGTTTTTGTAATTTTTATTCAAGGTGTCCGGGGCTGTTGAAACTTTATTACCTAAAACAAGCATTTTGGATTCGTTAAAGAATCCAGAAAATCCACAAAATTATCCACAGCTTCTACACATGCAAAAAAGTTTTGTTTTATTGGAGAAAAATGCGATTTTGGACTCTTATAAGGGCAAATTTCATCGGATATTAACGAATCACAGGTAAAAATTTATATGGTCTATTGTTGTTTTAGACCTGATTCGTCGTCTGCGATTCGTCTGATTCGTTCTTGCAGATGGCAGATAATTATAAGGGCACGCATATATAAGAGGGGCGCAGGACCAGTTCAAGTCAAAAATTGATTCATATAATTAGCCGAGTGGTAGGCAATGTTTTTAACATAACTGTTGACAAAAGCTTAACAATAGGTTAAAAATTGTTCCATTCTGTTAAGAAACTGTTAAAGATAGGCCGTAGATTTTTATGGCTACTAACAAAACCAAGGCTTTACGCCTGTTTTTTTAGTTTTAAGTATATATAAGGAGAGAACCGATCATGGCAACCGAGAGCACAAATGCCAATAACGTGTCAGAGACAACAGCGAATGCTGAAGGTAATGAGGTTACAGTAACCCTCGTAGATGGTGTGTGTGTAGTCACAACCGATGATGCATCAGCAAGTCTGACAGCCCCCATTATTATAGAAAAACCTGCCGTTGGTGAGACCGCGCAGATCGATGTGGTTCCGGGTCAGAAATATTTCTTCGACTTTAATGAAAATAATGTGCAGTCCTTTATTCAGGAAGGCGATGATCTGACAATGAACTTTGCCGATGGCAGCAGCGTTGTTCTTAACGGTTTTGGGACAGCCGCTGATGGCGTGCTTCCTGCTACTCTGGCATTCAGCGATGCTCTCTCTGCTGATGAGTTAGAAGGTTTGATCCAGGTTGTTGATACGACTCCAACGCAAGAAGATTTAGATGAGCCACAAAGTGAGGTTCGCGCGGAAGAAACAGCTTCTACGGAAGATGAAAGCGGTGAAGGTGAGCAGGTTGCTGCTATTGAACCTGCTGCTGGTGAACCTACTGCGCAGCAAGTTGCACAGATTGAACCTGCTGCCGGTGATGAGGGCGGCGGTGAGAATAGTGGTTACGGTATTCAAAGTAGCTTTGAGGCGCAAGGCGTTATTGGTCTTGAAGATGTTGGTCCGATTGCACCTACACTTCTGCAATATGGTGTTGAATTTAAAAATGAAGATTTAATTCCAAATGAAGAGGAAGAGCTTTTTGATGCGCGCCCAGAAGTGGATGCTGATCGTCAGGCTGTTGATGAGACAAATCTTGGTCCTCTTGCGGTTGGTGGAAACATCTTTGTTGATTACGGCACAGACGGTCCGGGCGCACTTACTCCAAACGGCACTTTCACCGAAGGTGGATCGCTGGCTGGCGGCACTCTGACATCCGGTTCAGATCTTATTACAGTTACGCCAACAGTTGATGGCTATGTCGGTACAATCAATGCTGGTGCGACGATTGTGTTTACGCTGGTTATTGATCCTGTAACAGGGGATTACACATTTACGCAGCTTGAGCCGTTGGATCACGCTGATGCGAGCGACCCGAATGATGTTATTGAACTCGTATTCGGTATTGCTGCAACTGATAATGATGGTGATGTTGCGGACACAACAATTACAATTCTGGTTGCTGATGATGCGCCTTTGATTGCACCGCCAGATTCAAATACATTCCACGAGTCTGCGCTTACTGGCGGACCGGTTGTTATTAATGATGCTTTGTCTATTGATTTTGGTAATGATGTTGCCGGAACGGTAACGCCAGAAGGTACGAGCGATGTAACAGGTGTTGCAGCGCTGACCTCTAATGGTGAAGCGATTACAATTACACCTACAGCGACTGGTTATATTGGTACGCTGGCAGGCGGCGGAACAGCGTTTGAGCTGGTAATTAACCCTGCGACTGGTGCTTATACGTATACGCAGAATGTGGCTTTGGATCACAATGCGATTAACGACACAATTACGCTGACATTTGATACAATAGTGACCGACTTTGATGGCGACTCAACTGCGACAGCAATCATTGTGAATATCAATGATTCTGTGCCTAAATTTGGTGATGAGCCAGAGATTGGTAGCGGCGTTGAAATTGTTGATGAAACAAATCTGCCGGGTGTTTCTGTAAACGGCGCTTTGGTTGTTGATTTTGGAGCGGATCTGCCGGGCGTTGTCAGCGGCGACGGCACAAGCAGCTCAAGCGTGCCTTTGCTTTCAAACGGCAGCCCTGTGACAATTAACCAAACAGCGACCGGTTATGTTGGCACAGACGGCGTGAATGATATTTTCACACTGACGATTAATGCTGATGGTACATATACATTTAATCTTCTCGGTGTTCTTGATCATCCAGATGCGACAGACCCAGATGATGTTATTCAGCTGGTGTTCGGCGTTGAGGTCAAAGACAGTGACGGCGATACAGATTCCGGTTCAATTACCATTAATGTTAAAGATGACGGCCCAGATATTGTTTCTCCTGCTGTGCAGACAGTTGATGAAGATGCGATTGTTGATACGGTTAATGGCGATCTGAGCGCAGATTTTGGCGCTGATGGTCAAGGGGAAGTTACTGGCGATGGCACGAGCAGTTTTGTTGGTGTTGCGGCGTTAACTTCAAATGGTGCGGCTGTAACAATTAATCAAACAGCAACTGGTTATACCGGTTCAACAGCGAGTGGCGATGTCTTTACGCTGACGATTAATGCTGATGGTACATATAGCTTTCAGCTGCTTGGTCCTCTTGATCATGGTGTAAATGACTTTATTACACTGACATTTGGTGCAGAAATTGTTGATTTTGATGGTGATACAGACAATGCCAATATTGTCATCAAAGTTAAAGATGATACACCTGAAATTAACACCAAGCCTAAACTTGGTGATGGTCTTGAAGTTGTCGATGAAACAGATCTACCCGGCGAAATCAGAAACGGACAGCTTACGGTTGATTTTGGTGCGGATACACCGGGCACAGTGGCTGCGAATGATACATTTAATTCTTCCGGTTCAGAGCTGAATGGCAATCTGACTTCAAATGGCGTTGCTGTTGATGTGAATCTGGTTGGCGACACATATGTTGGAACGGCCGGTCCGGATACAATCTTTACATTGCAGGTTAATGCTGATGGTTCTTATACATTTGAGCTTATCGGTACATTGGACCATGCTGATCCAAATGATCCAAATGACATTATTAATCTTGAATTCGGCGTTACGGCGACTGACTTTGATGGCGATGAAGCTGACACTACAATCATTGTTAAGGTGCTTGATGATGTTCCTGTGATTGGTGATAACCGCGGCGATATTGATGAGACTAATCTTGATGGTGGTCCGATTTCAACGTCGAATACACTCTTTACAAATTTCGGTACAGAGCTGAGCTCTATCACACCGGGCGGAAATGTTACCGCTGAAGTTGGTGGAAACCCGATTGCTCTGACATCCGGCGGTGAGGCTGTAATCTTTGCTCAGGTCGGCAATGGCTATGAAGGCACAATCAATGGCGGCGCGGACACAGTGTTCACGCTTACAATTGATCCAGTAACAGCCAAATATGTTTACACACAGTTTGAGCCGTTTGATCACCCTGATGATACAGATCCAAATGACACAATTGAGCTGATTTTCGATGTCGACATTGAAAATAATGATGGCGATCAAGATACAGGCACAATCACGGTTTCTATCGCTGATGATGGCCCGATTGCCCATGATGATTTTAATGGCGCATCAGAAGGCCAGCAAATCACAGGCAGCGTTGTTGCTAATGATGAGCTGAGTGAAGACACACCTAACAGCGTTACGGAAGTTGAGTTTGGTGGAAACACTTTTGTTATTCCTGATGGCGGCTTCCAAGATATTGTGACGCCTTTGGGTGTTCTGACATTGAATAGTGACGGTACATATTCTTTTCAAGCCACCAATGTTGGTGATCCAGATGGCACTGTTGTTTTCACATACACTTTGACCGGCTTTGACGGTGATGAAGACACAGCTGTGCTTTCAATCCGCGTTACGCCTGATGGTGAGCCTGTTGCGGTGAATGCTGATCACACTGTTGATGAAACAAACCTCACACCTGGTCCGTTGGTTATTAATGAAACTCTGAATGTTGATTTTGGTATTGATGGTGCGGGCAGCATTGATCCAAATGGTTCATTTAATGCAAGCGAATCTCTTGATAACGGCGCGCTGACATCAAACGGTACGCCTGTTGATGTTCAGACAACGGCGACTGGTTATATCGGCGTGCTTCAAGGTACAAACACACCTGTGTTTGAACTGATTGTTGAGGACAATGGCGATTACTCTTTTGAATTGTTTGAGCAGCTTGATCATGCTGATGCAACAGATCCAAACGATCTGATCAGACTGGACTTCGGCGTTACCGTTAAAGATTTTGGTGGTGATACAGCTGATGGCACAATTACGATCAATGTTCTTGATGATGCACCGGTTGCGCATGCTGATTGTAATGCTTTCGATCTGCAGGCGGTCAATAAAGACTTTAATGTTGTTTTGGTTCTGGATGTATCTGGTTCTATGGACGGTCAGAAGTTGGCGCTGTTAAAAGCCGCTGTGATTAATCTGCTTGGTGATTTTGCTGCGAGCACTGGTGAAGTTAAAGTTCACCTTGTACCGTTTTCTTCGGATGCGGGCGCTGGTCAGACATTTACAATTACAGATGCTACTGACTTTGCGAATGCGGTTAACTTTATTAACGGCCTTACTGCTGGCGGCACTACAAATTACGAAGCGCCTTTGGAATCTGCCATTGACTGGTTGGAAGGTAATAGTAACGACGACCCAATTCCCGGTGCAGACACATTCACATACTTCGTGAGTGATGGTGCGCCAAACCGTTACCTGAATCCTGCAGATGTTGTTACAACCGGCTCTGCCGATGTTGTGATGGATGAAATTACAGGTTCAGACGGCAGCGATGAAGTTACACAACTGCAAAATCTGAGTACAGAAGTTATCGGTGTTGGTATTGGCGTAAACGGTACAACATTGGCGCGTATCGGTGTGATTGACTCTGATGGCAATGCGCTGGATGTTCAGGATCCAAGTGATCTGGATGCTGCGCTTGGCGGTACAGTGCCGCTTGCGGGCACCGCGACTGGTAACGTGATTACCGGTTTGAATGGTGGCCCCGGCGCTGAAGATATTCTCAGTGAAGATGTTGATTCAACTGTAACCAAAGTGTCTTTCAACGGTTTTGATGTTGTTGTTGATCCGGTTACAGGCGCAACGATTGATGGTGCTCACGGCACTTTGGAAATCAAAGCGGATGGTTCATACGTTTACACGGTTACCGATGCGAACATTACGATGGATATCGTTGAGCAGTTTGTTTACACGCTGACAGATTTCGACGGTGATTCAGAAGATGCAACGCTGACACTTAAAGGGAATGCTCCTGTCGTTCCTACGGCTAATCCTTTGGCTGTTGATGAGACAGACCTTAACCCAACCGATACAGACAATGATGTTGTCGATGGAAACTTTGGTGCGGATGCACCGGGTAGCTTTAGCGTTACCGGTGTGAATACATTCAGCTTTACCGGTGCGGAGAATAATCAGCTAACATCTGGCGGCGACCCTGTAACGATTTCGATTGTTAACAACAGCTATGTTGGAACAGCGGGCGGCGATACGATCTTTACTTTGGATCTGAATTCGGTAACAGGTGAATACGAATTCACATTGATCGGTACTTTGGATCATGCGGATGAGACAGATCCTGATGATATTATTCAATTGAGCTTTGGCGTTACAGCAACAGACAGTAACGGCGATTCCGGCGCAGTTGATGTTAAGGTTAATGTCTTTGATGACGGTCCTGTGGCTGTTGATGATAGCAACACGGTTTTGCAGAACACTACAACTGTTAACGGTGATGTTTTGACTAACGATGATGGCGGTGAAGACGTTGTTGCAACAGTCACAAATGTGAACTTTAACGGCAGCGATTTTGCGGTTGTTCAAGGTGTTCCAACTGTTGTGAATACACCGAACGGTCAATTGACGATCAACAGCAATGGGACTTATGAGTATGTTTCCAACGGCGGCAATGCCAATGTTGTGACAGACAAATTCACATATACGCTGACAGACTTTGATGGCGACACTGACACGGCTGATCTGAGCATTAGAATTCAGGATATTGATAGCAAGCCTGAAGTTGTTGGTTCTGAGGTTACTGTTGATGAAACAGACCTCAACCCAACTGATACTGATAGCAATAGCGTTACAGCGAACTTTGGTGCTGACGGCCCGGGTACAATTACACCGACGGGAGCA
>JAJFGR010000012.1 GCA_021776025.1 Alphaproteobacteria bacterium
GGTGTTTCAAAGTCCAGCGTCTTTCTTGGTCGTTCATTTAACAGGCGAGCTACTTTGTTGAGCTGCGCTTGTGAGTATACCGATAAATCCGTTCCTTTGGGATAATATTGTCTCAGCAGGCGGTTGGTATTTTCGTTGGAGCCACGCTGCCAAGTTCTTAATTTTCATTACTTCCGTAAAGAGATATCCGTAGAAAACCAAGTAAGGTAGCGCTGGAACTAAGAGTAAAATTTTGGGCGCTTTTTTGATGAGAAGATCAAAAAATAGTGCCAACGCTACGACATGAGGCATATACCCCACCCATATAGGGGCAGCCAGCATCATTAAGAAAATGCCTGTTATTGGGAACCATTGCAGCCCAATAAGAATTCCAAAGACCAGCAGCGCCCAGAAGGTTAATGGTGCAAATAAAAACTTCATAGCTTTCCTCCAAACTTTGCCTATGATGCAGCTGCGCTTTCGTGTTCAATATTTAGATAATACCGCGTATATTTCCGTTCGCCAGTTTTCTTTAGTGCGCTGATTTCAACAAGCCCTTGTAAATCCCGTGTAGCCGTGGCCCTTGCCGCGCCGGAAATTGAAATATAATTTTCCGCACTCAGGCCGCCTTTGAAGCCCTCATTGCCCTCTTCAAACATACGAGCAATAACCTTTGACTGGCGCTCGTTCAACTTCTTGCCTTCGAGCCGATCATAAAACTTGCTCTTTTCGATCAGGAAATCAATCATGATCTGTGTGTAATCCTGCGCCTCTAAAACGGTCTGGCAAAAAAACGCCAGCCAGTCCTGAATATCCAGACTATCACTAGCTCCATGCAAGGCCGCATAATAGGCTTTTCTGGAGCGTTCAATGCCCCTTGCCAGCGCGATAAGCGTTGGCCGCTCCAACCCTTGCGAGAGCGCCTTTTCGGATATGGCGCGGCCAATCCGCCCGTTTCCATCTTCAAACGGGTGGATGCTCTCAAACCAAATATGCGCAATACCAGAGCGCAGCAGGATAGGCAGTTTTTCTCCTTGCCCGTTAAACCAAGCAATAAAAGCCTCCATTTCGCTTGGTACATCCTTGGATGGCGGAGCTTCAAAGTGAACTTCGGGTTCATACAATGTGCCGGAAACAATTTGCATTGGCTCTTCATGGCTACGATAGCAGCCTATATCTTTTAAATCACGGCGACCATTGGTCAACATTTCATGCCACAGGAACAGCCGCTTGTGATCGAGCGGCTTATCGTAGGTCTTGTAGAGATCAACCAGCATTTCCGCTATCCCTTGCTCCGCCGCAGGGATCTTGCGGCCATCGGTCTTGAGGCCGAAATGCTTTCGGATGGAAGATTGCAGGGAATCCCGATCAAGGATTTCTCCTTCAATCTCGGAGGTCTTATAAGCCTCCTCACTGATAAGCTGGACGCGCAGGCTTTCCTTATCATCTTGCGTGATATGCTTTAAACTACCGTGCATGATGCCAGCCTTGTGCAAAAACTGGCTTTCAACTTGGGAAAGCGCAGCTGCATCATAGGCAAAATTAGGCCAATCTTTATGTTGCCAGTTCCAAGTCATGAGTTATAAAACCTCTTTCTATAGCTCAATATAGCACCATAAAGTGAGTTATAGAACTAAAATCTATAACTCACTCAAAATTAATAACCCTCGTAGATTTAATTGTACAAATTAACCCTCACCCTTGTACCCAAGGCTCAAATCCAATAAAACGGCTTTATGCCGTAAGCCCTTGAGACGGCTCCTGCTAGTTTCCTAACCCTTTCCCCACCCGGGAGGAGGATGGCGTAAACGCCAGTAGTGGCGGCCCTTGATAGCCTCAGCGCCCTTAATAATCCTTAAAGACCTTCTGTGAGATCATAAAAGTGTAATAGCGCGATTACAAAAGATGGGCTTGGCGCAAAAACCCGCATTCTTGATGACAAGGTCAGTGGCCCTCAAGAAATCGAGATCATTCGCGAAGTGTGGGAAACACTGGCAAATGACGCGCTTAAAGCGGGTGGGTTTGAGGGTGTGAAAACCGACCGGCGAACGCTCGAGGATCAAGGCATCGACCGTATCCCTCAAACCCATATTGGGTCGGGGGCCCAAGAAATAGCTGATAGCGCAGAAAAAGAGGATGAAGAAAGCAGCTCCCAAGGTGAAGGTGAGCAAGACGGTGAAACAGGCAAGAAAGGTTCCGGCGGCGGAGGTGGGCAAGCGTCCGCAGGCGCTAATGAAGATGAAGGCGAGGAAGATAAGAGCGGCGATGGTGGGTCCTGTGATCCCGTAGCTTTAAAGCTGCAAAGCAAGCCTAAGCTTGATGATGATAAGAAGCGCATCATCATATTTTCGATAATTCGCTTTATGAAAGATAGATTGACGCCTAATTAGGGCCCGTTAATAAATCAAGGGCAGTTGCTATCTCATCTTCGGTGATTGGACCCACTGGTGCAGAAACAACTTTTTCAATCATATAGGCAGCATCTACACTAGCATTACGTCTCGCCAACATCAGCGCGGTGTTGCCCTCATTATTAGTGGCGTTTACATCAATGCCAGGAGCATCCAGTAAAGCCGCCACCTGCTCTGTATTGCCCTTGCGGGCCGCCCACATCAGCGCGATGTTACCATTATTATCAGTGACGTTTACATCAATGCCGGGAGCGGCCAGTAAGGCTGCCACATTCTCCGTCTTACCCTTGAATACCGCCAACATCAGCGCAGTGTGGCCAGCATTATTAGTGGCGTTTACATTAATGCCAGGAGTGGCCAGTAAAGCCGCCACCTGCTCTGTATCATCATTGATTGCCGCCCGCATCAGCGCGGTGTTACCATGATCATTAGAGGCGTTTACATCACTTCCGGTGATTGGACCCACTGGTACAGAAACAAAGCCTTCAATCATATAGGCAGCATCTACACGACCCTTACTTCTCGCCAACATCAGCGCGGTGTGGCCATTTTTATTAGTAGCGTTTGCATCAATGCCAGGAGCGGCCAGTAAAGCCGCCACGTATTCTGTATTGCCCTTGCTCGCCGCCCACATCAGCGCGGTTTCACCATCTTTATTAGTAGCGTTTACATCAATGCCAGAAGCAGCCAGTAAAGCCGCCACGTGCTCTGTCTTACCATTGAATACCGCCACCATCAGCGCGGTGTTACCATGATCATTAGAGGCATTTACATTAATGCCAGGAGCGGCCAATAAAGCTGCCATCTGCTCTGGACTGCCATTGAATACCGTCCATATCAGCGCGGTGTTGCCATCATTTCTAGAGGCATTTACATTAATGCCAGGAGTGGCGAGTAAGTCTGCCATCTGCTCTGTATCACCACTGATTGCCGCCCATATCAGCGCGGTGTTGCCATTACCATCAGTGACATTAAGAATATCTTGCCCTGTTTTTTCCAGTATCTCGGCAAGTTTCGGCTTTTCCAGTCTTCTTAGAATCTCTTTTACTTGATCAGTATCCCTAAATTTAGCTGCACCTATTAGCTGCGTCCGTGTTGCATCAACTACGCCTTCAAGAAACTCAACTGCTTTTTGAAACTGATCCGCTAAAGGAGAATTGGTCTGCGTCATATCTTTGTACCCTAATTATGAATAGAGGTATATAATACATATGTAAATAGCATGTCAACATAATACCTCACACTTTTACTTATCGGTTATTTTCATAAGATTTAACGAATTGTTAACAATTCTTAGCCATAATGCATGTTACAGGGCTTTCGGTAAAAAATTGAAGGCGAGTTATTGAGTAAAAAATATAACTATTTTACGACGGTAGTGTGAAAAGCACCTCAAAATGAGGGCAAAAATTTAAAAAGAGGGTGTAGACAATGGCGGACAATGCCTCCCCAAAAGATAACGATATTGATTTTTCAATAGTTTATTCGAGTGTGAACGGCTTTTTCGGTGTCGAGCATAAAGGCACTGAACAACAAGCCCTCGACCATATCGCCGATAACCCAGCCCCCAAAAACCCTCTCACCTCCCTTTGATTGTACGCTGTCCGGTTTTCCGGGGCCAGCTCTAACCATCGGATAGCATGCTCGATGTTATCGTTCGATGAGCCTAGGATATTTCTACGACAGGCCGCCCGCTTTCATTTTCTACTTCTTCATAAAAGGCATCAGGATCTTTCATATAATCATCAATCATACGCGCAAGATCTATTCCGGCCTTACCGGACGTTACTAAGAGTGAGCTCCCTGTTACAGCTTCACCGCCTGCGAATAATGGCGTGCCGTTTTTAAAACGTCCTACGAAGCCTCCAAGAACACCATTAGCAAAAGTCTTTGTAGACACTGCCGGAAGTTGAATTTCAACAGTGCCTGCTTTTGTTACTGGTAAATTCTGCAATTCAAATACTTCCTTGAGCTTTCCCGCATTATTCCCAATAGCACTGATAACCATATCGGCTGAAAGTTCAATCGTTGCACTCTCTGGTTTTGGGTCCGTATTTTTGCCGTATAAGGTATAGCCATTTTCAGCGCTTACAATTTTTTCGGCGCTCATATAGTGCTGGAATTTCAGCTTATCTCCCGCCTCTTTTACGAGCTCATTAAAAGCGCCCTTATCACCAGAATCACGGGCGCTGATATGATCACGGCGGGAAATCAAGGTAACGCTCAAAGCGCCTTGTGCAATGGCTGTGCGGGCGCAATCAACCGCTGTATCGCCATGGCCATTGATTAAAACACGCTTGCCATTGGCGTTATGTTCCGGTGGTAGGTTAGAATTACCTTGCTTAAGTAATTGCTGTTTATATACGTCATTCTGTTCTGTCTGAAGATAGCCATTGGAGAATACGACCTCCTCTTTTGCATCGCCTTTCAGCCCGTGATCTTTAGCTACAGGTGTTCCGATTGCAATCACAACAGCATTAAAATTATTAGCCAAGCCTGTAATAGGTTCGCCGTTTTTACCGATAGGGCTATCACATTCAAGTTTAATGCCACTGTCTTTTTGCCACTGAATATCACGTTCCCAAATATGGAGAGGAACCTTGTAGGACAAGATTTTTCCATCACCAAGCTCACCCGGTTGAGGGTTTTTTTCAAATGTTGTGACCTGAAAGCCTTTTTTACGTGCATCCAACCCCAAATGCGTGCCTGTGGCGCCGGAACCGATAACAGCAATAGATTGCTCTTTTTCTTTATGCGGCGTAATCGGTTCTACCCAGCCCTTATTCCAAGCATACTCATAAATTGCCTGCTCATTCATTGCTATCGTAATACCGCGCGCCATAGCAAATTGAATTTGACATGTGGATCCACATGTGACGCTTTCCGATGGACACGCCAAACCATAGATATCGCCTCGTCCGCCACCTTCGTCAAAAGTTTGATAGGCTTCGTACATAAAGTTCTCAAAGCCAGATTGGTATCTTTTAGCAGCATCAGGGTCAACTTTTTCTAAGCGCCTAAAAAGACCTTCCTCAAGAACCCCATAATCCGACACTTGCATGCCTGCCTCAGAAATTTCCTTTGCGAATGCAGCTGCTTCCTCTGGTGAATGATCTTTTAGTGCACTGAATGCGCTGGTTGCTGCACCGCCTGCCCCAGCCAAAGCCACATTGGCGGAGCCAATATCCTTTCCCATTGGACACCCACGTGATGAGCAGGTCGCATCTTTGCAAGCTGCACAGGCCCCCGCTTGCTCCGCTACGCTTTCAGATGGGTTATTTGGATTGATGATAGGCAGAGGATATTTGACTTGTTCCCGCCCTGAGCGATCCTCAGGATCAACAGATACAAGGCCTTTACGCGGCGTTTTTGCAAAAGTGCCATATGATTTTGTTGAACTCATCTCGATACCTCGGCCAGTACAAGGTCAGATTTCGGAATCGGTACATTCCCATTTTGTTGCTCTATTGCTGGAGCTTGTCGCGGCGCTCCGGGAGAAACCATTCTAAAACTGTCCAGGGCCTCCCCTGTCCAGTTTTTGAATAAGCTTTTACCCCATATTGAACTTGTGTAATTTACATGCTTGTCAATAGCGTCCTGTACAACCTTCTGTTGCTCCGCAGGAGCATCCTTCAGCTCACATATTGCATTTCGTAAACTTGGATCAATTTTCTGTTCCAGCTCTTTCTTGGGATCATAGATAAAAACAGTGCCTCCCCCGGCCCCAGAAAGCATGCCGGGACCAAATTCTCCTAGGCAAACACCTGTACCGCCAGTCATGAAACGATAGGCATTCGCACCGACACCTTCATTAACTTCAATTCCGCCAGAAAATCTATACGCATGGTTGGTGCCGGTTCGTCCTGCCAGATATATTTCTCCATCCGTCATTCCGTAGGCCGTATGATTGCCAGCGATAGCGTTTTCATTAGATTTTAGAAAAACTTGCGTGCCGGCCTTTGGTTTCACAATGATAATACCGCCTGAGTTTCCTTCACCCACGCCATCATTCGCAGACCCTACCAGATTGAGTGTTATGCCTTTGGCTAACAAAAATCCGAATTGCTGACCGACGCCCATACCTTCATAATTAAGTGTAACCATATGATTTTCACGCACAGCGCCCGCAAACTCTCTTGTTAAATAATGAGATATACGCGTTCCCAGGCAACGGTATTGATTGGTCACAAGATACGTTTTCGACACCCAAGGCAGAGGGCCCAATATCGCATCCCTATGTTCTTGAAAAATGTCTTCATCCAACGAATCACGTTTTGGATTTTGGGGGTTTTTATACTCATTTCGCCCCCCGGGCTTCAACTCACATTTAGTGTTACTACCCTCAAAAGGCGTAAGCTGATTGGAAAAATCAAAATTTCGATCTTTAAGGCGTTCATGTTTAATTAAATCAACCCGGCCGCGCAGCTCGTCCAAAGATTTTACACCCAGCGCGGCCATTTCACGGCGAAGACCTTCGGCCATCATTTCAAAAAATGATGCCACATGTTTGGGATCCCCTGTGTAATTTTCTCGCAACTTTTTATCCATAGTCGCATTACCGAAAGCACAGATATTTTTGTTACAAACCCCCATGTTCTTACAGCCAAGAACATACATAATAATTTTACCAAAATAAGCCTCTTCAGCACCTAACATCATTGCAATAGCAACGTCTTGTGGTGTACTCATCCCGCCATCAACACTTAAAACAGCACGCTCACGCAGGCCATCCCCAATGGACATTTTATGAGCTTTTGACAGGTAAAGCTCCCAAGGCATGCTTGTATGCATTTGTGAGGTTTGTTTGGATGCGCCGCTTCCACCGCCGGTTCCCGATATGTTAATCCGATCGGCAAGGTTTTTAATGGCACCTACAGCAATGGTATCAATACCAGCTGCGGCCACTAGCTTCACTGCCACGCGTGCTTTGGGGTTTGCCTCTTTCAGGCCGTAAACTAACTGGGCAAGATCTTCGATTGATTTGATACTGGCATGCGCGCCCATTGAATAAAGAGGCGTGCCGGGTTCGCAATTACGCGCAGCAGCAATCTCATCATTAACTTTTGTGCCGGGTAATTGACCGCCTTCACCACCTTTAGCGGCCTGAGCAATCTTAATTTCAATCTCATCAGCATAAGAAACAACTTCAATATCAAGACCAAAACGCCCGGATGCGACCTGTATTCCTTTGCCGGACCACTCGTTTTTCTTGCGCTCAGGTGGCAACCCACCTTCCCCGGATTGCCACTTAGCTCCCGCCCGACGCGCTCCTTCCTCTGTGTCAGCATGTTGCTTCGGTGACGTTGAGCCAAAAGACATAGAGGCCACGCCCAAATGTTTAACAATCTCATCCGCAGACTGCACGCCCTCAAGGTCTGCTTCTGTCACCTCACTCGGGCTTTTCACATATTGAAGGTCCCAAAGATCACGGATTTGCGTTGGGTTTGCTTTATTGTAAGCCTCTTTTTCAGCGGCATATTGCTCAAAAAGTTTTTGATCGCCTGCCTTCGTTGCATCTTGCAGCATTTGGATATGCTGCCCTACATTGGCATGGTCTTGGCCATCCGGCGTCAGACTAATCGTATGAATTCCGCGATGGGGCAGACGCGCTTTTCCAGCAATTTTTTCCAACGATTCCTCATGGAAACGAACTGCCCGATCATAAAGGTCTTCCAGCTCGAAACCGCCAATTTCGCTGGGCATGCCAGGGGCAAACTCGTCTATATATTCCGGACCCAAACCGAAAGCTTCAAATTCAAATGCGCCACAATATGATTCAACCGCACAAATACCCTTTTTTGCCATGATGGTGAGCAAGCCAAAATCAGACGCTTTGAAATAATTTTCAAAGCATTTATCAAAAGCTAAGTCACCATAATGACCGGCTGCATGACGCTGGGCGATGGTATGTTCGACGAGATAGGGGTTGACCGTGTTAAACCCTGATCCGATCAGGCATGCAAAGTCATGCGTGGTATGTGCTTCCATCGGCCGTGCATGAAGGGCCGTTTGGCCCCGCAAGTTTTTATCAAGCAGGTGCAAATGCACAGCAGGACCAATCATATCCAGTTCAAACGGTATTTTGTCTTTATCGGCATGCTCATTGGTCAACAGAATCTGTTTACCATCTCTGGCCGCCGCTTCAGCTTCGGCTATAATCTGCTCTTTGCGCTGCTGAAAGGACTCAAATGTGCCTGAACAATCAAATGTACAGTCAATTTCAACGATGTCGTATTTCTGCTTCAGCACATCCAGTGTCTCACTGGTAATGATCGGCGTGGCTATGACCTTTTTATCGGTTTTGTCGCCGTCAATGTCCTTAAACGTTCCCAAAGACATTTCAAGGTTCATCACATCTAATTCTGTGCCAGGGTGAATAGCCGGGTTGGTAATTTGAGCAAAATTTTGCTTCTTAAAATCTGTTATAGGACGGCGTTTATCGGAAAAAACAGCCGGCGCAGTATCATTTCCCATTGCGCCAACAAGCTCATTGCCGGTTTCAACCATGTGGTCAATGGACTGAAAAGATTCCTGATGGAGTCCCAAAAGATGTTGTTTTATTAATAGCTCACGCGCAAGGTTTTGCATTATCCAACTCCCGCATAAGGGAAAGCATCTTTGGATGGCATTTTGCGCTCAATATTTTCAATTTCAGAAACGCGTTCTTTAAAACCAAATTTCTTCTGCGCCTCATCCACCGCCATTTCTACAAGCTGCTTATGGCTTAATAAACCTAAAGGGGCCTGTTCGCTGTCGGGGTCAATATTTACACCGAGCATTTTGCCAGGCTGCAGGTCCCCATGCATAATAGCTAAATTGTGCAAATGGTTGCGCGCCTTATTACGCTCGTTTTCCAATTCAAGTCTGAATGCTTCTTGAAGATTAGGCGTTGCATCCATAATGCCTGGTTTAAATTTGAGATCTAACAAATTGGTATAGTTTGATCCTTCCTCCATAAGGTCATGGACCATACCGCGTTCTGATCCTGCGACCAGAATGTTCGGTGTGCTGGGATCATCTGCGCTGCCAAAAATTGTATAGGGTGTAGGGCGCATACCATTCAGATCTCCGCCAATCAAAATCGTTTTTCCATCAATCATAACGAACATGCCAGGCCCCTCCCATGAAGGGCTCAGCGTTTTTGTGAATTTGTATAACAGTGCTTCGTCTTCTGAAATTCCTGCACCAGGACGCACAGCTGGTGGAATCAAAAGTGTTTTTACGAGTGGCAAACTAACGCCAGCGTGATAAAGAAACTGTGCGGCGTTGTCCAAAATGTCAGAATCTGCTCCGGCCGTATTTAAAAGGTTTTCTAGGATATCATCCTTTCGATCACCAAAAGACCCGGCAAAAATCTTTTCAAGCTTAGACATGCCATTAATGTTGCCTTTAAGCGTGTTGATCTCACCATTATGAGCCAATATGCGTTTAAAATGCGCGCGCCACCACGCTGGCGCTGTATTCGTAGAAAATCGTCCATGAAGGCCAACAAAGGCTGTTTTAAAATCTGGTTTTTGTAGGTCCAGATAAAGATCCATAAAGCGATGGCCAAGAGACAGGCTCTTATAAACCATCGTATTAGCACTCATGGAGGATATATGAAAATTATTGCGCCCTTCCCCGCTTAAATCTTTCTCCTTAATACGATTTTCAATATTGCGCTGTATAAAATACAAATCAGCATTAAAATCTTTTTTGCTTTGTCCCGGTTTTGGAAGGATCATTAATTGCTTAAGACGGGGATATGTATCTTTTCCAAGCTTTCCTAATTGATCCGCCGCAATAGGTGTTTCGCGCCATCTATACTCCTTGTAACCTGCTTTTTCCAATGTCGTTTGAATAATTTGTTTACAGCTATCTTCCAAAGTCGTTTGAATAATTTGTTTACAGTTTTCTTCGGTTTCATTCGAATCGCGGGGAAAAAAGAAAACACCAACGCCCAAATCCCGGTCCTTACCTGTTTTGGAGTCTTTTAAAGAATCAGGAGGTGCACGCCTTAGATATTCTTTTTTCATAAACTCCTGAGGAATTTGGGTCATTATACCCACGCCGTCACTGGTCGCCAGTGCTGTGCCGTCGGGACCAATCTCACCATCGGAAGCCACACCAATACGTGGATGCATTGTTGCCAGAGCCTTAATGGCCATTCTTAGAATATCATGGCTAGGTTCGCCTCTCAGGGACACAATAACGCCTACACCACACGCGCTGTGTTCTCTCTCTGCAGAAGAAAATTTGCGTATATTTTGATATGGATGTATACGGGACATTATTCTCCATTCATAGGCGCATGTTACCCTCTAGGTAGTTATAAAACATGCCTAATTATCTATTGTTTGTGTACTAAGCGATGTTATTACCATAATTTAAAGCAAAGATGCAAGATGTTATTTCCAGTTCGAAAGAACGGAGAAGTGCGGGACTGAGAGCGCTTTTGGGCCAGAGCCCTTAATAATCGCTAAATGTGTTTTTGAAATCATAAAAGTGCAATAGACGATTTACACAAAATTAGAAACTTATTGGGCGCAGCCACTTGCGCCATTATAAGAACAATATGGATTAGGACAGACCGCATCATTATATTCCCCTGAGCCTCTGGCCACTGTGACCCCTGTCTCTATGGGCGTTCCGGTACATGACCCTGCCGTTATCAATGTATTATATGATTGTAGGCCATCTGCGCCGCCCGGGACAGCCGGTACAGCCGGTGGGAAAGTTGTTAAAGCGATGGCATCGGCCCAGCGATCATTTCTAGCAGCGCTGTCACAAGGCTCAGGCACTGTTCGAGGATCGCTAGCAGCTAACTCCTGAAATGTTTGGAAATAATCTATGTTAAAGTCGCTACATCTTGAAAAATCCCAAACTGCGTTCATAGCAGCACACGGCGCTGTCGCAGCTCCTGTATATGTGCCCCCGGCAAATGTGTGGGCGAAATTTTGGTCGATATACTCGGCTAGTGGTGTATATACAATCTGTTCGAAGGACGCATTCAAGGAAGGACTATCACTAAAAACACTACCGGCGACAGCTAGTTCATTTACAAGCTCGTTAAAACATGAATATTCCAAAACACTGTCGGGCTTTAGAATTAATCTTTCCGCCATCTCAACTTCACGCTGGCCTTCCATCCATGCCCGGTCTTCTACAACCGTCATAAAATCCGGATCGCAGCCGGGATTCTCTATTATACCCACTGCATACCCTTGCGCAGGCATGCACAAAAGCACAAACAAAAGTAATAGTCTTGAAAACAAGGTCTTCGCCGTCAAAATTTAATGCCCACAAACTAGAATTATACTCTCAGCCATTTTAGCATACCTCCTTGTAAATAGCATAATTTATCTATTTTTGTGATTGCAACGGCACACGGAACAAACTTGCTAAACCCCTATAAACTATGAATTTTTTTTAGAGAATGTTGCTAAATATTAAATTTTCACGGATTTTGTTAAAAAGCTATAATATTACTATTGGGTTTTAGTATGAAGGTTTGCCTTTAGGCGTATTTTTTCTTTAGGGCGGCAGCGACCTGCGGCGTGACGAATTCTTCTATATCCCCACCCAAAGAACAAATCTCCTTTACGAAACTGGCGGACACAAACTGCCATTTTTCAGATGCCATGAGGAAGACCGTTTCAATATCCGGATCAAGCTTAGTATTCATGCCGGTGAGCTGAAATTCATATTCAAAGTCCGAGACCGCACGAAGACCGCGGAAAATACACGAGGCGTTCACATCTTTAGCAAAATGAATAAGGAGGTTATCGAAGCTGCGCACTTCAATTTCACAGCCTTTTTTATTCATATTGACGATGTCTTTCTCGATTAGAGCAACGCGCTCCTCATGATTGAAAAGCGGGCCCTTGCGGGCGTTATCAGCAACGCCGATGATAAGCTTGTCGACCATGCGGCTGGCGCGTTGAATGAGGTGCAGATGGCCCTTCGTCACAGGATCAAATGTGCCAGGGTAAACGCCGATGAGATATTTGCCGTTATTCTTCTGAGTCATCTTCGACTTCTGGGCCTTCGGGAGATTCTGCGGCCTCTTCGCTGGCTGGAGCTTCTTCAGGCGCCTCTGCTACGGCTTCTGCGCCTTCTAAGCCTTCAGTCCCTTCCGGCAAATCGTCCTCGTCATCATCTTCCTGAATCAGCCAAGCGACGGAGACAACGTTTTCGTCTGTTCCGACTTTGAAGATTGTTACCCCTTGGGCGCTGCGGCCGGTGGTGCGGATATTTTCAACCGGTGTGCGGATGAGTTTACCCTGATCTGTAACAAGCATGATTTGGTGGCTGTCGGTGACCGGGAAGGTCGCGACGACTTCGCCGCCGTTTTTCTTGGTCAGGTTCATGTTGGTCACGCCCATGCCACCACGTCCAGAAACGCGGTATTCATAGGCGGAGGTACGTTTGCCGTAGCCTTTGTTGGAAACGGTGAGCACGATTTGCTCTTTTTCCAGCATTTCACGGAAGCGTTCTTCGGATAGCTCGAGATCTGTTTCCTCATATTCGAAGTCTTCATCGTCGCTGCCGACAACCTGCGAAGCCGCTTTTAGGTAGGCGTTGCGTTCATCGGGGGTGATGTCGAGATGTTTGAGGATGGACATTGATATAACTTCGTCTTTCTTGTCCTTCAGCTTTACGCCGCGCACGCCGGTGGAATTCCGGCCCGCAAAGACGCGGATGTCAGTGACCGGGAAGCGGATGGCTTTGCCCATTCTTGTTGCCAGCATCACATCTTCATCTTCGGTACAAATTTTTACCGAAACAAGGCTTTCATCGTCTGCCAGTTTCATCGCGATCAATCCGTTGGAGCGAATATTGGCGAAGTCCGTCAGTTTGTTCCGGCGGACCGAACCGTGGGACGTTGCAAACATAATGTCCAGCCGTTCTATTACATCAGGATCTTCCGGCATACGCATGTAAACGCTGACTTTTTCCTCTTTCTCAAGAGGCAGAAGATTGATTATCGCCTTACCTTTGGATGTGGGTGAGCCGAGTGGCAATTGATAGACCTTCATGCGGTGAACGATACCGCGCGAAGTGAAAAACAGGATCGGCGTATGGGTTGAGGCGACAAAAAGATCGGAGACAAAATCCTCGTCTTTGGTGGCCATACCGGCACGGCCTTTACCGCCACGGCGCTGCGCACGGTAGGTATCAAGCGGCACGCGCTTCACATAGCCTTCGTGGGTGATAGTGACAACCATATCTTCGCGCTGGATAAGGTCTTCCATATCCATTTCAAACTCAGCGTCACATAATTCAGAGCGGCGCGGGGTATTGAATTTTTCCTTCACTTCGCGGAGCTCTTCAACCAGAACTTCGAGCATTTTTTCGCGGTCAGCGAGGATGGCGAGATATTCGGCGATTTTATCGGTGATCTCTTTGAGTTCGCCAGCAATTTTATCGCGCTCAAGGCCTGTTAATCTGTGCAGGCGCAGTTCGAGGATGGCTTTGGCTTGCGCCTCGGACATTTGGTATTTGCCGTCCTCAACAGGGTGTTCAGGATCGTCGATTAACTCAATCAATGGCTCAATATCTTTTGCAGGCCATGGCTTGGCCATCAAACCTTCACGGGCTTCAGTCGGGTCTTTGGCGGCGCGGATCAGTTTTATAATCTCGTCAATATTAGCAACGGCGACAGCGAGACCAGCCAAGATGTGTGCACGGTCGCGAGCTTTGCCAAGTTCATAAACTGTGCGGCGGGTGATGACCTCTTCGCGGAATTTCACGAAGGCCTTGATCATATCCCTGATCAGCATGGTTTGCGGCTTGCCGTTATGCAGCGCGACCATGTTACAAGCGAAGTTGCTTTGCAGCGCTGTGTGTTTAAATAATTGGTTCAGCACGACATCGGCAATAGCGCTGGTTTTAAGTTCAATAACAACGCGCACGCCGTCACGATCGGATTCATCACGGATTTCGTGGATATCTTCGACAATTTTATCGCGGCCAACTTCACCGAGGCGTTCTAGCAATTTACCCTTGTTCACCTGATAGGGCACTTCGTGAACGATGATAGCTTCGCGCTTACCAATTTCCTCGATAGAGGTTTTGGCACGCATCACAACAGAACCGTTCCCGGTGTGGTAGGCCTTGTGGATGCCGTTTCTGCCCATAATATACGCGCCCGTCGGGAAATCCGGCCCGGGGATGATTTCCATGACCTGCTCTGTCGTCAGATCGGGGTTATCAACCATAGCCAGACAGGCATCAACAACCTCGCCAAGATTATGCGGCGGGATGTTTGTCGCCATACCAACAGCAATACCGCCAGCGCCATTGACCAGCAGATTGGGAATACGAGAAGGCAGAACGACAGGTTCGCTCATGCTTTCGTCATAGTTCGGGCGGAAGTCGACAGTTTCTTTATCAATATCGGCGAGAATTGTTTCTGCGGATTTATCCATGCGCGCTTCGGTATAACGCATCGCAGCGGGACTATCGCCATCCATAGAACCAAAGTTCCCCTGCCCGTCAATCAGCGGCAGGCGAAGGCTCCAAGGCTGTGCCATACGGACAAGAGAGTCATAAATGGCTTGGTCACCATGCGGATGATATTTACCCATGACATCCCCGACGATACGGGCAGATTTTTTATAGGCCTTATCGGAGGTATACCCGCCTTCGCGCATCGCAAAAAGAATGCGGCGGTGAACTGGCTTCAACCCATCGCGCACATCGGGCAGTGCGCGCGAAACAATCACGCTCATAGCGTAATCGAGATAGGATTGTTTCATCTCCTCTTCGAGGGAAATTGTCGGGAAAGTTTCGTCTTCGCTGACGGTGGAGTCACTCATGTGTAAGCCTTGCTACTCTTATAGTTTTATAGTGTTTTCTATGATTCAGGTTTAATGTATTTTTCTAGCAAATATGAGAGCGCAAAGATAGCAAAACCTGTCACCATTCCGGGGACTAAATCCATAAGCTGAGCGTGCAGACCGAGGCCATGACGCCAATAAACAGCGACGCCAAAACCGGCGACCATCATCGTTACGGCCAAACACTGTGATGGGCGGGCGCCGAGGAGCATAAGAACCACCAAAGGTGCGACTGCTGAAGCCATGCCACCCCACGCCAAAACGACCAGTGAGAGTACGTTTTGGCTAGCCATCAAGGCAATTGTGACGATGAAGGCGATCACGATAACTGTACCCAGCCGCGCAAAGACGTAAGAATTGCGGAGCTGTGGGAATACATGTTGGGTGAGGGCCGAAGAAGCGGCAAGGAGCAAGGAATCAGCTGTGGACATTGTGGCGGAAAACAGGCCCGCAACCATAAAACCAACGAATACTGGCGGCAAGAGATCTGCCCAGAGCGCGGGAATCGATAATTCAGCATCAAAACCGCCCTCTATTTCAGGAACCATCACGCGGGCGATGAAGCCAACCAACGTGGCCAAAAACAGCACGCTCCAGCGCCAACCGAGATAAATACGCCTTGCGACTAGCAAATCCTCATCCGATTTTGCGACCATATGGCGTACCATCAATTGCGGCTGACCAAGAACCCCTACCCCAAAGGCTAACCAGCCAATAAAGACTGAGATAAAGGACCCCTGAAACGGATCCACAAGTTTCGGGTCAATTGCTTTGAGCTGGTCATACAACTCGCCAAAACCGCCAAGCTGATTCATCGCAACAAAGACCAAAATCAAGAGTGAAGCCATGATAATGATCGCCTGCACGGCATCGGTCCATATTGAGGCGCGGATACCCCCGGCCCAGCAATAAGCCAGCAGCACAGCCGCCCCAGTAAAGACAAAAATATTATAATCCCAATCAAACAGGCTCTGGCCGATTTTTGCGCCCGCGACAAGCTGCGCGCTACAATAGGTGCCCATGAAAATTACGGTGAGCATAGCGGTGATGACGGTGACAATCTGGAAGTCCTGACCGCTCAACTTTCCAACAAGCGAGGGATAGGTATGGGCCTGCGTTTCAACACCTTTGCGGCGAACTTTATTACCAGAGATGATCCAGCCTATATGGTCGCCGACCATTAGCCCCACAGTCGCAAACACTGCGGTAAGCCCTGCTGTATAAGCCAATCCGGCAAAACCGATGAAGGTTGCGCCGCTGGAAATTGTTGCACCATAAGATAGCGCGACGAGCCAACCCGGCACATTGCGGGAAGCGAGAAAATAATCTTGGATATTGTTCTTGCGGAAAAATGATGCCGCCAAGCCAACCCCTGTAAAAAGGACAAAGAAGACTAAAAAGCTAATCAACATCACATTCATGCGAGGTTATATCCTTAAGGGCTTTTAGATTCCGTGCGAACTTTTATTAAAGCCTGGTCCAGCATCTGTATAATTTCCGGCGCTATTTTTCTATTGAGCTGCTCTTGTTTCTCTCCGGCGCTGCGCGCTTCGGGCTTAGAGTAATATTCAACCATAGCTTCGAGCTCTTTTAGTGTGAAAGTTTCGGCATAAGCATCGATTGATAACTTTTCCAAAGCTTGCGGCTTCATCACATTCAATACGGCTGTACGAAAAAGTTGCTGCTCTTTTTCCGAGTAAGCAAAGAGGTAATTGCTGATGTAAGACTCTATCGCTGAGTTTAGTTGCTCTTTTGCCGGACGGATTTCGAGCATTTGTTCAGCCAGCGTTAAACGCTGCGCAAAATCATCATCCTGCGCGTACGCAGGAAAACTCAAAATCAAACAAAAGAGAAGTGTTCTCAGCATGACCTAGAACGGGATTTCGTCTTCCAGCTCATCAACGGGGGCTGGAGCAGCGGCGCCAGCGGCCTGTGCTGGTGCTCCTTGCGAATATCCGCCAGACTGGCTGTCACTAAATGAACCCGCACCGGCATTATCATTGCCGCTGCGCCCATCAAGCATCACAAGCTTGGAATCAAAGCCTCTAAGCACAATCTCAGTTGTGTATTTTTTCTGACCATCCTGTTCCCATGAACGGGTTTGGAGCTGACCTTCCAAATAAATTTTTGCGCCTTTTTTCAGGTAGCTTTTACAAACATTCACAAGGCCGGGGCTGAAAATTACCACGCGGTGCCATTCGGTCTTTTCTTTTTTCTCGCCCGTGGCTTTATCTTTCCAGCTTTCGGATGTCGCGATAGAGAGGTTACAAACCTCATCGCCAGATTGCATTGAACGTACCTCCGGGTCTGCACCCAAATTTCCAATCAAAGTCACTTTATTTAATGAACCAGCCACGTTTTTACTCCTTCAAATCTTGAAATTAAGCGCTTACTATAGACCTACAGCGGCGTAATGCAAATAAGTATTGGACTTACACCCCCTCTTGTCCCATATATTTTTGCATGCTTAAAGAAATTAGCGTCCGCGGGGCGCGTGAACATAATTTAAAAGATATCAATGCCGATATACCGCGCGATCAGCTCGTGGTCATTACGGGGCTGTCCGGCAGTGGGAAATCCTCCCTCGCCTTTGATACGATCTATGCGGAAGGACAGCGGCGCTATGTCGAGAGCCTATCGGCCTATGCGCGGCAATTCTTGGAGCTGATGCAAAAACCGGATGTGGATAGCATTGAAGGGCTATCGCCCGCCATTTCGATCGAGCAAAAAACTACGTCGCGCAATCCGCGCTCAACTGTGGGAACGGTGACGGAAATTTACGATTACATGCGCTTGCTCTGGGCACGGGTTGGGGTGCCCTACTCCCCCGCTACGAGCAAGCCGATTGAAAGCCAGCAGGTTAGCGAGATTGTCGACCGGATCATGAAAATGGGTGACGGGACGAAGCTTTATATTCTGGCGCCGATTGTGCGCGGGCGCAAAGGTGAATACCGCAAAGAGTTTAAAGACCTTCAAGCCAAAGGGTTTCAGCGCGTGAAAGTTGATGGTACGCTTTACGAGATCACCGAAACGCCGGAGCTGGATAAAAAGCTGAAACATGACATTGAGGTTGTCGTTGACCGGATTGTCATTCGCGATGATATGGGCAACCGTTTGGCGGATTCCGTTGAAATTGCTTTGCGTTTGGCCGATGGCTTGGTGATTGCCGAGAATGCTGAAGACGGTGCTCAAGAACTGTTCAGTGAGAAATATGCCTGCCCCGTATCGGGCTTTACCATCCCCGAGATTGAACCACGGCTGTTTTCTTTTAACTCGCCACATGGTGCCTGCCCGCGCTGTGACGGCCTTGGTAAGCGGATGTATATGGATGAAGCATTGGTTGTGCCCGTGCCGTCCAAATCTATTAAACAAGGCGCGGTTGAGCCGTGGTCAAAGGGGTTTGCTCCTTTTTATATGCAAGCCATGGAAGCTGTCGCCGCGCATTATGATTTCAGCGTCGATGCGCCGTGGGAAGAGCTGGAACGCGCGGATCAGGAAAAACTGCTTTACGGCTCCGGCAAGGATGTTATTCCGATCACCTACAACACAAAAACCGAAAGCACGTGGAAGAGTAACAAACAGTTTGAAGGGATTATTCCTTCGTTAGAGCGGCGATTGATTGAAACAGATTCCAATTCAGCGCGGGAAGAACTTTCTAAATATCAGGCGACCGCGCCGTGTGAAAATTGTGACGGTGCGCGCTTAAAGCCGGAAGCGTTGGCGGTGAAAATTGACGGCAAGCATATCAGTGAGATTGGGACGCTTGGCATTGAAGAGGCGGATGCTTGGTTCACGGCGGTGAATGAAACACTGACCAAGCAGCAGCAGCAAATTGCCGAAAAAATTCTCAAAGAGATTAATGAACGCCTGACATTTTTGATGAATGTGGGGCTGGATTACCTCAATTTATCGCGGGCTTCTGGAACGCTTTCGGGCGGTGAGAGCCAGCGTATTCGTTTGGCTTCGCAGATTGGTTCGGGGCTCACGGGCGTTTTGTATGTTCTGGATGAGCCCTCAATTGGGTTGCACCAGCGCGATAATCATCGCCTGCTGGAAACACTCACAAAGCTTCGTGATATGGGCAACACAGTGATTGTGGTGGAACATGATGAAGATGCGATCCGTAGCGCCGATTATCTGATTGATATGGGTCCGGGTGCAGGCGTTCATGGCGGCGAGATTGTGGCGCAAGGCACACCGGACACGGTGTTTAAGAGTAAGGACTCCATCACCGCCGATTACATGACAGGGCGCAAAGAGATTGCGGTCCCGGATGAAAGACGCAAGGGCAAGAAAGGTCAGTTTATTGAAGTTATTGGTGCCAGTGGGAATAATTTGCAGGATGTTTCAGCAAAAATTCCATTGGGAACATTTACATGCGTCACAGGCGTTTCCGGCTCGGGGAAATCGACCTTCACGATTGATACGCTTTATCGCGCGGCTTCGCGCACGTTGATGAAATCCAAAGAACAGCCGCTGGCCTATAAGGACATCAAAGGCTTGGAATTTGTTGATAAGGTCATCGATATTGACCAATCGCCAATTGGCCGGACGCCGCGCTCCAACCCCGCCACCTATACCGGCGCGTTTACCCCCATTCGTGAATGGTATGCCGGATTGCCCGAAGCGAAAGCGCGGGGATATGGACCGGGACGTTTTAGCTTTAATGTTAAAGGTGGGCGCTGCGAGGCCTGTTCCGGAGATGGGGTGATCAAGATCGAGATGCATTTCCTCCCTGATGTTTATGTCGAATGCGAGACTTGCGTTGGGGCGCGCTATAACCGCGAAACGCTGGAAATTAAGTATAAGGATAAATCGATCGCCGATGTGCTGGACATGACGGTGGAAGAAGCGGCGGATTTCTTTAAGGCCGTGCCGTCTATTCGCGACAAGATGGAAACGCTGAAAGATGTTGGGCTGACCTATATTAAAGTCGGGCAGCAGGCGAACACTTTGAGCGGCGGGGAAGCGCAACGGGTGAAACTGTCGAAAGAGCTATCGAAACGCTCTACGGGGAAAACACTTTATATTCTTGATGAACCGACAACGGGGCTGCATTTCGAAGATGTCAGGAAGTTGCTGGAAGTGCTGCATTCTCTAGTCGAAAAGGGAAACACGGTGATCGTGATTGAACACAATCTGGACGTTATCAAAACGGCGGATCACATCATCGATATTGGCCCCGAAGGCGGCCATAAAGGCGGAAAGATCCTTGCCACTGGCACGCCTGAGGACATCTGTAAGGTGAAAAAGAGCTATACGGCAGAGTATTTAAAGCCGCTTTTAGCGCAAAAAAATGAGAAAATCGCTGCCGAATAACCATATAAAATCAACCACTTAACTTCTTTTGTTGAGTTTTTGTTAATTTTTTGTTAATATTCATAATAATTTAAAAACGGATAGTAATGGAGAACTTATATGTTAATGAGCATTCTCAAAGCCCCATTTAAACTTATAGGTGGGCTCAGCAAAGTAAGTGGCGGAATCGGTAAAGTCGCTACTTTAGGAAGCTTACTCTTAGGACCGTTTTTTCTCGCCTCGGCAGGAAACGCAGCAGCAGCAGCAAAAGGTATAGTGGTGCCAACGGCCTTTTCCACGACAAATGGAGGCGGGCTGGGAGCATTTTATAGCACCCTTTTCGCGAACCCCCTGACAGGTGAAACGGGAATTAAGGCCGGCGCTGTAAACATGGGAAATGGTTTTATTCACGCTTGCAAAAGCGGCTTCAAGATCGGTAAAGCCGGCTTTGATGCAAGCAGAAATGATGAAAGCGTTATGACTGCACTCGTTGACACATGGAATGCTAATGCTGACGGCAGCGCGCGAGAAATCCTTCCCCAGACAGTCTATATGGCCCCAGAAATCGAAGTACTTCCGCCGTGTGACGCGAGAACGCAGGTTGCTGAACTCGTCGACACTGAAGATGTTGCAACAGAGGTTGCAGCAACCGCTGTGGAAAACGTTGGCACTGAAGTGGCTTCAGCGGCAATTCAAGAAGTGGCTACGGGTGGTTTCACCAGAGTCCTAACTCAGACGGCTGATGCCGCATTTTTTCCTGGAGCTGTCCTCACAGCAAAAGCAGTTAAAATAATCGGCTTCCCTATCGCAAAACAGCTAATAGGAATAGATGCTCCAGCAGCAAACGATGAAAACTTCACTAATACACTGGAACTTGTCGCCGCCTAAAATCCCTACATCGATCTAAAATGGTACCTCGGGGAGACTTGAACTCCCACCCTTGAAATTAAAAGTGTGTTATTTTTCAAGAGGTTTGCGACACATCACCCCCATTCCGTATTCTGCACCCTAAAACTTATCGCGAGAAAAAAACTATAATCCCCACCAACGAAGAAGTAAGCGAACAGCGACATAAAGAATGAGAATTGCCGTCATGCGGTGTAAAATTTTTGGATTTAACCGGACAGCACCCACATAAGAGCCTATTTGTCCACCAATCAGGACGGCAGGGAAAAGCATCCAATAACTTGAAATATTGCTTAATATCTCTGCATTGCCGAGTTTCATGGCTTGTCCGGCCAATCCGGCAATCGAATTCACAAAAATAAAAATACTGCAGGTTCCAGCTATAGCTTTCGCATTACCCCAGCGTAAAAGATGTAAGACAGGCGCTAGAAAAATCCCGCCACCAATGCCGACCAGACCAGCTAACAACCCCAGCCCTGTTCCTATGAAAGGTGGCAAAAAGCGGTATTGATTGATGAAAGATTGCTCTTGGTGTTGCTTGTTTTTATTAGGCCAGAGCATGTACGCACCTGCTGCTAACAAAGAAAATCCGAGCAATCCGATAAACAGCGTTTCAGAAACGCTCAATATGCCGCCCAATAACGCAGCGGGGACAGATGTAATAACCCATGGTGCAATGCGCCTGATATCAAGATGGCCAGCACGGAAAAATCTGTATGTGCCGCCGCTGACGACAATCAAATTACAAAGCAAGGCAATGGAGGGTAAAATGCGATAGTCGGTTTCAGCCAGAACCAGCAGTGCATTATAGGTCGAGCCGCCACCAAATCCCACGGCGGCATATAAAAGCGCCGTCATGAAGAATGAAAGCAGCAGAAGTATCATGCGTAACACGCCTCCGGCATATCAACCTGAAGCGTCACTGAGATATCTCCCGCTTTCTGTCTTATACCCTCACGACTAGGGCTCATATCCGAAAGGGCCTGCACCTGGGACGGGGAGATAAGCAGGTTTAAATAGGCCTCGTTATCGTCCAGAACCAACTTTGGCTCCATATTCTCACCGCGTCCCGCCGGGTTGATTGTTGCTACAAGAATTTTGTCCAGTAGTTCGACTTTTACATGAACGGAATGCCCGTCCAAAAGCGCGTTCAATTCCTCTTCGGTGATTTTAAACCGCAAGCTTTGCCCTTCAATCCTGACATTCATGCGTGCAAAACCTTCTTCCACTCTTCCGGCGTATTTACATTAAGCATGCAAACTTCAAACGCTTGAGGTAAAAAAATTGACGCAGCATTACGTTTCTTAAGCAAGTCACGCACGGAGGAAGCCTTTACACCCAAGTGAGACGGCTTTACAAAAGCTGGAAGCGGATGATCTTTAAAAAAAGCACTGTTGGGCAACAACAGAAGAATACTTAAAATTTCTGGCGTTAAAAACGGCATATCAACCGGAACAAAAAGCACGCCATCATACATTTTTAAAGACATGAGCACATCACACATAGCGCGAGCTGGCCCTTCATGCGGCGCGCTATCTGGAACACAATTATAACCTTCAAAATCACCGCTAACATAAACATCATTCACACCCGTTTGTTTCAAAAGTGTGACCATATGTTCCAAAAGCGGCTTATCATTATAATCAAGCATCGCCTTGTCTTGTCCCATGCGTGAGGACCGCCCTCCTGCCAAAACCACACCTGCGATATTTTTATCCATGTGTGCCTACTTTTAAAGAGTGGCCGGGCAACCATTCGGATGGGCCGTGCTCGTAATGCTCCTGTTTCCAGACTGGCGCACGCTTTTTGAGCTCTTCAATGAGATAGCGACACGCATCAAAACTCTCCGCACGATGCGCAGAGCTGACGGCGATGATTAGGCTGATCCCACCTATATCAAGCTGTCCTTTATAATGGGAAATATAGATTTTAATTCCACCCCAGCGCTGCCGCGCCTCTTGGCAAATCTCTGCTAACACGCCTTCCGCCAGAGCTTCATGCACGTCATAGGCAATGCCCTGCACATCTTGGCCTTCATGATGATTACGCACCGCTCCGATAAACACATCCACCGCGCCATGCGCCGGGTCGGTAACAAAATCATAGGCATCCTGAATATTGAGAGTTTCAGTTGAAATGCTGACATGTGTGGCTGCGCTCATTTTTCATCCCCCACAAACTGGTGGTAAAATGGATAGCTCGGCATCATGCTCAATCACTTCACCATCACGTAAAATGCTATTGTCATTTGCTAGTACAGAATCAGAAACTAGACCATAGCCATCCAGTTTTTTCTGAAGCTCTATTTTTACCGCGGCAATTGTACTGCCTGCGGGCACGGGAAAATCTAAGCTTTCGCCGAACCGCCTAAATGCACCAAAGAATTTCACATGAATTGTAATCTCGCTCATGACTTAAAACCCTTGTTTAGCAATCTTATTCAAAGCATCGCCCAGAAACGGCTCGAGAATATCCCAGCATTCTTTGACCGCTTTAGGAGAACCGGGAAAAGCGATAACCAAAGTCGAGCCCACCATTCCCGCGCTCATCCGTGACAGCCAAGCCGTATCAGTAAAATGCAGGCTTTCAATGCGCAACACATCGCCGAGCCCATCCAGCATCCGGTCGCTTATCTTCTCCAACACATCGGGCGTGACATCGCGCGGGCCCGGGCCAGTGCCGCCAGAGGCGATCAACAAATCAGGTTTATGAGTTTTGCAGATATTTTTAATGTTTTGAGCAATCGTTCCCGCATCATCGGGGATGATTTTCTGTTCAACAAGCTCCGCGCCAGCTCCCTCAAGAATATCTTTCAAAACAGGGCCGGACTCATCCTCATATTCGCCCTTGGCTGCGCGGTCACTCATCACCAAAATGGCAGCAGACTTACCTTTCAGGCTTTCAGTATTAGGAAGCTGCGCGGCGAGCCAGTCAGGAATACCGTTCGGATTTGTGTAAACACCGCTTTTTCCGCCCGTTTTCACAAGCAACCTTACCGCGCCAATCTCCAGATCCGGATCAACGCCTTTGGTGAGGTCCCAGATCGTGAGCAGCGCATTATTCGCCCCGGCCAGCGCCTCCATCTCCACACCTGTTTTGGCAAATGCGGCGACCTGACAATACACGCTGACGCTGTTGGTTTGATCATCTAAAGCGCAGTGAATAGTAACTTGATCCAACGGCAATGTATGACACATCGGAATCATCTCCGGTGTTTTCTTTGCGCCCGTAATTCCGGCCGCCTCGGCCAGAGCCAGCACATCACCCTTTGGCAGCGTTCCGTTTTTGACGCGCTCAAAGGCTTCCTCGCCCATAGAGATTGAACCAACCGCCACAGCCCGCCTGCGTGTTGGGCGCTTCCGCCCGACATCAATCATTTTAAAATGTGGTTCATTGGCGGTTGGAAATTCAATTGTATTGCTTGGCATGTTATCCGGTTTTGCCATGTCTTATCCTCCTATGGATGCTAAATGTTCGCGCACGCCGCTATTCCCCTCATGCAGGAAATGGGCGGAGCGTTTGAAATTCATAAGGCTCATAATCTTTTCCTGTAGCCCTTCAATCTGGTCATCACTTTGCAGATATTCGCGCAAAGAGTACCCGCCCTCACCGAACAAACATAAATGCAATGCCCCCTTCGCAGAGACGCGCAGGCGGTTACAGCTTTTGCAAAAGTCTTTGGAGTAAGGCGCAATCAGGCCAATCGTGCCCGCACTATCAGGATGTTCAAACTCTTGCGCTGGGCCTGCACCTTCTGCCCGAGGACGGACGCGCCAACCGCGCTCGAGTAATTTTTCAGTAACAGCCGTGCCGGGCAGATGATGCGTCTCAAAATACGCTGTATTATCACGGGTACGCATCAACTCGATAAAGCGGAGTGATACAGGCTTATCTTCGACAAAATCAATGAAGCGATCTAGTTCGGTGTCATTTAAGCCTTTGAGCAAAACTGTGTTGAGCTTCACGCTTTCAAACCCGGCCTCAAAGCTAGACTGCACACCGTCCAGCACTTCATGCAGCCGGTCATGGCCGGTGATGTTTTTGAACTGATCAGGCTGCAGAGAATCCACGCTGATATTAATCGCCCGCAATCCCGCATCATAATACTCTTTCGCCCGCTCCGGCAGCTTATAGCCATTCGTGGTAAAGGCCAGCTTGCGTACGCCTGACACACCATTTACCGCAGCGGCAATATCGATAAAACCTTTGCGGATTGTTGGCTCCCCGCCTGTTAAACGGATCTTCCATGTACCGAGCCCAGCAAACCCGCGCACAAGGCGCACTATTTCGTCCTTCGTCATAAATGCATTACAACCGGTTTTCTTGTATCCGTCAGGCAGGCAGTAGGAACAGCTAAAATTACAGACATCCGTGACAGATAGTCTAAGGTAAGGAAATGTACGGCCAAAGCCGTCTGCTATCGCAGTTTTGTTGTTCACCATTTACTCCTTCGCAAACACGGCAGGCTATGGCGTTTCCGCACACAACCCCGGCCCGAAAGCCATACCCAAAAGGACTTAGGCCACAAGGACTCGGAGATTTCAGATTGCATCTTATGCCCTTTAAATCACCAGGCCCTTGATCCAAATCAATACCGTTACAAAAAACGCAGTTATCCCTGAACATTGCCAAAATAGACGTGCCGTTTTTTGCATGTGCATCCCTTTTCTGGTAGGGTGGGATTCCATTTAAATGGCTTTGTCAATTAGCAGGGTGTGCCGCTCAATTATACAAGGAGGCTCACCATGCAAGCAGCACAGACAACACATTCAACCTACGATTTTCAAGATGGAAACGGCCGCGTTCCGGCACAGCCCCATGTTAATGGCGGCGGCTGGGTTGCCGACACCGCTCAAGTTGAAGACACCGTCTATGTTGGGCCAAAGGCCCGTGTTTTTGGGCATGCTCATATAAGAGATAATGCCCTCATAACGGAAGACGCTGAAGTTTCAGGCTATGCTACCGTGAAAGACCTAGCCTGTGTTAAAGGTAAAGCAGTCATCAGGGGCTCATGCACTGTGATGGGCCATGCCGAAATAGCAGGGAATGTCTTTATCGCGAGCCATATTAAAATCGGAGGCTACGCAGTGCTCAATAAAAACCAGCGCGACTTCAATACCGAGGGCTGCATGCAATGCCCCGCACTTCTTAATGAAAATTACGGCAGCACGCACAGCAACCCGTGCCTCTATTGCCTGAAAAAAGCAAACGAACATAAAAGAAATAGCGAGTAATTCACGCAGGTCGACCGTCTGGCCTTGGTTTCCAGAGGATAGGGACATAAATGAAAAGATAGAGACCAAAACAGGCACTCCACAAAAAAGCGGAGCTGATAATCCATAAGCTTAAATGCGCGGATGAAATAAGCGGCCCCAAAACTCTTATAAGCGCCGCTGTTTGCATCAAAACAAAGCTAAGCGTTGTCAGCTTGCCTGCTATCAAATTTCGTCCGGTATGGCCAAGCGTTACGCGGCACATCATCCCAAGCGTCATAGAGCCTATAGCCCCGGCTGTTAAAGCATGCAGAGCGATCGAAAACGGGAAAAAACCTAGAGCTGCCAAGCTCGTAAGGAAGAGCCCCAAAATCACCCATCCATATCCGACATGAAGAATCCACACCATCGGATCATTCAATATTTTTCGCGTATGGTAATGACGCATACGAAGCACATGAATGAGGGCAGAGGCAAGAGCAGCAATGGCTAGCATGCTTCCCTGCGCGCCAAAAAACAACAAAGCCAGAATGATAAAAACCAGCGATAATAGCGCTAAAACATCCATCTTGACTTGCGGCGTTTGAAAAACCTCTTCCCCGCGCTGACGCAAGACCGCCACGGTAAAGGCCGGAATAACCCGTCCGCCAATCAACGAAATCATCGTGATAATTACCATCACGGCAACGTAAAGCGATATATGCTCTTGTGTAATTAGGAACGCTATGTCACAGGCAAACAACATGATGAGCAACGCCAGAAAAACAAAATTGCGCTTGCTCCAGCTTCTAAGAAGCGGAATGGATAGACTAATTGCCAAAGCAGGGATAAAGCTGCCTTCGATGATTAAGATCGCCATGCCCGGTAAATCCAAATCAAAACTCATAACCACGCGTCCAGCTAGCCACAAAGCGCAAAGCCCCGCCAAATGCATTTGGCGGGCGGGCGCGCCGCCCGTCCAATTCGCAACGGCTGTAAGTAAAAACCCGGCAATAATCGCCACGGCAAACCCATAAATCATTTCATGCGCATGCCATGAAACCGGATCAAGCATGAATGACGGTGGTGTTATATACCCTGCATAAAACCCACCCCAGATCAGTAAACTGAGAGCGCTATATAATGCGCCCAAAAGAAAAAATGGACGAAACCCGCGCCCTAAAATTGAAGAATCAAACAACATGCGCGCTATTGTACCAGAGGCGTATCTGTCTGTTTAAGCTGAAATCCACTAACTTCAGCCTGTCCGGCCAAAAGCTGTACATACTGGCTAAAAGCGCGTTGCCAGCTTTGACGTTGTAGATAATCTGTTATCCATTCATGTACAGCCTCAAAGGGCAACTGTTTACCCTCAAGGCGTTTATGCACCTTGATCAAATGATACCCGAATTCACTGGCTAGCGGAGCGGAGGAAATTTCACCCTCTTGCATATCCAGCAAGGCCGCCTCAAATGCAGGCGTAGTTTGGCCCTTGGTCACCTGCCCAAGATGACCTCCCATTTTAGCCGAAGAGCATGCTGACTCAGTTTTAGCGATGGATTCAAAGCGTTCTGGTTTTTGGATAATTCGATCCAGAGCCTTCCCGGCTTTTTCCAAAGCAATTTTTCGTGCGTCCTCATCACCCGGCAGAGCCGGATAGAGAATATGTGCCGCTTCAAATAAAGGAGATGTAAAAAACCGTTCCTTATTTTGTTCATAAAAACGCTGACATGTTTCTTCGTCAGCTTGGGGAACAGTGATTTCTTTTTCAAATAAGATTTCCAAGGTTTCATCAGGGTTCTTAACGGCCTCATCATGCTTGCAAAAGCCTAAATCCGTAGCGCGTTGAATAAGAAGCTCTCGAATGACCAGTGTTTGCATGGCTTCATATTTAGCGCCAGACAAACTTTCTGCCGGGTGATATTGCACCTCAGCGTTAATTTGCTCGGACGTGATTTTTACGCCGTTTACGGTAATGCCTGGGGCTGCAATCATTATCTACACCTCCCGCTTACGTACAACTTGATAGGGACGGAAGACAAAGCCAAACGGGGCGCTAAACACATGGACAAGGCGCGTAAATGGCCAGACGAACAAGATAAACATCCCCAGCGTGATATGCAGCTTGAACACCATCGCTACATCAACCAGATATTCATGGGCCCCGCCGCGGAAGGTGGCAATATGTTGCGCCCATTCCATAAATTTCACCATCTCATGTCCATCCAGATGGTGCATAGATACAGTAATCGTGTACAGACCGAGCAAGAGCTGCGCCAAAAGAAGGACAAGCACAGAAATATCGGAGAAAGAACTGGTTGCCCGGATGCGCTCATCAAACAAGCGCCGATGAAGCAGCATTAGCAAGCCGACCAAGCAAAACACACCGGCAATCCCGCCCGCGCTCATCGCCAGAATTTGTTTAAACCCGTGGGAAACACCCAGCGCATCGAACACCGAAATCGGCGTGAGCAAGCCAACCGCGTGCCCGGCGAGAATGGTGAGAATGCCAAGATGGAATAATACAGAGCCGATAATTAATTGCTTCTTACGCAAAAGCTGGCTTGATTTCGAGCGCCATGAATACGGATCACGGTCAAAGCGCAGAATGCTTCCCAGTGCAAATACCGCAATCGCGATATAAGGGAAAATTTGGAACAAAAAGAAATCCATGGCTCTATGCCTCCTTATTATCTACGGGCTTGGCGGGATCTAAATTCATCCGCGCCAACATTTCTTCGGCTTTTGGACAGCCCACATCCATATCCTGCCCTGTGGTTTGCAGAGTATTTTCAAATGCGTTTTGCTCTTCCCAGCTTTTATCCAGCTCATCAAAAGAGCTGGCTTTTCCGGCGGCTTCTTTCAGCGCTTCTTCCACAGCCTTTGCATCCGGCTTGTTGGCGGCGGCCTCAATCAAAGCCTCAAAAACGGCGGTGTATGGCGACTGCCGGTTTTTCAAACGGCCAGCCAATACGCCCAGCACATTGGCAATCTCACCTAAATTCTGAGCTGATTCTTCTGCCTCAATGATAGAAAGATATTCAAGGAACAGCGGCAAAAAATCCGGCATTTCTTCAGTGTTAATTAAGAGGCCCGCATCTTTATAAACCTCGGATAAATCCACCAGAGCCTGCCCACGATCACGCGAGTCACCATGCACATGCTCAAATAAATGCAAACACAGCGAAGGCGTACGATCGAACAGGGCGACAAATTCTTCCTGCAAATCCAGCAAATCCTGATCTGCCATCCAGTCCATAAGATAATTAAGCGTCTTTAAGGATTCTTCCGGCAACCATGTTTCTTTTTTAAGGATGCCCTGAAACTCCGGCAGAGCTTTGACCAAATCCGCCGATGGATATGTCAGGAGAGTGCCTAGAACTTTTAATGTTTTCATCTGCCTATCTCCTATTTACAGCCACAGCCGCCGCTACCGCAGCCGCCTGATGTGCTTGTTTTGCCTTGCGTGAACAATGTATTTACGCGGTTGTCTTTGCCTGATGCGCTACGCCCGCGCCAAGACTTCGGATTTTCGAACATTTCCAGATCGCTGTTGGAATGTGATGAACAACCATTGCCGAAGCTGAAGCCGCAAGACCCGCTCTCGCCATAGGCATCCAGAGTTTCCTCTCGGTGACCAGTCGGGATGACATAGCGGTCCTCGTAATTGGCGAGCGCCAGAATCTTATACATGTCCTTAACCAATTCCTCGGTTAAACCAACGTCTTTCAGGATGTTCAAATTAGGATCGCCTTCAATCAACACACCGCGCATATATTGACGCATCGCCATCATTCTTTTCAGCGCGAGTTCAACGGGTTCTTCCTTACCGGCTGTTAGCAAATTCGCCAGATATTTCACGGGAATGCGCATCTTATCCAGATCCGGCATAATGCCGTTATCAGTCAGCGGCAGCTTACCGGATTCCATAGCCGATTGAACGGGTGAAAGCGGTGGAATGTACCAAACCATCGGCAACGTTCTGTACTCAGGATGCAAAGGCAGCGCCACTTTCCATTCCATAGCCATTTTATAGATGGGAGAGTCCTGCGCGCCGGTAATCCAGTTTTCTGGAATGCCGTCTTTACGTGCCTGCCCGATCACTTCGGGATCATGGGGGTCCATGAAAATATCGCATTGCGCCTCGTATAGATCTTCTTCGTTTTCAACGCTGGCGGCTTCTTCTATCCGGTCCGCATCGTAAAGCATAACGCCGAGATAGCGGATACGACCCACACATGTTTCGGAACAAACTGTAGGTTCACCGTTTTCAAGACGCGGATAGCAAAGCGTACATTTCTCAGCCTTACCGGATTTCCAATTGTAGTAAATCTTTTTATACGGGCAGCCTGATACGCACATGCGCCAACCGCGACATTTATCCTGATCAACTAGAACGACGCCATCTTCTTCGCGCTTATAGATGGAGCCGGACGGGCAAGAGGCAACACAAGTCGGGTTCAGACAATGCTCACACAGGCGCGGCAAATACATCATAAATGTATTTTCAAACTCGCCATACATCTCCTCTTCCATGCCTTTGAAATTGTAATCTTTGCGGCGGTGTTCAAATTCGGTGCCAAGAATTTCTTCCCAGTTTGGACCCCATTCAATTTTCTCCATCCGCTTGCCGGAGACTAAAGAGCGCGGACGCGCAGTTGGCTGCGCTTTGGATTCTTTGGCGTTTTGCAAATGATCATAATCAAAGGTAAAAGGCTCGTAATAATCATCGATTTCCGGCATATCGGGGTTGCCGAAGATCTTGGCCAGAATGCGCCAGCGACCACCCTGCTTGGGATGAATTTTTCCGTTCTTGCCGCGGTGCCAGCCGCCATTCCATTTTTTCTGATTTTCCCATTCTTTCGGAAAACCAACACCAGGCTTGGTTTCAACATTGTTGAACCATGCATATTCCATGCCTTCTCGGGACGTCCAGACATTCTTGCAAGTGACCGAACATGTATGACAGCCGATACATTTATCGAGGTTCAGCACCATTCCTATTTGTGCACGTATTTTCATTATTCTGCCGCCTCCATGTCTGTTTGGCCTTCAAGTGGACCTTCCATCCAGTCGATATCCTGATCTTCGATCTTGCGGACAACCACAAATTCATCACGGTTTGATCCGACTGTGCCGTAATAATTGAAGCCGTAGCTTTGCTGAGCATACGCGCCAATCATATGGGTTGGTTTCACCGTTGTCCGCGTTACGGAATTGTGAATACCGCCACGCGCGCCTGTGATTTTACTGCCCGGTGTATTCACGATTTTTTCTTGTGCGTGATACATCATCAACATGCCGTCATTAACGCGCTGTGAAACAACCGCCCGCGCCGTAATCGCGCCATTGGTGTTGAACACTTCCACCCAGTCATTGTCTTTGATGCCCGTTTTCTTCGCATCCGGCTCACTCATCCAGACAATCGGCCCGCCGCGCGATAGTGTCAGCATGTGCAAATTGTCAGAGTACGTAGAGTGAATACCCCATTTTTGGTGCGGGGTAATGAAGTTTAGCGTTATATGTGGTCTGTCATCATCACCATGTTTTTCGATCATGGACTGAACGGTCGCTGTGTTGATTGGCGGCTTGTAAGAGACAAGCCCCTCACCGAAATCAAGCATCCATGGATGATCCTGATAAAGCTGCTGACGCCCTGTCAGCGTGCGCCATGGAATATATTCATGCACGTTTGTGTAGCCTGCATTGTAGCAAACTTCTTCAGACTCAATCCCGCTCCATGTTGGGGAGCTGATAATTTTGCGCGGCTGCGCCTGAATATCGCGGAAGCGGATTTTCTCGTCTTCCTTCGGCTTAGCCAAATGCGTGTGATCGCGCCCTGTAATCTTGCCAAGAGCCTCCCACGCCTTAACAGCAACCTCGCCGTTAGTTTCCGGCGCGAGCATCATCACAGTTTCACAAGCGTCAATATCGGTAACGATGTTAGCGCGGCCTTCTTTGTTTTCACCATTGAGAGCTTTGAGAAACTCAACCTCGTGATCAGTGTTCCAGCCAATGCCTTTACCGCCATTGCCGAGTTTTTCCAGTAACGGGCCAAGGGATGTAAAGCGTTCATAAGTCGCTGGATAGTCACGCTCAACAACCTTCATCGAAGGTGCTGTCACGCCAGGGATCAAATCACATTCACCTTTGCGCCATTCTTTGACATCCGGCTGCGCAAGCTCACCCGGTGTATCGTGTTGAATTGGCGTCAGGACAATTTCCTTCTCCACGCCCAAATGGCCGGGGGAGAGTTCAGAAACTTTCTTCGCAAAACCTTTGTAAATCTCCCAGTCGCTGCGCGATTGCCAAACCGGATCAATGGCTTTGGATAGCGGGTGGATGAATGGGTGCATATCCGAGGTATTGAGATCGTTTTTCTCGTACCAACTCGCGGTTGGCAAAACGATATCGGAATACATACAGGTCGTGGACATGCGGAAGTCTAGCGTGACAACAAGATCAAGCTTTCCTTCCGGCGCTTCATCGTGCCAGACAACTTCTTCGGAACCTGTGCGACCTTCTTCGCCCAGATCTTTTCCTTGCACACCATGCTGAGTGCCGAGAAAGTGTTTGAGAAAATATTCATGCCCCTTACCGGAGGAACCAAGCAAATTCGAGCGCCAGACGAATAAATTACGCGGCCAGTTATCCGGACTGTCTGGATCTTCACAAGACATGCGTAGATCGCCACTCGAAAGCCGCTCGGTGACGTATTCAACAGGGTCTTTCTTGCCAGCTTTCTTGACGAGCTCGATTGGGTTTTCCTGCAATTGCGGCGCGGAAGGGAGCCAGCCCATACGCTCGGCGCGGATATTGCAATCAATCAGCGAACCTTTCCATTTTTCTTTATCCGCTGTCGGACATAGAATTTCAGTCACACCCAATGTCTCATAGCGCCATTGATCCGTATGCGCATAAAAAGCTGAAGTGCTATTCATTTGACGCGGTGGACGTGTCCAATCCAGCCCAAAGGCTAGCGGCAACCATCCGGTTTGTGGGCGCAGTTTTTCTTGGCCCACATAATGTGACCAACCGCCGCCTGATTGTCCAATACAGCCGCAGAACACCAGCATGTTGATGCAAGCGCGGTAGTTCATGTCCATGTGATACCAGTGGTTCATCGCTGCGCCGATGATGATCATGGATTTACCTTTGGTCTCGTGCGCATTGCGTGCAAATTCACGCGCCACTTGCGTAATTTTATCCGCCGCAACGCCGGTGATGCTTTCCTGCCATTTTGGTGTGTAGGGGACGTTCTCATCATAGGAAGAGGCTACGTTATCACCGCCCAGTCCTTCGCGCGCAATCCCGTAATTGGCGCAGGTCAGATCGAACACAGTTACAACGGGCACTTTCTCACCATCGATTTCCAGATATTTAACTGGCAGCTTACGGTCAAGAATATCGCCGCCCTGATCATTGGCTTCAAAATATCCATGCTCGTGCTCTGCGCCCGCGAAATACGGGAAGCCGACATCGAGGATATCATCCTCGGAACCTAGCAATGTTTTTTGCGGCAGGAATTCTTTTTTGGTTTTTGAATCTGTTGGTAGAATATTCCACTCACCATCTTCACCCCAACGGAAACCAATCGAACCCGTCGGTACAACGACATCGCCTGTTTTCTCATCCAGACAAATGGTTTTCCATTCAGGGTTATTGTCGTGGCCCAGATTTTTGTCAAAATCAGATGCGCGCACCATACGGCCCGGCACATACCGTCCATCGCGCTTTTCCAGCTTCACAAGAAACGGGAAGTCGGAATATTTGCGGGTGTATTCATCGAAATATGCGGATGTATTTTCGAGGTGGAATTCCTTGAGGATAACATGGCCCATGGCCATACCAACGGCGGCGTCTGTGCCCTGCTTCGGGTTGAGCCAGATATCGCCGAATTTTGATGCTTCCGAATAATCAGGCGTGATTGTTACAACTTGCGTACCTTTATAACGCGCCTCGGTCATGAAGTGCGCATCGGGCGTGCGCGTTTGCGGAACGTTGGAGCCCCACATGATGATAAAGCCTGAGTTATACCAGTCTGCGCTTTCTGGCACGTCTGTTTGTTCACCCCAAGTTTGAGGTGAAGCCGGTGGCAAGTCACAATACCAGTCATAAAAGCTCATGCACACACCGCCAAGCAATGAGAGATAACGCGAACCAGCGGCATAAGAGACCATCGACATGGCGGGGATAGGAGAGAACCCGAATATGCGGTCTGGTCCGTGCTCCTTAATGGTATGGATGTTGGAGGCCGCAATAATCTCATTGGCTTCCTCCCAATCAGCGCGGACAAAGCCGCCCTTACCACGAACAATTTGATATTCTGCGCGCAGGACAGGATCGGCCTGAATGGCTTTCCACGTATCAACGGGATCGCTGTGCTGCTCTTTCATTGCACGCCACATCTTGAGCAAGCGCTTGCGGATTAATGGGTATTTGAGGCGGTTGGCAGAATAGATATACCAGCTATAACTTGCGCCGCGCGCACAACCGCGCGGTTCATGGTTTGGCAAATCGGGTCTCGTGCGTGGATAATCCGTTTGCTGCGTTTCCCATGTAATTAGGCCGTTCTTCACATAGATTTTCCATGAGCAAGAGCCGGTGCAATTCACGCCGTGGGTGGATCGAACAATTTTATCATGCGCCCAGCGCCCTCTATACGCTTCTTCCCACGCCCGATTTTCTTCCGTGGTTACGCCATGACCATCCGAGAACTTCTCACGGTTTTGGGCAAAGTAGGATATGCGATCAATAAAATAGCTCATCTTTTTTCCTTAAGGGTTCTTGTGTTTCGCACTTCTAGGGATTCTTGTGCTTCGCGCCGGGACGTAAATACACGACCCAGTTCAAAATCACGCAAAAAGCATAGAAGGCGGCGAAGCTGTAAAGCGCCATTTCCGGTGTGGTTAGCTTGATCTGCTCGCCCAATACTTTGGGAATGAAGAAGGCGCCGTAGGCCGCCACGGCAGACGTCCAGCCCAGCACAGGGCCGGTTTGCTCCTTGTTAAACACCATGGCAATTGTGCGGAAGGTTGATCCATTGCCAATCCCGGTTGCCGTAAACAGCAAGAGGAAGAGCAGCAGGAACGGCACGAAATAAATCTCCGGCGTGGCAGAGCCATAGGCCAGCTTCATGTAATAGGCCACGCCCAGCGTAGAGCCCACCATCACGATAGAACAAATCTGTGTCACCATCGCGCCGCCCATTTTGTCGGCAATCCAGCCGCCAACAGGGCGGATCAACGCGCCTATAAACGCGCCCATCCATGCATACATCAAAGCGCTTGGCCCGTTCGGATTGGCGATGTCATGGTTCATTACGCCGTCAGGACCAGCAACATGCTGGAAGCCGAAGATGACTTTAATCGCCAGCGGAAAGGACGCCGCAAAGCCGATAAAAGAGCCAAATGTCATAGTGTAAATGATCGACATCACCCAAGTATGCGGGTGCTTGAAGATCTGGTATTGGCGCTTCAGGCTGGTTCCAACTTCACCGGGTAGCATTTTAAGCAAAGCCACTGTTGCGGCGATTACGCCGGGCAGAACAATATATTTACTGACGCCAAAGCCCGAGCCATTCGCGCTTTCGGGTAACATCAACCACAACCCAGCCGCTGCGACGGCCAAACCAATGCTCAGCATCACAGCGATCTGGAAGAACGCCATTGGCGGTGCACCCAGATTGGGAGATACATGCTTGGCACGGATATTATCCATCCCCAGCCACGCGGCGATTGAAATGGGAATCAAAAGCACAAGCCAGACAAATCCAGCATTGTGGATATAAGTGTCGGTTCCGGCCGGTATTTTGCCGATCAACGTCCCGCTTGTGCTTTCCAGAACCATCGGCGCACCCGCAAAAACACCAAACGTCATGACCAGCGGGATCAGGATTTGCATCGTGGTAACCCCAAAGTTTCCTAAACCAGCATTTAGGCCCAGTGCAAGCCCTTGCTTCTTTTTCGGAAAGAAGAAGCTGATATTGGACATGGAGGACGCAAAGTTACCACCACCGAAGCCGGAGAGTAGTGCCAGAGCCTGAAACACCCAGAGTGGTGTATTTGGATCTTGCAGCGCCATTCCGGCGCCAAGTGCCGGCAAAATCAGCAAGGCCGTGGTCATGAAAATCGTATTGCGCCCACCTGCCAGCCGGATAAAGAAGGTCGAAGGAATGCGCAAAGTCGCACCAGCTAAACCCGCAATCGCCATCAGGGAGAAAAGGTCACTCTTGGCAAAATCAAAACCCAGATTAAGCATCTGCACTGTGATAATGCCCCAATAGAGCCATACCGCAAAGCCGCAAAGCAAGCTGGGAATAGATATCCAAAGATTACGATAGGCAATTTTTTTACCGTAAGAATTCCACTGCTCCTCGTTTTCCGGATCCCAGTCCTCAAGCCCTTCATGTTGGAACTCTTCCGGAATTGCTTTAGCTTCCAGCTCCTGCTCTTTCTGCGAAATAGTGCTTCTTTTTGCATCCGATTTTTTAAAGACAAGTTCAGGCAAGAATTTCGGTTTTTTAAGCGCACCTTCCATATGCAGTACAGAGGCATGCATCCACAGAAGCGCGAAGGATGTAATCCCGAAAAGCAGCATGAAACAGCTCGTCCACACGCCTATCACATCATTCATAAAACCAAATGCGATCGGCAGGCAGAAACCGCCCAAACCGCCGACAAGACCGACAATACCGCCAACCGCACCAACATGATCCGGGTAGTAAACCGGGATGTGTTTATACACAGCCGCCTTACCCAAAGACATAAAGAAACCAAGCACAATCGTCAGCGAGACAAAAATCGGCAGACTGATAGCAATATCAAACTGTATCGGCCCATCAATCCCCTGCACAATATAAGTCGTCGCAGGGTAAGACAGGAAAAAACACGCCATCACAGAGGCCCCAAAGGTCCAGTACATAACCGTGCGCGCACCATAACGATCAGACATCCAGCCGCCTAGCGCCCGGAATATAGACCCCGGCAGCGCATAACACGCCGCCAACATACCGGCTGTTGTAATGCTCAGCCCGTACACACCCACATAATAGCGCGGTAACCACAGAGCCAGCGCCACAAACGCACCAAATACAAAGAAATAATAAAGGGAAAATCTCCAGACCTGAATATTCTTCAGCGGCTCCATCTGCTCCAGAATAGGACGTGGCTTTTCATTCTTTGCCTTGCGCTGCTCCAGTTTAGGATCGTCCTTACTGAGAATGAAGAACAGCACAGCAATTACAGCCAAAAGCACAGAATAAATCTGCGCTGTCGCTTGCCAGCCCATTGCAACCAACAGGAATGGCGCGCCAAAGTTTGTTATCGCCGCCCCGACATTACCAACACCGAATATCCCCAGCGCTGTCCCTTGTTTTTCTTTCTCATACCATTGGGAGACGTAGGAAATTCCGACAGCAAAGCCACCGCCAGCTAAACCGACGCCCAGTGCGGCCACCAAAAACATTTCATACGTTTCAACGGAAGAAAGGAGCCAAGTGGAAACAGCAGAGCAGAGCATCGTCAAGGTAAAGACAAGTCGTCCACCATATTGGTCTGTCCAAATCCCAAGAAGCAATCGACTTAAAGATCCGGTTAAAACCGGGGTCGCCACCAACAAACCAAACTGCGTATCGTTCAACCCCAGATCCGCTTTAATTTGAATTCCTATAATGGAAAAAATTGTCCAGACTGCGAAACAAGCGGTAAAGGCAAAGGTACTTAAGCCCAACGCCCGGGTTTGATCTGATTTAGCTACCATGGTAATTAGCTCCTGCGTTCTTGGCATAGAGGCAGGAAACATACGTTATTCCTTGACCCTCGTAGATTTTTTGTCATGATTAGGCACGCTTGGAATTGATTCAGATCAAGAGGGGTGTTTTTATCTCTATTTTTAAAAACACAATTAATAAAAAATGATAGAAAGCAGCACAATAGCTTGGCCTCGAAACTTTGCTGAGCTCAGCAAAAAACCTCAGCTTTTCACGGGGCTAAGCGAGGATGCGCTGCAAAAAATACTCGAAAGCTCGACGCTGCAAAATTACAAATCCGGACAGCTCTTGGTTCAACAAGGCGATGAACCCACTCATGTATATTTGATTGTCGAAGGTAGCGTCAGAACACTGAGGGCCAACGAAGACGGCGATGAAGCAACCATCCGCCTGCTTGGCAAAGGAGACGTCTGCATGGAAGCTGTTCTCTTTATGGGCGGCCCATCACCAATCGCCGTGCAGGTCGCTGAAGATGCGCAGCTTATGCTAATTCCTGGAAGCTTTATTAAAAAATTCGTACTTCAGGACCACCAGTTTGCAACCAATTTGCTGAAAATCGTCACCCATCATTACAAAACGGCAATGCACCAAATTGATGCGATAGCAATCAAAACGCCGGTGCAACGCGTCGGCTATTACTTCCTGCAAAAGCATTTAGAGCAAGGCGCGGATAATATGGAGTTCGAACTCCCCTTCAAAAAATCAACTATTGCCAATCACCTCGGCATGACGCCGGAGACTTTTTCACGAGCGCTGGGGCAGATCAAGAAAATGGGAATCGAAGTGGAGGGCGAAAAAATCCGCATGAAAGAAGCCTACACGCTCTGCCATTTCTGCGACCTAGACGCTGCGCATGAATGCACCCTCGCCACAAAAGAAGACTGCCCACACTGCCCTATGCACGCGGAATCTTGCCACTAGAGAAGCCCCGCATGCGGATACAGCGGATATACATCCACAATATCGCCCGCTTTAATTTCTTCTACATCTTCGGGTACAACGGCCCAACAATTCATATTTAAAAACGGACTGACCATGAAAGAGGCTTGCCCATCGAGCAGGTCAACGCCCAGCGATCCGTCCTGCTGAAAATCTGCCCGCGCCTTTAAAAACATTCTCAACCCAGCGCGCTTCTTAAAAGAACTCATAGCCTTGGCCCTCACAGGTTCCTCTTCCTTCATACCCACCATTGCTTGCAAGCAAGGCTGAACAAAAAACCGCAAGCCTGCCGTTGTCGCCACGGGATTACCCGGCAGTCCAAAATACAGCGTGCCATTTTGAAGGCGCGCAAACAGGTTCGGTTTGCCCGGTTTTATTTTAACTTTGTGGAATAGAATTTCTGCCCCGGCCTTTTCAAGACCTTCACGGACAAAATCAAATTTCCCGGCTGAAACCGCGCCGCTGGAAATAATAAAATCAATATTCTGCGACACCAAACCCTTTAAGAGTGCCTCAAACTGATCAGGGTCATCCGGCACACTCGGCGCATCGACACATTCAATACCCATTTCCTCCAAAGCTGCCAGGCCGTAAGGCCGATTGGAATTATAAATCTGCCCCGGCTTTAAATCCTGTGAGAGATTGTCAACCAGTTCATTGCCCGTGGCTAGAAATACAGCGCGCGGCTTTTTAAAAACCGAGACCTTATCAATTCCCAGCGCTGCCAAAGGCATTATATGCTGCGGATGAATAACCTGCCCGGCTCCCAGAACCTCCATGCCTCTTTTGAAATCTTCCCCGGCGCGGCGGATATTCGCACCCATCTCCGGCTGCGCCTTAAATGATATTTCATCACCCTGAACCTCCACCAACTCGATGGGCACCACAGCCTCCACCCCCGGCGGTGTCGGTGCCCCCGTCATAATTTCTATGCACTGCCCGGGCTGAATAGCTTTTTTAGGAGCAGAACCGCCAGCAGCAACCATGCCTGATTTTGTTAAAATGCCGCCATCTTCGTTCAAATCATCCAGACGCACTGCAAACCCATCCATGGCCGAATTATCAAAGGGCTGAATATCAAGCGGTGCAAGGACATCCGCGGCGCAAACCCGGCCCATGACTTTCTGCGTCATAATCGTTTCGGTTTTACACCCACGCGCCTGCCCAGCGTCCACCACAATGGCCTTCGCCCCTTCATATGAAATCATTATCTACCCATTTCTTAATCTCATGCATATTCCATTCCTTATTACACTCAAACACCTTGATTCGGATCAAGATTGTTCACCTAAATGCGTAACTCCACGGGGCAAACCCCATAGCTTTTTCGCGCCTATAAAGAAAGGATGTTTAAATACACGCTTCCGACAAAAGGTTTCTTTAATCAATGAAGAAGACTATTCCATACCAAAGATATTTGCACCTTAAAGAAAAAGTGTAAAGAAACCAAAAACAGAAGGATTAAGAGCTTAAACCTCTTGAATAAGCGCTAACTTCCCCTTATCACTAACCTTGGATGGGCCTGTGGCGGAATGGTAGACGCTGCAGACTTAAAAAATTGAGTGCACACTGGGAAACCGGGGATGTAGAACTGCTCAAATTCGGGGAAACCTTTCAAATGGCAATCCCGAGCCAAGCCTTTTGGAAATGAAAGGAAGGTGTAGAGACTAGACGGGCAGCACCTAAAGCTTTTAGCAACGGTGAAGGGATAGTCCAGACCACAAACCTCTTTTAGAGGGCAGTGAAAACTGTAGCGGGTAAGAAAATCTGTTGTCCGTATGGACGTGCCGGTTCAAGTCCGGCCAGGCCCACCATTTCTCTTATCGGCCTCATTCATTAACCAATTGCTTAAAGATTAGTTGTTTATTAATCTGGATGAGATGGACAAGATAAAGACATTCTTTAAAATTAAAGAACTAGGATCAACATATAAAATTGAAGCCCTTGCGGGGTTATCTACGTTTTTATCTCTATCCTATATCTTTGTGGTTAACCCATCCATTCTGGCAGAGGCCGGTATAGATAAAAGCGTGGCCTTCTTTGCTACGGTAATTGTTTCATCCTTGGCTACTATCGTCATGGGGATGTGGGCTAATAAACCGTTCTCCTTGGCGCCGGGATTAGAGATGAACGCTTTTGTGGCTTTTGTGGTGGTGGGTACGCTTGGTTTTGTCTGGCAGGATGCGTTAGGCGCGGTTTTCTGGTCTGGCGTTTTGATGCTTATTATTAATTTTCTACGTATTCGCGAACATATTATCAAGGCTATCCCTGATAAACTCAAATCAGCTTTGGCGGCTTCTGTTGGTGTGTTCTTGATGCTCATTGCCCTTAAAATTAGCGGCATTCTTGCGTATGAGGGCATACAGGTCAAAGGACTGGGATTATTAAGCTCTGCCGACGCCTATGTGTTCTACGTTGGCCTGGGAGCAGCTATTGCTCTACGACACTTCAAAATAAAAGGCGCAGTCCTGATCTCTATTGTCTTAGCCTCTCTGGTTGCACATTTTCTTGGTATTGGCGCTGCTATAGAACCTGTGACCCTTTCAAAAGACATGCTTGATGGTGTGTTTGCTTTTAATCCTGCCGTAATATTAAATCCGCAGATTTTTAGTGTAATTCTGATCCTGTTCATCATTGATTTTTACGGCAGCATTGCAAAATTTATAGGCCTAACTCGCAATACAGCCATTGTGAATGAAGATGGTGATATGCCGAATATGAAAGAGGCACTGACTGTAGACGGAGCCGCCACAGTTGTTGGCGCAGGATTAGGAACAACCAATGTAACAACCTACGTAGAAAGTGCCGTTGGCATTGGTGAAGGCGGTCGAACAGGGTTAACAGCCGTTGTTAGCGGTCTTTTAATGCTCTGCTTTTTACCCCTTACGCCCTTGATTAATCTTGTTCCTACAGTTGCCACAACGGGTGCATTGTTTTTCGTAGGGATAACCCTCTTCCCGACACGGGATAATCTCAAAACCTATGAGTGGACTGATATTGTGGCTATGTCGGCAATGGTTTTGGCTACTGCGTGGACATTCGGTCTTGATAAAGCAATGTTGGCTGGTTTTGGGTTTTACATTGTTCTGCAAGTGATCAAAGGCCAGTGGAGATCCGTGAACCCTTATCTACTTGCTTCAACCGTGTTACTTCTAGTCAGCATTCTTCTGGGGTGATGTAGATGACAAACCCTCTAACAAGTTGGTTTCTGATTAAGGAAGAGGGTGATTGGGGTTTTTCTACCCCGCTCCACCATTATAGGCGTGCGCAGACCAATAAATTATGGAAGCATATAAAATAAATTGCCAATTTACTAAAAATTGGGCATTTATAACGCGGAAATAGAGCCTCACTCAGGAGAACACAATGCCACTAACACTTACGCTTCCCAAATGGTATGATCTACACACGCATTTACGACAAGAAGGGCTTATGGCCCCGATCATTAAATCACAGCTCGACATGGGCTGTTGCGGCGTTTTGGCAATGCCCAATGCGCGCCCACCAGTCGCGAAAGTACGCAAAGACGACGCCCTCCCATATTGGAGCCTCGAAGAATACCGCGACATGGTCCTTGAAGCAGACGGCGATGCATTTGATGATTTTATCGTGCCACTTTATCTAACCAAAGATACCACACCAGAAATGATTGAAGACGGTGCTAAGTCGGGCCTACTCCGAGCTGTAAAATATTATCCGCCGCACGGCACCACTGGCGCTGACTTCAGTCACCCGTTGGAAGAACTTCTAAAAACCGACGTCATCAAAGCTCTGGAAGACAACAACGTTGTCATGTGTATCCACGGTGAAGAACACGGACTAGCTGGCGAGCAATATTTTGATCGCAAAACAAACGCCGAAGAGTTTTTCTACCGTGAGCGCATGCCCCGGTTGTTGGAACAATTCCCGACCATGAAAATCGTTGGTGAGCATATGACCACAAAAGTCGCTGTAGACCTTGTTAAAGAGGCCGGAGACACAATTGCAGCAAGCATCACGCCGCAGCATCTGATCTACACGGTTGGTAATCTGATCCAAGGCTTTAAGTATCACCTCTTCTGCCTGCCTCTTGTGAAGTTCGAAGAAGACCGTCAAGCCCTTCGCGATGCAGTCACTGATCCGAATAATACAAAATTCTATGCTGGTACAGACAGTGCTGCACATACTGTTAAAGCCACAGACTGTGGCTGTGCCGCTGGGTGCTTTACTGGCGGGGTTGCCCCGCAACTCTATGCGGAAGGGTTCGAGCTTGCCGGAGTAGATTTATCATCAGCGGAATCTCAAAAAGCATTCGAAGCATTCTTATGCACTATCGGTCAAAATTTCTGGGGCCTCGAAAAAAGCACAGAAACTTTTACGCTCACTAAAGAAGAACAAACTGTTGAAATGCTGCCAACACCAGATGGCAATATCACGCCACTACCAATCGGCATTGGCAATGCAACTATTCCATGGAAGGTCACCGTATAATGTGTAACCCACTTCTTATGCTACCCCCAGAGCTAGCCCATAAAATTGCACTATGGGGCGTAAAAAACGGCTTAGCTGGAAACTCTAAAAAACCAGCATCTCTGAGTAAAGACGTGCTCGGCATCAAATTCACATCCCCTGTCGGACTATCCGCAGGCGCTGACAAAGAAGCCTATGCCCTCTCTGGCTGGGGAAAAGTCGGCTTTGGCTTCGTCGAGACCGGAACAGTCACCCTAAACGCCCGTAATGGAAACCCTAAACCACGTGTTTGGCGTCAAAAAGAAGAAAACAGCGTCATTAATTGGATGGGGCTCCCTGGTAGCGGCTTACAAGTTTTTTTAGACAACATCCGCGCGTTCCGCACGCAACATTCGCAAACAGACCTCGTTATTGGCGTCAGCGTGGCTTCACCGGAAGGCAGTATCGAAGACCTAGAAATAGTAGCACGTGAAAGCGCACCTTTCGCTGATTACATTACGCTCAATGCCTCTTGTCCAAACGTCGAGCATGGCGCAGAAAGTGGAGATGCCCTTGCTGGCGTAGTTAGTCACGTCAAAGCCGTTTGCATAGGTGCAGGCGAGGTTCCTGTATTTCTAAAACTCGGACCAACGCGCAGCGAAGAGTCCCTTACAGCAACGCTCAAAGCCGCGATGGATGCGGGCGCAAAAGGGTTCGTTCTAACCAACACAGTGCCTGCACCAATGAAAGACCTGATCGGAGACGTTCCTTTTGACTGGCCAAGCCATAACGGTGAAGCCGTTGGTGGCTATAGCGGCCCACGCTTGCTCGACACAACCGATTTTATGATTGCACATGCCCGTAAAACGTTAGGGCCTGACGTGCCGCTTATCGGTGTGGGCGGAATCCAAAGCGCAGACGATGCAAAGCGTATCATAGCTGCAGGTGCGGACCTAGTTCAGCTCTATACAGGCTTTATCTATAAAGGTCCCAAATTGGTAAGATCTATCAACAAGGCCGCAGCCTAAGTTTAGTAAATAATTCTCTTTAAAGGTTATAATCTTTAGGTTATGAGTTTAAAGCAATGGCGCCCCCAGTCAGACTTGAACTGACACTCCCGAAAGAACGGGATTTTGAATCCGGCAAGGCTAAAGATAAGCCATTGAAGTGATTAAACAATTCTTCCTTAAAATTAAAACTGTGTAAGAAAGTGTGTAACTTTTTCCGTCCTCTCAGAACAGAAAGTAACTTTATTCAATCTATTCGGCTGCTTCCGAAATTTCATCCTGTGCTGTTTCAGGGTTTTTACTCTGGCCCCCCCTAACCTGCGCAAGAAACAAACTTACAGCCTTTTCAAGATTGCCAGACAGTCCCGCAATATCATCTGCAAATGTCATCAACATTTGTGAGGCTTGCCCAGTTTCAGTGGCCGCTGTTTGGACATTACCAATTATACTGGCAACTTGGCTGGCCGCATCGGAGACTTCGGAAATATTTCGGGTTATTTCTTGCGTAACTGAATTTTGCTCCTCAACCGCGCTAGCCGTTCCGGCAGAGGCCTGATCAATATCGGAAATGTTTTTGATGATTTCCTGCATCGCCTGAACGGAGTCCTGCGTGGCCGTTTGAATTTCTGTAATGCGCGCTTCGATCTCTTCTGTCTTTTGGGCTGTTTCACCAGCTAGATTTTTTACCTCATCAGCCACAACAGCAAACCCTTTTCCCTGCTCCCCGGCTCTGGCGGCTTCAATTGTTGCATTCAAAGCCAAAAGGTTTGTTTGTTCAGCAATATCCTTAATAGAAACAACAACCTCACCTATATTTTCAACCAGCCCGTTCAGCTCATTAACTTTTTGGCTTGTGCTGCTGGCGCTGCCGGAAGCCATATTCGCTTTTGAAGCCACATCAGTAATCTGTTTGGAAATTTCCTGCGCACTGGCCGTCATTTCCTCGGTCGCCGAAGCTACGGTAGCCGCGTTTGTGCTGGTCTCTTCTGAAGCTGCTGCAACGGATGAACTGGCTTCCTGTGTCTCTGAGGCCGTTCCTTCCATGTTTCTTGCTGCGCGCTGAAGTTTCTCAGCCGCCACGGCCAGACTTTTAATCGTGCCACCAACCTGCTCATCAAAAGAAAATGCCAATTCATCCATGGCTTTTTTCTTTTCAAGTTCTGCGCGCTCTTCATCTGCCTTTCGCTCTTTTCGTAGATTTTCTGTCTCTAAAGCATTTTCTTTAAAGATTTGTAGAGCTAACGCCATACCACCAACTTCATCCTTGTTAGAGGTAAATGGAATTTCTATTGTATTATCGCCGTCTGCAAGCTCTTTCATTTTACCTGTTATAGTAATAATAGGCTTTGCAATGAATCGATTAGAGCTCCAGATAAGAAAAATAAGGACCAGAACAGAAGACAGCGATACAAGAACAGAAGTATCACTCAGCTTTTGAGCCCGCTGATCTACGTCTTTCATGTTAACTTCCATGGCTTCCTGTGTTTCTGCAGTGATTTCACTGGTAACTTTGAGAAGTTTTTCCATCTCATCGCCCATTGCTTCAGCCGCGCCATCAAATTCACCCATCATAATATTTCCTTCCTGCGGCCCTCCGTTGACGTATGCCCTTGCCATTTTTTGGCCGGTTTCATAGTAGTTGGGGAAAGCCTTTCTCGAAGAATTAAGAGCGCTGACGATGTTATCAAGATGATGTGCCTCAGCAATCTGCAGGGCTTGCTGCGTGTTTTTCTGGAATAATTCTGCATTCTCCGCAGCCATATCAAAACCGTCATTCAAACCGTCCAGCCCGCGTGTCGCCGATATATCGGTTAACCATTGCTGAACTTGAATAATATTGATCTGAATATCTTTAACCAGCCTGATAAGGGGGATAACTTCCTCCAACAGAATGGTTGCTTCTCGTTCCATGTTAGCAAGAGAGGCGGACTGCTTTTCAATATTTGTAAATGTTACAAAAGAGCCGGAGGCCAACATAATAAACAGCAATCCAGCGATCAGCAGATTCTTTTTTCCAATGGAAATGTTATTGAGTAGCTTGAGCATAGTTTGTTTGTTTCCTTCCTGAAAACGATCCGTACTTCTGGACGGTACTCATTGATATTAAAATTCATACGTGTAAGCAACCAGCCCGCCAAGTATAGCCGTATCGACCCCGGCTTCTTCAGTGCCCCTGTATCCTACATCAACCGTCACACCATTTTCAAACTCATACCCGGTGGAAAATTGGTGCAGATGGTCATCAATATCGGCGCCACCGGCAACATTCATATCCCGTCTCGTATAGGACGCTGCAAAATTCCAGCTTTCCAGTATAGTTAACACGAGGGAGGTTGTAATATAGTCAACGTCATCGGCCGTGCCATCCACATCATGGATACCAACCCATTCGGCCAGCACCTCTGCATCGACACCATTACCGACTGGAAAGCCGTAATTCGCACCTGCCGCATAACCACTTTCGCGATTAAGCCCGACATCAGCATCACCGTCCGATTGATTGCGGTAGCCCAGATGCGTGTTCAAGCCATTAACACCTGCCACGTTTTCACTATCCAGCGTAACGGAGTAGGAAGAAAGATCTTCCGTATTACTGATACCGCCGTCGCTTTTATCAAGCTCAGCGCGCCTTGTGACCGCTGATTCCGACAGGAACGTCGTATCGGCAAAAAATGTATTTCCTGTGATTGTGTGATCACCTGTTTGTTCCGAACCCAATGTAAAACTACCGCCGAAACCGATGCGCTCGGCGACCTCGTAATCCTCGGCGAAATCAACGCCCCATATTCCCGGTGCCAGATCCCAGGCTGTTCCGAATGATGGGTTGAATTTTCCAGCAAACAGACTGAAATCATCATCAGTATAAGAGAGCTTCAGCTCCTCGGCATACAAACCCTCATTGTCAAAGAAGGTGTCATCACCGGGATCGGTTCCCTGCACAGGCTCAAGAACCAACGATGCTTCGATGGCCAGCCCATCCGTAAGCGTAAAAATCAGATAGGGCTCTATCGTTGTAAACAAGGTGTTGACTTCTGTTGTCTTATCATCGGAATCGAATGCCCAGTCATCCTGCACTTCAAATAATACGGCCCCGTGAAGTTCGGGGTTAAAGGTTTGAGCATTAGATTGTGATATGACACCAAAGACCGCTGACGCCGCTAAAGCCCCTGTCAAAACAATATTATTCAACCGCATAAACCTTACCCCCCTTAATGGTTATGAAAAAATTTACTCTGTCTATTCGTTTGTGATTTTATGATGTACGCAAAGATACGCAGAATTGCCCTTGAGGTAATTAAACAATTCCTCTTCCCGATTAAAAGTGTGTAAGAAAGTGTGTAACTTTTGAGCGGTTTTGGATCTAAATCAAAGATGGAAATTTTATAATTCTGCCAGCAAAATCGCCATGGACACATAGATGACAGCTTGCAGCGCGCCGACAGCGAGATTTCTTTGCTCAAGAATTTCGTGCGCAGTATCAACCCGAAATAAAATAATCCGCTCAGCCGCAAAGGAGAGCAACTTTAAGATCAATATCACCGCAAAGGAAACGGCAACCCATGGCAGGAATATGGTTTTGATATCGTAAATCTCATACACGACCAGATTGGCGGCTACGCTAATGGCAAAAGCTGTCCCGATTTTTCTTCCGGCAAAAGACAAACCCAGCGCTATATTTCCGTTTTTAAGCTCGTCCTGAATGGATTTGCCCTTATAAACAACGGAAAACATTTTACGCCTTAAATACGTCGCCCCGGTCAAAATAGCCTGAGAAATGGCATAGCCTGCCAAAAGCGCCAGCAATCCTTCAATCGTGTTGTCCGTGATCCAGATCATAATCGCGCGAAGGATAATCGCCGCGGCCAGCACATTCCCAGTATCCGCGATAGCAACGGCCATATTACCCTTGCTAATTTCATCCCGAAGTGAAATGTCAGGCAGCGCAATTTTATCAAAAATGATCCGGGTCAGAGCCATAAGGATAATGCCCACAACGCCGTAAGCCCCAATCGCAATCGCAGAGCTCAGCATGTCGCCTTCAAGATCGCCGTATATGGTGCCGCTCAATAAAATGGTGACAGCAAAGGTCACACTGGCCAGTGACAGCCCAAAGGCCGGATTATCTTTTTTCAAAAGTTCATCGGAGGCATTGATATGCGCGATTGTCCCTGAGAACAATCTAAGGGAGGAAAATAAGGCAATGACAATTGCAAAATTCAACAACAGAATTTTATTATAACTATGATCCCAATACACCAAATCCATTTCCATGTTTGTTTGCTCCTTATCTAAGGTAGTGCTTCTAGGTATTTTTGAATTTTTTGAGTCGTCCATTACTACTGTAATCTAAAAACACCACCTGAACAATTCGCGTATAAAATTAACATCCCTCCAGCCAAAAGCTGTTTAATAACTAAAATTCAAAACGCGCACCCTATTTTTAGGCCATTGTTAGAATGCACCGAACAGTCGAGTTTAAATCAACTGCTCTACCAGCTGAGCTATCGCAGATCTAATTGCAAAAGGCTAACTCAGGTAGCCATAGTGTTTTTTGAGGTTTTTGGGAAATAAGAAATTGTGGAAAAGAGGGTGATCGCTGAGGGATTCAAACCCTCGACCTGCTGATTATAAGTCGAATACTAACTATTAAAGAAGATGGTGCCCCCGGGGAGACTTGACCCCCCACCCCCGAAAGAACGGGATTTTGAATCCGTCAAGTCTGGATCTAAGCCTTTGAAGTAATTAAATAATTCTTCATTTCAATTAAAAGTGTGTAATAAAGTGTGTAACTTTTCAAGTGATTTTAGGGCTAAAACGCACCAAAACAACCTCCAGGCTCCGAAAAGATTGTTCAAGCCCTATATGACCTCTATTGCAGTTAATTTATTAGGAATACCTCAAGCATTATATAATAGCTTCTCCGGATTCTTCATTTTTTTTAAGGCACTCCAATACAGCACTCTGTACGTCATTCGGCTGATTTTTCAACGCTTTTACGATTTTATCAACGCGTGCCCTACTTTCATAAAGCTGGTCGATGAGGGAAAGGATTATATCGACAACATCAAATTCAAACTTCATTTCGATATGCAGCTCGCAGACTAACCGAATACGGGCAACATCCATGTCATCAAAAATATAATCTGTTTTATCTCGCACAGGTCTAACCCAACCACGGGCAATAAAATCTTCCAACGCGCGTTGATCTATAAAAGGCTCCATATTGGCCAGAACATCTTCAATCCGTATCATGATGTAGCCTCCTTTCCTTGGCGCGGATTATAAGTATGCTTTTCCGCCCAATCTTTCATGGTTTTTTCCAGATCCTCGTCGATATCATCCGGCATTGCAATTTGCACATCCACATAATGGTTTCCGCCCTTGATTCCTTTATCTTTTAGTCTGAACTTTTTGCCGGAATTTGTGCCTTTGGGGATTTTCACTTTGACAAGACCGTGAACAGTTTCGACTTCTATCATGCTTCCTAATATAGCTTCATGAATCCCAATAGGAACGTCTGTATAAATATCATTCCCTTTACGTGTAAAAACTTTGTGGGGCTTTACATGGATTTCAATATAGGCGTCGCCTTGCCGTCCATCAGGTAATTTTTGGCCCTTACCTTTCAAGCGCAGCTTTTGCTTGTCTTTTACACCTTCAGGAATGGTTGTTTTAAGGCTCTTGCCATCGGGCATTGTAATTTGCTTTTTGGCGCCAAGAGCTGCGTCCATAAAATCAACGTCGAAGCGATAATGGACATCTGCACTTTGTTGCTGCCGGAACATATCTTCGAATTCACCGCCAGATGTGCGACCACCAAACATTGATCCCAGAATATCCTCAAGGTCTTCAGGATTGATGCTAGTACCTGAAGAAGAATAGCGAGCTCCTTCTGGTCCACCGGCAAAGTCTCTGTAATATTGCCTGTCGCCGCCACCTGCGCCCTGCTCACTGCCCGGCCATTGCGGCTGTCCTTGCGCGTCTATTTCACCGCGATCAAAAGCGGCCCGTTTTTCTGTGTCTTTCAGGAGGTCATAGGCAGCGGAAATTTTTTTAAATTTATCATCGTCGCTTTTATTATCCGGGTTTAAATCAGGATGATGTTTTTTGGCAAGTGTGCGATAGGCAGCCTTAATTTCGTCATCAGACGCCGCTTTGTTCACGCCGAGAATATCATAAGGGTTTTTATTCATTTGAGCCTTTCGTATCCGAAACTAATAACAGCAGTGACATGCTGTATGTTCCCATATTCAGACCAACAGCAATGGCCAAAAACAGCATGCTGGCCGCAGGAAAACCAAACAATGTTTGTGAAGAAATGCTGAAGCCATTGGTATGGTGCCTATGCCAATCGGTAAGCATCAGGTCGCCATTTCCATCCGAAACGTTTTACATTTATCATTCAGAATAATGTAAATTATATAGGGTGTAATCATGGCCGCGAAAAAGCAGAGCACAGAAACATGCGCATAGGCAAAAAAGAAATACGTTACCGGCACAAACGCTATAAGACTTGCACCAAACATCCTCAGCGCTTTATGAGATGATAAAAGCGGCGGCGACGCAACAATCAAAAGATATAGTCCAAACAGTAACTCTTGTGAAATAAACGGATCGCTCAATAATGTGCATTGATAGGCAATAGAGCGGTAAATAATTTCTGTTTGCAACCATTCAACTTGCCAAAAATTCGGTAAATATAAGAATAAACCAAGCAAAAGTCCGCCAAACGCAAAATTCAAAAACCGTTTCTGTTTTTCTATCTCGTGCTCTAGCTGGGCCGTCATATAGGGCACCCAAACCGGCCAGATCAACCAGACAAAAAACAAATACGCGAGCGATGCATTGCGCGTCATTTGAGGATCGCCACTTTGCGCTTGCATCCACACAGCCCCCTCCATAAATTGCTGAAGGCCTATAAGAATAGGAAACATCGCCAGGGCAATATAACGCTTATCAGTTTCAAATGCTTTTTGAGTTGCAAAAGCCCCGCCTGCGATCAGCAAGCCTGCCATACTAAAACTCACACTTGCTGATACGCACATTATTGAAACGGCTTCCTTGTTTGAGTTGCGCGCCCTAGTGTATCTGAAAACGTTAGAATAAATTCATAAAAACTACACGACTTTAAGGTGAGGCTTTCTCATCGGTGCTGTTAGCTCTTTCAAGCGGTTCTGTTCTAACGTTTCTGTTTTGAGGATTTCCGTGGCGCATTTTTCAAGAATGTCTTTATTTTCGTTTAAAATTTGCGTAGCTCGATCAAAGGAATTTTTTATAATACTACGCACCGTTTCATCGATTTTCTGAGCTGTGGCTTCGCTATATTTTCGCGTTACAGCACCAAACGGTACATTGCCTAAAAACGGCGTTTGGGCATCTTCATAAACAACAGAGCCCAGATTTTCATCCATACCGTAGCGGGCAACCATATCATGTGCAATATCAGTCGCTTTTGCTAAATCATCAGAGGCCCCTGTCGATGTATGGTCAAAAATAAGCATCTCTGCCGCTCGCCCGCCTAGCAAAACCGTAATCTTGTTTTCCAGCTCCTCGCGGGTCATCAAGTAACGATCTTCCGTGGGCCGCTGGATCGTATAGCCCAACGAACCAATGCCGCGCGGGACGATTGAGACTTTATGCACGACGTCCGTTCCCGGCAATGCCATTGCCATAAGCGCATGCCCCATCTCATGATATGCTACCACTCTGCGTTCAAAAGGCGTTAGGATACGGCTGCGCTTTTCAAGCCCGGCGACAATACGTTCAATGGCCATTGTGAAATCGCTCATGGTAACGGCCTCTGCTTTTCGCCGCGTAGCCTGAATAGCGGCTTCGTTCACCAGATTGGCAAGATCCGCGCCAGAAAAACCCGTTGTCATTCCAGCTACCTCTTCGAGATTGATTTCAGGTGCCAGTATAACTTTTTTTACATGAACTTTTAGAATTTGGACGCGTCCTTTTTGATCCGGTCGGTCCACCAAAACTTGGCGATCAAAGCGGCCCGCACGCAGAAGGGCCGGATCCAGTATTTCAGGCCGATTTGTCGCGGCTAAGATCACGACTCCCTGACTGGTGTCAAAACCATCCATTTCGGCCAAAAGCTGATTCAATGTTTGTTCGCGTTCATCGTGGCCACCAGACATGGGAAACGCTCCGCGAGCACGGCCCAACGCATCAAGTTCATCAATAAAAATAATAGCGGGGGCTTGCGCACGTGCTTGTTCAAATAAATCACGTACCCTAGCGGCCCCAACCCCGACAAACATCTCAATGAATTCCGAACCGCTGATCGAAAAGAACGGCACCTCCGCTTCTCCCGCCACAGCCTTGGCCAGCAAGGTTTTTCCAGTGCCCGGAGGCCCCACCAACAACGTACCTTTCGGGTTATGTGCGCCCAACCGTTCATATTCTTTGGGGTTTTTTAGAAATTCAATAATTTCGCGAAGCTCTTCCTTGGCTTCATCAACACCAGCCACATCATCAAATGTAACTCCGGTTTCTGTATGCATATAAATTTTAGCTTTGCTTTGCCCTACAGTAAGGAAACCGCCCCCACCGCTTTTTTCTATCATTTTGCGAAAACCGTAAAACCAGATCAGAAAAAAGAACAGAATTGGTACAGTCCAAGACAGTATATTTTGAATGAACTCGCTGCGAACCACCCCCTTATAATCAACATTATACTTGGACAGCGTTTCTGACAGAGCGGGATCAATTCGCGGCGTAATGAACTCTGCCTTGCCATCAAAAGGCCGGACATAATCGCCGTAAATATATCTTTGATCGATATAGACCTTATCTATTTTCCCCTCGGCCATACTCTGCTCAAACTGGCTGTAGGAAATAGAATCAACACGTTGCTGCGAAGACATGAATTCCTGCAGCGCAAGGATGAAGAAAAAAGCGGCAATAAAATACCAGAAATGGAGATGGGTCTTCTCTTCCATGGAATTCATACCATCATACATTCTCTTGCTTATTCTTGATATTTATCAAAGTTTTTATGAAGACGTAGCGTAAGCCATTCCTGAAGGAATTGGCAAGATGGTTTGTGGTGCGGAGGTTAATGCCGTTGCAATTTTCCGGCACAAAGACGCTCTTGGCCTGAAAATCCATGCTGGAAGCAGTTTTTAACATTCGTAGAATAAGTTGGTTGCGATGTCCCCCGTCAGTACAAGTCGACAGAGAGTAGTGAATTGCTAAGGTAATGTTTAGAGATGGTGCCCCCGGGGAGACTTAAACTCCCACTTCCGAAGAAACCGGATTTTAAATCCGTCAAGGTCAAGCATAAACCCTTGATTTAGTTAAATATTTCCTTGCTCAAAGTAAAAGTGTGTAAGTTTTCGAACGATTTTTTAACAAAAGTACGCCATTTTATGCTCTTTGTCCGACTTGTGCTGATGGAGTATAAATTTGACATAATAAAAAATACAGTGTAATACTTTCGGCACCACAGATATAAAAAAGTATAAGCACCTAATCTGCGCACAGAATATTGTATATAAGCTAAAAAATTATTTCATTAACGGTAGATTGATATCATGACTTTAGTTTACGCGCGGGAAAATGTAACAGAAGATCTCTTGTTACTCGATATTGAACCAAAACATTTTTCAGAAGAATTTAGGAATTTGAGAGATTCTCAAGGACTTTTGCACATTAAGGGTTGTCGAAGAGAGGTGCTTATCGGTCGATCACGTGCACTTAAATTTGCTTCTGATTTAGATGGAAGCGCAGTCTCTGTATATAAAGGGGGGCAAGCTTATGCCCATCTTCTAACTTATGTTACAGGCCTTCTGAGCCGAACGCGCGGAGAGAACCAAGTGGTCTCACAGTTCAAAAATGCTTACGAGGAGCTTAAAATGAGAAATGCTCTATCTGCAAAAGCTATGCAGCGGCTTTCTCAATACATCCTTCATGATAATGGGGTAATTAGAAATCACGTCACAAGGAGTTTAAAACCTGCATTTTTTGAAGCCTGTGCTCACGAATTATCAGGGCAAAAAGGTCAAGAAGCAGTACTCGTGGTTGCAAATACAGATATAACAGGCAAAAAACCTGACGATAGTACAGAAAACATTGTTAGATACTTAGGCGGCAAAAGGAAAGACGCGGCCAAGACTATTGTTTTTACACACCCAGATGATTCTTCTTTGATAAATGTACACAGCGCCTTCTTGCGGCAGAAAGAGAAAGGGAAAATTTCTAGTGATGTTAAGATGTTGCCCTTCTCAGAAGCATTCGATGCCGTGAGAGATCTCCAGAGTTTTCAAAGGGTGTTTGTTTGTTATCCTATGGATAGGGAAGCGGACGTTGATACAACAATAATTGAAGAATGGGGGCAAAAAGAATGTTTTGGAGGAATGTTGGTTCACCTTGGTGGTAGCAAAAAAATTGACAGAGTATCAAGAGGCAAATGGTTGGATCCTGAATTGGAAAATTATATTTCCCCAGAAAGTATTTCCGATTGGCAAAAGGATAGGAAGGCTCAAAACGATACAACCATTATTAGGGGTTCTATTGCTTGCCAATTCTGTGCAGAAGTTCGGGCTGAAGGTAGAAGGCCAACCCCTAATAATGTTACGCAAACGCTGAAGGATGGCCCATCAGATATACAGATCTCGCATTACCGCAGCTAAACCATTAAAGAATAATGGTGCCCCCGGTCAGACCTGAACTGACACTCCCGAAAGAACGGGATTTTGAATCCGTCAAGTCTAGAGATAATCCATTGAAGTGATTAAACAATTCTTCCCTCGAATAAAAAGTGTGTAAGAATAGTGTGTAACTTTTGAGCGGTTTTAAGCCTAAAATCACGAAAACTATCAAAAACACCTACCCTAGCCACATTAGACTTAAAATTTGCTGTCTGTATGGGCGTGCCGGTTCAAGTCCGGCCAGGCCCACCATTTTTACAAAAAATTGAAACTTTAACGCTTTTTTATACGAATAGTGTAATATGAGAGATATGAGAAAAACTCTGCTTGGATTTATGGCGCTTTTGATGCTCACACCAGTTTTGATGTGCGCCATGGCGTTTTGCCCTATGCAGGCCGCACAAGCAGCAGATGCCCAGCCGTGCCATGAAGCTGATGGCCATGATGGTCTTATGCTGGCAATGGATTGCATGGGCGTTGATCTTTTTCAGGCAGATGTAAGCAACGATATTCAGCCTGATCTGTCCTTAGACAGCATTGATTATGCATGGGTTGATCTCGTAGCCTATTATAATTTCCTTCCCAGTAATATCAATGGTATTCGCGGCCCACCTGATAGGGCTGAGCGACCGAATACAGACCCTTCCCTTATTCTCACAACACAGCGTTTCCGCATCTAAATCACTCCTTTTTTCGTTTTTTAACGTAAGAAAAGGAGTCTTATTATGCGTATTTTTATTTCATTATTGTTTGTTCTAGCGCTCGGCATCGGTGTTGGTGTGGGTTTTAAAATGCAGCCGTTTTCCAGTGAGGGCGAAATGCAATCCACCTCTGAACCCACTGAGCGCAAAATAGCCTACTGGGCTGCCCCTATGGACCCAAATTATCGTCGGGACGAGCCGGACCAATCTCCCATGGGTATGGATTTGGTTCCTGTCTATGAAGATGAGTTAAGCGGAGGGGCAAGCGCGCCAGAAGGCGCGATTAAGATAGACCCGGTTTACACACAAACACTTGGCGTAAAGACAGAAGAAGTACGCGCCCGCGAATTTGGAAAAAATATCCGTGCCTTTGGCCGGATAGCGCCGAGCACTCGTCTTGAATATATGGTAGACGTGCGCACCGATGGATGGATTGTTGATTTGGCTACCGATGCTGTAGGCGATATCGTCAAAAAAGGCGATCTGATCTTCACCTATTACAGCCCTGATTTAATGAACGCACAGTCCGATTTTATGATTGGGCGGCGTGTAGGGAACGCTACGCAACGTCTTCGTCTCTACGGCATGGATGAGAAAGCTATCGCAGCGCTGAAAAAGAAAGGCAAATTTTTAGAGAAAACACCATTCCATGCACCAGTCGATGGAACTGTGACTATGTTGGGTGTTCGTAAAGGTGCGCATGTGAGCGAAGGCGGAAACGTCATGATGATTCAGGATTTCTCTCGGCTCTGGGTCAATGTTGATGTACCAATCCGCGACATTCAGTTTTTAACCATAGGGGCACCGGCAAAAGTCACTGTACCGGAAACGGGTGATGAGTATGAAACGCTCATTGATTTTATCCATCCGGTGAACGATCCGCAAAATCGCACAGTCATGGTGAGACTGATCCTTGACAACCCGGACGGCATACTCAAATCCGACACCTATGTTGATGTTGAACTTCAAGGCGACACACAACCTCGTCTCACCGTATCGCAAGAAGCTGTTTTATACGGCAGTGGCGGCGCATACGTGATGGAAGACGTCGATAACGGATATTTCCGCCCCGTGATGGTGAACGCAGGAATTACATCTGGAGGCCTGACGGAAATCAAAAGCGGTCTAAAGCCCGGTCAGAAGATTGTGACCTCTGGCCAGTTTATGCTCGATGCCGAAACCAATCTCAAAGGCGGTATGGAGGCTATGGGTCATGACCACTAATCACATCCACGACCCGTCCAAGAGCTTTGCCGCCAAAATCATTGATTGGTCGGTTGGCAACCGTTTTTTTGTGATGCTCGGCGCATTGGTGCTACTGGCAGCGGGCGTTGTCTCACTTACTAAAATTCCGCTGGATGCGATTCCTGATTTATCAGATACGCAGGTGATCATTCGCACCGACTTTCCGGGGCAAGCGCCGCAGGTGATTGAAGATCAGGTGACTTTCCCGCTATCCACACAAATGCTGGGTTTGCCGAAGACTAAAGTTGTGCGTGGCTTCTCCATGTTCGGCACGTCATTCGTTTATATCGTGTTTGAAGATGGCGTTGATATGTACTGGGCGCGAAGCCGCGTTCTGGAGTCTCTTTCACAAGTCAGAAGTGAATTGCCCGATGGCGCAGACCCACAATTGGGGCCGGATGCAACAGGTGTAGGCTGGGTGTTTCAATACGCTCTATTTGACCAAACAGGCGAGCACGATTTATCAGAACTACGCAGCTTGCAAGACTGGTTTGTGCGCTTTGAGTTGGCGACCATTGATGGTGTGGCGGAAGTGGCCAGCGTCGGCGGGTTTGTAAAAGAATATCAAGTTCTGGTTGATCCAAATAAACTCCGCGCCTTTGATATATCCTTATCTATGGTGATCGAGGCTGTGCGCTCTGCCAATCAGGAAACTGGCGGACGAACACTGGAAATGGCGGAAACGGAATATTTGATCCGCTCCTTTGGCTATGTAGGTAAGCCCGAAGACTTACAGCAAGCCGTTCTGAAAACTGTAGACGGAACGCCGATCACAATTGGTGATGTGGCACGCGTGGTAGAAGGCCCAGCTATTCGGCGCGGCGTTACCGAACTTAACGGAACAGGTGAAGCCGTAGGCGGCATTGTCGTTATGCGCCCCGGCGCAAACGCGCTCGATGTAATACACAACGTTAAAGAGCGCCTAGAAAGCGTAAAGCAAGGTTTACCGGAAGGCGTGGAATTAAAAGTCGTCTATGACCGCAGCCAATTAATTGAAGGCTCTGTTGATTACCTCAAAGACAAGCTGATTGAAGAAAGTCTGATGGTAGCATTGATTACCTTCTTATTTCTGCTTCATGCCCGCAGTGCCTTGGTTGCAATTATTACCATCCCGCTTGGTATATTGGCGGCCTTTATCATCATGAACGCACAAGGCATTACGGCCAATATCATGTCACTAGGCGGGATTGCCATTGCCATTGGCGCGATGGTCGATGCGTCCATTGTGATGGTGGAGAACGCGCACAGGAAACTGGCAGGAATAGCAGAAGATGCTAGTAAAGAAGAAAAACAAGCGGCGCTCATACAAGCTGCTAAGGAAGTTGGCCCGGGATTATTTTTCTCACTCCTCATTATTACCGTTTCTTTCTTCCCTGTCTTTGCTCTGACAGGACAATCGGCCAAAATGTTTACACCTCTGGCTTTTACTAAAACTTATGCCATGGCAGCAGCGGCGCTTTTATCAGTGACAGTCGTTCCGGTTCTTATGCTTTGGCTGATTAGGGGGAAGATCAAACGCGAAGATGAAAACCCCATAAACCGCTTTTTCATTGCGCTTTACCGCCCGTTTTTGAACGCGGCATTAAAGTGGCGCAAGGGTACGATCATTTTGGCTTTTGCGGCCCTTATTAGCACTACCCTTCCAGCTTCAAAATTGGGGAGTGAATTTATGCCGCCGCTTTATGAAGGTAGCTTGCTCTATATGCCGATGACGTTGCCGGGCGTTTCTATCACCAAAGCGCGGGAAATTTTGCAGGTCACGAACCGCCAAATTATGAGCGTACCGGAAGTGCGCCAAGCTTTTGGGAAAGCGGGGCGCTCAAATTCTGCCACTGACCCAGCGCCACTGGCAATGATTGAAACATGGATTGAGCTAAAACCACGCGAGCAGTGGCGCAAGGGCATGACCCCTGAAAAATTAATGGCTGATTTGGATAAGCGTGTGCGCTTGCCGGGCATGATGAATAGCTGGGGCTATCCTATCAAAATCCGGCTGGACATGCTCACGACAGGCATCCGCACACCTGTTGGTATTAAGGTCGCCGGGTCAGACCTGAACACAATCGATAAAATTGCCAAGGAAGTTGAAGTTTTAGCCCGTGCCGTACCGGGAACCCGTACCGCGATTGCTGACCGGGTTGTTGGCGGAAAATATATTGAGATTGAACCCAACCGCCGCGATATTGCTCGCTATGGTATCTCTATAAAGACCGTCCAGCGCGTCATTCAAACGGCTCTTGGCGGCATGCAGCTGGATGAAGCGGTAGAAGGGCGTGAGCGCTACCCCATTATGCTGCGCTATGATCGTCCGTTCCGTGAACACGTTTCAGAGATGGACAATATTCTCGTTCCTACGCCACAAGGCGCACATATCCCGCTGGCGACCCTCGCTGATATTCGCATTGCCGAAGGCCCGTCCATGATTAAGTCCGAAGATGCTCGGCTGAATGGCTGGGTGTTCGTAGATATTGAAGGGCGTGACATTGGCTCTTACATAAGCGACTTACAAAATACACTTAAAACGCTTGATCTACCACAAGGCTATACACTGAAACTGTCCGGTCAGTTTGAGCAAATGCAAGAAGCCAATGAACGCTTAAAAATAGCTGTTCCGGCGACGCTGCTGATTATCCTGACGCTACTTTACCTACATTTTGGTACGTGGGATCGGACTCTATTGATCATGCTGTCTGTCCCATTTGGTATAATCGGCGGCGTATGGTGGACATGGCTCGCCGGATATAACATTTCCGTGGCCGTAGCCGTAGGCTTCATTGCACTGGCCGGGATTGCCGTAGAAACAGCCATAATCATGCTGATCTATCTTGACCAACAGATGCGCGAACATCCGGTTCATACTTTTGAAGACTTGTTAGAAAATGTGCGCCAAGGAGCTATCCAACGCCTTCGTCCCAAGCTCATGACCGTCAGCACTGTTATCCTCGGCCTGATTCCGATTTTTCTAACTATCGGGCCGGGTTCAGATGTAATGCGCCGTATTGCTCTGCCGATGGTCGGCGGAATGATCAGCACCATGATCCTGACACTCATACTCATACCCGTCTTATACGCTGTGTATATGCAATGGAAACTCAAACTCCCTACCCAAACCGAAAGTAAACCAAAATGAAAACTCAAACAAAAAAACTTGCGATTTCAACGGCCATTTCAGCCGCACTATTCAGTTTTTCTACCACTGGCGCTCTGGCGCATTTAGAGCCGAAAAAAGGTGAAGAGACGGAGAAATGCTACGGTGTTATCAAAGCCCATAAAAATGATTGCGCGTCCAAGGCAGGCAAACATAGCTGCTCAGGTAGGGTAAAAACTGATGATAAAGGGTCAGAAAAATAGCAGCTCGTAGGTACATCATACTTCTGCATTTCATTGGTTGCGGGAGTAGAATTTGAACGTGAAGTAATGGTGCCCCCGGTCAGACTTGAACTGACACTCCCGAAAGAACGGGATTTTGAATCCGTCAAGCCTAGAGCTAAGTCCTTGAAGCGATTAAATAATTCTTTCTTTGAATTAAAACTGTGTAAGAAAGTGTGTAACTTTTGAGCGGTTTTGGGCTTAAAACTGAATCTCTTTCCAAGCATACTAAATTCTGCCAGAATCAGAGGGCGCTGTAGAATTGGTTTAAAAATGAAACTACAAAAAATCCTCACCAAAGCCTTATTACTTTTAATAGGCCCTTCTGTTTTTTTGCTTACTCTAGTGGCAGTATTTTATCTTTTTTTTCCGCACAACCCGGCTCTTGATAGAACATTTAAATACGACAAAAAATACGCGTTCATATCACAATACCCTTTTGTCATGCCTTACTTTCTAATGTATCCGACAGAATATGACTCTAAAAAGGAATATCCGTTAGTTTTTGCGCTCCACGGTGGCTTTGGGAAAAACTATGGGGCCTATCAGCTGGCATTACTTGATAGGCGTCAAACGTACCATACATTCGTTCTTATTCCTTACGGCCCCCCGATGAGCCTTTGGGCAAACCCAGAAACAGCACAAGTACCATTTTATCGTTCCCATATACTAGATGGGGCTATGAAAATTTTGAAAGATCAACTCGAGACTCTGCCTATCGATAAAAACAGAGTTTATGTTACCGGATCCTCAAATGGAGGACGGGGTACATTTGGTGCCTTAAAAAAATACCCTGATATTTTTGCAGCTGGCGTTGCGGTCAATTCTGATTGGGCACCATATGAATACCAATACTTTAAAGGCAAACCCTTATGGATATTTTTTGGAGAAAGGGACCATATATTTTCTGCTAATCGCAATCATAAGTTCATGCGCAACATTGGTGAAGACGGGATAACCAAGTACACAGAATATCCTGGCGTAGGCCATAAAGCCTGGAAATACGCCTACACCGATGACAAAATGTGGGACTGGCTCTTTGAGCAAACGCTAAGTCACTAAACAGTAATCAAATTACCACTTGTTTCCAGGGCTTCCTCATCGCTCAGGCCTGTTACACCACCGATCGCAGCAATTTGTATAAAGTTATTAGCCCCACCATCAGCATCCACTCTGAGAAATGAACTCGAGCCGTTTGAGGTGATATGCACAAAGTCTTCAATAGCATCTGTCAGAGGATCATAACCAATCAGCAAATCAGAAACATCAATCGAATCCCCATCACCAACGTTAAAATCGTTAATGTTATCGCTGTTATTAAATGCTGATGCACTTTCAAATACAAATGTATCCGCTCCGGCTCCGCCCCAAAGATTATCAAGGCCATCACCACCATACAGTGCGTCATTACCATTTTGCCCAGACAATGAGTCATTGTCTGCCTCACCGTACAGAATGTCATCTCCATTTTCCCCGCGCATACTATCATTGCCGTTACCACCATAGAGCGTGTCATTACCTGTCCAGCTTGACGGCGCGCTATTTTTCTCCCCATCCATGTAATCGTCGCCATCGCCGCCATAAAGAATATCGTCTCCCCGATCACCTCTTAGTAAGTCATTACCGCCCCCGCCATAAAGCGTGTCGTTGCCGCTCCCCCCTATAACTGTATCGACACCGCCAGCATATATTTCCGTGCCATCACCATCGCCGTAAAGCACGTTATCCTGACTATTTCCGGTGATGTAATCATCACCTTCTTCACCATACGCAACAGTCGAAGCGGTTACACTGCTCATCGTGTCATTACCGGCGCCGCCATAAAGTATGTTGTTGCCAGAGCTATCCCGCAATATATCGTTACCATCGCCACCATAGAGAATGTCGTCTCCAGCTTCTCCATCAAGCGTATCATTTCCAGCGCCGCCATTAAGCGTGTCATCGCCGCCATGGCCGTACAATTTATCATCGCCTCCATCGCCATTAAGCGTGTCCGCATCATCGCCGCCTTTAGCGTAATCATTGCCATCACCAGCATTTATAGTATCGCCGCCATGGGAGGAGAAAATAAAATCATTACCAGACGTACCATTCAATGTTTCCGCTGCAGTAGTGCCTTCAATCATATAATCATTTCTAAAATCAATACTTGTAGCATCTGCAAACTCGAACGTTTCAACGGCAAGCTGCATAACCCCACTCGCATCATAACCAGAGAATTGATTGACTATTCTGATATAGCCGGTAGAACCTGTTTGATCATAATTAACACGCAGCTCAGCGCCCCCGGGAGTCCAAAACTCCCAACCCACATCTGTATAATTGGTGCTAGCCAATATAATTTTATCATTACCGGATGTATCTGTGACCGTTGAACGATTTACAACCGTGCTGTAGCTGTAGATTTTATAGACATCATCACCCGTTTCGCCATAAAGATTATCCCAGCCAGCTTGATGGATGATGAGATCATTCCCAGCGCCACCTTTGAAATTTTCATAGTTTGTGTCGACGGTTGGATCAGCAAGCGCACTATCACTAGCGGTAACATCATAGAGAATGTCATCACCATTTTCACCATAGACAGTATCTTTTCCCAAACCACCGACAAGAATATCATTATCATTACCGGCGTATAAAGTATCATCCCCTGCCCCACCATCAAGCATATCGTCATTGTTATAGCCTCTTAAGGTGTCGTTGCCGTCTTCACCGTAAAGAATGTCATTTCCGCCGGAAGCATTGAATGTGTCATTCCCAGCGCCGCCATAAAGAATGTCATCCCCGGCAAAAGAAAGAATAGTATCGTTCCCATCACCACCATATAAAGTATTAGCTCCCGTAGTTCCTTGCAAAGTATCGTTATAGTCAGAACCTGTAGCATTTTCGATGGAGGTTACAGTGTCGCTACCCTGCCCAGTAACTGTACCCAAATTCAACCGTATAGAAACCGCAGCGCTTGCATTCTCGTAAGAAACCATGTCAATGCCAGCAAGGCCGTCTATCGAGTCATTTCCATCACTCCCAATGAAAATGTCATCGCCAGCAGTTCCTGTAAGGGTATCATTTCCACTTGTGCCTTGAATAAGAACCAGATGGAGTTCGGAAAGATCATCAAAAATGAGTTTTTCGACCTGTTTTGTTGTTCCAGTGTCGTAATGATCAACAACGGTAATCTTGTCACCTGGAGTGCCTGTGAATGTGATCTCAAGGTTATTTCCAACCTGAGTGAGCACTACATCAGCTTGCGCTATACCAACACCTAGGCGGACAAAATCATATAAACCGCTTGTATCAGTGATTGTGTCTTGGCCATCTCCAGCATTGAAGATGTACTCATCATCACCTGCACCGCCATTGAGAGCATCATCACCTAACCAACCCTCTAAAGCATTATCGCCCGTATCCCCGGTAATAGTGTCGTTATTATCGGAGCCCTTAACGTTTTCAATATTGCTTAGAGTATCACTGTCGAAATAACCATCATCTGCAGCCGTGCCAGCCGAAAGGTCAACAACGACAGACGCGATAGCATTTTCGTATGTGACTGTATCAATACCAGTGCCACCATTGATGATGTCGTCCTTATCTCCACCTTCGAGTAGATCGTTCCCAATTCCTCCATTCAGAGTATCAAGACCGGCATCTCCTCTCAAAACATCGTCGCCATCATCGCCATCAAGGGTATCATCCCCAGCGCCGCCAATAAGGGTGTCATTTCCATCGCCCCCAGAGAGCTGATCTATACCGGAGTGACCATCCAAAACATCATCTTCTGTTCCGCCTTCAATGATATCATCGCCTAAGCCGCCATTTATATCATCGGCTCCGGCATCTCCATAGATAGTGTCATTATCATTCTGTCCTTCGATAACGTCATCCCCAGCGCCGCCATAGATGGTGTCATTACCTGTTCCGCCCTCAATATTATCATTATCATCTCCGCCATAAATCGTATCAAGACCAGCGCCACCATCTATAATATCGTTGCCAGCATCTCCCCAAATTTGGTCATTATCATTTTGCCCCAAAATTGTGTCGTTTCCAGCTCCGCCATAGAGGGTGTCATTGCCATCGCCGCCATCTACATCATCATGATCGTCGCCAGCGTAGACCGTATCGTCTCCATCCGAAGCATTAATATCGTCATTGCCGGCATAACCATAAATTATATCATTTTGATTACCCGCAGCGATGCCAGTGATATTCTCGGAATCATCGGTGCCGTGCGTAATTAAATCATTCAGGTTTGTAAGATCGATAGTGCCTTGCCCTGCCTCAACAAAGGTTAGAGTTTCGATCGGATAAACAAAATGCTCTTCGATCTGAATTTCACCCTTACCATCAACAGTGACATAAAGATCATTCGCCGCTGTTCTGAAAAAGCTTATATCGCTAGCAAAAATACCTGCGCCCATAACGAGCGTATCAAGTGAGCCCGTATTATGCGTAAATTCAGAATAGGCATCAAAACCAATTGTATAGTTGTAGGTGTCATGTCCAGCGCCGCCTTCAATCGTATCAGAACCGTTCCCACCGGTTAGGATATCATCACCATCGCCACCTAAAATTCGGTCATGGCCATCGCCGCCATCAATCGCATCGTTTCCGGCTAGGCCATAGATTTCATCGTTACCAACCGTACCATTGAGCGTGTTGGCCGTAGCATCACCATCGATCTCGTTATAAGAGCCCGGAGCAACCGTAAGTGCCACAACATCCGCCCAATCTAGAACGCCTGTTATCAAGCTGTCTGCAACGGCTGTATCCAGCCAGCCCAGCTCTGTAACATCTATTACATCGCCCTTTGTGTTTTCAACAAAGAACCCAATATTTGTCCAAAAATCCACGCGCTCGCCCTGCGTAAGCGTTAAAGCATGGTCTTTCAGCGCTGTGATTGAGGTTTGATCGAGATCAAATGTCGTGCTTTCAACTTGTCCATTCGTCAGGTTATAAGTCACATCTGTGGCAGCAAACAGCGCATCGGCGCCCGCCTGAAAAACAAGGTGTGATTTAAAGGATTGAAACACGAGAGCCCAAAGTTTTTCAATCTCATCAGCCGCCTGAGGCCGTGGGTCACTAATAAATCCGCGCTGCAGAAACTCTTCCCCGAACATTTCTTCCAGAAACTCAAGATGCTTAGCATCGTCCAGATAGATCCCGCGTGCATTAGTAACTAATAGCGGATCAACTCCGGCCCAGCGATATAAAATTGCTTCTATGTCGGCATCCAAAGAACCTTCAAATAGCCCCTCAAACGAAAGTACATCCAAAGTCGCAACTTGATCCAGCAAATTATCTATGCCGGTATTATCATCACTCATAGAGAGATACAGGTCTTTCAGATTCCCGTACCCACGTAAATTCGGCAGGAATAGCGTCCGTACATCCACAGTTGTAGGCTCCACAAAGCGGCTTTGAACCTGATCAAGTTCAAACCATACATCGTGAACAATATTACTAACCGCGCCTCCACCATCATCAGTAAGATAGGTTCCCGTATGAGAAACCTCATTACCTTGATTATCTTGCGGGTTAGAAAGCTCAACCACACCGGCCAAATCAAATTCAACAATATTGAAAACATCGAGCGTATGCAGCTCGGTATCTTCGGAGTATCCATTTTCATTGGCATCCTGCCAAACCAGCAGATCACCCCATACAGTATCAGAGATGTTAATTTTACCATCCGCGTTGGAATCATGCGCCGCCAGCTCTGTGAAGCCATCGGTTATACCGTTACCAAACAGCTCGCTGATATCATTAATCACACCATCACTATTGAGATCAATGGCCAGCAGCCCATCACCAGAACTCACCCAGCCCGAACGCTCGGCCATGCCGTCCCCGTCCAGATCGAAAAATGAAATTGAATTTTCAAGGCTGAGCAAATCAATTGTACCGGATTCATCCAGGTCGAGAACAAGCGGACTTATAAGCTGAACAGCTTTTCTCCAAAAATCTCTCCACGCCCCGTCAGGACGATCCAGCGGCGGAGGCAACAACCAGTCTCGATATTCTGGGAAAATCGGGCCGCCAGGGGTGCGACCACCATCGCCACCGCCAGCCTCAGGCACCAGCTCATTCAAAAGTTGAGCACCGGAAATGATTTTACTTGTGTTAGTAGCAGCACCTAAAGGTGCTAAGGTAATCGCAGCTAAAGCAGGACCAAATTCTTGCCCTAGCGCTTTGAGATGCTCTGGATTTGCGCGATTATCATACGCTTCAGCGGCAAACGGAAGTAAAACACCAGCTGGATAGGCCCCAAAAGCTACCGCAATAAGAAAAGCTAAATCACCTTCAGGATCAGCATATTGCACAGGATCATTATAAGAAAAACGGTACAAATTCGAAGTGTCTCCGTTCAAAAATAATGGATCTTCCGATAGAAAACGGCCAAGCTCAACATCATAACTCCGGGCACGCATGTAGAGCAGGTTTTCAGCATCCTCCACAACGCCAAAGGCTCCGTTAAATTCAAAGCTATTCAGGATAGTTTCGCTTTCGTATAGTTCATCGCCAAAGGGAGTGTAAACGTAATTATTGGCAAGACCACCAGTAGTGTTGGTCAAACCGACCACAGATCCCGTAGCATCAACATCAAAGAATGATAGCGTTCCGCTTGCATCTGTTCGGCTTGCTAAACCCAATCCATGCGCATATGAAGCAATTCTTGCCCCGAGACCATCATATTCCGCAATAACGTTTCCGAAACCAAAAGGGTCAACTAAAAATTCTGTGCGCACGCCGCCCTCCACAATAGCGGAGCGATTACCAAACGCATCATACTCATAAGAAATAACCGTTCCATCAGGTTTGGTTACCCCTATCAGTCTATTATCAACATCATAAACGTAGCTGTAATTATCGCCTGTCGCTGTTTGCGCAGTCAGGTTTCCATCATCATCGTAGGTGAAGCTCTTACCGCCCGCTGTTGTATACTGATTCAGGCCGTTAGAGGCATAATTCGTTGTAACTCCGTTTTCGATTGTTGCAATGCGGTTTCCAGCGGAATCATACTGATACTCTAAGCTTGTGCTCGGAATGCCTGTCGTGGTTGAGGTGAAATCTGCATTGGTAAGCTGGCCTGCATTATCATAGCCATATGTCCATGACCCATCGTTGGTCACAGCGCCTGTTTTACGGCCTGCTGCGTCAAAGCTGTATTGATAAAAACTGTTTACGCTCGCGCTACTATCATAATTAGTTATTCCATCCAACCGTCCGGCTGTATCATAATCATATTCAGTATATGTTCCGTTGCCATTTGTTTCGAGTAATAACCGTCCGGCTGCATCGTAGCTATAGCTTGTCAGCACGCCATTATCGTCTGCAATCGTAGCCAGACGTCCGGCTGCATCGTAGGTATAAAATGTTCCTTCACCGTCCTGGTTGATCATCGACAAACGCTTACCTTCGGCGTCATAGGTGTAGGCAAGAGAGCGACCATTGGGATATTCAATGAGCGTAGTGCGGCCGGCGCTGTCATAGGTAATGTCAGTAACACCAGCGGGCGTAGTTACGGATGTTACATTCCCGCGTACATCATAGGTATAAGACAAAGCTCCACTAGCAGAATCCGAAACGCTCGTAACATTTCCACCAGCATCATAACCATACCCTACAGTTTCTCCACGCCGATTGGTGAAATCGGTCAAGTCACCCTGCACATCATACACAAAATTTAAGGACGTATTATCGCTCCAATCAGCATTCAAGAGCCGTCCAGCTGTATCATAGTCGAATTCACGAACGCCACCGCCACCATCGGTAAAACTAATAATGCGGCCTGTAGCGCTATCATAACCAAAGCTAATGACATCCCCATTTCCATCCGCAACAGATTGCAAGTCCCCCGCTGTATTGTAAGTAAGGATTGATTGTGTACCGTCTGGTGAATTCATAGTCACCGTATTGGTGCCAACATCGGCTGTCATTGTAAATGACTGGCCAAGATTATTCGCCACCCCTGTGACAGAGCCGCCGGGGCCTATCTGGATAACAGTTACCTCTCCCAGTCCGTTAGTGGCCGTTATCGCGCCTGCATTGTCATAGGCATAGTTCTCCGATACCAGACCTCCAATATTTTGTGAGCTAAGACGCCCTTCTGCATCATAAGCAAAAGTCAGCGCAGGACCGCCAACGCGCTGCGCAGTGAGAAGGTTTCCTTCGACATCATAAGTAAAGTCCGTATCGCCCGCATCATCGCCAATATCTATAAGTTCTCCATTAGCGGAATAGCTGTAAGAAACAATGCGCCCATTTCCATCTTCAACCGATATAACTCGACCGTTTACGTCGTAAGTAAACTCTAAAAAGCCACCTGTAGCATTCTGATATCGGGATAAACGGTCATTAACATCATAAATGACAGTAATTGTTTCTCCGGTATCGGAGACAAATGAAACCAGTTTTCCAAATTGATCAAAAACAAATTTTTCACCGCCATCTGCAACCATCTCATAACCGCCAGAAACTGCGATCAAGGTCATGTCACCATCCACATTCTGGTTTGTGGTAAATGATGGCCTTGCAAAATCGCCGCTTTCTATAAGACGCCCATTCTGATCAATAGTTTTCCCAAGAGACAAAGATACTGCGTATTGTGCCGTTTGGGTAGCATCCAAAGTCCCAAGCAAACCTGCATCAACCAAACCTGTCACAGACGTTGAACCATCAGCCGCAATCAAAAGCTTAATATCGGACAAGGAAGACCACCCTTGCCCTACAGAACCAATACTGGCTCTCTCAGCCAAAGAACCAAAATCTCCGGCTTGCTCAAACTCAAACAGCAAGGCTGTGAGATCACTCGGTTGCGATATCCCCATACCTGCCAAACGATCAATATCGTCTTGCAATGCACTGGAAAGATTCCCAGTTGGATCTCCTACATGAGCAAGGAAATTAGTGTAAATTTGCTGCCAAACGGCATCACTTACAAAAGCGGGGCGTAAAAAATATTCTTCTGACCAGTGCGTGTTTGACATGATAAACTCCCTTTTGTCAAAAATATTAAATAAACAATCCTTTACCCAGCAGGTGGTTTTTTCTGCAGGAGGCAGCCCTTCTTAAACCAAGCAAAGAAAGTAAATACAGAATAAAAAATGATCGTAAAACCTGCAGCGCCCCAAAGAAAATAATCGTACGGATCGTATAAAAACCCTACAAAAAGAATTGCAAGCTGAAGCAGCCCCAATTTAAAAATCAATCTAAACAGCTGAATATTTGTCGTGTTTTTGTAACGAGCAGGAACCTTCTGTACGTACATTCCCAAAGCTTTCAATAAAAAACAAACGCCTGATATGTAGATAAAAACGAAAACTGTGATAGCCGTTACTACTGACCAATTAGAATTAAACAATCCCTTGTTAGAAAGTTCAAAATAGAGAAAAATTAATGGCAAAAATATAAGTACAAGCCACACCATAAATCGTAAAAAAAACTTTAAGCTCTTTTTTTGTCTGCCATCTATATAATAGCTATCTCCTGAGCATCCCCAAGGATAAAAAACATCTTTTCCTTCTTCGTTTTCTTGAAAATAAGAAGCCTCGAACTCATCCTCAGATCGGAAAACAAACCAGTTCTTTATATTTTTCATCTCGTTCTTCCCCATAACGCGCAATTTAAAACGAAGTTATCATTCACCCATAGTTTTAAAAATCACGCCCGTCAAGTATGTTTTTTAAGTTTTTTCAATGTGTTAAGCCAACTTACGCGTGCCAAAGACCGCCGCCAAAATCACGTTTTGACGCCGCCTTGCAAACCATCTCTGTACTTCGCGGAAATCTTGCTTTTTGCCTCTTTCCCGAGGCTTCCCAATTCTTTGGCTAATGCTTAGCCTACGCAGTTATTTCCCACACACCGAGGATATTCATCCTTTGGTTGTAAAAAACACTATGCAACACAACCTTTGCAAATTGCAAATTTCAAAATTTTTGGATATTAAATTTCGATGGTTGGATCGATCTCTGGAGAAGTTTCTGCGCTATCTGTTTCGCTTTCACTGACCTTCGAGTGCGCATTAAAACCATGTGACATCTTTTGCGGATTTTCTTTTAAAGGCTCTGCTGCCTCATTAGACACTCTGCGTGCCGATCTAAATTCGCGGGCGATATTTTTCTTACTTGAAACACTTCTATCTTCATAAGGTTTCGCTCTGTATTTCGGGTGAACTTCTTTACGAACTTCCGAAGCTCTTTCCTTCGAGCGGCTGATAACATTCCCCGTTCGCACCCTTTTAGGACCATGATCTTCTGGCTTATTGAACTTGCCCTTCACTGTTTCTTGGCTGGCCGCGCGGCGTTCATTAATCTGCTGCTGGGTTGTTACAAAGTTTCTGCCCCGCTTTGTGGCTTCTGCCTTCAATCCTTTAATCTCACCTTTAAGTGACTGCTTGTAAGCAGCAGGCACTCTGAAAGGTTGATCAACCCGTTCGCGGCGCTCTATCTCTTTGGCAATTCCTTTGAAGGTCGCCACGTTTCTTATTTTATAAGCTGGCTCTTTATCCTTAGGCGCTTGGCTTTCAGCCCTCACAGCAAAGCGCTCTTGCAGCCTTGGCGTTTCAGCTATCACTTTAGGCGCTTCAAACCGCTCGCGCGCTGCTTCGACTAATTTTGGTACCTCAATAATGGATGCAGGCCTTTTCACCTGAACCTGGCGCTGTTGATAGTGAATAGGCAAAGCCTCTTTCATAACGCTGGCTTTAAGCTGCAGCTTAAGAGAGAACTCTTTTGTGGTTGTTCTAGAAACGCGCTTTTGCGGCGCTTGCTTTACTTCAGTTTTAATAGAGGGAGTGTGCTTCACAATTTCTTGCTCTAACTTTTCTACAAAACCTTTGTAGCGGCTATATTCAGCTTGCTTGGTTTGCAAGCGCTCAATATTGGTTTTCATCTCAGCAATCTGGGTATGAAGACCTTTGCGATAGGTTCTGCCGTAACGAGTATGCTGGCGCTGTTCTTTTGCTTGCTCTTCAGTCTCAGAAAGTTTTGCGAGCAGTTTTTCATCACTGCGCACCCCAAAAAGCTCTACGGCCATCTTGGCGGCTTCTTTTACAAGCTCCAAAAGCTGAACCGGCAGCGAGGTTTTGCTCTGCAAATCCTCAAGACGATGAACGCGCACATCAAGACGCTCCATCAGTCTATCCAAATCAGCGATCTGCTCTTTTAAGGGCTTTTCTCCAAAGGCTGCGCGGCGCTCATTTAAGAGGTTAATCTCTGCAACGAAGTTTTGACGGGTTTTAAGCCGGTCAATGACGCGGTAATCAATCTCCCGGCCCTTATGATCTTTCTTAACCTTGCTTTGCAGCTTTAATGAAACCGGATCACCACTACCGCCCTTCTCTTCCTTGCCTTCATCACCCTCCCCTTGTTCAGATTTATCCTCACTTTTGCCTGTGGGCGCCTGCCCACCCCCGCTGCCGGAACCTTTCTTGCCGGTTTCACCGCTTTGCTCACCTTCATCTTCTTCGGATGATGCGTTTTCAGAGGCCTTTTGTGCATTGGGGCCGATATGGGTTTGAGGTATACGATCAATACCTTGATCTTCGAGCGTGCGCCGGTCGATTTGAATGTCAGAATGCCCGGCCCTGCATAGGGCCTCATTGGCCAATGCCTCCCAAACCTCACGTATCACTTCCGTTTCTTCTTTGCCCGTGACCTTGTCATCAAGGATGCGGGTCTTAGCGCCTATGCCGTCTTTGGTTAGTTCACGGGTGGTGAAAAGCAAATGGGCATGGTGATTGCGCTCATCATCCCCATGCACGGGGATATGAATGGCGCTATCTACCGCAACGCGGTAGCGCTCGATTAACCAGCCTGCCATATCGCGGGTTAATGCGAGCCTGTCAGGGCCTGACAGCTCATGTGGCAGAGCGAGAATAAGCTCTCTGGCTACGCAAGAGTTTTTGCGTTTCTCGGATTGCTCTGCCGCATTCCAAAGAACGGCGCGATCCTCAAGATCGCCGGATGTGTTTTTAGGAAGCAGGATGAAGGTTTCGGCAACGCCGGAGCGTTTATCATAGCGCTGCAGTTTTCCGGCTCTGTTATCAAACAGATTAGAGCCGGAACGATACGCAGCTGCGGCCACTGCAGAGTGGCCACGGCTCCTAGAAAACACCCGCAGAGAACAATGATAAATCGCCATGAGGGAAACTCCCTCCTTTTTACGCAGTAAACACACACCTGCTCCACGTTTACGGCCCCGCAAGTTTGGGCCTGAACGATACGCAGATGTAAGCGATTTACTCCATTGCAGCGCCGTTCTTTGCGCACGCAAACGCAGTTTGCATAAGTGCGCTATTCATAGTTTTAGGATATCTCGATAATTCTTAGATTTTAGTTAATCTGGGGTCTATATTTACGCTCCCACCCACCCGGGCGGGGAAGGGGTTAGCCACTGCTAAGGGCTTATAAACAAGCGGTTTATTTCTTGAAAAACCTATAAAACAAGGTCTTCTCCTGCCCCATGCGCATCCAAAAAACTCTCAACCTTTTTGTCATCACGCGCCTAGGAATTCCTTCCCCAGAATTCACATGTTGCCGGACACATGCAACAAAATCAGAAAAGTAATTCTCTCGCGATTGAATATCCTTCATCTCCATAATCTGCTGTCCATGACAATTTCTTAGCCGCCTTTCGCTTCCGCACGGGCAAGGTAAATGTCCGCGGTAGTTATCCTCGACCAAGATTTTTAGAAATTCGATTATAGACAACACGGATTTGACTCCAAAAATCTTTTGATAATACTGGACTATGCCTTGGCTCCCGTGTGCCAGCTCGCCAAAAGGCCAGTAGTCCTTATCCTGCTTAATGCAATATCCATAAAGGAAAGGTACAACCTGTAGATTTATTAGCCCACGCAAAGACCTGTCACGCATGAATTTACGGCGCACCTCCAAAGGTGCGCCCAAACACATTGTTCCATCATCGTTGATATGATACGCGGGCTCTCTAGGTATTCGCCCACCGATTTCCCTTGCTACCGGAACAACACCGAAACCCCCTATGGGAAGCTCTAACTCAACATCAAACGCATCATCGACAAGGCCATGACCTTCATAGCTGGCCGTAAAGACAAGTCTACCGCAATAGACAGCGATACCGTCCTTGCAAGAAACCAAATGCAAACCTGGGTAATCGCCCTCTACTTCTTCAAGGTTTTTCTCAGCCTGCTCTTGCACGACACCTCCGTATTACACCAAGGCGAGCTTGGGTCTTCGATCTGAACATGCGGTTTCAGTTCAGCAGGGGCTGCAGGCACCATTCTTACCGGCGCGGCGGCGTCATGGTCTACAGGCTCTTCAAAATGCTCCTGGACACTACCGACAATCGTATCAAAATCAGGATTCCTCGCAATTTCAATCAAGTCGCCACTGACCCAGGAGGCCCATTCAAAAAAGGCCTCTGCACGCGCGCCGCCGTCTTCATGCCAACGATCAGCAAAGTTTTCTTGGTTGTTCACCGGATTCCCAACATGCCAGGTTCCGTCAGGATTTTTCTTGATAAGATCACCCTCGATCATCGGTGCGCGACCTTCAATCAGCGTGGAGTATAGCCGTAATTTTTCAGCAATGTTATTCAAGGCTGAAAACACATCGGCTTCATTCTCATAAAGGCGTGCCGCCAGCGTCGTTATAATCATGGATATGGGCTTGAAATCCTCTGAATTCTGCCCAGCGAAGCGAATATCGCGGTGCCTTTTCATGATCTGAATGGCCTGCTGTAGGGGTGTGCGGATAAGTTGATCCGGCACATCGTCGACAGAAGCAAACAGCAGCTTGTTGCTTTCAAAAATTTGCTGGCGACCGAACGGTGCAATTAACTGAAAGGCCGAGCTGTTCATGACCTTAAACCATTCAGAATAACCTCGTGGGTTGCTGGTGTCCCAGCTATAAGCTGTATCTGAATCCCGGTTCGTTATCGCTATTGCCGTATCCACCAGTTCAGGATGTTCAGTCTGTAACCTCAGTTGCTCAATCTTATCGGCGCTTTCAGCCACAGATGGCAGTACATCGAGGTGAAAACCGACACCATCATTATCCTCGGCATATTCAAGGGTCCAGCATCGCTTGCCTTCGTCATCAAGAAGTTTTTTGTAAGTTTCATGCTCTTCGAGGCGCTGACCGATAGCGCCTTTAATGTAGCTGGCCGACGTATCGTCCTTTTGTATGGAAAGCTGGCAAACCAGATCGATGTCATAACCAGCTTTCTTCGAGCCTTTGAGTGGTTTTATAACGGTTCCATGCTCAAAGGACCCCTGTGGATGTATCGACACACCGTTCAGAGCACCCTTATATTCGCCGCCGTCAAGCCATTCTCCAACGGCCTTGTAGCTTGTTATGGCCCGTTGGCGGACAGTGGGGGATATATCCAAATCGCTGGCTTGAGCAGCCAGGAAGTTACTGTATTGTTTTAATTTATCGCTTGGCATTATGCTGCCTCCTTTATGTTAGCGGTATCAATTCTGAGTCTGCTCGCAAAGCCACCATGGCCACGAACCTGATCGTAAATTATGAGTGGTAGATCGGCTTTCGGCATCCAGACACGCCCCACTTCAATGGCGGCAGACACAGGCAAAACCGGAAAAACGTGTATTTCGGCATCTTCTCCGTATTGTGCCTTGATCCGGTCGAAAGTTTGTCGAAGTAAAATCCGAAATTCGCTGAGATCGTCACGATGACGAAGAATATCGTTATGCGGACTGTTGGCGGTGATTGACCATATCGGCACCTCAGCTCCAAGAACATCCGTGATCCGTTCGTCCGTCACTGTTGCACTGAGAGCAAGTTTTAGGGCTACAGTTTTAGCCTGTTGGTCACCGGCTGGCTGATTTATTTCAAACTCAATGCGCGGCCCATCATTCTGCCAACTCCATGTTTTTGGTTCACGATGAAGCTGAAAAACATCGACGGCCGGAATATCTGAGAGCAAGTGACCCAATTCTATCAAGAGCGGTTGTGGGGCTAGGGCAAAGACCGATACGTGCTCGATAACACCGCGCTGAATACGATTGCCAACCTCCCCTTGGAATTGCAGGGACAGATTTTTAATCTGGGTGTCCCAGTATTGCTGTTCATGGTCCTTAAAACTGCACCCAACCATATTCAGCGGAATACCCTGTTTTTCTAGAGGATAACGATCCGGAAGGACGGCCTGTTTTGCGAGATCAAAACTTACAGGGCAATCATGTTCGCCGATCCGGGCTCCATAAAGCAGAACATGCGTCCCCATATCATTTTGAATTCCGGCAACAGAATTAATGCGGTTCTCATGCGTTTTTTTCATAGCAAGCAACCGAGGTTCCGGATGTTTTTCAACCTCTTCTCTGTCAATAAGGCGATGATGGGTATCGCACATGAGCATTACGTTCTTAATGTCGTCTGCTAACTGAGGTGAGCGAACCGGATCGCCACGCGGCCCTTCCGGCTCGCGCGCAACGACGTGTGCAACATACGCGGTGTTGAGTTTTTCAGCACCGGAAATAATATCACCTAAAAGCAATTTATTGCATCCTTCGTACTGGCACCGCCCGGCAGCGCGGGTCCACAATATCAGCCGGGTTTTGTCAGACACAGTTTTGGCCATGTCGAGCCTCCTTCTTCATACGTCTAGCATTCCATATAGGCCCAATTTCTGTGTGGCCAAGGAAATAATTATGTTATGGGGTGCAAACAAAATGGAAAGCTGCGTTTTCTGCAGCAGCCACCACCTATAGCGTTTGGTTAAGCTATTACCTACTACATATTGTGGATAAAGGCAATAGGAAAATATTCTTTCTTGTGGAAAGTTTGACCGCAAAGCGAAATGTGACTATTTGTTAAATTCTCAAAGTGCTGGTTCGCCCGTGCTTTAAAGGGCGTTAGCTCAACCGGATAGAGCGTCTGACTGCTAATCGGGAGGTTGGGGGTTCGAGTCCCCCACGCCGATTCTCTTTTGAATGCTGTCAAGCCCCACACAACCTAGTCACGTTTGGCTTTGCTTGAAGGTCTCAGGTTTATAAAATTGACAGGAGTTTTGATGGTGCCCCGATCAGACCTGAACCGAGACTCCCGAAAGAACGGGATCACACTCTTTGTAAACAGCAATAGATTAAACAGACAATAACATTATAAACTTGGGACTACCCAAATCTCCTCAGGCTCTAAAGTACCATCTCCATAAGGTGCATTATGGTCAGGATCAAAATTGGCTAACTTTTGCGAGACACCCCCAGAAAATTTTGTCTCCATCTCCTGTTTAATATTTTCATTAGCGGCATCGTAATCTTCCATAAACTCACGGGAAATGTTTAGCCTAATAATTTTAGAACGCTTGTTTGGACGGTCTTCGTCGTTTCCTAATTTCCAAAATATTGTAACTTGGTTATCAGAGTTTAGCTTGAATTCTGCATTTTCAGGAAAAAGAGGCCTGATGATGTCTACCAGATGATTTTGTATAGCTTCGGACATTTATAATCCTTTTCAGAATGGTGCCCCCGGTCAGACTTGAACTGACACTTCCGAAGAAACGGGATTTTGAATCCCGCGCGTCTACCAATTCCGCCACAGGGGCACACCATATGGATAGGGGCATATCATTAATCGGTTATCGGTTTTTTTTCAACCACAATCTGCTAGTGTATCCTTCATGAGTGATGCACCGCGCCCAATTTCCAAAGTTCTTCAGGATCTGCAAAAGACCCTTCCCAAAGAAAAAGTCTGCATGTTTGATTTGCTTGAAGCGCTCCATGAGCGTGGTTTTGGCTTTTTGCTGTTTATCTTTGCCTTGCCGGCAGCCCTGCCCCTGCCCGGGCTTGGGGTGAATTTGATTATTGCGGCGCCACTGGTGTTTCTGACCGCGCAGCAAGCGATGGGACGGCATTCCATCTGGATCCCCGAAAAGATGAAATATAAATCGATTTCTCGCAAACGATTTGAAGCCATGCTGAATGCTACCCTGCCCTTTATTACGAAGATTGAGGTTTTAGTGCGGCCGCGATTAGGCTTAATCACGCAGGGGATGTTTTCACATCTCATCGGCCTGTTTGGCCTGATCATGGCTTTGTCGGTGTGTATTCCCTTGCCGCTGACCAACACTGTGCCAGCCTTCGGCATTGCGCTGATGGCGCTGGGTGTGATTATGCGCGACGGGCTGGCGGTGCTGGTGGGTGCTATTATCGGGTTGTTATGGGTGGCTATGCTTGGCTATGTGCTGATTTTTATCGGCACTGAGGGGCTTGACGCCGTCAAAGAAACGATCAAGTCTTTCTTATGATCAATATGGTTCTTAAATTGCTGTCCTGCCCTGTTACCGTTTTAGCGGGCATTACGGCGATCTCGGTTTTTTCACTGCTGGCCGCGCTGGGGTCTGAAGTGTTTTTAGGGCTGGAGCCCTGTATCTTATGCGTTTATCAACGCTTTCCTTATGTTGCCGTTATTGCTTTTGGGGCGGCCGGACTATCGCTGAGGAAACATCCGATGTTTGCCAGGATGATGATTGGGCTGAGTGGAATTACGCTCCTGATCAATAGCGGGATTGCGTTTTATCACACGGGCGTGGAGCAAAAATGGTGGAGATCTGCGGTGGAAGGGTGCGCCGTGCCGAGTTTTGATAATGATGAGCCACAAAGTCTGCTCGACAATATTCTCAGCGCGCCAACGGCCGACTGCGCCGTAATACCTTGGCAGGACCCAATCATCGGCCTGTCGATGGCCAATTATAATGTATTGCTTTGCTTTGGTTTATTCGCAGTATGCGCAGTCAGCTTCGTATTGCTACGAAACACCCATAAGGCTTAAACCGGCCATAAAGCCGAGTGCCAAAGTGGAGTGAAAAATGAAAAACCCTACGGATTGTTTCAAGCTGCGCTTCTTCGCGAAATCAAATAAATCGTCAAACATGACCTAAAACCTTTAATCAAAAATATGTGAATAAAGGTTTGTGCCACGCAAAGCCGCGCTCAGTCAAGGGTTTTTGGGAAAAATGGGCAAATAAAAAGCCGGGCCGCATAACGCAAGCCCGGCTTTAAATATTTTATTGTCTTACTTACCCAGTGTAGTCAGGTAAGCCACAACAACCATACCCAGCATTACGTTGACTGTGTATGCGAGATACACACCAATCAAAGCTATAATCACTGACATGATGTCGTTTGTAAGTTTTTTCCCTGAAAGAACCATACTAGACAAAACAAGTGTCCAGCCGGCGCCGATCATTGTGTGAATTGATCCGCCATCGAAAAAGCTCCCGACGCTTCCATCAATTACACCCAAGGTCACAAGATAGTGGCCAAGAAATGTTGAAAGACCAACCAGCAGAATTACGTGGAATAGGAAAAACCCTATAGCACCCGTGATTGACCGTGTTTGTGCGAGATTTGTAAGATGATTAAACATAACAAACTCCTTTCCGTTGCACGTTGATTGCGGAAACCTCTCCGCGTCTTAACGGCAGTGCCTTAAAGGAGCTCATTTTCTAAACCGTTCTCCTTGGCAAAACCGAAACCTTATTAAAGCTCTTCGAGCTCTGTATCCCAGTATAGAAAGTCTCCCCAGCTTTTATGTAGAAAGTTCGGGGGGAACTTTCGTCCCTGATCCTGAAGCTCGTGCAGCATGGGCTGACGCGGTTCATGGATTGGATACATATTCATTTCGTGCGGCATGCCGTTCCCTTTTCGAGTATTACAACATTGACACGCCGCCACTATATTTTCCCAGTTCGTCCGCCCTCCTCTTGAGCGCGGTATCACATGATCAAATGTTAATTCATGTGTTTTAAATCCGCTTGCGCAATACTGGCATGTCCACCTGTCGCGCAAAAATACATTAAACCGTGTAAAGGCCGGGCGGCTTGCCATTGGTACATATTCTTTTAAGGCCAGTACGCTCGGCAACTTAATCTCAAAACTCGGTGATCTCACAACCCTGTCATATTCCGATACCACCGTGACGCTGTCCCTGAAAAGGGCCTTAACCGCTTCCTGCCATGGCCATATAGACAAAGGAAAGTAATTCAATGGCCTATAGTCGGCATTTAATATTAAGGCTGGACATTTCTCCAGAGGCGTCGCTAAATTCATAATGTCCACACTCCCTTTTTTCATCCGTTGACGACGGCGGAGGTCTGACGATTTGGCAAGAGCTCTTTAAATAAAATCTCTTTAGAAAAAGAGCCGATCAGACCTCGCGAATCTGATACTTGTATTATACCATGAAATGGCTGATTTCCTAAGGTTACGGGCAATAATTCTGTGCTGCACCCACGAACATGATCAGCTTTTCCGTATTGCAAAAAGTCAGGTGTACGCGTGTAATTTTGTGTAGTTTCAGTGCGTTAAATTGCAATCTCTAATATGAAACTTTTGCTTGTGCGTCGCAGCAAATATTTTGAATCTTTTTCTAAGAAAAACACCATAAATTACTATAAATTATAGCTTTATAGCAATACGGTTTTTAAGAACTCTTCAGCTGACTTTATCCCCGTTTCATCGATAGAATGTGGCAGATTTGGTGTGGTATAACCACTGATTTCGAAGCCCTCACGCTCCAAAACTTCGCGCGCATGGGTGTATGCGGCTACCGGGACCACATCATCGGCTTCACCATGGACCAAGCGCACAGGAATTTTGTTTGAACCCGGCGGCCCGGCGAGTGCGCCTGAAAAGCCCATTATTCCGGCTAGGGGCGCTTTATAGTGCGTACCTGTATACAGGCTCATCATTGTTCCTTGTGAAAACCCAACCAAGGCAACCTTACCCGCCTTCACATTATATTTCTCGATTTGCTGCGCAATAAAGGCTTCCAAAATGGGCGCAGCAGCTTTCACACCAGCCAAAACCTTATCAGGATCCCTATCCTGCAGCGAAAACCATTGATAGCTATTGGGATAGCCGGGTGGAACCATGTCACAGACAAACGGGGCATCGGGGGAGATAAAAATAGTATTGGGCAGTGCGTTTACCCAAAATGGTACCAACGAGATTAAATCCTGACCATTTGAGCCCAGACCATGAAGTAGAATTACCAAGCTGTCAGGATCACCTGGCCCCTGCTCATAAATGTTGTCTATTTGTCCTTCAATCATGCTATATCGCTTAGCATGTTACACACGGCAGCAAAACACCTAATCCTGTGCACTCTTTCTTTTATTCTGGTTTGTGACGCGTTAGCACAAGACCTTTCTGCCGAAGACGAGATCGCGGCGCGTGTTAAAAACTCCGAGGATAAAAACTTCATTAGCTTATCTATCGAAAATGATTCCATCGGCGGGGGTACAGATCAGTTTTACACCAGCGGGGTCCGATTTACGTGGTTTAATGTAAACACCCCTGTTCCCCCGATGATGGATGAAATGGCCGATGCCATTCCAACATTCGGTCTTAACGACACAACCAGTACATTTTTCACGCTGGGGCAGAATATCTACACGCCAGAAAATATTCGCATTCAAGGCAACCAAGATAATGACAGGCCGTGGGCGGCGTTTTTATACGGCTCTGTTGGCCTGGCAACATTGGAGAATAATCATATTGATGAGCTGGAGCTGACCCTCGGCGTTGTGGGGCCGGAAGCTTTGGGTGAGCAATCGCAAAAATTCATTCATAGCCACATTACAGATTCCCCGACGCCAAGAGGCTGGCAAAACCAGCTGGACTTTGAACCGGGCATTATTCTTTCGGGGCAACGCCGCTGGCCAAGAGCTTTTAGTCAAACCATAGGCGATTTTCAAATTCATGCGGAACCAAACATCAACGTTTCTCTTGGCAATATCTACACCTATGCCGGAACGGGGCTTTCCTTCACATTTGGCCCCTCTCAGGATCGCTTTCAAGATACGCCACCGCGCGTGCGCCCGGCGATGCCTGGTAGCGGGTATTTTGAAACGCCGGGCTCTAAAACAGGTGGGGGATGGAGCTGGCTTTTGTTCGCCAGCGCGGATGGTCGTCTTGTGGGGCGGAATATTTTTCTGGATGGCAATACATTCTCTGATGGCCCCAGCGTTGATAAGAAGCCATTGGTTGGTGATGCGACTGCTGGCGTTGCATTTACACTGGGTGAATATCGGCTGTCTTATTCGATCAATGCGCGCTCAAAAGAATTTGATGGTCAGGATGATGAGAGTGTTTTTGGTGCGCTTACGCTCTCGACACGTTTCTGATGACATTGTCGCTCTCAGCATGTAGATTAACTTCATGAAATACGATCTGCTCCACATCCAAGGCAAACCTTATGTGCTTGTGCCTTTGCATGATTACCGCGACATGGTCACCAGTGGAAAGAACAAAGGCCTGCCCGATGACATCTTGGATGCGCTGACCGCGCGGGAAGAAAGCCCGGTGAAAATTCTTCGCAAACATCACGGGCTGACGCAAAAAGATTTAGCCGCTCGCGCTGGTATCTCCCGCCCCTATCTCACAGAAATTGAAACCGGTAAAAAAGATGGATCAATTCGGGCGATGAAGTCATTAGCTGAAGTTTTGGGCGTGGGCGTTGGGATGCTGGCTTAGCTGTTAAATACCCTAAAAGCCTGATCCAGATCAGCGATGAGATCATCAACATCTTCCAGACCAACATGTAGCCGAATAAGCATCCCTTTTTCATTCCACTTCACGACCCGACGAAAAGCCATTTCTGTTTGCGGTTGCAGCAGACTCATATATCCACCCCATGAGCTTCCAATCGGAAACAATTCAAGAGCGTCGATAAATTTATTAATTTGTTCTTTTGGTGCCTCTTCCAATAAAAAGCTCAACAAGCCATTGCCACCGGAAAAATCGCGTTTCCAAATATCATGTGTAGGGTGGTCCGGCAAAGCGACGTGGTAAACACGCTGCACTTCATCGCGCCCCTGTAACCATTTAGCGACCTTTAATGCACTTTTCTCGGAATGCTCAATACGTAATTTCATGGTACGCAGGCCGCGCAAAGCCAATGATAAATCTTGCGAACCGGGGCAATGGCCCAAATCGACATGTGTTTTTTTGAGCTGTTTATAATTCTCCGCCGTATCTGCGACGGCGTACCCTAAATTTACATCAGCATGACCGCCAATATATTTTGTTGCCGCACAAATGGATATATTCACACCATGTTCCAGAGGTTTAAACAGTACCCCACTGGCCCAAGTGTTATCCATCATCGTTATGACGCCTCTGGCTTTTGCCTCTTTTACAATAGCGGGGACATCCTGAACTTCAAATGTAGCGGATCCGGGGGATTCCATATAGATCACGGCCGTACTTTCTTTGATCAAATCCCGAATATCCGCGCCAATAAGGGAGTCATAATATTCAATTTCAATATCAAATTTCTTCAGCAACCGGTCACACACACTGCGCGTTGGTGGGTAGATGCTGTCACACATTAACAGATGGTCCCCGGCCTTTAAAAATGCCATCAAAGACGCTGTGATCGGCGATAACCCTGTCGAAGAACTTACAGCTTTATGCCCTCCCTCCAGTTCAGCCATCGCTGTTTCAAAATGATCGCTTAACGGGTGGCCAATATTGGCATAAGTAAATTTCTGCCCTTTTTTGGTTTCATATGTTTCCAGATTTTTATATTCAAGCGTACTCGCCTGAACGAGCGGCGGGTTCATAACCCCGTAATATTCAGCAGGGTCGCGCCCCAGCTTTGTTAATATTGTTTCTTCTTTATATTTCTTACTCATGATTTTAGCGTGTATTCCCTATCATGCTGGAGCGCAGGTATAGAGTTCCGCGCTTTTTCAACATCATCCATGTTTAAATCAGCGATTATGATACCAACTTCGCTGTCCATTGCAGCTAAAATTTCGCCCCATGGGTTAATAATCATCGAATGGCCCCAACTGCTGTGGCCGTTATCGTGCTGCCCAGTTTGTGCGGGAGCGAGCACAAAAGACCCTGTTTCGATTGCCCTTGCCCGCAACAAAACTTCCCAGTGAGCTTCTCCTGTTGGCATACTGAACGCAGCGGGCACCGTTAAAATGGAAGCGCCGTTTTTAGCGAGGTCACGGTATAAATGAGGAAAGCGGGCATCATAACAAATACTCATGCCTATTTTTACATCCGATCCTTGTGCAACCACGGCTTTATCGCCAGGCATCATAGTTGCGCTTTCTTTAAAACGCTCACCATTTGGCAAATCAACATCAAAAAGATGCAGCTTATCGTAGGTGGCAACAATTTGCCCTTTATCTGAAATAAGAAAGCTACGATTAGCGAGCTGATGCTCTTTTAGCTTTACTCCCAGCGAACCGATTAAAAGCCAAATACCCAATTCCTGTGCCAATTTTTGCAAAGCTTGCAGTGTGTCGCTTTCTTCCTGCGTCTGTGCCAGCGTTAAACGCTTAATTAATGGTGAGCACATTAAGCAGGTCGTTTCCGGCGTTGCGACCAAAGTTGCGCCCTGCCCGGCTGCCTCACGGATGAGCTCTTCCGTTACTCTCAGATTTTCCGCAATATCCGGACCGTTATTAAGCTGAATACAGGCCGATTTTATAATATTAGCCATTTAGAAGTGTATCCAGCTCACCACTTGCATCGAGAGCGTGAATATCATCACAGCCACCGATCAACTTGTCGTCGATGAAAATTTGCGGGACGGAGCGTGGGCCCCCAGTGCGTTCAACCATTTTATCACGTGCATCATTGTCACCGGTGATATCGTGGCCTGTGTACTCAATTCCTTTTGAATCCAGTAAAGCTCTTGCCTTCGCGCAAAACGGGCAGGTCGTCCAATAATAAATTTCAACTTTCGCCATCGATCATTCTCCTTTATGACTTGTTTCATCAAAAAGGTAGTGCAGCGATGACAGCAAGGCAAACTGATATTGTAATTATTGGCGGCGGCCTAGGTGGTTTAACGCTGGCGGCGCTCTTGGGTCAGGCTGGCCTTGTGATTGCGGTTGTCGACCCGCATAAGCCCGCACCTTTTAAAAAAACCGAAAATACGGGGCGCACAGTGGCTTTGATGCAAGCTTCTGTGAACATCCTGAAAAGTACGGGCATTTGGAAATCTTTAGAGCCCCTATCCACTCCCATGGAAATGATGCGGATTATTGATGACAGCGATGCACGTAAAGAGCCAATAGAGATTGAGTTTCCGGCGAGCGATATTGGCATGGAGCAATTTAGCTATAACATTCCCAATGGACATTTACGTGCGGCGCTTTATGAGCGTATTGAGAAATTGAAGAATGTGAATTTTATTGAGAGTACATTCAGCGATTACGCGGTTGATGGCGGCGGCATTGTTGTAAACCTTGAGGACGGGGCCACGATAAAAGCGCGGTTATTGGTGGGAGCAGACGGACGCAATTCAGCAGTGCGGGAGTTTTCAGGTATTCAAAGCACGGTTAAAAAATATGACCAAAGCGCTATAACCTGCCTGATTAATCATTCGCGCAGCCATAACAACACATCGACGGAATTTCACAGAATGAACGGGCCGATGGCGCTGGTGCCTCTGCCCGGTAATCAATCCAGCGTGGTGTGGGTGGAAAAAACAAAGACAGCTGATGCGCTTACGCGTTTAAAGAAGCAGGAATTTCAACAAGCGCTTCAGGATAAAACCAATAACGTGCTGGGCGGCATTACATTAGAGCATGGACCGGAATGTTGGCCGCTTTGCACGATTAAAGCCAAAGCGATTACGGCTCAGAGGGTGGCGCTTATAGCGGAGGCGGCGCATGTTATGTCCCCTATTACAGCACAAGGGCTTAATCTTTCTTTGCGTGATGTTGCTACGCTTGCCGAAAGCATTATTGATGCTGCCCGTCTGGGTGTTGATATTGGCTCAGGTAATGTTTTGAAGGCTTATGAGAAGCGCCGCCACATTGACATTGAAACGCGAGTATTTGGCGTTGATACGATGAACAAAATTGTCAGCACGGACTTACTGGGCTTAAAGCGGCTGCGTCGCGCGGGCCTAAAATCGCTGGATACATTATCGCCGCTGAAAACATTGGCGATGCAAATTGGTCTGGCTCCGCAAATTGATGAAAGCCGCCTTGCTAAAGGTGAAAAACTCTAACCACTAAAACCTTCACGGACAACGCGGGCCAGCGCGAGGATGTGAACCTTCGCCGCCCCAGCCTTAAGCAACGCTTTTGTACATTCTTTGGTTGTCGCACCCGTCGTATAGACATCATCGATCAGGACAATGACTTTTCCTTTAATCTCATCGGCCTGCTGCGGATCAACCGCAAAGGCTCTTTTGACGTTCTTATGGCGCTCCGCAGCCTTTAAATATCCTTGCGATGGCGTTGCACGCACACGCTTCAAAGCATCGACCATCACCGGAATTTTTGTTGTTTTCCAAAGATTTTGAGCAAGAATTGCAGATTGATTGTAGCGCCGGGCCAAAAGCCGCCAACGATGAAGCGGGACTGGCATCAGAATATCAGCCTCGTTTAGAATTTCCGCGCCTGCATTTTCCAGCCAGGGCGTAAAGGCCTTGGCCGTATGGACTTGATCCGCATGCTTGAAACCTAAAATCATTTTTCTGCTGGCGTCGTTATATTTTAGAGCGCAGCGCACCTTGTCAAAAGGCGGCGGATGATCGATGCAAGAGGCGCACAATGAGCCCTTTTCAACCTCAAATTCAAACGGAAAACCACACTGCGCGCACATCGGATCAGCAATGAAATCAATCTGAGCCCAAGCCTCGGGCGCAACCATACCCTGACGATCTACCATTTCGCCGGTGACAACGCAACGCGGCGGTAAAACAGTGTCTACCGCCTGCATAATCATGTCCTAAACAGGTTTGAATGCTGGCTCCATAAGGTTTTTATAGGCGAAATCGGGATTTTAAGCTATAAGCTTTGGAAATTTTAGGGAAAAAGGTTAGTTTGCTGAGTATGGCTAAACATCTCGAAACAGAAGCAGAATCCTACATTGATAAGCGCAGTTTGCTTCTCAAGGACATGGATGCCGAAACTATCCGTAAGGCATGGTTTACACTATCGCACCTGCTCCTCGATGAAGGGGCGCATGTGATTGATATGGGCTGTGATGATGGCGCGATGACCTATGCCATGGCGGCCATGAGCCCCAAGGTACGATTTACGGGCTTGGACAAAGCTAAACGTCAGGTCAACAAAGCCAAGGAAAAATACAAACTCTTTAATCTTGATTTCAAGGTCGGAGATTCTTCATCCGAGATTTTTGAGCCTGAATCGGTTGATGCGATCGTTAATTCTTATGTGCTGCATGAGATTTTCTCTGCTTCGCGTTACAACGAACGCATCGTTAGTGACACGATGCGCAAACATTTCAAAGCCCTGAAAAAAGGCGGCGTGATGTTTATTCGTGATTACGCGCGGCCGCCGCCGGAATCCTTTGTATTACTGGAGATGCCGGATGAACCAAGCAAGGGAAAAGACCTTGCGCGTTTGTCAGATCCTGACCTGCTGATCTGGTATGCTGAACACGCCCGCCCGCGGCAGGATGCAGGTTGCGGCGGCTTTTTCCTTGAAGAACTGCCAGAGCGCTTTCCCCGTACCCGCCTATTCCGCCTACCATATAAATGGGCGTATGAATTCATAATGCGCAAGGATGAGCGCAGCCATTGGGAAACAGAATTACCGATGGAATACACATTTTTTACCATGCGGGAATTTCGTAAGGAACTACGCGGTCTTGGCGCGCGGGTCCAATATTCCGGGCCGTATTTTGATGATGACATTATCAAAGACAAATTCGAAGGGCGTTTTCGCCTCTATAGCGATGACGGCACGCCGCTAGGCAATCCGCCGACATGCTATATCTCTGTGGCTTACAAGATGGCAGAGCGTAAGTCACTGCATATTGAAGAGCGCAGACCCTCTTCAACTGACTCCGGCAATCTCAGGATCACAGCTATGCGCAATGAAAAAACCGGTGAAATAGTTGATGTGGTGAGCCGTGATGTGGATGTAAGTGAAGTTCTACCCTACCGCGTGGATGAAGAAGGACGGTTGAAAATTTACCTGCATGATGGAATTGCCCGTTCTATTGCCAATGCGGTGCCGCGCGGGGGCGTTAACATTGATGAGCGGCGATGGTCTGGGCATATGATTGAGCCCATAACAGTCGACGGTGAAGCCATTTCTAGCATGGAAGACTTTGATGTGAAACACACTGTTCTGTTTTCACGTGATTATCTTGGCCTCAAACCGGACACTGGTGCAATCCTTGAACACGGACCAGACTACTACCCAGCGCCGGATTATATTGATGAGCGCATCCATACATTTTATCTGAAAGTTAAGAACGCCGGAAAGGCTATACCCCCCCAAACAATTATTGGCGTTGAAAAGTTTCAGGCCAAAGGTGTTGTCCGCGAAATGGATGCACAACAAATTCTTAATGCGATTACCGTGGGCATGATTCCAAACTCGCGGCTGGAGCTGCAAATCCTTTCGTTGTTTCACCACCTCAACCTGATGGCTGAAACATGGACAGACAAACAGTTGAACCTCAGCGTTTCCAAGATCAATAAAAAAGCCGACATCAAAACCATCCTTGATCAAATGGGTGAAGATGACCGGCGCTTTAAAGAGGTTAAAGGCACGACCGGGCAATTACGCCCTGTACATTCAACCTTTGTTGAAGAAGGTCAAAGCCGCGGCTCTATGTCCGGCTTGTCGGCTGAGAATGTGGATTTCATTGTGCATGATGGCAAAACGATTAACACAGCTGTGGTGCTACCCCTGACCAAGGACGAAAAATCCACCGTTTATGCCGGCGTGATGGTCAATCACCTGCCAGTGCCTCAGCGCCACGAAGGTAACGGGTTAACCGTTTCAGCGCCGAGCTTTAACATCCCGCCAGAAGTTACTAACCTTAAGATGATGAGAAAATTTCTGGCTGATCAATTTGGTGTATTGCCTAAAAATATTATCAAGCTGGGGGAGAGTTACTTCACTCATGTTGGCATGACCCCACATCGCGTCCACCCCTACGCTGTGGCTGCACCAGCTGAAGCGATGAAGGGGCCAAGTACCCAGTTTTTACCTTTTTACCAGATTATGTTGCTGCAACGCCTAATTTCCAGAGAGCCGCACTTTATGCTGGCGATTGCGCGGGCCTATCGTTATTTCCATGAAGAAATGCGGCTTGACGCGAAGAAGCAAGTTAAGGCTATTCTCAAACAGCGTTTTGAAGGCAAGCAACCTGATTGGTCGATCCCTTTGAATTACAATTCTCTGGACGTACTTAAAAAGCAGGCGCAGGACAAACTGAAACAAAGTGCTGAGCTTAGACAGCAAGAACGATTAGTAGAGAAAAAACATACGGTCGCAAAAGAGCAGAAAAAAGCATTCCATCAACGTAACCTACCGATAGAAGAGAAGAAGAAAGCTGCGCCGGACGGCCCCGATTATGCCGCGGAAGAGATTTCACCTGAGCAGGAAAAAGAGTTTGAAGCCGAGCTGGAAGCTTTTATTGATACGGTTGAAAATGATGTCGACATCACTCCACGCCCTGAAAAATGGTAGAAACATGTCATATAATACTCAAGTCTTTGATCGTAAACTGCTAGAATGCCGGCGCGCACGCGCTGCGGACGATTTTGAGAATTATTCCTTTTTACAAGCGCTGGCGCGTAATCACCTTCAGGACCGTTTGGACGATATTAAGCGAGACTTTCAAACCATCAAGGATATACATGCTGATGATTTTAGGGGTAAATTTGAAAATTTGAGGCTTGAAACTGATAGTCTCGATCTCATTACCAGTGTTTTAAACCTACACTCTACCAACGATTTGCCCGGTATTTTGGCGCAAGCGAAGTCTGCGCTTAAACCTGACGGGTTATTCATTGCGGCACTATTTGGTGGGGAGACCCTGCATGAATTGCGTAAAAGCCTGATGCACGCTGAAATTACACTTAAGGGCGGAGCCTCCCCGCGCGTGTTTCCGTTTTCGGATAAGCAGCAGATGGGTGGTTTGCTTCAGCGCGCAGGGTTTGCCCTGCCGGTTGTTGATTCTGATATTATCACCGTGACCTATGACAATATGTTCAAGCTGATGCATGATTTACGCGGCATGGGCGAAAGCAATATTATTACTGCGCGCAGTCGCACAAATCCGGGTAAGGCGTTCTTTATGGAAGCGGCTAAACATTATCAAAAAAACTTTGCTGACAAAGATGGGCGCCTTGAGGCCAGCTTTGAGATCATCCACCTGATTGGCTGGGCACCGCATGAAAGCCAGCAAAAACCGTTAAAACCTGGTGCTGCAAAAAATCGTCTTGCTGATGTACTGCATACCGAAGAAATTAAGGCGGGAGAGAGACCGTGATCAATGTCACACTAATCCCCGCGTTCAGCGATAATTACATTTACCTTCTTGAGGCCGAAAATGGTGAGGTTGCTGTGGTGGATCCCGGTGAGGCTCCACCGATCATCGAAGTTTTAGAGAGTAAAAACATCAAACCCGATATGGTTCTGATTACCCACCATCATTGGGATCATATTGATGGGCTTGGCGAGCTGCTTAAATGGAACACATGCCCGGTGGCTGGGCCGGCTAGCGAAACCGCGCGGATTAAGCTGCTGGATATTTTATTGGATGAACAATCTGAATTTTCTTTTGGAGGTGAGCGCGTTCAAATCCTTGAAACACCCGGCCATACAAAGGGGCATATCTGTTTTTACTTTCCTGAAAGCGCGCTCCTGTTTTGCGCAGATACTTTATTTTCTATGGGATGCGGGCGGTTATTCGAAGGCACGCCGGAGCAGATGTGGCACTCACTGCAGAAAATCTCTGCGTTGCCTGATGATACGCAAATTTACTGCGGACATGAATATACGCTTGCTAATGCTCAATTTTGTTTAGAAATAGAGCCCGATAACGAGGCACTGCAAAAACGGATAGAAGAAGTTCAGAGCTTAAGAACCGCAGGCAAACCAACAATTCCTGTTTCTTTGGCAAGCGAAAAGCAAACAAATCTGTTTCTGCGCGCTGAAACACCTGAAAAATTCACCAAGTTGCGTGGTCTAAAAGACCGAGCTTAACTATTCTTCTTTAGCGCCTTCTTTTTCCGCTTCCGGTTTTTTCTTCAATTTTTCGAGAGACTTTGCCGTTTCTTCATTTTTATTACCGTCTTTATTGCCCTCTGGGGACTTTTTGGCTGTTTGAGGCCCTTTTGAATTACGGTGTGATGGCGCGGGCATTGGTTTTTGTTTCACGCTATCACGATCACTTTTAACCAGCTCAATTTCCAAACGGGAGGCAACTTTGCGAACCTCGTGCACGGCTTCTTGTAACGACTCACGCGCATTAACGTTCTTTTCATCCTTGCGCCATGCCTCGTAAGCTTTTACACATTTTTCAGTGCTGTCTTCTAAACGTTGTTTGATTTCGTCCGGCATTTACGCGCTCCCTGTTCTTTGAACCAAGGAACAAGATAGCGATCACACATTAGAAGCGCAAGCACCCTTACAATATAAATATGGACTTACTCGTTACCAAAGACTGTGTTGAGCTGTTGAGACACGCGAATGAATGTTGTGCATTTTGAAAGATGCTTTAAACGCTGTGCGCCTACATAAGTACAGGTTGAGCGCAAGCCACCTAGAATATCCTGTAAACTGCCCTCAACAGAACCACGATATGGGATTTTAACAGTTTTTCCTTCGCTGGCGCGGTACTCCGCAACGCCGCCCTTGTGTTTCTTCATCGCGGCCTCACTGCTCATACCATAGAATTGTAGATATTTCTGGCCGCCCTCTTTTACAATTCTTTGCTCTGATTCATCGTGTCCAGCAAGCATACCGCCTAACATGACGAAATCAGCACCGGCCGCAAAAGCTTTCGCAATATCGCCCGGCACTGTACAGCCACCATCACCGCAGATTAGACCGCCCAAACCATGGGCAGCATCAGCGCACTCGATAATGGATGAAAGCTGCGGATAACCAACGCCGGTCATTTTACGGGTGGTACACACACTCCCCGGCCCTATCCCGACTTTGACAATATCGACACCAGCGAGAATAAGCTCTTCAACCATTTCACCGGTGACAACATTCCCGGCCATGATGGTCATATCCGGATATTTTTCGCGGATAGACTTCACATAGGAAACGAAATGCTCGCTATAACCATTAGCAACATCGATACAAATTTTATCCGGCGTACCGCCAGCCTTAATAAACTCATCAAGCTTGGCTTCGTCATCCTTGACCATGCCAATAGAATACCAAACCGACCCATGGCTGTTATCCGCGTAAAAACCCTGTAATTCTTTGAGAGAATAATGCTTATGCAGGGCAACGCTCAGACCGTTGCCGTCTTTTGCAAAAGCCTTGGCCATGGCCAGAGTCCCAACGCCATCCATGTTGGCGGCAATAATCGGCACGCCGTTAAAGATTTTGCCGCTCCATTTGAACTTAAATTCCCGTGAAATATCAACGTCTTTACGGCTGGCCAGCGTTGAACGCTTGGGACGGATCAGAACGTCTTTGAAATCGAGCTTGGCTTCTTCTTCTATGCGCATAAGTGGTCCTTGCTATTTAAAAACGCTAGTAGCGGCGTCTTCAGAGGCTTTTTTCTTGGCAATATCGCCCTCAGCTTTGGCAATTTCGGCCTGGAGTTCTTCAATATACTCCTCAAGCTCGGAAACCGACATATTGTCCATATTCCGAGGGAACTCAGCAGTTTTTGGTTTGGGCAGTTCTTCATCAAACATCATTCTGAAACGATACGCTATCCACCCTCATAAAATCAACGCCGTAAAAATGAAAATTTTTCTGGTATTTTCTCTCAAACCACCATATATATGAGGCGTTCCCTACATTGAAGGTTTACTTAAACCAGCCCATTTGGAACGGGGCGAGGATAACGATTTATGGAGATTTAAGATATGTCGACCGCACTGAACATTACCGGACAGCTTCTTATGCCAAAGGCAACAGCCGTATGGCTTATTGAGCACACAGCTTTGACTTTTGGTCAAATTGCGGAGTTTGTAGCGCTGACCGAGATTGAAATTGAAGCCCTAGCTGATGGTGAAATTGGCCGCGGTTTGGTTGGTCGCAACCCAATTGAACATCATGAGCTTACACAAGAAGAGCTTGATCGTTGCCAAGCTGACTCGTCTGCAAGTCTTAAAATCGAAAAAAGCAGCCTACCGCCCGTTAAAGCGCGCGCTAAAGGGCCACGTTATACGCCCGTTTCCAAGCGCGGTGACAAGCCCGATGCAATTGCCTTTATTATCAAAAACAACACTGAAATTAGCGATGCACAAATTTCAAAGCTGGTTGGCACAACCAAACCGACAATCACGGCTGTGCGTGAGCGGACACACCCAAACACACCGAACCTGCGTCCTCGTCACCCGGCCGAGCTTGGCCTGTGCACATGGCAGGAGTATGAGAAAGCTTCTGACAAGGGTTTGAAAGCACAAGGCAAGGACCCTGAAGAGGTCAAAGCCCAAAGATTGGCTGAACAGCAGGCTTCCTTGCAGCAACCTGAGGAAGAGTCTGAAGGCAGCCAAAGCTCCGGCGGGTTTGATTTTTCAAACTTTCTTGGCGATGCGGGCAGCTTCACTTCTTCAGAAGATTAAAACAAGCGCAAAAAAGCAGCCGGAGAATGAAATCAACCGGCTGCTCTCTTTACTTCACATCCCCGGCTATTAAACCAGGGTATAATAGTCTCGGTTTTTAAGCCGAGGCTTGACCGCTTTCGCGGATTCCTTCTATTTCTTCTTTTAGGACCAACTTCTGCTTTTTCAGCTGGCGGAGATAAAAATCTGTGGTGGATGGGCTTTTATGTGCCTCTTCGACTTTGTTTGATAAAACCGAGTGTCGTTGTCTCAACGCCTCTAATCTTGATTTCTGTGCAGACAGCAATCCCTGTGTTGACATAGGCAGGCTCCTTATGGCTAGAGTTTTCTATTATATATGATTAGCTTCATCGTACTCTTTGATCGACAAAAAAGCAAAAAAGTTTCATAGAAGCAGTCTCTAATAAAAAGATTCTTTCTTTTCATTAAAGCTGTTAGACGATAGTTTTAAGAGAAATTTTCTCTCTTATACTTTTCCAAAAACTTTTAAAAAATGCCGCCAAAGCGATTCGCATTCATATTTTAGTGTCACATGAAAAGACATAAAACTTTGTTAACAAAAGCCATGAATTGAAAAATATTCAGGATAATTAAAGATCAAATTTTACGCCTTGGGCCAACGGCAGCTCTGATGAATAATTGACAGTTTGCGTTTGCCGGCGCATATATGTTTTCCAAGCGTCAGAGCCACTTTCACGGCCGCCACCCGTTTCTTTTTCACCGCCGAACGCCCCGCCAATTTCCGCGCCTGAAGTGCCAATATTCACATTGGCGATGCCGCAATCGCTTCCAGTAGCGGATAAAAATCTTTCCGCTTCGCGCACATCATTAGTGAAAATTGCCGAAGACAGCCCTTGCGGCACACCGTTTTGTAGCGCGATCGCTTCTTCCATATCTGTATATTTCATCACATAAAGTATGGGTACAAAGGTTTCGTGGCATACGATCTGTGACTGCTCCGGCATTTCAACCAGCGCCGGATTGACGTATGCGCCTCCTTCAACGCCATCGGCGCGACCGCCACCAGCAAGAATCTTACCGCCCTGCTCTTCCGCTGCTTTTAAAGCTGCGTCCATTTGTTCAAGCGCGCCTTCATCAATCAACGGGCCCACCAACGTATTTTCATCGAGCGGATCACCTATACGGATTTGCCCATAGCCTTTCACCAACGCACTGACCAGCTCATTATAAATATCTGCATGGACAATCAGGCGGCGTGTGGATGTGCAACGCTGGCCGCATGTTCCGACAGCACCAAATAAAATTCCCCGCAAGGCCATATTGAGATCAGCGCTTGGCGCAATGACCATGGCGTTATTGCCACCTAACTCAAGAAGACTGCGTCCCAAGCGCTTTGCGACGGTTTCACCAACGGCGCGGCCCATTGGCACGCTACCTGTGGCGCTGATTAGCGGGAAGGCCTCATTGGCAACCATGGCTTCACCAACTTCGCGACCACCGATGAGTATCTGGGAAAGATGATCTGGAATATCGTGACCCGCAGCTTTAAACTTCTCAGAAGCACGATCAAAGAGGTTCTGACATGCTAATGCCGTCAGCGGCGTTTTCTCGGAAGGCTTCCAGACAATCGAGTTGCCACAAACCAAAGCGAGAGCTGCATTCCATGCCCACACGGCAACAGGGAAATTGAAAGCGGAGATAATACCGATGGGGCCAAGAGGCTGCCAGACTTCGCGCATATGGTGCTCTGGCCGCTCTGAGCCAATAGTCAGACCGTAAAGCTGTCTCGAGAGCCCGACGGAAAAATCGCAGATGTCTATAATCTCTTGCACTTCACCAAGGCCTTCGGAATAAATTTTGCCGCATTCTATAGTCGTAAGCCGCCCAAGGTCTTCTTTGGCGGCGCGAAATTCCTCACCCAAAAGCCGGACAAATTCGCCGCGCACAGGCGCCGGAACCTTGCGCCATTGCTCAAATGCTGCCGTTGCTTTAGCTGCAACTGCCTCAATATCTTTGGCGCTATGTTCTTTAATTTTACCAAGGCTAGAACCATCGATAGGCGTAAAAACTTCTAATGAACCGGAAAGCTCTATTTTAACATCTAAAGCCTGTAAAACATCCTGATGACTCATTACAAAAATCCTTTGTGCGTTTTGAGAAATTCGATTTCTTCTTCTGTGCTTTCACGGCCCAAAACATCATTACGATGAGGAAAGCGGCCAAATTTTTCGATAGGCACGATATGGCGTTTGGCATACATATCGCCAGCGGGATTGTCATCTGCCATAGCGCCGAATAGCTCTACGGATTTTTTTTGATCGGAAAGCACCTCACTATGCTGGAACGGCAAGTACAGGAACCCGCGCTTTACAGGCTCCATAACCTGATCAAAACCTTTGTGGATCGCTTGCTTAACGATCAGCAAGGCCCGCTCATCAGAGGCAAAAGACTTAGGATCACCGCGATACATGTGACGAGGGAATTGATCAAGAACGAGGACCAGCGCCAAAGACCCATCGGCATCCACAGCCCAATGATTACAAAGACCATCAGCCGCCATTTCATGCGTTACAGCAAAATTTTCACGGATTTCTTCGTCTACCGCGTCGCTTTGCTGGAACCACTGTTGCGGCTCAAGTTCTTCAAACCAAAAATGGAGGATTTCTTGTTGCGTATCACGCATATACCTTCAAAAACCTTCTTCTTCCTTGAGGTGCTGTATTTCCGAAGCACTCATCGTCTCACAATACGGCTCCAACATTTTTATAGCTTCACGGCGCTTCTTCTTAGACAGGATAGCCAGAAAAAATGGCGGAAAAAAGGGTAAAAACAAAATCCCCAGAAGCACGGGGTTTTTGATAACCGTAACGGGGTCACCTTTAGCGAGTGCTTCATATAAAAAGACCACAACAAACAAAGCAATTATCATGCAGACGAGCGAAGCAATTTTGTACAGTTTGGAGCGCACAAGGTTTTCTTTAGCTTTTTGCTTTATTTCAAATTCCAACTTTGCGGCAGATTCGGCATTTTTAGACATAGGAACGATCCGATATTTTTAAGCAACAAACAGCGTTAAACTAAGTGTTTTTCAATATAGCATGTCTAATCGTAAGAAATCTAACGTGTAGACCCTTTAATGAACGCTCGCCCAGATTTTTTTCTTAATGGCGTACATAATCCCGGCAAAGGCCAGCAGGAAGATGAGCACTTTGATCCCCGTGCTCTTACGTTCTTCCAGCTCAGGCTCGGAAGCCCAGGCGAGAAATTCAACAACATCTTTCGAATATTGTTCAACGGTTTGCGGCGTTTCATCTTCATAGGTGACCTGATCGTCGGAGACTGGTGGGGCCATGGCGATGATATGGCCGGGCATATATTTATTCCAGTGCTGGCCTTCCAGAAGCGTGGTGCCTTCCGGCGCTTCTTCATAGCCTGTCAGCAACCCATAAACATAGTCCGGGCCGTGATGACGGGCCTTGATAATCAATGATAAATCTGGCGGCAATGCGCCGTTATTGGCCGACTTAGCTTGGTTTTCATTTGCAAAAGGCGATGGAAAACGATCGGAAGGCCGCGCCGGACGCTCAAACATATCGCCTTCGTCGTCAGGGCCATCTTCGACGGTATATTCTCCGGCGATAGCTTTGACCTGCCCTTCATCATAACCCAGCGCTTCAAGATTACGGAAGGCAATACGTTTAAGGCCGTGACAGGCCGCGCACACCTCGCGGTAAACTTTCAGGCCGCGCTGTTGCGCTGCGCGATCAAAGGTCCCGAAATGCCCGTCAAAATGCCAACGCTGATGCTCTGCTTCCGGGGCATCGCCGCCGGCGATCGCTACGCCTAACGGCATAACCAGCAAAACAGAAAGTAAAATGAGAAGATGTTTTTTCATGTTTTGAACCTCTAACCTTACTTCTTATTCTTAGCCAAAACGGCTTCATGAATACTCGCGGGCAACTCACGCCCTTTTTCGTTTTTGCTCAGCCATGGTAGGATCACTATAAAATAGGCGAAATAAAGGCCAGTCGCTATCAGGCCAAACACACTCAAAGGAATACCTAGTAATGTGGCATCGGCGGCCTGTGAACCGACATAGCCTAAGAAGATAAAATCCAAAACCAAAAGAATTAAAAGCTTTTTATAAAGTGGTCTGAAACGCGCAGAGCGAAGGGGGTGTGTATCGAGCCAAGGCAGAACCAACCAGAGCAAAAGGGAACCAAACATTGTAATCACACCGCCAAGCTTGGCTGAAATAATAACAATATCGGTAAACGGGATGCCGATATCAAAAGTAATGGCGCGGAGCATGGCATAGAACGGCAGGAAGTACCATTCAGGTACAATGTGGGCAGGTGTCACCAGCGAATTAGCCGGAATATAATTATCCGGATGGCCGAGCATATTCGGAGCAAAAAACACGACATAGGCGTAGAGCAACAGGAAGACAACGACGCCAAAACTGTCCTTCATCGTGTAATACGGATGGAAGGGCAGCGTATCTTTTTCCGTTTTCGGTTCCAGCCCCAGCGGGTTATTGGAGCCCGTTACATGCAGCGCCCAGATATGCAGGAACACCACAGCAAAGATGACAAACGGCAGCAGGTAATGCAGAGCAAAGAAACGCGTCAGTGTTGGATTATCAACGCTAAACCCGCCCCAAAGCAGCGTGACGATACTGTCGCCCACCAGCGGAATGGCAGAAAACAGATTGGTAATCACCGTCGCACCCCACAGGCTCATCTGGCCCCAAGGCAGCACATAGCCAATAAAAGCGGTGGCCATCATCAGGATAAAGATCACGACACCGAGTATCCAAAGCAGCTCCCGTGGCTGTTTATACGAGCCGTAATACATTCCCCGGAAGATATGAATATACACAGCAATAAAGAAGAACGATCCCCCATTAGAATGCATATAACGTAACAGCCAGCCGCCGTTTACATCGCGCATAATACGCTCAACCGCGTCAAAAGACTGGGTTACATCGGCCGTATAGTGCATCGCCAGTACAATGCCGGTTACAATCATCGTCACCAGCATGAACATGGCAATCGCGCCAAAATTCCATAAATAATTGAAGTTTTTGGGCGTTGGAAACACGCCATATTCTTTTTGCATCATGGTGAAAACCGGAAGACGGCTATCGATCCATTCAACTACCGGGTTTTCAAAAACTGTGCGCTCACTACTTCCCATCACAATTACCCAATCCTGATCACTGTATCACTGATAAATTCATAAGGCGGCACGGCCAGATTTTTCGGCGCCGGACCTTTGCGGATGCGTGCGGACGTATCATAGTGCGATCCGTGGCACGGGCAGAACCAACCATCATAATCGCCATGCGCGTCACTGGTTTTCTGCCCCACAGGCACACAGCCCAAATGCGTGCAAATTCCGACAACGACAAGCCATTCGGGCTTTTCTACCCTGTCTTCGTCGCTTTGCTTATCTGGCAGGACGTCAACGTTAACCTTGCGGGCTTCTGCAATTTCTTCCGCCGTGCGGTGTTTAATAAAAACAGGTTTACCGCGCCACATCACTGTCTTTGATTCCCCGACGGGAATTGCGCTAATATCCACCTCGGTCGAGGCAAGCGCCAGCGTATCTTTGGCGGGATTAAGAGAATTAATCATGGGAGCGACGGCGCAGGCTACGCCTACTGCCCCAAACGCTGCGCCTGTGAGATAAAGGAAATCGCGCCGGTCTTCACTATCTGCTGTCATTATCTTTAAATCTTCAAAATTTTGGAGTTATTCGAACGAAGAGGTTTTACTTCTCTCTTTATAAATGATCAACCCTTCTCTAGCTATATTTCACTAAATAAATTAGAAATTACACACATAAATTAAACGAACTGTGATCATCAATGCTTAGTATTGCCCTTTTTCAACCCGATATCCCCCAAAATGTGGGTGCCATGATACGGCTGTGTGCATGCATGGGTACGGGGCTGGATATTATTGAGCCCGCGAGTTTTCCTTGGGACGAGCGCAAAATTAAGCAATCGGCGATGGATTACTTGAGCAAAATCAATTACACGCGTCACAGCTCATGGCAGGTATTTCAGGATGCGAAGAAAGAAAGGCGCGTTGTATTGATGAGCACAAAAGCCTCTCAACCCTACATCGATTTTGCATTTCGCGGCGATGATATATTGTTAGCGGGGAGTGAAAGCTCCGGCGTGCCGGAAAATATTCACGAAGCTGTGGATGAGCGTATCTTCATACCGATGCAGGCAGAGATACGCTCCATGAATATCGTCAATGCAACATCTATGATTCTGGGGGAAGCGTTAAGACAAACGATGGGGAATATAAAATGAGCGATTGGGATAAACGAAAAGAAACAGCCAGCGCTTGGTTTCGTCAGCTTCGCGACGATATTTGCGCGGAGTTTGAAGCGATTGAAGGTGAGCTTTCAGGTAGCAATAAAGCCGATATGAACGCCGGGAAGATAGAACGCACACCATGGGATCGTGAAAAAACAGATAAAGCCAACGAATCAGGCTCCATCCTCAACGGCGGTGGCGAGATGTCGGTGATGCGGGGCCGCGTTTTTGAAAAGGTGGGCGTGAATATTTCCACCGTGCATGGCAGTTTTTCCGAAGAGTTCGCCGCGAAGATCGCCGGCGCGGATGAATCGAACGGTGAATTTTGGGCTTCGGGCATTTCACTGGTGGCACATATGCAGTCTCCCCTTGTGCCAGCTGTTCACATGAATACGCGGATGATTGTGACATCCCAGGGATGGTTTGGCGGGGGCGCAGATTTAACACCAATGTTTCCGAATGATGAGGATACGAAAGGCTTTCACGGCGCGTTCAAGGAATGCTGCGACCGCCATGATCCGGAATTTTATAATGAACATAAAGAATGGTGCGACCGATATTTCTTCCTGCCTCACCGGAACGAGGCGCGCGGGGTTGGCGGCATTTTCTATGATTACCTGCAGCGGGACTGGGACAAGGATCTTGCCTATACTAAGGATGTCGGACAAACATTTCTGAAGATTTATCCTCAAATTGTACGAGCGCATATGAACCGGAGCTGGAGCGAGGAAGAGCGCGAGTTTCAACTCGTACGGCGTGGGCGCTACGTCGAATATAATTTGCTATATGACAGAGGGACGCAATTTGGCCTTAAAACAGGCGGTAACACCGAGGCAATCCTGATGTCGATGCCGCCAGAAGTTAAATGGCCTTAAAACCTGTCAATAGGGTATTTTTTATATATTTTTATGCGCTTATACTGTCTTTTTTGTTGCGGTTGCGTTAGTAATATTTTCGTTTCACGTCACCAAGCAACCCACAAAAACAGAGAGCACTTACCAAGCATGAAATTTAAGTTAGAAGACTGGCTTGCAGAGAAGGAACCAATTGCGGAAGGTATTTTTCCAAAGATTATAGCCCCCTTGCAACAACCGAATAACGACAACGCACTGGCACAGCCGGAAAAAGAGCCGGAGCAGGACTGAGGAAGAGCGGGTAAAGAAAAACACTTCAAACAGTAATTGTATATTTTTTGTTGCCTTATTTGGCTTCATCTAAAGTTTTTGAAGGTGAAGCTACAATGTATGTAGAAAATCCAGCAAGCACCGAGAGACTGGGAAAATCATCGCAGTGGATGGATTCCTTCTGGCAAAGCCGCTGATTGGGAAATTGCCCCCACAGGTGCTGAAGGTCCTTAAGTAAACCCGTTTTTAATCCATTCATCTTCAAGGCGCTGCAGCTCGCGGCCGAGTTCCGGTCCTTCTGAAGCGCCTTTTTTGATGAGATCTTCGCCAGAGATTGGAAAATTTGGGATGTCCCAGTTTTGGATGATCTCGATGGCTTTAGGTCCATAGCCATTCATCACCCTATCCTGCGCGATTTCAATCATCAAGCCTTGCACCGTTGGTACCCGCCCATATTTATAGATCGCGACCTTCACAGCATGTTCTTCAGATAAATTCGGTAGCGCGAGAACTTGAATCAAATTCTCAATATCTTTCTTGAACACCTTGGGAATCAAAAGAAATCCATCGAATGCCTTTATGTTTTTTTCTGCAAACCCAGCGAGCACTAATAAACGCGAAGCTAAAAATACGAGGCCGTAATTGTTTTGAAATGTGCAAAGATGGGTAAGCATTTCCGGATTATATCCTGCGAAAGAAAACTCTTTTAAAATATTGTTTTCAAACATTGTTTCGAGAATAGACACAGGGGCGTCCACAGAGAGAATTTTGAAAAACTCCTGCGTGATGCGTTCTTTTGAAAGCGAGGGTATTTTATCCGCGCCTTCGCGGCAGGCTTTGAGCGCAGCTTCATCGGGCTCCCCATCTGCATACAAGGCATGAAAGCGGAAATAACGCAGAATGCGTAAATGATCCTCGGCAATGCGTTCGGACGGCTCCCCAACAAACACCACGCGGCGGGCCTGCAGATCTTCCAACCCCTGCCCTAGCGGATCGAACACCTGCCCATCCATATCGGCTAGCATTGTATTCATGGTGAAATCGCGGCGCTTTGCATCTTCGGCCCAATCCTCGGAGAACGAGACAGTGGCGCGGCGTCCGTCGGTTTCAACATCTTTGCGCAGGGTGGTTATTTCGAATGGCTTGCCCTCAACCACGGCAGTCACTGTGCCATGCTCTATACCGGTAGGCACGGCTTTGATATTGGCGGCTTCAAGAGAAGATACCACTTCTTCCGGCACAAGCTTTGTGGCGATATCGATATCCTCGACTGGCTCGTCCAGCAGCGTATTGCGCACGCAACCGCCGACGAACAGCGCATTGCCATCGCCAAGCGCATCCATCACGCTCTTGGTTTCAGGAGCATTCATCCAGTCTTGCGCTTTTAATGTGGATACCGATTTCATCACTTTTCCAAAACTTCAGGACCAAAGACCTCGATCAAATTATAATATACCGCCCGATTAATCCGTGCATAAAGCCCATCCCGCACTTCAACATAAGGGATTTCGCCGCGCATTTCGATCCGTTTAGTGGTTGTCTCGTCCATATTGGTCCGAAATGTAAGAGCTTCTGCCTCCCCTTCATAATCAACAATTACAAACGGGACATCCTCGACCTCGACCGGGTATTTCTCAAAAGGTGTTTGCAGCCAATAGCACCCCTCCTCATCTACCTTTAGCGCCCGGTCAGAAAAGAGTTTGGCCAAAGCTTCGCGTTTAATGGCTTCACCTTCGTGAAACCACGTTCCGTCCCGCGCAATTTTAAAATCAGGTTTTTCGTTCATATCTGCATTCTAAGCCTTTTCAAAAGCTCGAATAACCTTAATATGATTTACGCACCAATCAAAAGAGGAGTTTCAAAGCGTGAGCAAGCCAGAAGAATATTTTGACGAAGCAGCCTCTAAACTGATCAAAGCCAAGAGTGAAATTGAAAAAGTCATTATCGGGCAAAGCCGCGTGGTTGAAAATACGCTGGTGAGCATTGCTTCAGGCGGACATGTGCTACTGATCGGCGTGCCCGGCGTGGCTAAAACTTTGCTGGTGGAAACAGCTTCGACAGCATTGGGGCTAGCCAGTAACCGCGTACAATGTACGCCGGATCTTATGCCCGCAGATATTGTCGGCTCTGAAGTTCTGGATGATGATGGCAAGGGCAAACGGAGCTTTCGTTTTATCAAAGGGCCGGTTTTTACACAGATGTTGATGGCCGATGAGATTAACCGCGCTTCTCCGCGCACGCAAAGTGCGCTGCTTCAATCTATGCAGGAGCACAGCGTAAGTGCGGGCGGTGAAAATCACGCCCTGCCCGAACCGTTTCATGTTCTGGCGACGCAAAATCCAATTGAACAAGAAGGAACGTACCCCCTGCCCGAAGCGCAGCTTGACCGTTTTTTAATGCAGATTGATGTGGAGTATCCTGATGAAGCCGCGGAGCGCGAAATTATTCTAGCCACAACAGGCACGAGCCAAGCCAAAGCTGCGCCAGCGATGAGCGATAAGGATTTGATGAAAATTCAGAAGCTTGTGCGGGCGATGCCGATTGGTAAACAAGTGGTGGAAAGCATCCTAAAACTTGTGCGCAATGCTCGCCCTAATGCAGAGGCCAGCGATCTGGTCAATGAATTCGTCAGCTGGGCGCCAGGACCGCGGGCGTCGCAAGCTTTGATGCTGGCTGTTCGAGCCCGCGCTTTACTTGATAGCCGTAGCGCACCTTCGATTGACGATGCTAGCGCCTTGGCCGTGCCGGTTCTACAACACCGCATGGCGCTCAATTACAAAGCGCAGAGCGAAGGGATCACCAAGGCCGATGTCATTGGGGCGCTAAGCGAAAGCCTGTAGAAATGGCTTTTCCCAAACTTAGGTCCACAGCAGAACATACCGCCGCTTCGGTTCCGGATATAAGACAGCTGGCGATTCAAACAGCCTTTCAAATTTTGCACGGGCACAACCCTAAGCGAAAATCTGGTAGCGGCGAATCTTTTTGGCAGTTCCGCGAATACCAGCCCGGCGATATGCCGCGTGAAATTGACTGGCGACAAAGTGCCAAAACCGACCGCGTTTACATTCGCCAGAAAGAACTGCACACCGCGCAAAGCTGTTTATTCTGGAGCAAGCAAAATGCCAATATGGATTTTTGTTCGGATGATAAACACCCTAACAAGCGTTTTGCCAGCGCTGTGCTGGCGCTAGCTTTAGCGCTTATTCACAGCCGCTCAGGAGAGACTATAGCCTATGCGGGGCTACAGCGCGCTGGGCATAGTGAGAAAACGCTCCGGCATTTTGAGCGGCTTTTAATGAAAAGCGCGGAGAGCCCCCTGCCTACCTCTATTGAGGTTCAGCGCAACGCAACGTTTTACGGCTTTAGCGATTTTTTGGAGACGCCGGAAGAAATAGAAGCAGCCCTCGCGCCGATTGCAGAGCGCACACATAATGGCTGGCTGGTGCAGGTACTTGATCCGGCCGAGCTTGACTTGCCCTATGACGGGCGAATTTTATTTGAGGATATGCACGGCCAAAACCAAACGATCATCAGCAACTCTAGCGATATTAAAAGTGAATATCACCAGCGCATGCTCAGCCATATTGAACAGGTTCAAAAACTCTGCGCGAGCTGGGGCTGGCAATATGTCCTACATAGAACCGATATGACCTATAAATTCACAGCCATGAAAATCTGGCTGGAGGGCGCATCATGATCTCTAGCCTAGCGTTTCTCAATCCTTGGGCTTTGCCGGCGTTGCTGGCGTTACCGGCGCTGTATTTTCTCCTGCGCATCACGCCGCCAGCGCCAAAAATAATTCAATTTCCAGCAACGCGGTTTCTGGCGAATCTAAAGCCCAAGCAGCACACCCCCAACCACACACCGTGGTGGATTTTGCTGCTACGGATGTTGATTGCAGCGTTGCTTCTGATTGCCTTGGCGAAACCCGTGCTAAACCCTGTGCAAACTTCGGCGGATAATGGTCCGCTCATTCTCGTTATTGATAATGGCTGGGGCGCGGCGCAGAATTGGGACGACATTCAAAGCGCGGCGGAAAGCGAAATCAAACAAGCCGGACGGCAGGGTCAGAATATTTTTATTGTGACGAGCGCGCATGAACCGGGACAGAAACCTTTTGAAAAGCTTCTCGCGGTAACACAAAGCGATGCGCTTTCCACCGTGCGCGGACTTAAACCTCGGCCCTGGCCTTCTGACCTGAGAGCTGCGCTCGACGTGCTGCCCGCTACTGAAGGTTATGCTGTTTGGCTTCATGACGGCCTTGAGAAACCGGGACAGAAGTCCTTTGTAAAGGCTTTGCAATCCTATTCAGCTCTCAGTGTTTATCGGCCGGATAAAAATGCACTACCGCTTGCACTTAAAAACCCAGACGGTTTTCAAGCCGAGACGGGCATCTTACTCAACGGTCACACCGGAATGGACATTCCTGTGCGCCTACAGCTTTTGGATGAGCGCGGGCAACTTTTGGATGAGCTTTTGGTCGAGACGCTGAGCCAAGCTTTGCCGTTTAAAGTTGAGTTTGATCTGCCCCCGGCGCTGCAGAACCGGGCGGCCTCCTTTCGCATTGCTGGACAAAACACGGCGGCTTCGCGTTATTTTCTCGATAGTGTTGGCGGACCCAAAACCGTGGGCATTGTTGCCCCGGAAAAAGCTGCGCAGACCCTCCAGTTCACCGAAGATAGTTTTTATTTGATTAAGGCCTTAGAACCCTATGCAACGATTTTACAAGGCCCGCTTGATGGTGTTCTCGCACAAAGCCCGTCCATGATTGTTTTGCCCGATGTTGGCACAATGCCGCCTGATACGCTTAACGCGTTAAGCGCATGGGTGAATGAAGGGGGATTGCTGCTACGCTTTGCCGGACCAAACATGGCACAAAGCCGCAGCCAAGACGTTCTTACGCCCGTAAAGCTTCGGGCAGAGACGCGGAATGTACAAGGATCTTTAAGTTGGGATAAACCGTTAAAGATCGCTCCGCTTTCTCCTGAAAGCCCGCTTTATGGGCTGAGCCCGGATGATGAAATTGAAGTGTCAGGGCAAATCTTACCAGCTCTGCCCGATGGGCTGGACGATAAAGTCTGGGCAGCTCTGGAAGATGGAACGCCGTTGATTACCGGCGTGCAGCAAGATAGCGGGATGCTTGTTATGGTTCACACCACCGCTTCACCGGAATGGTCGAATATTCCGCTTTCCGGTTTTTACGTCCAGCTTCTCAAGCGTTTGTTGAAATTTTCCGGCCAGAGCGCCGCCCTATCCTCCTCGCAAAACGGTCTATTGCAGCCAGTTCAAATCATGGATGGATTTGGCGCCTTACAAAGCCCTGAAGCCCATGTCAAACCGCTAAACGCCGCTGATTTTGAAAATACCGTACCCAAACCTGAGCACCCGCCTGGTTTTTACGGACGAGGAGGTTTGCAGCGCGCACTTAATCTGGGCGACCATGTTGGGACAGTGCGCGCGACCAAAGACATTTATGGTGCCTCTATGCAGCCGTACGGGCAAAAATTTGAGACAGATCTTGTTCCTTCCCTTGTCACGACAGCTTTTCTTTTATTTATACTGGATGCACTCATCATGATTGCCTTATCCGGAGCGCTTCTTAACCGATTTAAAAAAAGCGCTTTGAGCGCAAGCTTGTTTATCATCTTTGCGGTTCTTCCTCTTGTTCCCGCCCATGCGCAAAGTGAAGCCGCAGCACAAGATTTATACCTTGCCTATATCAAAACCGGCAGCCCGATCATTGATGCGACGAGCAATAAAGGGTTAGAGGTTTTGACCGCCGCCCTCAATATCCGAACCTCGGCCGAGCCCAAAGGGGTTAAGGGCGTGAACCCGGAAAGCGATACATTGATTTTTTATCCGCTGCTTTACTGGCCGATTACTTCTGCGCAGAGCGCTCTTAGTTCAAAAGCCTTGCAAAATCTTCAGGACTATCTCGATCATGGCGGCACTATTTTGGTCGATACGCGTGATGGACGCGGGAAGAGTGAGCATTTACGGCGCATTCTTGGCGGCCTTAATATTCCACCCCTGACGGAGCTGCCAAAAGATCATGTGATTGGTAAAAGTTTTTATCTCATGGATGCTTTTCCGGGGCGCCATGAAAACGCGCCTATATGGGTTGAAAGCACAAGCGCGGGTGGGCGCGACGGCGTTTCTTCAGTGATATTAGGGAGCCATGATTGGGCTGGCGCTTGGGCGGAACTCAATGTTATCAACCGTGGTAGTAGGCAATATATTCAAGGCGCAGACCGCCGTCATGAGCTTTCTTTACGCTTTGGCATTAATCTGGTGATGTATGCGTTGACTGGCAATTATAAAGCCGATCAGGTTCATGTCCCTCATATTCTTGAACGATTAGGTCAGGAAAAGAGAGGGCCGCGATGAACGGCCTTGCTACGCAATCTTTGAGCCTGCATTTCAGCCCGCTTATTCCGGTTGAAGCGCTGTTCGTTTTTGGATTTATTATTGCGGTTCTTATCGCTGCGCAGATTATTACATCGCATAGAATTCCGTTTTTGAGAGCGCTTAGCTTTGCTGCATTCCTGTTCATCTTATCGGGACCGTCCGTGCATGAGGAAAAACGCGAAGCTGTGCCGGGCATTGTTGCCTTGATTGTTGATGAAAGCGCTAGCCAGAGTTTTGGAGAGCGGACAAAACGCAGAAATGCCGCGCTTCAATATATCGAAAATACGCTTGGCCCGCATGAAAGTTTTGATCTGCGCGTGAGCCGCGCACCGCTTGAGGGCGCACTTGCGGGGCAAAGTAATTTATTCACAGCTTTGGAAGAAGTTTTTGCCGATGTACCGGAAAGCCAGCGCGCCGGAGCGATCTTTATCAGCGATGGGCAAATCCACGATATTCCGGGTATTGAGGCCATTCAAAGTGAGTATGGCCCCGTTCACCTGCTCATAACAGGGGAGAAAAACGAAACAGACCGGCGCATTGTTATCACCAACGCCCCTGCGTTCGGCATTGTCGGGCAGGATATCAGCGTTAATTTTCGCATTGAAGATAGCGGTAAGCTTAAGCAAGCCAATGCACACGTTACACTACGCCTTAGCGATGGGACAGAGCGCAGGGATATCGCGCCTATTGGTGAAGAGCATACCATTACTCTTCCTGTTCAACATGCCGGGCAAAACGTCTTTGAACTGAGCGTTGAAGGTCTTCCCGGAGAGCTGACGGCGCGCAACAACAAAGTCGCGATTGATTTTCAAGGTGTGCGCGACCGGCTGCGCGTTTTGCTTGTCTCCGGTAAACCGCACGCAGGCGGGCGCACATGGCGCGACTTGCTTACGGCTGATCCCAGTGTTGATCTTGTACACTTCACTATTTTGCGCGAGCCCAGTAAAATTGATGCCACACCACAAAATGAAATGTCGCTCATTGCCTTTCCGTTTCGTGAACTCTTTGAGCTCAAACTTTATGACTTTGATCTGATTATTTTTGATCGCTACCGGATCAGCCGCATTCTGCCTGATCACTATTTTCAAAATATTGCTCGTTATGTTGAAGAAGGCGGCGCGTTTTTAGAAGCGAGCGGTCCGGCCTATGCGGGTGAGGATTCCATTTACTACACAGCCCTAAACAAAATTTTACCGGGCACGCCCAATGGTGAGGTCTTCACCCAAAGCTTCACGCCTGCTGTGAGCGCTTTAGGAAAAAATCACCCGGTGACGCGCTCTTTAGTCTGGAAAACAAGCGGTAAGAATGATCAAGGCAGCAAAGGCTGGGGTAATTGGTTGCGACAAATCGGCCTTACCCAGATGCAAGGCGATATTCTTATGAACGGCATTGAGGAAAAACCGCTTCTCATCATTAACCGCGTTGGAGAAGGCCGCGTTGCACAAATCGCCAGTGATCACATCTGGCTATGGTCGCGCGGTTATGATGGGGGCGGCCCACATGCGGAGCTACTTCGCCGAACCGTTCACTGGCTTATGAAGGAGCCAGAATTGGATGAAGAAGCGCTTGATGTGCAAGCTGATGGGCGCACGCTAATTATCCGCCGCGCAGCGTTTGAGCGCAGTGAAGACATTGTGAGCGTGACAAAGCCGGATGGGCAAAATGAGGAAATAACGCTTACGCCATCGGCAGAGGGGGTGCTTGAGCATCTTATGCGCGCGGAGCAAACCGGAATTTACCGTTTTGAAACCGAGGATGGAAAGCTGCGCTTTGTTGTTGTCGGCGATATCGATCCGCCTGAATTTCGGAATGTCCTGAGCAGCGCGAAAGCCTTAACCCCCCTTATGGACAAGACAGGCGGGAAAGATTTATGGCTTGAAAGCAACGCGCGGCCTCGCATTCGTTTTCTTAAAAGCGCTCCTTTTGCGGGACATGGTTGGCTTGGCTTAAAAGACAATGCTGCCTATAGAGTTACCGGCGCGCTTGAGAAGCCTGCTTTGCCGCCTTGGCTGGCTTTGGGATTATTGCTCGCTTTGGGAATAGCCACCTGGTTTTATGAGGGGCGGAAAATATAAAGCACTCTAGGGTCAGACTTCTAGGCGACGGCTTGGCCTTCATCAGCTTTCTTATCGGATTGTCCTGTCAAAACCTCGGATATTGTTTTTCCAAGGTTTCTTTGCGAAACCGGTTTGCGGATAACGGCCTTGATAGCCGTATGCCCTTTTATTAAATCCTGAAGCTTCTCTTCACTATAGCCGGAAAGCACAATAAAGGGGAGGTCTTCAAAATCGTAATGAGCTTGGGTAACCAGTTCAAGGCCTGTCATCTTCGGCATATTCTGATCTGTCACAACAACATCAAATTTCTTTGGGCGCTCCCGCAACATATCAAGAGCCTCAAGCCCTGTTGAAGCTGTTTCTACGGAATAGCCAAGCCGCCGGAGCATGGTTGCGGCCATTTCCTGAACTTCGAGCTGATCCTCGACCAGCAAAACTGTGCCGCAGGCCTCTTCGTAATGCACTTCTTCCGGGCGTTCACGCTGAATTTCCTGTGCTTCGCTTACGGGAAAAAACAGGCTAAAACACGTGCCCTGTCCTATTATACTGTTAATAATAAGCGCCCCGCGATATGCGGTAATTGTTCCATGAACTGAAGCCAACCCCAGCCCTGTGCCTTTATGCATATCTTTTGTTGTGAAGAAGGGTTCAAAAATTTTCTCCATGATGCTGCGGCTCATTCCAGAACCTGAATCACTGATCATCAGTTTTACATAGTTTTGATTTCTTGCAACAGACCCTAAATACAGCAAGGTCTGGCCTGGCTCTCCATCCTCCATGCGTATTAAAGGCGTCCTATCAGGGCTTGGCAGTTCGTTTTTCAAAAGCGCAAGAGGAACCTCTTGTATGACATTAGAGTGTGACAACGAAATGCAAACTTTACCCTTGTCATCTTCTATGGCGTCACAGGCATTTACACATAGGTTCATGATCATTTGTGAAATCTGCGTTGCGTTTGCATGGATGGGCGCTTTGAGCACGTCTATCTCTGTTTCAACGTCAATGGTTTTAGGAAGCGTTACCCTCAGCATTGACAAGCTTTCCTGTAATGGATCGCATAAATCTATATAATCCAGATCGCCATCCTGATGCCTGGAAAATGTCAAAATACTATCGACTAAGGTCCGGGCTTGCCGCCCTGCCTGCAAAATATTAAAAGCAAATTTCTGAGACTGGCTGCCTCTCTCTAAATCTTCGTACAAAAATTCCGCATTGCCATTCATCGCTGCCAGAATGTTATTAAAATCGTGCGCAATGCCACCAGCAAGTCTGCCGATGGCTTCCATTTTTTGGGCCTGAAAAAGCTGGTCCTGCATTTCCTGTTTTTCGGAATCTGCCTTTTCTTCTTTGGTCACATCACGCGTTGTGGCAATAAACCCGCCATCTTCAAGGCGCCTCATCGATAGTTTAGTCTGAATCTTATCGTCGTCTTGAGGCAACACTTCCGACTTACCGTGCCAAAACCCTTTTTCTTCAAATTCAGGTAATATTTTTTGAAGAATTTTCTCTTGCTCTTCCGCTCTATAAAGCTCAAACCACGGCTGCCCAATATATTCTGATTGCTGCTGCACAGAGATCCCATGCAATTTCATCAACGCAACATTCATGTAAGAAAGATTTCCATCACTATCAACGATAGCAATCCCTTCAAATGACGCTTCAATGGCGGCGAGCCTTTGCTGGAGAAGTTTTAAACCTTCTTGCTTCTCAGTGTTTACTGCTTCTAACTGACGCAATTTATGCGCATTTAAAATCAGCAAAAGAAAAGCTGCAAGACTGAGCGCAATAACCGACCAATATAACCAATCTTCGCGCATTCGAATTCGTTCATTAAGAATTTGAACTCTGCGTCCTTGCGCATGGTCTTGCCCGCCCGTCAGGCTTGTATATTGCGCCGAGATCACATCATAATATTGCTGAAGCGTTGCTTGCTCCGATGATATTTTTACAGAGCTGTGCAGGGCAATCATTCCGACAACCAAAATAACCAAACCCGGAAGGAAATTCACGATGTTCGTGTTTTTACGTTTAGCCTTTCTCATCAGATTCACCCCCCCAACCTAAACCTATTGCCCTAAATTATGTTCACGAGCAATAAGCGCCGCTTGCGTTCTGTTCTTTGCTCCAAGTTTTCTGCATATTCCACGAACATGGAGCTTAATCGTTACAACCTGAAGCCCTAAGGCATTGGCGATTTCCTTATTTGAAACGCCGGTTAAGAGATAGCTCAGAACATCTTTTTCCCGCGGTGTAAGATTGAATTTATCATCTACATTCAAGCTTTCCTGAGCTTCATGCATACCGCCATAAGAATTTTGCGGCGTTATCGGTCCATCATCGTAATAAGAGGGCTTGAGTTTTACTGAATTATTATTAGATGGCGGCATAAAAACTTCCCCAGAAAGAACGGCTTCAATTGCCTTTAGCAACTCCTTGCCTGTTAAAGTTTTAGGGAAATACCCAACCGCTCCCAATTCCACAACGGCTCGAACATCCTCGGGCTCCGCGACACCCGACATCAAAACCACCGGTGTTTCAGGAAAGTGTTTACGCATTTCTTCAAGGCCTTTGAGACCATGCATACCGGGCATGCGCAAATCCAGCATAATCAAATCTTGGTTTCCACTCTTTCCCATTATATCAAAAGCCTGCTCAAAATTTTCAGCAACCGTAACTTGAGAATCTGGGTCTGAGCGCTCTATATACTGCACTAAAGCATCCCGAAAAAGCGTATGGTCATCTGCCAAAAGCAGTTTCATTGTTTGATCCTTAATGACTTTTTATGTATTTAGAGATGAATGTGCCACAAGCTATACTTTAGCGTAAGCGGCCTCACAAAACATAAAAAACTTGGTTTAATTCGTGCGTATTCATACAAAAGCTAATGGGTGTGAACTACTCTCGCACTAAAGCAATATGGATCGGGGTGCTAGAAGGTTTTTGAACGTCCTTAAGGCGTAATCTATAGACATATACCGACTCCATCACACGCTGAACATAGTTACGCGTTTCATAGATGGGCATGAGTTCAATCCAGTCGATCCAATCAATCTCTCCCTTGCGGGGGTCACCAAATGTCTTGAGCCATTTATTAACGCGGCCCGGGCCAGCATTATATGCAGCAATGGCCATAGGGTAAGAACCGTTATACCGCGCGACCATGTTGGATAAATACTGGCTGCCGAGACGAATATTATGTTGTGGCTTTGTCGTAAGCCACGCGGCGTTGTGCTGGATGCCCATTTTACGCGCTGTTTCTTTAGCTGTCGCGGGCATTAGCTGCATGAGACCACGCGCGCCAACAGGGCTTTGCGCTTTGGTATCAAAAACACTTTCCTGGCGAATAACCGCATGAATAAGTGCCCATTCAAGATCAATTTCGCGCAGCTGATTGGTAATCACCGGATAAGATTGCGCTGTTAGAAAAAGCCCTTCTCGTGTCGCCTTTTTAGAAATACGGACAGCGTCATGGGTTTGTCCGTTTTTAAGCGCGAGTTCAGCGGCGTATTTATAGGCTTTGGCGGAGCCTTCATCCTGCACAAATGCTGTTAAGAAACGGCTACTTTCCTTGCGCATCCCAGCGCGACGGAAAAGATTTACGGCTTGCAATAATTCTTTACGCTGAAACGCAGTCTTTTCTTTTGAAGACAGTTTTGGTGGTGCGGCATTGGGCAAAGAATCCGCCATTCCCAACTCCGCTCCGGCGAGCTGCCCGTAAAAAGTCGTCTGGTGTTTCGCGGCCTTCTTATACCACTGAATACCAAGATCTTTACCACTGAATTCCGAAGCTGCGCGTCCGGCCCAATAAGCCCCGCGCGCTTTACTGACCGGGGTTTTTACATTTTGATAGAGCGCTTCAAAATGCTGATATCCTTCCGTCGGTTTCTTCATAAAGCGCAGCGCCAGCCAGCCCGACACCCATTGCGCTTGGGCATACTGAAAGCTGCCGGGTTTTTGGAAATGTTTACTGGCCAGAAGATAAGCGCTTTTATAATGTTTTTTCTCCAACATGCGTCGAACGAGAATATGGCGCTCTTTCCACCACGCTTTCGGGTTTTGAATTTTATCGGGCGGTGGTGGCGCGTGCAAAATTTCGGCCGCACCAACATCCAAATTATTTTTGCGGCGCCAACGCAGGCGTTCATATTGTAGACCGGCATCGCTTTGCAACTTTCTCGGCACTGCGTTAATCAAGCCATTGACGTTCTTTTTTTCTGCTTTTAAAGCAATGCGCGCTTCAGCCAGTTCCGGATAGCCCTGCCCCAAAACGCCGGCGAGCGCGCGGGCGTTAGCCTTTTGTCCGCGGAGCAGCATGACATCGAAACGCCGCAAATGCGCAGCGCGATCTAAATACCCGCTATATTTTCTAAATAATGTGCGCTGATCATCGCGTGAAAGGGTCGTGCTTGCCCACCAATCAGACAAGAATGTTTTGGCTTGCGCAGTTTGGCCCGATGAAATCATGGCACTCATGTATCGATCGACACCGCGCGCGGTTTTCGGCTTATAATCATTGAACCAGCCTAAAACCTCAGCAGGTCTTAAGCTGGCGGGCATGTCCTGCTCGGCCTTGCGCCTTAAGTCAGCAATCCCCGGCCACTCCGGATTTTTGCGGATAAACTGTGCTAGCCGTCCGTAATTTTTGAAATCGCCTTTTTGTGAAAAAAGCAGCCAGTAATAGAGCTTACTGGCGAGTGGATCGTGAGTAGCAGCGACAGCGTCGCGCGCTAATTTCCATTGCCCTTGGTTGATCAATTGCAGGGCCCTGACTGTCTGCTCCTGCGCGGCGCGGGTTTGTAACCTGTTAACGGGGCTATCAACGGCGTAGGCTGTAAATACTGGTAAAAGCCAGAAAATCAGCGCCAACGCAGCGATAACCTTGCATCCGGAGGGCAGAGCGGATAGATTGTGGGGCACTTTTAATGAACAAACTTTACGAGAAGAACAATGTTTAAAGGCTCTATCCCTGCGCTGATCACGCCGTTTAAGAATGGCGAAGTTGACTGGCCGGCGTTTGAAAATCTGATCGAATGGCAAATTGAACAAGGCAGCCACGGCCTTGTTCCCTGTGGCACGACCGGTGAATCGCCGACTTTGTCGCATGATGAACATATGGCCATAGTCCGCAAGTGCGTTGATGTGGTCAAGCAAAGAATTCCGGTTATTGCGGGCGCGGGGTCGAATTCTACAGCTGAGGCGATTGAACTGACCCGTGCGGCGAAAGAGGCAGGAGCCGATAGTGCCTTAAGTGTTGTGCCGTATTACAACAAGCCAACGCAGGAGGGGATGCTGGCCCATTTCAGCGCTATTGCCGATGTTGGGCTGCCGGTTGTGTTGTACAACATTCCAGGGCGGTGCGTTGTGGATATGAGCGACGAAACGATCGCTGAGCTGGCAAAGCTGCCGCATATTGTGGGCGTTAAAGATGCGACGGGAGATTTGAGCCGTCCGGCCAAGCTGGCAGAGCTTGTGGATGATACCTTCTGTCAACTTTCCGGAAATGACGATTCTGTTGGCGAGTTCATGGAACAAGGCGGCGATGGTATTATTACGGTTGTTGGCAACATTGCGCCGCGGATGAATGCGGATATGATTGAAGCCTTTCAGAATGGTGACCTTGAGACATTTAAAGATTTGCGAGATAAGCTGGCGCCTTTGGGCAATGATTTATTCTGCGAGAGTAACCCCGCTCCGGTGAAATATGCTGGACAAGTTTTGGGTCTTTGTCGTGATGAGGTCCGCCTACCGCTTGTTCCGGCAAGTGAGGCAGCGCGCGCGAAGATTGATGCCTCTATGGCGTATGCAGGGCTTTCAGCTATCTCCAAAGCTTCGGCGGCTTAAAATGTCATGGCCAAAAAGAAAGAAAAAAAATCCGGTCTGATTTCAACCGACGCAACGGTGGTGGAGAACAAAAAAGCGCGGTTCGATTATGCTTTAGAGGATAAATTCGAAGCGGGGATGATGCTTGTGGGGACGGAAGTGAAATCGCTGCGGATGGGGCAAGCGAACATTAAAGAAGCTTATGTCGGGCCGAAGGATGGTGAGATATGGCTGTTTAATGCCAATATTCCGGAGTATCAGCAGGCCAGCCAAGCATTTCAACATGACCCAAAACGGGCGCGTAAGTTATTATTACATAAACGAGAAGTAGATAAATTGCTGGGCGCGGCAACTAGAGATGGGTACTCGATTTTGCCGCTGCGGCTGTTTTTCAACGGGCGCGGTTTAGCGAAGCTGGAGATTGCTTTGGGTAAAGGTAAGCAGGCCCATGACAAACGCGACGCGAAGAAGAAGCGGGATTGGGATAAGCAAAAAGGCCGCATCATGCGGGATAAAGGCTAGAAAAAGGCCCAATGGGCCCGCAGCGGGCCCATTTTTTAAAAATTCAAAAATCATAAATAGATTAAGAGATTAGAGGAAACGGACCCGTTTAGCGGGCCCATTTCACCTTCCCTAATTTAAGCTTTTTTCTTGTCCGTTTGGGCTGCAGGCTCTTCGCTTTCAATCGTGGTTAGCTCAGGACCGTCTGCGTCATTATCAGGGCCGGTGAGCATATCATCAGCAATGAGACCAGCATTGGCACGGATCTGGTTTTCCAGTTTTTCAGCTAGTTCGGGGTTTTCTTTTAGAAAATTTTTGGAATTCTCACGACCCTGCCCGATGCGCTGACCATCATAAGAGAACCAGGATCCAGACTTTTCGACGAGGTTGGCGGCCACGCCAAGATCAAGAAGTTCTCCGCGTTTTGAGATTCCTTCACCATACATGATGTCGAATTCAACCTGACGAAATGGCGGAGCCATTTTATTTTTGACGACTTTAACGCGGGTCTGGTTGCCGACGATTTCGTCTTTGTCTTTAATGGCGCCAATGCGGCGGATATCAAGACGCACGGAGGAATAGAATTTGAGCGCGTTTCCGCCGGTGGTTGTTTCAGGAGAGCCAAACATTACACCGATTTTCATGCGGATCTGATTGATGAAAATAACGGTTGTACGAGAGCGAGAGATTGAGCCTGTCAATTTGCGCAAAGCTTGTGACATTAGCCTCGCTTGAAGGCCCATATGGCTGTCGCCCATTTCTCCTTCGAGCTCAGCACGCGGCACAAGAGCGGCAACAGAGTCGATCACGAGGACATCAAGCGCACCGGAGCGCACCAATGTATCAACAATTTCCAATGCTTGTTCACCCGCATCAGGTTGTGAGATCAAAAGCTCATCAACATTGACACCAAGTTTTTTGGCATAGCCCGGATCAAGGGCATGTTCCGCATCCACAATGGCGCAGGTGCCGCCGGTTTTTTGCGCTTCGGCAATAACATGCAGAGCCAATGTGGTTTTCCCGGAACTTTCCGGTCCATAAATTTCGACGATCCTTCCACGCGGCAAGCCGCCGATCCCCAAACCAATATCCAAGCCGAGCGAGCCGGATGACACCGCCTCCACCTCTGCCGGGCTGAATTCACCGTTCAGCTTCATAATGGAGCCTTTACCGAATGCGCGTTCAATTTGACCAAGCGCGGCATCGAGAGCTTTTTGTTTTTCGTCTGAACTTTGATTACTCATTTCGGTGTCTTTCAAGTGTGTAACGGACATGGGATGGTTCCTCTTCTTTGCATAGATTCGCCAGATATTCAATGATTCTCAATGGCTGGCGAGGTTTGAACTTAAATCTATATTCAGGATGTACCAGTTTTGTTCCTCCGTCAACAAAAAAGAACGAAAAAAGAACAAAATTGCTTATAAGTATGTTTGCAACTTTTGAAAAGGAGGGTTTCCTGTGATCATTTGGCCGTTAACCTCAAAAAGCGGAGTGCCTATACTGCCCCCCTGAATGCCGGCTTTTTGCAATTTTTCATTTAGACGTTGCCGAGCCGAAATATCTTTATCAATGAAATATTCCGTAAAGGGAATTCCTGCCCTCTGAAGCTCCTGCCTTTTGATTGTACAGTACCCGCACGTCGTTAATGAATACATCACAAGTTGATGGCTTTGAGATACAGAACTTGAAGACGTCGCTGAGCGACCGCTTTGCTCGCCCAATGAAACAAAAAAACCAAATGAGCCTAAAACCACAGCTAAACCAAGAAGCACAAATGTAAAAAATGATTTCATTTAATCGTCCAGTACCTCTTTAACCTTGGCAGCGAGCTGTTTCAGGGTGAACGGCTTGGGGAGAAAATAGATGTTTTCGCCCATATGGTCCTTGAGTTTGTCTTCGGTATAGCCGGACATAAAGACGATTTTGAGGTTGGGAGAGGTTTGGCGCATGCGCTGGGCCAATGTGGGACCGTCCATATTGGGCATCACCACATCGGTGACGAGAAGGTCTATGGTTTTATTTTCTAATTTTTCGATGAGATCTAGAGCGGATTCGCCGCTATCGGCGGTGAGAACTTCATAGCCCTTATTCGTAAGTGCGCGTTCAGAGAATGTGCGAACGGCGTCTTCATCCTCAACAAGGAGAATGCGCTCTGTGCCCGTCAGATCTTTTGATTCCATATCTTCTTTTTCGGGCGCTTCTTCCTGTGCGTCTGCCTCGGCCTGAGACACGCGGGGGAGATAGATGATGAAGGAAGTTCCTTTTCCTTCCTTGCTTTCGACATCAAGATAGCCATCGGTCTGGCGGATGATGCCGTAGACCGTAGCGAGGCCGAGGCCGGTGCCCTCCCCAACATCTTTGGTTGTAAAAAATGGTTCAAAGATGCGCGAGAGGTTTTCCTTCTGAATGCCGCAACCATTATCGCTGACTTTAATCATTGTCCAATGACCAACGGGGAGCTCTTCGGAAATGAGTTTTTTCGGTTTACGGTTGGTGAAATTATCAGTTTCAATTTTAAGGATAGCGCCACCGTTATTCGTTTCACCCATGGCATCGCGAGCATTGACGGCGAGGTTGATGAGGACTTGTTCCATTTGGCCTTCATCGACCTTAACAGGGCCGAGGTTTTGGCCGTGGACAAGGTCAAGCTCGATGTCCGTGCCGATGAGGCGGCGGATAAGGTGGGAAAGCTCATAAAGGATGTCACCGACGTCATGAATGCGCGGGCGCAGCGTTTGCTGACGGGAGAAGGCGAGGAGCTGGCGCACAAGATTAGCGGCGCGGTTGGAGTTTTGCTTGATTTGCATGATATCGCCGAAAGACGGATCGCCGGGTTTATGGCGGAGCAGGAGCAAATCGGAAAAGCCGATAATCGCGGTGAGCAGGTTGTTGAAGTCGTGGGCGACGCCGCCGGCAAGCTGGCCGATGGCCTGCATTTTTTGTGATTGAACAAACTGCGCCTCAAGCGCTTTTTTCTCTGTAAGATCAATAAAGTGCAGAACAGTATTACCGCCTCTTCTGAACTTACGGGCGTGCATTTGAGTTTCGACTGAACCGCTTTGCCCTTTGAGGGAAATCTCAAGCGGGGCATCGAGCTGCTGACCCTTTTCAATACGGCCGAGCGCGGAAGTGACCTCTTCCGTATACTCGTCCTCGATCCACATAGCGAAAGCCTTGCCTTCAATCTCTTCAATCGGTTTTTCAAGCATTGAGGCAAAGGCATTGTTGGAATCAGCGATGATGCCCTCTTCATTCATAAGAATAATGCCGACGGGGGCCTCATCAAAAAAGCGCTGGAAACGATCTTCGGAAGCTTTGAGGGCCATGCGCATTTCGCGCTCTGTGGTGAGATCGTGGACAACTGCGCGGGTGCGGACTTTATTTTCGCCTTCTTTGACGATGACCTGATTAATGGAGGCGAGGAAAGGCTTACCGCTGACGCCTTTCATCTGCACTTCGGCAATCTGGCGGGTGCCGCCTTCTTCGGTGAGGCTAAAGGGATCACTGCCCTTTGGCGGGTCGACCATGTAGGTGTGGAGGCGTCCGCTTTGCAGGAGACGTTGGAGGTCTTCGCCCAACCAGCGGGCAAAAGTGGCGTTGGCAAAAACGAAACGGCCTTCTTCGTTTACCGAGAAAAAACCGACGGGGGCGTTGTCGGTAAAGTCGATCAGCTTTTCACGCTCATCGCGGATGGCGCTATCGACGGTATGTTTTTCGGTGACATCATCGATGCGCCAATGCACATAGCCGGCACGGCCGCTGATCGGTTGGGCGGTGATGGTAAACCAACGCTCGTTATCCTCATATTTTGAGAAGAGTTCGATGGAATCTGTGAGGCCGCGGTGCGCTTGATCGGCAAGCAGGCGGAAATGGGCGGCGACTTCCTTGGAGTGTTCGAACAAACGCAAGAGGCTGGGAAAGTTCGGCGGACCAACGCCGCGGCAGATGCGCTCATATTTCTGGTTATAATAAAGGGTGTTGTCCGCGCTGTCGGTAATCAGGCGGGCTCCGCGGGAGCCTTCCATGACTTCGCGGATGAGCTCGAGTTCTTCATCCATGGCACGCTGGGTTTTGTAACCGCGATAGAGAATGCCGCCGACAAGGGAGCTGAGGATGAAGGCGAAGCTGGTGGTGATTTTCATCATATCGCTGAGCTGCGTGGCGGCGAAGATAAAGACCAGAAAACCGATAAAGGCGCAGAAAATGATCAGCGCGAACAACCCGTCATAATTGCGCCGCGCACCGGCGGCTGTCTGCGGAGTTTGCGCCGTTTTATGGTGGCGCTTAATAAATTCTGAATTGTTTAATTTCATGCCCCTTTAAAATGCCATAAACAGGGCAAAAAGAACAGCTTCTTACAGGGTTATCAGCACTTTAGTGCGCTTCGTTAGTTGAGTTTGCCCTTTTGTTTAAAGACAAAGGAAATGACCTCGGCGACCGCCTGATACTGATCTGCGGGGATAGTTTCATCAATTTCGACCGTATCATAGAGCGTGCGAGCCAGCGGCTTATTTTCATAAAGTATAATTTTGTGCTCTTTGGCGACTTCGCGAATGCGCAAGGCGACTTCATCGATCCCTTTGGCTACACAAAGCGGCGCCTCCATAATTTCTGGATCGTATCTAAGGGCTATTGAATAGTGCGTCGGGTTGGTGATAACGACATCGGCGGAGGGGACGGCCTGCATCATACGCTGGCGGGCGCGTTCCATTCGAAGTTGGCGCAGACGCGCTTTGACATGAGGATCGCCTTCGGTTTGTTTGTATTCGTCTTTGACTTCCTGTTTGGTCATTTTCATTTTTTTGTGATGCTCAAAGCGCTGATAGACGAGATCAATGACCGCGACAACAATGAGAACGACGAGCACGCCAAGCATCATCCGCACAACAAGGCTTTGCAGCTCATCCATGAGCACAGGAATGGGCAAGCCAATGAGGTGTTCAAATTTATCAAAATATGGATAAATAATGACCGTGCCCACAATGCCAATAATGCTGATTTTTAAAACACCTTTAACGAATTCCATGAGTGAACGCATCGAGAATAAACGTTTAACCCCTTTGATTGGTGAGATTTTGCTGAGCGTGGGCTTGATCGCCTCAGGGGCAAAAAGTGGTCCGACCTGTATAAATGGAGAGAGGAATGCCGCAAGCATAAGAATTATCAGCGGCAAAGCAAGCACCAGCAGTACATTTTTAAGGCCGCCGCCCAAAAGAATACCCATACCGCCCGGCGCACTTGGGAAAGCGTAAGCGCGTTCAATATATGCCTTTAAGATTTCCATCAACGATGAGAAAACATGCGGTGCCATTGCACCGATAATCAGTGTGCCGGCAAAGAGCATCACCCAGTTGTTAACTTCGCGAGAAACGGCGACCTCGCCTTTTTTCCGAGACTCCTCAAGCTTTTTGGCCGTGGGGTCCTCGGTCTTTTGGGCATCATCTTGTTCTTCACCACCACTCATTCGTTATTCCTTTTTGCTTTTTCCAGCGGTTATTGCGCCACTGTCAGAAAGAACACCATGCCCTGCTCATATTGAGTTAGCCAGTAAACCATTGCTGCGGAAATAGTCATCATCAGCAACATGATAGAGAGTAAAATCTGCAGCGGCAGGGCAAGAATAAAGACCTGAATTTGCGGCATGAGACGAGAGAGAACGCCCATACCTACATATATAAGGAGTGTCATGACCAGAAAAGGTGCGGCAATTTTAACGCCGATAGAGAATGAGCCCGCCACAGTGCGCGCCATCATTTCAGCCATCGAGCCTGTGTCAGGAATGGCCCCAAGAGGAAACAGCTCGTAGCTTTCCATGATTCCCATGAACAAAAGATGGTGCAGGTTTGTTTCAAACAGGAGTAGTACCCCGGTGACCGAAAACAAGGCGCCGATCAATGAGCCTTGCGTTGCCAAAGACGGGTTAAACAGCTGGGCATTGCCGAGGCCGGAGGAAATGGAAATGATCATTCCGGCAGTATCGAGCGCGGTCATAAGAATGCGCGCAATCGTGCCGATGAAAAGCCCGATAATAAATTCCATGGTAATGAGAACGAGCAGCCCAAATGTGCTGGGCAAAGGATCGGGCATATAGGGCATGATTAACGGAAACAGGGCGAAAGACAGCGCCACACCGAGATGAAGGCGCACGCGGGTAGAAACAAAAGAATCACCAATACCGGGCATAATGATTGAGGCCGTGCCGAGCCGGACAAAAGTGAGCATAAAGGCGAGAACGCCGGTGGTTAAAAATACCTGAAGTGCACTTTCCATGAGAGTGCCCTACCCCAAGCCGACCATTTTATCGGCAAGGCTTTCCATGAAAACGGTGAGTGTTTTCATCATACCGGGCAAGAAAACAAACAAGGCGAGAAAAATGGCCATAATTTTAGGAACGAAAACCAGCGTGATTTCCTGAATCTGTGTGAGAGCCTGCACCAATGCAATAGCGACCCCCACAAACAAACCAATTAAAAGGACGGGGGCGCTGATTTGGATACAGAGCAAAAGAGCTTGTTGTACGGTTTCGAGGACTTCCTGATCATTCATGGGTAAAGCCTAGCGCGAATTAAGCGTAGAGCGCAAGATTAGCCTAAACCGGCATGCGCATAATCTCTTGATAAGCGCTGATCATACGATCCCGGACGGAGACAACCGTTTGCAAGGTGATCTCTGCTGCGCCAATGGCCTGCACGACATCGGTGATATCGGCTTCGCCGGTTATGGCCTTGGCAGACATTTCTTCACTTTTGCGCAAGGTATCTACTGATTCAGAGGCTTTTTCTTTGAGAAAATCAGAGAATGTGACGCCGCCGCTGGAGTCGCCAGAGCCGGATTCAGTTTCATCCGCGCCTTTTGTGCCTTGCGCGATTTTCATCGAACTTGAATAGGCGTTGATAGCGACGTTGGGGTCTATAATTTTATCGATCATTCAAGGCACTCCTAAGTTCAGTATACGCTGATATTATTGTCGCAGCAAATCAATGGTGCGCTGGACCATGCTGCGTGATTGTTCGATCATTCCGAGGTTTGCTTCGTAAGAGCGCTGCGCTTCACGGATATCCATCATTTCGATCAGCGGCTGCACGTTGGGCATTTTTACATAGCCCTTTTCGTCGGCGGCCGGGTGATCGGGGATATATTTCAAGCTAAATGGCGTTTTACGATCCGTATCAATATCATCGACCCGAACCTGATTGACGCCGAGCTGTTTATCCATTTCGTTTTTGAATGTGATGGTCTGGCGGCGATATGGATCCGCGCCGGGCGTATTCCCTGTTGTATTTGCGTTGGCAACATTTTCTGTGATGACGCGAATACGTGTGCCCTGCGCGCGCATGCCGCTGGCGGAAATTTGCATTGCGTTTAAAAGTTCAGAGCCCATTTTTATTCTCCTTTATTCCTTACCCTTAGCGTGTGCCAAGCGCCGTGCGGATCATTCCAATGTTTTTCTGCACGAGGTTGGTCATGAGGTTGTAATCCATTACGGTTTGGCCTGATTTCAGAAGCTGCTCTTCCATGATGACGGCATTTCCTGCCGGGGCAACTTCATAGGTGTGTTTTTGTTTGCGGGGGTCGGCGATGCTAACATCGCTTGGCGGCGGCAGGTGCCCCTCATTTGTTGTATCGAGGCTCACGCTGTGATTACCGCTTGTAACGTTTTTCAAAACATTGCTGAAATCAACGGTTTTCAGGTCTTTTGGCCGGTAGCCCGGTGTGTCTGTATTGGCGATATTTTGCGAAATCACGCGCTGGCGCTGGTTCAAATAATCCATTTTTGCGCCCAGAGCCTGAAAAAGTGCAATATTTTCGGTCGTCATTGTCTTATACCTTACTTATATTCTACTGTGCGCCTTGAAGTCTTGGAGGCTTTTTGCCTCTTTTAAGCGCTTACAGATTAACAATGCGAAAGCCGTGCCAAAATGGTCGATGAATATGATGACGGACAGAAAGTTAACCACAAAGATAAGTTAACCCCTTTAAATATAAAGAAAAAAGCTGTGCGTCAGACGGCTGTAGCGCTGCAGGAAGCTGAGGATTTAGGTGATGCGCCCGTGATTACGGCGGCCGGGCGGGGCAAACTTGCCGAGAAAATTCTGCAGATGGCGTTTGAGAACGGGATTAAGGTGCGTGAGGACAGCGCTTTGGCGGAAATGCTGGCGAAAATTGAGCTTGATAGCCCTATTCCATCGGAAGCTTTTATGGCGGTGGCGGAAATTTTGTCTTACGTTTATCAGGCTAATGGCAAGCCCAATCCCTTTAATGTATCTCTGGATGATAAGGATTAAGAAATATGGATAGTGTAGTCACAGAGTTGCCGGCTTTATTCAAAATGATTGCGGCGCTGATTTTTGTTTTAGGGCTGATGGGCGGGCTGGCGATGGCCATGAAAAAGCTGGGATTATCAGGGCGGATCGCGGCGGCTGGTGGAAAATCGCGGCTGAAAGTTGTTGAGAGTATACCGCTGGATAATCGGCGCAGGCTTGCAATTATACAACGCGACGATGTGCAACATCTGGTGATATTCGGGCCAAATGGTGAAACTGTCATTGAAACAAACATTCCCCCGATTGATAATAGCTAACATGTTTTCCCGATTCTTAATTCCGGCTTTGTTTGGGCTTTTGGCATTTTTGGTGCCGGACACCGCGCAAGCGCAGGCCATCAACATTGATTTTGGCGGTGAGGCTGATGGCACAGTGACGGGCCGGGTTATCCAGCTTATTGTCATTCTGACGGTTTTATCGCTGGCGCCATCGATCCTGATTATGATGACATCGTTCACGCGGATTGTGGTGGTGCTGTCGTTCCTGCGCACCGCGATCGGAATTCAGCAAACGCCCCCTAACACGGTGATGATTTCGTTGGCTTTGTTCCTGACATTTTTCATTATGGCGCCAACGCTACAGGCGGCCTATGAGCAGGCGATTGTCCCGCTGATGAATGAAGAAATTGATGAAATACAGGCGTTTGAAAAGGGTGTGGGGCCGTTCAAGGAATTCATGGTTGATCATGTGCGGCCGCAAGATTTACGGCTGTTCATGGAGATGAGTAAGACGGAAATGCCGGAGAATCTGGAGGATGTGCCGCTGCAGGTTCTCATTCCCTCTTTCATGATTTCGGAATTGAGGCGGGCGTTTGAGATTGGCTTTATGCTGTTCCTGCCGTTTTTGATTATTGACCTTGTGACGGCGTCTATCTTGATGTCGATGGGGATGATGATGCTGCCGCCGGTGACGATCTCCCTGCCGTTTAAGATTATATTCTTTGTGCTGGTCGATGGGTGGTATTTGATTGCGGGATCGCTTATCCGCAGTTTTGATCCTGCGAATATTCCTGTGCCTGGCTAGGCAAGACAGCACCATATGGAAATAAAACTTGCATTTATACGTAAAACAACATAAGTTCGCTTTCGATTATTAAATGGTTATCGGAGCATTTTATGGGGTTGCTTTCAAATCCGCCTGATTCAAAACATACAAGGGCAAAATTTAATAAATGGTCACCATGCTATAACTGGGATGTTAATGACTGGGATTGGCAAGGACCTGAACATATATTTGCGTCAGTACTGAATAATCATGACACTGCTTCTTTAGAAGATTTTAAAGTTGCAGATTTAGGAGCTGGCACGGGAATTCTAACCCGGAAATTCATTAATTCTGGTTCAGATGTAGTCGCATTTGATATATCTGAAAAAATGCTGGGTGAGCTAAGAAAAGTTAACCCTAATGTCCCTGTCATACAATCTGATATGCAGGCAGGCTGTGTCCCCTCCAGAAGTGATCAGTTTAACATAGCTGTTGCCTGTGGTTTGTTTGAGTTTATAAGAGATAGCGATAGGCTTATATCAGAGTTATCAAGGATAACTAAAAAAGGAGGAACGGTCTCATTCACAACATTGGAGACAGAGGCAACTGTGCAGAAGGTAGATAGGCTCATATCTGGTTTATTAAGCTATGTTACACCACGTAAACTCCCTCATAGAACCATGGCTCATAAAAAAGATTCTATACTAGCGTCAGCAGGAAGGACGGGCCTTGAACTTAATGAGCACTCAAAAGTGAAAGCTTATCGTCCTGCTGGTATAGGGACCGTAACGTATAATTTGTTCAATTTCACAAAAATATAAAGAGTTTCAGAAAGTTAATTCACCGGTGGGGCGGCGTTTTTATAGCTGTCGAGGAAGTCCTTAAACAGATCGACTTCGGAGACGACCGAAAGAAGCGTATCACGATCGGCCAGAGCGCCACTTTGCCGGGGGCGCGTGATAACATCAAACACTTTAGATTTTTCAGTCTGGGCCATAAGGTCGGAATATTTTTCACGCATATTGGCCAACCCTATGCGGTCCCCCGCTAGGTTGAGAGACACAGCACGCTGGAGCAACAGCGCCGTGTCTTCTTCATCCAGTGGGCGGGTGAGGGAAATATTTTGATCGAGAAGTACGTCGCCCAAAGCCTCGGCGGCGTCATCCCAGTACCCGGCCGTCCAAGCAATATCGGCGCGCAGGCGGTTCATATCGGCGGTGCGGTCAAGATCGCCGAGCAGCGCGAGAGCCTGATCCGGGCGGCCTTTGCGTGAGAGTGCGCGGGCACGGAGCAATGAAATATCGCGGTAGCGCCGCGTGGTGCGCATTTCTTCGGGAAGCTGCTGGAGTTTTGCAGCAGCGACATTTAAGGCTTTGATGGCTTTATCATATTGAGCGTCGAGCAGGCGAATGGCCGCGACCCGTACCCCCACGCGGTAAATATCTGCGTCTTTTAATCGGTGGTCGAGTTGATATTGAAGCAGATCGCCCGCGCGAGTTAACAGGTCAGCCTTGGCCAGATGTTCGGCCAGACGTTCAATAATTTTATCGCCGCGCTCATCCAGCGGCACAAGCTCTTTAAATTCATCGTAAAGGCCAATCGCATCGAGCGGAGAGACTTTGTCCAGTTCCTCTCCCAAAAATAGCTGCGCATAAATGTCGGCCATTTCCCCGGCAACGCGCTGCCCGAGCGGTGTTCCTTCGTCATAACTGACGGCATCACGCATAAGCTTGAGGCCTTTTAGATATTTTCCGGCTTCAAAATATGTGCGGCCCAGCCAGTAATTAATCTGCACCTCGAGTTGATCACCACGCCAAGCATAGCGCAAACGTTCCAAGTCATCGATGGCCTCTTCCGGTGTTATTTCTCCTTCGGCGACCTTTAAGCGAGCTAAAGAAAGCCCGGCCTTTGCACGATATAAATCATCAGACCCAACGGTCAGTGGTTTCCACAATTTTTTTGTCTTCTTGGTATTTTTTTGCTGGCGGAACAGCTCCCCTTGCAAATAAACAAGAGATGCTTTTTGAGGGTCCTGCATTTCTTTTTTATTTTTTTCGATGATGGCGAGCAACTCTTCGGCGCTTTTTAAATCTCCGCTACGCAGGGCAATTTCAGCCAGCCGAGGAAGCAGTCTATTTTGCAAAAGCACCGGATAATCGTAAAGCGGTGCAAATTTTTTGGGCAAGATTTCTGCAGCTTGTTGCCAATCGCCTTCGTCAGCCAGAATATAAGCTCGCCAATAATGAACTTCCTCGAAAGGGATTAAAATATCTTGAGAAAGATAGCTGAAGGCATCGATATTATGGCTGCTGAGCGCGCTGGCCGCCCCATGAAGCGCGGTGAATTCGGGGTTTCCAAAAAGCCCCGGACGCTCCTGCGCTGCAAAATCTAATACGCCGAGCGCCTCGGGCCCCATAGAATTGGAAAGATACATTTTACCCAATGTTAATAGGCTCTCTGCCTGCGCGGTTTCCGGCAATTCTTTTAATCCCGCAAGGATGATGCGTTTATTTTCAAGCAGTGAGGGTATACCGCCCAATTGCCATGCTTTAAAATCGAACACACGCGTCATGACGAGCGTGTCGTCATCTTCGGCTTGTATTTTTTTGGCGGTCATGGAGGCTAAAAGGCTTTCTTCAACCATGGTCAATCCGCCGGGGCGGGAAATTTCAACGCCGCCGCGTACAATCTGCATGTTTAAGTCGCTAACCTTGGGTATGATCGCGAGGCCAACGGGTGAATACAGCACTTCAAAATCAATAAATTCGCGTGGAGGGCCGGCATATTGTTTGGCTTCCTCAACTGTGACAACTTTAATATCATGGCCACTAACGGGATCTTTAAAGTCCAGAACTGCACGCGCTCCTTTTAATGGCCAGAGAATTTTACCACTGCGCGCATCGGCGCGATTGACCTCGACACGCTTTGGCTCAGGTGCTTCATCCAGCTCAAGCCCGCGTCCAACCAAAACACGCCACAATATGCCGCCACCATTGCCTTTGGTTGTTTGACCTTCAGGAAGAAGCAGCGTATGGGCTTTGCCCTGAAGCCCTTTTACATCCGTTATGGGAGAGAGCTGCTCCGCTAGCGGGCCGCTGAGCTGAGGTTTTATGAGCAGATTTGATTTATCATTGACCATCCAAAGCCGACCACCGAGCTCAAACACAGCCATCCCAAAGTTTTGTGTTGAGGATACGGTGACCAATGTTGGCTCTTCGCGCATCGTCAGTTTACGCAGTTTTGGAGCCTCCTCCAGCGGAACATCGGGCGTTTTGGCCTCTGTAGCTTCGATGATTTCTGCAGTTTCGGGGCTTTGCGTTTTTTCTGCAGGCTTTTTTGCGGCCTCCGGCTCTGATTTTTTAACAGCCAGTTTTTCTTGTTTTTGCGCGCCGCCAGGCGGGTGATAGACATCAATGATGACTTTGTTACCAGCTTTTAGATCGCGCACGCGGCTGTCTTTGGGAATAGAAATTGCAACCTTCAAAGGATCTGAAGATAACGATTCCAAAGCGGATATATTGGCGACGGGGTTGGATTTTGCAGCCTTTGCGTTCAATGTCGCGGCCGCTGAGAATTCTATAATAAGACGGGATTTATCGCTTCGGTCTATCGTGTATTCAACGGTGGCTGTCCAATCAAAAACAAGGCGGGAATATTGTTCATGTGCGCCGGTGCGAACATTGAGGTCAGCGGCGAAAACCTGCGCGGTAAGCGACGCACTCAAAGCAAGTATGAGCGCAAGAAAACAAACGAATCTGGTTACGGCGTAATGCATCTTTTTAAGTGTGCCATGTGTTGTTTTAAAGAACAAGGACAGGGCCTTGGCTTACCCATACGCAGCAGGGGATACACAAAAATTTAACGCAGGATATCAATCTCGAAAGATTGATTACGAACAGAGCCATCATCGGGCATAACGACGATATCGACGCGCCGGGCCAGAGACAGGCGCTCTTCTTCGTTCATCTCTTTTGGCAGGTCTTCATAGCGCGAGCTTGAAAGACCGCGAATAATGATCGGGCGCTGGTAACCCGCATTTTCTAAAATGACAGAAACACTGGCAGCGCGAGCCAGGGACAGCTCCCAGTTTGAACCATAGAGCGTTTCAGCGTTTTGAATTGGGGATGGGTCGGTATGGCCAATCACCTCAATGCGGTTACGAATGCGCGACATGGTGTTGCCCATGGAAAACAGAACCTGCTTTCCCTTGGCTGAAACATCGGACTGGCCGCTATTGAACAGAAGCTCTTGAGGTACGGAAATGATGAGGCTATCTTTTTGCGGGATGAGCTCGATATTCTTAAGACGCTCATCTTTTTCAATGACATTGACCAAAACTGAATTCAGATATGTGAGGCTTTGCGCTTTTGAAAAATCGATCTTGTCGATATTAACGGCGTCTTGCGGGCCTTCGTACGACTGGGCACTGTAAGTCTTGCTGAACTCATTTTGCAAACCGCTGGTCATCTCATTCCATTCCTCTTCCTGCGGTACGCTCATGGAATAGAGCAAGACAAAGAATGTGAGCATGAGCGCCATAACGTCGGTAAATGTAATCAGCCACAGGCTTGTCGAGCCTTCTTCACCTTGGCTTTTGCGCCTGTTGGGCGCTAAAAAGCTTCCGGATTCCAACATTTCCTCGTCATCTTTCATGGCTTCATCCTCCTTCATCGGGCTGAGCCTCCGAAGATTCGGTCTCAGCGTCCTGCGAGGTTGTTTGATTCTCTATGCCTACCGGGCTAAACGGTAAATAACGCCGGAAAACTAGATCGACAACGCCAGCCTCACCTTGCTTTAAACCCGAAGTAACCTGGTATTTAGGCAGGCCGGCTTCCTCAAGTTTGAGAGCGATTGAAGAGATGGATTTATTCAACGCGGCGAAGCGCTGCGGATCATTTGTAGAGACAAAGGACGGCTCTTCTTCAATATTGAGAATCATGTCCATGGTGTAGCTAACATCACGGCTGGTTTCCATGAGAGAGACCAGCATGGGCAGAAGGTCCAGATCGTCATTTTCTAATGTTGCCGTTGGACTCGATGCGGCTATCACCAAGCTTTTCTTTATTCCTTTATTAAAATCATCAAACGGCATGCGCATAAACATCATCGTCCCAAGCCGGTTTTGTTTGGTTTCTGCGGTGGCGATTTGTGATTGGAAGGCCGCTTCAATACGGTCGAGAGTACTGCCCTCTTGATTCTGAGTATTGTTTTTAACAACCATCTTACCAGGCAGCGCGTCTTCAACGGTCTGTTGGTTTGAAAATGTCATTGATATGCTGTTAAGCACCGGCTTGGATTTTGTGTCTTCAAAGCTGGAGATTGCGTTTAATATGATAAAAAACGACAACAACATAATAAATAACGAAAGACCAAGAAACTGATTTGCCATACCTTATATTATAGGCGCAATCGTATGCAGATGACAAAGGTTAAGGTTAGAGAGCAGGCCAGAAATTAGTCAAACTCTTCCAGAAGCTTATCAATATCGTCCTGGGTAATGGCTTTATCGGGCAGTTGCGGGCCGTTCAGCAGTTTTTCTTCTATTGTTTTTCCTACATCAGAATCTTCTTCACCATGCTCTTCGATGGGCAAGCTTTCACCCAAAACATTAATAAGCTGGGCGACTTTGTCCTCGATAGTTTTCAGGGTAGTTACGACTTTGGTAATGCGCTGGCCGGTGATGTCCTGAAAAGAACAGGCTTCAAAAATTTTAATCACTTCATTGCCTATAGCATCACCAACTTCGCCGCCAATAGCGCCGGCTTTTTCCTGAATCACATCACAAGAATCCATAATTGCACCTGTTGCTTCAGCTGTAGATTCAACAACGGCGTCCAACTCATCTGTGGCTGTGGGAATATGCTTATCCTTGATATCGGTTGGCCGCGTTAACCCAATTTCATTACGCGCCTCATCAATAATACGCTGAAGGGTTTTTAGCTCCTTAAATATACCTGTAGCTGTGGCGTCTCCACCAACATTTTCAATTTTAGAAACGACCGAGTTGATAATTTGAACGACCTGTTCGCGTTCAAAAGATTGTTGTTCGTTGCCCATGTTTTTATATTCCTTTAAGTTTTTTAATCAATAAGAGCTAAAAAGCGCCTAGAACGGCTTCCATCTTTGTTTTTAAAGTTTCTGCATTAAATGGTTTAACAATATAGTTGTTCACACCAGCTTGTTTTGCCAGCACCACATTTTCCGTCTTACTTTCTGCAGTGATCATAATAAAAGGTGTGTTTTTGTAACCCTCATCGCTAGCACGTATAGCTTTAAGAAAATCAAACCCCGTCATCGGCTCCATATTCCAGTCGGATATAATAAGGCCGTATGTTTTTTGCTTCACTTTTGCAAGTGCAGCCTCACCATCGGTTGCCTCATCTATGTTGCTAAAGCCGAGTTGCTTCAAGAGGTTATTTATAATTCTGAGCATTGTGTTGTAATCATCAACGATGAGCACATTCATATCTTTATCGATAGCCACTGTTTTCTCCTTTTATTAAATATGCATAAACCCATTATTCGTTCATATACTATGCATGAAAAAGTGTTAATGCTTTGTAAGTGTAATAGAAAACTCAGAAGAATTTAATGAATAAGCTTATAGGAATACAGCCGAATGTGGAAGTCGCATTGCACAAAATGTAAATAGTTTTTCTAATTACTACCCGGAAGTGTTGGTAGTTGCTTTTCTTCAGCAAGCATAATGGTGATTGTTCGTGCGCGCTCCGGGTTCATACTTGCAAGAATTGGTGAAAGGCGGCGCTCTGACATTCTGGACATAACAGTCATGAGCACGTCTAAATCGAGCGTATCAAAGATGCGGGCGGCGTCTTTCGGCTTCATGCCTTCGTATATTTTTACCAGACTTTGGACCCGGGCGAGCTCTTCTTTAGATTGTTGCTCAAGTAGGGTTTCAATTTGAATTCGTAAATTTGAGAGCTCCTGAAATTTGCGGTCTATTTCTTGTTCGGCGGCTCTTAATAAAGCTTCACGGGCCATAATTTCTTTTTCACGCATATCAAGGCCGCGGCGGCGCTTACCAAGATCCTCAAAGACCTCCCGCGTAATAGTAGAGTATTCAAATTCTTCCTCACCAGCATCACGCCAGTCCTGAGTTTCTTCCTGATCTATCATCGAGTCTTCAGAGGATGCATGGCTGTCCGATTCTTCTCCTTCCATGGACTCTTCGTCTGCATGTTTTAGCTCTCCCTCATCGGGCATTGCGGCTGCATGGTCTTTGCCCGCCGTATCTTCAGCCATGGCTGCGCCGGTAAGTGATGATACGCCTATGGCAAAATCAACAAGCCGGACAGAAAATGCCAACATGGCGACAACAATCAACAAGGGCAGGATACGAAATTGCGGCGTGATCTTCATAATTTTAAGATTAACTCCGTCCAGATTTTTTATGGCCATGCAAAGCTTGAAGTAAATCTTTTTCCGCTTCGCTCACAAATTTATCATTCGCCCCTGCTTCGTGGCCAGTTTCACCATCATCAAATTCATGATCCTGAATAAAAAACGAAGGGGGCTCAATTCCTTGGGAATCTGTGTTGGCCGCCTGCGGTTCCTCGAAAAACTCCTCGTCTTCCTCGGCATCGAAAGACACAGAATCAGAAGACCTTGCGCCCACACCTTTTTGTGAGGCTAGGTTTTCAAGGCGATTAGCTAGGTTATCACTGGTTTCATTGATCATCTTTAACTCTTCAGCCATGCGTCGGGAATCGTGGAGCACATCATCCAGATTATCGGCAGCAATATTGCTGGTGGCTTTCAGCCCTTCAATGGCTGTTTGGGCTTCGTTAATATTTTTGGTTAGCTGCGCGATCAAGGATTTCATCTCATTACGGTGGGCCCGAAAATTATTCAGGCTGGTTGATAAACGTAGGGCAAAATAAATTGTTCCGATTAAAGCTAATAAAACAGCAATATCCAGAACTAAACTCAGTAAAGTGGGACTCATTAATCATCATCCTTTTCGGGTTCGAGATAGTTTTCAATCCGCACGGCGATATGTTCTTGTTTTTGCCCTACGGGCCCGCGGAACATGGGGAAATGGCCACAACGCAGCTCAAGCGCATCTTCGGTGCGGGTATTGAACATCACTTGCGTGCCGACTTTCCAGTTGAGCATGTCGCCAAGAAGAGTACTTTTTTCGCCTAAAATAGCCTGGAGCTGGATATCGGTTTTATAGAGCTCTTGAGTCAGGTGACTTTCCCAGATGGAGTCACGGCCAAATTTTTCACCCATAAACATCTGCAAGAGCAGTTCACGAATAGGTTCGAGAGTGGCGTAAGGGATGAGGATTTCGACGCGGCCGCCGCGATCACCCATATCTACGCGCAAACGCCCAAGCACACAAGCGTTGTTGCTTTGGGTGATTGTCGCAAAACGCGGATTGGTTTCCATACGGTCAAGACCGAAGCTGACCGGGGAAAGCGGATCAAACGCCGAAGACAGATCACCGAGCGTGACCTGCACCATTTTTTCAACAAGCTTGCTTTCTATGGTCGTGTAAGGACGTCCCTCGACGCGGATGGCGGGCGTGCCTTTCCGGCCGCCAAGCAGCACATCGACTATGGAGTAAATGAGCGCGCTGTCTGTAACGAGCAAGCCGTTATTATCCCACTCTTCGGCCTTAAAGACCGAGAGCATCGCGGGCAGAGGAATCGAATTCATGTAATCACCGAAACGAACGGTGGAAACCTGATCAAGAGAAACTTCGACGTTGTCGGTTGTTAGGTTACGGAGCGAGGTCGACATCAAACGGACAAGACGGTCGAAAACAATATCGAGCATCGGCAAACGCTCATAGTTGACCATTGCCGAATTGATGAGCGCCATAACGCCAGACGTTTCAGCGCCCATGGCATTGTCATCATCAAAACCAAGGAGTGAGTCGATTTCATCCTGATTGAGAATGCGGGTTCCGGTGCCATCGTCTTCCTCTGCACCGTCGAAAGCAGGGACAGCATCAGCCTCCACCGTAGCGTCAGCATCGCCAGCGTCATCATCATCATCAGCCATGGTTTCCCATTGCTCCATCATGGCCTTTTCTTCTTCGCTCATTTCTTCTTCGAGCTCTTCCGAACCGGTATCACTCATCTAGTCATTTCCATTTATTTTTTTATTCATTGTATTGTGCACCATGCAGGGGAAACCTGCAAAATTCGTGCCTTTATCGATCATTATAGCATTATTGGATAAGAATTTCCTGAAACAGCACATCTTTAACCTTTACAGGTGCGGCCGCCTGATTGACGCGCCATAGTAACTCCATTTGCAAACGATAAATTCCGGCAGACCCGCGCAAATCCTTTACCCTGAGCTCTCGCAGATAGGTTTGAAACTGGTCAACAACACGCGGAATAACAGCCTCCACAGCAGGATTATCAGCACTTGAATAGAGTTCCAACTGCACGGTCAAGCGTAAATAGCGCGGAGTTCCGTCGTTCGAGCTTAAATTGACCAGCATTGTGGGAATTTCTAAAAATTGACCACTGCCCCCGCCATGACCATCGTCACCACCATGGCCATCGCCACCGCCATCAGCAGCATGCTCTTCTTCCTTGGCGGTGCATTCCTCAACCATGTTGCCGTGGCCGTCATCAACCTCAACGCATTCTTGTTCCGCCTTACCTAGCAGGCCATCAAGCATACCCGTGAAAAACAGACCAGCGCCGATTGCCATTAACAGAACGACAGCGCCTCCGGCAATTAGAATGAGCTTTTTCTTATCAAGGCCTTCGCCGCCCTCGCCTTCCTCACCCTCTTCGCCGCCCTCGCCTTCCTCACCCTCAAGAATGTCTTCATTCGGGGCGTCTTCATTCATTTCAGGATCTTCGTCGTCAACCATGATGCTCTTCTACTGTAATTGTTCGGGACAGATCACGCAGTCTTCTGGCGCATTCACTTTTGAATAAAACCATTGAAAGAAAAGTATAAATCAATTCCGCCTGATCGTCTAACACCTCGCAGGCCCGCCACCAAACTATACACAGATCGCCGCGACTGTGGATAAAACAAAGGCAAAAATTGCCTGCAGCGCGAGATGCGTTGCTCCGGTTTTTGCAGATTATGCCGCGTCGTTTTTTTGACAAATACAAATTAGAGCGCTGATTAAATTGGTTTTTTTGATCTGGCACAGTGCATGCAATGTCTGGTGCAGGAGTTGCCACTTTTAAAAACCGGCAACCGTGAAAAGAATAGTAAAAATATAACGAGGTAAGGTTCGTTATGAAGGTAAGGACTATAGACGATGGAAAATAGCATCTATCTGGCGCTATCTAAACAATTGGTCCAACAGACCAATATGAACATTATCGCCAACAATGTAGCCAATGCGAATACGTCGGGATACCGCGCGCAAAACCTTGTTTTTGAGGAATATCTTGCCGACCAACGCGGCAAGACCACCGACCGCGCGGCCGATGATGCGCTGTCCTTTGTCTATAACCGATCGCAGTATGAGAACACTGACCCAGGCTCGCTTTCTTTCACAGGAAATTCTTTAGATGTTGCCTTGGTCGGGCCGGGATTTTTCGGAATTGTAGGACCTGGCGAAGAAGTGATGTATTCACGTGCGGGACAATTTCAGCTTGATGCGCAAGGAACGCTGCGCAACTCCGCAGGGTTTGCCGTTGCCGATCAAGGCGGGGCTGCCATTGTTATTCCCGCAGATTCCACAGAAATTAAAATTGATAAAAACGGCTTTGTTTCGGACCAAAATGGCCAGCTTGGCCAGATCATGGTGGCCGAATTTGAAAATGTGCAAGTTTTGGAGGCGCAAGGGAACACACTGTACAGCTCGCCTGAACCGGGAACACCAGCAGAGAATACAGCTGTACTGCAAGGACAAGTTGAAGGCTCGAACGTGCAGCCGGTTGTTGAGATGACACGGATGATTGAAACGCTGCGCACCTATCAATCGACACAAACTGTTTTGCAATCAGAAAATGAACGCCTGCGCGGAGCCATACAAAAGCTAACGGGACAAAACTAAGGCATGAACAATAAAACTCATTAAAGGAGAAAGACTATGAGATCACTTGATATTGGCGCAACGGGCATGCTGGCCCAACAGATGAATGTGGATGTGATATCCAACAACATCGCTAACATGACCACCACCGGTTATAAACGCCAGCGCGCGGCCTTTCAGGATTTGATTTATCAAAATATTGACCGCCCCGGTTCAACATCGTCCGATAGCGGCACGATAGTGCCGGCGGGCCTGCAGCTTGGCCTTGGTGTAAAGACAGGTTCGGTTGTACGCCAGCATTCACAAGGTGCGATCAAGATCACAGAGAATCCTTTGGATCTTGCCATTACTGGCGAAGGTTATTTCCAAATTACGCTGCCAAGCGGCGATACCGGCTACACCAGAGATGGTACATTTCAGATGAACGAAAACGGTGAAATTGTTACCGTTCAGGGCTTTACTGTCGATCCGGGCATTACTATTCCTGCAGATGCTTTGAGCATTGATATTAGCGCCGAAGGTGAAGTGCTGGTGAGTCTACCGGGACAGACTGCAACGTCGAATGTTGGACAATTACAGCTTGCAAGCTTTGTGAACCCGGCCGGATTGGAAGCTACTGGTGACAATCTGTTTTTAGAAACGGATGCGTCGGGCTCCCCGACAACGGGCAACCCGGGCCAAGATGAATTTGGCCGGTTGCAGCAAGCCGCGCTTGAACAATCAAACGTGAATGTGGTGGAAGAGATTACATTGCTGATCACGGCGCAGCGTTCGTATGAAATGAATTCGACGGTGATTTCGACCAGCGATGAAATGCTGCAAACTGTTGGACAGCTTCGATAAAAGCTTAAGGCGTTTAAGGAGAAAAATGATGCGTAACATGATGAAAAAACAGAACAAAGGACGTAGGTCAGTGATCCGCAAGATGGCCTTAGGCTGGGTTGCAATTATCGCAGTTGGTATAGCCATTACTGTGCCACAAACCGCGTCTGCTGTGTCTTTGAAGCATAACAGCATCATTGAAAACAATGTAATTACGCTGGGCGATGTTTTTTCCGGGCTGGAGCATAAAGCGGATAAAGTGCTTGGCCCTGCCCCGCGCCCCGGTCATGACATGACGCTGAATGCACGGACATTGATGCGCATTGCTATTGCGATGGATTTACAATGGCGGCCGGCGTCGGCTGGAGAGTTTGCTGTGCTGAGCCGCGCAGCAACAGTTATTTCACCTACGATGATCCAAGATACGCTTAAGAACGAGCTCAACGCGCAAGGGATGAACGGCAAGTTTAATGTTGTGATTTCCTCGGGGGCTCAAGAAATCATTCTACCACAAAGCGAAACACAAAATGTTGAGGTTGAATCTTTAAGCTTCAATGGCAGCCAAAAATATTTTGACGCGGTGTTGGTTGCGCCATCAAAAGAAAACCCGATCGTTCGCGAAAAAGTCAGCGGCGTTATTCAACAAATGAGCGCGCTTCCTATTATGCGCAGCGCCGTTAAAAACGGTGATGTGATTAGTATGGATGATATCGATTTTATCGATGTCCGCAGCGAGTTTGTTAAGCATGACGTGGTGCTCGAGGCTGAAGATCTGGTTGGGATGACCGCGCGGCGCATTATCCACGCCGGGAAGCCCATCAAAGATAATGACGTTCAATTTCCGCAAATCGTGAAACGCGGTGAGTTGGTGACCATGGTGTTTAAGAGCGGGCCAATGTCTCTCACGGCCCAAGGCAAGGCGCTGGAAAGTGGCGCAAAAGGCGACACAATTCGCGTGGTGAATGCGAGCAGCAGCAAAACACTGCAAGCCAAAATCACCGCACAAAAAGAAGTGATGGTGCAAAGTTTCTAAAAGAAACGGCACCTTAGAAGAAAGGTAGAACTATGCGTATTCAAAAAACAACAAAGCTGGGACTGGTCCTGCTGACATGCAGCGCGCTCGGCGCCTGTAGTGCGATGGACCGGGCTGCCAGCATTGGCGAGGCGCCGGACATGTCAGGGATCAAAGACCCGACGACGCAAAGCGGCTATCAGCCGGTGAGTTTGCCGATGCCCAGCCCAAAAAATGTCACGCCGCAGAAAAATTCTTTGTGGGCAGCAGACCGCACGACATTCTTTAAAGACCAGCGCGCCAGCGACATTGGTGACATCATCACTGTCATGATCGATATTGATGACAAAGCGGAGCTGGACAATGAAAGCTCACGCTCTCGTTCCAGTAACGAAAACGCAGCCCTGCCCTCGTTGCTTGGTTATGAAGCCGCTCTTGGAGAAATTTTACCTGAGGCGATTGATAATACAAATTTGGCTGAATTTGGAGCAGATTCCAGCCATACCGGAACAGGAACGGTTGAGCGCGAGGAAGAGGTTACGGTTCAGCTTGCCGCGTTGATCACGCAGATTTTGCCAAACGGCAATATGGTGATTAATGGCTCGCAGGAAGTTCTGGTGAATTTTGAAAAAAGAATTCTACAAGTTGACGGCGTTATCCGCCCGGAAGACATCTCGGTTCAAAACACTATTTCTTACGAAAAGATCGCCGAGGCGCGCATAGCGTATGGCGGCGAAGGTCAGCTTACCGATGTTCAGCAGCCCCGTTACGGTCAGCAGCTGTATGACATCGTTTTCCCATTTTAAGATTTAAGGGTAGAGCAAAGGGCTAAAACAAAAACAGCCACTGATACAAAGAATACCTTACCCACCAACTCCCAACCGGTTTGTTGTGCGCTTGTGCATGGCAGCCGGTTTTTTTTAATCGTCGCGTTGGGTTTTTTCCATGCGCTCATGGCGTTCTTGCGACTCGAGAGACAGAGTGGCGATGGGACGCGCTTTCAGGCGAGCAATCGAGATCGGCTCACCGGTTTCTTCGCAATAGCCATATTCGCCATCATCGAGTTTTTCTAGTGTCCCGTTGATCTTAGAGATCAGCTTGCGCTCACGGTCACGGGTGCGGAGCTCCAATGCATGGTCAGTTTCTTCAGACGCGCGATCGGTCATATCCGGTTTTTGCAGGTCCGCCACCTGCAGTGTTTTTGCGATTGTATCTTCTGATTCACGGACAAGTTCGGTACGCCAGTCTATCAAAGCTTGGCGGAAATATTCGATCATGACAGGGTTCATAAACTTACCCTTATCTTTTTCAGGATCATAATCTTGCGGTACTATTACACTATTTGTAGAACTCATTGGCTGCTAAATCCCCATGTAAATCTGTATAAACACGTCGTAAGGCAAGAGAATATAGGCACGGATTGGGCTGCTGACAAGCAAAACCGTGCCTTAAACATAATTTATATGCGGATGGCGGTGAAAAGCATTGAAATCATTAGAATTATGCAGAATTTTGTACGCCCAGAGCAACACGCATTTTCGCCAGTTCAACCTGCGCCCGCAGATCAATTTCATCCATAATGCCGGTCAAAGCAGGGTCCATGATTTTTTCACGGTGAGAGGCCACAACATCAGCAATATCAATCATATGGCCGATTGTAAGAGTGCCGCTGAGCATCGCCATGCGGATCTTTTCCAGCTCATCAAGGATGACTGTTGAGCGCTGCCGGGCGCGTTTTTTCGCGGCGCCGGCTGTGGGGTCTTCAGCGCCTTGAATAGCGAGCAAAGCGTCCACTTGCGCAATGGACTGAGTGCTCTGGGATGGCGCAGCGCCGGTTGTATCTTTGGCAATAAAATCGCCAAAACTGGCGTCACTTTTTGACGCCTTGCCACTTTTCGCTGTTTTTGATGGGCCTTTGGTTTGGCCAGGGCCGGATATCTTCATGAATTTAACTCAAGTTGCGTTGTTCATATTCCAGTATAGCGAACTTGCAGACATTACAGCAAGGCGGAAAGATTTGCCGCCCTGTTTTTTACGGTAAAAAATGGACCATTTTTGCCCAGCAGTTATCCACACCCAAACATAGAGAAACCGTGGAATTACAACGTTTCTTGCCCTTAGAAAAACTGGCACAGCTTTCGCATAGACAAAGGGGCCGGAAAAGTTTTTCCCGCAAGTAGATATAAGAGATAAAACATGCTGAACAGAGCCATTATAAACAACGAAGTACTAGAATACACGCGCCAATCCTCCCCCGTGTTAACAGTTGGTCGCGCGATTTTTGGTGTGTTTATTTTTGCCTTGTTCAGCGTTTTTATGGTTTACAGCGCCCATGCCAAGACCTCACGCATCAAGGATATCGTTGATATTGAAGGGGTTCGGGACAACCAACTGGTTGGCTATGGTTTGGTTGTCGGACTAAACGGCACCGGCGACAGCCTTGGCAATTCGCCATTCACCGAACAAAGTTTGATTGCTATGCTAGAGCGCCTTGGCGTCAATGTTCGCGGTCAAAATCTGAACACAGGCAATGTGGCCGCCGTTATGGTGACCTCAACGTTGCTGCCTTTTACCAACCAAGGTTCACGCGTTGATGTGAGCATTTCATCACTGGGTGATGCAACCAGCCTGCAAGGCGGTACATTGCTGGTAACCCCCCTGCTCGCGGCGGATGGTGAAGTTTATGCCGTTGCGCAGGGTGAAGTTAGCATTGCAGGCTTTAGCGTTTCAGGTGAAGCGGCAACCGTTACACAGAATATCCCGACATCGGGACGAATTGCATCGGGCGCGATTGTCGAGCGCGAGATTGATTTCTCCCTAGAAGAGCTTCAACAGGTTCGTTTAGCGCTGAAAAACCCGGACTTCACAACCGCGCGGCGGATTTCCCAGGCCATAAACGGTTTTACATCCGCCAACATTTCCAAAGCAGAGAACTCCGCTAGCGTGACGTTAAGACGCCCGAAGAATTATGACGGCTCGATTGTTGATCTTATTACAGATATTGAGCTTTTACCGATACAGCCCGACCAACCGGCGCGCGTCGTTATATCTGAGCGTAGCGGCGTAATTGTCATGGGCGCAGATGTGCGGATTAGCGATGTCGCGATTGCGCAGAGCAATTTGACCGTCAAAATCACAGAAACACCGCAAGTTTCCCAAGCCAATCCGTTTGCCGAGGGCGGCGAAACAGTTATCGTGCCGCGCAGCGATATTAGCGTGAACACGGGCGAGGATGTGAAGCTGGCGATAACCGAAACCGGCGTGACACTTCAAGATTTGGTGACTGGGCTTAACCGTTTAGGTATGAAACCGCGTGACATCATTACCATCATTCAAGCGATTAAAGCTGCCGGCGCGCTGCAGGCAGAAATTGAGGTGATGTAATGACCGGTCCCCTCACCCCTGATACGAACATCGCGCTGTTGCAGGCAGCGCAGGGCGATACCAGCGCATCGACCAAAGCGCTGAAGAACGCGGCAAAAGACAAGGATTTGCAAAAGATTGAAGAAACCGCGCGCGATTTTGAAGCGGTGTTTGTTGCCGAGATGATGAAACCGATGTTTGAAGGGATTAGCACGGAAGCGCCCTTTGGCGGCGGTAAAGGCGAGGAAATTTTCCGCAGCATGTTGCTGCAAGAGTACGGAAAGATTATGGCACAAACCGGCAGCATTGGCGTTGCCAGCAGTGTCAAAGAACAAATGATTCAAATGCAAGAAGCGATTGATAACGGAGGAACAAGCCATGAATAATCAAGAAAATACTGCGCAGAGAGTAAACTCAAACAGCGTTTTGCCTCAAGACACATCACAGGCGCTGAACCTGTTGATCCGTCTTACCAATAATTTATCGAAGCTGGCAGATCGTGAATCTCAGGCTTTGGCACAAAATGACATGGTGGCGTTTGCTATTCTTCAAGACGAAAAAATGCTTGTAACTGAGCAGTATGTGAAAGCTTCTGAAGAATTTAGAATAAATATGAACACCTATCGCGGCGCAGAAAAGCCGCTACTGGATCGCTTGGAAAAACTCCAAGCCGGACTTGGCGAGAGAACCAAAACCAACAACGACATTGTTCACAATATTTACGAGCACGCCAAAAGCCGTACGCAAAGCTCTCTGCTGGCTGTGCAGGAGCTTGGACAAGACCAGCGCATTAACTATGCCCTGCCAAAGCAGGCGGTCAATGAAAACGAAACTTCAGCTCATAAAGCGGGAGACTAAACATGCAGACACAGGCAAGAGCAGCAAAACTCATCTTTTCCGCCGACCCTAATAAGGCGATGCAGGAGATGATGGATACGATTGATCAGATGCGCCGCGTTTACGAACGCGAAACAGATGCGCTTGAGAAAATGGACACCAAGGGCTTTCTTTCCCTGCAGGAAGAAAAACTGAACGCAACGAACGCTTACAAGCTTGGCATTGAAGATGTTTTAAGCCGCAAGAGCGAGATGAAAACCGTTGATCCGGCGATGAAAAAAGAGCTGAAGCGGATGCAAGACAATTTTGCCGATCTGTCGATGAAAAATTTGAATGCGCTCAAGCTTATGCAACGGACGATGGAGCGTGTGGGCAGCAAGGTTCAGAAAGCGGCGAAAGACTCCGTGAATAAACAGCGCACGTTCAGCTATGGCGAGAGCGGAAAACTAGAACAAAACGAACGCAAGGGCATTTCAACCGGGGTTAGCGAGACAGCTTAAGGAGCTAATAAAGTACATATGAGTATAGAGAACTTTTTCACAACGCAGACACAGACTCCTTCGCTTTTGGGGCAAAAACCCGCGGCCAGCGGCAGCTCAAGCGCGCCCTCTCAATTAGAGGGCTTAAGCTTCCTTGATTACATTCTCACGCGCGTTGCGGAAAAAGTAGCGAAGGCCGACGGCCATGATGAACAGGGCGACGAAGCACTTCAATCGGACAATCCGATTTTTGGTTCTGAGTTAAATTTAGCGGAATTGCTGGCGGCAAACCCGGAAGTTGAAGAAGAGCTGAAAGATTTTATCGCCGCGACGCAGCTTGGCCCTGAATCTGAGCTAACCCAAGTGCTCGCGCTGAACCAGCAAGCCTTTGATGATGCGCTGAAGCCCCTAACCGGTGGCATTATTACATCTGAAGAAATTGCCAATGGCAGCCCGCGGATTTTGCAGGCCTTCTTGATCGAGCCTTCTGAAGGCGATGAAGGTTTTGCTTTAGATATGAATAGCTTAAAGGCAAAAATTCAAGCCGCGATTGAGGGTGACAAGAGTGCACTCACGATCACCAACCTGACGCCGGAACAAATTACAGCCCTGCAAAACTTGCCGGAAGGCGCAGAGCTTCCTGAGGAGCTTATTGGTAATCCGTTTATCGCGATTATTCAACTTCAACCATCCAAAGACGATAACGCTGGAACAGGCGATCTATCGACAGATGGAACTGTGATCGATAGCGCATCGACAGATATTGTCAGTGACGATCCAACCTTGCAGAATCTTATTGCCGTCCTTGTTGCGCCAATTAACCAAGCCTCATCAAAAGCACAGGCTCAGGTTGAAACGACGCAACAAACTTTACCGCAATCTTCGGCTCAGCCTTTAGCACAAGGGACACCCCAACCCCAAACCGAAGCACTGGCCGGGCGTTTGAATAATTTGAATGTAGGGAGCGGCGAGCCTTTATTTACGATTGAAGACTATGATGGATCTTTGCAGCCAGAGCAGAACGGCAAAGGGCAAAACGGGAAGAATTTTGAGGCTTTACTGAAAAATACGAACCAGAATGCCAGTGGCCCCTCCCCTGACCTCAGCTTTTTACAAGGCCCGGCCTTTGGCAGCGAAGGTAGCTTACTTGCACCGCTTGGCTTTTCACAAGAAATGCTTGACCAATATGGACTGAACACCGCTTCAACATCCGTCTCAACGCTAGGGACACTGACCAGTTCGGTAACGCAATCACAGAGCGCGAGCGCGCCGCATCCAGCGACGCAGATGGTGGCAATCAACATGCAAAAAGCTGCAGGGAACGGCGAGAACAGAACGCTGGTCCTACAGCTTGACCCGCCGGAGCTTGGCCGCGTTCATGTCAAAATGGAATTTGGCGCGGACAAAACGCTTAAGGCCGTTGTGACAACAGAAAAACCCGAAACCTTCATGATGATGCAGCGCGATATTCAATCGCTAGAGCGAGCCATGCAGGAGATCGGACTGGACACGGATGCAGGCCTTAGCTTTGAGCTGGCTGAGCATGGTTTTGATTTTGACCAAGATAACCAGCGCGGCGGCGGTCATGACGGCGGCGGCACTGGCGGCGGCAGCGAATCGAATGAGGCTGAAGAGATAATTCAATCAACAATGACATGGCACATAGACTCGGAAACAGGTCATACGCGCTATGACATTTTGGCGTAAGGAGAACTTAAAATGGTTTCAGATGTAACAGTAGGATCAGCGCTCGATGCGCAGTCAAAAACGGCGCAAGCACAAACGGGCTTGGCTGAGGATTTTGCACAATTCCTCACATTGCTGACCGTACAGCTACAAAACCAAGACCCTCTGTCCCCGATGGATACGGCAGAGTTCACCAATCAACTGGTGGCCTTTACCGGGGTTGAACAGCAAATCAACACAAACCAGAAGCTTGACGATCTTGTCGCGCTTCAACTCAACAATTCAATGGGATCCGCGCTGGGCTATGTTGGCTTGGATGCCAGCTATGTCTCAGGAGAGTTTTTCTCCGACGGGGAAACGCCGGTTACGATTAATTACGCACTGGATGGTGTGGCTGTCGAAGCAAACCTTCGGATTTTGGATGAAAACGGTAGCATCGTCTTTGAAGGCCCGGCGGCAACAGCCGCTGGAAGCCATGAATTCATATGGAATGGGCTGAACAACCAAGGCAGTCCGGTCGAACCCGGAACATACAACATACAAATAGACGCACTCGATAACAATGATCAGGCCGTTGGCTCTAGCACAGTTGTTGAAGGGCGCGTGCGCGGCGTTGAAACGCAAGGCGGCTTAATATTCCTGCTTATTGGCGAGCGCGCAGTTTCGCTTGGAAATGTACTGAATGTAAGCGTGCCGGACACCCCGGTAGAAGAAACCCCAGAGGAGACAGAAGCATGAGAACTTTAAACCCCGAATTACAGACTCAAGGGCCTTCGCTGCCTGTCCTCGCATTGTGCTGGGCAAAAGCAATTTTGATGTCCGCTAAGCAGAGATGGATGCTTACGCGGGTATTTTATTTAAAACCTTAAACGATAGAAATTGAAGAACTTTTATAGAAAAGGAGACTAGCCATGGGACTTTTTGGATCATTATTTACAGGTGTTTCGGCGCTGTTTGCGCAGAGCCAAAACACGGCGATTATTTCGAACAATATCGCCAACATCAGCACAACCGGCTTTAAGCGCTCGGAAGCAGCGTTTGAAAGTTTGGTGACATCGCAAAGCCGTTTGTCGACATACTCACCTGGTACGGTGACGGTCAACAGATTGCAACGTGTCGACCAACAAGGCGCGCTGCAACAAACATCATCTTCTACAGATGCTGCGATTTCCGGTAACGGTTTCTTTGCCATCAAACGAGATGACGATGCTTTGCAAGAATTCCTGTACACCCGCGCCGGACAGTTCGGTGAGGATTCACAAGGATTGCTAAGAAACGCGTCCGGTTTCGTGCTTTACGCCTGGCCGATCGATGCCAACGGCAATTTACCGGCCAACCAGGGTGACTTGACCTCGCTGGTTCCGGCTGACGTAGCCTTCCTCGGCGGATTGACCCGCCCGACTTCAAGTGCGGAACTGGCGATTAACCTTGATGCAGGAGCGGTAGATCAGAATTTAGGTGCTGCCGTGACGAGCGCTGTGGACTTCTCTCGTGGTATCACCGTGTTTGACTCTCTTGGTTCTGCGCAGGTTCTAACGCTTGAATATACGAAGACATTTGGGCCACAAGCAACGGCGAGTGGTACGATTGGTGATTTACTGGCTACAGACCAACTTATCAATGACCTTGGCCTGACTGCTGGTCATACAATCGATATCTCAACAGAGCTTGGTGGTCCGCTGACCCTGACCGTTGTTGCCGGTGCGCCGGCAGTCGCCGGTGACGTTCAAAGCGTCAATGATATCATCACCGAAATCAACAATTCCGTTCTTGGTGCCTCCGCTTTTCTCGGCAACGATGGTGAGCTGGTTATTCAACGCGATGCATTTTTAGGTGGCGCGGCCAACACACTGACATTGGCAGAAGCCGGGACGGCGCTGACAGGTCTTGGTTTGACAATCGGCCTGAACGTATCCGATGATTTAACCGGCGGTTTGTATGACAACGGTACGCCGGGTGACACCCCGCCATACAGCACAGGCGATCCACTCACCGGGCACACATTCGCGACACCACAATTTCTTCCCGGTGATGCGCAATATAATAACCGCGGCTGGTGGCAGCTTAATATCGGTCACCCGGACGGCACATCACTATCGCGCGGCCTGTTGAACTTTAGCGGGGACGGTACGATGAATGCCCTGCCCGACAGCGACGGCAACATTGATATCAACTTGTCACAGATCGACTGGAATAACGGCGCCAACGCTCAAAATATTGATATTGATATCGAGCGTTTCTCTCAATTTGCCGGACAATTTGACGTGATTTTTGCCGATCAAAATGGTGCGGAGCTTGGTCTTCGTACAGGTGTTGAAATTGACAGAGACGGCTTCATTATTGCCCGGTTCTCTAACGGTGCGACAGCGACATTGTATAAAGCGCCGCTAATTACTTTTGCCAACGCCAATGGCCTGACAGAAGTATCCGGAACGGCGTATTCGGAAAACCAAGATTCTGGTGAAGAAAACCTGCGTGAAGCAGGAACCGGAGGGGCGGGTTTTGTTGAACCTTCAACCCTAGAATCCTCGAACGTTGATTTGGCCGATGAGTTTGCCAGGTTGATCGTTGCGCAAAGAGCGTTTGGTGCAGGTACGAAAGTTATTACGACAGTTGATCAAATGACAGAGGATCTGCTGCGATTACGATAAGAATTAAGTTTGGATCCTGAGCCGTAGGTTTGCTACCCGCAAACCGTCCTAACCCCTAAGGCTCAGGGTCCGAATTTCTGCAGACGGCTTTGGCAATCCAGAATGGAGCGCAAGCGACTTGTAGATGGGCGCATCGGGCAATGCCCTACCCTTCCCTAACGGGAGAACCCAACTGCTTCGATGCGCCCTCCTTTTTTTATTAGGCTATAAATCTTGTTATAAATTCAATATATTAGAGAAAACAGAAAGACAATATTAAGCATTTTGTGGTTTAATGCTAGGTATACCATTGCGTGCAGTATGCGCGATTAACATTTGCAGGAAGCAAAAATGGCTATTAATAACATTGTCTTAAGTGCTGCTTTACGCAGCACCGTTAGCAGTATTGTGAGCACTCAGCGCACGATAGATGTTGTTACTGAGCGCCTTGCTTCCGGGTTAGAAGTAAACTCTGCCATCGACCAACCTGATAATTTTTTCACCTCCAAATCCTTACGTAACGTTGCCGATGACCACAGCCGCCTTCTTGATGGAATTCGGCAGAACATCCGCGCGGTTCAAGAAGCTCTTCATGGCACTGAAGCGGTCAACCGCCTTATCGACCAAGGCGAAGCCATTGTCCTCGAATCACAAGCGGCACTCGAGGCAGGCATAGTAGACCCGGCAATTTTCGAGAAAGTTGTCGATGTCAGCCCGCAGCCTCTCAGCACACAAATTTTAGCCCAAGCCCCAGATGTATATTATCGCTTGAATGAAACCGCCGGGCCAATCATCGATTCGGGATCTGGCGCCGCGGGCCCTGTAAACGCCAACCGTCAAGGCGGCGCAGCCGCAGGAGCGGCAGCTCTTTACAGCAATGGCGCCGCGCCCAGCGTTAACTTCGATGGGGTGAATGACCGCATCGCCGTAAGCGATTCCATTATGATTAACACCGCCACCACGCCGGCACGCACAGTCGAACTCGTATTTAACGCCGACACCACCGCAGGACGGCAGGTTTTATACGAGGAAGGCGCCGGCGTTAACGGCCTCACCATTTATATCGACAACGGCAGCATCTATTTCACAGCTGAAGACGATCAAGGCGCTAATCGCTATGCGGACATCAACATCAACGCCCCCATTGTTGCCGGACAAACATACCATGCCGCATTCGTGTTTAACGGCGCTGGAGGGCCCGCCAACGGAGGGGGAGGCGCGAATACATTTGCAGGCTACCTTGATGGCGCACAGGTTGGTTCAGTTGGCCTTGCGGGCGACGCTTTATTTCCCAGTCATAGCGGAAATATAGGCATTGGCGCAGCCGTGGACGGTGTACAATTCCATGACGGCGAAGCCGGTGCGGGCTTCCGGTTTGACGGAAGAATTTCCGACGTGGCCATCCACAATCAGGCGCTTAGCACGACAATTTTAGCCAGTCACGCAAATGCTTTAAACTCAACCACATCAACGCTTTTCCTCAACAGAGACTATGAAAATGTTATAATCGAACTTGACCAAATTGTTGTTGATGCGAATTACCGCGGGACCAACCTCCTGCTTAACGAAGATCTAACTACAGTTTTCAACCCTAACCAAACAAGCGTTCTCGTTACAGAAGGCGAAGACTTTAGCGCCCGCGGACTAGGCTTAATCAAGCACAATAACTTCAATGATGCGAATGATTTAGAGGATATTCTCGAAACTTTGCGTGAAGCACGGGGAACAGTTCGCAGCTTTGGAACCACTCTTGTTACAGATTTATCAATTCTTCAGACACGCGATGATTTCACACGCGAACATATTAACACCCTAGAATCAGGAGCAGATGACCTCACCCTTGCCGACCTTAATAAAGAAGGCGCAAACTTGCTCGCATTAAATACAAGACTTAGCCTTGGCGTCACCGCACTTGGACTTGCCGGACAATCACAACAATCAACCATAAGATTGTTTTAAATCAAAGGCTTATGCAGCAACCCTCTTGAAAAGATATCGTATAGCTAGGTTAATTTTCAAACAAATGGGGGCAAAATCTAAATTGCGTTAACACTCCTTTCATTTTTATGATATATTCTAGTAGAGTGAACCCAAGTATTGGGTAATGCAGGAAGCATACACTAACCTAGGAAAGGAATAATATCATGTCTTCTGATGTCGTATTAACATCCGCTCTACGGAGCAATCTACTATCTCTCCAAAGCACACAACGATTAATTGATGACACGCAGCTACGTCTAGCTACGGGTCTTAAAGTTAATTCTGCTCTGGATAATCCACAAAACTTCTTCACAGCGCAAAGCTTGAATAACCGCGCCAGCGACCTTAGTCGTCTGTTGGATGGCATTGGCCAATCCATTCGGACAATTGAAACTGCTGATAACGGTATCTCTGCTTTGACAAACCTGATTGAGCAGTCTCAGTCGATCGTGCAGTCCGCGCGTGACACACTGGCCGCTTCCCAAGGTGAAGCGCGTTTAATCGGTACTGTTGACCTTCGGGATACAGGTACTGGTGATTTGGTTACCGACCTTACTATTGCCGATGGTGCACAACTTACCATTTCAACGACCGACGATGCAGGTGCTCTTATCACCAGAAACGTCACGATTGACTTAGGCGATACAGCTGAATCTTTGGCTGCAGAAATTACAAACACTTTTGCAGACAACGAAAACGCTGAGATTTCCGCTCGGGTCACAGATGAAGGTTTCCTCTCTATCGAAAGTGTCGATGGTCGAAGCTTCCGTATCCAGGACGATGTTGCTGCGGGTACACCGGTTTCATTAGCAGGTCTTACTGCTCTTGGTATTGGCGATGCTTTTGAAACAGAGGTGCGCGGCGCTGCGGCTAACGATAGAGCTGCTGCAACTGTTATTGCGGGCGCTAGTGTTACATCCGTTTCTATCTTTGAAGGAACTGGTGACCTGACAGAAGCTGGTGATTTGTTAACCGGTACGTATATCGATGGTGATGGTAACACAGTCTTCGGCGGCTTTCAGGTTGCTGACACGTTCACAATCAACGTTGATGATGGCGGCGCAGGTGTATCATCTGGTGTCTTCACAATTGCTGCTGGATCTACATTTCAGGACCTTGTTGACCAAGTCAACCAGACTGCAGCTGTGAACACGCTCATCAGTGCTAACTTTGACAGCAGCACTGGACAGCTCAGCATTTCATCTCTTGATGACACTGTTGAGAATGTCGAGCTGACATACACAGCGGCTGGTGTAACCAACTTTGATATTGGACTTGGCGACCCTAATGGTGCGCTTGATCCTTTGTCAGCTGTTGCAGCCGGCACATATGACACTGTCTTCAGGTTCAACAACTCTACTGAAGCTTTGGACTCTCTGGCGAATGACTACAACACACTTCGTGGTCAGATTGACAGCTTGGTGACCGATGCCCAGTATCGTGGTATTAACCTGCTCAACGGTGATAACTTGACGACGTTCTTTAACGAGAACAACACAAGCTCTCTGACCACAAACGGTGTTAATTTCACAGCCAACGGTCTGAGTATTACGGAAGCAACATTCCGTAGCTCTACAGAGATTGAGCTCTCCTCAACACAAGCGAGAGATGCTCTTGAAGCTGTACGGAGCTTTGGCTCTTCACTGGCCAACAACCTGTCTATCATTCAGACACGCCGGGACTTTACCGAGCAGACAATCAATACATTGACTGCCGGTGCCGACGATTTGACGGTTGCCGATCAGAACGAAGAAGGCGCAAACTTGCTGGCCTTGCAGACACGTCAGACATTGGGTGTTACATCCCTGTCACTCGCGTCTCAATCACAGCAGTCTGTACTTCGGTTGTTCTAATAAACAGAATAAAGGGCATTGCCCGATTACACAGACAAAAGCCCCGGCAGAACGCTGGGGCTTTTTTTTATTAAGAGGTTTAACCTTCCTAAAGTCGGTTAAGACACCCCGGCAGAACGTGCGGGGCTTTTTTTATGTTTTATAAAGAGAAATGATGGTACAATTATAGTGTATGGGCAGAAAGCCAATTTAAGTGAAAGGAAGAATTCCATGGCTCTTGTTATCGATCTCAAACCAGGTGAAAAAATTCTTATAGGTGAGGCTGTTATTACCAATGATAGCCAGCGTACGCGGCTACATATTGCCGGCGATGCGCCGATTATGCGTGAGAAGGATGTGATGCAGGAAGGTGGGGCTGATACGCCGTGCAAGCGTGTTTATTTTCTTGTGCAATGCATGTATCTGGCGAATGACGCCGAGCAATATCACGAAAGATATTTTGAGATGATCCGCGAGGTGCAGAGCGCTTCCCCGTCGAGTTCTTTTTTCTTCATGCAAATTAACGAGGAAATCATTAGTGGAAATTATTACAAGGCTTTGAAACTTGCCAAGCAATTGATAGAACATGAAAGAGAGCTTGTAGAAAGCGCGATAGAACCGGCCATCAAAGAGCAACAATCATGAGTGAAACCAACAACCCCCATGCGCAAGCCGCCAATGCTTATGGTGATCACGCGCAAAAACATACGCCGGACCAGCGTGAGCTTGAAGGTCGGATTTTGCTGAAAGCCGCGAAGATGATTAAGGACATGCAAGAGAACTGGGACGATATCAATACAGAGCTGCTGGAAAGCACTCTGAAATACAACCGCCAGATCTGGATGGTGTTTTATGATACAGCGATCGAAAACCCGGAAGGTGACCGGCCCAACGATTTACGCAGCAATATTATCAATCTCGCAAATTTCATTTTCAAACGTGAGCTGGACATCATGGCCAAACCGGAAAAACAAAAGCTGGATGTTTTGATTAACATCAATCGTGAAATTGCGGCAGGGCTTATGGCTAAACAAGACAAAGCCGAGCATTCGGCTGAGCAACCTTAACGTCCTTTTCCAATCATCTATCCATTAAAAAAGCGTTCGATAAGGGAACGCTTTTGCCTATTGATATATATAGTGGTTCTAAGCTGTAACGCTTACGACGGTTGGCGCGCTAGATTGAGCTGATTGCGCTCCGGCGCTAAGGGCCGCGACAGCGGCTTGAGCTTCTCCACCAGCAGCGGCTGGAGGCGTAGAGCTTTGCGCAACCTGTTGTGCCTGAAAAGTTGTAGAAGGTATTTCCGCGCTTTGTGCAGGTTGTGTCGGTTGTACCTGTTGCGGCGCAGGGGCTTCCCTGACTTCTCTCGTCTGTGTTTGAAGCTGCGCAGCCTCCTGACGGACAGCTTGAGAGCGTCTTTGCTGCAGAGCCGATTCAGAAGGAAATTGCGTTAACACATCGCCTGTAGCAGAATCTCTAATTTGTAGCACGGCTGTATCAAAATTTGCATCAACGGAGATATAGGGGCTAATGAAAGGCGCAACAGGTGCACGAGCAACGGTTTCTATAGCCTGCGCATCTGCGGCAAAAGAATTCGATGTTGCAACCTGAACCGCGGCGGCGCGAGCCAGCCCGGCATTCGATACTACTGAATTTACAGCTTCAATCATTGTTTCGTCCTAACCATACTATATTTTCTATAAAAATAGAAAAATGTATAATACCCTACTATCATGATACCCCATAAGTATACAAAAGTCAAGGAAACCGGGCAATTATCAACATATACCACCCCCTCATAACCTTTTGAAAAAACTAAACATACCGCCTCTTTTTATAGAAAAAACATTGTTTTTCATTTTTTTTGAGATTCAGGAAATTAACCTTTAGCAGTAAAAGCAATAGATCAATGGAAATAACGACAAAAAACGGCTATAATAGTAAGAGTAAGGGTTTCCCCGATTCGAAAATCGGGCTAAACTGTTAATAAAGTTCAAGCTACCCCTATCCTCTTCGGGGTTCTAGCGCCATGAGAATAAAGAGATAAAAGGTTGGATACGTGAGTAGTTTTGCTGAAACATTGAAACAACTAGGCCCTTCACGGCTTGCCATTATGGCGGCTATTCTTGTTGGGCTTGTTTTGTTTTTCGTCTTCGTTTCCATGCGAGTTTCCAGCCCGTCAATGAAGCTGCTTTACAGCGAGCTTTCCTCAACCGATTCTGGCGCTATTGCTGCAAAGCTTGAAGAAAACGCTATCAAATACGAAGTTTCCCCCGATGGTGGCCGTATTACGGTCTCCGAAACAGAAGTTGGCCGCGCGCGATTGTTGCTTGCGGAAGCGGGCCTGCCAAACGGTGGGTCTTTGGGGTATGAGCTTTTTGACAAGCAATCCGGATTCGGGACGACAAATTTTGTCCAGAACATTAATCAAGTGCGTGCGCTTGAAGGCGAGCTTGCCAGAACGATTAGTTCTTTAGGGTCTGTGCGGAGCGCGCGGGTGCATTTAGTATTGCCACAACGCGAGCTTTTCAGCCGTGAGGCCCGCTCTTCAAGCGCCAGTGTTTATCTGGGAATTCGCCCCGGCGCGAATATTGAGCGCGAACAAATTTTAGCGATCCAGTCTTTGGTGTCTTCCGCGGTTCCTGATTTAAAGTCGGCGAATGTGACGGTTATCGACAGTAACGGAAACCTCCTTGCACGCGGCGGGGGTGAAAACCAAGAAAATCTTATGTCCGTAAAAGCAGAGGAAATGCGCCGCAATTATGAATCCCGGCTTACAGAAAAGATTGAAGACCAAGTTAGCCGCATTGTAGGGCATGGGAAGGTGCGGGCGATTGTGACTGCCGAGGTTAGCTTTGATCGTGTCAGTATGAATGAGGAGACGTTTGACCCTGAAGGGCAAGTTGTACGTTCATCCCAAGTTACCGAAGAAAACAGCACAGAACGCGAGCCTGCAGCAGAAGATATTAGCGTTCAAAATAATCTGCCTGGCGTTGGCGGTGATTTGCTGACCAATACCGCGCCGAGCGAAGAAAGCAACCGCATCGAAGAGGTTACGAATTTTGAAATCAGCCGCACTGTGCGTAATACGGTTCGTGAAATTGGTGAAGTCACGCGGCTTTCTGTCGGGGTTTTGGTTGATGGCCAGTATATCAAAAATGAAGAAGGCGAGCGCATTTATGAAGAACGCTCAGCTGAAGAACTTGCCGAAATTGAGGATCTAGTGCGCAGCGCCGCAGGTTTTGACGCGGATCGCGGTGATATGATTACCGTTAAGAACCTGCAATTTGCCGAGATTGACACCAACGAAGAAGCAATTGATGAGAGTATGCTTTTTGGGTTTCAGAAAGCTGACCTGATTGACGCTGCCGAAGTTCTGCTTGTTGGTATTATGATTATACTCGTTGTTTTGCTGGTGCTTCAGCCGATGGTCTCGCGCTTACTCTCCTCCGACAACAAAGAGATTGATGATGAGTTGGAATCAGACCTACTCACTATGCGCACGCCTAATCCAGCGCTTGAAGGGCCTGAGGATTCATTGGACCCTGCTCAAATGACGGCAGAAGAAGAATCGCTGATTGATATTCAAGGAGTGGATGGCAAAGTTAAATCCTCATCCATTCGTAAAGTCGAAGAAATTATTGAAAATTACCCAGCTGAAACGGTTTCCGTCATTCGTAGCTGGATGACACAAGAGAGTAGTTAAGACTTAGGAGAACTGCCATTAATATGCGCGTCCGCGAGGATTATAGAACACTGACCGGCCCTGAAAAAGCGTCGATTTTACTGCTGTCTTTACCGGAAGAACAAACAGCAAAAATTTTCGAGCAAATGGATGATGACGAAATCATGGAGCTCTCCCAAACGATGTCAGGTCTTGGGAAAATTAGTCCTAATGTTGTTGAGCGGTTATTTGTAGATTTTGCCGAGCAGATGAGCTCTACGAACGCGCTGATAGGAACGCAAGACAGTACGGAGCGCTTACTGACAAAAGCAGGACTTGCAGGCGATCGCCTTGAAAGCATTATGGAAGAAATCCGCGGCCCGGCGGGACGGACCATGTGGGAAAAACTGGGCAATGTGAATGAAGAAATTTTGGCGACTTTCCTGCAAAAAGAATATCCGCAAACGGTTTCGGTTGTTTTATCCAAAGTACAAACGGATCACGCCGCGCGCGTTCTCGCTCTCTTGCCGGAGAATTTTGCACTGGAAGTTATTCACCGCATGCTACGCATGGAAGTTGTGCAAAAAGATATTCTGGATGAAGTTGAACGGACATTGCGTCAGGAATTCATGACCAATCTTGCCAGAACCCAGAAAAGAGATTCTCACGAGTTGATCGCCGATATTTTCAACAATATGGAACGCTCTGCTGAAACGCGTTTTATGGAAGAGCTTGAAAAATCCACGCCCGAATCAGCGGAGAAAATTCGCTCTCTTATGTTCACTTTTGAAGATCTTAGCAATCTTGATCCGGCGTCCGTACAAACCCTTATCCGCGCGGTTGATAAAGACAAGCTGCCGAAAGCATTGAAAGGGGCGACGGAAACGATCAAAGATCTGTTCTTCTCCAACATGTCTGAACGCGCCGCAAAAATCATGAAAGAAGATATGGCTGCCATGGGCCCTGTTCGCCTTAAAGACGTCGAAGAGTCCCAGCAATATATTGTGAATGTCGCGAAAGACCTTGAATCGCGCGGTGAAATTACGATTGCAAGCGGTGAAGCCGAAGACGAGCTTATTTATTAAAGCCACTTAACGAGCCACGCGCATACTTAGGATGACCAGAGAAACGGTGACAAATATTAAAGAGAAATTCTTTTTTGACCAGAATATCTTCGATGAAGACGGCAATATCGAAGCTGAAATTCTGGAAGAGGAAGAGCCTCCTCCGCCTATGTTTAGCGAAGCTGAACTTGAAGCAGAAAAAAAAGCTGCTTTTGAAAAAGGTGATGCACAAGCGCGCGAAGAAGAAGAAAAAAGCCGGGGGCAACATCTTGCCATCGTGCTTGAAACATTATCCAGAGACATAGCTACACTTTTTGTACAAGAGCATGAACGAGAAAAGCTTTATGAGCGTGAAGCCGTCGCCCTTACACGTAGCCTTTTTGAAAAGCTATTTCCTTACTATGCGGAAAAAACTGGATTTGATGAGCTGAGCTCTGCCCTTGAAACCGTCATTAGCGGACAAAGCGGAAAACAGAAGGTACAGGTTCAAGTGGGCTGTGAATTCTCTGAAGGGGTTGATGCGTTTTTGAAAAAGCTTGAATCTCAAAATTCTGATCTTCGTTTTGATGTACAAGGTGACGAAAGCTTGGCCGGCACGTCGTGTAAACTCTCGTGGGCGAGTGGTGGGGCTTTGCATGATACGCAAGCAATGGCTGAGGAAATCTTACGCATTCTGAAAGACGGACTTGCAGGAAACGCAGCGACAGGTCATGATAAAGAAGGCGCAGTAAGTGAGCTGGCCGCCGATTTAGACACCCCGCCTTTGAGCGACCCGGCAGCCGGCACTGAAGCTGCTCCAGAGGAGAAACCTGATGAGTGATGACGACCAAACAACAGACGACGAAGGTGGCGATGATGGCGGCGCTGTAGACCAGAGCGCTGTTGATAATATGTTCGATGAAGCGCCAGCTGGAGACGCAACGCCAGCCGAGCCGAAAGGCATGGGCCTTGAAGAAATTGAAGCTTCCGAAGGCGCGGAAATGGGCATAGAACAAAATTATGAAGTCGGCGAGGCCATGGCCGATGATGTAACGGCGATCTATGATATTCCTGTTCAAATTTCCGCAGTTTTGGGACGCTCGACTATGCAAGTGAGCCAGCTCCTGAAACTTGGGCGGGGCGCGGTTGTTGAACTTGACCGTAAAGTCGGGGAAGCCATAGATATCTATGTGAATAACCGGCTGGTGGCGCGTGGTGAGGTTGTTGTGGTAGAAGACAAGCTTGGCGTGACCATGACAGAGATCGTGAAATCCGATCGAACCTAAAAAACTTAGATTACAGAAAAACAAGGATTGTTTTAAATGAGTGATGCGGCAGTGAATGAAGATTCAGCAACAGATACTGGTCCTTTACCGATTGTAAGCATTCCGCGTGCCGAGCTCAGGCTAGATTTAGCAACTATTTTAGGCCTGATTTTCGCATTTGGCCTTATTGCCGGTGCTATCTTTATGGGCTCCAGCAACGCAAACTTCTTTAATGTTCCGTCTTTGATGATTGTATTGTTCGGAACAATGGCGGCGACGGCTGTATCCTATACACCTGAAGAATTGAAGTATGTGGGCAGCCTTATTGGGCAGTCATCTTTACAGCGGCTATGGAACCCCTCAGCGCTGGCTTCCAATCTTGTCAGTCTCAGCGTTATTGCAAAGAAGAAAGGCGTGCTAGCGCTTTCAAATTATGACGGTGAACTGCAAAAAAATATTTTCCTTCATCGCTCTTTTCAAATGGTCATTGATGGCTTTAACGCTGATGATGTTGAATTTCTTCTCGCGCAAGAGCTTGAAGCCGGGTTAGAGCGACATAAACGCTCGGCCAGCGTAACGCGCCGGGCATCTGAAGTTGCGCCAGCGATGGGCTTGATTGGGACGCTTGTTGGTTTGGTGCAAATGCTGGCGGATCTGGAAAACCCCGAAACGATTGGCCCGGCTATGGCTGTGGCTTTGCTCACAACCTTTTACGGTGCAATTTTGGGAACAATCGTCATGGCGCCGCTGGCGGTCAAGCTGGAGAAGCGCTCTAATGATGAGGCGTTGATCAAAAATTTGATTAAGATTACGGCTGTATCCATTGCCAGGCAGGAAAATCCACGGAAACTGGAAATGCTGCTTAATTCAGAACTTCCCCCGGCAAAACGCATACGGTACTTTGACTAATTGATGCTAATCCCTCCAGAAAAGCTAAAATCATTACAATCGATAGGTTTTAAGGTTCTTGTCATTTATATGATGATTGTAGGGTTTCTCTATTTTAAGCAACGAGATTTCATATATTTTCCTGACGGTAACATCCCCGATAAAAATGCAGTTAGCGCTCAAGGTATAGCAGAAGATATACACGTCACAACTGAAGACGGGATCAAGCTACTTGGCTGGTTTATTAAACCTAGCGCGCCTGACAAACCGGTAATTTTATTTTTTCACGGGAATGCAGGCAACATTAGCCACCGTCTTTTCAAGATTTCGGAATACACAAATGCCGGATATGGCGTTCTTATGGCGGAATATAGGGGCTATGGCGGCAACCCTTCCAAACCCACAGAAGACGGATTATACAACGACGCGCGCGCATATTTATCGTGGCTGAACAGTGCCGGATATGACGATCAGAATATTATTATTTATGGCGAATCTTTAGGTACCGGGGTTACTGTACAAATGGCCAGCGAACACAATATAAAAGCTATTATTCTTGAAGCACCCTATTCGCGCCTCTCAGACCCCGCGCAAAAAACATATTTCTTTATTCCCTTTATCGATATGCTTATGCATGACAAATACCATTCTGTAGATAAGGTCGGAGCCATAGAGGCTCCCAAATTTTTTATGATTGCCGGAAAAGATGAGGTATTGGGGCCACAAACGGGACTGAACCTTTATAGCGCCGCTGCTGAACCTAAATATTTAAAGCTTTTTGAGAAGGCAAGGCACAATACGATTTATCAGCATGGCGCTGAACACGCTGTTTTGGAGTTTTTATCTAAGCTGTAAAAGCTTAGAGTTATGTTCTACTATTCTGATTCATAAACTTTACTGTCAAAAGGTAAGCAGGAATACACTGATGCGTTTAATGATTATCGGACAATTAGAAGGTTATATCTCGCAAGCGGGGAAAATTGCGCTGCAAAAAGGTGCGAAAGTTATCCATTGCGAAGATACCGAACAGGCGATTGGCGCGCTACTGAACGGCAAGGGCGCGGACCTTGCCATGGTCGATGTGAAGCAAAAAATTCGCGAGTTTATTGAGCGTTTAGATGCCGAGCGTATTCACATGCCGGTGATTGCCTGCGGGATTGATACCGATGCGCGCGCAGCCGTGAAAGCGATTGAGCAAGGCGCGAAGGAATATGTGCCCCTGCCCCCGGATGCCGAGCTGATTGCGGCAGTGCTTGCTGCGGTGACGGAAGAACAAAATACGATGATTGCCGATGACCCGGCGATGGACGCGGTTGTGAAGCTAGCCGATAAAATTGCGCCATCGGAAGCCACGGTTATGATCACTGGCGAGTCTGGTACAGGTAAAGAGGTGATGAGCCAGCATATTCATCGTAAATCCAAACGCAAAGACGGGCCGTTTATTGCCGTGAACTGCGCGGCTATTCCTGAGAATTTGCTGGAATCTGAATTATTTGGCCATGAGAAAGGCGCGTTTACCGGTGCGACCGGGCGCAGGATCGGAAAGTTTGAAGAAGCGCATGCGGGCACCATCTTGCTGGATGAGGTAAGCGAAATGCATCCTTCGTTGCAAGCCAAGTTGCTACGCGTGCTGCAAGAGCGCGAGGTGACTCGCGTGGGGAGCAACAACCCCGTGAAGGTTGATGTGCGGGTTATTGCGACATCGAACCGTAATCTGGAAAAATCCGTTGAAAAAGGCGAATTTCGTGAGGATTTATACTTCCGTTTGAATGTGGTAAACATTCCATTGCCTGCGCTGCGTGAGCGGCCAAAAGACATTGCTACATTGGGACAGTTTTTTGCTGATAAATATGCCGATGCCAATGGCGTCCCCAAGAAAAAACTCTCGCCAGCCGCGACGGCGCGGCTACAATCTTACGGTTGGCGCGGCAATATTCGCGAGCTGGAAAATACCATGCACCGCGCGATTTTGATTTCGGTTGAGGACGAGCTGGAGGCAGGTGCCATTCATTTGACCGATGGTGCGTTTCAAGCCAATGCTCCCGCAGCCCCGGCAGCGAATGCACCAAGTGCGGCGGGTGTAGGCGGCGCGGAATCAAAACCTGCGGCCAACGTTGCAAACCCGGGTGGGGTTGAAGCTCTTGTCGGCAAGACGATTGCCGAAGTCGAGCGCGATATGATCGTCAATACGCTGGAGCATTGCCTTGGCAACCGCACACATGCGGCGAATATATTGGGGATTTCGATTAGAACCCTGCGTAATAAACTCAACGCCTATAAAGATGACGGCGTTGATGTGCCTGCTGTGGCTGGCGATAAGGGCTAACCTGCCGCTTCGACCTGCAAGACTGTGCCATCGACGGCGGTGACTTTGACTTTTGATCCAGCGGCGAGATCTTCGCTGCATTCGACTTTCCAGATAGAATCATCGACTTTCACTTTGCCGAAGCCGTTTTCGATCGCTTCTTCCAATGTGAAAGTGCGGCCGACATATTGGTCACCTCGTCTATTAAGGTTGGGTTCGTCGGTTTTGATTTTACTGGGGTTTTTCTTTTTATAAATGCGCCAGGCGAAAATGTCGGCAGTGGCAATTCCGGCCCAGAGGATGAATTGTGCCTGCCAGCTGAGCTCCGGCATAAAACATACCAAACCCCCAACGAGCAAAGCGGACACACCGAACCAGAGGAAGAAGAAGCTCATCGAGAGCACTTCGAGTATAAAAAGCGCGCCAGCGAGCACCCACCAGTGCCAATAAAGAAGCGCTTCTAAATCTAATCCGAAAAGTTCCATGATTTACGCCACCTTCTTATCATCTTTGTTAAATGCGCCTTGGGCAATTTCCGCTACGCCGCCAAGCGCGCCGAGAAGAGCGGAGGCCTCCAGAGGCATGAACATGATTTTCTGGTTGGGCGAATTGGCAAATTGCCCCAAAGTTTTCACGTATTCTTGGGCGACGAAGTAATTGATCGCCTGCACATCGCCTTTGGCAATAGCGAGGGAGACCATCTCGGTGGCTTTAGCTTCGGCTTCGGCCTCACGTTCGCGGGCTTCAGCGTCGCGGAATGCGGCTTCCTTGCGGCCTTCAGCTTCGAGAATTTGTGAACGCTTCTCCCCTTCGGAGCGAGCAATTTCCGCTTCGCGGTACCCTTCCGCCTCAAGGATCGTTGCGCGTTTCTCACGCTCCGCTTTCATTTGACGGGCCATAGATTCCACCAGATCGCGCGGCGGGGTGATGTCTTTAATCTCGATCCGTGTGACTTTAAGGCCCCAAGGTTCGGTCGCTTCGTCAACAATGGCCAGAAGACGGGCATTGATCGCATCGCGTTCGGAGAGGAGTTCATCGAGATCCATTGAGCCCATCACCGTCCGGATATTGGTGGTGGTGAGGTTGAGCGTGGCGCGCTCCATATCGCGCACTTCATAGGCGGCGCGCGCGGCATTGAGAACTTGGAAGAAGACCACGCCGTCAACCTGAACAACCGCGTTGTCTTTGGTGATCACTTCCTGCGACGGCACATCGAGAACGCTTTCCATCATGTTCATTTTTGCGCCGATTGCATCGACAAACGGGACGATAAAATGCAAGCCTGGATCCATGGTGTGGGTGTATTTACCGAAGCGCTCAACAGTGAATTCATAGCCCTGCGGCACCGCTTTAATACCTTTAAAGACAAGCAGAACGCAAAGCCCAACAAAGACAATGACAAAAGTTTCCATGGTGAAAGCCCCTTTTAAGTGTTTGAAATCTTGGAAATCATGGCCTATTTGGCTCTGTGAGGCAAGGGGCAAGCGTATTTCAGGGTAAAGATTAAGATTTTATTAAGGTTTGAGCGCCATAATAGGGACAACGATAAAAAAGTATAAAAAACGGCACGTGTAATAGAAACGATAAAAACGAGGGTGTAATATGAACGCAAAGCCAGAAGACACTGCTGCAAAATTAGCTAAAGCAGCCTCTAGCGTGGGAAAAGCGGTTGTCGGGACTCTCTCTAACGAACAAAAAAGAGCTGCAGTTGGAAAAGCTGTCGTTGACGGCGTGGAGTCTGGGGCAGAGGCTTTAACAGACACACTTAACAGCGTGGCAGCGGGCCTTAGTAAAGATGATCTTACAGCGGATAAAATAGCAGAACTTGCAAAAAAAGGCCCAGATGCGGTTGTTAAAGCTATAAAAAGCGCCGGGTACTTTGCATCCTTCAAAGGCGGAGCTACTGGCATTGCCACTATGTTGGCTACAGAGACTGGGGCTTTAGACATATTCAACACCATTAATGGAAAAAACAAACCTGCTGCAGAAGCTCAGAAATCAGGGTTATGGCCTGTAATTATGGCCCTTATTAACGGCGATACGAACACAGCAAAAAGCGCGCTTTCAAACTGGTTTGATGGCATATCCTCCCGTCTTGGAGATTTACCCGGAAACCTTGGACAGAAAGTTGGTAATTTTATAGATCAAATAAAATCAAAGTTTTTGGGTTTTTTACCAAAAGTCATGAGTATGGTCGCTCCATACGCCGCCAAGTTTGGCTTAAATGTAGAGGAGAAAACAAAAAAGGATACGCAGGTCGCGCGAAAACCTGAACAGGCACAGGACACAGTCCTGACGGCACAAGCGGGCAAGAAGCCCGGTACGGGAGGCCTCGACAAAGCCTCAGAGGTTATCAAAGAATATCATCAGGTTGCGGCGGCGGACGGACCAGCAACAGTTGTTACAGCAGAAAAAGCTTTAAAAATGTTTATAGAAACACCAATGCAAGGTGGTGAAAATTTCAGTGACATGCGCGAAGGTTGGCTTGCTGGAAACAAATCAGAACTTTCTGTATCTGACGCAGACTACAGAAAGATGGGCGGAGAAGAGTACATCAAAGCTGTTGTGCATGATGTTCGTAAAGGTCAAAACTTTAATTCTGCTCTTGTTACAGATGATCTACTCGAAGAAGCCAAAAATTTACTCAATAAAAACGGCATTAGTGATCCTGATGGAAAAATTGCTGAAACTGTTGTATTTCAAGCCGTCTTAGTTGAAAGAGCAACGACTGTTATGAATTCCCCAATACCACCTCTAGATGGCTTTGTGCGATAATAAACTCAACCAAACCTTCATTTGCTTAAAAGCCTTCCGGGCGATACAATATAAGTAGGTTCATTTTTGGGCGCGTTCGCGCTTGTCTGCCTCTTAAGTGATTGTATTTTATGTCTGATCCATCCGATTCAAACCTCCCTGCCCCACAAGCACCGCCTCCGGCGGCGGCTGGCGGTGGCGCGCCCAATATAAGCCTTAACAGCGCGGCCGGCGCGTTGGCGCCATATTTCCGCACGGATGTGATGTTTGCCTTTGGGATTATCGCCATTTTGATGTTCATGCTGGTGCCGATGCCAACCTTTATGCTGGATATGGGCTTATCGATTTCCATTATGTTTTCGGTAATGATTTTGATGACAGTGCTGTTTATTCATGCGCCGCTGGAGTTTTCGACCTTCCCGACTGTGCTGCTGGTTGCGACCTCGCTGAGGCTTGGTTTGAACGTCGCATCGACGCGACTAATTCTCTCGGAAGGGCATACGGGGACAGATGCGGCGGGGGCCGTGATTGGCGCGTTTGGGACGTTTATTATTCAAGATAGTTATGTTGTTGGCGCAATTGTCTTTGCCATTTTGGTGATTGTGAATTTTGTAGTTATCACCAAAGGTTCAGGGCGGATTGCGGAAGTCGCGGCGCGTTTTACATTGGATGCGATGCCCGGTAAACAAATGGCGATTGATGCGGATTTATCCGCCGGGCTTGTGACCGAAGATGAGGCGAAAAACCGCCGGGCGAAGCTGGAGCAGGAAAGCACATTTTTCGGGGCGATGGACGGGGCGGCAAAATTCGTGCGCGGGGATGCGATTGCGGGTCTTCTCATTACCTTCGTCAACATTATCGGCGGGATTGTTATTGGGACGGTGAGCCAAGGCATGACTTTGGCAGACGCCGCATCAACCTACACCATCCTAACCATTGGTGATGGTTTGGTTTCTCAGATCCCGGCACTGATTGTCTCCGTCGGCGCGGGTCTTTTGGTTTCGAAAGCAGGCGTTGTTGGTTCGGCCGAGCAGGTGTTATTCGAACAATTTGGCGCATATCCACGCGCTCTGGCGATGAGCAGCGGATTAATGATTGTCTTAGGGCTTGTCCCGGCTATTCCGGCGGTGCCATTTTTAACGTTGGGCGCGATTACAGCTCTGATGTCGTATTTTGCGTTTCAACGTTTGGCGGTGGCGGAAAAAACTGAGGCTGCGGCTGTCGCTGCTGCGGCAGTTCCCGGCGGGCCCGGAAGCGCGGTTCCGGCGGAAGAGCCGATTTCCAAAGCGCTGGCGATGGATACGATCCGCCTTGAAATGGGATACGGGCTCTTGCCGCTAGTGCAAGGGAATGACGGGAATAAGCTGACCGATCAGATTAAAGGTTTGCGCCGTCAATTGGCCGAAGATATGGGCTATGTTCTGCCGGCAGTGCGGATACAAGATAATTTGCAGTTGCCTGCGAACACCTACATCGTGCGGGTGAAAGAAATTGAGTCTGGGCGCGGGGATGTCCGCCCCAACATGATGATGTGTATGGACCCGACAGGCGCGCAGATCAGCCTGCCAGGAGAAACGACTGTCGAGCCGACCTTTGGCCTGCCGGCGATGTGGATTGATGAACAATATCGCGAGGAAGCGCACTTCAAGGGCTATACGGTTGTCGATGCGCCAACGGTGATTACCACGCACATTACCGAGATTATCAAAGACAATATGCCGGATCTTTTGAATTATGCGGAGACGCAGAAGCTGCTGGATGAATTGCCACCGGAATATCAGAAGCTGGTCGGCGATGTTATTCCATCGCAAATCAATGTCGGAGGATTGCAGCGGGTCTTGCAGAATTTATTGGGCGAGCGGGTATCGGTGCGCGATCTTCCCGCGATTTTGGAGGGAATTGCCGAGGCCAGCGCCTTTACCAAAAATGTCGCACATATTACCGAACATGTGCGCACGCGCCTTGCCCGCCAGCTTTGCGATTCCAACACCGATCCATCGGGCGTTGTGCCGCTGGTGACGCTGTCGCCGGATTGGGAACATGCGTTTGGTGATGCGCTGATGGGCGATGGAGAAGAAAAACAGCTGGCGATGCCGCCAAGTTCTTTGCAGGAATTTATCACGGTGGTGCGCGAGCGTTATGATGAAATGTCGACGGAAGGCAATGTGCCGGTGATGCTGACCTCTCCCGCCATCCGCCCCTATGTGCGCTCCGTGATTGAACGGTTTAGGCCACAAACGGTGGTACTCTCGCAAAATGAAATCCACCCGAAGGCACGGATTAAAACGCTTGGTCAGATTTAGGGGAGCAGGTTTAGGCTTGAAAATTTTTACTTGTTAGCTAGAAAAGTAAAGCCGCCCCCTCTAGCGTCTGATTATTAACAACCATCAAGGCAACAAAATATACTAATCCCACGATTAAAAAGCTGCCTATCCAAATAAAGGGGCTATCATACTTTCTCCTATATAAAACCAAGCTAAGCGGCCAAATAGCTGTAAAAATGACCGGTAGCATGATTAGCAATATTAAAAACTGAAGAATGCTTATCAATAACGCTAGAGGCCATAAAAAGATTAAAAGCACTGATATACTTGCCCAACTCGTTAGAACTAGCCCTGAAACCGAGGCATCAAAAATATGCCTGAGCATTCTCATATTCGAAATATTTACTTCATTATCCATGGAATAAACCTGCTTTATTTTATCATTCCGTTATACCCACCAATCATCCACAGGGATATACCCCTTTTTATGGACAATGCTGGTGTGCTACAATGATGGCGAGTATACTTTGTAATCAAGAGTTTCAGTAAGTTTCACCATGCGGCTAAAATCCTTTTATGCCAACACAATGACAGAGGCGATGAAAATGGTCCGCGATGCGCTCGGCGAAGAGGCTATCATTATCGCCACCCGTGAAGAACAGGGCGGCAAGGCTGTGCGTGTAACTGCCGCCATTGACCCTTCTGATTATGATGATCGCAATTACGGCAGCGGCGCGTTTGCTGATGACCCCGCGTTTGAAACGCATGGACGAAATGCCCCCTCTTCTGCCGATACATGGTTGCAATATGACGACGAGGAAGAAGAAAACGCGGTGGCCGAGCAGATTACCGATGCCATGTTGCGCCATGCTGTGCCCGAAGATGTGATGGATCAGATTTTATCGTGCGCGACTGTGGTTGGGTTTGAACAGCCCGGCGTGGCGATGGTGGCGGCGATTGAGCATTTGTTTGAATTTAGTCCCCTGCCGCAGAAACCCGTGAACAAAGCGCTGATGTATGTTGGCCCGCCGGGATCGGGGAAAACGCTGGCCGTGGCGAAAATTGCCGCGCGCGGGGCGATGAACGGGATGAAGATGGGCGTGATTTCTACCGATACGGTGCGCGCTGGCGGGTTTGAACAATTGGCGGCCTTTACGAAGCTTTTGCGGATTGATTTACAAAAAGCGGAAAGCCCGGCGCAGCTTCAGCAGCAAATTCAGCGCCTGCAGGGGTGCGATCAAATATTAATCGATACGGCGGGCATGAATCCGTTTAGCACCGATGATGTGAAAAGATTGGCGCAGTTGATTGGCGCGGCGGATATCAATCCATATCTGGTTTTACCCGGCGGGATGGATGCAGAAGAATCCGGCGAGATGGGCCGCGTATTTTCCACTATAGGCGTGCAGATGCTGGTGCCTTCACGTGTTGATATGGCCCGACGACTTGGCGGATTGCTATCGGCGGCGCACCACGGCAGTATGCGGTTTGCCGATGCGTCGAACACGCCAAAGGTTGCGGATGGTTTAATCTCGCTTAATCCGGAAAGTTTGTCTAGAATGCTGATGCCCTCTGCGTACAAGGCGGGGGCCTACCGCAAAGAAGAATCCTATATGCCCAAAGCGAGCGGTATGAAGCGCCGAACAGGAACACGCCAATGAGTAGCGAAGCAACAACTAAAGCCAAACCCCAAACCAAAGCCCCTACTTTTCGCCGTAGCCCGAATTTATTGGCTGTTGCCAGTGGCAAGGGCGGCGTTGGCAAAACTTGGTTTTCGGTAACGTTGGCCCATGCCTTGGCGCTGATGGGTAAGAAGGTTTTGTTGTTTGATGGTGATTTAGGGCTGGCCAATGTCGATGTACAATTGGGGCTTATGCCCAAACGTGATTTGAATGACGTGATCCGCGGGCGGCTGGGGATTGATAAAGTGATCCAGCATTATGATGAAGGGGGCTTTGACATTATTGCCGGGCGATCCGGCCAGGCATCGCTCTCCTCCCTACCCTCACAAAGATTAGCGCATTTACGCGATCAATTAATCGAGGTTTCTGCGGAATACGATATTGTAATTGCTGACCTTGGCGCGGGCGTTGACCGCACTGTGCGGATGCTTTCGGCCACAGCTATGCGTACGATTTTAATCACCACCGACGAGCCGACATCGCTGACCGATGCTTATGCGTTTATCAAGCTGGGGAACGCCGCAGGCATGTCGAAAAATATTTCGATTGTTGTCAACCAGGCGCCAACCGAGATGGAAGGCGAGAAAACATACAAGACCTTATTAAAAGCCTGTTCAAACTTTCTGCGTCTCAAACCGCCACTGGCCGGAATGGTGCGCCATGACCCGAAAGTTAAAGAAACCATCCGCCATCAAACACCGATTTTGATCCGTTCGCCCAATACGCAAGCGGCCAGCGACGTTGAAGCGATTGCTAGGCATGTGTGGAAATCCATGGCAGACGCGAGAAAAGCGTCTGCGAACGGTTAAGACTTCCCCACTCTCCCCATATCAGTGTAAAATAAAACTATGAGTGACTCAGGTTTCACCAGCGTCCCCCCGCGGCCACCACCTAACGGGCAAAGCGCCAACTCATCCTCATCTTCCGAGCCGAATGCGCGGCTGATCGGCTTGCCGAACGAAGTGCGCGCTGAATTGCAGACACGAAGAGCAGCCTTACGAGTTCAAGGTGAGGTCGTAAGGCAGAATGACGATGGTTCAATCCGCGTGCGCACAGAGCGCGGCGATATTGATGTGCGGGTGCGCGAAGGCCAGCCCGAGCCAGAGCGCGGGGCGCGGGTGGAACTTGAAATTCAACCGAATAGAAACCCGGAACGTCCGCCGGAGGCTGCTACCTTACGTGAACTGTCACGCGCAGATGTACAGACCCCGCAACAACGGACAAGTGCAACGCCGGTGGATGTTGAAGTGCGCCCGCAAGGTGAAGCCCCGCCCGCGCTACAGGTTCTGCCTGTGGAGCTGCGTCATCCTGAGCACACCGCGCAAGAGCCGCTGCCCCGCGAAGGTGAAGTGGTGCGTTTGCTACCCCTGCCGGCGCGCATAGCACAAGCGCTACCCCTGCCTGAATTTACCGAGGTGGTTGTGACCACCCTGCCCCAGCGCGCAGTATTTCAAGCACAGCTGATTGCCGAGAATGCGGGGGCCGAGCTTGGCAAGGCGGTTTTGAATGTGCCGGCCACCCAAACTACCGCCACCCAACCGCAGGTCGAAAATATTTCGTCGCCTGTTTTGAGCGTTAGTTTTCCGGCAGCGCCGGTAGTTGTTCTTGAAACGCCGCAGGGCGCACCGCAAATTACGCAACTGCCGCCGTCAATTAGCGTTCAAAGCGCGGCGGTCGCTGCACCTGTTTTTGAGCCCGGTCGGGCTGCGCCGCAGATTACACCTGAGCTTTCAATTCCGCTGACACCACAACGTCCGGCGCTGAGTATTTTACAAAGCGTGCGGCAAAATATTCTAAATCCGATTCAACACGCAGCGAATTTAATTACCCCCAAAGCGTTGCCGCTGGATGTTCTGATTGAAAAAATTTCTCCGCCCGAGATTAGAATTTTGCCGCCCGGGCAGACGGACCCCCCCTTGAATCAAATTATTAAAAAACAGACAGAGGCCCCTCAAAAACAACCGGAAAATTTAATTCTTCAAAACCAAAAGGCACAAAGCTTGAGCGGCGTAGTGACAAATGTTACGGCGGATAAGTTGCCAGTGATTACTGCGTTTTTTCCGCAGATAGGCGGCGAGCAGATCTTCGCGCTGCAATTTCCTTCTGAGAATATTACGATTGGCACACAAATTCAGGTTACGCCGCAACCTTCAAACATTGCTTTAACGGCGACCACAGCCAGCACGCCACAGGCCGCGCCGCTGCCCGTTTACATACAGCCTCAGCCATGGCCGGCGATGGAAGAAGCTTTACAGGCGCTGGTGCGCGCCGCGCCGCAAACCGCCCAAGCAATGGTCAATGTGACCCCTTCCCCTGCTAACCCGGGGCAACTGGGCCCGGCGATGATGTTTTTTATAGCGGCCGTGCGCGGGGGTGATTTGACACAGTGGCTGGGCAAGAACGCTACTGACGCGCTGCGCACAGAACGCGGCGGGAATTCTCTGAATAAATTGCTTGGCGAAGCGCCGATGCTTTCGAGGATTGCGGCAGAGCCGATGCCGCAGGATTGGCGGGCGATGAATATTCCGCTGTATTGGGATGGAGATATGCACAAGATCGGGCTGTATTACAAACATGACCATGAAGGCGGCAGTGATGAGCAGAGTACATTGAAAAGCACGCGCTTTGTTTTTGATTTGGCGCTAGAGCATATGGGTAAAGTGCAGCTTGATGGGCTATTTCGCGCGCCTTCAGATAAGGATGGGCGTTTGGATTTGGCCGTACGAACCGAAGAGCATTTTTCGCAAGCTACAAAAGCGGAAATGCGGCGTATCTATGCCAAAGCGCTGCGTGACACACAAATCACCGGGGAGCTATCCTTCCAAAATCAACCCGAAAGCTGGGTGACGATCCAAGCCGACAACAATAATGCTTTGGGCGTTTCAGCCTAACCCTCTTCCACTTTCCGACGAAAACCTTCAATGCCGACTTCATCCAGTTCGGCAGATTCTTTTTTATTGATGGCTTTTTCAGCTTCGTCCTCGCGCCTACCTTGCGTGATTTCAATTTTCTTGAGTTCAGTATAGGCCTTGCGCATATCATCGCGGGCTATTTCGATGCGCGCTTCTAGCACCCCCGAGGCATCATCAATCTCGACAACGCGCTCTTTCACGGCCTCGGAATATGGCCCGAAGTAAGACAGCATTTCGACGCCAAATTCCTGAATTTTTTCCCGCTCTTCATCCAGCTGGCTTAGCATGGTGGTTTTTTGATTGGCCAGCTCTTCGGATTGGCGGTACAGCTCGGCCACGAATTTTTGTTTTTGTTCCACGGCGTGTTTGCGCACGCGAATAAGCCCGGATAAATCAGCCATAGGCGACCCCTAAAATATTCGCGAGCCTCTCAAAGCTCTCATCTATTGTGGTGCTTTCTTCTTTATTCTGGGTGAGGAATTCCTCAATCTGCGGATACAGAACCAGCGCCTCATCAACAGCCGGGTCAGAGCCGCGGCGATAGGCGCCAAGGCGGATGAGTTCGGCCATATCTTCATAGGTTGTGACAACCTGTTTGGCGCGTTTAATGATTTCATTTTGTTCGTCACTGAGAATACCGGGCATGGAACGGGAGATGGATTTCAGGACATCAATGGCCGGGTAGCGCCCGCGATCGGCAATCGAGCGGTCCATAACGATATGCCCATCGACGATTCCGCGCACCGCATCGGATATCGGTTCATTATGATCGTCGCCTTCGACTAGAACGGAGAATAGCCCCGTGATCGAGCCTTCGCCCGGCGCGCCCGGTCCGGCGCGTTCCAAAAGCCGCGACAGCTCACCAAATGTTGTGGGCGGGTAGCCTTTCGAGGTTGGCGGCTCGCCTGCGCTCAATCCGATTTCGCGTTGAGCCATGGCAAAGCGCGTGACAGAATCAATCAAGCATAGCACCTGCTTACCCTGAGAGCGGAAATATTCAGCCGTGGCCAGCGTGACATAAGCGGCCTGCCTGCGCGTCAATGCCGGTTCATCACCGGTTGCAACAACAACGACAGAGCGCGCTAGGCCCTCCGGCCCCAGATCGTCTTCGAGGAATTCCTGCACCTCGCGGCCGCGTTCTCCCACCAGACCAATTACGGACACATCAGCAGTGGTATATTTAGCCATCATCGACAGCAGCACAGATTTCCCAACGCCGGAGCCGGAGAAAATCCCCATACGCTGCCCCTGACAGGTGGCGAGAAAGGAATTCACCGCGCGCACGCCCAGATCAAGCTGCGCGCCGAGCCTTTGCCGGGAATGAGGGGGCGGCGGTTTATTTTTAAGCGGGATGGGCGTTCCGCCCTGTTGAAGCGGCCCAAGGCCGTCAATCGGTTCGGCCATACCGTTAATCACGCGCCCTAACCAGCGCTCATCGGGCGTGATGGTCGGCGGCGTGTTTTGAATAAAAGCCTTACAGCCCAGCCCGACCCCTTCGAGTGTACCAAAAGGCATGAGCAAAGCATGGCCGTCTTTAAAGCCGACAACTTCACACGGGATATTGAGCGTGTCATTGGGCCGCAAATGGACATGAGAGCCAATAGACAGCGCGGCGCCAAAACCGGCAATTTCGACCAAAAGCCCAAGTATTTTAGTGACTTCGCCATAAGTTTCGGTTTGTTCGAGGCCTGCGATACGGGCCCCCATCTGCTGCGCTAAACGGTCCATCCTTTTATTATAAGTCATTCACGTAAAAACGCGAACTGCTTTAAATTGACATTTAATTAGACATAATGTAAAAAAACCGCATGGATAGTATTATTATTAGCTCGAAAGACGACAAAATTATACGCGGTTTGAAAAAAGAACTTCGGGCAAAGCGTATTGATATTCTGAAACCGAAACCTCCAACGGGAACGGGAGAATACCAACCAACTTTGGATGGTCTTTTCCTTTTGGTAGATATGCGTGACAAACGTGATTATCAAGAGCTGGGAAATCTTCATGGCGAATATCCAGGCGCAAAACTTGTATGTTTTTTTAAAAAAAATGATGTTGACACGATTACAGCCACAACGTTCGGTGGGGTCGATATATCGATGGATATTACCACTGGGGTCCATAAAATAGTTGAAGCAGCTATTCAGGAAACAGAAATTGGCAAAACCAATTTTAGACAACCGATTGGCATGACCTTCACTGCTGGTAACGTTTTTTTCAACACGAAAACCCAGAGATTTAGAGAGCTGCCTGTTGGCTTTGAAACAGTCGCTAAAGCCCTACCTCATCCGATTATACGAGAATCATATTTTGATCGCGGCTATGGCAATGGCACATTATCGCCTCAACAATGCGTCTTTCTTGAGAGCCTGAAACTTGTCCGTGATAAACTTACCGACCCTTCGGAAACACATGACCCAGTATCTTTTGAAACTCTTTCGGACGCACTATACAAGCCGCACAGAAGGCCTGAAAACAGCAGCGCCAAAGCGATTGCCGACAATCTCACTGAAAAATTTAAGAATAAAGCTCCAACCTACACAGGGGCACACTCAAAGCAGCCATCTATAGACCCTAGAAAACAGGTCATCATAAAAACAGATGACGATAAACACGCTGTTTTATCCCCCGCCTATGAGCATATGCCCTAAACCACGAAAATAAAGAATTTGTTAACTTTGTTAATGTTTGTTAAGATAGTTGTTAAGAAAGATTAATGAGCCGTAAAGGCCGCCCCGCCCCCTCAAAAAGGGAAAACGAACTATTAAAACAAAAATAACATAAGGGAATCAACATTATGCGCGTCCTTTTAGTCGAAGATGACACCTCCACAGCGAAATCTATCGAGCTTATGCTCAAATCCGAAGGGTATATCGTTGATACGACAGATTTAGGCGAAGACGGCCTCGAAATCGGGAAAATATACGATTACGACATTATTATCCTCGATCTGATGTTGCCAGATATGGATGGTTATGACGTGTTGAAAGCGCTGCGCGATGCGAAGGTGGATACGCCGATTTTGATTCTTTCCGGCCTAACCGAGCTGGATAACAAGATTAAAGGTCTGGGCTATGGCGCGGATGATTATCTGACCAAGCCGTTTGACAAACGCGAGCTGATTGCGCGGATTCAAGCTATTGTTCGCCGTTCACAAGGCCATTCCCAAAGCATCATTGAAACCGGAAAAGTTAAGGTTAACCTCGACACGCGCACTGTAGCGGTTGACGATAAGCCGCTGCATTTGACCGGCAAGGAATACGGCATTATCGAGCTGCTTTCGCTTCGTAAAGGCACGACGCTGACCAAAGAAATGTTCCTCAACCATCTCTATGGCGGCATGGATGAGCCGGAAGTGAAGATTATCGACGTGTTCATCTGTAAGCTGCGCAAGAAAATTCAAGATGCCGCCGGGGGCGATAACTATATCGAAACCGTCTGGGGCCGTGGATATGTTCTGCGTGATCCGCAAGTAGCAGCCACAGAGACAAAGCCGGAAGCGGCCAACGCTTAAAGCATTTTTATATTAGAATAATCAAAGCACCTGCCGATTTGGCGGGTGTTTTTTTGTCTGCAAGCTTGGTATAGATGAACAATGATCTGGACAATTCCAAATATATTGACCATGGCGCGGATATTGATTTTGCCGCTTATTGTGGCGTGTTTTTTTCTGGAGGCCGATATGGGTTCGGGGGTGACATGGGTTTGTTTTGCGCTGTATGTGCTTGCTTCCCTAACGGATTTTTTCGATGGTTGGCTGGCGCGAAAATTAAATCAAATCAGTGCCTTTGGCACATTTCTCGACCCCATTTCTGATAAAATTTTTGTTGGCAGTTTGCTGATTTTGCTGGTCGCGTTTGATCGGCTGGACGGCTTGTGGCTCATACCGGTTTTACTCATCTTCTTTCGTGAATTTTTAATCTCCGGCTTGCGGGAATTTTTGGGGCCGCACGATGTAAAGATGCCCGTTACTAATCTGGCCAAGTGGAAAACGACCCTGCAAATGCTAAGCCTTGGCTTTCTTATTCTTGGACCTATCCTCCCTCACGTTTTAGAAATTGGACAGTGGAGTTTATTGGCCGCGGCGATTCTGACACTCATCACAGGCTGGGGATATTTCAAGGTGGGCATGGACGCAATAAGGAAAATGGCGTAAATCTGTAGGATGGTTGATTTTTACGCTCTTGCCCGCCCTTTGCTGTTCACGATCGAGCCTGAAACAGCGCATGGTTTGACGCTAAAAGCCATGAAAGCGGGCCTGATGCCGTCTTGCGGGAGTATATCCGACCCGGCGCTTACGCAGAAGCTGTGGGGGCTTAAATTCCCCAATCCAATCGGCATTGCCGCCGGATTTGATAAAAATGCCGAAGTGATTGGTGCTTGTTTCAAGATGGGGTTTGGTTTTGTTGAACCAGGCACCGTGACTCCTAAACCACAGCATGGTAACCTGAAACCTCGCATATTCCGTGACCCCGCCAATGACGCGGTGATTAACCGCATGGGTTTTCCCAATGGCGGCATGAATGCGTTTAAAGCTAATCTCGAGAAATTTCTTGCGAAAGGCCAGCGCACGGCTGGCGCTATTGGCATTAATATCGGGATGAACAAAAGCCAGAAAGAGCCGGCGAAAGATTATGCGATGCTGATTAAAATGTTGGCGCCGATGGTGGATTACCTGACCATCAATATCTCTTCGCCCAATACGCCGGGTTTGCGCGATTTACAAAGCCGTGAGCCACTGCTGGAGCTTTTGAGTGTGGTTAAAGACGAGCGGCGGAAAGCGTGCGGTGACCACCCGCCGCCATTGCTGGTTAAGTTGGCGCCTGATTTAACGGAAGCGCAACAGGAAGAACTGGCACAAGCGGCGCTGTATGGCGGCGTTGATGGTTTGATCCTGACAAACACAACATTAGAGCGGCCGGAATCTTTGCCTGAAAAATTTGCCTCCGAAAAAGGCGGTTTGAGCGGTCAGCCCTTAAGCGCTAAATCGACAGAAGTGGTGCGGAATTTTTACAAACTGACCGGCGGGAAAATCCCGCTCATTGGTGTTGGCGGCGTGAGCACCGGAGCGCAAGCCTATGTGAAGATTAAAGCCGGAGCCAGCTTGGTGCAGCTTTACAGCGCGCTGGTGTTTAAAGGGCCGGGCGTCGTGAATGCTATTAACACCGAGCTGTTAAAATTGCTTAAAGCTGACGGCTATGCGAATATCGCCGAAGCTATTGGGGCGGATCATGGCGCGTAAGAAGAAGAAAAAACAAACACGAGCATATAAGCGCGGGCGCGTAACGATAGTTACGGCTGGGCTTATCGCCATCGTGACAACCACGCTTTTGGGGTTTATTTCTATCCCGCTGGCGTTGCTTAGTCTTGGTATTTTTAGCTTGGTCGGCATGATTGAGGCTGAGGTATATCGCCGAGAGTTTTGGGAGAAAGCCGCGAGCTTCAAATTCAAGACGTTAAAAGATGGGCAAGATACGCTGACAAAAAATATTTTGAGCAACGCCAAAGCTATAGAGCGCCTCAAAAAAGATATAAGTGAAACGAAAGTTCGCGCGGCAGAGGAAGCACCCGCAACAGTTTTCGAAGATGTGCCTGACAACCCCGGGCGGGCGGCGCTTCCGTTTGAGCTGGATACCAAACCCCTACAAAAATCACTGCGTGCGACAAAGCCGCAAACGCCCGATGCCCCCCCGCCGGAACCTCCTATGAATGATGATAGTGACGATTACGATTATGAGAGCGTTAGTGATAATGTCGTGCGTGAATTGGTACGCCACGCCATGCGGGAAAAACGTGTGGATGTGTTTATTCAGCCGATTATGCGGTTGCCGCAGCGACAGGTGCGGTTTTACGAGATGTTTGCCCGCATCCGCGCTCGGCCCGGACAATATCTGCCGGCCAGCCGTTATATGGAGATTGCCGAGCAGGATAATCTGGACGGCGAGATTGATAATTTATTGCTCCTCCATTGCCTGAAAACCATTCAAGGCAGCGCACATGTCAAACGCGCGGCGCCATTTTTCATCAATATTAAAGATTCAACACTGAAAAACACGGCGTTTATGAAACGCCTATTAGGGTTTGTCTCAAAAAACCGCGACCTCGCCCCGCGCCTTGTGTTTGAAATTCGCCAGCATGATTTTGACAACATGACGCCGGCTTTGCTGGAAATCATGCGCGGGCTGGGAACATTGGGATGCAGTTTTTCACTCGATCATGTTGAGACGCTGAAAATTGATATTGCGGATCTGCTGCATTTCAAAATCCGCTTTGTGAAATTTGCAGCGAATAAACTCAAAGCCGACGCCAGCAGTAAGGTTTTTGCCGAAGTCCATCGTAACAAACGCAAATTGGAAGCCAATGGTATTGGCGTAATTGTCGAACGCATCGAAAGTGAAGAGCAGATGCGCGAATTGTTTGATTATGATGTGCATTACGGGCAAGGCTATCTGTTCGGCAAGCCGGAGCTGGAAGGCGCCTATATGAAGCGCGAGCGCGCACGGCGGATGGGTTTAGATGAAGATGCGGCCTAAGCGTAATAAAGCCGCGTGACATTGGCCCCGAAGTCATTAAAATAACGCTGAATTTTGATAATAGACGGACCCAACATATGAAATACATAATTGCCGCGCTTTTTTGTTTGTTTTGCAGCACGCCTGCCTATGCACAAGACGCTCCTGAAGGAGACACACCTGAAGCGCTTCAGGTTATAGCAGACAAAGCCTTTGAAGTTATTGAAGGTGGTGACAAAGAAGGCGCAGATGCTCCAAAAGCTATGCATGCGGTCGCTCTTCACGGTTCTCCCAAGTACGGCCCGGATTTCACCCATGTTGAGTATGTGAACGTCAACGCTCCGAAAGGCGGGACGCTTAAGCTTAATGCGATCGGCAGCTTTGACTCGCTCAATCCGTTTATTGTGAAAGGCTCCCCCGCGGCGGGCCTGCAATTCATCCGCTCGGGTCTTGTTTATGAAAGCCTGATGCAAAATTCATGGGATGAGCCTTTTACGCTGTATGGCGTTTTGGCGGAAAGTATTGAAGTGCCGGAAGACCGTTCATGGGTGGCGTTTAATATCCGCCCTGAGGCCAAATGGGCAGACGGCAAGCCCATCACGGCAGAAGATGTGGTGTGGACGTTTGAGACGCTCAAGAATGAAGGCCAGCCGTTTTTCAAAGCCTATTACGGGGATGTAGAGCATGCCGAAGCGCTCTCTGACAAACGCGTTAAGTTCACCTTCAAAGTTGCGGGTAACATCGAACTGCCGCTGATCATCGCGGAAATGTCGATCCTGCCGAAACATTACTGGACGCAAGAGGGCCGGAAGTTCAACCAAACCTCTCTCGATGCGCCGTTAGGCAGCGGGCCTTATAAAATTGGTAAGGTCGAAGCGGGCCGGCAAGTTGAATATGTTCGCCGCGATGATTGGTGGGGCAAAGACCTGCCGTTCTTCAAAGGGTTTTATAATTTCGATCGCATTACTTACGATTATTACCGCGACAGCAATGTTGCGCTGGAGGCATTTTTATCCGGTGAGTTTGATGTGCAGATTGAAAACACCGCCAAACTCTGGGCCACGGCCTATGACGCTGCGCCCGTTAATGATGGCCGCATTGCCAAGGAAGAGATTGAAAATGCCCGGCCAGCAGGCATGCAGGGTTTTATCTATAATATTCGCCGCGATGTGTTTAAAGACCCCATTGTACGTGAAGCGCTGGCTTATGCCTTTGATTTTGAATGGTCGAACAAGCAGTTTGCCTATGGCACCTATACACGCACAGACAGCTATTACGAGAATTCGGAGCTGGCCTCCACTGGTTTACCAAAAGGCAAAGAGCTAGAGCTTTTAGAGCGTTTTAAGAATCAAATTCCGGCAGATGTTTTTACCGAAACATATGCGCCGCCTGTGACTAATGGCTCAGGCAATAACCGCGAAAACCTACGCACAGCGATGAAAATGCTGGATGAGGCCGGGTGGGTGCTGGGCGCGGACGGCATTCGCTCCAAAGACGGTGTGCGGCTGGAATTTGAAATCGTTGATGCCAACCCGCAATTTGAGCGCTGGACCCTGCCCTTTATCAAAAACTTGGCGCGCATTGGCGTGAAAGCGAATTTCCGCGTCGTAGACAGCGCGCAATACCAAAACCGCATGAACGCGTTTGATTTCGATATGACGATCACCGCTTTTGGCCAGTCAAATTCACCGGGGAATGAGCAGCGTGATTTCTGGGGTAGTGAAAAAGCCGCCATCGAAGGGTCGCGCAATTATATCGGCATTGAAAGCCCGGCGCTGGATACACTGATTGAGGAGTTGGTGCAAACGAGCAGTCGCGAAGATTTGGTGACGGTCGTTCGCGCGATGGATCGCATCCTGCTGCACGGGCATTATGTGATCCCGATGTGGCATTACCCGAAATGGCGAATTGCGCATTGGAGCTACATTAAGCGCCCCGATCCGCTGTCGGATATCAGCCCTTTGATTTCCTATACATGGTGGGCGAAAGAGGCTGAATAAATGAAGATCGCCATTGCCATACCGGCGCGTTACGCCTCCACCAGATTTCCCGGTAAGCCGCTGGAGAAAATCGGCGGGCAGAGTATGCTTAGCCGGGTTGTTGAACTGGCGCGCAGCATCGGTGATGTCGATATTTTTGTCACCACCGAAGATAAACGCATTGCCGATCACGCAGCCGAGCTGGGCGTGGAATGTATTATTACCCCCGCCAGTTGCCCAACGGGTTCGGACCGCGTGCTTTCCGCCCTGCGCCAGATGGATGAGTGGCCGGATTTTGTTATTAATTTGCAAGGCGATGCGCCCTTTACGCCCCCATCCGTTATCAATGCTTTGATCAAAGCATTTCAAGATAACCCGAGCGCGGAAGTGGTCACGCCAGTTCATCAGCTCAGCTGGGATGATCTGGACCGGCTGCGCGAAGCGAAGAAAACAACGCCGTTTAGCGGCACAACTGCGATTGTTGATGAAGAGGGCCAAGCGCTGTGGTTTTCGAAAAACATCTTGCCCGCCATTCGAAAAGAGGAAGAACTGCGCGGAGACAGCAAGCTTTCCCCTGTGCATCAGCATATGGGACTTTACGGTTTTCGCACCGATATTCTGGAGAAGTTTTGCGCCCTTCCCCAGGGCGTTTATGAACAGCTGGAAGGATTAGAACAGCTGCGGATGCTGGAAAATGGGATCAAGGTTACGGCTGTGAAAATTGAGCTGGATAGTGGCCAAATTCAATCGGGCATTGATACGCCGGAAGATTTAGAGCGCGCCGAAGCGCGATTGATGGCTGGCGCATGACGACACTGATCATCGCTCGACACGGCAATACATTCGGCCCTGATGATACTCCCACCCGCGTGGGCGCACGGACAGATCTACCGCTCGTTGAAAAGGGGCGTGAGCAAGCCGAAGCGATTGGCAAATACCTCAATCAAAACAGGCTGATCCCAGATGTTATTTATACATCACATTTAAAACGCACGATTGAAACGGCGGAGATTGCCGTTAAAGCCTCGGGCGTTACAAACCCGACATATCAGTTGGATATGTTTAACGAGATTGATTACGGCCCCGACGAGAACAAGCCCGAGGACGAAGTGATTGCACGGATTGGCGAGCAAGCGATCAAAGATTGGGATGAGCATGCGACCGTGCCGAATGGGTGGCTTATTAATCCTGATGACATTATTCGAGGGTGGAAAGATTTTGCCGACCAAGTTTGTGCGCATAATGACAATGAAACCGTGCTGGTGGTGACCTCAAACGGCATCGCCCGCTTCGCCCCGTATATTACCGGGGACTTTGAAGGCTTCACCGCCAATCACAACATCAAGCTCTCCACCGGGGCTTTGGCGATTCTCAAGCATGAGGATGGGCAGTGGCACGCGGAAAAATGGAATATTCGCCCTTAAGTTCATTGACATAACCTAAAATATATCAGATAGTCTCCAACCTATAGAAAACCGGATATAATTATTAAGCTATGTCAGCACATCGCCGCGAGACAATCGAAGCAGATCAGAAATTACAGCGAATGCTAAAAAATGGCCTTCCTCTGTACCACTTCACGTCAAATTCAACTTCTATACGTCATTTGTCATGGATGGGCGCAAGCACGCCCAACGTCCCTATTGTGCGGAGCATGAATGATTATCAACGTAATCCTGGTGAAAGCACGATTGTGACAACAGTAAGTCCTGTTGATTTTGTTGCCTTTCAGGCGTACGCACAACAATCTGGACAACAGCTACCGGACATTCACACTATGTCTTCCATGCAATTTCACCGACAGGCACAATCAAACGATCTTCCCTTTAAACAACAAGATAAAGCCGCAATCTTCATCACTTTCGCAGCTAAATGTGAACAAGACCCCGGATGCCTTGTCAGCCTTTCTCCTGCACTTTATGAACGTTTTATAGAAGCTGATCTGCATCAATATAGAAAAGAGCTCAACACAACATTGGATGCAATTCCATATGCCGCTATACGCCTAACTATATATGATGATAGGCCCTCGTTATATGATGATAGGCCCTCGTTATCCAAACACCCTAAAGTAAGCCCCGTTGCTTTTGCACGCGCACCGGGTAAAGCAGTCATGCCTTATATTGATGAAAACAGAATTGTTTTCACAAGTGATATGCGTGTTGCTGCTGTTCCGCCGCATATTGGCGCCGTCTTAAAGGGCGGCTTGTGGTATGAAAAAAATTGGGAAAATTTGTTTGAATCCTCAAACATTAAGGACCTTATTAAAAAGGGCCCGCGATTATTTAATGAAATTGCGAAAGGCGAAAAACTGGGGTGGATTTTTAATTGCACAAACAACCGACGAGAGAATGCTTTTGCCATTATCCCAACTTCTATCGCCAGAAGTAACCTTACGCTTGCGGAAGACGGTTTTATTGAAGGTGTTAGAAGTACCGAGAGCGCTACATCGGCGCATAAAATGATGGCGCAAGTAAAAACAAATTTTGATACCACATATATCACATTATCGCCCGACACCTATCGCAAACCCAAAGAAAATGGACAGCGGCGAGCACTTCATGTGGATTTACCTCCCGAACAAAAAACAGCGGTGAGCAATGCATTAGCGGCCAATACATTTCCTTTAGCCGTACAAGGGCGGGCTTATCACTTGGAGGAACAGCGCCCACTCGAACGTCGACATAGAAGCATTACAGACAGTATGGGCGGGCCCGCCTCTCTTGTTTTTGACGAAGCTGTATCTTTTCAAGTTAGACATTCACATCATGACAACTCATCGACATCAACTATGCAGTTCGGACATCAAGCAACCTTAACTCAACTCGTCACACATCAATCCAATCAAGTTATTATTCGCGCAAATGGTGAAGAGTTTTTATTTAGCGCTGAACATAGCTAATAATAAATAAACAAGCCCCATAAAAATCTTTACAAAACAACAAACCATATTCAGCTTTTCTCTATCATCTGATACATAAAGCTTATGGCCGCATATATCCTTAAACGTCTTGCCCTGATGATTCCGACATTGTTCGGGATATTGCTCATCTCATTCGCAATTGTACAGTTTGTTCCCGGTGGGCCGGTGGAAAAAATGATTGCACAGCTTCAGGGGCATGGCACGGAAGCCACCGCGCGCTTTGGCGGCGGTGCGGGCGGCGATTCCGGGGCAGGTGCGATGAGCCAGGCCGCAACCGGCCAAGGCGGGAAGTATCGCGGCGCGCAAGGGCTGGACCCTGAATTTATTGCGGAGCTTGAGGCGCTATATGGGTTCGACAAACCTGCGCCGGAGCGGTTTTGGATTATGCTGAAAAATTATGCGACCTTTGATCTAGGCACGAGTTATTACCGCGATATCGGCGTACTTGATCTGGTGCTGGAGAAAATGCCAGTGTCGATTTCACTGGGGCTGTGGTCGACGCTGATTATTTATCTCATCTCTATTCCACTGGGGATTAAAAAAGCCGTGCGCGATGGGACAAAGTTTGATATCTGGACCAGCGCGGCTATTTTTGTCGGCTATGCCATTCCGTCCTTTATGTTTGCCATTCTTCTGATCGTTGTGTTTGCGGGCGGGCGGTATTTCGATTTCTTCCCTTTGCGGGGTCTAACCTCGGACAATTGGGAGGAGATGAATTTCATCCAAGGGGCGCTCGATTATATGTGGCATATGGTGCTGCCGATTGCGGCGATGGTGATTTCGGGGTTTGCCTCGCTGACGCTTCTGACCAAAAATTCGTTCCTTGACGAGATTGGTAAGCAATATGTGCTGACCGCGCGGGCTAAGGGGCTGGGTGAGCGGCAGGTGCTGTACGGGCATGTGTTCCGTAATGCGATGATTATTGTGATTGCCGGGTTTCCGGCGGCGTTTGTGTCGATTTTCTTTACTGGGGCGCTGTTGATTGAGGTGATTTTCTCACTGGATGGTCTGGGGCTGCTTGGGTATGAGAGCGTGATCAATCGCGATTATCCGGTCGTACTCGGCACCTTGTATATATTCGCGCTCATCTCGCTGGTCATGCATCTGATCCGCGATATTGTCTATGTGATGGTCGATCCGCGTATCGACTTTGAAGCGAGGGCAACATAAAACTTTGTAAGTCGCTATACTTAAAACCAGCGCATTACAAAAAACACTGGCACTAGAAGTAAGAATGAACATAAAATCCTGAAGATGAAAGACACCATATGCCAAACTAATTAGGCCACTAATCTGCCACACACCCCAAGCCGTAAAGGAAAAAGATTCCAAACTTTCTTTGGCTTTTATAACCGAAATGGTTTGAGGAATGAAAGCGCCAACAGCTATGATTGGAACAAGGGCATAAGCAGACATGATGAGGGTATCTAAAATCATGCAGTATACTATTATGCAAACTAACTTTTATCAAGAATTCACGTGTTTTTCGTTTTTATACAAATAGATAGATGAAATGACCCCAATAACGCAGCGCCGTCTTGCACAGTTCAAAGCCAACAAACGCGGCTTTTGGTCGTTGTGGCTTTTTCTAGGGCTTTTGGCGCTGGCTTTGAGCGCGGAGTTTATTGCCAATGACAAGCCGATTTTGATTCAATTTGAAAACCAGCTTTATTTCCCGACCTTCAACAACTACCCCGAAACGGCGTTTGGTGGAGATTTTGAAACGGAGACGGAATATCGCGATCCGTATGTGAGCGAGCTGATCGAAAAAGACGGCTGGATGTTTTGGCCGCCTATCCGTTTCACCTATGACTCGATTAATTACAATCTCCCGCAGCCTGCCCCTTCCCCGCCTACAGGCGAAAATATCTTTGGTACAGACGATCAAGGGCGCGATGTTGCGGCGCGGGTGATTTACGGTTTCCGCATTTCCGTGTTGTTCGGATTGGCGCTTACCTTTGTCAGCTCGATTATCGGCGTGGCGGCGGGAGCGATGCAGGGCTATTACGGCGGCAAGTTGGATCTGGTGATGCAGCGCGTGATCGAGATGTGGGCGAGCATGCCAAGCCTGTATATCCTCATCATCTTTTCTTCGATCTTCATCCCGGGTTTCTGGACGCTGCTGGCGATCTTGCTGCTATTCTCGTGGGTCAGCCTCGTTGATGTCGTGCGGGCGGAATTCCTGCGGGCGCGAAATTTTGATTATGTCCGCGCAGCCCGGGCGCTTGGCGTTTCCAACCCTGTGATCATGTGGCGGCATGTGCTGCCCAATGCGATGGTGGCGACGATTACTTTTATGCCGTTTATTTTGACGGGATCGATTACCGCGCTGACTAGCCTCGATTTTCTAGGGCTTGGCCTGCCGCCGGGGTCGGCTTCGCTTGGGGAATTGCTGGCGCAGGGGAAAAACAACCTGCAAGCGCCGTGGTTGGGGTTGGCTGCGTTTTTATCCCTTGCCATTATGCTCACACTGCTTACATTCATTGGTGAAGCTGTGCGTGATGCTTTTGATCCGCGTAAAACCACTATGTGAAAGACAACCCTTTAATGACCGCCACCATTCGAAACTCTATTGCCGATCTCAAAGATGAGATCGCCGGTTACCGCCGCGCGATGCATAAAAACCCGCAAACGGCTTATGAAGAGACTTTTGCGTCCGATTTGGTTGCCGAAAAGCTTACGGAATGGGGTATACCGCATGAGCGCGGCATTGCGGTCACAGGCATTGTGGCGACCATAGAAGGGGAGCAGAACACATCCGGGCGGGCGGTGGGCCTGCGCGCAGATATGGATGCGCTGGACATTCTGGAGGAAAACAACAAGCCCTATGTTTCGAAAACGCCCGGAAAGATGCATGGCTGCGGACATGACGGGCATACGGCGATGCTGCTTGGTGCGGCAAAATATCTATCCGAAAACCGCAATTTCAACGGCAAGGTGCATTTGATTTTTCAGCCTGCCGAGGAAGGGTTTGGCGGGGCGCATAAAATGATCGAGGAAAAGCTGTTTGAACGCTTTCCGTGCGATTCCGTTTATGGCCTGCATAACTGGCCGAGAATACCGCGCGGTCAGATTTCTACGCGGCCCGGTCCTGTTATGGCCGCGGCAGATCGGTTTGACATTACCATCACCGGTAAAGGCGGCCACGCGGCGATGCCGCATAAAACCATTGATCCTGTTATTATTGGTTCAAAGCTTGTTACGGTTTTGCAAACACTGACCAGTCGTAGCGCCGATCCGCTCGATTCCGTTGTCATATCTGTCACCAATTTCAATGCGGGTACCGGCGCGTTTAACGTTATCCCAGACACTGCCGAATTGAACGGCACGCTACGGACATTTGATCCGGACACGCGCACAGAAATGATCAAGCGCATTCAGGACATGACCAGCGCCACAGCTTCTTTGTTTGAAGCCAGCGCATCGTGCGAATTTATGGAAGGCGGGTATGACCCTACCGTCAATACGCCGGATGAAACAGCGCAATGCGCAGAAATAGCCAAATCTATATTTGGCGAGGAGAACGTTAAAACGGATATGGCGCCTAGTATGGGCGCGGAAGATTTCGGCGCTATGCTACAAGAGGTTCCGGGGTGCTATATCTGGATGGGCCAAGGGGAAGAAGACCCAAGCTCCAACCACAACGAAAGCCTGCATACCCCGCGCTATGACTTCAATGACGAGATTATCCCGCAAGGCATTGAATATTGGGTCCGGGTGGTTGAAAGCATACTCCCTGTTGAAAAATAAATTTGACAAGCGAGCGCTGGTAGACCTATAAAACGGATATGAACAAGATCGTAGAAACTTTCTGCCCACGACGACGCCCTCGCTAATCCATCCGATTAAGCGGGCATTTCTTGTTGCCTAAAACCTTTCCGAAATTTGAACGCTTAATTGGACTCTTGAATAAGATACCAAAGAGTTGCATTGTGTTTAAACCCTTAAGAAGCTTAGAGAAATGACCAAAATACAAATAGATAAAATCAGCTCTGTGACCAAGAATTTGGGACTTAGCCACGAAGAAAAGCTCACTGATACACTCTCGTGCGAGATGGGCACTGTGCTGGCTGTGCAGGTTCTGGAAGATAAGAACGTTTATAACGAGCTGGAGCTTCCATCAGGGCGGATGTCCAAGCTGAAAAAAGGCGATATTCTGGCTGTAGCCTTGGGCCAGAGGATGGCGCTGATGGGATTTGTTGGGATGCTGCCGAAGAGCCTGAAAGTTGATGATGTCATTCATTTGCTGAATTTTGGCGGCGTGGCCGGTGTTTGCACGAGCGCCAATGTGCAGGAAGTCGGTGAGCCGCTACGGGTGCGTGTACTGGGCGGTATTCAAAGAAAAGGCAAGCTGCTGAATATTAATCAAGCTGCCCTGTTTAAGCCTGTTACAAATATGAAGAGCACAACCCCGCTGATCATAACCACCGGAACATCGATGGATAGCGGGAAAACCACGGTCGCGATTGAGATTGTTAAAACGCTAACGCGGATGGGGATGAAGCTGGCGGGGGCCAAGCTGACTGGTGTGGGCGCGCAGCGCGATTTGTTTAAGATGGAAGATTACGGCGTTTATGAAGGTGTGTCCTTTGTGGATTGCGGCATAACATCAACTGCTAATATTAAAGCTGATGAGATGGTAGCGGTCGCCAAGGGCGCGATCGAGCATCTTTCAAAATCTAGCCCCGACGCAATTATGATCGAATTCGGTGATGGGCTGATGGGTAAATATGGCGTGGCGGCAATTTTGCAGGACCCACAAATTCAAAAGAATGTGAAGTTTCATATTGGCTGTGCCCGCGATCCTGTCGGTGCGATTGGGTTGGCCGAAGGATGCGCGAAAATCGGTTTGCCGCTTGATGTGGTCAGCGGGCCAGTGACGGATAATCAAGTCGGTCAGGATATCGTGAAGGAACGGCTAGGCGTGATGACCTATAACGCGTTTAAACCCAGCAATGAATGGCTGGATTTGGTTATGGCGCGGTGGGCGCTGGAGTATCAAGATGCCGCATAAGACAATCAAAGCCTCTATCATCGGCATTACGGGCTATACGGGCCTTGAGCAATTGCGGCTCTTGCTCGCGCATCCTACTGTGGAAATTGTCCATCTGACATCACGGCAGCATGAAAGCACTAGAATAGGCGAAGTGTATCCGCATTTGGCACATCTGGATTTGAATATTACGAACACAAATCACAACGCTGTGGCGAAAGATAGTGATGTGGTGTTTCTCGCCCTGCCCCATAAAACCGCGCAGGATGTTGTTGCGGATTTACATGGCAAGGTGAAGGTGATTGATCTGTCCGCGGATTACCGGCTGGATGATGCAGCCACGTACGAAAGATATTATCAAGAACATAAACATCCCGAGCTTCTCAAAGAAGTGGTTTACGGCTTGCCGGAAATTACTGGCGCCGAGGCAATTGCCGGTGCTTCTACTGTGGCCAATCCAGGATGTTTTGCCTTGCTGGGGCAAATGCTTTTACATCCATTTAAGGGGCTCATTGAAGCTGCGGATATTTTTGCCGTAACAGGGTCCAGCGGCGCGGGGAAAATGCCAATTGAGGGCACACACCACCCGATCAGAAACCATAACATCAAAAGCTATAACATCAATGCTCACCGTCATATTCCGGAGATTATTCGCGCTGGCGATATAACAGAAACTCAGCTCAATTTTGTGCCAACTTCGGGGCCATTTACGCGGGGGATTTTTGCCAATGCGTTTCTGCGGCTAAAAGGCGATATTGAACCGCTTGATCTGGCTGAACAGGCCTATGAAGATGCGCCGTTTGTAAGGTTACAAGAATCTGTAGCGCTGGCCAATGTCGTTGGTTCGAACTTTGTTGATCTATCATTTACCAAAGGCGTTGATGGCACAATCATCGCCCAAGGCGCGCTCGATAATTTGGTAAAAGGCGCCTCAGGCTGTGCGATTCAAAACATGAACTTAATGTTCGAACTTGATGAAACAGAAGGATTATTTAACTTGGGGACCGTGTATCCATGAGCAAGAAAAATAGAATGCCGGAATTTTTTATCAATGCTTTTTACGAGAGCAAATTTAAGGACAACTTTTTTGTCATTAAAGCGGGCGGGAAAGTTATTGAAGATGAAAAGGCGCTGAATAATTTACTATCGAACATCCGCGATCTGACATTGCAGGGCATCAAAGTCCTGCTAATTTATGGCGGCGGCCGGGCCATGGATGTAGAATCTGAAAAACGCGGGATTGCGGTTGAAAAAGTCGGGGGCTTGCGAATTAACCTCGCTGAAAACATCTCGGTTATGAAGCATGTTGTGGGCGGTGATCTGGCGCTGAGCGTATCTGCGGCGCTGGCCAAAAACAACCTCGAAGGCTTGTCGCTCAATGCGCTACCAGCCAATTGGGCGGATATCCAGCTTGCCCCGAAAAACGATAAAGACCTTTTCACCGGCGGGATTGAGCGCATTCACGCGCGCCCGATTAACCGCTTATTTAAAGTCACGAACTTTGTCGCCTGCACCTGCCTTGCGCTAACCGATGACGGCGTTGTTTGCAACATAAACGCGGATAAAATTGCGACGCAAACGGCGATCGCCACCAAAGCCCACAAGCTGATTTTCCTCTCTGATGTTGATGGCGTACAGATCAACAATGAGACAGCGGGGATCATCACGGCCGAACAAATTGACGGGCATATTGCCGATGGAACAGCAACGGGCGGCATGAAGGTGAAGCTTGAGAATTGCAAGGCAGCGCTTGATGCAGGTGTGCGGCGCGTGCATTTGCTAAGCGGTTTACGCGCGGATGCCCTCAAAAAAGAAATTTACGAGCCGGTTGGCCCGGGAACAATGTTGTTCAGCGAAAGCGAACGTCAATCGTATGAGAATGAAGTTGAAGCGCAAAAATTAATTGAAGGACAGAAATCATGAGTGATACACAGAAAATTATCGATGAAACTTTTGAAATGCTGGTGAAAACCTATGCGCCACAACCGGTTATCCTTGATTACGGCAAAGGCTGTAAAGCGTGGGATACGGACGGCAAAGAGTATATCGACTGTTCTGTTGGCTATGCGGTTGCCTCTTTGGGGCATGCCCACCCTGCCCTGCTCAAAACGATTAACGATCAAGCAGCCCGGATGATGATCTGCCAAGCATCTTATACAACAAAAGAGAAGCTGAAAGCGACCAAGCTGCTGGTCGAAAATAGTTGTTTTGATCTGATTTATTTTTCCAACAGCGGGACGGAAAGCGTTGAGGCTTCCCTAAAATGTGCACGTAAATGGGCCTATGAAGAAAAAGGTGAAGAGTGCAACGAGATTATCGCTTTTCACAAAAGCTTTCATGGGCGCACCTTTGGCGCTGCCAGTATCACAGAAAAGTGTCACTCCCAGCCATTCTTTGGCCCATATATCCCCGGTGTGCATTTTGCAACGCTGAATGATTTGGCGAGCGTGAAAGAATTGGTTTCTGATAAGACGGCAGCGATTATTATTGAACCTGTACAGGGTGAAGGTGGGCTTGTCCCTGCGGATAAGGACTTCCTGAAAGGCCTGCGCCAGCTTTGTGATGATGAAAATATCTGCCTCATATTCGATGAAGTACAGGTTGGATTTGGACGTCTCGGCACATTGCATGCTTATGAATCATTTGGCGTAGAACCAGATATTTCCGCATGGGCCAAGGGCATCGGCAGCGGCTTCCCTGTTGGGGCGATGGCGGCGAAGGAGAAATTCGGACGTGCCCTTACTGTGGGTACGCACGGCACGACCTTTGGCGGAAACCCGCTTGCCTGCGCGGTTGTGGCTTGTGTGGTGAGCGAGATGCTTAAACCTGAATTTCTTGAGAATGTGAACAAAGTCTCCGGTATTTTGTTTGACGGTTTGAATGAACTTAAACGCAGCTCGAACAAGATCACTGATATTCGCGGCAAAGGTCTGATGATTGGAATTGATACGGTTTTTGATATATCGAACCTTATCAGCACACTGCAAAAAAACGGCTTGATGGCCACGCAAGCCGGGAAAGAAACGCTGCGCCTTGTTCCTCCTTTGGTTTTGAGTGAAGACGAAGCCAAAGAGGTTCTCGCAATCATCACGAAAACGCTCAGTGAGCTGGAAGAATGAATCATGACACAGGTTAAACATTTCCTGGATCTGGATCAGATCGACCCGGATGAGCTGAAGAGCATTCTAAAAAAAGCTCACGCGCTTAAAGCTCAAAAATATAACCCGCCGCAGCTTTTTGCAGGGCTATCGCTAGCGATGGTGTTTGACAAGCTTTCGACGCGCACGCGTGTGTCCTTTGACGTGGCAATGAAGCAGCTCGGCGGGCACACGGTTGTGATGTCGAAAGGTGAAATGCAAATTGGCGGCGCGGAAAGCATTGAGAGTACAGCGAATGTACTCTCACGCTTTGTTGATGGCGTGATGGTGCGGATAAGCGAGCATAACAAGCTGCTCGAGCTTGCCGAATATTCAGGCGTTCCAGTGATTAACGGCATGACCGATAAATCACACCCGTGCCAAATTATGGCGGACGTGATGACAATTGAAGAAAAGCTGGGCAGCGCTGAGGGTAAGAAAATCGCGTGGCTTGGTGATTATAATAACGTGTCGCAGAGCTATATCGATGCCTCAAAAGTTTTCGGGTTTGAGTTTGTGATAGCCCTTCCGGAAGATCTTAATGGCAATGTGCCCGACGGTGTTTCCTTCACCAACGATGCGAAGGAAGCAGTAAAGGATGCTGACGTTCTTGTCACCGACACATGGGTATCGATGGGCCAAGAAGGCAAGGATATTGAAAAATTCTGGCCTTATCAGGTGAACGCCGACTTGATGTCGCTCGCGCACAAGGACGCAATATTCATGCACTGCCTGCCTATCCATGAATGGGAAGAAGTGAGCGAAGAGGTTGCCAAAGGCCCCCAGAGCGTTATCTATGATGAAGCAGAGAACCGTTTACACGCGCAAAAAGCCATTCTCGCATGGTGTTTAGAGGATGCAGGCGTGAGCGTTTCACAAAAGAGTTTTAATTTCGGGAATAAATAAATGAGCAAAAAAGACCAATATAAAAAGAAAACTATCGGTGAACATGCGCTTAAGCCTGAAACGATGATGATGTCCTATGGGTATAACCCTGCATTTTCGGAAGGGTCAGTCAAACCGCCGGTATTTTTAACATCGACCTTTGCCTATGAAACTCCTGAGGACGGCGAAGAATTTTTCCACATGATGGCCGGACGCAAACCATCACCAGAAGGCAGCCTTGGGGGGCTTATTTATAGCCGTTTTAACCACCCAAACGTCGAAATCATCGAGGACCGCCTCGCCGTTTATGAAGGCTCAGAGCGCGCAGTGATGTTTGCCAGCGGTATGGGCGCGATTAGCGCGACATTGCTCGCTTACCTACGCCCCGGCGATGTGATTGTGCAGAGCGTTCCGCTTTATGGCGGCACAGAAACCCTGATCCGCAAGTTTTTGCCGGAGTTCAACATTGAAACAGCAGACTTCAATGATGGGCTCGATGAAGAAGCGATGCTGAGCTCTTTGCGCGAAGCCGCGAAAAAAGGTCGCTTGGCGATGGTTTTCTTCGAAACACCATCAAACCCAACCATCAGCATGGTTGATTTTGAAGCGCTGATCCGCTGCGTTGACACCATCGAAAAAGAAACGGGACACCGCCCGCTCACAGTATGTGACAACACGCTGCTTGGTCCGGTTTTTCAAAAGGCGGTGCCGCAAGGGATCGATATTTCCGTTTATTCTGTTACCAAATATATTGGCGGGCATAGCGATCTTGTCGCTGGCGCTGTTTGCGGATCACGTGAAGTTCTTCGGCCTATACGCTCCTTACGCGGGACGATGGGGATTAATCTTGACCCGCATACGAGCTGGATGATTTCAAGATCATTGGAGACTTTAAGCATCCGCATGGAGCGCTCTGCCGATAGCGGGCGCAAGGTCGCTGAATGGCTTGCGGCAAACCCTTATATCAAGACCGATGTTTATCACCCAGACCTCATAGAAGACCCGAAATATAAGGCGGTTTATGAACGCCAATGCACAGGGCCCGGCTCAACCTTTTCCTTTGTCATTGATGCAGGTAAGGATGAGGCCTTTAAGCTCATAAATGCTTTATCGATCTTCAAATCTGCGGTATCACTAGGAGGAAGCGAAAGTCTCGTTTGTCATCCGGCCAGCACGACACATTCCGGCGTTCCAGTTGAGGTTAGGGAATCCGTAGGACTGAGCGACGGGATTGTACGCCTTTCCATTGGGCTTGAACATCCAGATGATCTGATCGCAGATCTGGATAACGCCTTTCAGGAAACCTTTGGACGCTCTAAACCCGCCAACAACACAGAAAGGTAGCAGAAACATGGATAAAATCAAAGCAACCTTAACACAGCTCTGGAATGGCGGCATACCGCTGGTACAGACATTCTGGCTCTATTATTTCGTCGGAATGCTGGTTATGCGTATTCCCGCCAATGCGATTGGCGCTGCTGGCGCGCTCCTTATTATAGGGTGGACCGGATATATGGTCTTGCCAATCTGGCGTTCAGCAGATAAATACACCGGCAAGCCGATATTTGCCTTACTGGCAAAAATCGCCGCCGTGCTGATAGCGCTCGGTGTATTGGGAAGCGTACTTTAAAAAGGAAAAATTATGAGCAAAGGTAAAATCGTACTCGCCTATTCGGGCGGACTGGACACATCTGTCATCCTCAAATGGTTTATTGAGGAAGACTATGAGGTGATCGCCTATATCGCCGATGTCGGTCAAGAAGAAGATTTCGAAGCCGCGAAAGCAAAGGCTGAAAAAATCGGCGCGGCGAAGGTTTATATTGAAGACCTTAAAGAGGAATTCGTTACTGACTATATCTTTCCCATTATTAAATCTCACGGGGTTTATGAAGGTCGATACCAACAGGGCACTACGATTGCACGGCCCATCATCGCCAAACGTCAAATTGAAATCGCCGAAAAAGAAGGCGCTCAATTCGTTAGCCATGGTGCAACGGGTAAAGGCAACGATCAGGTGCGGTTTGAACTATCTTACTATGCTTTGAAACCAGATATTAAAGTACTCGCACCATGGAAAATGGAGGAGTTTCTCACCCGTTTTCAGGGCCGCACGGATATGCTGAATTACTGCGACAAACACGGCATTCCCGTGACAGCAACGCGCAAGAAGCCGTATTCCGAGGATGATAACCTTCTGCATATTTCTCATGAAGCGGGCATTCTGGAAGATCCGAATGCGGTATGCGCTGAGGATGTGTATTCGCGCACCTCCTCTCCCGATCAATGGCCTGACGCACCAGAAGTGATTACGATCAGCTTTAAAGAAGGTATTCCGGTTAAGGTTGAGGCTGATGGACAAATCACCACAGGCGCTTTAGCGCTGTTCGAAAAGCTGAATGAGCTTGGCACAAAACACGGCATAGGCCGCATGGACATGGTTGAAAATCGTTTTGTCGGCATTAAATCCCGCGGTGTCTATGAAACACCGGGCGGCGATATTCTCTATAAAGCCCACCGTGATCTACAAAGCCTGACCATGGACCGTGAAGTAATGAAAATTTGCGACAGGCTAGCACTCGACATTGGCCATACCATCTATAACGGTTTCTGGTTTTCACCGGAATTCGAACTGCTAATGCATACAACGGATAAAGCGCAGGAAGTTGTGAATGGCGAAGTGCAGGTGCAACTATACAAAGGCAGCGCATATCCTATTGCCCGCACATCCCCCAACGCGCTGTATGATCCATACCAATCCTCCATGGATGAAGGTGAAGAGGAATATGTACAGGAAGGCGGCGCTTTGGATTATGATCAGAAAGATGCCGACGGCTTTATCAAAATCAACGCGGTGCGGCTGCGGAATAACACCGCCGTGCGCGGTGAAACGCCGGCGAGCAAGCCACGGAAAGCTGCCTAGACCATGTCTAAAAACAGTGCGAACAAGATGTGGGGTGGGCGGTTCAGCGAGAAGCCGTCCGATATTATGGAGCAGATCAATGCGAGCATTGATGTGGATGTGCGGTTATGGCCCCATGATATTGCAGGTTCCAAAGCGCACTGTGAGATGCTGGTGAAGCAAAAGATTATTTCCAAAGATGACGGTGCGGCCATTCTCAAATGTCTTGACCAGATTGCCGGGGAAATTGAGAGCGGTCAGTTTGAGTTTAAACGGAGCCTTGAAGACATTCATATGAATATCGAAAGCCGCTTGCGCGAGATTATCGGCGATGTGGCGGGGAAGCTGCATACAGCGCGCAGCCGCAATGATCAGGTGGCGACAGATTTTCGCCTCTGGTGCCGGGATGCAATTAATGAGCTGATCGCTAAAATTGAAGCTCTGCAGGGCACGCTTGAAGGTTTAAGCAATACGCATAAAGATGCGGTGATGCCGGGATTTACGCATTTACAGCCCGCGCAACCTGTCACACTCGGCCTGCATCTTGATACTTATAATCAAATGCTTGCCCGAGATAAATCGCGGCTGGAGGATTGTACGATCCGGCTTAATCAATGCCCGCTAGGCGCAGCGGCAATGGCGGGAACGCCTTTTCCGATTGACCGGAAGATGACCGCTGAGGCGCTCGGCTTTGATAACCCCATCCCCAATACGATGGACGCCGTTTCAGACCGGGATTTTGTGGCTGAGCTGCTGTTTTGCTGCTCTCTCTCCGGCATTCACCTATCACGGCTGGCGGAGGAAATCATTATCTGGGCGACGCCGCAATTTAGTTATATCACGCTGTCTGATCAATGGAGCACAGGCTCGTCCATCATGCCGCAGAAGAAAAATCCGGATGCGGCGGAGCTGGTGCGGGGGAAAACAGGACGGCTGAATGGCAATTTGGTGCAGGCGCTGACGATGCTGAAAGGTTTGCCGCTGACTTATAACAAGGATCTTCAGGAAGACAAAGAGTTTGTTTTCGATAGCGTAGATACGCTTTCGCTGTGTCTGGAAGCGATGGAGGGGATGCTGTCATCCGCCACGTTTAACACCGCGCGGATGCTGGAGACTGCGGAAGATGGCTATACGACTGCGACCGCGCTGGCCGACTGGCTGGTGATGAATCTGGATATGCCGTTTCGCGATGCCCACCACACTACCGGCGCGATTGTGAAGCTGGCCGAAGATAAGGGCTGCAAGCTTGATGAATTGGAGCTGGCCGATATGCAGGCTGTGGAAGCCAAGATCACGGATGCGGTTTATTCTGTTCTCAGCGTTAAAAATGCCGTAAACCGATAGGTATGGCTAGCAATAATTCCAAGGCACTTCTTTCGATAAAAAATCTATCCGTAGATTTTAAAGTCCAAGGCGGGTTATTCCGCGCGGTGGATGATGTCAGTTTTGAGATTGCCAAGGGCGAGACAGTGGCGCTGGTTGGTGAGAGCGGCTCGGGCAAGTCTGTCACTGCGCTGGCGGCGATGCAGCTGCTGCCCTACCCGCAAGCCATTCATCCTGAGGGTTCTTCCATCATTTTCGAAGGTGATGAGTTGGTTGGCAAAGGCGATAGCTTTATGCGCGCCATTCGCGGGCAGCAAATCGGGATGATTTTTCAGGAACCGCTGACAGCGCTCAACCCGCTGCACAATATTGAGAAACAAATTTCCGAGGTGCTGTTCCTGCATCAAAATATGAGCAAGCCGGATGCGCGCGCGCGGGTGTTGGAGCTGCTCGATCTGGTTGGCTTAGAGAATTTAAAAACCCGGATGGGCGCGTACCCGCATGAACTTTCGGGCGGGCAACGTCAACGTGTGATGATTGCGATGGCCTTGGCGAATAACCCGGAGCTATTGATTGCCGATGAGCCAACAACGGCGCTGGATGTCACCGTACAGGCGCAGGTGCTGGAGCTTTTGAAAGATTTACAAAAGCGTTTGGGGATGGCGCTGCTGCTCATCACTCATGACCTGACCATAGTTGAGAAAATGAGCGACCGTGTTTGCGTGATGCAAAATGGTAAAATTGTTGAACAGAACGAGACCAAAAAGCTGTTTGCCGCCCCCCAGCATGAATACACAAAAATACTGCTCTCCGCACAACCAAAAGGTGATGCGATTGAAGTTGACGGGGACGCGCGGGTTATTGTTGAGGGCACAGGCATCAAAATTCACTTCCCGAATAAGAAAAATATTTTCGGCAAAGCAACATCATGGGTCAAGGCGGTCGATGATATTGATGTGGTGGCCAAAGAAGGCCAGACGATTGGCGTTGTTGGCGAAAGTGGTTCTGGGAAAACAACGCTAGGTCTAGGGCTGCTGCGACTTTTGGGTGCAGATGGAACAATCGTATTTGCGGGCCAAGATATTTCCCGCGCCTCACAAAAAGATATGCTGCCGCTACGTGAAGATATGCAGATTGTGTTTCAGGACCCGTTTGGCTCGCTTTCCCCGCGGATGAGCGTCAGCCAGATTATTGGCGAGGGTCTAAAAATTCACCGCAAAAATTTAAGCACCGAAGAACGCGAAGCCGAAATCATCAAGGCGCTGGAAGATGTGGAGATGGACCCGGACACCCGGCATCGTTATCCGCATGAGTTTTCCGGCGGGCAGCGACAGCGGATCTCGATTGCCCGCGCGCTCGCGCTTCGCCCGAAATTTATCGTGCTGGATGAGCCAACATCAGCACTAGATATTTCTGTGCAGGCGCAGATTGTTGATCTGCTGCGCGCATTACAGGAAAAGCATAAGCTGTCCTATATGTTCATCAGCCATGATCTGCGCGTTGTTAAAGCCATGGCGCATGATTTGATTGTGATGAAGGATGGCAAGGTCGTGGAATCCGGTCCGGCTAAAGCGATCTTTGATAATCCGCAGGAAGACTACACCAAGGCGCTTCTCGCTGCCGCGCTTGATCTCAAGACCGCATAAAAAAAGGCGGCCATTACAGCCGCCTTTGGTTACGCAGTATAATCAAGTTAAGCAGAGTTACTCGGCATCGAACCAGCCGAGTTTAAACAGCACGCCGCCGAACAAAGCACCAGCGAGCGGCGCGACAAAGAACAGCCAGAGCTGGTCCATTGCTTCACCGCCAATAAAAATGGCCGGACCAAGGCTCCGCGCCGGGTTCACGGATGTGCCCGTGATGTTAATTCCGACAATGTGGATGACGGCCAGCGTTAAACCGATCGCTAAACCGGCAACATGGCCTGCGCCTTTTTTCTGCGTTGAACTGAGAACCACAATCACAAAAATGGCCGTTGCGATAAATTCAAAGGTAAAAGCAGCTTGCAGATTGTAAGCATCGCTTATACCGTTTTGGCCAAGGCCGCCTTCGGTGCCGCCAACGATAGTCATCAAAACGAACGCGCCGACAATCGCGCCCAAACACTGGGAAACGACATAGCGAACCATTTCTTTGAACTCCATCTGCCCGGCGATATAAGCGCCGAAGCTGACGGCCGGATTGATGTGGCAACCCGAAACCGGGCCAATGCAATAGGCCATGGCAATTAACGCCAGACCAAAAGCCAGTGCTATCCCAAGAACGCCAATCGAGCTCCCCGCAATAACGGCTGCACCACAGCCAAACAGCACAAGAGTGAATGTGCCAATAAATTCAGCAATTTCTTTTTTCATTGCCCTACTCCTTACAAAGTTTTGAGATCTGACCCGAAACGGCCAAGATTTATACATAATGGTCTCATGCGCCCGTATGACAACCTAGCTGCAGTGCACCATTCCATCCACAGATTTATACAAAACCCTTACTGGAAGCGGTATTTATTGCGCTCTTTACTGCCCCAAGGCCAGCCCTTCACGACGCGGGTCGGCAGCACCAATGAGAGAATCACCGCGAATTTGGATGGCTGTAAGGCCGCTATTGAGGGTTTTCACATCTACCTGATTCTCCAGTGCTTTGAGGCCCTGCTCTAATGCCGTATTTTCTGTTTCAATCGTCGCGCCGCGCGCCAGAGTATGTTTCATCGCGATGGCTTCTTCGATTGGTATATTCCAATCCAGCGCGGCGATGATTTGTTCCAGCACGTAACCGATGATGCGGCTACCCCCTGCACTGCCCACAACGAACACAGGATTTCCGCTCGCATCAAAGACGATTGTGGGGGACATAGAAGAGCGCGGACGCTTTCCGCCCTCGGCCATATTGGCGACAAGTTTTTGATCTTTATCAATCGGGGTGAAGGCAAAATCGGTGAGTTGGTTGTTGAGCAAAAATCCGTGGGCCATGACGTGCGATCCGAACGCGCCTTCGATCGTCGTCGTCACGGAAACGATATTGCCGTCTTTATCGACCACGCTGATATGGCTGGTGCCGGGTTTTGAAATATCTGGCCCTTGTTCATACAGCGGCCCGTCCCAGCTTTCTGGGCGCCCGGGCTCAATGACCTCCAGCGGCTTATCGGGATTAATCAATCCGGCGCGGGTTTTGATATAACCCGGCTCCAACAGCTTCACGCCCGGCGAATTCACAAAATCCGGATCGGCCATATAGAGGTTGCGATCAGCGAAGGCCAAAGCACTGGCCTGAGCGATCAGGCTCCAGCCCTTGGCGTCGTTGGTGATTTTAAAATGCTCGAGCATCCCCAGAGTTTGCAGCAAGGTCAGCGCACCGGAAGATGGCTCCCCCATCGAACAAACAATATAGGCACGGTATGGCCCGCAAACAGGATCGCGCTGCTTGACTTCATAGGCGGCGAAATCGTGGACGCTGAGCAGGCCAGGATTATCCTCAATATTCTGCACTGTTTGCACAATGTCAGCCGCGATTTGGCCACGGTAAAATCTTACAGGGCCGTAAAAGGAATAATCTTTAAGCGTTTCAGCATAGGCCGGGTTTTTGAGAACTGTGCCTGCCTTAAGAGCCTGACCACCGGGAAGAAAATACGCGGCCGTTTGCGAGAATTTTGAAAGACGGTCCTTTGCCTCTATTACCATTTTTTCGAGACGCGGGGAGACGGTAAAACCTTCTTCGGCCAATTTGATGGGTTCATTAAATAATTCCATCCATGTCAGTGAACCATGCAATTGATGAAATTCTTTTAAAAGTGCAGGCGTTCCGGGAACGCCGACAGCGCGCCCGCCAACGACCGCGCTCATAAACTCCATGGGCTTACCTTCTTGCTGGAACAAGAACGGCCCGGCGAGATTTGGCGCGGTTTCGCGACCATCGTAGCTGGTGAGCTGTTTTTCCTTCGCATCGTAGTGCAGAATGAAGGCCCCGCCGCCCAAACCCGAGCTTTGAGGCTCTGTAAGCCCTAACGTCAATTGCGCGGTAATGGCCGCATCGGCTGCGCTGCCGCCTTTTTTAAGAATTTCATAGCCTGCGCGGCTCGCATAGGGATTAGCCGTGACAATCATGAAATCGGTACCGCTGGCGCTTGAAACCTCGCCGAAACCGCTGGAAATCTCCGGCTGCGGGCGCTGCACATCTTGTGCCCATGCAGGAGGGTAAAATACGGCAAAAAGGGCTGATATTTGTAGAAATCTCAAAAAAATCATATAATTAAGGCTCAATTCTATTTTTTTCCTTTGCATTCTACCTTCAGAATGATAGGAAATGTGAGCCTTTCAAAGGTGAAAGGCAGATTTTAACTCTAACATCCTTATTAGAAAGGGGTGAGCATTGTGGTCAGTGTAAGTGTACGTGATAACAATGTCGAACAGGCTTTAAAGGCCTTGAAGAAGAAAATGCAGCGTGAAGGTATCTTCCGTGAAATGAAACTTCGTCGTCATTACGAAAAACCTTCTGAAAAGAAGGCCCGCGAACAATCTGAATCTGTGCGCCGTTCGCGCAAGATGGATCGTAAGCGCCGTGAACGCGACGGGTTCTAGCATTAAACGAATTTTTAAAAAACCGCTGCAAATAGCTTAAAACTTTGCGGCGGTTTTTTTTATGCTTTATAATGGAGGCTTAACCACCGTGAGAAGTTTTTAATTTTTATGCTTAGTTCAAAATATAAATTTTTATTATGGTTGACGGCTTTTGCCTTGATGGGCGGTGCAAGCATTGCAGCGGCGCAAGAGTGGCATCTCTTTAAATCCGAAACCAATCTTTTCTCCGTGCGCATTCCGGACAACATTCAAGAAGACATAAAAGAATTCAGATTGGGGCCGCGCCGCGTGACACAAACCGGCCAGAGCGCTTCAACAATCGACCAGCGCCCACTTAAAGATGCTGTTAAGAACTATATTATTAAATATGAACAAACATTAGGAACAAACATCGTCGACGATGACCTTAGTGAGCTCATTGCTTCTGAACTCGACATCTATGAAAATTATTATAAAAAACTCAAAGGTGATCTGAGAAGAAGGAACGAAATCATACAAATCAACGGTGCAGTCGGTGGAGAGATTCAAATTGCCTATGAAGATCCTGCGCTAGGTCCGCAGCATATCCGTGCACGCGTATTCTTCACGCGATCAGGGAAAGTTCAGCAAATCGTTACCGGACCGCCCAATATTATAGACTCGATCCCGACACGGCATTATTTTGAGTCTCTTCGTCTACACGAAGGCTATAAACACAAAGTAGGGTCTTTTAAAGAAGACTGGCCGGCGGTAAAATCACAGCTTGGAATTTTTACAGCTTACCTCCCTGAAAAAACGAAGCCTTACGTTCCGAAAGACGTTGAGATAAAAAACTCTGATAATGCTGAGCGCGTCGCGATCAGTTTCCGCGACCCCATCTGGAAAGAAACGGTGTTTTATAATATTTACGGCTATCAGCTTGGCCAGGACCTTAATTATCTTAATGTAGAAAAATTTCTGCGGAAAAACCATGTTTTGCGCCATGTTTTTAAAGACGGGTTGATTGAATTCGATAAACTCACCAATGAAGATGCAGGCATGATGGAGACGGAATATATCATTGAGGCGCCGGAGAAATTTCCTTATGTGACAACGGTGAAACTTCGCGCGCTTTTTTCAGGTGATCATCTTCTTGTGCATGAAGTTATGGGCTCGCCGCGACTTGTCCGCTCAACTTTCATGAAAAAGGTTGTGGAGAGCGTTGAGTTTCACGCCGAATAATACCCCGTTACAGAGCCGCAGTTTCGAATTTGAGCCATTCTTGCTCATCAACCGTTAAGCCCGGCGATACCAGCTCATAGACACGTTCATGATACGCATTGAGCCAAGCGCGTTCTTCCTTGGTTAAAAGCTGCGCATCAATTAATTTCCGATCAATCGGCGCATAACTTACCGTTTCGAACTCCAGCATCTGTGCGCCGGTATCGGCCGCGCGCCCCGCCTCTTTGACAAAGACAAGATTTTCAATGCGGATGCCGTATTCGCCGTCTTTGTAATATCCCGGTTCGTTAGAGATTAGCATGCCGGGCTTAAAGGCGTCTTTACCGCGCGGGGAAATGCCTGCAGCCTCCTCATGCACTGCCAGATAACACCCGACGCCGTGGCCGGTGCCATGGGCGTAATCCAGATCTTCGTCCCAAAGCGGCTGACGCGCCAGCGTATCAATTTGTTTGCCCGTTGTGCCTTCTGGGAAATGCGCCTTGGCCAGTGCGATATGTCCTTTCAAGACAAGTGTGAAATGCTTAATCATTTCTGCTGAGGGCTGGCCAATAGCCATCGTGCGGGTAATATCCGTGGTTCCGGCAAGCCCATCGCCATAATATTGGCCGCCGCTATCGACCAACAACAGGCCATCCCCCTCGATATTCACAGAGCTCTCTTCCGTGGCCCGGTAATGGACGATCGCCCCATTGGCACCAAAACCGGCAATAGTAGGAAAGCTGGCCTTTTTGTAGCTTGCTGCTTCGCCGCGCAGCTCCTGCAGCTTGGTATCGACTTCTATTTCAGTGAACGACTTTGTTGTTTGCGCCCAGTGCAAAAACTTTGTCAGGGCAATTCCATCAAGAATATGCGCGCGTTTGATCGCTTCAAACTCTGCATCACTTTTAATCGCTTTCGGATCGACAGCCGGATCTTTGGCGTTAATTACTTCGCCGCCCTGCGCTTCCACCTCGTTTTTAAACCATACGGAGCTGCGCATAAAATCAAGAAGCACAGGACCTTCTAAGCCCTTAAGAACATCGAGCGTCGCGACATTTATGCCATTATCTAAAGCCAACCCGGAAACTTTTTGTGGATCAACAATCCATTCAACGGCCCTCGCTTCATCGGCATAAACAACAGCGTAAGACAACACACTAGGGATATAGTTTATATCGCTGCCGCGGATATTCAAAAGCCATGCGATCGAGTCGGGAAGTGTGATGATGGCGGCGCGCGCTCCTTCACGCTTTATAATTTCAGAAACTTCTTTTTTCTTTTCTTGAAAAGATTTACCCGCGATTTTTTTATTAAAACCCTGCACTTTACCGCACGGTTTTTCCGGTTGATCCGCCCAGATTTCATCGAGCAAATTTTTTGCAACGGCCTTAAGCTCTACATGTTTAACTTCATCCTTAATTTTTTGAATTTGATCGGGTGTGTGCAGCCACGGATCATAGCCGATGATGACATCACTTTCCGTATGCTCGTCGAGCCAGCCATGCGCGCCGTATTTGACGCTATCGCCCGTTTGAAAAATATCCGTATCAACTTGCTGATCAATCTGCAGACTATAACGTCCATCGGTCAATACGCACGCTTTATCGGCCAGCACGATGGCCACGCCAGCAGACCCGGTAAAACCGGTGAGCCATTTCAGCCGCTCCGCATAGGGCGCAAGGAATTCCCCCTGATACTCATCAGCCTTGGGAATGAGGAAACCGTCAAGCCCCTCTTCCTTCATACGCCCCCGAAGCGCGGCTATTTTCTCAGCAGCATTTTTCATGAGACTTATACTGGCGCGGGGCTTTTCATTTTGCTAGCTTAATTTATGCCTTACTTGCTTTTAGTTATTGGTTTACTCATTGGCGCATATACGCTGTACCGGTTTTTTATGAATGCCGATGTGCAGCAGATCAAGGCGCTGTTTCTGCTCGCCATTATTGTCGTGCTGTGCGCGGCGCTGTTTACGCTGGCCGTTACGGGGCGTCTACCTGCTGCAATTGCGTTGCTTAGCGCGGTAATTCCTTTGGGTTTGGGGTGGTGGCGTGCGCGTAGCCAAGAGCATGATGAAGCGCTTGAGCCGGGCTTGCATAAAGAGGTTGCAACGCGCGAAGAAGCGCTTGAGGTTTTAGGTCTTGAGGATGGGGCTAGCGAAGCTGATATTAAAGCTACTTACAAAAAACTGATGAAAAAGGTTCATCCCGACCATGAGGGCTCCGAATGGATGGCTGCGAAGCTCAATCAGGCGCGGGATATCCTGCTGAATAAGTAGCTCTAACTTGCCAAACCGCGCTAAAAATGCGAGATTCTTCCGTCTTTAATAAAAAAACGCTGTATATAAAGTATGAGTGATTCACCAATACGCCCTGTTCGCAAAGCCGTATTCCCCGTTGCAGGGCTCGGCACGCGCTTTCTTCCTGCTACAAAGGTCATGCCTAAAGAGATGCTACCGCTCAATGACCGGCCACTTATTCAACATGCCGTTGAGGAAGCGCGCGAAGCAGGCATTGAAGAATTCATCTTCGTTACAAGCGATCATAAAGACATGCTGGCAAAGCATTTTGATTTTCAACCAGAATTGGTGGAAACGCTAAAATCTCGGGGTAAAACAGATATGCTCCAAAAGGTTCAGGATTCTGACATGCCAGCGGGCGCTTTATTCCTAACGCATCAAGCACAGCCACTTGGATTGGGTCATGCTGTTTGGTGCGCGCGGGAGCTAGTTGGGGATGAGCCTTTTGCCGTCATCCTGCCTGATGATGTGTTTTTAGCTGAGAAAAGCTGCCTTGCGCAAATGGTCGAAGCTTATAACGAGCTTGGCGGCAATTTGATGGCGGTGACCGATGTTTCAAAAGAAGATACTGCCCGTTACGGAATTGTCGATATCAAGGAAGATAAAGGCAAGACGGTTTCGATTAACACCCTCGTTGAAAAGCCCGGACCTGACAAAGCCCCGTCGCAAACCGCGATTATGGGGCGTTATATTCTACAGCCTGAAATATTCGAGCATTTATCCGCGTTTGAAACCGGTGCAGGCGGAGAAATTCAGCTCACCGATTCCATGGTTAAGCTCATTGAAAGCCAGCCATTTCACGGTTTTCGCTATGATGGACAGCGTTATGATTGCGGGACGCGCCTTGGGTTTATAGAGAGCAACTTGGCCTTTGGACTTTCCGATTCGGAAATCAGCGGGACGCTTGAAAAAATACTTAGAAATCTCCTCAATCCATCGGGGGCGTTGAATGAAGCCGCAGAATAACACAGAGCGTAAAGACCCCTCCCTTATGAACGGCTATAATTTCTCCCCCACGATTTTGCGTGAATATGATATTCGCGGACAGATCGGTAAAAACTTAAGTGAAGATGATGCCTACGCGCTAGGCCGCGCTTTCGGGACTTATATCATTCGTGAAACCGCACTTGATGGTAAAGCGGGTAAAGTTTGCGTTGGTTACGATGGCCGCCATTCGTCTCCTGCTTTGGCCGCAGCCCTGACAAAAGGCCTGAGCGAATGCGGACACACGGTTGAAAATGTTGGGCTTGGCCCATCACCCATGCTGTATTTCGCGGTGAAAGACCGGATGGCCGATGCGGGGATCATGGTCACGGGTTCACACAACCCGTCAGATTATAACGGTTTTAAAATGATGATGCAGAGCGGCCCGGTATTTGGTGAAACAATTCAACATCTCGGTAAGATCGCGGCAGCTGGCGATTTTGAATCCGGCGCAGGACAGAGCATAGACATTGATGTGCGCGAACAATATATTGCGCGCTTGTTACAGGACTTTACCGGGAGCAGGCCGCTGAAAGTCGCGTGGGATGCCGGCAACGGCGCAGCTGGTGAATGTTTGCGCATGCTTACCGAAAAACTACCCGGTGAGCATATTTTATTATTTGATGATATTGATGGCGATTTTCCGAACCACCACCCTGACCCGACAGTTGATAAAAATCTCATCGATTTACAAAAAGCCGTCAAAGACAATGGCTGCGATCTCGGTATTGCCTTTGATGGGGATGGTGACCGCATCGGCGTGGTTGATGAAAATGGCGATGTCCTGCGCTGTGACATTCTGATGACCATTTACGCGCGCGAAGTCCTGGAGACGCACCCCGGCGCAGCGATCATTGGCGATGTGAAATGCAGCCAAGTGATGTTTGATGAAATTAACCGTCTGGGCGGGCAAGCGGTGATGTGGAAGACCGGACATTCATTGATTAAAGACAAGATGTCGGAGCTAAAATCACCGCTGGCTGGTGAGCTATCAGGGCATATATTTTTCGCAGATAAATATTACGGGTTTGATGATGCTCTATATTGCGGCATTCGCCTGCTCAACGAAGTGAGCGAAGCCGAGGGTGCGCTTTCGAGCCTGACTGAAAACCTGCCGAAACTGTTTAACACACCAGAGATTCGTGTTGATGTTGATGAAGATAAAAAATTTGGCATCGTGCCGCAGATTATCGAGAGCACTAAAGATGAATTGCCCGAGGGCTACAGTCTGGATGATATTGATGGTATCCGCATTTCAGGCGAAGACGGGTGGTGGTTGCTGCGCCCCTCAAACACGCAGGATGTTTTAGTGTTTCGTGCAGAAAGCGCCAGCGAAGAAGGGCTGGAGCGCCTTAAGAACATGGCGCTTCATGAGCTTACAAAATTGGGCTATACATTAGACTTTAAAGAATTAGGGTAAAATTATGAGTACAGAAATTGACATCAGCATTTTGGAACTTCTGGCTTCAAAGGTTTGTCACGATTTAATCAGTCCGATTGGCGCGGTGAATAACGGCATTGAATTTCTTGAAGATATGGGACCAGATGCGGGCAAAGAGGTTACTGACCTGATTGCCTTTAGCGCCGGGCAAGCCTCCGCTAGACTCAAAGCTTACCGCATGGCCTATGGCTCTGGCGGAGCCGACGATTCAATCAAACCCGAAGAAGTTCACGAAACCATTCAGGGTATTGTTGGGGCCGAAGATAAAGTCACGCAAGATTGGGATGCTTATGGTGATCTGGGTTACGGTGATGATCGCCCAAAAGCCTTCTGCAAAATGCTGATTTGCGCCTTGTTACTCGCCATGGATTCGATGCCTAAAGGCGGAACGCTCAACGTTGGTGCGGGCCAAAACAATGGCCAAACACTTGTTACAGCTAAGGGCGAGAATGCATCAATCCGCGAACAATCTGATGAAGCCCTAACTCTGGCCATTACGCGTGAAAATCTAGAACCTAAATATGTTCATGCCTATATGACAGGGCTACTTGGGCAAGCCTATGGATATAGTTTTTTGATCGCCAATGCAGATACAAACCATGTTGAGATCACGATTACGCATCCGAGCGCGTGAACTGAGAAAAAACATACCAATGCACACTTGTTGAAAAATTTGTGCGAGACTATTCTGAATTACAAAAAGTTCGTATACACTTGTTTTTATTCACTGCGTAATCGCACAGGTTTTAATAACATAATAATTTAAGCTGGCTTTAAGAAGTTCACGCTAAAATATTAGAATCGCGACAGTTTTACACACACACCACGTCATAGAATATGATGAAGGAAATGGGCGCAATGGATGATTTAATTTCAGAGTTTTTAACCGAAACAAACGAAAGCCTCGAAGAACTCGATCTTGACCTCGTCAATCTTGAGCAAAACCCCAACGATGAAGATTTAATCGGTAAAATCTTTAGACTGGTACACACCATTAAGGGTACATGCGGGTTTTTAGCACTGCCGCGACTTGAAAAGGTTGCGCACCACGGTGAAAACGTTTTAGGACGTTTTCGTGCCAAGGATCTAGAGGTCACGCCCGAATATGTGACGCTGATTTTTGAATGCATTGATTGTATTAAAATGATTGTTGCCGACCTCGAATCCAATGGATCAGAGCCCGAAGGTGATGATTCGGCGCTTATTGAGAAGCTCGATGCTGTCTATGAAGGGCGCGATGGTCAGGATAGCGGTGATGGCGGCTCGGAAGCCGCGCCTAAGGAAGAGTCAAAAGCCTCGGAAAAGGCAAGCGAAGGCGGAGACAACATCACCCAAGCAGAGCTTGATGCTTTGGAAGAAGCTTTTAACTCTACTGAGGGACCTGTGAACTTTGCGGAGAACGTAGCTGAGGAAACGGCACCAGAGCCGGAGCCTGAGGAAGTAAAAGAAGCTCCACCACCTGCCGAAGAGGGAGCTACGACTACAAAAACTGCAGAAAAATCAGTCTCCTCACAATCTTTACGCGTGAGCGTCGATGTTCTGGAAAATCTGATGACGATGGTCAGTGAACTGGTTTTAACCCGTAATCAGCTGATCCAAATTTTACGTCAGCACACCGACAGCGAATTTACTACGCCGCTACAACGGCTCAATCATGTTGTTTCTGACCTACAAGAAGGAGTCATGAAGACCCGGATGCAACCTATTGGTAACGCTTGGTCGAAACTGCCGCGGATTATTCGTGACCTGTCTATCGAACTCAACAAGAAGATTGATCTTGAGATGATTGGCCAAGACACAGAGCTTGACCGTCAGGTTCTTGAGTTGATCAAAGACCCTCTTACTCACATGGTTCGTAATTCCGGCGATCACGGCATTGAAGAGCCGGAAGACCGCAAGGCTGCCGGAAAGCTGGAAACAGGCACAATCACGCTTAAAGCTTTCCATGAAGGCGGACATATCATTATCCAAATTATTGATGATGGTAAGGGGCTCTCGAATGAAAAAATTAAAGCCAAAGTTCTTGAAAATGGTCTGGCTACACAAGAAGAGCTAGATGAAATGTCTGATCATCAGCTGCACAAATATATTTTTCATGCCGGACTTTCGACAGCCGAGAAAGTTACAGCGGTCTCCGGGCGCGGCGTTGGTATGGATGTTGTGCGCACGAATATTGAAAAAATTGGCGGATCCGTCGACCTCAAATCTGTTGAGGGCAAAGGCTCTACATTCACTATAAAAATTCCACTGACGCTGGCGATTGTATCAGCCCTCATTGTTGAATCTTCAAATGAGCGCTTTGCGATCCCTCAACTCGCAGTGCGCGAGCTGGTGATGGCTTCAGAGCATGGTGATAACCGCATTGAGACAATCAAAGGTGCACCGGTTTTCCGGTTGCGCGACCGTTTGCTGCCTTTAATCTCGCTTTCTGATTTGCTCCAACTTAAATCCGTTGATGATGAAACGCTTCAGGAAGCACTTGCAGACGAGCATGAAAACACTACCGCAACGCCAAATGAAGGCGCGGCTCCGATACCGGTTAAGGATGAGATATCGACACCGAATGAAGATGGAGTACCAGCGTCGGCTGAGGATAGAGCTTCCACACCATCGAACAAAGAGCAGGTTGAAAAGCCTGAAACAGATGAGAGCAGACAGCGTGAATACATCGTTGTTGCGCAAGTTGGCACTACAGACTTTGGCATTATCGTTGACCGGGTTTTTGACACGGAAGAAATTGTCGTCAAGCCTGTGGCAAAAATTTTGCGGGATATTGAGCTGTTTTCCGGTAATACCATTTTAGGAGACGGCAGTGTTATCATGATTCTGGATCCAAATGGTATTGCTAATCATATCGGTCAGATTGGCGCGGCGGATGAAGCTGAGGCCAATGTACAAGAACAACAGCTGGAAACCGGTCGCAGGGACAAGACATCCTTGCTGCTTTTTACTGCTGGGAACAATACGCCCAAAGCCGTGCCTTTATCTCTCGTGGCGCGTATTGAAAATATTGATGTTGCAAAAGTTGAGCGTTCCGGCGATCAAATGATGGTGCAGTATCGTGAGCAACTCATGCCGCTTACGCCTTTTGATGCAAACGTTCAAATTCCAGAAAATGGTGACAAGCCTGTACTTGTCTTTACAGATAATAACCGCTCGATGGGGCTTATTATTGATAACATTATCGATATCACCGAAGAGCATATCGATGTGCAGATTGATGGTGGACAAAGCGGTCTATTAGGCAGCGCTATTATTGACGGAAAAGCTACTGATGTTGTCGATGTTGGGCATTATCTGCAATCAAGTGATAAAGATTGGTTTAAAGACCACGATGATGACCCCTTCGGAGGCGCCAATGATGAAAACGGAAAGCCCAATGGCCGCGCAAACGGTCATACCAAAAAGCGTGTACTTTTGGTTGATGACAGCCCCTTCTTCCGTAACATGCTGACACCTTTGCTCAGCATTGCGGGTTATGACGTTATCTCACTTGAAAGTCCTCATGATGCCCTCAAAATGTGTGACACAGGCGCGGTGTTTGACGTCATTATTAGCGATATTGAAATGCCCGACATGGATGGTTTTGAGTTTGCAGAAAAAGTCAAAACAGACACAGACTGGAAGGAAATTCCAATGTTGGCACTGACATCGCACGCCACACAAAAAGATATTGACCGCGGTATGAGCGTTGGTTTTTCAAATTATATTGCAAAATTTGACCGCGACACTTTGCTTGATACCTTGTCGCAGACCTTGGCAGAAAACCAACAAAACATTGATAAAAACGCGCAAGGAGATGCAGCATGAGTGCTGATGCCAATACATTAAGCTATGAAGAAAGCGCTGAGGACCAGCATAACGCCCAGTCAAAAGAATTTCTGACCATCATTATTGCTGGTCAACGTTTTGGCATTCCTATTCTTCAGATTCAAGATGTTTTGGGAGAACAGAGAGTAACCAAAATTCCGCTGGCCCCTCCGGAAGTCGCAGGCTCTTTGAATTTGCGTGGCCGGGTTGTTACCGCCATTGATGTTCGGAGACGCTTAGAGATAGAACCGTGTAATGGCGTAGAATCAGAAATGGGCGTTGTTGTTGAGCATGAAAATGAGCTTTATAGTCTGATTATTGATAAGGTTGGAGATGTTTTGAGGCTTAAAAATGAAAATTTTGAGTCTACACCCCCTACGCTTGATCCCCTCTGGCGTGATATTTCATCTGGTATATATAGACTTAAAGACGAACTGCTTGTGATTTTGGATGTTCCTAAATTTGTGAGCACCGTTCATTTATAAAAAAAGCATGCATCTAAATCATTTAAATGATTTTTAAGAGACAAGCTGGCATAATAGTGAAAATCTTAGGGAGACCCCATCCATGAAATCTTGCCTTATTGTTGATGATAGCCGCGTTGTACGCAAAGTTGCGCGACGGATTGCCGAAGACCTTGGCTTTCAATGCGAAGAAGCCGAAGACGGCCAAAAAGCCTATGAGGCGTGCGAAAGCACGATGCCTGATGCCATCTTACTGGATTGGAACATGCCGATTATGAGCGGCATTGAATTTCTGGAAAAGCTTCGTGAGATGGAAAACGGTAAAGGTCCGAAAGTTATTTTCTGCACAACTGAAAACGATATGAATCATATCCAGCGTGCGATACAAGCCGGAGCCGACGAATATATTATGAAACCGTTTGATAGCGAAATCATTGAATCGAAATTCATCCAGATTGGTTTACTGGAGCAATCGGCATAAAACATACAACAGATTAAGGCTTTAATTTCAAAATGAACGACTCTGCCTCCAACACTTCTAGCACCTCACAGCAAATTCAAGTTATGCTTGTTGATGACTCCGCGGTTATCCGCGGCGGGCTGAGCCGCGTTATAGAAAGCGACCCGGCTATCAATATTGTGTCCTCCGTTTCAAATGGTGAAATGGCCGTTAGCGCGGCAGAACGGCGTCAGCCGCATGTTGTTATTCTCGACATTGAAATGCCCGTGATGGACGGGCTCACAGCATTGCCGGAAATTCTAAAAGTTAGCCCCGATTCGAAAGTGGTTATGTTTTCGTCTTTGACAGAAAAAGGAGCGGATTCAACGCTTAAAGCCTTCTCATTGGGCGCGGTTGAATGCATAGCAAAGCCTTCCAGCTCACAAGATGTTGGTGATGGCTCTGATTTTCAAAAAACGATTCTCAATATTATCAAAAACCTTGCTCCCGGTGGGGGGCACGCAGCGGCGGCGCAAACGACAGTTGCCAGCACCGACAGCGGACAAAAAACATCACTGCTCAGCGCTGAAACTATCGCTTTACGCAGTGGGCCTGAAGTCTACAAAGGTAAGCCCTCGATTTTGGCTATTGGCTCCTCAACGGGTGGGCCTAATGCCTTATTTGAGGTTATAAAAAACTTTCAAAATTTTGATATCCCTATTGTTCTCACCCAACATATGCCCGCTACCTTTACGAAAATCCTAGCTCAACACATTACACAGCAATCAGGCGTACAGGCTCAGGAAGCGGCAGAAGGAATGCGACTAGAAAACGGACAGGTCTATGTTGCTCCTGGCGGTTTTCATATGAAAATTGCAAAGGACGATGATGGAATGTTTGTGCACATTGACGACGGCCCACAGGAAAATTTTTGTAAACCTTCCGTCGAACCTATGTTCCGCAGCGTTATAGAACTTTTTGGCAAAAAGGTTTTTGGGCTTATCCTCACGGGGATGGGCAATGACGGCATCAATGGCGGGAAACTATTGGCAGATTGCGGCGGGACGCTTGTTGCCCAAGATGAAGAGACTAGCGTTGTTTGGGGTATGCCCGGCGCGGTCGCAAAGGCAGGATATTGCACCGGTGTTTTGCCCTTAAATGAAATCGGCCCTTATGTTCGAAAGGCGATAGTAGGATAAAAAATGAAAATAACTGACTTTGAACTCTATAAAGATTTGCTGAAAAGTAAATCGGGTCTGGTGCTCTCGCAGGACAAATCTTACCTGCTAGAATCGCGCCTGAACCCGGTTGCAAAGAAATGGGGTTATGACTCACTGGATGCGATGACAATGACAATGCAGGGCGTTCCTGACCCTGAGCTTATCACTGATATTATTGAAGCGATGACGACAAATGAAACTTCATTTTTCCGTGATTCTCGTCCTTTTGATATGTTCAAAGATGTGGTTTTAGCTCACGTAAAACAAGCCCGCCCTCAAAAGAAAATCAAAATTTGGTGTGCAGCAGCCTCAAGCGGGCAAGAGCCCTATACCTTGGCCATGCTTTTAAAAGAAGCGGCGAGTGATTTTCCGGGGTGGAGTTTTGAAATTTATGCGACCGATATCTCTAACGAAATTCTTAATCAGGCCCGTGAAGCGAAATATTCACAATTCGAGGTCCAGCGCGGCCTGCCTATTCAACTGCTGATGAAATATTTTATTCAAGATGGTGATAAATGGCAGCTCAACGATGAAATTCGGGGTATGGTCAAATATGATTATTTCAACCTGATGGAACCCATGAGCAAGCTTGGCACTTATGACATTATCTTCTGCCGTAATGTTTTGATCTATTTTGATGAAGAAACCAAAGGTAAAATCTTAGGAGATATGGCCGGGCATATTGAAAAAGACGGCTTCCTCTTCCTTGGCGGTGCGGAAACTGTTTTGGGCATTACAGATGCCTTTAAACCTGTTCCTGGACAGCGTGGACTGTATGCGGTCGAAGGCAGCGAACATCTGGAACAAAAAAAAGAAACTAGCGCGCAAGCCCTTGCTTAAACCCGCTAAAACGCTTAAATAAGCACGGTTAATCAACTTTAACTGAAAAGAAGCCCGTGTTTATGAGTGCCAAAGCGAACCCCCAAGAAAATGTTATCCGCGATCCGCGCGCCGTTAAAATTAAGCGCGCGCTTATTTCTGCTTCCAATAAAGACGGACTGGAAGATTTTGTTCGTGAGCTGCAGGCACGCGGCGTTGAAATTCTTTCTACGGGCGGCACAGCGAAAATGCTGAAAGATGCCGATATTCCGGTTAAGGATGTTTCCGAGCACACTGGTTTTCCGGAAATTATGGATGGACGCGTGAAAACACTGCACCCTACTATTCACGGCGGCATTCTAGCCCGGCGCTCAGACGAAGCGCATGTCAAAGCTATGGAAGATAACGGCATTACCGATATTGATATGGTTGTTGTGAACCTCTATCCATTCGTTGAAACGGTGCAAAGCGGCAAAGACTTTGAGGCGTGCATAGAAAATATTGATATTGGCGGGCCGGCAATGATCCGCGCCGCGGCGAAGAACCATGAATTTGTGGCGGTAATTACCGATCCGGAAGATTATCAGCGCGTTCTTGACGATATGGAAGCCAATGACGGCGCCGTTACACACAAAACCCGCAAGCATTTAGCGGCAACCGCTTATTCTCTCACCGCGACTTATGATTCAAATATCGCCAGCTGGTTTGTTTCTCAAATGGACGATAAATTCGGCTACCCCCGCCGGATCAGTTTCTCCGGCAACCTTAAACAAACGCTGCGTTATGGCGAAAACCCGCATCAAAGCGCGGCCCTTTACACAGTGGACGATTCCGTGCGCCCCGGCGCGGCCCGCGCTACGCAGGTGCAAGGGAAGGAACTTTCTTATAACAATTTGAATGATACGGATGCGGCGTTTGAACTGGTTTCGGAATTTGATGAACCGACCGTAGCCATTATCAAACACGCAAACCCGTGCGGCGTAGCGAGCGCGGAAAACACTCTTGAGGCCTATAACCGCGCCTTTATCTGTGATCCGGTAAGTGCCTTTGGGGGCATTATTGCTTTCAACCGCACACTAACTAAAGACACAGCCGAAGCCATTATCCAAAAATTCTGCGAAGTGATTATTGCGCCGGACATTGAAGGCGATGCGATTGACCTGCTGAAGACCAAGAAAAATGTGCGCGTGCTGACCACTGGTGGCATGCCCGATATTACTCAAAAACGGCGCATGGTAAACCGCATCGCTGGCGGTTTGCTGGTGCAAGATGCAGATATTGGACAGGTCAATGAAGAAGAGTTGAAAGTTGTAACAGACCGCGAACCGACCGCCGAAGAAATGAAAGATATGCTCTTTGCGTTCCGCATTGCCAAACATGTTAAATCCAATGCGATTATCTACGCAAAAGACGGTGCGACTGTCGGCATTGGCGCCGGACAGATGAGCCGTTTGGATTCTGCACGTATTGCCGCTTCAAAGTCTGAAGATGCTGCCAAAGCCCTTGGATTGGATGAACCTCTGGCCAAAGGCTCTGTTGTGGCTTCTGATGCGTTCTTCCCGTTTGCTGACGGCCTCATCAGCGCCGCAGAAGCGGGCGTGACAGCCGTTATTCAGCCTGGTGGATCGATCCGTGATGAAGAGGTTATCGAAGCCGCCAATGAACGCGGTTTGGCCATGGTGATGACCGGCATGCGCCATTTTCGTCACTAACCATCTAACATATTGATATTATTTAATTAAGTCCGCTTTTTTGCGGCTTTTTCTACTGCGCTTACTTCATACCTAGAAAGCGTGAAAAGACCTGCAAACCCTCACTTTTTCCAAAGATTAGCCGCATTTTTAACTTTTTGTTAACTCCGCATCTATACCATGGGACTTAAGTAAAAAGCACAAGAGCGATCTAGTGCGAAGTTGAATAAGACGGCTCATATAAAAAGAAGCCCGATATTCAAAGGTAATAAGAGGGTATGAAAGCATCGATTTCACAATAGAGTTTACACTCGAAATCCCCCCTTTCCATTCCTTCTTTTGAGTTTAACCAAGGCGCTTTAAAGCTGCCTAATTAAAGGACAAAGATCAATGCTCCCACTTTTAGCTTTAGCAGGTGTTACGACCGATGCTGTAGTCAATAAAGGTGACGCGACTCGCTGGAGTTTTAACAAAGCAAAGAGCTTTGTTAGCGGTGATGAGAATGAGAATAACAGCAACACGCTCTTAAATATTCCGGGCATGTCCAATTTAGGTGAAGGTGATAATGGCCTCCTTGATTTTCTCGGCGACCATTGGGGGAAATCTGCAAGTGTCGCAGGGCTGGGTGCATTATGGATGTCTCCTGCACCAAGTTTTTTCAAGAAACTGGCTACAGCGGCAGTGCTCATTGTTGCTGTTGTGAGCTACTTTCAGAACCAAAATAAAAGCGAATTTAATGTCGCGAGCGGCGCAGAAAATGGCCGCCATAACGTTTTAGAAAAAGGGATCAACTTGGATGACCCAAACATGGTCGGGCAGAAAGGGACAGTATTCTACGCTGACGATGACCATGATTCAAAACCAGAGCCAGAACAAACATAAGAATTTGAAGTGAATGAAAGAGCTGAATAATCAGCCAAAAATAAAAATAAGAAGCTCGAAACGGGCAAACGGTAAAAAATAGAAGGTGTAAAAGATGGCGCAAGCCGCACAAAATTTAATAGAAGAAGAGGAAAGAGCCCGTGAGGCATTTCTGGCGGCTTACCTGCTGGGTGCACAGCCTTCTTCTTATGGACCTACGTCTTGGAACAGCATAGTTCCTGCTGCCTATGACAAGCCCGTATTCCCCACTACAAAGGCAACTTTTAATGCGCCCGCTGCAGATAGCACAGCTACGCAAGGCGCGCTTATCACGCCCGTGGAACAAACGGCAGCAGCGGTTATTCCGTTTCCTGCAGATGGGCCGAGGGGCTCTGTTGCGGCAAACAGCGCTGATCTATTCGTCGAGGACAAAACCGCTTTTTGGCAAAGCAAAGGCTATGACGGCAAAATCTTTGAACAAGAACTCGGGATTTGGGACTCCTTTTTTAACAACGATTTAACCGACGAAGTGCTATCGCAGGATGAAAGCTTTATAAAAGCTGCCAAAATCGTTTACGAAGCAGAAGAAGGTCACGCTTGGCCTTCATCATCTGGCAGCGAGGAGCTCACAACCTGGACCATGAATCACATGCGCTGGGTTAAAAACAACCTTGTTGTTGGCGGCCAGAACATGCTGCAAAACGCTATGGCAGAGCAAGATGTTCAAGATGCTTTCAAATATGTCGGCGATGCCTATGACGCAAAAGACTGGACTGGATTGGGATTTGCAAAAGCGGCAGGTCAGTCCTTTGCCGACCCGACAAACCTTATCGGCGGCGGATTAATTGCCAAAGCAGGTCTAAAGGCCGTGAGAATCACCGGCGCGACCGGCGTGCTTAAAAAAGCCGGAACATTTGCAGCCAAAACATTTTTACCCGCTACGGGGTTGGGCGGCGCTTTTGGCGCAGTGCAAAGCGTGGGCGTAGAACAGGGCATTGATTACGCGGCCGGCGCACAGGAAAACCGCATCAATTGGTCAAGAACGGGAACAGACGCGCTAATGGGCGCAGCTTTCGGCGGCGGGTTTTCGGTCCTTGGCGCCAGCGCGGTTGGTTTTGCACCCAAGATTGGACGGGCGTTTCGTGGAACCACGCGGAATGCGGGAACAGCAACTCCGAATGCTGGCCAAAGCGGTGGCTCAATATTTTCCCGTACAATAAATAATGAAGGTGGATTTATTCGTCTTGGAGGAACGAGAGATCGAGGCGCTCCCGACAGAATAGTCATTCCTGATTACAAAGAAGGCGAGAACTGGAAAACAAGAGGATACGTTCGCAGTTGGAAGCCACATAAAATATTCCGAAACTGGTTCCATCACAGAAGTTCTGCTGAAACAGACCCCTACCCAATGCTGCGGAAAATTATCAATGCTGTAGATGACAACATGGAAAAAAACGAGTTGATTGACAAAATCAATGATCTAGATGTTGATATGAATACGCTGGCCAGAGACTTACGCGCAGACCCAAGTAAAAAAACTAATATTTTAGCGAGGCTTGATACACTTCGTTCTGATTTTGTAGAAAATAATGCTACTGCCCTAGGCCTATTCGAAACCAACGTGAAAGCAATGCGGAAACACATTGCTGATAATTATCTGACCGAAGCTCAATGGCAAGCTCAAAATCCCGGCCAGAGCCCGCCTAGCGGCATGGATTTTTTACTGAAGGGCAATAACGGTAAGAAAGCTGGGTTATTACATGGGGTGGACGAGAAGACTGGAGCAACGTTGTTCAGTCACAAAGATGCGTTGGATGCGTGGCTCAAAGACCTAGAAAATATGACTAACGACCTCCAAGACCCTAATTTTGGCTCCAGAAAAACTGCCGCAACAACCCCAGACAACCCCACTCCAGAACCCGGCAGTTTGGGAGAACGGCTTCAGGGGCTTTCAACTCTCAACACAGATGAAATCGCAGGGCGCATTGAAACTGGCTTAAACCGCGTAACTTTATATGCTTCTGAAACCCAAAAAAGACTGAACCCGCATGGAGTATGGGCACAGGACCGTGAAGGGCTAATAAGAAGCCTAGTAGAGGGGTATTACAACCCGCATTGGAGAGGGAAAACAGCGCCCGGCGGTCTGAATGTTGAAAAATCTTGGCAAAACATAGACGAATGGCACACAAAATATCTGAAAGATGACGGCTCAGTTGAATGGCCAGCTGAAGTACCTGAAGCTTTCACTGTAAAGTTAAAGTCTATGTTTGACCTAGGGTACGAGCAAGAAGCTTTAAATGCAATGCGGTACCTCCAATTAAAACGTGGCAACAAGGACATTAAAACTTTTCCGCCAAGTCTTGCTGGGCGGCTCAAAAACGATGCCCGCTATAAAAAAGATTTACGTTATACGCACTGGGTAGACAAGATTGAGGTTATGACCGACGACGGTAATCTACAAGGATTCAACACGGTCTTTTTTGGAGAAGGACGGAACACACAAAGATGGTATGCCAACCAGAGCCAAATGTGGAGAGAAGGAACACGATTTACCACAGAGGGAACTTGGTTAAATGCATATAAAAGATATATTGCCCTTCCCGGCGCTATCACAATTAAAGATGAGTTGGCGGTCAACCCCATCCTTAAGACTGTCTATTATTTTGCCGGGGCGCATTCATCTAAAAAGAACTCCAATTCTGATGCAGTTATGCAAGTAATTCCAGAATGGAACGCAAGTCCTAAAAAAGGTGAGCCAGGCAAGGCCACATTTTTCAAGAACCCCGTTGTTAGAGCTATGTACAGGATACCCACAGGTGGCATTACGTCCACACCCGGTCTGTATGCAGTGGGCTATACTGCAGGTTTCTATGCCCTTGACGCTGGCATGGAATACGGCAGAAGCTATTTATCAGACGGCGAATATGAAGCTGATTATAACATCAAAGGCCCTGCAAAATGGATCGCGAACAAAGCGATCGACCTTTCGGATCACGCTTCGGACTTTGCCAGCTTTGGTATATTGCCTAGGCTTTCAGCCGCTGGCGTTCCGCTCCTTCGTTATCTAGACGCGCCTCATGATCTTGCGCGGGAATCAATCAACTTGAGACGTATCTCCAAACGACAAGCCATGGCGGCGCTGTCCAAATACACATTGGCTGCGAATGGGCAATTGGTGGACTTTACTGGCGCGCCGGGGACAACAAGCCTGAATGAAGACCCTATAGCAGGCCTCGCGGCACAGAACCTTGCAGAAAATAATGAAGAACTCACCAAAGCAAATTTGCAAAAATATTATACTGCCGCGCGAAAGGGTAGGGCCGTTACGAAGACCATAGACGACGACAAAACAAAGACCAAAGACGACGACAAAACCAAAACCAAGACCAAAACCAAGACTTCGGGGACGACAACGACGACGACAACGACGACGACAACTCCGGAGACAACGACTAGAACCGGCGGCGCGACCAGTGCCTGGGGTGCGGCCGGTGACCTTGTTAGTGGTCTTTACGGCGGCGGAGCAGACTGGCTCGGTGATGGCCGCCCTGGCGGCATGGGTTCAAAGTTCGGCGCGGTTGCCAGCGGTTTCGGCGGATGGGCCTCAAACCTGTTCAGCGACATGTCTAGCGGCCGAATGAAAGACGGACAAAAATGGTTGGCCGGAATCATTGGGGTAGTCGCCGCAATTTTTGGGACGAACATTCTTAAAAGCTCATTGGGTCTCGACAAAGTTCCGTTTATCGGTTTGATTCTTGCGCCATTGTTCTTCCTTTATGGCGGAAAGTTAGCCCACGCCGCAATACAAGGTGAAGGCTCGCTTCTTCCAGCCTCGGTAAACAACAATAGCCAATCAGCAGTCCCCCCGACAGATGATATTCTTGCTAAAACTGATCATGCTGGCAACCCGGATTACGACTGGTATCAAATCAGAGTGGCTGACAACGACAATGATGGTGACTATGACGCTGTGCAAATGACCATGGATGATGGTACGCATATCGACTTTAAACTTGTCAGCGCGTCATCAGTAAATTCAGCCGTAAGCCCAGCAGACATCGCTAATGCGAAAACCACCGGACGCTATCTCGATAAAACCTTCCTAAAAGGGAAAAATCTAGGTAAAGCTTCAAGGTGGGATAGTACTTTTGCAGCTGTGGCCCATGACGTTCCCGGCGGAAAAGAAGTCTACATGCGCGCGGCTAGTGGTAATGATGACCGCGTGATGGTTCTTGAGTTTGACAACTAAAACACAGAATTCGGGCTGTGAGCTTATCGATGCGACCCCCTTTATCCAATCCCTTGCAAATGCTATGCTTAGACAATGGAAAAGTGCGTCTTTTGCGCTTTTTACCCTTATCCTATTTGGGCGTGGTTCTCACGCTAAAAGATCATGAGTGACGATAAAGACAATAAAGACAGCATTAAAGGTGCCTTTGAGCCGGGTGAGGCCAAGGACAAGCCGTCTTTATTCCTGCCTGATGAAATGGATATTTACTGCAATAAAATGACCAAGGAAAGTTTCATTTTCCACGGCAAAACTATCGATTACGATACTTTGGAGCGGATGGAATATGACGCAAACGATTATTCTGTTGATGTTTTCCTCAAAGACGGCAGCGTTCTGGATTTAGGCGTTAAAATTCAATGGCTCATACGCCCGTACTTTACGAAAGCCGAAGAAATTCAGATTGTACGGACAAAAGATGGCGAGGCCGTGGACGGCACCTTTATTCCGATTACACACAAAGATAAAAAATAATACTCTTCCAGCGTCACCTCATGTAACCTTTCCTTGAAAAAAGGAGAGCTTAAAACATGGATGCTTTGCTCCATCTTACAATTATTTGGTGTTCGGTTTATGCCGCAATTTTTCTTGCCGGCAAAACACGCTTAACGCCTGTACTGTACTATCTGGCGATGGGCGCTTTGCTCGTCAACCTCGACATCCTCCCTCATGAACCGAAAGAATTTATCCGCGATTTTGCCGAGCTTGGCATCATTCTGATTATGTTTGCGCTGGGTTTTGAAGAAAGCACCAGTAATTTTGTCAAAAGCATCAAGCGCAGCTGGGGCATTGCCCTGTTCGGCGCAATAGCCCCGTTTACATGGGCCTATATGGTTGCGGATTATTTCTGGGACGACACCAATTTATCGATCATGTGCGGATTGGCCATGACAGCGACAGCCGTATCCCTGACGATGGCCGTTCTAAAAGGGGCTGGCCTACACAGGCACAAAGCGGCGACCGGCATCATGACATCAGCTATCTTGGATGATATCGCCTCGCTTGTTTTGGTGGCTATCCTCATACCCGTCGCAACGGGCGGCGGCGATGTCACGATTGAAGGGCTGGCCCTCATTGCCGGAAAAGCGATTGCCTTCTTCGCTGTCGTTGCCTTTGTCGGGCTATGGGTTTTTCCTCATGAAATGTCGAAACGCTTTCAGAAAGTGCCCCTGATCGGGCGCTTTGGCATTAAGCATCTTCTGTCTTTTGGCGGGGGCGAACATACCATGCTCGGCGTGCTGCTCATGGCTGTCTTTGGCGGCATACTTGCGCATTATTTCGGTTTTCATCCTGCTGTGGGGGCCTATATGGCCGGGCTTATTCTCAAGGAAGAATACTTCCATCTTGGCGACGAACACGCCGACAAACATTTTGAAAGCACCAAAAAAATCGTCGATAATATTGCCTTCACATGGATCGGGCCGGTCTTTTTTGTTGTGCTGGGGACGCAAATCCTTTTTGACTGGGAAGTGCTGCGCGCCATTATGCCGCAGGTGGTCGTTTTAACCACGGGCATGTTTGTTGTGCAGGTTACATCTGCTGCGCTGGCTGCCCGCTATACCGGGGACTTTGATTTTAAAGAAAGCATGATGATCGGTTTCGGCATGCTGGGGCGCGCCGAGCTATGTTTTGTTGTTCTGGACATTGCCTATGTCCAACATGGTATTTTGAACACCGAAGCGTTCTTTACATTGATGGTCACAGCCTTTTGGCTCAATCTCGCCGTTCCGGTCACAATATTGCTCTGGAAGCCATATTTTGAGGGGGAAAAGCAGCTTTTTAGCGATAAACACCCCAAAACCCCTTAAATGTTAAAAAAGTGTTAAGAAAACACGCGCAATTCACAGATAAAACATTGAAAAATATGAATATTTTCTTTGCAAAGCTGAAAAACCCTATGGTATAATATAAGTGTTGAAGGCGTATAGGGTGATGTGGCTTTTCAATCGAAATATGAGTATACTGCCACTATGACAGAAGATACTCACAATGAGATTTCAGATCGCCCACCCGTCGGTAACCTGACGGACTTTGTTTATGGGGCAGATACAGACAATCCGCTACATATAGAGGTTGCTATAAAAGATGACGGACGTGTTGTGGTCTTTCATGACAAGCCTTTTAAGAATGATATTTCTTGGTTTGAATTTGATCTGGGCACAAACAAGTTTGATTTTATAATGGATGAAGGCGAACTCCGCGACTTTGGAATGCCTCTAGACCAGTCAGTTGCTAAACACATGCAGAATTCTCATCAGGTTATGATGATTTTACTGGATGACGACACAGGAGAAGCAAAAGAAGGAAATTATATCCCGCTTATCCTACACGGAGCTTAAGTCTTCTTTAAGAAAGACTGGGTTATAATTACATAACGATAAAAGAGGAGTGTGAATAAATGAGCTTAACAAAATGCTTTGCAGGGCACGCAATGTTACATCATACAGATGGAAACTGTGAACAAGCCCTTTCGGTAGGCCTTGGGCATGAAAAAGGCCAAGCTTTTGACGCAAATATATCTGATGGTATGTCACATGACGCCGCTATCGATTTTACAAACAGTTAAAACTAACCACACCAGATGCGGGTAATTGCACCCGCTTCATTCAAGTCAAAATTTACGCGCGCTGGGGCATGATCCATTGTCATTGCACTCCCCGGCTCTAGAACACGATAAGGGCGCTCAGCGCCCTTTAATGCACCCAGCATATCCTCAGAAACCTTTAACCCCACCCACGGGGCAAAGTCACATTTATAGGCTGTTTTTTTCTCCGCAGCAGGTTTCGGCGTTATAGCCGGATTATCGATGGCGACCCCTCCCCCGCGCTGACCGTAAGATTCGCTTTTCACTTTCGTTTTTGCTTCCTCGGCTGCGATAAGCCTTGGGTTTTCTATCGGGGCATCCGGGGCACCCTTATTCAGACTAATAACCAGCCCTAGAACCAGCGGCACAGCCAAGAATGTAAGCCACACAGCCGGGTTGATAGCAGGGAGCGCCTTGCGCTCGTATAAAACAGCGTTATTATCATCTTCTTCATCCATACCCCCAACATAAACCAGCCCGCCGCGCTTATAAAGCTTGAATTTGCGGCCCATTCCCCCTATTCATTTCACCCTATGAGCAAGCCTTTAGAACATATACGCAATTTCGCGATTATCGCCCATATCGATCATGGGAAAAGCACGCTGGCCGACCGCCTTATTCAAACCTGCGGCGGGCTGGAAGAGCGTGAGATGGAAGAGCAGGTGCTCGATAACACCGATATTGAGCGTGAGCGCGGCATTACCATCAAAGCGCAGACTGTGCGGCTGGAATACACCGCCAAGGACGGGGTGACCTATCAGCTCAATTTGATGGACACGCCGGGGCATGTCGATTTCTCTTATGAAGTTTCGCGCTCGCTTGCGTCCTGCGAAGGCTCCCTCCTCGTTGTTGACGCATCCCAAGGGGTGGAGGCGCAGACACTGGCCAATGTTTATATGGCGCTGGATAATGACCACGAGATTGTGCCGGTGATTAACAAAATCGACCTTCCCGCGGCTGATCCCGAGAAAGTCCGCCACGAGATTGAAGATGTCATCGGGCTTGATTGTGAAAGCGCAATTTGCGCCTCGGCTAAAACCGGAGAAGGCATTCAAGATTTGCTTGAAGCCATCGTTACAACGCTCCCTCCTCCCCATGAAGGCGAAGCGGAGAAGCCGACCAAGGCGCTGCTGGTCGACAGTTGGTATGACATTTATCTCGGCGTGGTTGTTCTTGTCCGCGTGATGGATGGTTACTTACGCAAGGGCCAGAAAATCAAATTCATGAGCAATGGCGCGACGCGCGATATTGACCGCGTCGGCATGTTCACCCCGAAAAAAGTCGAGCTGGAAGAACTTGGCCCCGGCGAGATGGGCTTTATCACTGCCTCCATCAAAGACATATCCGAGACCGATGTTGGTGACACCATCACGGATGATAAAACGCCCTGCACCGAGGCTCTCAAAGGCTTTAAGCCCTCTATTCCCATGGTGTTTTGTTCGTTTTATCCATCGGACGCCGGGGAGTTTGAAAAGCTCCGCGATAGTTTGGGCCGCGTGCGCCTTAATGATGCGTCTTTGCATTACGAGATGGAAAGTTCGCAAGCGCTTGGCCTTGGTTTTCGCTGCGGCTTCCTTGGCCTGCTGCATATGGAGATTATTCAGGAACGGCTGGAGCGGGAATTTGACCTCGACCTCATCCCGACCGCGCCATCCGTGGTTTACAAACTCCACCTCACCAATGGTGATGATATCGAGCTATATAACCCCGTTGATATGCCCGATGTGGTGCGGATTGAAACGATTGAAGAGCCGTGGATCAAGGCGACCATTTTGGTGCCCGATGAATATCTGGGCGGGCTGCTGCAGCTTTGTCAGGAACGGCGCGGCGAGCAGGTTGATCTCACCTATGCCGGGGACCGCGCGATGCTGGTTTACCGCCTGCCGCTCAACGAAGTGGTGTTTGATTTTTATGACCGCCTGAAGAGCCTGTCGAAGGGCTATGCGAGCTTTGATTATGAACTCGACGGATACAGCCCGAACGAGCTGGTGAAGCTGGAAATCCGCGTTAATGAGGAGCCTGTCGATGCGCTGGCGATGATTTGCCACCGCGATAGCGCAACGGCGCGAGGGCGCGGCATGTGTGAACGGCTGAAGGATCTCATCCCCCGCCAGATGTTTAAAATTGCGATACAGGCGGCAATCGGCGGCAAGATTATTGCCCGCGAGAACGTGAGTGCGATGCGTAAAGATGTAACCGCGAAATGTTATGGCGGCGACATCACGCGGAAGAAAAAGCTGCTGGAAAAGCAGAAAAAGGGTAAGAAGAAAATGCGCCAATACGGGAATGTTGAAATCCCGCAAAGCGCGTTCATCGCGGCGCTTAAGATGGGTGATGAGTGATTATTTACTCAAAGCTTGTAATTTTTGTGTTATGCGCTCCCTAGCCATAAAATCTAAAAGTCTATCAACACAAGTTCTAGCTTTATCGAGATGCACTGTTGCATCGTTTTCAAGTCTTGTTCTCTCTTCTCCAAGTTCGTGATTTTTTGACTCTGCCCAATTTCGCGTAAAACTATTAATTTCATTTTGAATGCGTGCAGTTTTAATAGAAACCTCAGTTAGAAATGCCTTGATTTCAGCTCTTAACTCAGGACTTTGAATATTTATAAGATGTTCTCTATTTCTTGCATATAACTCAATCTCACCATTAATCAACCCTAAATAATCAGTGTTTATATACTCATTATTAGTCTGCCTTTCTGAATTAATCTGCTCTACGTATGTATTTATGGTTTGAATTACGTCTTCTATGAATCGTGCGATAGATTTTCTTTTAATCCTCTCTTGTTTTTCGTGTAAAGCCCATGAACCCAGCAAGGTAAGAACCAAGCCAATTATTATTCCCCATAGAAAATCTGAAGTTATAATATCTTGCATGCTTTAATAACTAGTACATTCAATGTGTTGTTTGCAAGCAATTGACAAACTTAACTTCCCCCCACCCAAAAAAAACCATAACATCACCCCCATGAATATCCTCATCGCAGGGGCCGGGCCTACGGGGCTTACCGCCGCCATAGAGCTGACCCGCCGGGGCCACAGCCCGCGCATCATTGACCGCAAGGATGCGCCCTCGCCGCTCAGCCGCGCGGTGGGTATCAATGCGCGCTCGCTTGAGCTGTTGGAGCCATCGGGCGTTAGCGAAGCGCTGATTGCCCGCGGCATTAAAGTTCAGCGCCCGCAGATCTACGAAGGCGATAGCATCATCGGCACCATTCATATGGACCGCCTGCCGCATCGCTATAACTTCCTGCTGGCTTTGCCGCAGAATGAAACCGAAGAGATCATGCGCGATGCGCTGCACGCGCTTGGCGGAAACGTTGAATATGGCCACGCCCTTACGGGCCTCCGCATTGAAAACGGCAAAGCCCATGTCACGATTAACGAGGAGAAGCGCGCGCAGTATGATCTGGTGATTGGCGCGGATGGTGCGCGCAGTTTTGTGCGCGAAGCAATGGGCATTGCGTTCGAGGGGCATGATTACGGCGCGCATTGGAGCATTGCGGATTTTGAATCCAAAGATTGGCAGGGCGATGCGAATTTGTTCATCATTCCCGGCGGGCATGTGCGTTTTGTTATCAGGATTGGTGAGCGCCGTTACCGCGCGGTGGCGGATCAGCCTGAGGCCCTGCCCGGCATTCCGGTAGACTTCACGCTCGATAAGCTGCACCGCGCTGATGATTTTCTTATTTCTGTGCGTCAGGCCGTTACGTATCAAAAAGAGTGCGTGTATCTGGCCGGGGACGCAGCGCATGTGCACTCCCCCGCTGGTGGGCGCGGCATGAATCTCGGCATTGATGATGCGTGCGATCTGGCCCGCCGAATTGCGGAGAGCGATCTTGCGGGTTATACCGCCGCCCGCCACCCCGTTGGAGAAAGCGTTCTGAAGATGAGTGAGGCGATGGTGAGAATGGCAACGACGCGCAAGCCGCTTGTTAAGGTCGCGCGGCGGGTTATGCTCGCCATCATCTCGACCTTCCCTTTCTTACAAATTCCGTTTCTAAAAAGCGTGTCAGGATTAAAAGGATAGCCCTTCCCAAAATCAAAAAAATCGCATAGCATTATGGGGTGTAAAGGCTTATGGGGCGGGGAGTTAAGGCAAAACCGAAATGGGCCCGTTAAACGGGTCCGAATTCGCCAAGTCCTTGAAAAATCTCAAAACACTCTCAAAACAGAGCGGGCCCAGCTCATTTTATGACGCTCAATTAAGCCGCTTTCTGGGTTTCGTCCCTGATCACATCGCTGCCGGCATTTTGGCGCACAGATTCAATGCCTTTTTCGGCGCCCTGTTTGCTCGTGTAGCCTTCGCTCTGGCAGATTATTTCGTGATTGGCGGCCTTCAGATTCCAGTAAAACTGGCCGTCTTTGCCTTTAAAAAGTGTGTAATAGCCCATTCGAGCCTCCTCTTTTCATGGTTTAGTTGTGCCTTAAGCCGCCATCTCCTGCTCGGGGGCGGCGATCCAGCTTTTCGCCTGCTCGGCCTCAGCCAGCTTAAAAAGCTTCACTTCAGCGGGGAAGAACGGTTTAACGACCGCCGCTATATTACGCATCCAGCCCACATCCGTGGCCAGTGCGATATGGGATAGGTCGTGCCAATGCTTCAGGCCGTAGGTCATATCATCCCACATGGCGCTGAGTTCCATGCCGCTAAAATCCTCGGTCATCACGACCAGCATTTTACCCTGTTTATGCTTTTTCAGCAGATCATCGCATAGCGGCAGCATGCCATCGACATAATCCTCATGCGTCAGCTTGCCGCTGATCTCAAAGCCCACTGTGTTTTCAGGAAGTCCTTCAATTACTTTATACATCGCGTTCACTCCTTTTTATTGTATGGATATGGGGTGAATATAGACCTGTTTTCAGGGCCACTTCTTGACATTAATCAAGGGACGGCGGTCGGGCGTTTGGTACATGTATAGACAACACTCAACAACAAAGGACACTCCCACATGATTAAGACCGTTTCCGGCGATATTCTCCTTACACAGGCCCAAGCGATAGTTCATGGCGTGGCCCCGCATGACCATTTTAATCAGGGGCTGGCGCTAGCGTTGCGGGAGAATTACCCCGCGATGGCCAAGGATTTTCGCCATTTTTGCCATCAAAACAACCCGAAAGCGGGCGTTGCGTGGCTCTGGGCAGGCTCTGATGCGGTGATTATCAATTTGATGACCCAGGAACCCGCCCCGGACAAAAGCGGCAATCCCGGCAAGGCCAGCACCAAGTATGTCGGCCATGCGCTGAAAGACTTGCGCAAAATTATTGAGAAGGAAGGCCTGACCTCGATTGCCCTGCCGAGGCTGGCAACCGGCGTTGGCGGGTTAGAGTGGGGCGATGTTAAGGCGCTGATTGAAGAGCATTTGGGCGATCTTGAAATCCCTGTGATACTCTATGAGACCTTTGCCAAGGGCGAAAAGGCGCAGGAAAATATCGCCAAAGCCGCTTAAAACATAGCGATTGTCTTGGGCAGGGGCGGTGAATTTATCATCGTTTGCATTCTCTACATAAAAAAGCGGTTCCATAGGGCATTCTGTTTGTGTATAAAAAAATAGGGCTTAAGACCCAGAGGAAGAGAAAAATGAAGAAATCGCTTATATTACTTTTTGTTCTTATCGGCTCTATTTCGGCCTTGTCGGCCTGCGCTGGTAGTCATAACGGCTACGAGGGCCGGAACCCCGGCGGCGCGCGCGGCGGCTCATAGGATTAGTAAGCCTTGATGTGAAAGTGATCGCGGCTTTTTATCTGCGGTTGTTACCTCAGTCTTCTGGTCGTGGGGGTTGTTGGGTCAGATCGGGCTGCGCCTTCATGCCTTTCCAACCCAGCTCCGGTATTTCGCAGGGGACTTTGATGAGTCCGGCCTCTCGCAAAACCTCAAAGCTTAGAGTGCGGGAATCGAGATTCACCGCATTCTCGCTGTTTGCGTCTGCATAAATCTTCAATGCGTGGCCTTCAAGCCGCTTCCATAGCGCAGTCATTTCTTCATCCTCACCGCACTTAATAATTTCAATCAGCTTAACAAGCTTCACTTCTCTGGGTTCGGGTTCGTCTAGAAAGGCCCGTCCTAACGGCAGTCCTTCAGAGTTAAAGTTGTTGCCTAACATTTTTTGTTTAGTCTCTGCCGAATTTGCACGAACGATGAGGTGAATTTCTGGGCCGTGATAGTGCGCCGCATCGGCTTCTGCCAATGGGATCTCGCGCACGAGTTTCAGATACCCGTGATTGCTGTTTTTTTCTTCTATGTAGCATAGCAATTTCATAATAAGAGGGTGTATAGCAGCATTTACTTTATATGTAAATAAATTTATAGGTCGTTTGGCCTTCTTAAAGTCGGTTAAGACAAAAAAAGCCCCGCCATTGCGAACAACAGCGGGGGGAGGTTTGGGGAAGTAAGCCTTAATCAGTGATGACCATTACATTGGCTATGGTCATGATATTTTTTGTGCTTCTTGTAATGCTTCTTTTTGTAATGCTTCTTATGGTGTTTTTTGGCGCGGCTATATTTGCCGTGATCATATGCATGGCTGTAGTAATACGGCTTAGAATATTTTACATGGCGTCTATAGTGCGTTTGCGGATAATCGTAATCTCTATCGGCAATCGCGACGCGATAATCATCATCGTCATATAAATCATCGTAGATGCGCTCTTTCACGCGCTCACGCGCTTCATACGGGCCGGAGAGCTTAACGATCTCCCACGTGTCACCATGCTTACACGCCTTGCCATAGCCGATTTCAAGAACGCCATCGATACGAATGGTTTTGGTATATTGTTTACAACGATCTCTGGCCTCGGCTTTGACCGGAACCAGTAGGGGAAGCGCCGCCAGTGCGGCAATTAGTAAGACTTTGTGTTTCATATGAACCACTCCATTATAGGTTAACCATTTTGGTCATTGAGTGTGCAGCGTTCATACAGCTGTTACGGCGCGTTTTTAAAAACCCTTCGAAAAAAAATAAAAAAGCGTTATGGTGACCATGCACTACATTGATAAGGAGAGAATTCATGCGCGCGTTGTTAGTTTTTGCATTGTTACTGATTGCCCCTGCCCCTGCTTTTGCCCAAATCGAAGATCCGATTTTCAAGCTGGATGAGAATGAAAGCCTGCTGCATATCTCGGCCACGGAAACCCGCGAGGTTGACCAGGATTTATTGATGGCGAGTTTGCGCATTGAGGTGGAAGATGCCGATAACAAAAAAGTGCAAAACGACATCAACACGGCAATGGCAAAAGCGCTCGACAAAACCAAAAAGTTCAAAAATGTCAAAGCGATCACGCGGCAATATAATGTGCATTCTTATGATAAAAATGGCGGAAAGAAAAACCTGCCGCGGCGGATTGTCTGGAAAGGTCAGCAATCGCTGACGCTTAAATCTAAAAATGCGGATGAACTTTTGGAATTGGCCGGTGAAATTCAGGCGGCCGGTTTTGTTATGGGCGGCTTGAACTACACACTCTCTCCCGAAGTAGCGGCGAAAATACAGGATGAGATGCTCGAAGCGGCGTTGAAAAAACTTACAGCCCGTGCACAGCGCGCCGCGAAGGCTCTGGGTAAATCCAAGGCTGAGCTGAAGGAAATCAATGCGCAGGGCAATCACCGCCCGCAACCTGTTTACGCACAGCGCGGTATGGTGCAAATGGAAATGTCCGCGCCAGCAAAAATGGCCGCGCCTGTGGCCTCGCCCGGCGAAACCACCCTCACCATGAATGTTAGCGCCAAAGCGTTGCTGCGGTAATTTGGAAAAATATGACGGATAAAAACGAAAAAGCGGAAGACACCGCCGAGGCGCCCGAACAAACGGATGTTTTGCGCGCGCACGATGATGAGTTTTACCAGGAGATCGAGGCCTTGATCCGCGAGGCGGAGAGCACGCGCCTGTCCTTTATGAAACGTCACCGCACCCGCGGGCACATCAGCATGACACTCGGGCTTATCAGCCTGACGATTGGGGCCTCCGGCTTTGGCTGGTATCTGCTTATGGACGGTGACATTGTAAGAGCGGCGGGATCGATGCTGATTGCCCTGACTATCCCGATCCTGCTTAACTCTTGGAGCGTTTCCATTCTTCAGGATTATAAGAAAAGCTATAAGCGAGAGTTTTTACCGCGGCTAGGACAGGCCATCGGAGGATTTAAATTTCACCCCGAGCGCGGCATCAGCAGCAAGATCATTGCAAAAACTGGCCTGATTCCCAAGCATGATTTTTATGAAGCGGAAGATTGCTTTATGGGCAAGTATAAAGGCGTGAAGGTGTTGTTTTCAGAAGCCCGCCTGCGTCATAAGAAGAAATATGCGGAGCCGATTTTCGACGGTGTGTTTGTATTGCTGGAAATTCCTTCGACGGTTTTTGAAGGCCATACCATTTTAACAGCCGATGAGACGCTTTATCAAAAATGGAAGCCTTCGCGCTGGCAAAAGCTTCAGGATGTACGGATTAAAACCGGCAACGAGCAGTGGGACAGATTTCAAATCGTATCTGACAACCCTGAGGCTGCTAAACTACTCATTGGGGAGCGATTCTTAAAGGAGCTGTCAGAAGCAGCTGATATTTTTGATGAATCGCCCTTGAGCGCGGCTCTATTTCGCGGAAAGTTTATATTCCTGATGATCCCTTATAAGGGGGATATGTTTGAAGCCTCAGACATTCATGTTCCTGTTGCGACCAAGCAACATGCGATGCGGTGCAAACGTGAAATTGAACAAATTTTGGAAATTATCGATGTGTTTGAGCTTTACGAACCGGCGAAAAACCCCGGTGAATCACCGGCCGGTTAAATTTTTACGCGTAAAATAACCTCGCCATCAAGGATCATTACAGATTTCTGTGCGCTTTTTGGCAGCGGGATACCCGCGCCGCGGCAAAAAACCATCAGGGCAGCAGCTAAAAAATCCCGGCCATACTCACGTACCTCTTCTGTTTTCTGCGCCGGATTTTCCAAATTTAAAACAATTTGCGTGGCGTCACTCTCCTTTTCAGAAACTTTTGTCACCGCACCTGGCGGCGGTTTCGGCATCTGTTTTTGTGCGGAAAGTGCGTAAACAGCTTTATAAACCTCGTCATAGCTAAAAATAATTCGGCGATCTTCTCTTGGCATTTTTAAGTCATCTCACAATGGTTCTGTTTGCACCGATAATTTTAATATTTAATACAAGTGTATAGCAAACAGAAAACTCTGAAAGAAAGGGACCCTTTGGATTAAAATATTTTGTTAAAGCTTTTACACATGTTAAATAGATACAGTAATTATTGATAGAATTTAGGTGTCATATGAACAAAAAAGATAACGAGCCCGGAGAGGAAACTCCACAAGAAGTATTTTCAGTTGTGGACGGTGTTGCTGACAAGCTGTCAACAATTGAAGAGTTCATTACCCGGCGCTTTGATGAAATCTCCATGGAAATTAATGCAACGTCTCAGCAAATCGACATGAACGACGAAGAGATGTCGAAGCGTTTTACTGACGTTATGGGGGTCTTGCGCGCCGTATCTTATAGCGGAGACGGCACAACAGCTGCGAATGCGGGGGTAGAACTAGACGCTGTTGTTGAGACGACAGAAAAGGCCGCCAACACCATCTTAGATGCTGCCGAACGGATATCCGAGCGGATCAAAGCCAGTCAGGGCACTGATAATGAAGCCGTTAAGCAAAGCGTTCTGGAACAAATTGGTCAGGATATAGAAGACATTTTTATGGCCTGTTCTTTTCAAGATATTACAGGGCAACGTATTCGTAAAACGCTTGAGAATTTGCGCGAAATTGAAGATCGCCTTGGCAGCGCGCTTGAAAAAATAGGGATTGCGGTTGAGGCTAAAGCCGAAGATCATGCTGCCATTAAAAATAAATTATCTTCGCAGGATGATGTTGATGATTTCTTTAGCGCAGAAAGCTCATCTAAAAAAGATGAAGATTAAACCTTAAACCCCTTATATTTCAATTCACTATACCCTTTTCGAGAAATCGGAAAGGGTTTTTTGATGTGATTAGATAAAATTTTATACAAATACAATCAAAGTAATCACTAAACTATTACTTAAAATACCATCTATAATTAAATAGATATTTACCCGTGACCTCTATCCTCAAATAAAAGAGGGTCACGATGAGTAATTTAACTGCGCTAAAAGCAGAATTTAATATAAAAACAATAGAGGGTCGGATTAAGGGTCTTGCGGCAAAGCTTTATAAGCTGGCTCCGCATCCAAACAATGCAGATTATCGTGGCCCACTTTTCATTTCCTTAAATTCAGCCTTCAAACCAGCCGCCGAATATGACGGTATGCTTGGCAGTGTTATGTTGGAAGGCTTTTTAGGCAGCGCCTTTGTCACAGCGGCAAATGACAACGGCGGCGCATCAGCACTTGCATATACAGGCGCAAGCAATCTTGAAATATTTGCTGAAGCTTTGAGTGAATATGCGGAATACCGCGCAGATCAAAATCGTGGCAAAGGTACATATGCGCTAGGGGAACATAAAACAATATGCAATCAATTTGATGACGAAGGCGATGCGGATATGCTGGCCTATGCACAGGATTTCAAAAAACGCATCAATATTGAAGAAACAATTGCACAGTTGAGTAAACAGCTCACCGCACTAAAAAGCCAGAAAGTTTCCCCTGCACTGGCACTCTACGCTTAATCACAGTCTTCTTTCAAAAAGCGTTGTTCCCTATCACTATGCAGATATGCTAAAATTGTGGGACCTTAAGGATTAAGCACGCAGATATATTCATGAATGAATTCAACTCATCACTCCTGCGGGAAAAGTTTGTTATCCATGACGCCAAAGCTGGTGATGATGGGGCAACGACAGCACTCAGCAACCGCTTTGTCGTTGATCTGCATGACAAGAAAAACAAGGTCATCGAAACATTCATCGTACGTGGCCACAACATGCATTCTGTCGTGCGGATGGCCGCGCGTATCATTTACGATTTTAATACGAGTGGGCCAATAGCAAACCGCGCAAAGTACGATTGGAGCAAAACTTGGGATTCAATCGTCAATGACTATGAATTTGCTTATAATTCACAGCGCTGGATTGCGGTTTACCATGAAGGAAAATGCACTTTTGCGGCTGGTGAACATCACCCTTTTCTTGACATGATCGAAAAATGTGACGAGGGCAATGACCAAGACTATGACTATGCTATCCCCATGGCCGAAAAGCTCTTCCAAAAGGCCGGTAAGAATATCAAGATTGATCATGATGCCAATGTGGCGCTTTCGGTAAATTTTGAGAATAATGAAGGTCGGCTTGGCATTATTTTACGTGGGTCTAATAAAACAACAACGTTCAGCTTTGCGACGCGCTCAAAAAAAGAAACAGATGCGTTCAATATTCCGCAATGTTTGGGCAGTGCGGCAGCCTTTTTAGAAGGGGTGCAGCTGGCCTTTTTGGTTGGTATGAATATGGAGAAGATCCGCATTGGCATTATTGAGCGTTTTTCTAAGGAAGAAAAGCAGACAAAAGAAGGCCGGGAGCGCCTGAAGCGCCTGAGCTCAGAGATTAGCAACTTGGAAAGTGCTTTTGATGTGCGCTACCGCCCGGAAAAGCCCGAATTCCACCTGCTTATGGCTGAAGCCGAAGAACTGGGACAGCGGATCTTAGAGCCGCCGGAGTCCAAAGAAAGCCATGACGGCGACGATGAAGAGATGGTCGAATAGCCGGCTTTCTGGTGTATTGCCTTTAAATCTTGCAATATTTCCCATAATGATGTAGTTTTCTGCTCTCCTAAAACAGAGTAAAATGTTATGGCCGTCAAAAAAAAAATAGCCTCCTCTGCTTATCTTCTTTCTGAAGGAGAAAAGCAGGAATATGCAGACTATCTTAACGCCGCCTTCAAGGAGGCGACCCAGTACAATGGGTCAGAAAAATCTCTAAACCAGCTCATCAAGGTTCTTAGTCAGCCGGAACGCTTCGTGCGCAAGCATAACAATGGAAAAATATCAGAAGCACTCGAAGAGACTTTTGCAGATCAAGCCAAACCAGAACTTTCTCAAACACAGCCGGTCAAACTCGCTGATATTATGGTTGATGCCGGCGAGCGGTATTTTCAGAAACTCCGAGATGCTGGAGACTTATCGGAAACCTTTAAGCTCATGGCCAATGGCAATGCCGCCATTGTCCATTCAAATGCGACTTTCATACAGTCTGACAAAATTGATGCGCAATCTGATTTTGATGCGCACGGCGGCACCTCCAATGACAATAGAAGACAAACAGAAACGCAGCCACGGGTCGCATGGCTTATGGAAGGCTTAAAGAGTATCGGAATTTATGCCGATGATGTTATTTTCAGGGTTGGTAAAAACGATGCTGGAATGCGACGAGAAAATCCATATATCATCATGGAAATTCCGCGCCTCCAAAAACAGATTGCTGTGAATAATGAAGTTGGCCAAGTGACCTTTGTGAGCAAAGAAATCCTTGGCTCCAAAGTCTATGAAACACTGACGAAAAAACAACTAAAGTCCTTATCTTGCATTGAAGATGAACCCTGTAGAAACAAATCAACATGGTTAAAAAACATTCTAGGCCATCTTGTTGGCGGCCCGACTCACGAGCATGACCCCAAAAACAACCCTAAAAAAATTAACGTTAAGGCCTATGCTAAGAAAAGCTTCAAGCGTTCCTTTCCCTTATCAGAATATCTGATCGTCGAGTCTGCGCGCGCAACACAAGAGGCATCACCAGACGGCCGAATTCCATCAGCCCGGGACACCTTGATAGAACACGGTCCTTTAGCGGGCATCATAACTTGGGGCGCAGTGCATGTGGATTTAGTCCGTGGCAGAAGAGGTCTTCCCGGCGGTTCCACGCTTTCACAATGCCTGATGAAGCATGGGTTACGCGATAAAAAGATAGAGATTACCAAAGATAAAATATGGGAATGCGTACAATTACATCGCAAAAAATTCGGACATTGGCCCGAAAAACGTATGGAAGACAGCATCGAATTCAAACCATTGAAGGGCCGGACATGGGTAGAAGCGGATAGTTATTTAAAACAAAGAGAGTCTTCACTCTTCCAATTCATTACACAAAAGCGAATAAAGCTCGCGGGCGATATTTTTACAGCTGATAATATTTGGAATTCAATCAAAGACCATCATGAAAAAACCAACCAATGGCCAATGGTAAGCTCAGGTGTTATTCAAGGAGGTCCGTTAAAGGATCAAGAATGGGATCTTGTAAACACGATCCTCAAACAGGGCAATAAGCACCTACCCGGCAAGTCAAACTTACAAGAATTTATAGATGAGCGCCGCCTTCGTTATACACGTGAAAACATTCTTGAATCGGCCAAGCTTCATTTTGAGGAAACTGGGCACTGGCCACATGATAAAAGTGGAGAAATAGAATTTGGGCCTCTAAAATGTGGAAACTGGGGCTCTGCTGACAACGCATTGCGCAACGGTAACCAGCATTTACCCAAGGGTTCTTCCTTGCACTTACTCCTTGTCAAAGAAGGATTAAAAGCAAATAACTGGCGAAGCGTTCCTTCTGGCCGCCCGTCTGCTCCGCATAGAACACCTAATTCGCCATAAACCATGACCCTTGCCTTCGCAGGGACAGGCTTTTGTATTACGCCGCCATATTGCGCAGAACGTAGTGCAAAATCCCGCCATTGAGGAAGTACTCAACTTCATCAAGCGTATCAAGACGACAGAGAAGCGTGACATCTTCACTGCGCCCGTCGGCGTAGTTAACGGTCATGGCGACATCCTGGCCGGGCTTTAAGCCGCCGGAAATGCCGGAGATGTCGAAAGTTTCGCTGCCATCCAAGCCCAGAGTTGCACGGTTTACACCACCTTTGAATTGCAGCGGCAACACACCCATGCCGATGAGGTTGGAGCGGTGGATACGCTCAAAGCTTTCGGTGACGACGGCTTTGACGCCGAGCAGCCGCGTGCCTTTGGCCGCCCAATCGCGCGATGAGCCAGTGCCGTATTCCTTACCGCCGATGACGACAAGCTGCGTCCCGTCTTTGCGGTATTTCATGGCCGCGTCATAAATGCTCATTTCTTTACCTGATGGCATATGCTTGGTATAGCCGCCCTCGGTTTCAGGAACCATTTCATTGCGGATGCGGATATTAGCAAAGGTGCCGCGCGTCATAACGCGGTCATTCCCCCTGCGCGAGCCATAGGAGTTAAAATCTTTTGGTGAAACCTTGTGCTCGACCAGATACTGCCCGGCCGGGTGTTCGGAGCGGAATGCGCCGGCTGGCGATATGTGATCGGTTGTTACAGAGTCGCCAAGAATTGCCAAAGGCCGCGCGCCTTTGACATCGCTCAGATTTTCCGGCTTCATGCCCATACCCTCGAAAAATGGCGGGTTCTGAATATAGGTCGAGCTGTCCTTCCAGCTATAGGTTTCGCTGGCGGCGGCTGTTCCGATTGCTTGCCATTCTTTTGTGCCTTTGAACACATCAGCGTAACGCTTGGTGAACATTTGCGAGGTGAGGCAATCACGCACGGTATCTTCAATTTCTTTGTTGGTCGGCCAGATATCTTTCATATAAATCTCCTCGCCATCAAGACCATTACCCAGCGCGTCTTTATAGAGATCGACCTTCATTGAACCCGCAATTGCATAGACCACCACCAAAGGCGGGGAAGCCAGATAGTTTGATTTCACATGCGGAGAAATGCGCCCTTCGAAATTGCGGTTTCCTGAAAGGACCGAGGTTACATTAAGGTCGCCCGCATCGACAGCATCACCAATTGGTCCTGATAATGGGCCGGAGTTGCCGATGCAAGTTGTGCAGCCATAGCCAACGGTATCAAAGCCCAGCTCATTAAGGTCGTCTGACAGTCCGGCTTTGTCGAGATAATCAGTGACGACCTGTGAGCCTGGAGCAAGAGATGTTTTAACCCATGGCTTAGTATGCAGACCCAGCGCGCGCGCTTTTTTTGCAACCAATCCAGCAGCAACCATAACAGCCGGGTTTGACGTGTTGGTGCAAGAAGTGATCGCCGCGATGACAACATCGCCGTTATCGAGCATGTAATCCTCGCCTGCGACTTTTTCACATTTGTCTTCCGAACAGACTTTGGCAAAGCTAGAAACAGAGTCTGTCAATGCTATGCGGTCCTGCGGGCGTTTCGGGCCGGAGATTGCGGGTACGACATCGTCCAGATCAAGATGCATTGTGGTGGTAAATTCCGGGTCAGGAGAATTGCCGTCACGCCACATGCCTTGTTCCTTGGCATAGGCTTCAACGACTTTGACGCGGTGTTCATCGCGGCCGGTGAAGCGCAGGTAATTGAGCGTTTCCTCATCAATGGGGAAGAAGCCACAAGTTGCGCCATATTCGGGCGCCATGTTGGCGATGGTGGCTTGGTCAGCGAGCGTAAGGTGATCGAGGCCGGGGCCATAGAATTCAACAAACTTTCCAACCACGCCAAGTTCGCGGAGCATTTCGACAACGCGCAGCACAAGGTCGGTGGCAGTGGTGCCTTCTTTCATTTTGCCGGTTATTTTAAAGCCGACAACTTCGGGGATAAGCATCGAAATGGGTTGGCCCAGCATCGCAGCTTCAGCTTCAATCCCTCCAACGCCCCAGCCCAAAACGGACAGGCCGTTGACCATAGTCGTATGCGAGTCTGTGCCCACAAGCGTATCGGGATAAACAACGCCGCCCTCTTCCCAAACAGTCTGAGCAAGATATTCAAGATTGACCTGATGGCAAATGCCTGTTCCCGGCGGAACAACGCGGAAATTTTTAAAAGCGCTTTGCCCCCATTTCAAGAATTCATAACGCTCACTATTTCTTTTAAACTCATGCTCAACATTGGCCTGAAATGCTGATGGCGTGCCAAACTCATCAACCATCACGGAATGGTCAATCACCAGATCCACAGGCACAAGCGGGTTGATTTTTTGTGGGTCACCGCCCAGAGATTTCATTGCTTCACGCATCGCGGCCAGATCCACAACGGCGGGAACACCAGTAAAATCCTGCATCAACACACGGGCGGGACGAAAGGCGATTTCTTGCGTGGATTTTTTGGCTTTCTGCCAATCTGCGATAGCTTGTACATCTTCGGTCGTCACGGAGCGACCATCCTCGAAACGAAGCAGATTTTCCAGCAAAATTTTCAGCGTATAGGGCAGTTTTGAAATATCGCCGATTTTGTCCGCGGCGGTCGCCAGACTGAAATAATCGTAATTTTTACCATCTACGGTAAGCGTTTTGCGCGTTCCTAAAGAATCGTGGCCTGTGCGTGTCATTATTTCCCCCATAATGTGTCAGAATTTGACGTGAATAAGAGCATATCATGCACTGCAACAGTTTAAAATCCGTAAAAATACGTGTGAATTCAGTAATTTATAAAAATTCAAGAAAAGGGCATGATATGTCCTTTTTTCTGCCACATTTGCAGGAGATACTAAAACTATAGACACAGATCAGAATTTCAAGAATTCAGACCTCTACCGTCTAAATATTAGCTCACTACCGTAATTATAACCGCTGCGCCTTACCAACGCAGCGGTTCTTACGTTTCCGGGCTGGATTTCACCATTTAAACTCCCCACACATAAACTCATGAACAATAAGAAGCGCAGAAAAATCGGTATTGTCCGCGCAGGTGTTGGGACTGACCCTGCATTTGTTAGGCCCCGATGATCTGGTATTTGCACCTTATGATATGTATGGGCGATCTTGAGAGCGCCTTAAAAGCAGCTTAACGGCTGCGGCTGGCGGCGATCGGCGATCTATAATCCGGACACGTTGCCTGAACGCGCTTATATTCTTCGAGACTATCTATGGCCTGCTGCGCCTCGGCGCGTTCGATTTCTAGCTTTTTATATTCAAACTCGATGAGCTGAGAGACGGTCTTTTTCATGCGGTCAGAAACTGCTTGCGTATTTTCCGGCGGAATTGGACCAGCAATAAAGCCGCGCTGCTGCAAACCATCAAAAACTTTTTTACCAATCGTTTTCGCATATTTATTGACAATTTTTCGATCGGCATTGACGTGCTTCATTTCGTGATTCAGAACCGCTTTATACATGCAGCGATCTTCCTTCACCTCTTTAGCAATGACAATTTTGGGCGTGATATTCAGTTCAATTGTGACTTTGTCGTACCACAGGCAAAAGGCGTTCATGCGCTGGGCTTGCTTATAATCCAGAGATACTTCCGAACGCATGCCGATTTGCCCCTCCATAAAGCCATTTGTATGGGTGGCGCTATCATAGCTATAGGGATTGATGGTATCGATGCTTTGGCCCTGAAGCTGGCTGCCGCTACGCGATGTATCAATGACAAGCTCTTGCGTCTTTGGCACAACAGCAATCTCTGCCGCTTTTGGAATTTGACAAATACTCGGCGAAGATGCCGCCATAATCAGCAAAGAACCGGTTGTTATAGGATCAAATGGAAGCATTTTGATATCTCGCCAGGTGTTGAACCGCTCTGTTTAATAGTATATCAGGGGTATTAAAATTGTCTGAATACTTATTTAAAGGGCTTAAACTATGGGTATGATTGCATATTTCGTTTCTCTGGCTTTCGATATTTATATCGGAATTATTATTATCCAGATCGCGGTGAGCTGGCTGATGATCTTTGATGTGATCAATGCCAACAACGCACAGGCGCAAAATCTGATTGCGCTGCTCAAACGGGCAACAGACCCGGTTTATAAGCCTTTGCGTAAATATATCCCTCCGATTGGCGGGATCGACATTACACCGATTATTGTGATTTTGGGCTTGAATTTGGCTCGCGGCCTTATTATAGGCGCTTTATTTTATTAAGAGGATTAAACGCACGTGAGCAGTACACAAATTATTGATGGTAAGGCAATTGCGGCCGGTTTACGCGAAGACCTCGCGGCGCAAGTTACGGCGCTGGGCGTTCAGCCGGGACTAGCGGTTATTTTGGTCGGGGATGACCCGGCCAGCCATGTTTATGTGCGTAACAAGATTAAAGCGTGTGAAAAGGTCGGGATTAAAAGCTTTGAATCACGCCTGCCGGAAAAAGTCACGCAGGCGGAAGTGGCGGCAGAAATCAAAGCCTTTAACGACAACCCGAGAGTGCACGGCATTTTGATGCAGCTCCCCGTGCCCGATCATTTGAATTCAGATGATTTGATCCATTTGATAGATCCAGCCAAGGATGTGGACGGGCTGACCTTTATCAATATGGGCAAATTGGTTGCTGGCGATGACAGCGGGATGGTGCCCTGCACACCGCAAGGCTCTTTGACGCTAATTAAAAGCGTCGAGGAGAATTTAAGCGGGAAACATGCTGTGGTGATTGGGCGGAGCCTGCTGTTCGGCAAGCCGATGGCGCAATTGCTTTTGGCTGAAAACTGCACAGTAACAACCGCGCATTCGCGAACTCAGAATTTAGAAGAGGTGTGTAAGCAAGCGGATATCCTTGTGGCAGCGGTGGGCCGGGCTAAAATGGTGAAAGGCAGCTGGATAAAACCCGGCGCGATTGTCATTGATGTCGGTATTAACCGTCAGGAAGACGGCAAACTCTGCGGAGATGTTGACTTCACGCAAGCACAAGGCGTTGCAGGCGCGATTACTCCTGTCCCCGGCGGCGTAGGCCCTATGACGATTGCCTGCCTACTGAAAAATACGGTGGCAGCAGCCAAAGCCTAATTAATACACCATCATGCGAAACGGCGTGTAGCCATGAATTTCCTTGAGGGCGTCTTGCCGGGCTTTATACAACCGGGCAAATTTCTTTAAATCTCTTTGATCGTTAAATGTAAAAACATGGGATTTAAACTTGTAGCCTTGCGGCCCTGTTTTAAGCAATAACTCAAGTAGCGCACGGTTGTTATGCGTCCAGCTCTGCGCCTCGACAAAGAAGGCCTCGGCGATACCGCGATTATATTTTAAAGAGCTGCGAATTGAAGAAGACGCGCCTTTTTCTTCCATTTCAGCTTCTATGTTCGCAATTTCTTTTTGATGAGCCTGACGCCAATACCTCAGAATAATTTCGGCACTTTTAATGTTTTTAATTTGTCCTTTGAGATTTACGGGAGACCCTAAAATTTCTGGTCCAGCGACCGAGGTCATATAGCGCCGAACCTCATAACCAAAATGATCGTACTCAGGAGGTATATCGACATAGATACCATGAATGAGGCGTTCAATCCGCTCATTCATAGAGCGTGGCGGGTCAAGCTTAAGAAAGGTGACCTCGTCAAAGACAGGCTCTGCGGGGGGGCTATATGGAAGCTGCTGATGGCCCTGCATGCCCGACTGCATGCCCAGCGCCTCTTTTTGCGCATCAGTGAGAGGAATCATAGATTGGGCTCGCGCGGGCGCAGCCACGGCCGCAACCAAGCTTACCAGCACAAAAACATTGCGAGCTATGAGCTGAAAATCCCTCATAGCTTTATTATAGCTGATTTTACTCGCCTTGCGCCACTGTGAAGCCGGGGACCCCATCGTAGTTGTGGAGCATTACCGATTTGGTGAAGTTAAGATGAGCTTCATTCATGCGGTTCATCAGAGACAGCACCTGAGAAGTTTTGATATGTTCCCCGTTATCAGACATGAAACGCATGCGCCAGTTATCGGCGCAAAATGTGCCCTCTTTGCCATCGGGCCAAACTTTTGTGCCGCGGTTGGAAATCATGTGCAGTTTGAGGTTATCATTGATGCATTCATTGATTTTTTCTGCCAGATCATCGGCGCTGCCATTCCAATTAATACCAATATCCACCCCGACACGTTCTTTCGGTACTTCAACACGCGGCTTTAAAGGTGGAAGTTTGAGACCGCCAGAGGGGACGGAGGAATAATCGATGACAGCGAGCGTTGTTGGTGTTTGGCCTAGGCGTTCGATTATGGCTTCGCACATACCATTGGTGCCGACCTTTTCTGCGCTTTGGTCTTCACGGTAGATATCACCGGTATGGATGCCATCTTCGATGGTTTTGAGCCATGCATTATGGATTTTAGCCGCGACTTCTCCCTGACCGATATGCACCAGCATTTGCACCGCGCCGAGCAAGAGGCCCGAGGGGTTTGCTATACCCTGCCCTGCAATATCAGGAGCGGAACCATGTACAGCTTCAAACATGGCGAAGTCCGAGCCTATATTGGCGGAGCCTCCTAAACCGACGGAGCCTGTGACTTCCGCAGCCACATCGGAGATGATATCGCCATAGAGATTGCCCGTGACGATAACGTCAAACATTTCGGGGTGGGCGGCGACCTTGGCCGTGCCGATGTCGATAATCATGTGATCTTGTTCAATATCGGGATATTCGGCGCCGATTTCATCGAAAACTTTGTGAAACAAGCCGTCCGAAATTTTCATGATGTTGTCTTTGGACATGCAGGTGACTTTTTTGCGGCCATTGGCGCGGGCATATTCAAAGGCGTAGCGCGAGATGCGTTCACAGCCGGGGCGAGAGATGATTTTTAGGGACGCCATCACGTCTTGCGACTGACGATATTCGATGCCGCCATAGAGGTCTTCCTCGTTCTCGCGGACAATTACAAGGTTCATTTTCGGGTGATGGGTTTTGACGTAAGGGGCATAGGCCACACACGGGCGCACGTTCGCGTACAGGCTACATTGTTTGCGGATTGTTACGTTGAGCGATTTAAAGCCGCCGCCTTGTGGAGTGGTGATTGGCGCTTTCAGGAAGATTTTAGTGCGGTTCAGGGAGTCCCATGAGCTATCGGCGATGCCATTTGCGACGCCGCTTTTATAGACAGCTTCACCAATTTCAATTTCTTCAATATCGAGCTGCGCACCTGCGGCTTCTAATATCTTCAGCGTTGCATCCATAATCTCCGGGCCAATGCCGTCGCCACGCGCCACTGTGATTGGTGTCTTCTTAGTGTCTTGGATCATATGTTTAGTCTCCCCTTGGAATCAAAAGCTGGTGAGATTCTAGCATTGAAGTCTTTGAGACTTAAGCGGTTTTATCAGCTTGGGTTAGGCTTTGTGCTTTTACGGGTGCAAAGCGTAAGATGCAATAACCCAGCGTGGCGGAAATGAGGGAGGCGATTAGCACGCCAAGACGAATAGACGCCTGCGCCTCATCCGTTTCGAAGGCGAGCGAGCCGATAAAGAGCGACATGGTAAAACCGATCCCACAAAGCACAGAAACAGCATACAGCTGCACCCATGTCACGCCACGCGGCATAGGGGATAGACCGGATTTTATTGTTATTGCCAACATGGTAAAGATGCCGAGCTGTTTTCCTAAAGTGAGCCCGACGATAATGCCCAGCGTTAACGGATCCTTGAGAGAATGAATGCCCATCCCTTCAAACGGTACGCCGGCATTCGCAAAAGCAAAAATGGGTAGAATGGCAAAGGCAACCCATGGGTGGAGTTTATGTTCGAGATGGGTACAGGGCGAATAGTCTTTATTCTTCGTGCAAGACATAGGAATAAATAACGCAGTGACAACACCGGCGAGCGTGGCATGCACGCCGGATTTGAGAACTGCAACCCAGAGGATAATGCCCAGAATGACATAGGGGGAGAGAATTGAGACGCCGTGGCGGTTGAGGAGGAATAGGCCGACCAAAGCTGCCGCACCAAAATAGAGCGGTTGCAAATCCAGCCCGCCTGTATAGAAAAATGCGATCACAAGGATGGCCAGCAAGTCATCAATCACAGCAATAGCAGTGAGGAGAATTTTCAAGCGCGTGGGCGCACGACTTCCTAGTAAAGCCAACACACCAAGTGCAAAAGCAATATCGGTGGCAGCGGGGATTGCCCAGCCAGACATATTTTCAGGTGTGCCTTTATTAATAAACCAGTAAAGCAGCGCCGGAACCGCCATACCACCCACAGCCGCCAACGCGGGAAGCAGCGCGCGAGCGCGGCTGGAGAGCTCCCCGCCCATAATTTCACGTTTGATTTCCAGTCCAATTAAAAAGAAAAACACGGCCATGAAGCCGTCATTTATCCAGTGCAGGAGTGATTTTTTAATCTCGTAATCAAAGCTACCTTGCAAATCGTCAAAGCCAATACGGAATTTGATTTCATTGAGGATATGATCGTAATTCACAAACATGGGCGAATTGGCAATGAGAATGGCGGCCAGTGCCGCAAACACCAAAATTATACCACCTGACGCCTCCATATGGAGGAAGTGCGTCGTGGCACTGACGATACGTTTAGCACCCCGTTCGGCTTCATGCGCGATATGTTCTATTTCATGCACCACAACTTCTTCGGCATGATGGATGGTATCGCCAGCTTTTTTGAAAAAATCATTCATGGGTCCAAATATAATTCATTCTGCGTGCATGAACAGTTTTTTCGGGTTATTAATGAACAAAGAATCTCTTACACAAACCGTGTGTAAGGGACATCAAACAAGGATAAACAATGAATTTTTCTAAACTCGCCTCCCTCTTTACAATATTTACATTTTTGAGCTTTTCAGCTTTCATACCCGACGCTTTTGCAATGAGCGCTGCGGAAAACGTTACAGAAAAACTCCCTATTCCACCGCTGCATCCCGGGGCGCTGTTTTGTATTGCGGTATTTGTGATTGCTTATTTCTTTGTGTTGATCGAGGAAAAGACGCATTTGAGCAAATCCAAACCAGTGATGGTTGGTGCGGCGGTGATTTGGATAACAATTGCTTTTATCGCGGGCGATTACGGGTATAGCCACGACGACATCCACACGGCTGTGTTTCATGGGTTAGAGGAATATGCGGCGCTGCTGCTCTTCCTGCTGGCGGCGATGACCTATATCACGACGATGGAAGACAGGAATGTGTTTGAGGTGCTGCGGGCGCGGCTTGTTGAAGCGGGCATGAATATGCGACAGCTGTTCTGGGCCACGGGAATTATCGCGTTTTTCCTTTCACCCATGGCGGATAATTTGACAACGGCGCTGGTCATGGGCGCGGTGATTATGTCGGTCGGCAAGCATGATCCGAAATTTGTGGCGCTGGCGTGCGTGAATGTGGTGGCGGCGGCGAATGCCGGCGGGGCGTTTTCGCCCTTTGGGGATATTACGACATTGATGGTCTGGCAGGCGAACAAGGTTGAGTTTTTTGAATTTTTTGCCCTGTTTATTCCTTCGGCCGTGAACTTTTTGATTCCAGCTGTGATTATGAGTTTCTTTGTCCCGAAAGATTTACCGGATCCTTTATCTGAAGAAATAAAATTAAAACGCGGCGCCAAGCGTGTGATTATGTTTGGCATTTTGACGATTGCGACGGCCGTGAGCTGTGAGCAGTTTCTGGGACTGCCGCCATTTTTGGGGATGATGGCGGGGCTATCAGCCTTGATGATTTTGTCCTATTTCCTTCGCATGACCGGACAAGGTAAGACTGAAGATAATTTCAACGCCCTACAACTGGTTAAACGGGCAGAGTGGGATACATTGTTGTTCTTCTATGGCGTGATTTTCTGTGTGGGCGGTTTGAGCTTCTTGGGTTACATGGAGCTGGCCTCGATGACCATGTATGAAGGGTACGGCGCGAGTGTAACCAATGTCGCGCTAGGGGTTGCGTCTGCGGTCGTTGATAACATCCCTGTGATGTTTGCGGTGCTGACCATGGATCCGACGATGGATCATTTCCAATGGCTGCTTATTACTTTGACCACCGGGGTTGGCGGGACGATGCTGTCGATCGGTTCGGCGGCCGGTGTAGCGTTGATGGGATCGGCGCATGGAAAATATACGTTCATGAGCCATTTAAAATGGACGCCTATTCTTGCCATTGGTTACGCCGCGGCGATCTGGGCACATTTCCTTGTGAATGGGCATTTAATGGGTGTGGGGCTGACGCATTAAGGTTTGTTCCAGAATATAGTTTCCGGCAGCGGCAAAAGCTTTTTATCGTCGCTACGACGGTAAACGTAAACCCCTAGGACAGACAATCCGACAGCCCAGATTGCGCTGAGGTTTACCATCGCGTTTAATATATATTCGGTACGTTGCGCATCGAATATTACGATGTAGGCGATAGCTAGCATTTGAGCTGCCCATGTTATTGCCATCAAATAGCCAAAAGTTGGGCGCATCCGGCGGACATAGAGGTCATCAGACCCAATTTCGGCGCGCAAAGATTTGTTAATTTCTTCAAATGCTGCGCGCGTTTCCTCTCATTTCAGTTCGGCGAGATGCTCGATATGGGCGATAGCGACCTTGCAGGCGTCATGTGATGCGATTACAGGCATCGTGCAAAGTGCCTCACCTAGAGGGTAACACCTTTGAGTTACCCCTATATGGGTACACCGATAAGTTACACGCCTGTGTAATTTTGAATTGGCCAAAGAAGTTACTCATAAGAGTACACAAAGGTGTATCCCCGCATTCGAACTGCTTGATGAAGGCCTGATCTATTGTCGTAGACATAGGCATATACCTCATATTTAGATGTTAAAAGAAAGGGGTAGAGGCCCGGCCCTCAGGTGGTTTTCGCCCTTAATGATAAAAACGGCCGTATGTCGGGGAATCGCAGACCAGCGCCTTTAAAGATAAAGCTTCGGTTATCTGCGTATTCAAAAAGATTTCGGGCGTTGTTAAGCCTAAAATAGGAATTAATTCTTATTTTATCAAGCGAAAACTTGGATAAAGTTGCATTTTTTGCGATGCACCCTTACAATTGCCATAATTTTGTGGATACTGTGTCTTGTATAAATTTGAAAAAAACTGACAATAGCGGTATGGTTATTGGAAACAGGGACCAAAAAATGTTTGGACGATTATTTTCTTCATTACAAGCTGACAACAGCAACGAGCCAGAAACGGCTCGGCGCAGGTATGCGCGGCGTGATTGTGACCGCTGTGTAACCGTTATTAACGGCAAAACTTATCCGGTTGAGAACTGGTCACTTGGCGGCGTATTGCTCAGCGCTGATGAGCGTGAATTTGCCAACGAAGATGAGATGAACATCACACTCAAATTTAAACTGCGTGATGATATCGTTGATGTTCCGCATGCGGCGCGCGTTATTCGCAAAGGTCGCAACAAAATAGCTTTTGAGTTTAAACCTCTCACACAGCAGATTCGTAGCAACTTTCAAAATGTAGTTGATGATTATGTTGCTTCACAGTTTGCGGCATCACAGAGTCAGCTTCATTAAGGCTTAAAAACACTTAGAGAACAATAAAGGCCGGCTATAAACCGGCCTTTTGCATTTCTGGGTTTTACTGTCCGTAAACTTTCTCAAAACCCTCGGTAACCTTAGACACAAATGCTGGGCCTTTATCGCGCCAATAGCGCGGATCACGCATCATGGATTTGAGGTCTTGCTCGTTTACGCTAGAGGGATTGTCGGCTTTCTTACGAAGGCCCGGCTCATCCGATTGCATCATTTTGAAGAGCGCGAGCACACCTTCATGTGAGCTGGAAAGATTTTCAAGAACATCCGCGGGCAAGTTACGCTGACCAAAGGCTAAAAGCTGGCGAGAAACTTCTTTCCATTTATCCGGACCACCGAAATGCTCAACGAGTTTTTCAACTTCGCGGTCAGCACTAAAATCTCCGGCCGCCTGTGCAACCATCGGCACCATTTTTTCAGCCGCTAGATCATACACTTCCTGCACCTGATCCTGAGTCATGCCTTTGGCGTGTAGGCGCTGGTTAATATCTGCATCCGGTTCAAAAAGGCCGTGGTCACAATTCACGCAATATTCATCGGGGGTTTTGTTCCTTTTTTTAGATAAATCTGTTCTCTTTATGTTCTCATTTGTGGTGTATATTTTAGATAGAGTCAAGAAGAAAATAAGATTTTATTCCTATTTTTTTCTCTTTATTTATGTGCGCACAAATGGGACTATCGTCCTATGTTGACACATGAGAGAATTTGGTTAGCCATCGACCGCCTTGCAAAAGCTTTTGGCTACTCCCCATCCGGCCTTGCCAAACAAGCAGGTCTGGATCCTACATCCTTTAATAAAAGCAAACGGCTTAGCCCCGATGGAAAACCGCGATGGCCATCGACAGAGAGCATTGCGAAAATACTGGCCGTGACGGATTCAACGATGCGGGAATTTATTAGCCTTATTGATGATGAGACAGACCGCCGGAGGCAGATTCTGACCATGGACAAAGCCGGGATAGCAAGCACAACAGCGCAAATTCTACTTGATACTGAGTCCGTGCTATTTAACAGCCGCGAACCGTTCACTTTAAAATCAGGTCGCCAAAGCCCTGTCTATATAGATTGCCGCCGGCTGATTTCATTTCCGAAAGAACGCAACTTTCTGATGGACGCCGCGGCGCAAATGATCACATCCGAAATCGGTGCAGAGAATATTGATATTGTGGCTGGCGGAGAAACAGCCGGCATTCCGTATGGAGCTTTCGTTGCTGAGCGCCTTGAAAAATCAATGATTTATGTTCGCAAGGAACCGAAAGGTTATGGTCGCACGGCGCAAATTGAAGGGCACCTCCCAGAAAGCGGCACACCGAAAGCCATTCTGGTTGAAGATCTACAAACAGATGGCGGCAGCAAAAAGATTTTCATCGATGCGATGCGTGAAGCGGGGCTTAGCGTTGAGCATACCTTTGTCGTGTTCCACTACGGCATATTTCCCCGCAGCACTCAAAACATGGAAGAGATGGGGGTTACGCTGCATGCTTTGGCAACCTGGTGGGACGTTTTGGCGCTGACCAAAGAACAAAAATATTTTGATGAAGAAACGTTACTTTCCGTTGAATCGTTCCTGAATGATCCCGACAGTTGGGCTCCATCTAATCAAGAGGGTGCAGCATGAAGCTAGGATTTTTTGCCGGCAGAAAACCAAGAGCGCAAAAGGCGCTTGAGGAGCTGAAAAGTGCATATGACGTCGTCGCCCCTGAAGAGGCTGACACGATTGTTGTGCTGGGCGGGGATGGAACAATGCTGCGCGCGCTACACGCTTTTGCCGATTACCAAGCGCCGCTTTACGGTATGAATTTAGGAACGCTGGGCTTTCTTTTAAATGCCCATGAAAAGGATAATTTGGAAGAGCGGATTCAAAATGCCAAGCGTTTTACCATCCACCCTCTGATTATGAAGGCCATTGATAAGGACGGGCAAAAACACGAAGAGCTGGCCTTTAATGAAGTTTCATTGTTACGAGAAACGCATAACTCAGCTAAAATCAAAGTGCATGTGAATGATGAGTTGAGGATTAAAGAATTGGTCTGTGACGGGGTTATGGTTTCAACGCCAGTTGGTAGCACGGCTTATAATTCTTCTGCGGGTGGCCCTATTCTTCCATTACAGGCTAACATTGTTGCGATGACGCCAATTTCAGCGTTTCGTCCGCGGAGATGGCCTGGGGCGCTTCTAAAAAACAATAGCAAGATTAAATTTGAGATTTCGAGTGCTGTTGAGCGCCCAGTCAGCGCAACAGCGGATTCAAAAGAAGTGCGCGATGTCAAAGAGGTCAGCATCTGCGAGTCTAAAAAGATTTCAAAATCGCTACTGTTTGATCCTGAGAACCCTCTTCAGGAGCGTGTCTTTAAAGAACAGTTCTTCGGTTAAGCTTTTCTTGGTTTGCTAGGTTTCAAATTCTTAAGTTGCCGTTGTTTGGCAAGCTCGTTTTCAATTTGATCGAGCTTTTCAAACATTTGCTCGTTAATGCTGCCACCTTCAGGAACAAGACCGAGTTTTTCGGCAATTTTCTGATAGCCCTCAACCAAATCTCCCAAATCATAACGAAAACGGTCTTTATCCAGCTTTTCGCCTGTCTTGGCATCCCACAAACGGCACGTATCAGGCGCGATTTCATCGGCCAACACAATATAAAGCTCGCCATGCTCGCCATAGATACGCCCAAACTCCAGCTTAAAGTCAATCAGACGCAATCCTATCCCGGCAAACAACCCGTTCATATAATCATTGATGCGCCAAGCCATAGAGGCCATTTCTTCCAGCTCATACGGATCTGCCCAACCAAATGTGAATATATGCTCGTCGCTAACCAGCGGATCCCCGAGTTCGTCTTTCTTATAATAATATTCGACCAGCGGACGAGGCAGAATTGTGCCCTCTTCCACGCCGAGGCGTTTACACAGCGTGCCGGCGGCCACATTACGCACGACAACTTCAATGGGAATGATTTCGACGCGGCGCACCAGCTGCTCTCGCATATTAATTTGTTTGATAAAATGCGTTGGAATACCAATGCCTTCAAGCTTGGTCATAAGATGCGCGGAAATGCGGTTGTTCAAAACGCCTTTACCGGCGATAACATCCTTTTTTTCAGCATTAAAGGCCGTGGCATCGTCTTTGAAATACTGAATAACAGTCCCGGCATCCGGGCCTTCATAAATAATTTTGGCTTTGCCTTCGTAAATCATTTTTCTGCGCGGCATAACAGGCGGTCCTTCCTAGCTTTAGGGACTTAAGGGCTGAATCTTTAAACCATTTTTGCATATATAACAATGGATTTTACGCGATTCCAGTGCTACAAACCAACAAAGGATTTAATTCATCCCTAAACTTACGCTTTTAAGAGGTAAAAATGGCATCATTCGACGATCGAGAAAAAATTTTTGAAAATAAATTTGCGCATGAAGAAAAGCTAGATTTTGCTGTAGAAGCCCGCTGTTCAAAGCTTTTCGGCTTATGGGTCGCCGAACAAATCGGCCTAGAAGGTGCAGATGCAAACACTTATGCCATGGAAGTTGTTGAAGCCAACCTTGAAGAACCCGGCTTTGAAGACATTATGCGCAAGGTTAATGGCGATTTGGATGAAAAAAAGATAGAGATTTCAGATCATATTTTACGCACAGAGCTTGATAACGCTCTGGCCGAAGCTAAAAAACAGATCGAAGCTGAAAGCTAAGCTGTAAACAAAAAAGGAACCTGTTTCATGGCAATGGACATGGCAACTATCAAAACAATGATTCAAGAAAGCATCCCGGATGCAGAAGTTCGAATTGAAGACTTACGGGGTGATGGTGATCATTATGCAGCCTATATCACAGCCCCTGCCTTCAAAGGGAAAACCCGCGTACAACAACACCAGATGGTTTATGCCGCTTTAGAAGGCAAAATGGGTAATGAGTTACATGCCCTTGCAATTCAAACATCAGCCCCTGCCGATTAATAATTCACGGATACCTTAGGAGTAGCACAAAATGCAAAATGTAGTTTTTGAACGTATACAAGCCGAGCTCGATAGCAATGATATTGTTTTATTCATGAAAGGTGAAGCAGCCTTCCCACAATGCGGTTTTTCTTCATTGGTTGTACAGGTTTTGTCGCAGCTCGGTGTCAATTTTAAAGATATCAACGTGCTAGAGGATAGTGACTTGCGCCAAGGCGTTAAGGACTTCACAAACTGGCCAACAATCCCGCAGCTCTATGTGAAGGGTGAATTTGTTGGCGGGTGCGATATTGTTCGCGAAATGTATGAGTCTGGAGAGCTTCAAGGTTTACTTGATGAAAAAGGCATAAAGGCGGCTTAACGACTTATTTTTGAGTCACGGCTTAAGCTGCATGACATCATTAACCCAAAACCGATGAGCGCGGCCAACATTGACGTGCCACCATATGAGATCAGTGGCAGAGGTGCACCTACAACTGGTATAAGCCCCATCACCATGGCTATATTGATAAACACATAGAGCGAAAAATTCACGCTGAGACCAAGTGCCAAATAGCGTGGGAAATTCTGCCGACAATGCAATGCTATCCACAGGCCGTAGAAGAAAATCAGTCCGAACAATGCGAGCAACAGAGCGCCGCCGAACAGCCCCTGTTCCTCCGCCCAGAGCGTAAAGATAAAATCTGTTTGCTTCTCAGGCAGAAAATTAAGCCGGCTTTGTGTGCCCTCCAAAAATCCTTTGCCATTTATTCCGCCTGAACCCAGCGCAATCTTTGACTGGGTGATGTGATAGCCGGCGCCAAGCGGATCGCTTTCCGGATTCAGAAACGTCATGACACGCTGTTTCTGGTAACTATGCATAAAGTGCCAGGCAACAGGGACAGAGGCCGCAACCATCACCGCTCCACCGATATAGAGCCAGATGGACGCTCCGGCGATAAATAGCACGGCTGCGCCGACCATCCCAATCATCAATGCTGTACCTAAATCCGGCTGAAGAAGCACCAAAGCCACCGGTGCGAGGATGACAAACATTGGAATGACAAGGAACGGCAGCCTACGCATATCCTCATATGATGCGGTATGAAAATATCGCGCCAGCGCCATCACCACGACAATTTTCATCAATTCGGAGGGTTGCAGCTGCATAAAACCAAGATTAATCCAGCGCTGCGCACCCATACCTATATGCCCCATCACTTCAACAATGATAAGGAGAGACAGTCCGAGAAAATAGAGGGGCCAAGTTAAACGAAACCACCATTTCAAATCGACCAGTGCAATGATGATCATGCCAATAGCGGCCACGCCAAAGCGCATCATTTGTTTCGATGCCCACGGGGAGAACGACCCTTCTGCTGCAGAATACAACGCGGTAAAGCCGATGCATGAAACCGCCAGAATTAGCACGACAAGCCCCCAGTTCAGATGCTTAAAGCGCTCGAAAATATTTTGATCTGAATGCAATGTAATGGAACGGCTCATTTTATGTTGGGACCTTTCCTGTAGCTTTACCCAGACCTTCAGCGCCCTGAATATGAATGGGCGTTGCCCCAGGATCGCGTTTTTGCGTTTCGATCAGCAGATCGCGGGCAAGCGGCGCGGCGGCGCGTGAACCACCAATACCGTGTTCAACAACCACCGAGCACACATAGCGAGGGTTTTTAAGCGGTGCATAGCCTACGAACAGCGCATGATGGCGGCTTTTCCATGCCAGATCTTCGTTTTTAATGCCAGAATGGCGTTGCTGCATCGTAATTCTTTGCACTTGCCCGGTTCCGGTCTTTCCACTGAAAGCATATGCCGGATCAACCGAACGCGATCCATAGGCTGTGCCTTTTTCAGAATTCACAACGCGATCCATTCCGGTTTTAATCATTTTGATATGTTCCGGCTTAATCGGCAGCTTTGGCCAATTTTCAGACGATAATGCATTTTTTGCTAAATCCTCAGCTGTAATCCAGGGTTTCACCGCATACCCGCCATTGACAAAGCGTGCCATCATCACCGCAAGCTGTAGAGGGGTCGCCTGCATGTAGCCTTGCCCAATACTGGCGACAATGGTTTCACCAGGCTGCCATTTTTTGCCCAACTGCCCTAGCTTCCAAGCTTTATCAGGCACTAGCCCTGGGCGCTCTTCTGCCAACTCAAAATCCAACCTTTGTCCAAGCCCCATCATCCGGGCCACTTCGGCAATTTTATCAATGCCGACTTCTGTTGCCAGTTCATAAAAATATGTATCGCAAGAGACCTGCAATGCTTTACGGCCATCGACCCAGCCATGCCCGCCAGATTTCCAACAGTGAAAACGATCACTACCATATTCGTAATAGCCTTTACAAAAAGCAGTGGTGTTTTTAGTAATTTTTCCAGATTGTAGCCCTGCTAGCAAGCTGACCATCTTAAATGTTGAAGCTGGCGGGTATTGTCCCGAAACGGCCTTATTCGTCATAGGATGCGCAGGGTTGGCAAGCAACTCTTCCCAAAGCGCAGCGGACAAGCCAGAAGTAAATGCATTTGGATCAAATGATGGCGCCGAGGCAAGCGCATAAACGGCGCCGCTATGCGCATCCATGATTACAGCTGATGCGCTTTTTTCCTGTGACAATCGATTTTGAGTAAAGCGCTGTAGCTCTCCATCAACCGTCAGCGTTACCCTTCGTCCCTTGCGGCTTTCATGTTTTTGCAATTCGCGCACTTCACGGCCGATGACATTTACTTCAACTTCAGCACGGCCCGCCTTACCCCTCATTTCTGTATCAAAACGTTTTTCAATGCCGGTTTTTCCGATTTTAAACCCAGGCAAGCTCAGCACAGGATCGTCACCAATTTCACTTTCACTAACTGCGCCAACATAACCTATCAAATGCGCGGTTGCCTCACCAAAAGGGTAACTGCGCTGTTCCCCCACATCTGTGCTCAACCCAGGCAAATCCGGCAAGTTCACCTCGATCCGCGCAACGTCCTCCCAATTTAAATCGTCCCTGATTTCGATTGGCACGAATTTAGCCGTTTTTGAAGCCTGTTTTAAAACGCGCGCGATATCCTCTTCCGGTATCTCAATCATTTTTTTCAGAGCACGCAAAGACTGCTCGATATTATCTGCCTGTTCAGGCACCACAAGCACACGAAAATTCTGGGCATTTACAGCTAGAGGCACGCCGAAACGATCGACGATCTGGCCACGCGTCGGCGCCAAGAGCTTCATATTGATTCGATTTTTATCGGAAAGAGTTTTGTAGCGACCGCCTTGTGCGACTTGCAACCATGCCAGACGTCCGCCCAAAACACCAAGCAGCGCCCCTTGCAATCCACCAATCACAAAAGCTCGGCGTGTAAAAACTTTAACCTGTTCACGCGTTTTCTTCATAGAATTTGATTATAAAGTCATATCTGTTTTTTGCGACCTCAATCTGTTTTTACTGCGGCTAATCGGGGCAGGAAGCACTTTATGGGTCAGGCGCAGAAGCAGGTAAAACACAGGGAATATAACAGCGCCCAAAATGAGAGAAGCCCCAAATTCCTGCACGGGAATCCACACACCATTTAACCCGGAAAACACACCCCACTGTAAAAGATAAAAGGCCATATCCAGTGCGCAAAAACCAACCCACACCATGGGAAACGTTTGCCCTGTTAGATACCGCCGCTGATCAACCACCACTATCCGGCACGTTAGAAAAAGAATTGCACTTAAGCCCATATAAGGCATCCCGCCCACAAGATCGAAAACAAGACCTGCGGTAAACACCAACCACGGCGGCACAAGTGTTGGACGATAAATCGACCAATAATAGATAACCATCAGCAATAAAGGGGCTTTAAAAAAGGCTGCCATAGGATAGGGAACGGAAACCAACCCCAGAAAGAAGACGAGCAGCATGAAGCCATATGGCAAAACCATACGCAAAAAAAACTCTAAACGATCTGTGAGGGAGTAATACGGGCCCATCTCAAACTCTACATTCTTAGAAAAATATTTAGAGAAAGATTAGCAGGCCAACGATTAAAAGGCTACGAAAAGGGCTATAGGGCACCTTTGTGTAAATTGGGATCTTGCTGACGGTTTACAATGCGTACATGCATCAACCGGTTGAAATCAGCAAAAGGCTCAATCACGATCTTATCGCCGACAGCGCTAACCAGCCCGACAGGTAGCCCCACCGGAAATACACCGCCAACGCCCGATGTAATCACGCGTGCGCCTTCGGAAACCTTACTTTCAGGGGGTAGATGGACAAGGGTTCCGTTATGGGTATTTTGACCGGAAAAAATGGCTTGCTGGCGGCTATCTTCGATCAAGATCGGCACACGTGAATTCATGTCTGTAATGAGCAGAACCCTAGCGGTTTTTTGCCCAGCCTCAATCACGCGTCCGATGAGACCATCACCGGCGATGACGGCTTGCCCTGAGCGGACGCCATCTTCGGTTCCGGCTGAAACAAGCAGACTTTTTGCAAAGCTGCTGGCGCTATCAGAAAGAATTCTGGCTGTGATGTAAGTATGTTGCGGCTCAATCTTCACATTCATGAGCTCCCGTAAAGACTTATTTTCCGCCTCTAGCAAAAGTGCGGTTTGATACCATTCGCGCAGTTTAATATTTTCCTGAGCCAGCCTTGCATTCTCGGCTTGAATTTCAGCCAAACCTGTTACATCGCGCACAAAAACCGCAGCTTTTTGCAAAGGCGCTGAGATTACATTGAGCGCTGGCGCAAATGCATCGGCTGCACCAACCCGCAGACCACTTAATGTTTGAGGGTGAACCATTGAGAAGAAAAGAAAAAGCGCGCCCAAAACCACAAGAAAACCCGCCCCGCCGGAGGCGCCTAAAACCGGAATGGCCGCAATACCAGCAAAGGCCCTAGAGCCCTTTGCACCATGTATTTTTTTGGTTCGGCGTTTCAACGCGTCTCTCTTCAGTTTGTATATTGAATAGAACTACCCTAGAAGCGGACAGATGCAAAAAGCAAGTGCTCCTCTATAAATATTACAGGAAAAAGTGTTTAAAAACAAATGAGATAGGGTGAGATGTTCACAGGAAGGCCTAATAGGAGCCAATGAGAACGTTGCGTAAAACCTTAGGCTCTTCCAATGCATGGCCAGTTCCCAAAGCAACACACGATAGTGGGTCATCAGCCAGCGTCACAGCCAAACCCGTTGCATGGCGCAGAACGAAATCAAGATTGGTGAGCAGCGAGCCCCCGCCCGTCATCACAATACCCTTATCAACAATATCGGCGGCGAGTTCTGGCGCGGTGTGTTCCAGCGCGACTTTCACACCTTCGATAATTTGACCTACAGGCTCGGCAAGCGCTTCAGACACCTGACGCTCTGTAATCACAATTTCCTTGGGCACACCGTTCATTAAATCACGCCCACGTATTTCCATCTTACGCCCTTCCCCGTCAGCAGGCGGACAGGCAGAACCGATTTCTTTTTTAATACGCTCGGATGTACTTTCACCAATCAGCAAATTATGAACACGGCGGATATAAGCGATGATCGCCTCATCCATTTTATCACCACCAACACGAACAGAGCGGGCGTAGACAATGCCGCCGAGTGAGATCACCGCGACTTCGGTGGTTCCCCCGCCGATATCAACAACCATAGAGCCGGATGGCTCTGTAACAGGCAGACCAGCGCCGATGGCCGCGGCCATGGGCTCTTCGATCAATTCAACACGCCGCGCTCCAGCACTTTCTGCCGATTCAATAATTGCGCGCTGTTCCACAGCTGTAGAACCAGACGGCACGCAGATGACCATTTTTGGGGACACAAAAGACCGACGGTTATGCACTTTACGGATGAAGTATTTAATCATCGCTTCGGTGACTTCAAAATCTGCAATCACACCATCACGTAATGGGCGCGTGGCAGATATACTGCCTGGCGTCCGGCCAAGCATCTGCTTCGCTTCATTACCCACAGCCAATACATTTTTTTTGCCGTAATGGACTTCAATAGCCACAACAGAGGGCTCATTCAGCACAATTCCCTGATCTTTCACATAGACCAGTGTGTTGGCTGTTCCCAAGTCGATTGCCATATCGGCAGACATAAATCCAAAAAGGCCGGAAAACATACGGTTTCTTTGCGTTTAAACGTTAAAATGCTTTGATCAGAATGTATAACAGAGAATATTTATGAATGCATCATGTGTTTTGGCATTCATCAAGAGATTTCAACAATAGTTTTGTGAGATAAAAATGGCGCTGAAACTCCACAGGAGCCAACAATGAAGCTTACCCTTGGCGCGCTTTCATACGTGGGTTTTTCTTATTGATCACATATACGCGACCCTTACGACGGATCACGCGATTGTTGCGATCTCTTGTTTTCAGCGTTTTCAACGAGTTGACGACTTTCATAGCTCTTGCCTTTAAATTCAAAATACCGCCGGACAATAATGATATGGAGCCTAAGTTGTCAAGCACTTCTTTTACGGCTGCTATAGAGTTCTAAAGCTATTTGAGCATTGATTTTAGCGCCAAGGCAGACCAGACTATAATTCAATCTAAGAATCAAGCTGTAAACTCAGGCATATGCAGACAGAAGAAAATAAAAAATCCTTTAAAACTGGCGAAATCATTATGCGTCAGGGCGACGCAGGGAAATGCGCCTATGTCATTGAATCAGGGCGGGTTGAGATTCTCATTGAGACCACAAAGGGTGAAACCCAATATGTTGGATCCCGCGGCGCGGGCACAATGATTGGGGAAATGGCGATTCTTGACGATTCACCTCGCACAGCGACGGTTAGGGTGACTGAGGACTGTGAGCTTTTAGAAATCACCAAAGAGGATTTTGCATTGCGCCTGGATAATGCAGATCCCGTACTGCATATGACGACACAGATTATTCTAACCCGCTATCGAGATTTACTGAAACGTTCGCAAATTATCGGTGACCCACCAAAAATGAACGAAGCTGAGAATATAGAGCTCAATTATGCTCAGGGTTCTAGCGCAGTTGAGACGGTCAAAATTACCAATGAGTTCGAGTCTGCGCTTAAAAGCGATGAAATTTCTTTGCATTACCAGCCTCTTGTCGACTTGCAACAGGGCACAATTTGCGGTTTTGAGGCGCTTATGCGTTGGGAGCATCCAGAAAAAGGCTTTATTTCTCCGGCCATTTTTATTCCGATCATTGAAGATAGCGGCCTCATCGTAAAAGCATCCGCTTGGGCGCTTAAAGAATCACTGATGGCGCTGCAACGTATTGAACATCGGGTTGGTTATGATCATGAGCTGTTTATGAGCGTTAATTTTTCAAGCCGAGATTTTGCCGCACCTGATTTTGTCGATAATGTTTATGAAACCATTAGCGTTAGCGATGTTTCAGCGTCACAGGTCCATCTTGAAATTACTGAACGGCTTTTGATGGGCCAACCCGACAATGCGAAGGACACGCTTTCTATGTGCCAAAAAGCAGGCATGAGCATTTCAATTGATGATTTCGGAACAGGTTATTCCTCATTGAGTTATTTGCACTATTTCCCGATCGACACCCTCAAGATTGATCGTAGCTTCGTCAAAGACATGCTCGAAAATGATAGCTCTTTGGCGCTGGTCAAATCAATTATCAGCCTGGGCAAGAGTCTAAATATGAAGATCATTGCCGAAGGTGTTGAGAATAAAGAAGAAGGCGTAAAGCTAAAAGAAATGGGTTGTGACATGGCGCAAGGGTATCATTATGCACGCCCCATGCCTGAAAAAGATGTCACAGCGTTTGTCTCAGAAAACAAAAAGATTGATATATAGAGAGGCTACTTGCTTGTTGCCTCATAAACACCATCCCACTCAGTTTCTGGCGGGTTTTTAAGCAGCGCGTCTAGGCGCTCTTCATACATCGTGTATGTTACCGATAAATTATAAATATCCAGCTTACGGCATTCCTGCAGAGCTTTTTTCGCCGCCTTGAAATCACCAGACTGATAAGCCTCAACCATTTCGCAATGCGGCTGCTTTAAAGAACTGAATTCTGCGCTGGAGGCAACATCTTGATCTCCGAGTAACGCATAGACACGCACTGGCTGCACTTTCCCCTTCACACGCAGCAGATCCATTTCCAACGTCGCCATTTCCGGTACGTTATTGACTGTTTCCTCGCCTATAAGCGTTTGCACGCCGTAAGTTTTTGTTTGCCCTTCAAGACGTGAGGCGAGATTTACGGCATCGCCAAGCGTTGAATAGGCAAAGCGCTGCTTTGAACCCATATTTCCTACCGCACATGGGCCCGTGTTGATACCGATTCCGGCCTGAAGAAGCACAGATTCTTTTCCATTTTCTTCGGCGCGCTTGCGAACGGATTCATTAATAGGCGCTAACGCCGCCTGCATTTTAAGTGCGGCGATACAGGCCTGCCTTTCATGCCCCTCAACATCTTTCGGTGCATTCCAAAACGCCATCATCGCATCGCCCATATATTTATCGATGGTGCCCTCATGTTCCAGCACAATATCAGTCATCGCCGTGAGGAACTCATTCATCAGGTTAATCAGTTCTTCGGGCGTTAGCCCTTCGGAAATGGTGGTGAATTTACGAATATCAGTAAACATGACGGTGAGGTCTTTATTCTCACCACCCAGTTTCAGCTTATCCGGGTTCTTTTCAAGATCGCGCATCACATCCGGTGAGACATACATCCCAAAGGCGCTGCGCACCTGTTTTCGTTCACTTTCCACACGAAGATAGGTGAGCAAAGCCGAAACCATGAAAATAACAAAAACAGACAGGCTGGGGTAAAATGGATCGAGCAAGATTTTATAATCAACATATGCTGCAGCAGAGCCCAAGAAGGCTGTACCCACCAGCGCGAAGCACATAAAGGCGAGCACCAACGCGTTTATAAAGGGCGCGAGGATAATCATCAAAAGTCCGGCAAAAAGTATATAGGTCGCTTCAGCAACGATTGTGATATCCGGGCGCAAGAGATAATCATTTTGCAGAATTTGTTCGATAACATTGGCATGAATTTCAACGCCAGGCTGAAACGGTTCCAGCGCTGTTGATCGCAAATCTTTCAACCCTTCGGCGCTTGAGCCAACCAGAATGATTTTACCCTTAATCTTTTGGCGAACTTCATCATGGTGCGCAGGGTTAACAATTTTATGAGCTGAAAGATAATCATCGCCTTCGAATTTCCGGTAATACACCCAGATCAGCCCATCATGCTCTACGGGAATATTGTAATCTCCGGCTATGATTCGAAAGTTTGTATCTATCGCCCGCTTGCTTTCTTCAGGATTCGCGCCGATTTTAGTGATCAGCTTTGGGTTTCCTTGCGCAACGCGCACGGCTTCAAGACTAAGGGATGGGTAGAGCTTCTCACCATCATTAAAAATCATTCCTGTACGGCGCAAGATACCGTCAAAATCAGGCTTGGCCATGAAGCTACCATTCCCAGCTGCAACCTTTTCTAAACCTGGTAAAAACACGGCTGCCTTTTCAAAACGCTCAGAACGTTCGATAAACTCGACCCTATCAGATTTACGCACCAATATTGGCTTTGTTACCCGCGGCTTACGTGGCACCTGCGAATAGCTGCCATAAGTGAAACCTGAGACAAAAATGCCTGACTTCTTAATTGCCTCAGCAAGCAGTTCATCATGATCGGGAAGAGTTTTGATTTCTTCGCTCAGTGCTTCGAAACGTTCATCATCAGGTAAATTTTCAGCGACAAAACGCGGGGATGAACGATCCGGTTCGGCCAGCACACCATCAAACGCAATGACCTTGGCGCCAAGCGATGTAAGGTTGGTCACAAGCTCAGCGACATCTGTACGCGGCCACGGCCACTGGCCAATTTCCAGCAGCGAGTCATCATCAATATCGACAATCAACACCTCACCGCTGGCATCGCGCGGATAAAGCGCGTTGAGTTCATCAAAGACGAGCGATTGCATTCCCTTGCGCCAGCGATCTTGAGAGCCACTATAATAAACAGCGCCCAAGAGCAACGCGAAGAGGAGAGCAAAATGGATCCAGCGGTTGGTTAGGAACCGGATCATAGTGCTCTATTGCTCCGTAAAGGCGCGGTCACGAGCGCGCAGGACAGGTTTGAGGAGGTATTCGAGAATGCTGCGCTTGCCAGTGATAACCTCAACCTCGGCGACCATTCCCGGGGTAATGGGTAGTTTTGTATTTTCATCGCCCAGATAGTTTTTATCGGTATGCACTTCGATCTCAAAAAATGTGCCGCCGTCTCCATCGCGGCCCGAGGTTGCGCCGATGCGCACCAACTCTCCATCAAGCGCCCCATATTTCTGTGCATCATAGGCGGTAATCTTTACCTTGGCTGGAAGGCCGGGACGAATGAAGGCGATTTCATTGGGCTGAATGCGCGCTACAATTTTAAGCTCCTCATCAACCGGGACAATCTCAACAAGCTGCATCGCCGGCTCAACAACGCCGCCCAGTGTTTTAACGGCAATATTATTTACAATACCATCGACCGGGGCTTTGACTTCACGGCGATCAACACGATCACCGATAGATTTAAGATTTTCCTTCAACGAGGAAATTTCTGTCTGCACCGCATTTAATTCGCCAAGGGCTTGCGAGCGGAATTTATCCAGCTGGCTTTCGCGTTCCTTCTTTGCAACCTGCGCTTCGGCTTGCAGCGATTTTTTCCGCTGGGCCTGCGCGTTAATTTGTCCGGACATGTCAGCAATCTCGCGGCTTAAGCGCATCTCCTCGAGCTTGGGCACAGCGCGTTTTTTCACGAGATCTTTTGTGATGGTCAATTCTTTATTCAGCGATGATCTATTCGAAGACAAGCGATTGATCTGGGCATTTACTTCGGCCATATCCGCATTGGCCTTAGCGATCCGGTCATCCAAAATTGCATAGGCGTTTTGCAATTCTTTTTGCCGAGACTCATAGAGCGCTTTTTCATTCGTCGCGATTTGTGGTGCTTTTTCTGTGACTTCTGCAGGCAGCACAAATTCTGTGCTGTTCGCCTCAGCCAGCAGCCGCGCTTTTTTCGCCCGTAAGCCTAAAGACCGGGCTTCCGTGCCGCGCTCTTCAGATGAAAACTGCACATCACTCAGGCGCATTAACACCTGACCTTTTATGACAATATCACCGGCACTGACCAACAACTCTTCAACAATACCCCCTTCAAGGCTTTGCACGACCTGCACATCCTGCGATGGCACAACCTGTCCCTGCCCACGGGTGAGGACCTCGACTTCGGCGACACCCGCCCAGATAATTCCGAATACGATCAACGCCATAATTGAAAACAGCATCATGGTTGCCGAACTCGCTGGCTTCATTTTCGTCGCCGCATCCAACTCGGACATAAAGTCCGTTTCATTTATTTTTGGTTCAAACCAGCTCATTCCTCAACCTGCACTTTCCCGGATGTAAGCGCGGTAACAACCTCGTCACGTGGCCCGTCCATAACGAGGCGGCCCTGATCGAGCAATATCAGGCGATCAACCATGTCGAGCATCGCATGCTTATGCGTGATGAGTATAAAAGTTTTGCCTTTGATTTCTTTTTCGACGTAAGTCTTGAACGCGGCTTCGGCTTGCACATCCATGGCGTTGGTTGGTTCGTCACAGATGAGAACTTTGGGCTGGATTAGCATTGCGCGCGCTAAGGCTATGGCCTGACGTTGTCCCCCGGAAAGCCCTTCACCATGCTCACCTACCGGTGCGTCATAGCCCATAGGATGGCGAGAGACAAAATCATGAACGCCGGCGGCTTTAGAGGCCGCTAGAATGTCTTCTTCGCTCGCTTGCGGCATGGAAGCCGCGATATTATCGCGCACACTGCCAGCAAACAGGACAACGTCCTGCGCAATATAAGCAAAGGAGCGGCGCAGATCTGCCGGATCAATCTGGCGGTAGTCAGTATCATCAGCCAGAATAGTTCCAGCGCTTGGTTCATACAGCCCCATCATCAGGCGCGCTGATGTGCTTTTACCGGAACCGATACGGCCGATGATCGCGACCTTCTCGCCCGGGTTAATTGTGAAGCTGATCTTATCGAGTACATCACGTTTTACACCGGGATATTCAAAAGACACCTGATCGAAGGTGATTTTTCCGCCAATATCGGGGCGGTGGAGAAAGTTACGTTCCGGTGGGCGTTCAACGGGCTTGGCCATGATGCCATCGAGAGTTTTGAGCGCGCCTGTTGCCTGATGATAACGTGTCAGAAGATTGGCAATTTGCCCGATAGGTGTCAGTGCGCGGCCGCTTAATATGACGCAGGCAATCAAGCCGCCAACTGTGAGCTCCCCGTCTGCAACCAAATACATTCCGGCCAGAACAATCACGACGGAGGCAATTTGCTGAATAAATGTCGCGGCGTTCACACCTATTCCAGACACCATGCGCGAAGACTGACCGTAGGCTGCGCTTTCACCGACAAGCGCGCCATAGCGCGCGCGGAAAGCGCCGTCTGCGCCGATCGCCTTAATGGTTTCCAGCCCGTGGATTGTTTCCACCAACATCCCGTGCTTGGCTTCGGAAGAGCGCGTGGCTTTGCGAACCAAGGCTTTGAGGGGGACTTGGAGGATTAACCCAACAACAACGACCAAAGCCAAAAGCCCCAGCAAGATAAATGCCACCACGCCGCCAAGCTTATAAATGATAAACAGGAAGAATAACGTGAAGGGCAAATCGACCAGCGCCGTTATCGTGGCAGAGGTAAAAAAGTCGCGCACGGAATCAAAATCACGCAGCATGTTGGCAAATGCGCCACTGGATTTTGGGCGCTCGGAAAGTCGCATATTGAGAACCTGATCATAAATCCGGCGCGTAGCGATGACATCAATACGGCGGCCAGCCAGATCAAGAAGATAGGCTCGCAAGCTTCGCATAATGAAGTCAAATACAAACACAACCAGCGCGCCAATTCCCAGCGCCCAGCCGGTTTCAATGGCGTTATTAGGAATGACGCGGTCATAAACGTTCATGATAAACAGCGGAGAAGCCAGACCGAAGAGGTTTATAAAGACCGCGCCCAACAGCACCATGCCGAAGATGCCGCGGTTTTGTTCAACCAATGACCAGAACCAACTGCTCTTCACATCCTCGGGGTCAGCAGCGTCCGGATTGGTGAATTCGGGTTTGGGCTGGGTCAAAATTACATAGCCTGTGAAGTCTTTTTGAAGCTCCGCAGGTTTTATTTTAGTTTTCTCACCTTTTTCCGGGTCATAAATTTCTCCAGCAGATAAAAGAACGCAGGCTTTTTCGCCTTCCAGCACAAGAACAGCAGGTAAAACTGCCACAGGAATATCTTTGATTTTTGATTTTTTAACCGTTTGCGCTTTTAAACCCAAACGTTGCGCGGCTTCCGTAAAAAGCTGCGGGCGCATATGTTGTCCATCATAAGCCAGCCCAGAAGTTAAAGCGCGTGCAGATTTCGCCCGCCCGTAATGCGCGGTTAAAAACACCAAGCATTCCAGAAGCGAATCAATCTTCTGCGAATTGGCTTCAGTTTTTGTTGCGTTTTTTTTGTTCATTAAATTCCAAAAGGCTACACAGCCTGCTTATTCAGGCGCACGGCGAGGATGCGCAGCAGAGGCCAGTTCAACATTTAACGCATCACGCAAACGCCCCATTGCTGCCAAAACACCATACTCCGCCAGCATAACACGGCTCTGGGCATTTGACGTCTCAAGCTTGGTCAATAAGACCTGATTATCTGCCTGCATGAGCTGCAACACGGAGATGAGGGCGCCCTCAAATTGAATCTCATAAGTTTTCAAGAGCTTCTTATTTAGATCCTGACGCTTTTTTTGATTGCTAAGTTGCCGCGTCGCGGTTTGCTTTTCAGCATAGGCCTGACGCACGGTCCGCTCAATCTGACGCTCCACTTCCGCGATCCGGGCCATCGTTTCCTTGTACTCATACGTTCTTTGCTTTATCCGCGCTTTCTGCGCCCCGCCCGTTTCAAATTCCCAGTTCATTCGCACAACGACCTTGCCGTCCTCAACTTCGCCACCAATGATGTCGGCTTTATCTGTTTTCAGATAGGACAGCTCACCGTCAAACTTAGGCACATAGGTCGCTTTTTCTGCGCCTATCGCATATCTGGAAGATTCTGATTGAAATTTAGTTGATTGCATAAGGGGGTGCTGTTGTTTTGCGACATCAACAGCAACCTGCATATCTTGAGGGATTTGATCCGGATCTACAACGGGCACCTCAAGTGCCATCTCAGGCAAATGCCCGGTGAGCTCAAAATAATCGGATTCCAGTGCGCGGGCCTGTCCTTCGTAATCAGCAATAAAATTATCCAAAATCACCGAAACATCAAGGGCTTGCCGCAGCTCTGCGTCATCAGCCGCGCCATCATCAACCATTGTAGATATACGGGACAAATAGTCTTCTACAGTGCTTTGCTGCCCATGCAGCAGAGACAGACCTTTTTGAACGCGCAGAAGGTTCACATATGTTTGAGCCACGCGAAGAGCAAGGCTTTCCTGGACATCGGCTAAAGAAAATTCCGTGGCTTTAATATCTGCGCGCGCGGCGTGCACACGGTTTTTTGTTTCAAACCCATCAAAAATCATCTGGTGCGCCGCCACAGACCCTTCTCCCAAACCTGAATACCCATCACCCCTTGTAACGCTTAAACCTCTACTGGTGCTATTATCTCCATAGATACGACCAGCAGTGGCACTCACCCTAATATCTGGAAAATAGGCGGAAAATTGCTCTTTTTGAGCTTCTTCAGAATTTCGTAAAACAGCCAACGCACTTTCAACCTGAGGATGCCCTGAAAGCGTCACTGAAACCGCCTGCTCTATGGTTTCAGCGAAACCTAAAGATGAAGCAAAACAGGCGGCAACCCCAAAGAATACGGGGAGTTTTTTGAGTGTAGGCGATAAATAAATTTTAAATGACATTGACCGAGACCGGTTAAGAGAGGGGGTGGAAAACACTTACTATCTTAGAATCTAAAGAAAAATTGCATGTACTTCAAGGAATAAGCGCTTTTGTAGGTAAACATATTCTGGTTGCCTTAATGATTGATCTTGCGAATATATTTTGTTTTGACCCTTCACAAAGCCCCTAAGATCGTGCATCTTTTGGTGAATCTTCGACAGATTCAACGCGTTCAAAGCTCGCAGAAGAAGGACCCAAGCGCCGTGGGATTAAAAATAGCCGTACTCAAAGAAACAGCTGAATTTGAAAAACGTGTGGCCGTCTCCGTTGAAACTGTCAAAAAATTGAGCAATTTGGGCGCTCTCATCATGATCGAAAGTGGCGCAGGGGAAGGAGCTTCAGTTCCTGACGACGCATTTAAAGAAGCAGGTGCCACCATTGCCAAAGGCCAAGCTGATTTATATAAAGGCGCAAATATCATCCTCAAAGTTCAAGCTCCTAACGATGAAGAGCTTGGGCGCCTGCCAAAAGGGGCGCTTTTAATCGCCATGCTGGCGCCTTACACCAATGGAGATCTGGTTAAAATGCTGGCTAAAAATGGCGTTGATGGTTTTTCTATGGAGCTTGTCCCGCGCATCAGCCGGGCGCAGAGCATGGATGTACTGTCCTCGCAATCTAATCTGGCCGGATATAAGGCTGTTCTTGATGCGGCAGAAAATTATACCCGCGCTTTTCCGATGATGATGACGGCGGCAGGAACAATCCCGCCGGCGAAGGTTTTTGTGATGGGCGCCGGCGTTGCCGGTTTGCAAGCGATTGCCACGGCCCGGCGTTTGGGCGCTGTTGTCACAGCCACGGATGTACGCCCGGCAGCCAAAGAACAAGTTGAATCCCTTGGCGCTTCGTTTGTTGCTGTCGAAAATGAAGAATTCAAAGAAGCGGAAACGGCTGGTGGTTACGCTAAAGAGATGTCCAAGGATTATCAAAAACAACAAGCTGAGTTGGTGGCTGCACACATTGCCAAGCAGGATATCGTCATTACGACAGCGCTAATCCCCGGACGCCCAGCGCCTAAACTGATTACGGATGCGATGGTTAAATCGATGAAACCCGGCTCTGTCATTGTTGATCTCGCCGTTGAAAGTGGCGGGAATTGCGCCGGATCATCGCCCGGAAAAGTTGTTAAGAAACATGATGTGAGCATCGTTGGCCATGCGAATGTACCGAGCCGCCTGGCCACGGACGCTTCAGCACTTTATGCGAAAAACCTACTTAACCTTTTGAACCTGATTATTGATAAAGACAACCGCAAACTGGCAATTGATTGGGATGATGAAATTATTCAAGGCGTTGCCCTAACCAAGGACGGTAAAATTATCCACCCGAATTTTACCGAGAAAAAAGCTGAAGAAAAAGCTCCTGTAAAAAAGGCCGCGCCAAAAAAGACGCCCGCTAAAAAACCTGCTGCAAAAAAGGATAAGAGCTGATGGAAGAACTCGTCCCTCCTGAAGGTACTGAAAAAACGGCAGCTGAGAGCGCTGTTGATCTTGCTACGCGCTTTAAAGAGCTTTCAGAAGAAGCAGCGACGCTCGCGCTGGAAGCCTCACAAAATGTAGCCAGTGATATCGTTTATGGACAGCCGTTTTTGATCACCGGCCTGACTGTTTTCATTCTTGCCTGTTTTGTCGGCTACCATGTTGTATGGCGCGTAACGCCTGCTTTGCATTCCCCGCTCATGGCCATTACTAACGCAATTTCATCCGTTATTATAGTTGGTGCAATTATGGCCGTATGGCCGAAAGACCAAAATTTTTCACTCCTTGGCTTTTTGGCCGTTATCTTCGCCTCTATTAATATATTCGGCGGCTTTATTATCACGCGGCGCATGCTCAGCATGTTTAAGAAGAAGGGGTCATAAGAGATGGAAAATCTTGCAGCCCTCGCCTACATCGCAGCAGCCGTCCTGTTTATTCTGGCTCTACGCGGATTATCGCACCCTGAAACAGCGCGCCAAGGCTTAAATTTCGGCATGGTTGGGATGGGCCTTGCCATTTTCACCACACTGCTCTTACCGCAAACCGGCGGTACATTCTGGGTTCTCGTCGGTATTGGTGTTGGCGGCGCGATTGGCGCTCATATTGCCCGTACGATTGATATGACAGACCTGCCCCAGCTTATGGCTGCTTTCCACTCCCTCGTGGGCCTAGCGGCTGTGTGCGTTGCGGCGGCGGCTTTTTACACGCCCGAAGCCTATGGCATTGGCACAAAAGACGATATTCATTTTTCCAGCATGGTTGAAATGTCACTGGGTCTTGCTATCGGAGCCGTCACCTTTACAGGCTCGATTATCGCTTGGGCCAAGCTTGAGGGGCGCATGTCCGGCAAGCCGATTACATTTGGCGGACAGCATGCTTTGAACGGGATGCTCGGCGTTCTGCTCCTTCTGCTTATCCTTATCCTATGTACAACGGAAAGCAGCCTTATATTCTGGCTTGTTGCTGTGCTGTCTATGTCTTTGGGCGTGCTTATCATCATCCCGATTGGCGGGGCGGATATGCCCGTGATTGTTTCTATGCTGAATTCTTATTCCGGCTGGGCCGCGGCAGGCATTGGTTTTACGCTGCACAACAATTTGCTCATCATCACAGGGGCGCTTGTCGGAGCCTCTGGCGCTATTTTGTCCTATATCATGTGTAAAGGCATGAACCGCTCATTTATCTCCGTTATTATGGGCGGCTTTGGTGGCGCTCAAGCTGCTGGCGGCGCTGCTGAACATGACCCAGATCGTAACGCTAAAATCGGCAGCGCTGAAGACGCGGCCTATATCATGAAGAATGCTTCAAAAGTTATCATCATTCCCGGATATGGGATGGCCGTTGCGCAAGCGCAGCACGCTTTGCGGGAAATGGCAGATATCCTCAAAAAAGAGGGCGTTGATGTGAAATACGCTATTCACCCTGTTGCAGGCCGTATGCCGGGTCATATGAATGTGTTACTGGCTGAAGCCAACGTGCCTTATGATGAGGTTTTCGAAATGGAAGATATTAACCGTGAATTTGCGCAAGCTGATGTGGCCTACGTCATTGGCGCAAACGATATTACCAATCCAGCAGCCAAAAACGATTCTACATCCCCCATTTACGGCATGCCAGTTTTGGATGTCGAAAAAGCGCAAACAGTCCTGTTCGTAAAGCGCTCTTTGGGCGCAGGGTACGCCGGTATCGACAACCCGCTTTTCTTTGAAGATCAGACAATGATGCTTCTGGATGACGCGAAAAAAATGACTGAAAACATCATCAAAGCTTTAGAATAAACCTTTGCACTTCCTTAACCTGCTTGCTCTATGCTTAAGTATTAGAGTAGGCTGATTTTAAAGTTTCATGAGTAACATAGACACAAACATTCCAGACATTGAAGATCGCTTTCTAGAGCCGGGAGGGTGGCGCTGGCATTCCTTTACCCGTGCGGGACGCAAAATCCGCTTTGGGTCTATCTCGCCGAAAGACAGTATTCCTGATGCGGTCATTGTCTGCCTGCCTGGCCTCAGTGAATTTGGCGAAAAGTATTACGAGATCGCGCGCAGATGCAATCAGATGAATCTGGCATTTTGGATTATCGATTGGATGGGGCAAGGCGGCTCTGGTCGTTACCTTAAAAATCCGCAAAAACGCCATGCGACAAATTTTCAGAATGATGTTGATGATTTGCATTATTTCTATACCGAATATATCAAGCATTCATCCGTTCATCCTGATGTAGGGCGCATTCCTGTTGCGATGCTCGGGCATTCGATGGGCGCGAATATTGGCCTGCATTATTTAAAGCAACATCCTGACATTTTTGAGTGCGCCGCATTTACTGCGCCGATGATTGGGCTAAAAGCTTTGCAAAACATGCCTATGCCGCTTGCCTTGATGTTAAGCGAGTCTCTTAATCTTTTTATAGGAAAAAACTACGTCAAAGGTGGCGGAGACTGGAGCCCTTCCATGCGCCCATTTGATGGGCCGGAAGCCTTATCTTCAGATACTGAGCGCGTAAAAATCCATACAAAATGGTTTGAAAAAAAATCAGAGCTTAAAGTTGGTCATATTACCTATGGATGGGTGCATAGTGCGCTTATGGCTTGCGCCCGCCTTAATAGAAAAGCTCTGCTGAATACGATAGAAACGCCGTGCCTTATCGCTCTGGCAGGCCATGAAGAGCTTGTCGACAACCAAAAAATTCGCCGCGCTGCGGAGTCCTTAAAAAGCTGCAAACTCGTGGAGTTTCCAGACGCTCGCCATGAAATTCTGATGGAAAAAGACGAAATTCGCGATGAGTTTTTTAAAGATTTCCATGCGCTCATAAAAGAAAATATTATTGACCGACCAGAAACCTTGAAACCGTTCTAAGAAACAGGCACAGTGGTTAAACCGTTTTGTAGGGAGAAAAATAAAAATGGATGATGACGATAAAGATTTTATCCGCCTGAGTGACCGTATTTTGTCAGCGCTGGAGCTTGCTTTAGAGCAAGATGATCTGAAAATTGCCGAACTTCTTACACGCTCGATGGAACAAGCTATGACCCGCAACACTGGTGGCGGTGAGTTTATTGAACGGCGTGATTACCCACCGGAAATTGAAAAAGCGATGGATAAGCTTTACGAACTACGTGATCAAAGCGACAGCGTTTAACTGTTAATCAGAGCACTCCATTGTTCTTCGGAAAGGACCTCCACGCCGAGGTCCTTTGCTTTTTTAAGCTTTGAGCCTGCGTCTTCGCCTGCAATCACATAATCAGTCTTTTTTGATACAGAGCCAGCGACCTTTGCGCCTAGACTCTCTGCTTTCGCCTTTGCTTCTTGGCGGCCCACGGTCGTTAAAGTCCCCGTAAACACGAGCGTTTTACCGCTCACCGGGCTGTCAACGCTCTGCGCCGCCTCGTAGGTTTGTATCTCCAAAAGCGCTTCAAGATCCGCAAGAACCTGCTGATTATGCTCTTCAGCGAAAAAACCGAGAAGGTCATCCGCAACAGCCGGGCCAATGTCTTCGATATTGAGCAATTCTTGAAAAGCCTCGCTTTCACGGTTTTGCGCAGCTTTCATTGCCTCATTCAAGGCTGACAGCGAGCCATAAGTCGCGGCTAAGCGCTTGGCCGTTGCTTCGCCGACTTGCCGAATGCCCAGCGCATAGATAAAACGATTCAGCTGTATATTGCGGCGAGTGTTTATCGATTCGAACAGGTTGTTTTCCGAAAGATCACCCCATCCTTCGCGTTCACGGATAGGCGGCTGCAGGGTTTTATTTAAATCTTTCAGTTTAAAAATATCTGCCGGAGATTTGATTAACCCCTCCTCATAGAATTGCTCGACAATTTTTGCGCCCAGCCCGTCAATATCAAACGCCAATCGTGAGACAAAATGCTTGAGGCGCTCCACAGCTTGCGCCGGGCAGATCAGACCGCCCGTACAGCGCAGGATGACATCGTCATCTTCACGAATGGCCAGTGAACCACATGCAGGACAGTGACCGGGGAAATCAAAGCTCGGCGGGTTTCCTTTGCGCTTATCTTTCAGCACCTCAACCACTTGCGGGATCACATCGCCTGCGCGTTGAATAACAACTGTATCGCCAACTCGTATATCTTTACGCTCAATTTCATCGGCGTTATGCAGCGTGGCATTGGACACAACAACGCCGCCTACTGTTACTGGCTCTAGCCGCGCAACTGGGGTGAGAGCGCCAGTGCGGCCTACTTGAATATCAATTTCTTTCAGAACTGTGACGGCGCGCTCGGCCGGAAATTTATGCGCGGTCGCCCAGCGCGGAGAGCGGCTGATAAAGCCAAGACGCTCCTGATAATCCAGTCGATTGACCTTATAAACCACGCCATCTATGTCATAATCAAGAGCAGCGCGCCCTTCGAGAATTTCTTCGTAATGCGCCATGATATCGGCGAGCGATGAACAGAGCTTGAAGGATGTTTCGGGAATAGCCCAGCTTTTGAGTTTCTCGCGCACTTCGAAATGGGTGTCTGCGAAACTCTCGCTCACTTCCCCCAGCGCATAGCCGAAAAATTTTATCGGGCGCTGCCGCGTCACATTTACATCGAGCTGGCGGACGCTGCCTGCTGCGGCATTGCGGGGATTGGCAAAAACCGGCTTACCCGCTTCCTCTTGCGCTTTGTTAAGCGCTTCGAAGTCTTTGCTACTCATATATATTTCACCGCGCACTTCTAGAATATCGGGCGCGTCATCGGGCAGTGTTTGCGGAATGTCCTTAATCGTTTTTACATTTTGGGTGATATTTTCACCTTCCGCGCCGTCACCGCGCGTGGCGGCCAGAACCAGCTTGCGGTCCTCATAGCGCAGTGAACAGGACAGGCCGTCAATTTTCGGTTCAGCGACCAATTCAACCTCGTCACTTTCTGATAACCCTAAAAATCGGCGGATACGCTCATGGAAGTCTGTGACATCTTCTTCGCTAAACACATTTGATAGCGAGAGCATTGGCACGACATGCTTAACCTTTTGGAAGCCTTTTGAGGCGGGCGCGCCAACGCTTTGGGTCGGGCTGTCTTTCGTGATGAGATCGGGATATTTCTCCTCAAGCTTTTCGAGCTCTTTACGTAGTTTATCGTAATGGGCATCGGAAATTTTCGGCGCGTCGTCTTGATAATACGCGCCGTCGTGGGTGCGGATTTCCTTAACTAGGTCGCTATGGCGCACTTTCGCATCCAGATGCTCTAGATCCATCAGCGTGTTCATGCCACTTCACTCATCTCAAGCAATTTGTCAGCCGCAGCTCTAGCTTCTTCTGTAATCGTTGCCCCTGCAAGCATACGGGCGATTTCTTCACGGCGCGGTTGGCCTTGCTCTAACGGAACAACAGAGGTGCGCAAATCGTCGCCGCCATCTTTTTGGACAATCCAGTGATGAGAGGCACGTGCAGCCACTTGCGGCGCATGGGTAACCACCATTACCTGTTTATCGCGGGCAAGCTTGGCTAAACGCTCTCCTACCGCATCGGCTGTAGAGCCGCCAATGCCGGCATCGACCTCATCAAAAATTAAACTGCCAGCGCACCCCACTTCAGCCATCACGACTTTCAACGCCAGCATAAAACGCGACATTTCACCGCCTGATGCAATTTTATTTAAGGGGCCGGGCTCTGATCCGGGATTGGTTGCCACCAGAAACCGGACGCGGTCAACACCGCCTGCTCCCCATTCAGATTCTCCCAACCGTTCAATGTTGGTGACGAATTGGGCTTTCTCTAATTTTAGTGGCGGCAGTTCCTGTGCCACCAGTTTATCAAGTTTCTGCGCAGCTTTTTCACGGGCCTTACTGACCTTTTCTGCTTCCTTTATATATGCGGCTTTTGCGGCATCGGCTTTTTTCACGGTGTCGGCCAGTAGATCATCGGCATGCTCAATCGCGTTCAGTTTGCCTGCAATTTCTTCGCGCATCCCCGCAAGGTCATCAACAACGCAATCATGCTTGCGGGCTTGCGCACGGAGCTCAAAGAGCCTGTCATCAATGGACCCAAGATCATGTTCACTCGATTCTAGATCACTTGAAAGGCGCTGAATCTCTGATAACGCTTCCTGAATTTCAGAGGATGCGCGGTCTAATGCGCCAATTGCGCCCTTGCCCTGCTCCCCGATTTTATCGGCAATTTTATCCAGCGCCGCCCAAGCGCTGCGCACCGGATCATTTTCACCATTCAATGCATGGTAAGCGTTGTTTAAAGCTTCAAGAACCTGCTCACGGTGCATGAGGCGTTCACGCAAAGAGGCCAGTATTTTTTCTTCACCGGCTTGTGGGTCTAATGAATCTAAGTCTTCCAATGCTGAACGAAGATATTCTTCCTCAGCGCGAGAAGCCTGCGCACTACTTTTAAGATCCTCAAGAGCCTGCGCCGCCACCCTCCAGTTTTCCCAATGCCCAGCGAGCGGGTTATTGAGCCCAGTATAATCATCAAGCATTTGTCGGTGCGTGGTCGGATTTAAAAGCCCTTGGGTGTCAAACTGTCCGTGAATTTCAATCAGCATTTCACCGATTTGGCGGAGCAGCCCGGCGCTGACCGGTTGGTCATTGATATAGGCTTTGGACCGGCCATCTTTGGTTACGCTACGGCGTAGGATGAAATCATCAGCTGCATCAACGCTGATGCCGCCCTCTTGCAGAATTTTAAATGCAGGGTGATTTTCAACAACTTGGAAGGCTGCACTAACAGAGGCCTGATCTGCGCCTTTACGCACCAAACCGCTTTCTGAACGTGCGCCCAGCGCCAATCCTAATGAATCGAGAAGAATCGATTTTCCGGCGCCTGTTTCACCCGTCAACGCACAAAGGCCAGACTGAAATTCGATATTCAGCCTTTCAATCAGGACAACATTTTGGATACTCAGGGCGGTTAGCATAAAGGGCCATCCTCTTTAATCCGGCTTGAATATGCTTTCAATTGTACGATCCACAAAGCCGCGTTCATCAAGAATTCTTTGACGAGATTCATCGTCCAATAAGTCATAGCTACTCTTATACCATTTGCTGCCCGGATAATTGTGCCCAAGCACAGCCGCGACCTGCGTGGCTTCAAACCCAAGCCCCAAAGTCAGGTACGCCTCAACCAGCCTATGAAGTGCTTCGGCCGTGTGAGTTGTGGTTTGGTATTTCTCAACAACGCTGCGAAAACGGTTAATCGCCGCATTAATGTGGCCTCGATTAAGATAATAGCGACCAATTTCCATTTCCTTGCCTGCTAAATGATCGTACGTCAAATCGCGTTTAAGGGTAGCATCACGTGAATAAGAACTGTCAGGAAAACGGCGAATAAGGGTCTCTAAAGCCTTGAGCGATTCTTGGGTCATAAACTGGTCACGGGCGACATCAGAAATTTGTTCATAAAAACTGAGCGCCTTTAGATAATGCGCATAATCGATATTTTCATTCCCCGGGTGCAGCTCGATAAAACGGTCCAGCGCAATAACCGCCTCGTCATAGCGTTGGTCTTCATAAGATGCGTAAGCACTCATCAGCTGGGCCTGAGTTGCCCATTTAGAATAAGGGTGCTGACGCTCGACTTCCTCGAAATAACGAGTAGCTTCGCTATACTGCTTAGCATCAAGGGCGGCGGCAGCCTTATTATAAAGCGTATCAACAGATTCTTCGACCTGTGGCTTATTACTATCATCGGAGGATGAACAGGCCGGTAAAACACCAATGATGGCAAAAAGCATTAAGATTTGTAAAAGGCGCATAGGGGCAGTTTCTCTTAATTTAACCATACACATATAAATAGCGCCCTTGGCAGAGAATGGAAAGGGCGCTGAGCATTTAAAAAGCTTTAAAAAGGGGACAGATTACGCGTTGATTGTCTCTTGTACGCCAGCTTGGACTGCGCTGCTCACGGGAAGATCGTCATAGATTTCTGTGAATTCATAGGCGCTATCATCGGCGAACAGTGTGCACAGAATAAGATTATTCATCTCATGGCCAGCCTTATAACCATCGTAAGCACCCATAATTGGTGCACCGGCAAGGTAAAGGTCGCCAATCGCATCAAGCAATTTGTGACGGATAAATTCATCTGTGAAACGAAGACCATCAGGGTTCATAACGCTGCCTTGATCCAACACGATGGCATTATCCAAAGAGCCGCCTTGTGCCAAACCTTGTGAACGCATCCATTCCACTTCATGCAAGAAACCAAATGTGCGGGCTTCGGCAATATCGTGCTTGAAGTTGCCGTTCAGCAAACGTGTTTCAAATTTCTGCTCGCCAATTTCAGGGTGATCAAAATCAATTGTACCGCCGAACACCGCTCCATCAGCGGGGCTCAGGGTCACTGTCTTACCGTCTTTTTCGACGCTAATTTTTTTGAGAATGCGCAAGGCAAGGCGCGGCGCATCTTGTTTCTGCACTCCAGCGCATTCAATCATTTCAACAAATGGCATAGCACTACCATCCATCACGGGAACTTCTGCTCCATCAAGCTCAATGCGCACGTTATCGATATTACAACCGCGCAGAGCGGACATGAGATGTTCGACTGTTCCAACTGTAACTCCATCTTCATTGCCAATCACTGTGCAGAGCTGCGTGTCGACAACGGAGTCCCAACGCGCTGGAATGATGTTGTTTTTATCGGTAATATCCGTGCGCACAAAGACAATGCCGCTATTTTCAGCAGCAGGCAAAACAGACAGCGTAATATCCTTACCAGAATGAAGGCCAACGCCCTGTAGTGAAATGGAGGTACGAATTGTGTTTTGCATTCTTTATCCTGAACTCTCTATTCAAAAGGGCCGCTTTAAAAACCCTATATGCCAAAATTATGCATATTCCTATGACTTTAATATATGTCGGGGGCGCCTAGAGCTCAAATCACAGTTTGTTGCGTTTTGTTACACTGCAACAAAAGGGGCAACAAAGGGATAACAAAAAGTGAGCTGTAAAAAAAAGCCCAGCATGTTAATCGCCGGGCTTTGAAGGGAGATCTTGGAGAGATCATAGTTTAAAATTTAAATCAGATTAATTCGTAATCTTAGTTCGCTTGGCGCCGCAGAAATGCTGGTATATCAAGGTCATCCTCACCACCAGATGGTTTAGACGGCGCATCGATGTTCAAGCTTCCTTGCGAAGGCCCCTGGCCGTTACCCATTGGTCTTAGGCCATCAGAATGCCCTCCAGCCGTTGGTGCCATGCGTTGGCGCTGCACATCATGACCACGGCCACTTATACCTTCTAAATGTTCTTGGACACTACCAGTAATACGCTCAAACAGCGATGGAGAGCGTGGATTTTGGTCTGGCGTTGGCACTTTGGGCGGATTGAGCTTTAGGCCGGGTGCAGTAGAAACATGCCCCTGCGGAGCTTGGGAAACATGCTCTCCATGGAAACTTGAAATATACGGCGCAGCGCCAGAAGGTGAGCCTTCTGAAATTTCAGCCGGTTTTGGCGGAATAAAAGAATCTTTATATAAGGTCCCGCGCAGAGCCGTGTTTTGCGGCATATTATCGGTGCCACCTGTTTCAGTAACGTCAGCAAACTCACGCTGTTCAAACATATCAATATCTGTTTCACGCATTACAGACCCAGCAGGTGCACCGCCTTGGCCGGCCGCTATTCTTTCCGCTGGCGTTGTCACAGACGGGGCCTTAATAGCCTGAACGCTTTGCGCTGACATAAAAGCTGGCGGTTTTTGCGCCATAGGGACAGAATCTCCACCATCTGTATTGGGAACAGCACGCTCAAGCTTGGTGCGTGTATTAACATCATTGCCCGTCCCCGGGCCACCGCTACGCTTTTCCGACTCGCTCTCTTTATCTATACCTGTGGCAACGATAGATACGCGCATTTTACCATCAAGACTTTCATCAAAGGTTGCGCCAAAGATGATGTTAGCGTTCGGATCAACCTCATCACGAATACGATTACAGGCTTCGTCTGCTTCAAACAGTGTCATATCATAGCCACCAGTAACGTTGATAATCACGCCATTGGCGCCTTTCATCGAAACATCATCTAGCAATGGGTTGTTGATGGCCGACTCAGCGGCTTCAATAGCCCGCTTATCGCCTTCGGCCTCACCAGTTCCCATCATCGCTTTGCCCATTTCGAGCATTGCAGTGCGGATATCAGCAAAGTCCAAATTAATAAGGCCCGGGCGCACCATCAAATCTGTTACGCCGCGCACGCCAGCTTGTAAAACGCTATCAGCCATTTCGAAACCATCGGCGAATGTTGTTTTTTCATTAGCAACGCGGAACAGATTCTGGTTTGGAATCACGATCAACGTATCAACGTAAGCCTGAATTTCTTCAAGACCAGCATCGGCTGAATTCATACGGTGCGAACCTTCAAAATGGAATGGCTTAGTCACGACACCAACGGTCAAAATTCCGCGCTCGCGGCATGCCTTAGCTATAATAGGGGCTGCGCCTGTACCGGTCCCACCACCCATACCAGCAGTGATGAAGGCCATGTTCGCGCCTTCGAAATACTGCATCACTTCTTCGATTGATTCTTCGGCGGCGGCCTTACCAACCTCCGGTTTTGAGCCTGCACCCAAACCGCCTGTAACGCTCGTGCCAAGCTGGACCTTTCGATCGCAAAGCGAATTTTCAAGCGCTTGCGCATCCGTGTTGCAAACGATGAACTCGCACCCTTCCAGTCCCGATGAAATCATGTTGTTGACAGCGTTCCCGCCTGCGCCGCCGATACCGGCCACAACAATTCTGGGTGAGAGCTTTTGAACTTCCGTCGGCTGCATTGCGATATTGATAGCCATGATAATAATCCCCGAAATGATCGTTTTGCGGGTGCCTGAGAAAGACTCCGCGATGTGTGAACATAAGTGTAGGTAAATTTGAATACGCAGAAAAGTGAAAAATCACAAGGATTCACAGGGTTTAGGGCCTGCAAGCTGTATTTTGAGTCTAGCACCACTTCACACAAAAATGCAAAAACCCACGCTAAGTGACTCATCCGATTCAACTTTTCGGCGAAAGCCACGACATGTTGTAGCTGTGCACAAGTTACACACACAATATTGTGGATAAGTTTAGATGATTACCAATTTTCCCTGAGCCAATAGCGGACGCGCTCCCAAACGCTACCCGGCTCGGCCTGGGCCATGATTTCGGCAGGCATTTCATCAGCGCGTTCAGAAATATACGTAAGTAACCCGGCGGTGGTGGCAAAAGCCGGGCCACTGACCGCATCAGGCAAACCCGTCAAACGAATTGGCTTGCCGAGGCGAACTTGTTTATCGAGCACGTGATGGCCGAGATCTTTTAAGCCCTGAATTTGACTGGAGCCGCCAGTCAAAACGACCCGCCTGCCAACAGCATTACCAAGCCCGCTATCGTTTAATTTTGCACGCACCATCTCGAAGACTTCTTCGATGCGCGGCTGCATGATACCCACAAGCAAAGAGCGCGGGACATGGTTTGGCGCTGCATGTTCATCTTCACCAAGCTGCGGCACATCAATCAATTCGCTCTCATCCATGTTTGAAGCCATGGCGCTACCATAGAGCGCCTTTAAACGCTCGGCGTCATTCATGGATGTGGTGAGACCCTTGGCAATATCATTGGTGATATGCATGCCGCCGATGGGAATGGCATCGCTGTAAATCATCCGCCCGCCATTAAACACGGCAAAGGATGTTACCCCGCCGCCCATATCAATGACGGTACAACCGAGATCCATTTCATCTTCGACCAGACAGGCCAGCCCCGCGCCATAAGCCGAAACGCACAGCGCCGTTATATCAAGATGTGAGCGTTCAATGGCCGTGGCCATATTTTGCAGCGGGCCCATATCGCCGGTGACCATATGAATATCAACGCTCATATCTTGGCCGAACATTCCGCGCGGATCCCGGATGCCGTCATTACCATCGATACGAAAATCCATGGGTATGGTGTGGATCAGTTCGTATTCATCACTGAGAACCTGTTCTTGTGCTTTTGCCAAGGCCCGGCGGACATCGTTATCGGTAATTTCGTGGCCGGCCACCTGCACGTCGGAAGTATAAGCATGGCTCGCGGCTGACACGCCGGGTAAATTCACGACAACTTCGCGCAGAGGGTAGCCCTTCATGATGTCGGCTGCCATGTTTTCAGCGGCATGCACGGTCTGGCGGATCACAGCTTCAGCGGCATCTAGATCGACAATCACCCCGCCCTTAACACCTTTAGAGGCATGATGGCCAACACCGAGAACTTCGAACGTGCCTTCATCATCAATGATCCGGCCAATAAAGCATGCGACCTTGCTGGAGCCAATATCCAGCGCCGCCAAAAGAGCCCCCTTTGGTTTATGCATGTGCTTCATGATCTAGATACTATTCCCTGTCTTGCTCTTTGCCGCGGCATCAATTTTGAGGTCTGCTTTATATTCCTGAACAGTGCCGGGTTTGGTGCGCACGCTAATCCGGTCACCCTCACGAATATCGAGGCTGACAATGTTTTTATCGAGCAATCCATCATGCTCTTGCGCTTTGGCCAAGCGCCGCAGCGCTAGCCCCATATCGTCCTCGGGCAGCTTTACTTCAACACCGTTTTTAAGACGCAAGTCCCAGCGGCGATCACCAACCCATTTGGCTGTTTCGACGCGTTCATGAACCAATTCTTCAGCTTTTAAATTACCAATTAATTCATGCACATGATCCGGCGCATCCTTACCCATCACCATGACGAGATCGGCGAAACGCTCGAGCCTATCTGTGACAATGATTTCGCCGCGCTCATCGAGGAGCTTCACGCGCTTGTCTGTTTGCCACAGGGCAAGAGGCGTGCGTTCTTTGAGGCCAATATAAATTGTATCGGGCCAGCGGCGCTCAACCTGGGCGGTTTCAACCCAGCCAATCTGGCTCATCAATTTTTGAGCTTCTTTTGGGTCAAAAGAAAAAAGCGGATCACCTTTTTCAATATTTACAATGGCCAGTAGAACCGAGCCATCAGTATATTCGCGGCCTTCGACCATGATATCTTCAACCGCGAAGCCCATATCGGCTGTGACCTGCCAAACCTTATATTCCGTCCAATCACTCGCGCGATGAATTGTGCCGCTTAAATACAGCCATGACGAAACCCAGAGGATCCCGGTAAAAACCGCCAGCGCAATGCCAAAGCGCCGCACCCAAGGAATAAGAACCGAGAGAGCGCCTTTACGGCGTTTATTAAACGTGCTTTGGCGCGTACCTTTTCTGCGTTTTTTCGCCATCAGCCTTTTCTCTCCAAAAGCCGCGCTTCGGCCGGAACAGGGTCTTTGGGTATATTGCGCTTTTTGCGTTCTGTAATCGCTTCTTCGATCAAACCGGTCATGAGTTCGGTAAACAAGATCGGATCGGTGGCAGCTTCCCACAGGAAATAACCGATTGAACCGGGCCACGGATTGACCTCATTCAGCCATAGCTCGCCACTTTTTTCATTGCCGATGAAATCGATGCGCGGGGCGCCAGTGCCTTCAACGGCCTTAAACATCGTCACGGCCCAATCCTGAATATTCTTGGCTTTTTCAGCATCCAGATCAGGGTTTAATTCGCGGGTAAGCGAAAGCATGCCTTCGCTGATAGCGCCCACAGTTTTGGTGCCGCCGCCCTCGGGACCAAGCTTATCTCCGGTTTTACCATCACTGCCGGAGAGATATTTTTGTTTGAAATCCAGCAATTCTTCTGTCGCTTTGGGGCGTTCAATTGCGGAGGTGCGAATTTCGCCGAAAGCCTTTGATACCGAGACATTATATTCAACCAAGTTCTGAACGAAGGGTTCAATAATCGCCGCATCATCAAATTCGAAAATTGTTGGCAGAGAGGCGCGGAGTTCTTCGAGTGAGTCCGCTTTCGCCACGCCGATCGAACTGCCCAGATGTGAAGGCTTGACGATGCAGGGGAACTTTATATCGCCCATCGCGTTTTTAAGTTTATCTTCAGCAATCATATATCCTTCATCCGGGCGATAAATCATAGCATAAGGCAAAACCGGAATTCCTGCGCCCTGCAGGACTTTCTTGGTTGCACCTTTATCCATTAAAACGCTGGAGCCCATGGTGCGCATACCCGCATAGGGCACTCCGGCAAATTCAAACAAGCCCTGAATATTGCCGTCTTCGCCGTAAAGCCCATGGAAACTTGGCACGGCAACATCAAATTCTATCAGCTTCATATTGCCCAAAAGACCTGTTTTCAGCGGCACAAGCCGTGCTCTTTTACCCGGTTTTAAATCCAGCGTGACTGAGCGCACCTGTTTACGCCGCTCAGCATTTAGCATATAAGATCCGCGTTCACTGAGAATATCACCGACCAGCCATTCTCCTTCTGTGGAGATATAAACCGGAAACGTATCGTATTTTTCCGTATCGATGGCGCTTAAAATCTGCAGCCCCGTGACCACGCTTACGTCGTGTTCGGGGGAGCGCCCGCCGAAAAATACTGCTATCGATTTCTTAGAATTGGACATGATCGCGCCATTATACTGCTAGTGACTTGGTTTTAAGGCTGAAGCTTGATAGAACTTCAGGTCTGAAGAATTCATTTTAACGACGAAACCTCGCCATGTCACAAGATATTTATTTTGAAAAGATCGGTAAAGACGGGGCGCCCGTGTTTTGGGGACATGGGTGGGGGCAAAACAGCCGCGCGTTTTTGCCTTTGGCCCAATCACTCAGCGCTACCGGCCAACACTGGATTGTTGATTTTCCGGGCTTTGGTAAGTCCGTTATCCCGGATGAGCCTTGGGGAACCGAAGATTACGCGGACCGCATGGCTGAATTTATAAAATCTCAAACCGATGAGAAAATTATCTGGGTGGGGCACTCCTTTGGCTGCCGCGTTGGGCTGCAGCTCGCCGCTCGACACCCTGAACTTATATCGGGCCTATGCCTCGTTGCTGCCGCGGGGTTGCCGCGCAAGTGCCCACTTTGGCATAAGCTTTATTACGGCGCGCGAGTTTATCTCTTTAAGGGACTGAAGAAACTTATACCGGTGGGCCTTTCAAAAGAATGGCTTTATAAAAAATTCGGAAGTGCGGATTACAGAAATGCAGGCCCCCTTCGCCAAATTCTGGTGAAGGTCGTTAACGAAAATTTAAGCGCGATCGCACAGGATGTCAGCTGCCCGGTCACAATGATTTACGGATCTGATGATACGGAAACACCGCCGGATATCGGCGAGCGTTTATCGCGGATAATTCCGAATTCGAAACTAATTTTGATGGACGGGTTTGACCATTACAGTATCTTAACAGGGGCACAGCATCGGCTTGCGCACAAAATTAAAGACTTCATAAAGGGTATCAAAGGCGCATGATTGAGCTCGCCAGCACAGTTCTTCTCTTTTCAACCTTCGCGGCATTCGCCGGCAAGCGGGGCATGACCTATATGCATGTCTATCAACAGGAAGAATACGACACCGAGCGACTGCTTGGTTGGATCTGGAAAAACAAAGCCTTTGATAAACGCCTGAGCCTTATGATTTTGCTTATCTGCGGGCTTTATTATTTCGTTGCACCATTATTTTTTGATTATGTTGCGCCGGTTTTTTTCAATTTTGCCTTGCTGTTATTTATGGCCATTGCTACGGCGCTTGAAAAAGATCCACGTAAGGATTCCAAGAAAAAATTGGTCGCCACAAATCGCGCCAAACAAATTTTCTTCCCGGCTTATGTGTTAAGCATTATGGCCGCGACATGGTGTTTTCTTCCTATCATGCCGATGCCTTGGATCTGGATCGTCAATATTCACCTCATTCCCTTTACCATCTTGCTCATCAACTTGCTGCTCATGCCTTTTGAAAATGCAAAACAGAGAAGATTCTGGAATGAAGCTCATAATAAAGTGCTGGATGCCCAACCTACTGTCATCGGCATTACCGGATCCTTTGGCAAAACATCCGTCAAACATATTCTTGGGCATATTCTAAAAACGCAGGCTGACACACTTGTAACACCGGGCAGTGTCAATACGCCGATGGGCATATCGCGTATCATCCGCGAAGAGCTTGAGCCTGACCACAAATATTTTATTGTTGAAATGGGCGCTTACGGACATGGCTCCATTGAACGTCTTTGCAAACTTGTCCCACCTGACATGGGCATCATCACGGCGATTGGGCATGCGCATTATGAGCGTTTCAAATCTCTCGAAGCGGTCGCAGAAACCAAATATGAGCTTGCAGAATCTATTATAGCGCGCGGCGGGCAGATGATTGTGCATGAACGCACGCTACGCTTTGATCATACCCGCACCATGAAAGAGGAACATGAAAGCCATTTTATTGTTTGCGGTGAAACAGCAGACGTTGATACGTCGAAAAAAACTGGCAAGTCTTACCTTAAAAAAGGCGATCTGGAAATTCAGCAAATCATACAAAACACCAAAGGTCTTGAAGTTCGCTTTAACTGGAAAAACGTTCAATATAATGTGGAATGCCCGCTATACGGTATTCACCACGGTCATAATATTGTTTTAGCTTTTATTGCTGCCTTTGAGCTTGGCGTCACCTCAGCAGATATTCAATCGGCTATGCTTAGCGTGCCGCAAATCGAACACCGGCTTGAAGTGCGTAAACAATCCGGCGGTCTGACCATTATTGATGATGCTTACAACTCAAATCCTATAGGGTTTCAATCTGCGCTGGGTTTGCTCTCACATATGGGCAGCGGCGGTCGGAAAATTTTAATTACCCCGGGCATGGTTGAGCTTGGAAAAATTCATAACGAGGCTCATAAGAGCATTGGCAAATATGCTGGCGAGATATGCGATATTGCGATTGTTGTCAAAGGCAAACGCATCCCTACCTTTGTCGAAGGCTTTAAGGAAACTGGCGCCAGCAAGATCATGGAACAGGTTGAAAGTTTTGACGAAGCGCAGAAATGGATTGCAAAAAACAAACAAGATGGCGATGTCGTTTTGATTGAAAATGATTTACCCGATATTTACGAGCGCGTGCCGAAGATTTAATCCTTTCCCGGTCCAGGGACTTTAAAGATTCCGTCACGGAGTTCAGTGGCGTTTTGGACATTAAAAACGATATCTGTCAGTTGTATGTTTTGCTGGTTACCTTTATTCATGAGATTCCAAACAGCGCTCAGCTCACGTGTGTTCTCAGCATCAAGAACCAATTTTGCATTTCCGGCTCTTGGATGATCTCCTGTAATTTGTCCTAATACACATGCAGGCTTTTGCCCCTTCGCATTTTCAAAACCTGTCACTCTAAACTGAAATTCTTCGGTTAAGCCTTTTGCTAGGTTTCTTATGAGTGGAACGCCCTTATCATCAAAACCTAAAGACGCGGTGATAAGAGTTCCCTCAACAGGCCTGTGTGCACCTTTAAAAAAACCCTGATCTCCACTTTCAGGAACGTAATATATGATCGGCACATTACCTCCTTGAGGCAATAAAGAAACATGTGAGGGCCGCCCCCCACCTGCTTTTTTTTTCGTGGGTGCGGCGACAAGGCCGGATACAAACCGGAATGGAAAAAGCTTAGATTCTGTTAACAACTCAGTCATTACAACCTCTTAAATATACGCGAGTTAAGGAGGTTTAGTATAGAAATTATGTTATGTCAAGAAATATCATCGCCAATTCGTTTGATTTCCCAGTGCAAATCAAGGCCGAATTCGTGCTTGGCTCTGTTGGCGATTTCGTTGCCTAGATTTTCGAGATCGCTGGCCGTGGCCTCTCCGGTATTAATCATAAAATTGCAGTGTTTTTCGCTCATCTGCGCACCGCCAATCGTTAGCCCACGCCCGCCAACTTTCTCAACCACCTGCCAAGCACGGAGATCCTCCGGCAGGCCAGCGCGTTTTAAATCCTTGGCGTTCGGATTAGCAAATGTTGAACCGCCGGTACTTTCTTTAATCGGCTGGGTGTCGTTACGCTGTTTTTTGATCTCCGTAATGCGCGCTTTTACGGTGTCGTAATCTTCGGCCACGCCTTTTAATATCGCGCTAACGAAAATAAGCTCTTCCGGCAGTTCAGTATGGCGGTAGCTCATTTTAAGGTCTTCGGGAACAATGCGGATCGGCATGCCGGAGCGATTGATCCCATTGACCCCAATCAGAACATCTTTCATTTCCGAGCCGTAGGCTCCGGCGTTCATCCGTAGCGCGCCGCCCAAGGAACCGGGAATGCCGGAAAGAAATTCAAGGCCGCCGATGCCCGCCTTAACGGCGCTTGCCGCAACATTCCCATTCAGCGCGCCGCATCCAGCTTGAATATAATGCTCATCCAGAACCTGCACATCGGCAAAGGCTTTGCCTAGCTGCACACAAGCACCACGGATACCGCCATCACGGATAATCGTATTGGCTAACCCACCGAGAATAGTGAGTGGCTTTTTCACCGGCCATTGTTTTAGGAATTCGGAAAGATCATCAATATCCGCGGGTTTAAACAGCAAATCAGCCGACCCACCGCAACGAAACCAGCTTTGCGCACCGAGCGGTGCACCTTCTATGAGCTCGCCGCGGACATTCGGTTTCACGCGGCGCTGCCTTTAGCTTTATTCAGCTCCATATCAAGTTGCTCCGGGAGATCATAGGCCCAGGCGGTGATATCGCCTGCGCCCATACAGATCACGTAATCACCGGGGCGGGCCAGTTTGGCAACCATATGCGCTAGCTCTTTACGATCAGGGAGCGCCATCACTTCGCGGTGGCCGTGATTTTTAATCCCTTCAACAAGGCCGCGTTTATCCATACCCTCAATCGGGTCTTCACCGGCTTCATAAACATCGGCGATAATCACGCTGTCGGCATCATTAAAGCATTTGCAAAAATCCTCGAACAGATCATGAAGGCGCGAATAACGGTGTGGCTGCATCACGGCAATGATCCGGCCTTCCTTTTCGGCCACAGCGGTACGTGCGGTTTTAAGAATGGTCTCAATCTCAATCGGGTGGTGTGCATAATCATCGATCACGGTGATGCCGTGGCTCTCTCCGGTTTTGGTGAAGCGGCGTTTGACCCCTGTAAATCCGCCTAAGGCCTTTTTCATGACCGGCGCTTTTACACCCATTTCCTGTGCAATGGCGAGAGCGACAGCTGCGTTTTGTACGTTATGGCGACCCAGCATCGGCAGATGAACATCGCGCAAAACAAGCTCTTTGCCATCATTGAGCCACGGAGAAAACGTGACATCAAACACTGAGCCATCGGCGCCGCTTTTCACTTCACTGACCTGCACATCAGCTTGGGGGTTAAAGCCATAGGTTATTATTTTTCGGTCTTTTACAGACGGGACGAGGGCCTGCACTTCCGGGTGATCAATACATAGCACAGCATAACCATAGAAGGGCAGATTATGGATGAACTGGCGGTAGGCGGCTTTCACATTTTCGAAAGTGCCGTAATGCTCCATATGCTCCGGATCCATATTGGTAACCACAGCGACAGAAGCGGGGAGCCGCGTGAACGTGCCGTCACTCTCATCGGCCTCAACGACCATCACGTCACTTTGTCCCAAGCGGATATTTGTGCCGTAAGCATTGACGATGCCGCCGTTGACTACAGTCGGATCAAAGTCTGCAGTTTCCAGCATTTGTCCAACCATGGATGTGGTTGTGGTTTTGCCATGCGTGCCACCGATCGCCACCGCCCATTTCAGACGCATAAGTTCAGCCAGCATTTCGGCGCGGCGCACGACTGGGATATTCGCATCGCGCGCAGCCTGAAGCTCGACATTATCCTGTTTAATTGCTGAAGAAATCACGACAGCAGCTGGCAGGTTTCCATCTTTATCTTTTAGATTACCCGCTTCATGACCAATTTTGATTGCGATGTTTTTTTCCATCAGACGTTTCACATTCGCGCCTTCGGCCTGATCAGAGCCTTGCACTGTATAACCAAGGGCGGCCAGGATCTCAGCAATACCGCTCATCCCAATGCCGCCAATTCCTATAAAATGGAGGGCTCCACTATCTTTTGGCATACCGTGTTGCATATTAAATTCCTTTATTCATTCCAGCCGCTCATAATCGCGGTGACCAGATTACCCAGTTTGCGCGCTGCATCGGGTCTGCCGCAAGAGCGCGCTTTTTCTGCTGTTCTAAACAATGTTTCCGGATTTTGCAAAAAAGTTTCTATCTTCGCAAGCACCGCCTCAGCTGTGAAACCGTTTTCTGTCATCACCCAACCACCGCCAGAATCGGCGATGACGTCAGCATTCATCTTTTGCTGCTGGTCTTTATGATGCGGATAGGGCACATAAATTGCGGGGCGACCGGCAGTTGAGACCTCGGCCACTGTACTGGCCCCGGACCGTGCAATGACTAAATGCGTATTTTCCAGCTCACCTGCAACATCGTCGATAAACGTAGAAAGAACCGCTTCGATGCCCGCAGCTTCATATTGTTTGCGCGCGCTTTCCAAATCTTCTTCACGGCATTGCTGCGTAATATGCAACCGGGCACGGTAATTTGCAGGCAGCTGTGAAAGCGCCTTGGGCAATATATCACTAAACACCGTTGCACCGAGCGAACCGCCCATCACCAGAATGCGCATTTGTGCATCGTCATCCAGAATGGGGTAAGGCTTGGTATAGAGCGCGGCAATCTCTGAGCGCACAGGATTTCCGGTAAAGATTGTGCGTACACGATCATTTTCATCAATTCCGCGCAGCTCCGGCGTTGAAGAGGCGATGCGCTCAGCTTTTTGCACCAGCATAGCATTGGCCTTGCCGATAATGGCGTTTTGCTCATGCAAAATCGTTGGGATTTTCGCTTTTTGCGCGGCATATACAGCCGGGAAAGACGGATACCCGCCAAATCCGACAACGATTGCAGGCTGCTTACGCCGGATGATTTTTTGCGCCTGCAATATTCCCAATGCTAAATTCACACCGCCGATAAGCTTGCCTTTAAGGCCAGCGCCCATCGTCCCCGCTTTAATTTCGTGCAAGGGTACATTTTCAAAGGCACCCGAAAATTTCATACCGCGTTTATCGGTGATGACTTCAACCTTGTAACCGCGCGACAACAAATCAAGCGCCAAAGCTTGCGCGGGCATCACGTGCCCCCCCGTTCCTCCTGCGCTTAAAATAACCAGTTTATTGCTCATGAGGCGGCATCCTGCTGTTTGGCCGAGACTAGCGACAGCCCTGCCTTTGAAACGCCTGTGCGATTTTTACGCCGCGTTAAAGCCAGCACCACACCCATCGAAAACCCGATGGATAATAATGATGAGCCGCCATAGCTAATGAGAGGCAACGTCATACCTTTGGTTGGCAGCAAATGCAGGCTGGAGCCCATATGCACTAAAGCCTGAAGGCCGAACATCGTCAGCAAACCGCCTACGGCGAGCACCACAAACATATCGCCCGTATCCATCAAACGGTTATACCCGCGCAGGAGAATGAAACCGTAAATGCCGAGCAAAATAAGCACAAAAATCAGCCCCATTTCTTCGGCAGCAACAGAGAATATGAAATCAGCATGTGCATCAGGCAGCCCCATTTTTACTGTACCTTGGCCCGGGCCCGTGCCAAAAACACCGCCGTTTTGAAAGGCTTCTATCGATTTATCGACCTGAAACGTATCGCCGCTTGCGGGATGTAAATACCGGTCGATACGGCTTTGGACATGGTCGAATGTAAAATATGCAGCAACGATCCCACTGACGCTCAAACCCATCAGCCCTGCCAAAAGTCGAAACGGAAAACCGGCCAGAAAAATCTGCGCGGCCCAAATTGCCGTCACAATTACGGTCATCCCTAAATCGGGCTGCAGTAACAAAAGTGTGATGGTGAGAAGATAAAGACCCGCCGTTATCGTATTGCCGGGAAAGCCGTCTTTTTCTTTTTGCAGCGCCATCAGCCACGCTGCCAAAATTGCAAAAGCCGGTTTTATAAATTCACTGGGCTGCAACGAAAACCCAAAAACATGCATCCAGCGCTGCGCACCTTTAATTTCCACCCCACTCACCAGCACAACAATCATAGTGACAACGCTGCAGGTAAAGGCCAGTGTCGCTAGCCTACGAACCTGTTGATGATTGAAAAATGACAGTCCGATAAGCATTGTCAACGCGGGCACCAAAATAATCACGTGCCGTTTGAGAAAATGGTAATAATCGAGCCCGATGCGTTCAGCGACTGGTGGACTTGCCGTTGCAACGAGAACAACACCAAATACTGCGAGAACTAAAAAAGCAGCCAGCATTGCGCGATCAACTGTCCACCACCATTGCCCCAATGCTGATTTATCGGTGCGGGCAAACAAACTCATGCCGCGCCCCTTATCTCCTGATTATTCTCAAGCGCCATAACCAGATCTGTGAAAGCATCACCGCGCTCTGTAAAAGATTTGAACTGGTCATAGGACGCACAAGCCGGGGAAAGCAAAACCGCGCCCGCACCGCCGGGTCTTCCTCGTTCATTTTGAGCCAGCGCATGCGCTTCAAGCACCGCATTTTCAAGATCACCACACATTGTATAGGGTACAGAATATTGATCGAGCCATCCGGCAAAAGCGACCATGGCCTCGCCAATCAAATACACATGGCGGACGTTATTCATCAGCGGATAGAGATCTTCAAGACCATCGCCCTTGGGCCGTCCGCCGGCAATCCAGTAAATATTTCTGTAAGACGCCAGAGCCTTACTCGCCGCTTCGGCATTCGTGGCTTTGCTGTCATTGATGTAAGGGACGCCGTTGATCAATTTTATCTGGTGTTGGCGATGCGGCAGCCCTTCAAATGTCTGCATATATTTCAAAATATCGGTAGATTTCATACCCACATCTTTTGATGCACAAACGGCGAAGGCTGCGGCTGCATTTTGATAATTGTGATTACCGCGAAGGGTTGTGAAACCAACGATTGATCCGGCCTCTTTGGCTTCGCCCTTACGGGCATCAAACAAGACGCCTTGTTCAACATACACGCCTTCATCAACGAGGCCCCCAAAAGAAAACGGGCGAACGCGCCGCTTTCCGTCCTTAACGGCAATTAAACGTTCATAAATTTTTCGGCATGGTTCATCGTCCAAAGAAATTATTGCCAGTCCTTCCCCTTCAAAAACCCGCTCTTTCGCTGCGGCATAGTTTTTGAAATTGCCGTGTCGATCGAGGTGATCCGGTGTGATGTTCAACAACACAGAAATATCCGGACGAAAAGTGGGACACAAATCCATCTGATAAGATGAAATTTCAAGCACGAAAAAACCACCTTCATCCGGCATGTCAAGATCAAGCACGGCGTTACCGATATTGCCGCCCATGGCGATGCTTTTTCCACCTTTTTTAAGAATATGACTGACCAGCGCCGTAGTCGTCGATTTACCGTTTGTGCCCGTGACGCCAATGGTTACGCGGCCATGGTTGCAGCGATGAAAAATCTCCAGATCGCAGATGATCTCAAGATTTAAGCTGCGCGCAGCAACCACAACATTGTGGGGCTTTGGATAAAATAGTGGCACACCCGGGGCAAGCACAAGAAGCGCGCATTCCTTGAGCTGAGCCTCATCAAGACGGGTAATTTCCGCGCCAGCAGCCTTCGCATCTTCATGCGCATCGGCACTGTCATCCCAAGCCTTCACTTTGGCTCCAGCTTTGACTAAGGCCTTTACGCTAGAAAGACCCGAAAGCCCGAGACCAAAAACAGCCACGGGCTTACCATCCAGTGTTTTTACAAATTCAGTACAATCAATCATACGCTACCTAAGCTTGAGCGTTGCCAAGCCTACCAATGCCAATATCACAGCTATAATCCAAAATCGTATAACGATTGTCGGCTCTGACCAACCTTTTTTCTCAAAATGATGGTGTAGGGGTGCCATGGCAAAGACGCGTTTTCCCGTGAGTTTGAATGATACGACCTGTACAATCACCGAGACGGTCTCCAACACGAACAACCCGCCGACGATGGCGAGCACCAGTTCATGCTTGGTAATCACTGAAATTGTGCCAAGCACACCTCCCATAGCAAGGGAGCCCGTATCACCCATGAAGATCATGGCTGGCGGGGCATTATACCAAAGAAATCCCATGGCTCCGCCGATTAGCGCGCCGCAAAGAATGGCCAGCTCGCCGCTGCCGATTACATAAGGAATACGTAGATATTCGGAGAATAATTCATTCCCGACGAGATAGCTGATAAAGCCGAAACAGGCTGCAGCTATGGCGACAGGGACAATGGCAAGGCCGTCTAGACCATCGGTGAGGTTTACTGCATTCGATGCGCCGACCATAACGAGCAAAGCCCACGGGATAAAGAGTAACCCGAGGAAGATGTAAGTGTCTTTCAAAACGGGGATAGAAACATGCTGGTTCAAATGCCCGGGCAGCGCGCCCATAATCCACACAGCGGCAACGCCGCCGATGAGGAGTTGGGCGAGAAGTTTAATTTTTCCGGGGAGGCCTTTGGTATTGCGTTTGGTGAGTTTTAGGTAATCATCGCCAAAACCGATTAGGCCGTAACCCACCATCACCATCAGAGATATCCAGATAAACGGGTTGGATAGATTCGCCCAAAGCAGTGTGGAGACTGTCACTGAAATGAGAATCATCAATCCTCCCATTGTCGGGGTTCCAGCTTTTACAAAGTGCGTTTCAGGGCCGTCTTCGCGGATTGGCTGACCTCCCTTTTGTAGCTTTTTCAACCAACGGATCATTGGCGGGGCAATGACAAAGCAAATGAGCAGCGCCGTCATAATCGCTCCGCCTGTTCTGAAGGTTAAATACCTGAACAGATTAAAAAAAATGAAGTCTTCCGAGAGTGGGAAAAGCAAATGGTAAAGCATAAAGTTTTAAACTTTCTAACTTTTAAGTTTGTGGAATCGTTCTAACGATACCGGCGAAACGAATACGAAAGCGCGGACCAACATGCTTAAAAATCATGTAATCGCCCGGCGCAATCACTTCCGGTACAATCGCCGCCAGCCTTGCGTTACCGCTTGCTGCCCGGACGGCATCCGTTACATCAGCGACTACGCCAAATGATTGACCTGTGTAGATGCAATTGAGGTTCGCAATTCTGCGCGGTAAAGACAAGCCTTTAGACGATTTGGTTTTGTTTTCCAAATCGATCTCCCATTCATTGGGCAGCCCGTTTTGCAAAATAACCGTTTGCTGACCATTGCCAGTATCGACTAAGCCACTGACTTTCAACACCGAATATGGCGTTCGCGGCTTTGGTTGAACACTAACTGTTACCCCTGCGAGGCGCATTGTCCTCCAGTTTAGTTTATTACTTCCCAGCATTATATTTCCTTCATCTCCTTAGGTTTAAGTTATTGACTCAGTTAATTCTTTTATGACTTTTTGCGCTTCTTCGACGTCGTCGAAATGATCGGTATGATCGGCAAAAACCTGTCCTTGCTCGTGCCCCTTGCCGGCGATGACAAGTACATCGCCTTCACTAAGCTCTTGAATTGTTTTACGAATAGCTGCGCGGCGATCGCCTATTTCCTGTGCGCCGGTAGCCGCGGCTAATATTTGCGCGCGAATATCTGCCGGATTTTCCCCGCGCGGGTTATCATCTGTAACAATGACAGTGTCTGCATAAGTGTTTGATATTTCACCCATAACTGGGCGTTTGGATTTATCACGATCCCCTCCGCAACCAAATACGCAGACCAGTTTTCCTGCCGTGTGCGGCCTGAGCGCTTTCAAGACATGCTCAAGTGCATCGGGTGTATGGGCAAAATCGACATAAACGGCGGCGTCTTTTGGATGGCCAACGACCAGCTGCAAACGCCCCGGCGCACCCTCAATTTTCCCCAGCGCCTCGATATAAGTTGCTTTATTTTCAGGGCCTTGCGCGATTGCGAGACCAAGTGCGCAGAGCGCATTCATCACCTGAAATTCACCAACCAGCGGCAGAGTTATATCTTTATGGGTACCCAGAATTTCAAGCTCGCATTCCTGTCCATGGGCGGTGGGTTTGATGGAGATAATTTTTAAATCTTTGCCCTTATGACCGTAAGACATGACTTTCAAACCAGCATCAAGACAGACGCTTTCTAATTGGCCAAACATGGCTGAATCAGCATTTAAGTGGGCCCATTGGGCCCGCTGCGGGCCGGATTCTGATTTAGCAGGTAAAATTTCAGAAAAAAGCCGCGCTTTGGCAGCAAAATACGCATCGAGATTTCCATGATAATCGAGATGATCATGGGTGAGGTTTGTAAAACCAGCGGCTTCTATTTCAAGACCGTCGAGACGATATTGATCGAGGCCGTGCGAGGATGCCTCGATCGCCAAATGTGTAACGCCCGCGGCGGCCAAGTCAGCGAGACCAGCATGCAGCGCGACAGGATCGGGCGTGGTCATCGAACCGGATTGAATAATTTTTTCATCGCCTAACTGTGCACGCACGCCGAGCGTTCCCAAAGATGCAGCTTTATATCCTGCGGCTTGCCAGAGTTGCTGGACGAATAATGCCGTTGAGGTTTTGCCATTTGTACCCGTCACCGCGACAATGTGTTCGGGCTGCTTACCGTAAAATTCAGCCGCGAGTTTTGCGAATGCGTGGCGCGGATTTTCGTCGGTAATAAGCTCAACGTCTTTTGAACCTTCGGGGAGCTGCGTGCCTTCGACCGCGAGAATTACCGTTGCGCCATGCTCGATGGCCATGGGAATGAAATCTCGCCCATCGGATTTCGTGCCCGAGAATGCGGCGAAGAGATAACCCTCTTTCACTGCGCGGCTATCCTGCGTCAACCCCTTAAGCGCGGCTACATCAATCATCGCTCCTCCTTTGCAGACACAAACTGCTTGAGAGATTCACCGAAATGATTTTCAGGGGCGTTTTCGTGAGCGGGTGGAATACCAAGGATGGAGGCCATGGAGGCAATTACGCGCGCGACAGCAGGCGCGGCGACCCAGCCACCCGTGGCATAATTCCAAGTATGTTTTTGCCCTTTGGGTTCATCAACCATAATGAAGACGGCATAGCGCGGGGCATCCATCGGGAAGACACCAACGAACGATGAGAGTTTCTTTTTGTTGTCGTACTTACCATCAACAATTTTTTCGGCTGTTCCGGTTTTACCGCCAACGCGCAGGCCTTTAACTTCGGCCTTTGAAGCGGTGCCATCAGTGACAACGAGGCGGAGAAGCTGGCGCATGCGCTGCGCCGTTTTGGCGGAGACAATACGAATTTCTTCGGCTTCGATTTCCTCGGTTTCTTCATTCATAACGAGGCTGGGTTTGACCAGATAGCCACCATTGACGATGGAGGACACGCCCGTGATGAGTTGGAGCGGCGTTGTCGAAAGGCCATGACCGTAAGATGCGGTGAGCGTACTGGCTTCACCCCAAGGATTGGGCACGAGGGGGCGAGCGACTTCACGCACTTCGAAATCAAGCGGATCAAGCAGGCCGAGGTCTTTATAGAAACCTCTCAGATTTTCTGTGCCGACAGCTTGGCCCATCAGCGCTGCGCCGATATTTGAGGAATACATGAAGACTTCGGGCACAGTGAGAATGCGATCTTCGGCGTGATAATCATTGATGGTGAAGCGGCCAATTTTGATTGGCTCGCTGGCATCGAAGGTTGTGCTCATCGGCAAATCGCGCGTTTCAAAAAACGCGGCGGTGGAGAAAATTTTAAAGACAGAACCCAGTTCGTATGCGCCGAGCGTGAGGCGATTGAACATGGCTTCCTTATTTTTTTTGCCGGGCGGATGATGCGGATTAAAATCGGGAAGCGACACGCCCGCGAGAATTTCACCGTTGGTAACATCCATGATAGCCCCGGCCGCGGCAGGCGCTTCAAACTCTTCCATAGCGGCGAGAACCTCACGGCGGAGCGCATGCTGAAGCCGCACATCAAGGGTGAGCTTTAAATCACGCCCTTCGCTCAGATGTTTGTTAAAGCCGCGTTCAACGCCAGCAAGCCCTTGCGCATCGACATTGCTATAGCCCAGCATGTGAGCGGCAAGGGGCCCTTGCGGGTAAAAGCGTTTATATTTTTCTTTAAAATCGAGACCCGGCTCACCGATTTGCAACACTTCGAATTGTTGATCGGGGCTAACATTGCGCTCTATCCATTCAAAGCGTTTTGAGCTTTGCAGTTTTTGCAAGACATCGCCGTATTTAAGATTTGGAAAAATTTGGACAAGCTGTTTGGCCGCACCATCAGCATCGGCGATTAAATACGGATCAGCAAAAAGCGCGGAGGTTTTGAGCGTTGTTGCGAGCAATGTTCCGTTGCGATCCGTGATATCGGCACGGCGGATAATTGGCGCGGCGGATTTTTCATCCTGTAAGTTTTGTGTAATTTGGCCCGTATCGTGGGGGATTGTACGCCCCTGTATGACCGCGAGATCAAACGCGCGCACGGCAAAAACCATATAAACGATGATGAAAAAACCGCTCATCAGCACAAGACGGCCGCGCACAAGATCAAGCGCGGAGCTGCGCTCCCCTTCGAGCTTGACGGCGTTACGACGAATGCGCTGGGAGAAGATCATTAATCGCCCCCCAATTCATTGAGCAGATCACCGAAGGCTTTTTCTTTTTGTGGCTTTGCTTTTGGTTTTGAGGGAGCGCGCGGTTTTATGATGGGTTTATGGGATGGTTTTGGCGTGGATTGTTGTGCGGCTTCAAACATTACGGGCTGCAGCACCGGTTCATAACTCTCTTCGACTTGGTATTCCGCGGGCAAGGAATCCGGCAAAACCTCATCGTCTATTGTCATTTGATCCGGAGATGGAGGGACAAGATCAAGAAATTCATTGGCGAGGCGCTCAAGGCGATCGGGCCTGTTCAAGGTTTCCCATTCAGCGCGGAGCATGCGGGTTTTTTCCTGCTCGCGGTAAAGCGAAAGCTCAAGCGTTTCAAGGCGCTCTTCAGCTTGTTGAACATTTTGTGACGTGTGTAAAAGCACCGTGCCGGACAGGCCGGCGAGTGCAAAAATGATGAAGGTGCGAGGTTTTAGAAGCTTCATGTCACGCCCCCAGAATAGGTGGCGGCACGCAAACGCGCGGAGCGAGAGCGCGCGTTTTCAGCTGTTTCTTCTGGAGTAGGCTTAACAGCCTTGCGGCTTTGCAGCTCAAAGATTGGCGTGGGCGCTTCCGCAACAGGGGCATAGCGCGACACACCTTCACCGCCGGATTTTTCACGGAAGAAGCGCTTAACAAGGCCGTCTTCTAGTGAATGGAATGACACAACAACCATATTGCCGCCGGGTTTGAGGATGTTTTCGACAGAGCTTAAGGCGCGCTCAAGCTCTCCCAACTCATCATTCACGGCAATACGAAGCGCTTGGAATGTGCGGGTGGCTGGGTCGATCCTGTCCTTCGATTTAGGAACACAAGAACGGACGATGTCGGCGAGCTGGCCGGTGGTACTAATGGGCGCTTCGCGACGCGTTTCTATGATTTTGTGAGCAATGCGGCGCGATTTGCGCTCCTCGCCATATTTGTAAATGAGATCGGCCAGACCGGTTTCTTCTGTGGTGGCAAGCAGATCAGCGGCGCTTTGGCCGTTCTCAGGGTCCATACGCATATCAAGCGGCGCGTCAAAACGGAAGGAAAAACCGCGCTCAGACTGATCGAGCTGGAAGGAAGACACGCCGAGATCGAGGACGAAGCCATCAACTTTTTCGATACCGGCCTCGCGGAGCAAGCGCTCAACGTCGCCGAAACAGCCGCGCAGGAAGATTAAACGCGGTTCATTCATGGCTTCCGCGCGCTTTTGTGCATCAGGGTCTCGATCAATGGCCACGACTGTGCAATCGGCAGCATCCAACAAAGCCTTGGAATAGCCGCCTGCGCCGAAGGTTCCATCGACATAAACACCGCCATCCACAGGGGATAACGCCGCTAAAACCTCATTCAGCATCACAGGATAATGGCTCAAGCTCTTGAGTCCTTTTATTGAATCAAAACAAAGAGTTACGCAGAAAAATTCGAATCGGCCTGAACGTCAAAAGAGGCTTATGAACAAGCCTTGACTCTTCTAGAAGTACCAGAGAAGTAAGAGATTCGTCAATTTATCCGCCGAGTCGCACCCCGACTTGTACACATTTATCTTTTTGTGGAGGAATCATTTACAGAAGCTAAATCATTCACAAATCTGTGCAGGAACTAAGAAATTTGTATCCCGGTTACCTACTTTCACCCGAATTACCAATCTATGATCGCCGGGAAGATTACCTAAGCGGACCACTTCGCCTGGCAGACCACGAATATCCGCATGAATTGGATAATTTTCAGCACAATCAACTCCGGTGCGCTGATGCGATGGACCATTGGGGAAAGGGTCGGAATCTGTCCTAACGTATACTTGTTGCCCGACTGAAAATTTAGTTTTTAGGCTCATGACAGCACAATATATCAAATTATGTAAAAAATCAAAATTTCCAGCGCAAAACTTGCGTTTTAGATGGAAAAACGTCATATTGCGCTCGTCAGAAGATTGGACGGCCGCTTGCGCTCTATATTTATATGGGGTGTGAGAGGAAAGTCCGGGCTTCATGGAAAGACGGTGCCGGGCAACCCCCGGGCGGCGCGAGTCGATGGACAGTGCAACAGAAAGTATACCGCCGATGGCTGTTTCTCTCGAGAAAGCAGCACAGGTAAGGATGAAAGGGTGCGGTAAGAGCGCACCGCGTCTTTGGTAACAAAGATGGCACGGTAAACCCCGCCGGAAGCAAGACCAAATAGGAACCGCATATGGGCATTTTCCGGCTCGTGGTTCGGGTTGGTCGCTAGAGCAGCTCAGTAATGAGCCGCGCAGATGAATGGTCGTCGCTTCTTCGGAAGTACAAAACCCGGCTTATAGATTTTCTGATATTGTGATTGGCCGTCTGGAGAAATTCAGGCGGCCTTTCTTTTACGAAGAATGGATGTTCGGCACGCCTGCCTTTGCCAGCCAGACCCAGTCAAAGAGTTCGCCGGGATCTTGTTTGCGGCCGGGGGCGATGTCGGAATGACCTAGGATGGACCCAATATCGTGGCGGGACATGATGTCTTTGCAAAGGGTGGCGAGGGATTCCATCTGCGCGGGCGGAAATTCGCGATAGCCGAATTCATGGCCGGGATTGACGAGTTCGATGCCTATGCTCGCGGAGTTGATATCCGTTTCGCCGTTCCACTCTGAAACACCCGCATGCCAGGCGCGTTTATTCTCATCAACCAGTTGATAAGTGGTGCCGTCTTCATCAATCACGTAGTGAGCACTGACTTCGGCGGCTGGGTCGCAGAGTTTTTTCAGCGCGGCTTCCGCGCTTTGCATGCCCGTGTAGTGCAGCACGATCATTACGGCTGCGTCATAGCCGATGCGCTCATTAAAGTTCGGTGATTTATATTTTGAATCCATGTAACGCTTTTGGCCCTGCTCTCGAATTTATTTCAAGTAACACTATCTCAATCTTTGCGGGATAAGGAAATGAACAATTTTTTTGGCATATTAGTTTTAACCTTTGCAGCGTTTGCGCTCTTCCTGTTTATTGGCGGGAAAGGCATGGCCCATAAGAATGGCTTTAGACTTGGAGGCGATTTGATGAACGAGAAACCTGAAGGATACCCAACTGCCGTGTTTGCTGGCGGATGTTTTTGGTGCACGGAAAGCGAGTACCGGGCGCTGGACGGCGTTTTGTTTACGCGCACAGGCTATATGGGCGGGGAGCTTGAAAACCCGAGCTATGAAGACATTACGACGGGTAAGACTGGCCATGCGGAGGTGATTGAGATCACGTTTGATCCGGATAAAACCACATATAAAATGCTGGTGGAGTTCTTTCTAACCAAAGCGCATGACCCGACGCAGCTCAATCGGCAAAACGTGAATGTGGGCACGCAATATCGTTCAGCGATTTTCCCCGAAGATTCTGAGCAAGAGGCCATAGCCAAAAAGGCGATTGAGTATATCGAAATGAATAACATCCATGACAGCCCGATTGTCACGGCCATTGAGCCCTATGGCACATTTTGGGAAGCCGAGGACTATCACCAGCAATATTACGAGAAGTATGAAGTGGCAAACGGCACACCGCATGTGAACGTGGTGATGAAGCAGGGCAAGAAGCGCTAAGCGGCTTTTTGTTTTTGCGCGACGACTTCCGTGCAGCGGTTGCAAAGATCGCCGTTTTCTTCGACTTCCGGCAAGACTTTCCAGCAGCGTTCGCATTTTGAGCCGGGGGTTTTCCCAACAGTGATCGATGGCGTTCCGGAAGTAATTTGAACACTTGAAGTGATCAGGATGTCCTCAAGGTTTTGGCCTTCTACGGCTTTCATCGTACTTTCATCAACACTTACAATCGGCAGTGCTTCTAGAGAAGAGCCAATGGTTTTGTCAGTGCGGAGTGGCTCGATCGCTTCAGAAACAGACTTTCTAAGAGCGCGAATGTTATTCCATTTTTCAGCCAGCGCATCGTTTTTCCACGTATCCGGCGCTTTGGAGAACTCGCGCAAGTGGATGCTGTTTTCATCACTGAACACGCCCTCGGGGCGCTGTGACCATGCCTCTTCCGCCGTGAAGGCCAGAACTGGCGCGAGCCAGCTGACCAGACCATCAAAGACAGCGGCCATGACGGTGCGGGTTGCGCGGCGCTCGAAACTATCAGGCGCATCGCAATAAAGGCTGTCTTTACGGATGTCAAAATAAAACGAGCTGAGCTCTTCGTTGCAGAAATCGTGAATAAGTTTTGTCATCTTCATGAAGTCGTAATTGGCGATGTGAGTGCGGACTTTTTCATCCATCCCGTGGAGTTGATGAAGCATGAGCTGTTCGAGTTCGGGCAATTTCGAAACATCGCTTAAGTCAACTTTTTCATCAACCGTAAAACCATCGAGCGCACCGAGAAGGAAGCGCAGCGTGTTGCGGATACGGCGATAGAGATCGCTTGTGGTTTTTAGGGAGTCTTTACCGATGCGGATATCATCGGAGAAGTCACAAGTCAGCGCCCAGAGGCGGACAATGTCGGCGCCGGATTGCTCGATAAGCTTCAGCGGGTCGACGATGTTGCCGTCGGATTTTGACATTTTTTTGCCGTGTTCATCGAGGACGAAACCGTGAGTGAGTACGGCTTTGTATGGCGCTTGGCCTCTCGTTCCAACGCTTTCAAGGAGTGATGAGTGGAACCAGCCACGGTGTTGATCGGAGCCTTCGAGATACAAGTCGGCGCGCTGCGCTAAATCTTCGCGGTCTTCGACAACGAAGGCATGGGTGGAGCCGGATTCAAACCAAACATCGACGATATCGAAAACCTGGTCGTAATCATCGACGTTGTAATCGTTTCCGAGAAAGTCTTGTGCCGGACGTGACCACCATGCATCGCTGCCTTCTTCTTCGAAGATATCACCGATGCGGGTTAAGACCGCTTCATCGCGCAAAATTTCGTCGGTTTCTTTATGGACGAACAATGCGATGGGAACGCCCCATGCACGCTGGCGTGAGATGCACCAATCAGGGCGATTTTGGATCATGGCGTTGATGCGCGCTTCGCCTTTTGCCGGGACCCAGCGGGTTTCGGCGATGGCTTTGAGCGCGTTTTTGCGGAGGTCGTTTGTCTCCATCGAGATGAACCATTGCGGGGTGGTGCGGAAAATTACGGGCGCTTTCGAGCGCCAAGAGTGCGGGTATTCGTGTTTGAGGGAGCCTTTAGCGAGGAGCTTTCCGGCTTCGGCCATGGCTTTGAGGACGGCGAAGTTACCATCTCCGAGTTTGCCTTCTTGGGTGTAGACCTCAAGGCCAGCGAAGAGCGGGACGTGTTCACGGAATTTTCCATCGTCGGTGACGTTGTCTGTGACTTCGATGCCGTTGGCTGTGCCAAGGTAAAAGTCGTCCTCACCGTGACCGGGGGCGATGTGGACGAAACCCGTACCAGCTTCTTCAGTGACGAAGTCGCCTTCTAGGAGAGGAACGTCGAAATCATAGCCTTGCCCACGCAATGGATGTGCACAAATCGCCTGATGAAACAAACCGCTCTTTTCACCATCACCAATTGCGTTGGCCTGCCCCCAAGCTTTGATTTTTGACCATTCCGTAATCTTGGCTTTTTCTTTTACATCTTCTGCCAGCTTTTCAGCGATCAAAAGTCTGTCACCTATCTTAGCCCGGCTTTCTGGGCCAACCGCTTTTACCTCATAAAGGGCATAAGCAATATCACCAAAGGCAATTGCACGGTTAGAAGGCATAGTCCAAGGTGTGGTTGTCCAAATAACTATGTTTGCGCCCTCTAAATCAGGGTCATTAGGACATTTAATAATGGGAAAATTAATCCAGATGGTGATGGATTTATGTTCTTTATATTCGACTTCGGCTTCGGCGAGGGCGGTTTTTTCGACTACCGACCACATGACGGGTTTTTTGCCTTTATAGAGGCCGCCATTTGCGGCGAATTTATGAATTTCGCGGACGATTTTGCCTTCGGAGCGAAGATTCATGGTGAGATATGGGTTTTCCCAATCGCCGGTTATGCCGAGACGTTCGAATTGTTTGCTTTGAATATCGACCCATTTTTGGGCGAATTCGCGGCATTCTTCGCGGAATTTCAGGATTTCGACATCGTCTTTATCCTTGCCTTCCTTCCGGTATTTTTCCTCCATTTTCCATTCGATGGGCAGGCCGTGGCAATCCCAACCGGGGACATACGGCGTGTTATAGCCGAGCATGGAGTAAGATTTTACCACCACATCTTTGAGAATTTTGTTGAGCGCATGGCCCATATGAATGTCGCCATTGGCATATGGCGGGCCATCATGGAGGATCCATTTCTCCTTGCTCTTCGCGCTTTCGCGCATTTTGGCATAAAGATCCATGTCCTGCCATTGCTTCAGAATTTCAGGTTCTTTTTGTGGCAAACCGCCGCGCATGGGAAACTCCGTCTTCGGAAGGAAAACGGTGTCTTTGTATTTATCTTTGTTGTCTTGTGTATCGCTCATAACGCAGCACTATGGCGGGGGAGAGGTCCAAAATCAAGCGCCTTAATACGTGCCTTAGTATAGGCCGCTTAAGATGAGGACAGCAGGAATGTAGAAGAGCGCGAAGAGTGTGCCCAAAAGAACAGTGGTGGCGGCTTTTTCAGGGTTAAGGTCTAATTTGGCAGCAAAGGCGGTAATGTTCGCAGCGGGCGGAACAATGGCGAGAATCATCAGCATTTTGTATATTTCAGGTTCAAACCACTGCAGGACCGCTTTATCAAAGGTGATAAGTGCTAACGCGACCAAGGGCCAGACGATAAATTGGGCGGCGAAGACAATGCTGAGAAATTTGGGCGCGATCACCAGCTGCGAGAGCCGCGGCAGCGAGCAGCCAATAATCATCATACCAATCACGACATAAGTGCCTTTGAAATACGCCCAATACAGGTCCAGTTCCGTAGGCAACGATATGCCGAACATATTGACCAGCAAACCGAGTAAAACCGCATATAAAACGGGAAAGCGCAGAACATTGATAATGCTTTGTTTTGGGCTAAAGTTGCCGCGGTTGGCAATGTAGTACATGACAGTCGATTCATACAAGACCCCGCCGGTGAGGGCTAAAATGTACACACCCAGCCATTCTTCCGACAGCAGCAAGTAACTATAGGCAAGCCGAAATACCCAGCATTACCCGCTCCGCAGCACATTGCAAGCAGGTTCGCCCGCTTATCGGGATATACTTTTTTGCCAATCATATAAAATAAAATTGTTATTGCAGTAAAAAGCACAAACACAAGAAATGGCAAGAACGCAAAGCTGGCCTTAAACTCAAGCTCAGCTACGTAGTAAAAAGATACAACTGGGACGACGATGTAAATTGCCAGCGCAGCAATGGATTCCCGCTCAACACCATAACAACGTCCAGCGATCCAGCCTAAAACGATGATGGCGTATAGAGGCGCTATATTGGAAAAAAGCGTAAAGAAAATATCCATGGCTTTAGCAGCCTAATATTTCACGGGCCTGAATACAATCTTTCTCGATCTGAGCGATGAGATCGTCGAGAGAGTTGAATTTCGCCTCACCGCGCAAGCGTTGCACGGACTTTGTGCGAAGAATTTTACCGTAAATATCGCGATCAAAATCGAAAATAAAGCTTTCGACCTGAGCGATGGGCACTTCGAACATTGGGCGAATACCGATATTGGTGGCGGCGGGGCGCCACTCATCCTCCCCCTCGATTTGTACAAGTGAGGCGTAAATGCCATAAGCGGGATGAACGGTTTCGCCGAGTTTGACGTTAGCTGTCGGGTAGCCCAGCTCGCGCCCGCGTTGGTCACCCTTCACAATTTCCCCGCGCATTTCCCAATTCCATCCCAAAATTTCATTCGCGGCCTCCAGATCACCAGCGCGCAAGGCTTGGCGGATATTACTGGAGGAGAAAATTTGTGTGTCAGTACCAGATATTTTTTCAATGGCTGTTGTCGCGATGCCTGCTTTTTCAATGTCGCTGGGTGCGCCTTTGCGAAGCTGGCCAAAGCAGAAATCTGTTCCAACAACAACGTGGGCAGCGCCCACCCCCTCTTTTAAGACATTGGCAATAAAATCATCAGCGCTTTGCGAGGCAAAATCCCAGTCAAAAGGCAAAGAAAACAAGGTTTCAACGCCAAATTTCTCTAATCGCCAATGCTTGACGGATGGCGGCGTGATACGATTGGGCGGATCATCTGGGCGGAAAAGTCGTCGTGGATGCGGTTCAAAGGTTAAAACCGCCAAAGGCAGATTTTTTTCAGCGGCAACGTCTCTGGCTTTACTTAATAACGCTTGATGACCACGATGCACACCATCGAAATTACCAATAGCAACAACGCCATTTTTGGCGGTTTCCGGGATGCTTTGCAAAGATTCATGAATATTCATAGTTCTTACCTATAAATCTTTTTCGCTGAAACTCAATCTATCTGCTGGATTTTTTTGGTAAACATTGTAACCTTCGCTTCACTGTGTTCGAAAACACAACCATACGGGGGAGATCCCGAACATTAAAACCATTTAAGGAGATTTCAAAATGGCTTCTAACAAAACTTTAAATACACTACTTGCTTCTGCTGTTGCTTTAACTGTTGCTGGCGGCGTTGGTGCTGCCAATGCAATGGCTGAAGGTAAAGAAAAATGCTACGGCGTTGTAAAAGCCGGTGCAAATGACTGCGCAAACGCTTCAAAATCACACTCATGTGCTGGCCATGCTACGGCTGATGCTGATGCTGGTGAATGGCTAGCTCTACCAACTGGTGTTTGTGAAAAGCTTGCTCACGGTTCTACAGAGCCTGCAGCTGCTGCGCCTGCTGAAGCGGCTCCTGCTGCTGACCACGGTGAGAAGCACTAATCAATACCAACCATTCCCACCGGCGGCCATCCCAGATGAGCCGGTGGGGATTGGCCTTCGAGCCCCACATTATCAAGAGGTCTTAGAGACTGATTTGAATTTAGGATGGCTTGAAGTTCATCCGGAAAATTATTTTGGCGGCGGTGCGCACCGCCATTTTTTATCTGAAACGCGCAAAAAATATAATTTGAGCCTGCATGCTGTAGGCTTATCGCTGGGTTCAGACCAGCCCGTTTCCGAACAGCATTTACGAAATTTCAAAGAGCTGATTGATATTTATCAGCCGTTTAACGTGTCTGACCATGCGTCATGGAGCGCAAGCGGCAACGCGCATTTGAATGATTTGCTGCCCCTGCCCTATACGCAGGAAAGCCTTGATAAAATTGCGCGCAATGTTGAGCGAACGCAGGAAGTGTTTGAGCGCAAGATGCTGGTTGAAAACCCGTCAACCTATCTGGCGTTTCACGGCAACGAAATGCATGAAGATGAATTTATGAACAAGCTGGCCGAGATGACTGGCTGCGGGATTTTACTAGATTTGAATAATATATATGTGCAGGCGCATAATCATGGCTATGACGCGTGGAGCTATGTTGAAACGATTGATGCGCGCCATGTCGGTGAGATGCATCTGGCCGGACATATTGAGGAAGAGGCCGGAGACAGCACGATCCTCGTCGATACCCACAGCCGCCCTGTTAAGGGTGATGTTTGGGATTTATATGAACATGCAGTGAAAAAGATTGGCGTTGTTCCGACTCTTATTGAATGGGACAAGGATATTCCGGATCTGGCGACGCTTGTTGGTGAAGCAGACAAGGCGCGCGCAATCCTTACAAAGCTGGAGGAGGTTCCTCGTGCAGCTGAATGAATTTCAAAATCGGTTTAAAGAGCTGATGCTTGACCACCCTAAGGCTTTAGAGAACCCGCCAGAAGACCTCGCGGCGTTTTGCGACGTTAAAACAGGTGGGGGCAATATTAACCTGCCGACCCGGCTTAAAGTTTACCGGAATAATATTGTTGGCACGTTGACGGATTTAATGCTGACCACATTTCCAGTGATGGAGAAGCTGGTGGGGAAAGATTTTCTGGAAGGCATGTCACGGAGCTTTATTCTTGAAAACCCTCCTAACCAAGGATGTTTAAGTCTATATGGCGATGGGTTTGCTGAATTCGTGGAAGAGTTTGAGCTGGCCAAATCCCTGCCCTATTTGCCCGATATTGCGCGGCTTGAGCTGGCGCTGAACAAAGCCTATTACGCGCAAGATGATACAGCGTTAACGGCGGAGGAATTGTCCAATGTAGCGCCGGAAGAGCTTGAAGATTTGCAACTGAGCTTAAGGGATAGTGTGCATTTAGTGAGCTCGCGTTATCCGCTCACAGCCATTCGTGATTTTTGTATGGCGGAAACGCAAGATGGTAAGCTTGATCTTGATCAGGGCAGTGAGAAACTGATAATTTATCGCCCACAGCTAGAAAGCGTTACGGCTTTGCTTGAAAGCGGTGAGTATCTGATGCTGAACAATCTGGCCAACGAACAAACACTAGGCAAAGCTGTAGAGAATGTCATGAACGTGCAGGATGACTTTGATTTCCAAGTATTTTTACAAAAACACTTAGCCCTTGAAACTTTTAAGGCTTTAGCGTCGAATACATAGACAGAATTTAATTTTATGAGGAATTTCAGATGATTACTGCTGCAAAAAAAATTGACAATCTAATTGAGCCACTTCGCAAGCTTGCGAATTGTGTGGCCTCGCCGCTGCTGGACCTGAGTATTCGTCTGTACATGGCCAATATCTTTTTCAAATCGGGGATTTTGAAGTTTAAAAATTATTTGAATGACGATTGGGGTTCTACCCTTTTTCTGTTCGAAGAAATTCACCCGATACCGGGCGTTCCCGCAGAACTTGCGGCGGCAGCCGGTACGGGCGGCGAGCTTATTCTTTCTGTGCTTCTGGCTTTTGGCCTATTTGGACGCTTTGCCGCTGCTGGCCTTTTGTTTATGACCATCACCATTCAATATATTGTTCCGGCTGATTATGGGATGCAAAACGCGGAGCATTATTACTGGATGCTGCTATTCATGGTTATCTTGTTTAAGGGCGCTGGGAAATTATCTTTGGATGCCCTTATTTTGAAATGGATTCGCTAGGTTAAACACGCTAGAAACCTAAGGATGCAAAAATTTCCTTACCTAATCCTCGCGTTTTTTCTGCTCGTTGCCGACCAAATAAGTAAGTGGGCGGTGAGCGAGCAGATAATCCGCCCCGCTTTAGAAGATGGCGGGGCCTCACTGCATTTTATTGACTGGATGGCCTCTGCGCCGCAGCGTCTATCCTTTGCCAGCATTGAAATACTGCCCTTTTTCAACATTGTTATGGTGTGGAATCAGGGTGTAAGTTTTGGCATGCTAAACAATGAAACGGCGTACGGAGCTCTCCTTCTTAGCGGTCTTTCATTGCTGATTTCAGCTGTATTCCTGATTTGGCTGTTTCGTAGCCGTTCACAGCTGCAATGTCTGGCGATTGGTTTTGTGATTGCGGGAGCGATTGGTAATGTGATTGACCGCGTGCGATTTGGTGCTGTGGTTGACTTTCTGGACTTTCATGTCGCGGGCTTTCACTGGCCAGCGTTCAATATCGCTGATAGTTGTATTTTTATTGGTGTTTTTCTGTTGATCGTCCAGTCCTTCTTTTTTGAAACGACTGGGAAAACCCTTGCGAAAAATGCTACAACTAATTCCAACACTGATTAAGCAGGATTATGCAATATGAATAGATTCGCAGCTTTGTTTGTACTTATGCTTGGGGTAACCGCACTTTCGGCGTGTGAAACCGCGCAGGAACAGTTGGGCCTGAACAAGAGCGCGCCTGACGAGTTTAAGGTCGTAAAGCGCGCGCCGCTGGAATTGCCGCCGCAATATACTTTGCGTCCACCAAGCCCGGGTGCACCGCGCCCGCAAGAACAGGCTATGGTCGATCAAGCCCGCCAGACGGTATTTGGCGGTGAAGATGTTTCCGGGCAACAAACCCTTCCGACCACATCTGAAGGTGTTTTGTTACAACAAGCTGGGGCGGCTGAGATTGATCCGGGCATTCGTAGCCGCGTTGATAAAGAATCTACGGAAATGGTTGATGAAAACCAACCTGTCATTGACAAGCTTATGAATCTTGGCCGCGATACGCAGCCACCGGCCAAAGTGCTAGATGCATCCGGTGAAGCTGAGCGCCTACAGAAAAATCAGGAAGAAGGTAAGCCTGTGACAGAAGGGGAAACCCCTTCGGTTGAGAATTGATGATGATGCTCAAGGCTTTAGTTTTTATAGGTTTAGCGGTTTTTGCTCCGAACATTGTTTTGGCTGCGGACACTTTGAAGAACGAGAAGCCTGCCGCGCAGACTCAAGAAGAGGAGCGCAGCAAGGTATTTAATGCCGAGAGTTTTACGCTCGATAACGGCATGCAGGTGGTCGTTATCCCTAATCACCGCGCTCCGGTCGTTACGCACATGGTGTGGTATAAAGTTGGCGCGGCGGACGAACCTCCCGGCCAATCCGGCATTGCCCATTTTCTGGAACATCTTTTATTCAAAGGGTCGGAGCAAATTGGCAGACCACCCTTAAAACCCGGCGAATTTTCGCAGATTGTGCGCGCCATGGGCGGCAATGATAACGCTTTCACATCACAAGATTACACCGCTTACTTTCAATCGATACCAGCGCAACATATTGAAGCTGTGATGCGTATGGAAGCCGGGCGTATGAACGGAATGAATCCGCCTGCGGATGAAGTTCTTTCAGAACGCAGCGTGATTTTAGAAGAGCGCCGCCAACGTACGGATAATGACCCGCGCGGCCAGTTCGGAGAGCAGCTTGCGGCGGCGGCATACGTCAACCACCCCTATGGCATTCCTGTGATTGGTTGGAAGCACGAGATGGATGAACTGTCTTACGAAGAGGCAAAAACATTCTATGATCGTTGGTATGCGCCAAATAACGCTATCCTAGTTGTGTCTGGAGACGTCACACCAGGGCAAGTGTTTCAGCTTGCCATCGATATATACGGCAAGCTGCCGCGTGAAAATATACCAAAGCGCGTTCGAACACGCTCCCCGGAGCTTAATTCAAAAACAACGGTGACACTGGAACATCCTTCCATTCGCGAGCCTGTCGCCCAGACACTATTCCGCGCCTCTAGCGCACGCCAAAACAGACAAGAGTCTTTAGCCCTTGAGATTTTAGAAGAAATACTGGGCGGCGGATCGACTGCGCGGCTTTATAAATCGCTGGTTGTTAAACAGAAGATTGCCTCAAGCGCAGGCTTTTCTTATCAGGGCACCGTATGGGACGATGCGCGAACATGGATTTACGCTTCTCCTTTACCGGGACAAAAGCTTGAGGATATACAAGCGGCTTTAATGCAAGAACTGCGAGAGCTTATTAAAAACGGAGTCAGCGAAGAAGAATTGAATGATGCAAAAAACCGAATGCGGGATGAAGCGGTTTATGCTCGTGACAGTTTGAGCGGCCCGGCGATGGTTATTGGCTATGGATTGGTGAGCGGGCAAACACTCGACCACATTGAATATTGGCCTTACGACATCGCTGAAATCACAGCCGAACAAATCAAAGATGTTGCCGAAAAATATTTAAACCCTGACGTGCAGAGTGCACACCCACCAGTTAGCGGTTTCCTTCTGCCAAAAGCCGGACAAGGAGAAAAAGAATGAGATTTATAAGTGTTCTTTTTATAGGTCTTTTGCTTTTTTCTGCCCCTGGGTACGCGAAAGACAGTCTGCTCGACATTAAAGATGTCACAAGCGAAGGCGGAATCAGCGCATGGCTGGTTGAAGATCATAGCGTTCCGGTCATTGCCGTGAAATTTGGATTTCGTGGCGGCGGAGCGCGGCAAGACCCTGAAAATAAGCAGGGATTAGCGCGGATGGTGTCCAATACCATGGATGAAGGTGCAGGCAATTTGGATTCGCAAGAATTTCAGAAAGAGCTGCGTGACCTTGTGATTTCACTCAGCTTTTCAGCAAGCCGCGATGATTTTACCGGCTCCCTAAAAACCCTAAGCAAGAATAAAGAGCGCGCTTTTGAGCTAACCAAGCTGGCCCTGACCAAACCGCGCTTTGATAATGAAGCGGTGGAGCGCATGCGCAATTCCAACCAAGGGCGCATTCGTTCTTCCCTGTCTGATCCAAGTTGGATGGCCGCGCGGATTTTGAATGACAAAGCGTTTGAGGGGCACCCCTATGCGATGAACAGCGGCGGCACGCTGTCTTCACTAGAAGGTATTTCGCCCGATGATTTAGAACAATTTCATGAGCGTTATTTGGGTAAAAATAATCTGGTTGTTGCTGTGGCAGGAGATATAACTGCGCAGGAGCTTGCCATCGTTTTGGACGACGTTTTTGGCAAGCTGTCGGCAGTGGAAATTCCTGAAACCGACGATCTGGATATTCAAAATCAGGGGCAGGTTTTTCATTATGAGCAGGATATTCCGCAAACCGTCATAGAAATTATGCAACCCGGAATTGGCCGCAAGGACCCTGAGTATCACACAGCACAGCTTTTGAACTTTATTCTGGGTTCTTCAGGGTTTGGGTCGCGCCTGACCGAAGAAATTCGCGAAAAACGCGGCTTAACATACGGAATTTATTCATATTTTTATGACCTTGCGCATCTACAGGGTTTAGCCATTTCAACCTCAACTAAAAATGAAAACGTGGCGGAAATGCTTAAATTGATTGGCGGGGAATTTGAAAGGATGGCGAACAACACGGTAACAGATAAAGAGTTGAGTGATGCAAAATCTTATCTCATTGGCTCGCTGCCCTTATCGTTAACGTCGACGGATAAAATTGCAGGGCTTATGAGTTCACTGCAGCTGGACAGGTTGCCGATTGATTATCTCGACCAGCGCGAAGAAGCGCTTAAAAATGTCATTGCACCGGATATTCAGGTACTGGCCCAGCGTTTATTAAAACCGGAGTCCTTTGTTACGATTTTGGTTGGCCAGCCTGAAGGGGTGGAGACGCTCGAAACCGTAAAGTCATTGCCGAATGTCGAATGATCAATTGACAGATTTGCCAGAATGGCGTGCGTTAGAAGACCACAAACGCGCCACCGAAAATCTGCATATAAAAACTCTTTTTGATGAAGACCCAAACCGCTTCCAGACTTTCAGTGTCGATATGCCGGGGCTTTTGTTTGATTATTCAAAGCATAAAATTACAGACGAAACCAAAGATGCCTTAGTTGCACTGGCAAGAGCGCGCAACGTTGAAAAACAGCGTGATGCTTTGTTTTCCGGGGAGGCAGTGAATGTTTCAGAAAATAGGCCAGCCCTGCACATGGCGCTGCGTGGGTCTTGTGATAAAGCGCTTGAGGTTGATGGAAAAAATGTTGAGCATTTTGTAAATTCAACATTACAGAACATGCAAATTATCAGTGATAAAATCCGCGAAAACCCAAATATTACGGACGTGGTAAATATTGGCATTGGGGGTTCTGATCTCGGGCCGCGCATGGCTTATAAAGCGCTTAAACCTTTAGCCGACGGGCCAAACATCTATTTCATTTCAAATGTTGATGGCAGCGCGCTGCATCAGCGCTTGCACAAACTAAAACCCGAAAATACGCTGTTCATTATTGCCTCAAAAACTTTTACAACGCAGGAAACGCTAAGGAATGCGCAAACGGCGAAAGACTGGCTGCTTGAGAGCATTGATAAAGATGCGCTGGGCAATCATTTGCTTGCTGTCACCGCAAATGCAGAGGCGGCGAGCGGCTTTGGCGTTAATGAAGACCATATCTTCCCCATGCGGGATTGGATCGGCGGGCGGTATTCGATTTGGAGCGCCATAGGGCTGCCGGTTGCCATAGCCTGCGGGTTTAAAACATTTAAAGCGATGCTGGACGGTGCCAAAGCGGTTGATGAACATTTTGTCAGCGCGCCTTTAGAAAATAATATTCCAGTCCTGATGGCCTTGCTTGGCGTTTGGTATCGCAATTTTTGGGATTACCCTGCTCACTGCGTTTTGCCGTATTCGCATGATTTACGGGAATTTCCGATTTATATGCAGCAGCTTGACATGGAATCAAACGGCAAAAGTGTTACCCAAGACGGACTGACTACAAATTACGCAACTGGCCCAGTTATTTTTGGAGAGGCTGGTACAAATGCGCAGCATACATTTATGCAGCTTTTACACCAAAGCCATGAGATTATTCCAGTCGATTTTATAGTCACAGCGAAAGCTCAGCATCCACATGCGGCGCATCATAAACAGCTTTTGGGTAACGCGCTGGCGCAAAGTAAAGCGCTTATGGAGGGGCAAGAGAAACCAGATGCACTGCATCATAATTTTACCGGAAACCGGCCTAGTTCAACCTTTATACTCGATACGCTTGATGGTTATCATCTGGGGGTGTTACTCGCTCTGTATGAACACAAAATCTTTGTCCAAGGGGCGCTCTGGGGGATTAACAGCTTTGATCAATGGGGCGTTGAGCTTGGTAAAACAAACGCAGAAAACATTATAAAATCATTTGATAACAAAAAGATAACTGATAATTTTGATGTCTCTACTGTGGGTCTTTTTGACCATTTAGCAGAAAATTTATAAAATCTTAGATACTATTTCTGTACAATAGATGTATTGAGATAAGGTGGTTTGTGGGCGAAAGAACACCGCCTGATAAAAAAAGCGAAGGATACGCGCGCGACATGAAATTTATGGTTCCTGATCCGAGCGAATTGCTGCCACTCAGCCAATCTGAGCTGAATGATGTGATTGAGCTGCATAAAATGTATTTGAACGGGCAAATTGGCGGCGCACGGGCGGCTTTAAAATATCGCAATCTTTCCAGTCTTGATTTCAAAGAAGCCGACCTTTCACAGGCAGATTTCACAGGTTCATTGTTTGTCGAAGCCGACCTTTCAAACTGCACTTTTGTTGGCACATGCCTTTTTGCATGCGACCTACGCAATGCGAAAATGAATGAAGGTAATTTTTCACGGGCAGACTTCCGCGGCGCTTATGTCGCTGGCGCCAATTTAAGCGGCGCAGATATGAGTGATGTTGACTTACGTGAAGGCAAGATTATGAAGCGCGGTGAAAAGGGTGTGCTTGAGGATCGCAAGCGCTCTGGCGGCGCTGGGGCGAAGGCCGTATTTTCCGGGGCAAAACTTAGTGAAACTAACATGACGGGCGCACAGGCCATGTCGGCTGATTTTTCGGATTCAGACATGACGGGCGTTGCTCTTACAGATGCGAATTTGAGTGGTGCGAGCTTTGAGGGGGCCAATCTCACGGATACGGATTTGACAGGCTCCAACCTATCTCAGACCAATATGCGCCAATCGATCATGACGGGAACGGTTATGGAGCGCACCGAACAGCATGGTATGGATACGACGGCGGCTATTACTGAAGGTGATATGGGAGCCAAGCTTGAGAATCTTGGTAAGACCCTGCCAGAGCTTCTGGAAGAACACACGCTTTGGGTTGCCACAGCCGGGCGCAGCGGTCGGCAGCTTGATTTGAGCGGTTATGATTTGCGCGATATTTTGGATTTAAAGAGATTCCCGCTCACGGCTATTCAATGTGTTGGCGCGAATTTTCTTAATCAAGATTTACGCAGCGCCGAGCTGCAGAGCGGCAATTTTGACCGTAGCGATTTCCGTGATTGCCGGATGCTTGAAGCAGATTTGCGCGGCTCCAGCTTTAAATATGCACAAATGGCACGGGTTGATCTGAGCGGCGCATTGCTTTGTCCTTTAGAATTTAAGAAAGATGATATTCAAAGTAATATTCAACGTGTGGATTTAAGCGGCGCAAATTTGCGGTTTTCTTGCCTTAAAGGCGCGGATTTGCGTGATGCGGTTCTTATGGGCGTGGATTTGACCAATGCGATTTTGAATGGATGTGATTTGCGCCGGGCTGATTTAACTGGGGCTATCCTCTCCGGGGTCAAAATGGAAAATTGCCGCCTTGATGAAACAATTATCGATTTAAAATCGCTGTAAAATCTTACTGACTTGTGGATGTTTCCTGTCATAAAATTTGTTTTTAACGGTTCTAACGCCTAATCTTCCTTTATGTTCATTCGATATTTACCAGAAACGCTGATCAATCAGATTGCGGCCGGGGAAGTGATTGAGCGCCCATTTGCCGCAGTCAAAGAATTAGTGGAGAATTCTATTGATGCGGGGGCCAGCCGCATTGAGGTGAGCTTGGGCAATGGCGGTAAAGCGATGATTGTCGTGAGTGATAACGGCAAGGGGATGGACAAAGACGATCTTACAGCCGCTGTGGACCGGCATGCGACATCGAAGCTGCCGTCCGATGATCTGGTTGATATTAAACATCTAGGTTTTCGCGGCGAAGCTTTGGCTTCGATTGCAGCAGTGGCGCGGATTAATATTCAATCACGAGCAGCTGACACAGATGAAGCGTGGGGGATCCGCGTTGAAGGCGGGCAGAAGTTCGAGCCTACCCCATCAGCGCACCCAGAAGGCACGCAAATTGAGGTGCGGGATTTATTTTTCTCCACGCCTGCGCGATTGAAATTTCTTAAAACTGACCGTGCGGAATTTATGGCGGTGAAAGATACACTGACGCGTCTGGCCATGGCCAACCCGGGAATTAGCTTTCGCTTAATTCATGATGGAAAAAATTCGCTGAATTTGCCCGGCTCAGACGACGCACAAGGGCGCATGGCGGCAATACTGGGCAGAGAATTTGGTGAGAATGCGATGGTGATAGAAGCGGAGCGCGAAGGGATTATGCTTTCAGGACTTGCCAGCCTACCGACTTACCACCGCGCGACAACGCAGTATCAATATTTATTTGTGAATGGCCGGGCGGTGCGTGACAAGCTGCTGCATGGCTGCATCCGCGCGGCATACAGCGATGTTTTGCATGGCGGGCGGCACCCGGTGGTGGCGCTGTTTATTAACATTCCGCCGGGTGAAGTGGATGTGAATGTGCATCCGGCCAAAGCCGAAGTGCGGTTTCGCGATCCCGGGATAGTACGGGGGTTGATTATCAGCGCGCTGAAACACGCGCTGCATGAACATGGGCAGCAGGCTTCGAGCAGTGTTTCGAGTGCGATGCTGGGGAGCTTTAAGCCTGCCAATGGGCCGAGCTTGCCGCTACATCGTGGATCGAGTTCCCCTATGCCTTCCGGATATGCGTATGGAAATCTAGCGGAATCGGTTCACAATGCTTACGCACCGCAGGGATCTATGGCTGTAGATATGGCCCCACAGGCAAAATCAGCCGCGCATGAAGATGTGCGTGAGGATCAACAGAATTTTCCTTTGGGCGCGGCGCGCGGGCAAATTCATGAAAATTATATTATCGCGCAGAATGAAAACGGGCTGGTGGTTGTTGACCAACATGCAGCGCATGAGCGGCTGGTTTACGAACGGTTTAAAGCGCAAATTTCCGAGCGCGGTGTAGAGAAGCAAGGATTACTCACCCCGGAAATTGTTGAGCTTGAAGAAAGCGAAGCGGAGCGGCTTTTGAAATTTTCCGAAGAGTTGAGCAAGCTGGGACTGGATATAGACGCGTTTGGTGCAGGCGCTATTGCTGTACAGGCGGTTCCGGCTTTGCTGGGGACACAAGCTAATTTACAAGGTCTGATCAAGGATTTGGCTGATGAAATTACTGAGCGGGATACAGCGCAGGGGCTTGAAGAGCGGCTGAACGAGATATTGTCGACGATGGCGTGCCATGGCTCTGTGCGCTCTGGCCGACGAATGAACGCTGAGGAAATGAACGCGCTTTTGCGGCAGATGGAAGAAACGCCATTGTCAGGGCAATGCAATCATGGACGCCCGACCTATGTTGAATTATCCTTAAAAGATATTGAACGCTTATTCGGACGACGATAGCACTATTCTACTGCGGACGGGCATTATGCACAATTCTACAATATTTTTCCTGCGCACGTATCATCAGTACGCTTACGCGAAAAAATATTGTAGAATTGCACCTTCTGCCTCGCCGCAGCGAATATTGGAATAAGACTTATGGATGCACAGCCTGAAAACCAAAAATTTATTCTCAATCTTTATGCCGCATTTGGTGTGAGTTTAATTTTATCTGTACTGCCCTCTATGCCCGCGGCGATTTTATCGCTGGTGTTTTTTGTCGGCGTTTTGGTTGCAGCGTATGCGCTGCGCAAAAGAACTGAAGAGCATAGTTTGGGTGAAAATCACGCGACATATATAATCCGGACATTATGGATTAGCGCGTTTATATCGCTGGCAACCACAGCGATTGCGACGGCTTATATGATAAATGGGATTGATTATTCAACCTTTGAGCCCTGTGCTAATAATCTGGCAAATAAAGGCACAGCATGGATGGAAAATGCCGGAACGATGGAAGTTTATGCGATTATCCAGCCCTGCGTTGAGAGTTTCATCAGCTTTAACAAAACGCTGTTAATGAATTCTGTGATTATTGCCGGGGGGCCGATCATCATCTATATGGCGTACCGGATGGCGAAAGGTCTTTCACGGGCGATGAAAGGGTATCGGCTTTCTAACCCTAAAAGCTGGCTATAGAAGTTTCAGAAATAAAGAGGCAGCTTCGAGGTCGCGGAGCATAGCGGCATCCTTTTTTTCCTGTAGCGGATCTCGGCCGTATTTTTCAGCATTATAAATTTTGTCTTTGAAATGCTCTTCGACGCGGGCGGCTTCGTAGAGCTGCTCAGGCGTTATGACGCCTTCTACAAAAGCGAGACCGAGCACCAACGACCCAGCGAGTGGCACGACGAGCTGCAAGGCTGTAAAATGCGCATCGTCGAAATTTTCGACAGCGTCTTTGGCGCCTTTATGTGCCTGTGGAGCCTGCGTCAGCGCGACTAGATCCACAGTCGTTTGCAACTTCGTATTAAAGCGCTGTTCAAACCAGTTCAGCCATGGGTTCCATATATCAGCTTGTCTTTCTGCTTGTCCGGGCGGTTGATCTTTTGGTGCGCGGTAACAGAGAAGGTCTGTATCAAGGAATTTTAAAATTTCTGTGCTCATGATCGTGCGCTGCTCCGACACACGATCAATCTGCGTGCTGAGAATTTGCGTAAGCGGCATGGCATCGGGATCAACTTGTTCCTCCTGAGCCGCCCATTCTTTCATCACTTCATCAGCGAGAGCTTCATTTGGCGCAAGAAGAGACACTCTTAGCGGCGTTTTCACGGGCTTACCATCGAGGTGGATGGCCCAGCCCTCGGCTTCTTGATGTGTGGAGACAAGTTTGTAAAAACGTTTCATTTACGGATTAACAGCGGGCTGTTCTTCAGGGGTTGGCATTGGTAATAAAGGCTCCTCCACTGGCACCTCCAGCGGCGGGAGAACTTCTTTTTCGATGACGAAGGCCTTGCATGGGTGGTCATCATTCAGACCAAGATCGGCGAGGGTCAAGGCATAGAATGCCGGGTTAACCGCACCGAGAAGCAACCCGCCAACCTTCTTACCCAGATCAAAAACATTTGGGGTAACGGTTAAATCCGACAGCGGGCCGGAAATATTAACGGCCGAAGAAAGATCGCCAATCGCGACATCTTTGGGTTTGGGTTCCAGAACCATTTCGAGGTTATCGGCTTTAAAATCATAGGTGCCCTTGCCGTGCAATGTGACAAGCTCTGTATCGACAAAAATGGCATCACTATGCCCTTTCAAGTTTTCAATATCGAGGTTAGCAACGACGCAATTGACTTTTAGGTCGTTAGTTTCTTCAAAGCTGGGTAGGATTGCATTGAGCAACCCGCCTCCCCATATATTCAGTAAACCAGAGCGCATACGACCTGCACCCCCAACAAAGTTTACTTTGCCAGAAAGCGCGTCTACCAACGTATTTAGCGTTTTTCCTTGCGACTTCAGATCGACCATAATATGGGCGGCGCCTTCAATCTCTGCTTCGCCGCCAAGACGCTTTTGAAGAGCAGCGTAGTCGAAATTTTTAATTATAATTTTATTTTTAAGGCTTGGAGGTTGAGTAGACGCATCGAGGTGAATATCACCGCTAAGGTCGCCGTTGATGATTTTTCCTTCGAGTGGGCCGATATGCAGCGCGCTGTCTTTAATCGAAACAGGGGCGCTGAGCGAACCTACATCCAAAGCTCCGGATTTAATTTGACCTGCTTCAAATTGAAGATCGACAGAGAAATTGCTGAGATCGAGCGCATCTTCACCAGAACCAAAAATCGCATCAACTTTGTCCAAAGTGCGCATGAAGGGTGATTTATCATCAAAATCGCTAAGCAACAGCATGTCGCTTTTAATGTCGCCAGAGATCACGTCTTGCTCACCGCTAAAATCCAGTTTTAAGTTCGGGTCAAGCTGGGATTTATCGGGCTCTAAACGTGCCTGCCCCTTAAGATGGAACTGACCGGCACTATCCCGATCGATATAAAAGTTCCCTCGCAGAGCTTTTTCTTCACCGATACTCAGCGCGGCGTTTTCAAGTTTATAGCCCCCGGTTAGCGCATTTGTCAGCATCCCTTCAAGCCTCAAAGCGCTGAGCGTAATATCCAGCGGCCTTGTGCGGCCAACGGCGTATATATATTTGCCGGGCTTGCCCTTGGTTTCCAATCCAATTTTAGCGCTTAAAGGGTTCTCATCAATGCGTCCTTCAATATTTAGATATGCTTGGCCGTCTTCAGATCCAACGCTTACAGAATCAAGGGCTAGCGCCTGTTCTAAAATTGTTCCGGGCATTGCTTTGAGGTTTTGAATCTCAAAATTTTTAAAGTGGCCAGGGCGAAATAACACATCGAAAAACGGCAAGGAAATTTTAGCCGCTTCAATGCGAATAACGGCTTCCCCGGTTCCGGCATCGCCTTCTCTTAACTCAACGCCTTCGACATAAACGGAGATCGACGGGAAAATCGTCATATTGTTGAGTGTATGAATATAGGCCGTATAAGGCGTGGAATCTGTAAGAAAATCCTGAACAGCGAGTTTAAAGGTTTCACTATTACCGCCGATACGTGAAAGCACCGTCAGGAGGCCGAAGACAATCACAGCTAAAATGATAGATATTTTGATGGAGCGCTTAAGCGCTCTAAGCCATAGAGGTTTTTTCATCTCTTCTTGTGGTTGGTCTTCGCTCATTTCTTAACCTCAAAAGGATCTTCTTTTAAATTGCTACTGAATCCCAAAGCTTTCCAGCTTTTTGCCAAATCATTAGGCAGCGGCGCAGTGATATCCAGCGTGCCTTTACGTCCTGGGTGGGGCAAAATGACGCGCCGTGCATGCAGGTGCAGGCGATCAGAGAGCTTCATATGCTTGAGATCAGCCTCCGCAACTCTGCGGGCCTCGTGGGTTTCTTCTTGTTCGGGCAGGCGGCTATATTTCTTATCACCGACAATCGGGCAACCAATCAGTTCGGCATGAACGCGGATTTGGTGGGTGCGGCCGGTGCGCGGCCAGAAGGCCACAAAGGCGGCGCTGGTGAGGGCGTTCTCAAGAACGATGAAGTCGGTGATGGCGATCTTGCCCTCTTTCTCATCAACAACCATGCGCTCTTTATTATTGCCGCCAGCTTTGAGCAGAGGCGCTTTAATTGTGCCTTCCGCGCGATGCGGGGCGGGGCAGCAAATCGCCCAATAGATTTTTTTCACATTACGGTCTTTAAAAGAATCGCCGAGTTTTCTGGCAATTTTGGCAGAGCGGGCAAGCAAGAGAACGCCGCTGGTGTCTTTATCGAGGCGGTGAACAAGGCGCGGGCGCACGCCCTCTTTATTCTTTAGGCCATCAAGCAACCCATCAATGTGGTAATTGGTTTTACTGCCGCCTTGAGTGGCGAGACCATGAGGTTTATTCAGCGCAATGACATCCGCATCCTCATAAATGACGAGAGATTTGATAAAGGCTTTGTCCTTATCGGTAATCTTTTCTTTGTCCGGACGTCCGCGCTCTTTGACCGGTGGAATGCGGACTTCCTGACCGGCAGTCAGGCGCATATCGGCCTTGGCGCGCTTACCATCAACGCGCATCTGGCCTTTGCGCAGCAGCTTTTGGATGAGGATATAAGGAATTTCTGGGACATTTTTCTTCACCCAGCGATCAAGGCGTTGGCCGTCATCATCCTGTTTTACTTCGATTTTACGGACACCCGCAGTCTTATGCTCGCTCATGATGCAAAGGCCCGCACGAGTGCCATCGCTGCAAATAATCCGGCGATAGAGAGGATAACTGAACCGCCGAGATAAAGGGCGCTGTAAAGATAAGCCCCGCGCTCCCACAAATTGGCAAAATCGAGCGAAAAGGTTGAAAATGTCGTGAACGCACCGAGAAGCCCAGTGATTAGAAACACGCGCATAGCTTCAGGCGGTTGCCAATAATGGGCAAACACAGCAATACACAGACCCATGGCAAAAGACCCGGCGACATTGACCGCCAGCGTGCCATAGGGAAAGCCGTGGCCCAGCAGCTTTACAGCGCCAATATTGGCGCTATGGCGGAGTAAAGCACCTAAAGCCCCTCCGGCTGCGATAGCAACTATTGCGTTCATCGTGATAAGTCCTTACAAAACATGTTCACGTTGTAGTCGAGTTTGCCCGTATGTTCAATCATCTTAGTGTCACACATAAAGGAATAGCGCTGGCCTTCATCGGCTTTACCGCCTTTGCGTTCGGCGATATCATCTCCAAATGGCTGACTACCGAATATCCCATCTATCAGGTGGTGTTTGTGAATCATGCGCTAGCGGCGCTTTATCTGCTGATACTCTTGCAAGGAACCGAAGGTATAAAGCTGCTGAAGCGCGCGCATAAACTGCCGCTGCATTTATTTCGCGGTGTGCTCAATACGTGCGTGGCGCTGTCGATTATTTATTCATTTTCGATTTTACCGATTGCAGATGTCTACACCTTTATTTTTACGGTGCCGCTATTTTCAGCGCTTTTGGCCTTGAGCTTTTACGGGCAGAAAATTGGGAGGCACCGGATGCTGGCTATTTTGGGCGGCTTTGCAGGGGTTGTGATTGGATTGCAGCCGGGAGCCGAAGGGTTTGATATTCGCCTTGGCGTGCCTATTTTGGCTGGGTTTCTCATTGCCCTAAAATTTACGATTTCTAAATCATTGGAGGGGGAAAACACCCTGCTACTGGGGCTTTGGCCGCTTTTGGTTTCGGCCTCAATAACCGGGCTGATGACCATTGGGAATTTTGAGCCGATTGCTTGGCCGCATCTGGCGCTATATACGGTGAGCGGTTTAACCAGCGCCGTTGGGCTTGTGTGCGTTTCCCAAGCATTCCGCATTGCGCCGGCAGCAGCCGTGTCGCCATTTCTCTATACTGAAATGGTCTGGGCGCTGCTCTTCGGCTATCTCATCTTCGGTGATGTGCCCGGCGCAATGATGCTGGCCGGCGCCGCAATTATTATTGCCAGCGGGTTTTATCTCATCGAAACAGAGCGGCGAAACAACAAGTAAATTATACAATACGAAACATATCGGATCTACCTTTTATCCGCTCTGAGCTTTGCCCAATATTCTAAACGCTTATTGATTTCCCGTTCAAAACCGCGATCGGGGGGATTATAGAATTTCTCGCGTGGAAGATCCTCGGGGAAGTAATTCTGACCGGAAAAACCTTCGGAGGTGTCATGGTCATATTGATAGCCATCACCGTATCCCTCTTGTTTCATCAATTTTGTCGGCGCATTGACCGCATGTTTTGGCGGCATCAGCGAGCCGGTTTCTTTGGCTGCGCGTTTTGCGGCCTTAAGCGCCATATAGCTGGCGTTGGATTTGGGCGCGGTGGCCAGATATGTACAAGCTTGCGCCATAGCCAGCTCCCCTTCCGGCAGGCCTAAGCGCTCGAACGCCTGCCAAGCGGCGATCACAATTTGCAGAGCCTGCGGATCTGCGTTTGAGATATCTTCGGAGGCAACGCAGGTCATGCGGCGCAGGATATATTCGGGATTTTCACCACCCTCCAGCATCCGCGCCATCCAATAAAGCGCGCCATCAACATCAGAAGCGCGCAGGGATTTGTGAAAGGCGCTGATCAGATTGAAATGCGCGTCATCGCCTTTATCATAAAGCGCGGCGCGGCGCTGCACGGCGTTGAGTAGGCCTTCTTCATCGAGCGTTTCACCTTGGGCCATAATTTGTTCAGCCATGGAGAGTACATAACGTCCATCGCCATCAGCCATCGTTATAAGAAGGCTGCGGGCCTCAGGGGTCAGAGGGAGAGGCTTGTCTGCTTCCGCTTTTTGCAAAAGCGTTTCGAGAGCTTCTTCGTCCAAGCGCTTAAGAACAAAGACTTGTGCGCGAGACAAAAGCGCGGCGTTGAGTTCGAATGATGGGTTTTCCGTGGTGGCACCAATAAGCGTGATCGTGCCGTCCTCCATCACAGGGAGGAAGGCGTCTTGTTGGGATTTGTTGAAACGGTGTATTTCATCCACAAAGAGCAAAGTGCCCTGCCCGTTCGTTTTGCGAATTTTGGCGGAATCGAAAATCTTGCGTAGATCGCCAACGCCAGAGAAAATAGCGGAGAGCTGTTCGAAATGCAGGTGGGTGTGATCGGCGAGAATGCGGGCCAAGGTGGTTTTACCGCAACCCGGCGGTCCCCACAGCACCAGCGAGGATAAATGCCCGCCATCAACCATTTTGCGGATCGGGGCGCCCTCGCCCACGAGATGATCCTGACCGGCAATATCCTCAAGTTTTTGCGGACGCAGACGATCGGCCAGCGGGCGGTTTTTATCGCCTTCTGCTACTCCACCTTCAACTGCAAATAAATCCGCGATGCGCTTGACCTTGACGTTTGAAATATGAAAGATACTTCTGTTATAACAGCCACAGTGAACATTTAAAGAACAAATCATGTCAGCAGAGCGTTTAGAATATACGGATGAGGTCGCACAAGCGACATTAGGCATTTATAAGAAGCTTGAGGACCAGTATAAGGCAGAGCACTGGAAGACGCTTGCGCCCTATATCTATGAGATTAACCGCCTGAAACGTGAGAAAAACGCGGTTATTCTGGCACATAATTACATGACGCCGGATATTTTCCATGGCGTGGGCGACGTTGTTGGCGATTCGCTAATGCTGGCGCAAAAAGCGGCGGAGAGTGATGCTGATATTATTGTACAGGGCGGTGTGCATTTTATGGCCGAGACGTCGAAAATTCTCTGCCCGGAGAAAAAAGTGCTGATGCCGGATATGAAAGCGGGCTGTTCTTTGGCAGAATCGATTACAGCGGATGATGTACGTAAATTGAAGGCTGACCACCCTGGTATTCCCGTTATCACATATGTGAACACATCGGCGGAAGTGAAAGCAGAAAGCGATGTATGCTGTACATCCTCGAACGCTCTTAAAATTGTAAATGCGCTGGGCGCAGAAGGCCATGACACTGTTATCATGACGCCGGATAAGTTTCTGGCGCAAAATGTAGCGGCGGAAACGGATGTTAAAATTATCATCTGGGAAGGTAGCTGCATGGTTCATGAGCGCTTTAGCGCTGAGGATGTACGCCGCATGCGCGCGCAGCACGGCAATGTGTTTGTGATGGCGCACCCGGAATGTCCACCAGACGTCATGGCCGAATCTGATTTTTCCGGCTCGACCGCTCAGATTGATAATTACATCAAAGAACACAAGCCCGCGAAGGCTATCTTGATGACAGAATGCTCGATGGGCGGGAACATCGCCGCAGCAAACCCAGAAGTGAAAATTGTAGGAACCTGTCAGATGTGCCCGCATATGAAGCGTATTTCCCTACCTAAGATCCTTAAGGCGCTTCAAACCGAAGAGCCGGGAGTGCATGTTGATGCAGAAATTTCCAAACGCGCGCGGGTTGCTGTTGAACGCATGTTGGAGCTTAGTTAGATGCTTTCACCAATTTATATTGAAGAACACGTTAAAGCTGCCCTCAAAGAAGATTTGGGGCACGGATTTGATATTACCTCCAATCTTCTCATTCCCGCAGGACAAGAAGCTAAAGGTGCTATCAAGGCGCGTGAGAGCGGACGGCTTGCAGGGCTTATTGTTGCTTTGTCGACATTCTCTTTCACAGATATTGATTTTGACATGACCGTAATGGCCGAGGATGGTGCGGATTTAAAAAAAGGCGATGTGATTGCCGAAATTATTGGCCCAGCGCGCAGCCTTCTTACAGCCGAGCGCGTGGCGCTCAACTTCATGAGCCAGATGAGCGGTGTTGCGACGCTTACCGCAAAGTATGTTGAGAAGATCAAAGATACTGGATGCGAGATTTGCGATACGCGCAAAACTATTCCTGGACTGCGGCTCTTCCAGAAATATGCGGTTGAGATTGGCGGTGGATCTAATCACCGGTTTGGATTGGATGATGCCATCCTCATTAAAGACAATCACATTGCTGTGGCGGGTGGAATCTCTGAAGCTCTCGATCAGGTCCATATGCTCGCAGGGCACACAAAGAAAATTGAAATTGAGGTTGATAATCTCAAGCAACTTGATGAGGTTATGGCCAACGGTAAAGCCGATATTGTCATGCTGGATAATTTTGAGCTCCCGGATCTTAAAAAAGCTGTTGGGCGAACAAAAGGGCGCATTACGAGCGAGGCCTCTGGTGGTATAATCCTTGAAACTGTACGCGCCATCGCTGAAACGGGTGTTGATTACATCTCAATTGGCGCTTTGACGCACAGTGCCCCAGCGTTGGATATCGCGCTCGATATTGATGTCTAAAGAGCGCATTGCCGTTAAATTAGCCCCAAAATCATCAAAAAATGACGTTTTAGGATGGGAAACTGACCTTTTTGGTGAAAAGACCCTGAAATGCGCTGTCACAGCCATTCCTGAGAAGGGAAAAGCCAACAAATCACTGATTACGCTGTTATCCGCGCATTTTGATGTACCAAAGTCCGCGATTATGATTGTACGCGGGGATAAATCACGCTTAAAAATCATTGAAATTCAAGGACTTAAAGATAATTAAGAAAAATAAAATTATAGACCTAAATTTTAGCTTTCCTTTCACTTTTTAATGAGATAATAATATGGTAAATATATTTTTAAGGGCGGGCTTAAAAACTTATGAAATTTGGGCGTTTTTATAATCTTATTCTGACCATGAGTTTCGGTGCATTTATGCTTTTCGGATTCATTTCGTCATGTTTTGCTGATGAGAGCATTAAAGCTCTGACAGAAAACAATGTTAAAACTTTCATTGAAAATACGACGGAGATCACCACAGGCAAAAGCAACGATTTGTCTTCAGAAAAAATTGCAGCCTATCTTGATAAGCATTTGGATAAGAAAGCACGGTTTAAAAGCGTTATGAAATACCATATCCCCGGCCTGCCGCCACAGGAAGCATCCATAAGCCTTGATAAGAGCGGATTCATGAAATCTGTCAACGAGGGCGCTCAATCAGCGGAAAATTACGAAAATCTTATAGAGATTCAGGATATTAAAGTCGCTTCAAACGGCAAAAAAGCTTTTGTTAAAACCCAAAGCACAGAATACGCAACCATGGCTGTACCCACAGCCGATGGCGGCAGCGAAGACGTTCCTATGGAAGGGATATCTGAATGTACGCAGATCATTTCACTACATAAAGGCGTGATTCAGATGTATAGCGCCAATTGCGTCACCAATATCGAGTTTCTCGAATATTAATCAATTGACATAATGCTGTATTTTACGTATATTCCTGTGCATGTCAGCAGGAATTCAAAGAGCAAAAGATTCTTTTGTAGTTATTGACGGAGATGCAGATCTACGCCGAGGTATCGTCATAGGGAAAGGTGATAAGATATTAACGGCGCTGCATGACCTTCGCAAGAACACAGCTTTCAAAATTTTTCTTCCTGAGAATAACGCTAGCCATGGTGCCCGTGTATCTATGGGCAGCCTTCACATTAGCGCTAATGAAGCGCTAGATGCTGCGATTATTTACTTACCTGGAACTATAACGGATACATGGGCCGCTGTGGCGGGTAAAAAATCGTTGAACCCTTTTGCAGCGCGTCACCTTATTACAGATGTCAGCGGCGCTATTGAGACGCAGAAGCTGGCCGTTAACAAAGACGCAACAAGCAATCTGCAATATATATTTGATGAAAGCGACATACGGCTCGATGCACGTAATTTTGAAGTTTTAAGAGCCAATGCGCAACTGGGGAAAACGCATTCAGGATCAATTATTACCAATGGCAATGGAGAAGTGCAAGCCATAGTGTCGGGCGTTATTAACGATCGGAATAAAAGTTTAAAGCGCCGTGCCAGTGGATTATTGGGCGGAAAGAGCAACGATTTTTTTGTAACGAAACAAAATGTCTTGGCTCGCTTCATCGACGAAAATATTCACTCTTAACGGCGCATCGCCATCAATTTCTTAATTTCAGCAATAGCTTTGGCCGGGTTGAGACCTTTCGGGCAGGTATTCGTGCAGTTCATAATCGTATGACAACGATAGAGGCGGAACGGATCTTCGAGCGCATCGAGGCGCTCCCCAGTCGCTTCATCGCGGCTGTCGGCGATCCAGCGATAGGCTTGCAGCAGAATCGCAGGCCCTAAGAAACGATCACCATTCCACCAATAAGATGGGCAGGACGTTGAACAGCAGAAACATAAAATGCAGCCGGCGGGGCCATTGCCGTCCGCTCCATTCAGAAGGGTTGAATCCACATCCGTTTGCAGGCGTTCGCGGCCGGGGGCCGGGCTGTCGGTTTTAAGCCACGGCTCAATCGATGTGTATTGCGCGTAGACGTGATTAAGATCGGGAACGAGGTCCTTGACCACTGGCATATGCGGCAACGGGGTGATTTTGACATCGCCGGAAACATCATCGATGGCTTTGGTGCATGCTAATGTATTCGTACCATCAATATTCATCGCGCAGGACCCACAAATTCCTTCACGGCAGGACCGGCGGAAAGTCAGAGATTGGTCAACATCGTCTTTGATATGAATCAGCGCATCGAGGACCATAGGCCCGCATTTATTGAGATCAATTGTATATTCATCAAGGCGTGGATTGTCTTCGTCATCCGGGTTCCAGCGGTAGACCTTAAATGTTTTTGTGCGAGAAGCGCCGTTTGCGGCGTTGATCTGCTCGCCTTTGGTAATTTTAGAATTTTGAGGAAGTGTGAATTCAGCCATTTTTGTCTATTTCTTTTCAGTTCTGCAATAATCAGTATAATGTTTTGATAATATTATAAAAGTTATAAAAAACATTTTCATTGTCATAATTTTAAAAATACACTAATTAGAATGCACAATGTCGACAGAAAATGAAAAAAACGAATACCTTCTGAGTATTCCAGCCGATCTGCCTGGGGATGAGCTTGTCGTACCAATCGCTGTACGAGCACTCGGTACCGTGGGGTTATCCGGTTTAAGCATTTATTCCGTCTTTAACGCTTCCACACCACGTGATGCGGCGGTAACTCTAGCAGCAGGACTCGCAGCATATTTCTGCGCAAAAGCGTATAGCCGCCTTAACGAACAATACCGAAGCACCATAAATTCTCAAAAATTTGAAGGTCGAGCAAACGTGCAACTCAACTGGCGTAATTTAAATAGCGCCCCAGATTAATAAACCCGTTTTTTTGGTGGGATAGGCTCGACCTAGTCGGTCAATCACAAAACCACGCTCGTGTCAACACGGTTTTTTCCGCTTTGGAATTGCTGCGCCTCTTTTTGGCGCATAAAAAACATAGGAGACTTTTTATCATATGCGGCTTGATGAGGATGTTTAATTATGTAAATTAAAATAATGGCTTAGCGAGCAAGTTTGCGCCCCCTGTTAATTTTATGTAAAATGCATATAATATTAAGGAAGCGTTAACAAATGAACACAACAACAGACATTTCATTCAGGCCATCGCAATCCGACGCCAGCAAGTCCTATGCTTTTGATCTATTTAAAAGAACAGCCAAAGACAACGTTGTCGCTATAAAAGGACACTGGTGTGACGAAAGCGAAGAACAGACATTCATGGCCGGCTTTAGCGGCGAAGGGGCCTATATCATTGAGTATAACAATGAAATCGTAGGGTGCTTTTGCCTCAAGGAACAGGATAATAGCTACATGTTACAACGCATGTATGTTGAGCCCTCTATGCAGGGTATGGGATTGGGCTCAAAAATCCTTGAGCACGCCAAAAATGTAGCAAGTAAAAATGGTAAATTTTTAGATTTGGAAGTACTGTTTACCAACAAAAAAGCCTTCAGCATCTATAAGAAAAAGGGGTTTGAAGTTATTTACAAGAAGCCCCTTGGCTATGGCATGCGCTTAAAAACAATCACAACACATTAATGAACCCGCTCTTCTTACATATTTGCAGATTTCATAGACCTAAATTACTAAATGATTGTAGGCACATCTTCTCCACCAGAATTATTAAGGTTTTCTAAAGCTTGCTGTACCAACGCTTTCAATCTTTTGTTTTTAGGATGGTGAGGATCATCTGCTCCGCCGGGTAAGTTTTCTGCTTTGCCCTCATACCATTTGTCGAAATACATAGCCTCATCGGCTTTTTTAATAAAAGCTAGCATATTATTCTCATCCGTTAATTTCAGATCCAGATCATTTTTTGTAAAAGACGAAATCCCTATGCTCGCCCCGACAGGATAAGGCTTATTATTTTTATCGAAATAGACAAGACCACCCAGAGTAGAGCGAATCATTTTACGCACAGCTTCTTTATCCAAATGCCGCCCGTAATTATAAGAGATAAGAAGTATCAGTTCATCGCCCCCAAGCCTTCCGACAGTATCCTCAGCTTCGGTGTCAAAAGAGCGGCCTTTGGCAACAACGTCGTCTTGTCTGTTAAAACGACCTAATAAGCGCTTGGAGACTTCGCGTAAAGCATCATCCCCCGCCTCATGCCCCAAAGCATCGTTCACAGCCTTAAAACCATCCAGATCGATAAAAATGACAGCCGTCTCGATATTATTACCATTAGCCATCTTATTGTTATCGTTACAGCTCTTTATATTCTGAATTCTTTCAGCTAAAGCAGCCATAACGCCATCCCGATTAGGAAGACCTGTAAGCTTATCTGTCATGGCTTTGCTCTTCAAAAGCGCATTTTCAGTCACCAGTTGCCTCATTGTCGCGCCATCTTTGATGGTGCGAGACCCTAAACGTATTGCCGCTGTAGCAAGTGTACAAGCTTCTATGATCTGACCCGCCTGTCGTGCCTGTTGCGCCTGTTCCAAAAGCGCATCGACGGCATCCATATGCGGGTCAGCGAAAGCTCTTTTCAATTTCGGGTGTTCAGCAGCCATTGCCTTGCTCCTTACATGGGTAAAAATAACGGCTAAAGCTACCTTATTTTACATATTTATGCAAGTTTTTAATAAACGCGCTCTTTAGGCGGGACAGGCTCGACCTCATCGGTCAAGGTGGTGAGGATGACGGGGCGGTAATCGATCTTGGTTTTACCCTTATCGTCAATCCATGTGATGGTGTGTTTCATCCATTTTTCATCATCGCGGTTTGGGAAATCTTCGCGGGCATGGGCGCCGCGGGATTCCTCGCGGTTGGCGGCGGAATGCATGGAGACCACAGCTTGGGAAAGCAGATTATCCAGCTCCAGCGTTTCGACCAGATCTGTGTTGAAGATCATCGATTGGTCGGTGACCTTCAGACCGTCTTTGCCTTTATAAACCTCATCGATTTTCTTGACGCCTTCATCGAGCACTTCGCCAGTGCGGAAGACGGACGCGTGATTCTGCATGGTTTTTTGCATGTCTAGGCGAAGTTCGGATGTGCGGGTTCCACCTTTCGCGTTACGGAATTTATCGAGGCGCGCAAGAGATTTTGAGCCATCATCGCTGCCGAAAGGTTGGTGTTTTGCACCCGGGGTAACGGTTGCGGCGGCCTGGTTCGCCGCGGCACGGCCAAAGACGACCAGATCGAGCAGAGAGTTTGAACCCAGACGGTTGGCACCATGGACGGACACGCAGGCGGCTTCGCCAATGGCCATCAAACCCGGCACGATGGCGTTCGGATCTTTTTTAGTAGGATGAATAACTTCACATTTATAATTGGCGGGAATGCCGCCCATATTGTAATGCGCGGTCGGCAAGACGGGGATGGGTTCTTTCGTTACATCGACATCGGCAAAAATGCGGGCACTTTCGGCAATGCCCGGCAGACGGGATTGAATGATGTCAGAATCGAGATGCATGAGATTAAGGTGGATGTGATCTGCGTCCTCACCCACGCCGCGCCCTTCGCGAATTTCGATGGTCATAGAGCGAGAGACAACATCGCGGGAGGCAAGGTCTTTGGCAGACGGAGCGTAGCGCTCCATAAAGCGTTCCCCTTCGGAATTAGTGAGATAACCGCCCTCACCGCGCACGCCTTCGGTGATTAGGCAGCCGGCGCCGTAAATACCAGTAGGGTGAAACTGGATGAATTCCATATCCTGCAGCGGAATGCCCGCGCGCAGGGCCATGCCATTGCCATCGCCGGTACATGTGTGCGCGGAAGTGCAAGAGAAGAATGTACGGCCATAACCGCCCGTGGCCAGAATAACCTGATGCGCGCGGAAACGGTGGATAGTGCCGGTATCAAGGTCCCAAGCCATGACGCCGATACATTCACCTTCGTCGCTCATGATCAAATCAAGCGCGAAATATTCGATAAAAAATTCAGCGTGGTTTTTAAGAGCTTGGGTATAAAGCGTATGCAAAATCGCGTGACCTGTGCGATCAGCCGCGGCGCAAGTGCGCTGCGCTGTGCCCTTGCCGTAATGGGTGGTCATGCCGCCAAAAGCGCGCTGATAGATTTTTCCGGCGGCTGTGCGGGAAAATGGCACGCCGTAATGTTCAAGTTCGATAATTGCCGGGATGGCTTCCTTGCACATATATTCAATCGCGTCCTGATCGCCGAGCCAGTCAGAACCTTTGATTGTATCATAGAAATGAAAGCGCCAGTCATCTTCGCCCATATTGCCAAGTGCAGCAGAGATGCCGCCTTGCGCGGCCACAGTGTGGGAGCGGGTTGGGAAAACCTTGGAGATAATCGCGGTTTTGAGGCCTTTTTCAGCGCAGCCGAAACCTGCACGCAGGCCTGCGCCCCCTGCTCCCACGACAACGACATCGTATTCATGGTCAATAATTTCATAAGCTTCAGACATTTATTTATACACCCACCGTAAAAGCAATTTTAAGAACAGAAAATGCGCAGGCCAGCGCCACCGCAAAAAAGAACAGATACATACCAACAAGCTTGAATATCTTGAAATATTCATTGTGAAAATAATCTTCCACGATCTCGCGATTACCTAAAACAGCATGCATGAAAGCCGAGATGATCAGCAGGATCATACAGATGGCATTGCGCGGATCGGCGAGCTTGACGGTAAACTCCGCATGCGAAGCGCCGACAGTCTGGCTCAGGAACCACAGAAACCAGACAGAGAGAATAACATTCGCAACGGCCGTAACGCGCAGCTTAATCCAGTTTTCGACCGCGCCCCTAGCAGCGCCCAGACCGCGCGCGCGTGCCAGCGGTGTTTTTATGCCATGATTTTCCCATTTCATTTTCATCGCGCGCGCCCCTCAATGACTGCTTCAGCCAGCGTTTCAGTCTTTACCAGCGAGGCATACTGACCTGTATAACTCAGCACGCAATACCAAGTCATGCCGGTCAGCAGGGCGGTGAGCAGCAAAACCACATAGCCGGCTCTATAGGCATTCTCAATTTTAAATAACAACCCTGTATCCCAGATCAGATGGCGAACGCCGTTGGCGAGATGATAATAAAAAGCCAACGTCCAGCCAAAGAGCAAAAGCTTGCCGAGAGTAGAGCCAGCAAAATTCATAAATACGTCATAAGCTTCAGGCCCGATTGCTGCGGCCACCAACCACCAAGAAAACATGACCAGCCCCACAGTTAAGGCGACACCGGTTGCCCGGTGCAGCACAGAGGTCATGGATGTTAATTGAGGCTTATAAACCTGAAGGTGGGGAGAGAGCGGGCGCTCGTTCGCAGATGCTTTAGCATCGGACATTTTTTGATATTCCTTATAATGATGTGCGGTACCCAATCCCACATATCATAAGAGATAGTAAAACAAATTCAATGGCTAATCCCATGGAATTTCAATTGTATGGCGATTTTAAGATTGAGACTAAAAAAGCTAAACGGCCTTTAACACTTCTGTTTTAGCCGCTTTGGCAACGACAACCTTATTCCGGCCCGCTTCTTTGGCTTCATAAAGAGCAGCATCAGCGCGTTTCAAGAGCGCATCAATATCCTCATTTTCATTGTCCATAAACACCAGACCAAAACTGGACGTATAGGTCAGTCTCATCTCGCTGCCATCATCCTTTTTAACGGGGCATGGGGTTGTTTCAATTTCGTGTCGTAATTTCTCCATCATCTTGACACCTTGTTCAAGATTGGTTTGAGGCAGTACAAAAGCAAACTCTTCGCCGCCTATACGACCAAAGACATCTTCTTTTCTGATCATCTTCTTAAGAATACCCGCGAGATGCACCAACACGTCATCGCCAGCAGCATGGCCATAGGTATCATTTACCGCTTTAAATTTATCAATATCGGATAAAACCACACATACATTTGTTTTATGCCGGCGCGCCCGGCTCAACTCGGCCTCTGCCAATTGCATAAAGGACCGGCGGTTATCTAAGCCTGTTAAGGTATCTTTTAGCGCCATATTTAAGAGCTGTGCTGAATATTTTTTTACATACGAAACCAAGGGCCTGAAGATAAATGTGGCTTCCAAAAGCAGGGCTATAAGAAGAAAAGCAAACACGCCTTTTTGCATGCGATTCAAACGATTGATTTTTGCAAGCGCCTCTTCCTGATATTGCTGCGCGGCGATATCCAGCCCTTGGATCAATTCACCTGTCGCCAAATTTGTTGAAACAGTTTGAAACGCTTTATATTTTGACTCCGGTGTCTGCTCTTCATCGAGTTTCAGGAATTCATCAACCAGAGCAATATAATTTTGAGCCTGGCGATGTAAGTTCACAGGATCGGAAAAGTAGATTTTATAAACCTGCGGGCTCATTTCAACACTGCCGGTTTTTTCTTCTAAATAACCATGAACAAGGTAATCATGGCCCAGCTTAAAAGAAAAATAGGAATTTTCTACAAGCGCCCAATTTTCCGGTGTTTTTTCATTTACAAAGCCGGATATATGAAGGGCGACCTGCTGCGCCGTTACGCGCTGACGGCCTGCGATGTAGACAATCTCAGCTGTTTCTTTTTGCGCGCTGGTCATCTGCGTAATCATGGTGTGGCTTACAGACGCCAAAAGCGCAATAACGCCTAAAGCGAGTATATAAACAATTGTCAAATACCCGCTTGGATCCTTAACTGAACCATACGAATTTTGGTAGTCCGGCTTGTTTTTAGAAAACCATGAGATCATTTTGCCCCCAAAACAATATTAAACCTTATCATTTTAGGCCTTAAAATACCCCTAATTTTTTATATTACTTGTCTTATGTGAGCTTAAATTTTAACGCTACACCATTGATACAGTGTCGTTTTCCGGTTGGTTTGGGGCCATCATCAAAAATGTGCCCTAAATGCCCGCCGCAATTGGCGCAATGCTCTTCTGCGCGAGGATAAACCAAGACGTAATCCGTTGATATACCAATGGACTGGTCGTTGTAGGGTTGCCAGAAGCTGGGCCAGCCCGTGCCACTATCAAATTTATGAGCTGTTGCAAATAATGGGTGATCGCACCCAGCGCAATGGAACACGCCTTCGCGCTTCTCTTTATCGTGCGGGGATGAGCCAGAGCGTTCTGTACCAGCTTTACGGAGCACACGGTACTGTTCAGCACTCAGTTTTTCTTTCCACTCAACGTCGCTGAGCTGATATGGGAAGCTTTTCGCCTTGCCTTCGCCTTTTTTTGTAAACACGTCAAATGCTCCTGCTTTTCCTGCAATTCCAAGGGCTAGCAATGATACGCCGCCTGCTATGAAATGTCGTCTGTTCATCGTTTTTACTCCTTGCAATCACATAGGGGAATTCGAACAAAAAGCGAGAAAAGTTACAAGTTTTAAGCCGCGGCTAGCGCTTTACTTTTAATCAAAAGCTCAGCGATTTGGACGGTGTTGAGGGCTGCGCCTTTGCGCAGATTATCACTGACGCACCAGAAATTCAGGCCGTTTTCGACCGTAATGTCTTCACGCACGCGAGAGACATAGACATCGTCTTCACCCTGCACTTCTGCGGGCGTGACATATTCAAGATTTTCCTGCTCAAGATCAATCAGCGTGACGCCTTCGGCCTCGCGCAGAAGCTCTTTGGCCTGGATAGCGGTGAGTTCTTTTTCCAGCTCGATATTGATCATTTCGGCATGGCCAACGAACACAGGGATGCGCACGCAAGACGCGCAGACTTTAATGGCGGATCCTAGAATTTTTTTGGTTTCAACAACCATTTTCCATTCTTCTTTGGTCATGCCGTCATCCATAAAATCGTCAATCTGAGGAATCGCGTTGAAGGCGATTTGCTTTGGATAAACGTTCGGCGTTGGTGTCTGGTTGGCATAGATGCCTTTGGTTTGATTAAACAGCTCATCCATTGCAGCCTTGCCAGAACCGGATACAGATTGATAGGTGCTGACCACAACACGCTTAATGGTGGCCGCATCATGCAGAGGTTTAAGCGCCACAACCATCTGAATGGTTGAACAATTCGGGTTGGCGATGATGCCTTTTTTAATCTGGTTAATGGCCTGCGGATTTACTTCGGGCACGATGAGGGGTACATCCGGGTCCATACGCCAATGCGATGTATTATCAATAACGGTTGCGCCGGCAGCCGCGGCTTTGGGCGAATACTCAGCGGAAACTTTTGCCCCCGGGGAAGAGAGTACAATATCCACGCCTTTGAAATCAAAAGTGGCGAGATCTTGCACCTTGAGATCTTTATCGCCGAAGGAAACCTCCTGCCCTACGCTGCGGCTGGAAGCCAGCGCGATGACATCATCAGCTGGAAAATCACGTTCATCAAGAATGTTGAGTATTTCATGCCCAACATTCCCGGTTGCGCCAACAACTGCAACTTTATATCCCATTGTTTTGTCCTTTTCGGTCTTTGACCTTCATTTTCAGGGCCTTCATTGATATGATAAACACCTGTTCAATTGCAAGATTTAAATATGCCCAACAATAAAAAACCCAACCCTGAAGACTTAAGTATAGCGGAACTTCAGCAGAAAGTCGCCGAGGCTGATGCGGTTGCGGATATGAAATCGAATTTTCTGGCGACGATGAGCCATGAGATCCGCACCCCCATGCAAACAATTTTTGGCTTGCTGGAGCTGATTTCTGATGAGAAACCTTCAGATAAAATTTCAGAGATGGTGGGCACCGCACAGACAGCGGCGGCGGGCTTGCTTGAAATTCTCGACGATATTTTGGATCTAGCTAAAATGGACGCCGACAAGATGGAGCTCGATATGTTTGAGGTCCCGGTGCGTTTGCTTGTGCGTGGGATGCTGGAGGCTCTGGCGGTGAAGGTTCACGGCATTGATATTGAGCTAATTGATGATATTGAAAAGGATGTACCCTTTGTTGTGGTGGGGGATCCAAAACGGCTGCGCCAAATTATGATGAATCTGTGCGGCAATGCTTTGAAATTTACACATCAGGGTAGTGTCACCGTGCGCGTTACATCTAAAACCCAAGAGATTGAAGCCCCTGAAGATGGAGTAGGACTTAGGTTTGAGGTCACGGATACCGGCATAGGGATGAGCGATGAGGTTTGTGCGCGATTATTTGGATCTTTTGTACAGGCGGATAATTCGACCAGCCGGAAATATGGTGGAACAGGCCTTGGGCTTTCCATCTCGAAAAAACTGGTTGAGCTTATGGGCGGAGAGATTGGCGTTTACAGCGTTGAAGGCCAAGGATCGATGTTCTGGTTTGAAATTCCAACGAAAGAAGTTAGCACGAATAGTTCGACCGTAGAGCTGCCCTCTTTAGATGGAATCTCTGTTCTGTCTGTCGAGGATCACCCTCAAGGGGCGAAGGAAATCGTAAATTCTTTACGCTCGATGGGCGCGGCCATCGAAAGTTGCCCGACCTATAAAGAAGGGTTAGAGCTTTCCAAACGCCGGCCGTTTGATGTTGCGGTGATTGATCAGGGGCTACCAGATGGGCTAGGGCTGGATTTGATCAAGGAGATTGTCAAAATTCGTCCGAATATGGGACTGGTGATGTACACGGTACGCGATGATGTGGGCCTGTCGCATTCACTGCAAGCGCTTGGCGTAACATATCTGACCAAACCAGCCAGCCGCATTGGTTTGGGCGAAGCCGTACGCGATGCAACCAATAAAATGGAGCGTATGGAAATTAGCGGCCCGACAAAATTGCTGATTGCTGAAGATACTGAAAGCGTGCGTGATATTTTAGGTCGGCAGCTCGATAAGCTGGGTGTGGATGCAAGTTTTGTTGAAGATGGAAAACAGGCGCTGGAAGCTCTGAATACTGGGCAGTACGGCATTTTAATTACGGATCTGCACATGCCCGAGATGGATGGCTACGGCTTGGTCGATCATATCCGCACGAAAGAAAGTCTTGATGGGTTTACGCATTTCCCTGTGATTGTTCTCACCGCTGATGTGCAAATGGCGGAGCGTGAAACCTATATGAAGCACGGGTTTGATGAATGTTTGTTGAAGCCTGTTTCTTTGGGACAATTCAAGCGGCTGTTGATGCGCTGGGGGCTGCTCAATGAAGAAGAGGGCGAGACAGAAGAGGAAGAAGAAGAGACAACTGTTCAAGAAAAACCGGCTCTATCAGACGATGAAAAACCGCCAGCAGTTGATAAAGACGCGATGATTGCGCAAATGGGAGCGTTTGATGAGAGCACAATTGAAATGCTGGGCATGTTTATTGATATGACACGCCCGCAGATTGAAAAGATTGAGCAAGCGCTCAAGGATAATGATTTTCACGAACTTAAAGAGCTTGGCCACAGCCTTAAAGGCGGCGCGCGTTCGGCCTGTTGTAATGTGCTTGGAGATTTTGCTGCGCAACTGCAGGATAATGCAGAAGCACAAAAGCCAGTTGATGAGGTTGTTGCCAGTATCGTGGAAGAATTTAAACGTGTGGAAGATGAGATTGCGGGATTTTAGATATCGGATGTTCCACAGCTGTTATCAATAGCGAAGTCCCCATGCGGGCCAGAGGCGTTATTTAGGAGCCAAACACGGAAGCATATTTCAGTATTAGGGCATGTCGCCTGAGCGGTTGCATCGCTATCCATATCAACGGCACCGCCTGTCGCGTCTATAACATCTGCCTCACATTCTGAAAATTTCTCATCCAATTTTTCCAACGCCGCGGCAATAAAGGCATCGGACTTTGTTGTCCGGGTCCAGTAAAATACCCCGTCGGCACCGTTATAAATCTGCCAATCCTCAAAAAGATCCGGAGCCGGGCCAAGAAACTTTCCGCTAGCCCCGGTGAAAATGCGCGCATGGTCGTCATGGTTTGCGTTTTGGCCGCCGTTATTGCCAGGGCAACGTATGTTTCTTACCAGTCTGTCACCCGCAGCGGCAGGCGTGGCATTTGCAAAATGATCGGAATCCGGATTTAAAGGATAACGTTTATTAGCGCCGGGCGTATCTGTGTCTGTTGTTGTGCAATAGGCCGGCGTATCATCCTCAATACAGCCATCACCATTGGGATAAAGCAGAACACACTCTTGTATCGCTGCCCGCACTGTATCGATCTGCCCTTGCAACGCGGAGACCGTTTTAAAGGTGTTTTGTGATGAGGTCTGCTGCGAGGATGGTTCCATAAAGCTGACCGTCAACGCTGCCAACAGCGCAATGGCGATGAGGATGTAAACAAGCGCGCTCCCTGTTTCAGAAGCGCGCCTGCGTAAATTCGATAAAGTGTTTAAGCTCATGTCCAAATTTTATCTTTCAACAAGAACGTGATAGTAAACCATTGTGCCACCACCGGCTGCGCCGTCATCCTGATCATAGCAACCGAATGGTTGGCCGGTAAAATCACCGTCAATCAAGGTCCCGGGTGCCGCCGCAGGATTGTCAATATTTACATTCCCTTCGGTTCTGCTCATGTTAGAGGCAGCGTTGGGCAAAGTTGTGGCACCGATAGAAACACCATCACCATCACCATCGACCAGATTTGTAATCCCGAATTCCTGATTAAGACGAGTACAAACAGAGGTATTGATCCCCGGGAACATTGCAATGATGTCATTTGCACTCGTTCCTATGTCCTCAATAGCGTATTCACTTGTGAATATCCATGGGACCTGAACACCGCTTGCGGTGACCGTAGCCGGCGCAGTAACAAGCGTCGCACCACCACCACTTGGATGGAATACACATGAAGCGGATAGGGCATCACAATGTGTTGCCGCTGGCGCTTCGTCAAAAGCGGACGGTGGATCAAAATTCATGGCAGACACATCCGTACCGCCGATAATCATCCGTACAATCGCCGTTCTAACCGAAGCGGGATATTGCGTGATTTGAGCTGAATTCACCAAGTTGGCCTCACCATCCGAGGCACCGCCACCGGATCTGGATGATTGCGTCACGGCGTAAGACAGGGCCGCGAATAACGCCACCGCAATCAAGATCAGAAACAGGACGTTTCCGCTTTCTGTTTTTCGATTCATCATTTTTTGACCTTCGTAAAATTTCTTAAAGTTATTCAGCATGTTATTTCTCCACTATATCTTTCTGATTGTACCACCCTAATTAGTTCACGGAAACCTTGTTTATCTTTAAAGACGCATAAAGTGGATATTTATCGCACTCACGCCCTACACAAAATCTATCAATATTCACGCGCCAGCCCGATCCACCGTTTTGAACATGGCCAATTGCTTCACGAAACTGGCCAAACGAAGCGGTTGAACTGGCAGTTAGTGTGATTGCCGGACCGCTGGAGCTAATTTTTAACCCGCCGTAGATACCCTCCATCTGCTTCGCAAACTTTTCCACATCTTTTGAGCTCACCGCCACGTCTTTAATTTGCGGCACCTTAGGTTTCAAAGCTTGCGCTTCTTGAAGCTCCGCACGAATTTCTGTGAGTTTTTGTAATTTCACCGTTGTAAAAAGGCCCATACTGCCAGCGGCAGCCCAAGCAACGCCAGCGATAATCAACATTGTCTGACCCGCGTTTTGCGGCAATTTTTCGAGAAAAACGTTAAAATCTTCGGCCGCATTCGGGCTGGCATATTTCTTTAGCGAACGCCAGTCGTACTCCTTGAGGCCTTGTCCAAGGTTTTTAAAATTCCGCTGTAGCTTACTAAAATCCAACTTCTTACCCTTAAATATCTTTATAAATAAAATTATACTAGAATTAAGTATAAATCATAGAGGTTAAAGCCCTTTAAAGTTTATATAAAATACAATGCATTAAAGGGAATAAAATCCTACCTTGTGCCTATCACACGAATACGCCCGTCTTTTTCCTTTTTCGAATCATCAACTCTTACAGAATACTTATCTAAAACCGTTTGAATATAAGCTGGCGGCACCAGCGCCTCCCACTCTACCGCGCTCCCCTTACCCTTAATCTCGTAACGCACAAGCGTACTGTCGACGCGACCCAACCCATCAAGGATTTCCTGCACGCGCACCATGTGCTTAATAGTATCACTTTGCATTGCATTGTATGATTTTAACATCAGCTCTTCGGAAGCGCGCTCAGTGTCTTGCTGCACCTTTGTTAGATTTCTCTGGATCATGTTGACTGAGACATAGCTGAACATCAGGATAACAGCCGCGATCAAAGACACAGCCATCCCGGAAAAAACAAGCATGCGAGCCGTTGCCCGAGAGAGTTTTTCCGTATTAAGCATTCTGTTTTTCCAAGGAACCGTTTCTGCAATTTCCGGATTGATCGTTACAAAGTTCGCATCCATGCTTTGTACCCGCGGCAGAATCGTTCTGGATGCGCCGAGGAACACTTGCATACGGCCAGTCTCCGGATCCCACCTAAGAGCAGAGGCCAGTCCCTCTTGTTCATAGAGATAAACTGTCTCCCGATCCCAATATTCGCTTTTTCCGGGCAGAGATGCTGCCATCGGACACCAGCTGTTTGGATTTGAAGCCATAGACGCCGATGGGCACGCAAGGTACCAAATACGACCTTCATCAATGGAATAACAATAATGGACTTTTTCAGTGCCGCAGGCCTGTGACGCGGCGTTCCAGACGGCCTCTTCTTCTGTTCCGGGAAGATGGGGGATAACACCGCCGACAAGTTCCTGGGGTAAATAAGGCTTTAGATTGGAGACATGACTATCAGCCTCACCTGCAAGATAATCACCGAGGCCTGGCCCACCGCGGGAAACACCCGGGCTATTCTCTTGAATTCGTTTGCCAGGAAGGCCTTTATCTTCTTTAGAAATTAGAGCCAAAGCGCTCTCCTTAAATTTGTGGCCTTTACATGGCGCCGTCCATCAGTCCGCCCATCATCGAATCCATGCTCATATTCATCACAGTCAAAGCGTAAATAGCGCTACCGAAAGCAAGGGCGAGGAATACACCCGTGAGCAAGAATGCGATCCACACGATCAGCTTGTGTTTTGTCCGTGCTGCTGCAGAACGCATTTCAGCAATAGACTCCATTACTGTAGCAACTTGATCAAGATCAGACAAGGATGCTATCTCCAGACGCTCACTCTTTGTCAAAGGCGCACGATCAAGGGCCGAGCCTAAAGAAACGCCGCGCCCAAGGTCCGTCATTGATTCTTGCCAATACATAGTTACATCTGGCGCGGAAGAGGCTTCGGAAGATTGTTGCAATGTATCGTTAATCGGCACCAACCCGCGGAGCATCCGCGCGGCGGCCGACATTGAATCAGCAAAGGCGAGATCGCGCAAATATCCCCCGATAAGAGGGATTTTCCGAACAATGCGCGCTGTCGGCCAGTCTTTTTTTCCGCGGTTAACCCAGTATGAAAAAACGCACCAGGCCATAAACAACCCAAAGCCGACAGAAGAATAAATCAAAAGATCCCAAGTCAGCTCTAAACGCCCAACAACCACCGTAAATTTTTCAAGCTCATCGGGGTCTTGCGGCGGGTTATCACGGAACCAACCCAAAACCATATCCTTACCAGCCCAAAGGGATGACACGATTGAAAACACATCAAAGGCCAGCCAACCCATTGTTCCCATGATGGCGGCGGCATTTTTCTTTTTCTGGGTAATCGAATGAATGGCGTGCGGTATACCTTCGACCAAACGATTGGCACGCTCCGAACCGGCGAGAATAGCAAGCGTTCCATGGTCAAAAACATTGAGAGCTTTGAGAGCATCAATAACGCCGAGACCTCTTGAAAGCGCTTCTCGCGCCGGTGCCAAGATATTTTGACGGCGCGGGTTTGTTTCCGCCTGAATAATTTTCCAAAGGGCCACGCCCGGAGAGGTTGAAGTTGAACGGAATTGAATACCGCGAAGAAGCTGGACTTGCCACCAGGTTGATCTAGCTAGGAGGCGCTCTACCGGTGAACGTTCGTGCGGACGAACATTGAGCACATAGCCGCCTTTTTTATTCACAGCAGCGCGCACATCGTCAACAGACGGCAGATAAAACGATTCCGTGGCCTTTTTCGGCCCCGAAGACGTTTCATATGCTATTTCCACAACCCATTGCTGCATCTTGTTACTTCCTTTGCCTTTTACAGAGCGTTGCCACGCACCTTAAATAGGCTTTTGCTATTCTGCGTCGCTTGCGCCTCCTGTAAAAGGCAAATCAAGAAACAATTTTGGAACTCAAATACTGAGAATTGGCTGAAAAGCCTACTAACCCTTATATTTTATAAGAAAAACGCTATGAATTTGTTAATAGAATATGAAAATTACTGCTCGAGGTAGGACATGGCGGCTTTTGGATCAACAAGGCCGGTGATAATCAGGTCAACGAGGCCTTCACGCCGTGTATGCACGATGACGCCCTCTTCTTTAATCACGTCGTTTACATTGCCAATCAAAGCCTCGTAAATTTCGTTTCTTTGTGACGGGCCCAGATCAATGAGCAAAGCATCGAGGAGCAGTGTCCGCCCTGAAATCCCTGTACGGTTACACAAATCACAGCCCGAGGTGTTGTGCCTGCGCACTTCTGTGTCCGCAGGAATATCAAGCTCCTGTAACTCATGGTCTTTTAAAACCTTGCTGGCCGCATCTTTGTGGGCGCAGCCCTGACAGAGTGTGCGCACCAGACGTTGGTTCAAAATACATTTCACCTGCTGGGCCAAAGTATAGGTTGAAGAGCGCTCACGCTCTGCGGGCATCAATGAGCGCAGCCGTTCAAACGTTTGGAGCGCTGTATCAGCGTGAATTGTTGAAATCACCGTGTGGCCGGATTCGGCAGCCTTAAGAGAAGTCTCAACCGTATCGGCATCACGCATCTCCCCGATGATAATGTAGTCAGGATCGTGACGCATCGAGGCACGAATCAGATCAGCAAAGGCGCCGCCCGGCATACCCGGGCGCACCTGCCACTGCGTGGCATAGCGTAATTCATATTCAATTGGATCTTCAATTGTCAAAACATGGCGGCGACGGCGATCGATTTGCTGCACACAGGCGTATAAAGTTGTGGTTTTACCGGAGCCGGTCGGACCGGAGAGCAAGATCATCCCCCCGCCCCCTTTAATTTCGGGAGAGAGAAGTTTCGCTAGATGATCACCGACATCGGCATGACGGCTGAAGAGTTCATCAAAGCCCTTCAGCGCGGCACGGTCAAGCAAACGCAGCGTCAGTTTTTCACCATCTTGGGCTTGCGGGCCAGCGGCCACACGCACATCAATCGCTCGGCCCTGCCAGAGAAAGCCGAAACGACCATCTTTTGGAGTTGTTCTATCCCCGAAGTTCAATCCTGCATCCCGTTTTAAAAGCGTGGTTAAACGCGCCATGGCTTCAGCGGGAAGCAAGTGCATCGGGATCATGTCTCCATCAATCCGATATTGAATCCAATTTGGTGCTTCGGGATTATTATCCTGCACCAAGTGAATATCAGAGGCGCGCATTTGCAGCGCTTCGGCCATCATGTCGCGCTGAAACTGATTCAGCAAAAGGCCGTTATCGGAATCAGTCAGCCATTGCGAGAGGGTTTTTTCACAGCGATCCGCAGATAAGTCATGCACAGAGCGGAGCGTATCTATCAGCTCTTTACGATCCCAGACCTCAACCTCCACACGCTCAACAGCAAAACCGCTGCGCTGGGCTGTCGAAACAAGGCTTTCAACTTGCCTATCATTTAGATCATGCAAGGGCGCGATGCGCATCACGCCTTCACGCAAGCCTATAAGGTGAATACTTAATGGAAGCCAAGATTGCACAGGTAGAATTGCGCGCAGTTGGTCACCCGTCGCGCGATCCTTAACTCCCTCTTCTTCTTCAGAAGGCATTGCCGCACCAGCCATATCGAGAAGCTGCTCTGTTGAACGGGCGATCCCCTGATCCAACATCATCGAGCGCTCACGCTGGACCATATCCAGATAACGCTCACGCCCTTCGGAAGAGCGCATCTTTTTGCGTGCACCATCCATGCGGCGCTCAACGCCGTCAGGAGGCTCGGCTTCGGTTTTTTTACGTTGTTCTTCGTTTTGTGTTGCGTCGTCGCTCATGCTTAACCATCGTCACTACTGCTGTCACTGCTGCCAGACGATGAGGAGGAAGATTCATCGCCACTATCTGATGATGCATTAACACGGTTAATAGAAGATAAAGATCTATCAAAAAGCAGCAGAACACGCTGCCCCTGATGCATAAACTCAATACCGTTAGGTTGTATTATGACCAACCACGGTACTCCACCCAAGACAACTTCTTCATTATCAAAAACAAGGCGGCTACCGCCTGGACCATTAATAATCGCACGCGTTGGCGAAAATGAAGTGATTTTATAGCCGTCGAGGACACTCGCAGCATTGCCGACAGACGGCAGGCCATATGTCGGCGTTGAGGTTACGCGCGCCGCATTTTGCGCCGATGCCACCTCCTGATTTTCAGCTATATCATCGTCATTATCAGCGCCAAGTTCAGGAATTGGCCTCACGCCCGGAAATTCTGTTTGCGTCAAAAGAATTGCTTTTTGATCCTGGCTCACTGTAGAAATCGCCGTACCACGCACAGGCAACACCAAAACGCCGCGGGCACCATCATGCAAAATCTGCAGGTCATCGAGAATTTCACCTACGCGCGTTGGCGACCATGTCACGGTCAAAGGACAAGCCTCGACAGGCTCAAGAACCGTGCCCGGCAAACAACCGTCTTCTTTAAACCCAATACCATTATCCGAACCGGATATACGAATATCCTGCAGCATCAGATCCGCGTCACCGGAATTCACGAGAGAAACGGTAATTGTTGAAGCCGTTTCTATGTCATCGCCAAAATCAACATCTTCTGCCGAGGACACCAACAATCCTTTGCCAGGGACGGCCTGGGGAAACACCTCGGCACTGCTAACATTTTCAGGGGCATACTCCCCCTTCAGTAAAACACTGGATAACGCGGCAGGACCGGTATGCTTAATAACCAAAACGCCAGATGAACGCCCCTTAAGTTTTGGCGACCAAGTAATGGTCGCGATACAGGACTGACCAGCGGACAGCGTTTTACATTGCGTTTTCAGCGTATAACCAGCCTGTTCACTGGCTTCGACATAAATATCGGTAATATCAATTTCATTTGATGTAATGTTGCGAAGAATTATGGGCTCAATCAAAGTTTGTGCCGCATCCAAAGAGCCAAAATCAACCTCATCAGGAATAGTATCAACATCACTTGTCAGTTTATCGCCACCTTCCGTGGTTTCGACGCTTCCTGAAACTGCTGCCGTGACAAGACGAGCACGTCCACTATGAGCCATTAACATCTCTACGCGCCAGGGCCCAGCCTGCAACCCCTTAACAGAAAGCGCAATCGCGCATTCAGCGCCAGAAGGCAGAGGCTCAGCCTTACATTGATTCAAGGACACAACGCTAGTCACAGTTGAAGAAGGATAAAGGCGGATTGTCCCTGTCTCCACAGGCTGCCCCCCTTCGTTACGAAACAGCACAACGACCTGCGCGGTGGCGCCAATCGGAACTGCGCCACCATCAATACTTGCCTCAACCGGAACCAACCCGGCTCCGCCGCCAGAAGCTGCAGATCCAGGATCGTCAAAACCAGGATACTGCGCCTGCGCGGCTCCAGCCAAACTTGCGGTGAAACAAAAAGTTAATATTGTTAAAACTTTTAAATGCGAACGCATAACGGTGATGAACATCTGATCATAAAAATGAAAGCCGGAACACACACAAACGCCCCAGCGGATGCTAAATCATAACACAAAAAAGCAACTGAGCAGCAACAAATGCAGCTTTTTTAACATTTTATTCTTTTCTCTAAAGCTAAATGTGAAATTAATTCCCTGCGGGATTTAACAAATCAGCAGGAATTGTGGATGTCGGAAAAACCACCGGACCCTTCTCTATAGGAAGACCAGAGCCGCGCACGACCGTCTTCTGTGCATAGTTCGTATCATCATCCGAGGTATACACAATGACCCGGGGCTTTAACAAAAACACAAGCTCGGTATTGGCCACAGTTGCCGAGCGAGACGTTGAAAATAGCGGCTTATTAAAACCCGGACCAGATGTATCATATTGATCGTTCTCGCGCACCAATCCCGCAATCAACAAAGAATCACCAGGGCGAATGCGAATCTGCGTTGACAGTTCACGCTCAGTTGTTTCCGGTAATTGAAGCGTTGTGCCATCGGCATCAAAACTCTGGAAACGCCTGAATTCTTGTAATTCAATATCTATATTACCGTAAATTGTTGCCTTATCCCATGCACTTGAAATGGTCAGGGTAAAACCAGTATCAACCGAATCTGTTTCTGTCGAAACGGTCACCTCACCATTATCAACAGAGCGGCTTAATGAAGACACATAGTTGACGGTATCGGCGGCACGCAACGTTGCCTCCGCACCGGACAGAACTGTAATTTGCGGCTGGGAAATTGTCTTTACAGAACCGTAATTTGAAATAAATTCGAGCACATCATTACCATCAAAAGAAGGCGTACCGCTTTTTGTGGGCAATCCAATACTGATTGGCGTAAAGCCGGCACCAACACCACCAGGAATATTAATTCCGGTTGCATATTTACCGATGACATCAATATTTTGCCAATCGATCCCGGTCGCGTTATCGGTGTTTAAACCCACCTCCCAGATATAAACCTCAAAGATTATCAGCGCTGTATTCGAGCGCACCCGCTGAAAATAGCGCTCCGCAAGCTTAGCGGTTCTGCTGGTTGCCTCATATATAATCGTGCGCGTTGCGCTTTCGGTGATCGGTGTTTCGCCGGTAATTGCCTGAAGCCCTGTCGCCAGCGAGCTTAATATATCCGTATCGCCACCGATCGGGGGGATTTGAACCGTAAAGGTTTGCAAATCTTTAATGACAAGCAACCCGTCTTCGAATGAGCAATACAGGTCAGCCAAGCTACAAACCTTATCAACCACCTTATCCAATGGCCCGCGCAAATTGGCGACGGTGATGGTACGGGTTAAGCCCTCATCTGTTTCAAAGGCTAGAGGAATTTGGTAATCAGCAAGAATAAGCTGCAGCGCCCCAGCAAGCGTTTCGGAACGCAGCTCAAACGGGCCAACAACTTCACTGGGCAAAGACCCACCCTGTATAACAGCCGGCACAAGAACATCACTACCCAGCGGCAAATAGATAACGCTATCGGGCTGCTCGTTGATGGCTTCAGGGCGCGGATCGGCCATCGCCGGCGAAGGAATGTTCGCATTGCGCGCACCGGGCGTATTTACATCTGCGCATCCTGTTATCGACAACACGCCAAGAAGCGCCGCGCTCAGCACGAAAGAACGAAGACCGCGACAGAAGCCCAAGAGCGGTTTGTGAGTTATATGAGAAACGTTGGTCATGCCTTAGTTGCCCGAGATAAAGATTGGAGGGTTCTAGATACGGTCTTAACAAGCCTATCGCGCTGAACCGGTTTCATCAAGACCGCAGCGATATTCCATTTTCCCGCCTCCGCCAAGAGGTCCGGATTCTGGTCACCCGTCACAAGGATAACTGGGGTTTCAATGTCAGCGCCGCGCAAAGACCTGACAAACTCAAACCCGTCAATCGGCTCCATGCGCACATCGACAATAGCCATGGCGATTTCCGGACTCATTTTATCCAGAGCATCCTGGCCATCAGTAGATTCAATAACTTCATACTCTTCCTCTTGCAGAAATTTCACAATCTGCATCCGGACAAAATCATTGTCCTCAACGACTAAAATTTTATGTTGGTCGGCCATAGAATCCTTAAAATGCCTTAACGTTACGCCACGAAAATGGCACAAGGTAGAAACACATAACGTTTCTATTTTAGAATAAAAACATGTATATAAACAAAACCTTTCAAGAGGATACACACAGTTTTTAAATGCTCGATATTCTTTCAATCCTTTGCCTGCCTGCCGCGCTGACACTTATCGCGGTCCTCATTGTGATTGATCTGCAGGTGCGGCTGCTGCCAAATATTCTAGTTTTGGGATTGGCAATGGCGGGATTTGCGTTTCATGTCAGCACTTTATTTTACTATGGCGGGGTTCAAGATTTAGCGCTGGGGGGCTTTATTGGCGCGGGGACGCTGTACTTGATTCGGCTGGTCGGGAATTTCTTTTATAAAACAGAAACTTTGGGGTTGGGGGATATCAAGCTGATGGCCGCGGGCGGGCTGTGGCTGGGGCCGTATTATATCCTGATTGCGCTCATCGCCGGGGCTGTTGCGGGCCTCGTTCATGGCGGAGTTTTAATTGGTCAGAATTGGCTATCAACAAAAAAAATGGGCCCAATTTCGACATTTTCCCTGCCGGCTGGGCCGGGATTTGCGTTCGGCCTGCTGATCGCTGCTCTTGCAAAATTATGGGGTTTACCGCATCTTGCCTTTTAGATGACAAAAGCTCTCGAAAATATCCGTGTTTTAGATTTGTCCCGCATTCTCGCCGGGCCTTTTTGTACGCAAATGCTTGGCGATCTCGGCGCGGAAATTCTGAAAGTCGAAAAACCGGGCACAGGTGATGACACGCGCAGTTGGGGACCGCCTTTTATTAAAGACGCCGAGGGGAATGAAATATCCGAAAGTGCCTATTACCTTTCGTGCAACCGTAACAAGAAATCCATCGCCATTGATATTCGCTCACCTCAGGGGCAGGAGATACTTCGCAAGCTGATTGCGAAGTCTGATGTGGTGATTGAAAATTTTAAAGTTGGGGGCCTGAAAAAATACGGTCTTTCCTATAACGACTTAAAAGAAGAGCACCCACACCTTATATACTGTTCGATCTCGGGCTTTGGGCAGAATGGGCCGTTGGCTAGTGAGCCGGGATACGATTTTCTGGCGCAGGCTATGGCGGGGTTGATGGCTTGCACGGGCGAGCCGGGCGAACAACCGATGAAAGTGGGCGTGGCGCTCAGCGATATTATTACAGGGCTGAACGCCGCGGTCGGGATTCTGGCGGCGCTCAACCACCGCAACGAAACCGGCAAGGGGCAACATATTGATTTGGCGCTTACTGATTGCACGCTGGCGAGCCTTACGAACATTGCACAATATTATTTGACGTCGGGCAATCCTGCACCAAGACAAGGGAATGCCCATTCAACGATTGTGCCTTATCAAGCTTTTGAAGCGAAAGATGGGCACGTGATTCTTGCTGTTGGAAATAACGACCAGTTCGCACGATTTGCAAAGTTTGTTGGTAAAAGCGAATGGGCGGAAGATGAACGTTTTGCGCGCAATGCCGGGCGGGTGAATAACCGCGAGGTGCTTACCCCGATGATAAAAGACGTGATCGCGCAGGAAACGATCGCCTACTGGATTGAGGGGCTGCATGGCGTTGATGTGCCTTGCGGACCGGTGAATACCATGGATAAGGTGTTTGAGATGGAACAAATTCAGGCGCGAGAGATGGAAATTGAGATGGATCATGCGTTGGCGCCTAAGCCCGTACACTTGGTTGGCAGCCCGCTTAAACTCTCGGAAACGCCCGTATCTTATAACGAAGCGCCGCCAACTTGCGGGCAGCATACAGAGCAAATTTTAGAAAAACTGCTTGATTTAAGCGGTGAAGAAATTACACAGCTAAAAGAAAAAGGAATTGTGGATGCGCCATCTACTGGGGATTGATGAGCTTGATGCCGACCAGATTGGTGAAATTCTGGAACGGGCGGATTATTATTCCCGCGCTTTGCGCGATGGAAAATGGGACCACAACCACCTCGCCGATAAAATTATCTTCCATTTGTTTTTTGAACATTCAACGCGGACGCTGACATCATTTGAAGTGGCGGCGAAACGTTTGGGCGCGCGGGTGGTGAATTGGAACCCGCAGACAAGCTCGCTGTCCAAAGGTGAAAACTTTACCGATACAATTGATACGCTCTGCGCAATGCACCCTGATGGGATTGTGATGCGCCATGCCGATTACGGCGCGCCGAATTTTGTTGCTGCGCGCAGCACCTGCCCGGTAATTAATGGCGGGGATAGCTGGCGCGAACATCCGACGCAGGCGCTCTTAGACGCGATGACGATGAAGGAGCATTTCGGTAAAATTGAGGGTTTGAATGTGACGATTGTCGGTGACATCGCGCATAGCCGCGTGGCCGGATCGAACATGCAATTGCTGTGCAAGATGGGAGCGCATGTGCGGGTGGTGGCGCCGCCGGTATTGATGCCGGAAGAGCTGCCGTTTAAAGAAATCGAAGCGCATGAGAATTTGGCCGATGGCATCAAGGGCGCGGATGTGGTGATGACATTGCGCCTGCAAAAAGAGCGGATGGACAGCGCGCTGATATCCTCAGACGCGGCGTATTATAATGAGTTCGGCCTAACGCTGGAAATTTTGGATAAGCATGCCAAAGGCGCGATGGTGATGGACCCGGGGCCATTGGTGCGCGGTGTGCAGATGGAAGACAGTCTGGCGGAGGACAAGAGCCGGAGCTTGATTTTGAAGCAAGTGGCGAATGGGATACCAACGCGCATGGCTGTGCTTGATTTGGTGTTGGGTGGATGATGGACTTCATTATATCTATCGTTGTCGCATACTTAATTGGCTCTATTCCTGTGGGATTTATCCTTTCCAAGTTTGCCGGGCATGGAGATATTCGAAAAATCGGTTCAGGCAATACTGGCGCCACCAACGTTCTGCGTACTGGCAATAAAACTCTGGCATTTATTACGTTATTGTTGGACGCTTCTAAAGGTGCTGTTGCAATTTTTCTATATCTACACTTTTTTGCTTCAACACCACCCCCGGGCTTCGAACATGATTATCAACCTATAAATGACCTCAACACAATGAATGTAGGCTTCTTCGCTATCCTGGGGCACTGCTCCCCTGTCTGGCTGAAGTTCAAAGGTGGGAAAGGTGTGGCGACGACGTTTGGGGTTTTGTTTGCCGCTGTACCGTGGGCGGGGTTTATTGCCGCGGTGACTTGGGGGATTGTCGCCGGGTTTTCTAGATACTCTTCTTTATCCGCTTTATCTGCCGTTGCGATTGCCCCGCTAGTGGCTTTTATCTATTACGGGGCGATGCCCGCGCTTATCACTGTGCTGATTGCCGCGCTCGTGTTCTGGCGGCACAAAGATAATATCAAGCGCCTGATGGCCGGGACAGAGCCAAAGATCGGCGCGAAGAAAGATGCGAATGAACCAGCCGCTGAAACAGAGTAAAGCGCTCTCAGAGCAAGAGAAGCTGGGCTGGCTGCGCCTGAGCCGGACGGAGAATGTCGGGCCGATTACATTTTATCGATTGGTGGAGCGTTATGGCAGCGTGGGGGAAGCTTTAGAGGCTTTGCCGGATCTGTCAAAGCGTGGTGGACGTTCGAAGCCGCTCAAAGCTCCGGATGAAAGCTCTGTTCAACGGGAATATGACGCGCTGCGCGAAATGGGCGGGGAGATTGTCACAGCCGCTTGCGATGCCTACCCCATCGCCCTTGGTGCGACAGACGATGCGCCGCCGATCCTCAGCACTTTCGGTGACATTAAAATTGCGAATAAAAACGTGATTGCGATTGTTGGCGCGCGCAATGCGTCACTGAACGGACGGAAATTTGCGGAGCGTTTGGCGCGGGAGCTTGGCGGGTGTGAGCAGACCGTTGTTTCTGGATTGGCGAGGGGAATTGATACGGCGGCGCATAAAGGTTCGCTATCCAGCGGTACGATTGCGGTTGTTGCAGGCGGGATTGATGTGGTTTACCCGCAAGAAAATACGGCTTTATTTGAGCAGATTAAAGAGAGCGGTTTGGTTATCGCGGAAAGTCCGCTCGGCGTTTCTCCGGTGGCGCGGCATTTCCCGAAGCGCAACCGGATTGTTTCAGGCCTGTCGCGGGCATGCGTTGTTGTAGAAGCGACAATGCGGAGCGGCTCGCTCATTACTGCGCGGATGGCGGGGGAACAAGGGCGCGATGTGATGGCCGTGCCGGGGCATCCGCTCGACCCGCGCGCGCAAGGGCCGAACCATTTGATCCGTGAAGGCGCTACATTAATTCGCAACGCCGATGATATTTTGGAGATCATTCGTGGCTTCTCCGGCAATGCTTTGCGCGAGCCTTTGAAGCCTATCCAGAGCTTCACAGCCGCGCCCGCGAATGACGAAGATGTGCCGCAAAATGCGCAAGAAACCGTATTAGAGAATTTATTCTTTACACCTATAGCGCTTGACGAATTGATCCGATCCTGTCATTTAACGATTCCTGTATTGCAGAGTGTGCTGCTCGAATTAGAGTTGGCGGGACGCATAAAAAGAGAAGCTGGGGGGCGCATTGCCTTGTTAGCAGATGACTGATATTTAAGGAATTTTACGCTTGAGCGCACCCAATCTTGTTATTGTCGAATCACCGGCGAAAGCCAAAACGATCGAGAAATATCTCGGCAGCGAGTATACCGTGCTGGCGTCATTCGGCCATGTTCGTGACCTTATTAATAAGGACGGATCGGTTTTGCCCGATGAAGATTTCGCGATGAAATGGCAGCTGGGGGAGCGGTCTGCCAAGCATATCAGCGATATTAAAAAGGCTGTTAAGAAAGCCGATGCTGTGTGGCTGGCGCCTGACCCCGACCGCGAAGGAGAAGCGATTGCGTGGCATGTTCAGGAGATTTTGAAAGAAGATAAGCTGCTTGAAGGCAAGCAAGTTCACCGCGTAACTTTTAACGAGATTACCAAGGCCGCCGTGCAGGAAGCTTTTACGCATGCGCGCGGATTAGACCAGCCGCTTATTAATGCGTATCTGGCACGCCGGGCTTTGGATTATCTGGTTGGGTTTAACCTGTCTCCTGTTTTATGGCGGAAATTGCCGGGATCGCGAAGTGCGGGGCGGGTGCAATCGGTTGCCTTGCGTCTTATATGTGAGCGGGAAGCCGAGATTGAGATTTTCAAACCGCAGGAATATTGGTCAATTGAAGCGAAGCTTCATACTGCCGAGGGCGCTCCTTTCGTTGCGCGCCTCACGAATTTGGCGGGGAACAAGCTCGGCAAGATGGATATTGGCGATGAGGCCGCGGCGATCAAAGCGGTTGAGCGGATTAACAATAAGAGCCTGTCGATTCAAAAGATCGAGAAGAAACAGGTTCGCCGTAATCCTTCACCGCCGTTTATTACTTCCTCTTTGCAGATGGAAGCGTCGCGTAAATTGGGGATGAGTGCCTCGCAAGCCATGCGCACGGCGCAAAGTCTATATGAAGCAGGCTTGATTACTTATATGAGAACGGACGGGACAACGCTTTCCGAGGACGCTGTTTCTCAGGCCCGCAGCGTGATTAAAAGCGAGTATGGCGATAAATACCTGCCCGATGTGCAGCGGCTTTATAAGTCAAAAGCTAAGAATGCTCAGGAAGCGCACGAAGCGATTCGTCCAACGGATCTATCGAAGATACCCGGAAAATCCGGAGCGTCGATGGGTGATGAAAAAGAACGCCGCCTGTATGAGCTGATCTGGAAACGGACCATGGCTTCGCAGATGGAAAATGCGGTTATGGACCAAATGAAGGTTGATGTTTCCGATGGAACGGATGATGTTATTTTACGCGCAAACGGCTCTGTTGTTACGTTTGACGGGTTTTTAACGCTGTATCAGGAAAGCACAGATGACGCAGATAGCGACAATGACGCGGATAAAAAAGATGACAAAGACCGCCGTTTACCGCCGATGAATGAGGGTGAAAACACCAAGCTGATTGACGTTACACCGGACCAACATTTCACGCAGCCGCCGCCGCGCTATTCTGAGGCTACGCTGGTTAAAGCGATGGAAGAGATGGGCATTGGCCGACCGTCGACCTATGCCTCTATCATGCAAGTTTTACGAGATCGTAATTATGTGGAGATGAATGCTCGTAGGTTTGTGCCACAAGATCGTGGCCGCGTGGTGACGACTTTTCTGGCGAAATTTTTTACTAAATATGTCGATTATGATTTCACGGCCAATTTGGAAGAAGAGCTCGATGCAATTGCAAGCGGCAATGCCGAGTGGAAAGACTCTCTGCGCGACTTCTGGGTTGATTTTAAAGCCGCCGTCGATGAAACCAAAGAGCTGACCATTACGGAAGTGATTGATTATCTGGATGCGGATCTTGGCCCTCACTTCTTCCCCGGCGGCGATGAAGCCCGCAAATGTGGCGCCTGTAAAGATACACATGGCGATGGGCGGCTAGGCTTAAAGCTTGGTAAATTCGGTGCGTTTATTGGGTGTTCGAATTATTCAGAATGTAAATTTACGAAGCCTCTGGTTGTACCCGATGGGGAAGAAGATGCCGATCTGGCGGCGCTGGCCAATGAGCCAAAAGCTTTGGGTACGGAACCGGGAACGGGGCGTACCATTTCTTTGCGCCGCGGCCCGTATGGCCCGTATGTACAGATTGACCCGGCGCCGGAAAGTGCACCGGATATGGGACCTTACGAAGCTGAGATGAAAGTTTGGGAAGAAGCCAAGAAAGCCGCCAAAGCCGAGGGGAAGAAAGGGCCGAAGAAGCCGAAGAAACCCACGGTGCCGAAACCAAAGCGTCAGGGGCTGCCGAAAGGCATGGCCGTTGGCGATGTGGATTTGGAAGCCGCTTTGGGTCTGCTTGCCCTGCCACGGGAAGTGGGAACGCACCCTGAAACAGGGTTATTGATTGAGGCCGGCATTGGCCGCTTTGGTCCGTTTGTAAAGCATGACGGGAAATTCACATCGATTCCGAAAGATGATGATGTGATGAGCATTGGTATGAACCGCGCGGTGGATATTATAGCAGCGAAGATGGAACGTGATGCGGCGAAGGCAGCGGCAAAAGAAGCCTCTAAGAATTCCGGGGGCGAAGAGCCGAAAAAAGCGCCGGCGAAGAAAAAGAAGGCCAAGAAAAAAACCACTAAAAAGAAAACGGCTGCGAAAAAGAAAAGCGCCTAATTGATGGCAACACTTAAACCCTCCGACATTCTCGATTACATACAAGCCTCCCCTACGCCGCTGACGAAGCGGGAGATTGCCAACGCATTTCATGTGAAGGGCGGGGAAAACCGCATTATTCTTAAGCGTATTCTCAAAGACCTCGAAGTTGACGGCGTCGTGAGCAAACAGCCCGGCGGCGGGTATTGCGTGCCCGATGGGTTGCCCGGTGTGTGCGTGGTTGAAGTCACGGGGATATCCGTAGATGGGGAAATTCATGCGCGGCCAACGGAGTGGAAAAGCGAGCTGCAAGGCGAAGCCCCGCTGATCGAGATTATGCCAGACAAGAAGCATTACGCGAAATTGAAAGAAGGCAGCCGAGCGCTGGTGCGGCTGCATAAAGTTTCGGCAGAGCTGTATGAAGCCAACATCATTAAGCCGCTGGACAGCGAACAGGGCCGCGTTCTTGGGTTGGTTGGATATAACAAGCATGGACCGATCCTGACGCCGACAGACAAGAAGGCGCGGTATGATTTTGCGATTAACCCGGGGGATATGAACGGCGCGAAAGAAGGCGATTTAGCCGTGGGGGAAATTCAATCTTCGCGCGGCCTCAAACAAAAAAAAGTGCAGATTGTCGAAGTAATTGGCAAAAAAGGCGACCCGAAAGCGATTAGCATTATTTCAATGCACGAAGCGGGCCTCAGCGAAGAATGGCCGGAAGCCGTGTTGAAAGATGCGGAAGGGCTGAAGGTTCCTGATTTAAAGGGGCGAGAAGATTTACGCGATATTCCGCTGGTGACGGTTGATGGCGCCGATGCGCGTGATTTTGACGATGCTGTCTTTGCGGAAAAGCAAGATGACGGCGGATTTCATTTGATTGTTGCGATTGCCGATGTGGCGAATTATGTGCGCCATGGGTCTACGCTGGATGATGAAGCCGTGCGGCGCGGGAATTCGACATACTTCCCGGACCGGGTAGTGCCGATGTTGCCTGAAGCTTTGTCGAATGATTTGTGTTCGCTGCGCCCGAATGAGCCGCGCGCGTGTCTGGCGGTCCATATGTGGATTGATGAGCATGGTCAGCTGAAGAAATACAAATTTGTGCGCGGATTGATGCGCTCAGCGGCGCGGCTAACTTACGAGCAGGTTCAGGCTGCGCAAGACGGAATGACCGATGATCTAACAGGGCCGTTGATGAGCGGCGTCATTAAGCCGCTGTATGAAGCTTATGATGTTTTGGATTCTGCGCGGTTGAAACGCGGGGCGCTCGACCTTGATCTGCCGGAAAAGCAGATCATGATTAATGATAAGAATGAGATGACGGGCGTGCAGATTCGCAAGCGGCTGGATGCGCATAAGCTGATCGAAGAATTTATGATTTTGGCGAATGTGGCGGCGGCAAGTGCCTTGGAAGATAAAAGAGAACCGAAGCGCTTCCCGTGCGTTTACCGGATTCATGATCAGCCCAGCTCGGAGAAACTGGATAGTGTGCGAGAGTTTATCGAGAGCTTTGGGTTAAGCCTGCCGAAGGGAACCGTGAGCCAGCCGAGCCAGATTAACGGTATTTTGCGTCAAGCGGCGAAGCTGCCCTACTCCCACCTCATCTCGATGGTGATTTTGCGTTCACAGTCTCAAGCGGTGTACAGCGCACAGAATATCGGGCATTTCGGGCTGGCGTTGGCGAAATACGGGCATTTCACCTCGCCCATTCGCCGCTATGCGGATTTGCTGGTGCACCGGAGCCTGATTAGCGCCTATGGGCTTGGACCGGGCGGCATATCGAAGGCGGAGATTGCGCGGATTGATGAGCTGTGTGAGCATATCTCTACGACCGAGCGGAACTCGATGGTGGCGGAGCGCAGCGCGACTGACCGGTTTACGGCCGCCTATCTGTCCGAGCAAATCGGCGCGGAATTTACGGGGAAAATCAGCGGTGTGACGCGTTTTGGGTTATTCGTTAACCTTGATGAAAGCGGCGCGGACGGGCTTGTTCCGATGAAATCGATGGCAAATGATTTTTATATCCATGATGAGGAGCAGCATGCGCTGATTGGTCGGAAAAGCAGGCGGGTTTTCCGATTGGGCGCTCCTGTAACCGTGAGTCTGAAGGAAGCCGATGGTCTGACCGGCTCTACGGTACTGAATCTCTGCGGTGAGAGCGTCAATGGCGCCGATATTCCGGGCATGGTGTTTAAGACGAAAAAGCGCGATTTTAGCCAGAAACCGGGAAATCGCGGCCCTAAAGGTAAGCCCAAACGCGGCAAAGGTCCGAAAAAAGGCAAAAAACCGGGTAAAAAGCACAGACGTTAAGCTTGACATTTTTTGCGTAAAGCTGCATAAACGCGTCTTAATTTAAGAATTCAGGAGTTAGAGATGGCCAAAGCCACCTACGTCAAAGTGAGATTAGAGAGCGAAGCGGAGACGGGATACCGTTATTACGCCAAACGTTCGACGCGCGCGGAATATAAGCTTCGCAAGAAGAAATTTGACCCTTGGGCGATTAATGAGAAGACAGGCAAAAAAGGTGTACATGTATTTTTCGTTGAGAAAAAGCTTCCGCCGCATAAAAAGAATTAACTGAAGAGCAGTTTTTTGATTTACCGAAAAGCGCCTTTAGGGCGCTTTTTTTGTCTTTAAAATTTAGGTTAGGACGATGTTTTTAAATAAGGCCAATAAATATAAGCTGAATTACACGCCGGATACGAACATTCCGACGGGTCTGTTTGCGTATGTCAAAATGGTGGTGAAACGTAATCCACGGATGTGGGCGTTTTTTATCTTTACCGATATATTGCATGCGGTGCGTTATCCGTTATCCTTTTTTCTAGTCGGCTTGGTTATTGATCGATTAACCGGGCTACCGGAAGGATCGGATATTCCCCTAGAAGTATGGCATTACACGGCTCTGATTTTTACGGCTCTGTTTGTTGGGGAACTCGCACATACGGTTCCAGTTTATTGGACTTTTGATTGGATCAAACGTGCGCGCGCCGAGCTGCGTAGTGATTTGTTAGCTTATACGCTCAAGCATTCCTATACGTATTTTCAAAACCATTTTGCCGGGTCATTGGCCCGCAAAGTGACTGAGGGGATTGAAAAAGCGCTTTATTTGAATGAACAAATCAGATGGCAGATCCTTATGCCTTTGGTTAACATGATAACATCTGGCCTTATATTGCTGAAGGTGTCCGTTCTTTACGGCGCTGTCACTTGCGTGTTTGTTCTCATTATTGTGCTGCCCGTTCTATTGAAGCTTAAAAAGCTTACAGAACAATCGCGAATTTTTGCCGATTCTTGCTCCAACGTTACGGGTCAGGTTGTTGACAGCCTGACAAACATGGCTTCGGTAAAGTCCTATGCGCAAGAGGAACGCGAGTTACAAGAACACAAAGATGTTTCCGAGGTTCAGATGAAGGCGTGGCACAAAATGCTACGTACATTTTTGCTGCTCGATAACTATCGCAGGGTGACTTTTGTTATTTTTGGCACAGGGATGATGGCGCTTTGTTTGATTGGCTGGAAAAATCAGATTATCAGCTTGGGTGAGATGGCTACGATTATGGGCATTTCCTTTAGCTTTACAGGGATCGCTTGGCATCTAAGCGGTGGCATTATCCATGTCATGGAATCTTTGGGGTATTTGAATGATTCCCTGACGACGTTAATTAAGCCGCATGCGGTGAGTGATAAAGACGATGCCAAGACGCTTGAGGTCTCACAAAGTGAAATCGCGTTCAAGGATGTACGTTTTGATTACGACCAGCTGGCCGTTTTTGATGGGCTAAATATTACGATTAAGCCGAAACAACGCATAGGTTTGATCGGCCACTCTGGCGCGGGGAAAAGCACGTTCATCAATTTGATCCAGCGTTTTTACGACGTTCAGGACGGGCAGATCTTAATTGACGAACAGAATATTGCCGATGTGAGCCAAGAGTCTTTGCGGGCAAACATTGCTGTAATTCCGCAAGATACGTCGCTGTTCCACCGCACAATCATGGACAATATTCGTTATGGACGGCTGAATGCCAGCGATGAAGAGGTTCATGCGGCCGCAGAAAATGCCCATGCCTTAGGGTTCATTGAAACACTGCCTGAAGGGTTTGATACCTATGTTGGTGAGCGCGGCGTGAAGCTTTCCGGTGGGCAGCGCCAGCGCATTGCGATTGCGCGCGCGATTTTGAAAGATGCACCGATCCTAATTCTGGATGAGGCTACATCAGCGCTGGACAGCGAGAGCGAAAAACAAATTCAAGATGCGTTGCAGAATTTGATGGCCGGAAAAACCGTGATAGCGATTGCGCACCGTCTTTCAACGATTAACCATTTGGACCGGTTGATTGTGATGGAAGATGGAAAAATTGTTGAAGATGGAACGCATAGCGAGCTTGTAGAAAATCAAGGGGTTTATCAACGCCTGTGGGCGATGCAGTCTGGCGGGTTTTTGCCGGAATAGCGTTATTCGACGGTTTTACGCTCGGAGACTTTGTGGTCTTCGGGGTTCAGTTTGCCGACTCCTTCAAAAACAACACAATTACGCCCGCCTTCTTTGGCTTCGTAAAGGGCTTTGTCTGCGCGCTCGAGGACTTCCAGCACTGTATGATCTTCAAAGTCGATAATCGTACCGCCAATGGAAGTCGTGATTGTGAGGGGGCCCGCTTCAGCGCCAACGTCAAAAGGTGTTTCGCCGATAGCGCGGCGCAGACGTTCGGCGACCATATAGGTTCGCCGCTCTGATACGTCAGGCAAAATGGCGACGAATTCTTCACCGCCTATACGCGCGACAAGGTCAAAGCTCCGCAGGTTATCTTTTAGACGCTCAGCAAAAATTTTGAGCGCTTCATCGCCGGCCTTGTGGCCATGGGTATCATTCACCGGTTTGAAATGGTCAATATCGATCATCAGCACAGCCAGTGATTTCTTGCTCGTCTTGTTTTTCTCAAGCAATTTTTCAAGGTGAACTTCGAGATAACGGCGATTATAAAGCCCAGTCAAGCTGTCGGTCAGGGCCATAGAGAGGCTGATTTCATAGGTTGCACGCAAGCGCTCCTGAAAACGTTTGCGGCGAATTTGCGTGCGTGTACGCGCCAAAAGTTCAGAACGCTCAATGGGCCTCAAAAGATAATCATGAGCCCCGATTTCAAGGCCGTGGGCAATGCGGTCCATATCGTCTTCACCTCCAATCATGACCAAAGGTACGGCACGCGTGCGTTCATTGGATTTAAGATGCGAACACAGGCGCAAGCCATCTTCGCCTTCGAGGTTTAAACTGACTATCACCAGATCAAAATCATGTGAGCCGACGAGCTCCATCGCTTCAGCGCCGTTTTCCGCGCCCATAATCGTATGATGGTCAGTTTCGAGAGTTTCTTCCATTTTGCGGAGTTCGAAGTCTTTATCCTCGATAATCAGGATATGAGCATTTTCGGATGGTTCGGTCATGGCATTGGCGGAGGAATCGACAACGCCGAGCTGATTGGCGGTGTTTTCACGAATGCGCCATTCATCGGTCGACATTTTCAAACGCACCAGCGAGCGAACGCGGGCCATCAGCGCGGTGTCGTTAATGGGTTTAGAGAGAAAATCATCAGCGCCGGATTCGAGACCGCGCACTTTATCCTGCACATCGGTAAGGGCTGTGACCATCACGACCGGGATATGCGCGCTTTCGGCATTTTCCTTGATTTTTACACAGACCTCAAAGCCGTCCATGCCAGGCATCATGACATCGAGAAGGACAATATCGGGACTTTCCTCAGCGACCTTGCGCAAAGCTTCTTCGCCATTCATCGCGGTCAAGACCTCGTAATACTCGCTGGAAAGTTTGGCTTCCAGCAGTTTTACGTTTGGCAAAATATCATCAACGACCAGCACACGTGCGGACATGTTTTAACCTTCGTTTCTTATAAATAACTTTGTATTACATCCATGAATTTCCCAACCGATATTGGCTTGGAAATATAATCTTCACATCCGCCTTCACGGATCTTTTGTTCATCGCCCTTCATGGCGAACGCGGTCACAGCAATGACGGGAATATGTTTGAGAGCGTCATCATCCTTAAGCCATTTGGTTACTTCCAAACCCGAAACTTCGGGGAGCTGAATGTCCATCAGAATAAGGTCAGGTTTATGTTCACGCGCAATATCGAGGACGTTTCGCCCATCATTGGTTTCCAGCGTGTTGATGTCATGCGCTTCCAGCAAATCCTGAAACAATTTCATGTTCAATTCATTGTCTTCGACAATTAGAACGGTTTTACTCATAAATTTTGCCCTGTGTCTTTTGACTTCCTAGAAGCCAGCCCCATATAAGAGAATAGCAATGTCTTTGTTTCCAAAGTCTTAATATTAAGCAGTGTGCGTATTTTATTTATAATCTTATAGGTTTTTGCCCTAATTGAGAACCGATTTATAGGCGCGCTTATTCGTTGAACTCCTTACGGTTACAGCTGTCTTCGATGGGTTCCACGGCAATAAGCTTTTGAGATACTGAAAAATCGTCATATTCAATCAACATGTCGCTAATCAAGCTATTTTCATGAAAAACGAGGTTCATTTCGTAATCGGACGTCGATTCTTGGTCCTGTAAGGGGAAAAAGGCCAGGCGCACGGCACGGGCCGGTGATTCGAGTAACTCTCGGTCCATCGTACTGGGCAGCTCTGTTGCCAGTTGGGCTGGCTGCACTGATTTGCCAATAAAGGCATTTACGCTCACAGGGCCTTCTTCATCACTGCCATCAAAGATGGTGGCATTATAAAATTTTCCACCTTCATGCATTTTTTGCGCGACCGCCATCGTGTGCGCCACAGGGAAAAGCGTGCCTTCTGGGAGTTCAAATTCAAGCTCGGCTGGAATTGTAAATATTGCATTTCCGGCCAAGGCGTCCGTCATAGATGAGCTTCCGCGCATTTCCTCAAAAACCTCCCCATCGCGTTTACGCTGCGAGGTGAAATTCAAACTCTGTCCATCGAAGGTTTCATAGGTCGAAAAATTACTGGTGATACGCATTGGCGCGCTATCGGCATATTCATACAAAATGTTGAAACGGTGGTTGGTTGTCCAAGCATCGCAAGATGGTTGCCATTCATAGAACATCTGGCCGGAAATATTGAGGATTTGAGAGCCACTGCGCGAGCCGGCCAACTTTATATCATAAAGCGCCTTATGAGGGGCAAAGGCTATCTCATCAGGAGAGGGTTTAATTTCACTGGCATGGCCCTGCGCATTGAAAACAAGCAAAGACGCCAGGACAAGAGCAAAAGAAAATTTAATTTTGGGCATATAGCGTGCGCTTTCTAAGACAATGGCGCCCATCATATCAAAGCCAAGCAAGCGCGAAAAGCGCTAATCCCGCTAAAAGGCGGCAATCTCTTCCGGGGTCAGGTAGGAAAAAACAACCGTTTTTTCCGTAATTTTTTCATTTTGCAAAAAATACAGCCTAAGAAGAGTTCCGCAATCTGTTGTTTTCCAACCATTTATCCCGATATAAAACTGGCACAACATTCGCAATGTTTAGATCATAGGAATAATTAACGTCATGAAATCATGATGAAAAGGGTAGCTTAATGACCTCGGACACGATCCAGAATAAGTATGCGAGAAGCGGCGTTTCTTCTTTGCCGGGCTCTTGGAAAAAGCGGCTTGAGCTGACGCGCGATCAGTCTTTTCTTGATGGACAGCGCGATATATTTGACATTCTCGCTCGCCAGAAAGATGACCCAGACACTTGGCAGCAAAGTATGGGGGAAACTGTCGATTTTCTTGAACACGCACGCGTGATGCTGAAGAACGCAGAGAAAAATATTTTTGAACAAGACAAGCGGCTTAAGGCGCTTGAAAATGCGAGCGGTATTGACCCATTAACAGGCTTGCTGAACCGCAAGGGCTTTTCGAAAGCCCTGATCCGTGAAATTTCACGAACGAACCGAGCTTATAATGATGGCGGTTTGCTGGTGATATTCAATTTAGAAAATTTTTCGACCATTCAAAAAGAACAAGGTGAAGAAGCCAGCATCTTGGCGGTTAAGCTTGTCGCGCGCGCGTTAGAAAATGAAATTCGCGATATGGATTTGGCAGCGCACACACAGGATGATGAATTTGTATTGCTGTTTACCGACACCGATATGGGCAAAGCGCTGAGCCGTCTTCAAGACATGGCGCTTCGGCTGAACCGTTTATCACTGATCTGGAACAAGACGGAAATTCGTATCAGCCTGAGCCTTGGGCTTAAAAGCTATCAACAAGGAGCAAAGGCCGAACAAATTTTTCAAGACGCCAATCAAGATTTACAACGCAACCGGAAAGGGCCTGTGGATACGAAAAGCGCATAGATTTTATAAAGTTTCCCGATGCTTGCTTGTCCCCTAACCGTGAACGCAAACCTATAGCAAGCGAAACCCCCAAAGCCCGGCTCTCCCCCTCCCCTAAAATGAGCCGGGCTTTTCTTTGACAAAATGAGCTTAAATCAGGTATCTTAGGGAAAATCAAAGCAAAGGACGAATTAGAATGCCTGATGGATCAACCTTTATGGCGACACCAGTAAAAGAAGAAAGCCAGCCAAAGAAGGCCATAAACCCGTATTTGGTAGCCTCCCTGCCGCTTAAAGCAGAAAACAAGGGGCAATTAGATCTCCTGCTTCAGCAGCTTCAAAGGATAGGTAAAAGCGTTGGCGTTTTAGCCGGAGCTTTTGCTGCGCGCCTTAAAGATTTAAGCGATGTAGAAGCGCTGTTAGAGTTTGATAAAAACCGCAAAGCGTTAGAAGACGCTCTTACATTCGATATAAAGTATGAGCAAGTTAAAGACAAAATTTACAATACAAGAGAAGTCATCAAACAAAGAATTTATGAAATCAATGAGGAAATTGGCGATAAAGCCCTTAGCGGTTCAGGGGGCGGTAATTCTAGCAGTGCTTCAGGCGGAAGCAAGGCAAAGGGTAAAACAGCATATTTCACATCTGGACAAAGTTCTGAAAAACGAATTGTGGCCTTACGCAAGCAAAGAGACAACCTGCAAACGTTGGATAAAGAACTGGTTAATGAAGACACAGAGCTTCAAACTACGAGCGAAATAAGCAAGCTTGGCACTATCGAGACTAAGGTAGATAGAGTCGCCAAAAATTTGGATGATATTCCTAATTTTCGGACGCTTGGCGTCGACTTATCTTCTGGAATCTCGAAAGAAAATAATTCAAAAAATGAACCGGGCGGGAACATATAAATTGATTGTCCGATTGAATTTCAAAGCGGCACGTATTAAAAGCAAAAGATATTCACTCTGACAAAGATGGTTCAACACACATGAATGATACCCCGAACGCATCGGCTTCTATCGATCCTGATGAAGTGATTAAAGGCTTTGGACAAGCATCAGAAACAACGTTGCTGTTTTCTGATGCGCTGAAGCTATTTTTGGCTTCTGAAAAAATCGGGGTAAAAAACCCGTATGAAGAGCTTAGCGATAATGAAGTAATAAATTTGTGCGCTGAGCCTGGACGCCTGCCGGAACATTTAAAAAGCTTTATTCTGTGGCAAACCAATATATTGAAACTCGATATTATTGAGATCTCACAAACAGAAATGCCGAAAAGTTTTAAGTTTAAATATGATGTGAACGGTTCAAGGCTGGACGAGATGACTTCGGATGATGAACGTAAAGCGGCCATTCAAACTTATATGGATGAGCAAGAACGTTATTTTGCAAAATTCAACGAAGTGCGGGCTATTTTGGAAGCCACCGAGGACCAATTCATCAAGATTGAGGGTATTTTGCTGCGCGCGGAAAGCATGGACGATGCGGTGAGCGGGCGCATTAAAGCAGAGAAAGAGGCGCTGGGAGAAATCAAAAAACAACTTTGCGATATGCGTGCAATTTTGGAAGATGATGTCCTGCCAGATGTTATAAATCTTGATAAAGCGCTGGAAATTACCAAGGAGCTTATGATTCAGCTCAGTGAGATCAATATCACCTTGCGTGATAATATCCGTAGACATCAGCTTTCCCGCGACGACGAATAACGCCTGAACTAATCAGATTAGCTGAATTTTTCAATCGCTTTTTTCAAAGCCGCTTTGAGTTCGTCTGCGAGCGGGCCGCCATCATCCTTTAAACCCTGCTTATGAACAACAGTGATGGAATCAACACAAGCTTGTATGATGACCCGCTGCGCCTCCATGCTTAAATCAGTGTGGGTGATATAATCGCGTAAGTTTTCGGCAAAATACGCTAAAATACTATAACCGCATTGCGCGCTTATATCCTTAATCTCATGAGCGATCGTGAAAACTTCTTGGGCTTTTTCCTCACGTTCGGGAGAATTGGGCATATCGCGCATTTCCAGCCATTTTTCCGAAAGAACGGACAGATCCCCCCCCATATCTTCCGAAAACCTTTCACACAACAACTCAATCAGCTTATCGGCTTTTTCTATGGCCTTATCATCAACAAAGCCCGGATCGTCTTTATGGTTAGGACTTAACCGCTGGCGAAGCCGGTTCGTCAGTTTGAAGATTTCAAATCCTTTTTTCTTTTTAGACCTAGTCATTGTGAACCGTAAATTCTTCGGGTTGGATAACTCTTCGGTCTTCAAATTTAATAGGCGTTTCGTGCCGTCGCCGATCAGGACCAAAATAATTTGGCGTTTGAAGGAAGGCGCGGGGTTGTTCAATGACCGACGTTATGCGCTGTGCCAGACTTTTTCCGGAAAGTGGTTTAACCAGAGCCTCATTCGCGCCGCTGTCGCGGGCCATGGCAATAACTTTTTCCGAGGTGTAGCCGCTAATGACAATGATCGGTAGAAATTTTATTTTCTCGTCGTTGTGAGCGCGGACCCAGTTGATCAGCTCTAACCCCGAACCGCCAGGCATTAGCCAGTCCGTCAAAACAACATCAACGCCTGAAATGTGGCGGCTTTGCACCCGGGCCTGCGTAATCGTTAGTAAATCCTGCGCTTCCTTGGCGCTATTACAAACAAGAATTTCGCCAACACCAAAGGACTTCAACATGGCCGAAAGCAGCTCCATCATCGAATGGGAGTCCTCGACAACCAGCACGGAAAAATTGCTTAAATCGTACGGTTGCGGTTCATCTTTTGATGCAAAAAACATGGAGGCCTTCTGTTTTGTATGGGCGCGCGCCAAAACTTACAAATAAGGATAACAGGAAGAAAAGCGCTGTCAAAAGCTAATCTTCCCGGTTTTTTAAAAACATCACGGATTATGGTTTCTCTCAGCGCGATCTGAAACAAGGAAGAAATGGGCTGAAAACCCATATTAACCATGCCTTAACGCCCTTTTGTTAGAATTTTATCTAAGTATAAAAAGAGGGTGTAATTATGGTTGATGGTAAAGTTGAGGGAACGCACACGATAGAATCTGGCGATACCTTATCACAAACAGCAGAAAAATACGGAACAACGGTTGAGGCTTTAGCCGAGTTGAACGGGATTGAAAATCCTGACTCATTTATGCTGGCAAGACTTTAAAATTTCCAGTTAAGCAGCCCCCGATTGCGGAGCTCCCGCCCAGCATTCCCAACAAAACAAATAAAAGAGAGAGTGTGATGAGTGATAAAAAAGGCCTTTCCGGCACAGGTAAGATAAACGGTAATTTTTCGGGTGCGACTGAAGGCGAACAAAACTGGGCGGTCCGCTCTTACGCGGAGCCGTTTGATGCGCATATTCTTAAAAAAATGGGTTGGGAGTGGGGTGATAAAATTGCCAATAAACTTTTTCATGGTGGCGCTGCTGCTTTTGGAAACCATTTGGCTTGGGAGTTTGGTAAACGTGACAAGGACGGAAAATTCAAGGTTGAAAGAAGAATTCACAGCTTCACCGTTGCTGAAGATGACGATGGTAACACAATCGTCGCCACAGAAAATGACGGCACAATTTTCACGTTAGCCGTTGGAGGCGTTATTCCTTTTCACGAAGATCCGATTTATGTGATGGATCCGCATGCAACAAAAGAAGGGCAATTACAAAGTGCAGATGATGATTACATAAACTGGAATGAATTACCTGTGCTTAGTTTGTTTTTGGATTAAAGCAACAGCGAAGATGCCACAAAAATAGCTTTAGAGAACCTCACTGAACGAGAGGCGATGGGGCTGTATGGTCTCATGCTAGATGGTGCAATAGATTACAATGGCCGAAAAATTAAAGTTGATGGTACGACGATTAATGGAAACACAATTCATGCCGGGCTTGAAAAAATGGTCAACAATGCTACGGATAGGCCACTTAAGAAACATGACCCTTCAGGTTGGGATGCAGGGGCAGACCCAGATGCATTAGAAACACCGAAGCATAAGCTCGTCGAGTATGAAACCCTCGAAGAACAGGCTGAAGCTATTGCTAAGAACGAACAAATATTAGCGACACAGTGGAAGCCTTTCAAAGACACTGCTGTTAATGTTGACCTCACAGGGAAGCCTGCAGTAGCTCTCGACGTTATAGCCCCTTAATAGTTGTCATTAAGCGGCTTTATCGTCTTCTACAGCTTTTTTCTGTAAATTCAATTTTAAATGAAGATCTTTGAGCTGGTCCTGTTTGACCTCTGAAGGCGCTTGCATCATTGCATCTTCATATTGACCATTCATCACGAAGGCGTAAATTTCGCGCAGGTTTGGCTCATCAGCAAGCAGCATCACGATACGGTCGAGGCCAAAGGCAAGGCCGCCGTGGGGTGGGGCGCCATAGCGCATAGCATTGAGCATGCCGCCGAATTCTTTTTCCAGCGCGGCTTTATCATAGCCAGCGATGCCGAATGCTTTTTCCATGATCTCTGGCTTGTGATTCCGGATTGCGCCGGACGCCAGTTCAAAGCCGTTACACACACAGTCATACTGGAACGCGTAGACTTCGAGCGGGTCTTTATTCTCCAGATCGGCCATGCCGCCTTGCGGCATTGAGAATGGATTGTGAGAGAAATCTATTTTTTGTTGATTCTCATCGAATTCATACATCGGGAAATCGACAATCCAGCAGAATTTGTAAGTGCCGGTTTCGCGGTTGCCCATGCTGTCACAAATTGCGTCACGGGCCGCGCCAGCGAATTTTGCCGCCGGGCCAGGCTTGTTACAGATAAAGAAGATGGCATCGCCGTCTTCGAGACCTGCGATCTTGCGCAGCTCATCTTGAGCAGCGGCGGGAATAAATTTCGCGATTGGGCCTGCACCTTCGCCGTCTTTAAACAGCACATAACCAAGACCGGGTGCGCCTTCGCCTTGCGCCCAGCTATTGAGCTTATCAAAGAAGCTGCGCGGTTGATCGCCCACAGCAGGGGCGCGGATAGCGCGGACAACGCCGCCTTTTTCGATTGTGCCTTTGAAGGCTTTGAATTCGACGTCGTCACGGGCAAAGACTTCGGTCACGTCAACAATTTCAAGCGGGTTACGCAGGTCCGGCTTATCAGAGCCATATTTAAGCATGGCGTCTTCATAGCGCAGGTTCGGCAACCATTCGACTTTGCGTTTTTCGCCAGTGAAGTCCGCGAATTCTTCGAACACGCACTGAACAACGGGTTGGATTGTGTTATGCACGTCTTCTTGCGTGACGAAGCTCATCTCAACATCAAGCTGGTAAAATTCGGCGAGGCGGTCTGCTCTTCCATCTTCATCGCGGAAACAGGGCGCAATTTGGAAATATTTATCAAAGCCGCCCATCATCAACAGCTGCTTAAACATTTGCGGGGCTTGTGGCAGTGCGTAGAACTTGCCCGGGTGCAGGCGTGAAGGCACGAGATAGTCGCGCGCGCCTTCGGGAGAGCTGGCCGTCAGAATTGGGGTTTGGAATTCTTGAAATTCTTTTTCCCACATGCGGTGGCGAATAGAGGCCGTGACGTTATTACGCAGGCGGATGTTCTTCTGCATCTTTTCACGGCGCAGATCGATATAGCGATAGCGCAAGCGAATGTCCTCCCCCGCTCCATCGTCTTCGGCAACCTGGAATGGAATTACATCGGATGCGCCTTGGAGTTCCGCCTCGGCAATATAGACTTCGATCTCTCCGGTATCCATTTTGGCATTCACGGTTTCAGCGGTGCGGGCCTTTACCTCACCGGTAATGGTCACAACAGATTCATTGCGCCAATTTTCAACTTCGGCCAACAGCGGAGAGTTTTCCTCAATCACGCATTGGGTGAGACCAAATGTATCGCGCAGATCAATAAACAGCACGCCGCCATGGTCGCGGATTTTATGGATCCACCCGGAGAGTTTAACGGTTTCGCCGACCTGATCTTTACGAAGCTGGTCGCAGTTATGTGTTCTGTATGCGTGCATATCTCTTAGTATCCTTTAACTTAAGCCGTTTTTTTACCCTTGGTGGGGCCAATACGCAAAGGTTTTATTGATTTTTTCTGTGAGAAGTATAAACACGTTGGATGCTTATTACTGAACAACGCCCCTTAGAAGAATTTTGTGCCTCCCTTAAATCCTACGAATTTATTACGGTAGATACCGAATTTTTGCGGGAAAAGACCTATTACCCTAAGCTTTGCCTGATTCAGGTGGGCGACCCGGATGGCAACGCCAAAGCGATTGACCCGGTTGAAGGTAAGCTTGACCTAACCCCACTTTATGATTTGCTGTTTGATCCGAATATTTTGAAGATATTCCATGCGGCGCGGCAGGATATGGAGATTTTCTACAATTTGACGGGCAAAGTTGTTGAACCACTGTTTGATACGCAGATCGCGGCGATGGTGTGCGGATATGGCGATTCGGTGGGTTATGAGAATTTGGTGCGTAACATCACAGGGAATGGGCTGGATAAGAGCGTGCAGTTTACGAATTGGATGAACCGCCCTTTGAGTGAGAAACAACTGAACTACGCTCTGGGCGATGTGACGTACCTTGTGGATGTTTACAAACATCTGGCTGCGGAGCTTGATGAACAGGGCCGCACCGATTGGGTTTTTCAGGAAGAGGCTATTCTAATAAGCCCAGCGACCTACGCGAATGACCCGTATGAGAGTTGGAAGCGGGTGAAGATTAAATCACCAAAGCCTAAGACTTTAGCCGTTTTACGAGAATTGGCGGCATGGCGGGAAAAGCGCGCGCAGGATAAAGACCTGCCGAAGAGCTGGGTTTTGAAGGATGATACGCTGGCGGATATGGCTGGGCAGATGCCAAATAATGCCGGACAGCTCAAGAAAATTCGAAACATGCCGGGGGAGCTGGCGGAAAATCATCATGGAAAAAAGCTGCTGGAGCTTATTCAAAAGGCCATGAACAGCGATCCGAAGGATTGGCCGCAACCGACAAAAAAGAAGCCCGTGCCGCCGCAAGTAAGCGCGACTATTGATATTCTACGGATGCTGCTAAAGGTGCAATGTGCAGAGCATGGAGTAGCTACAAAGTTGCTTATTTCGACAGAAGACCTTGAAGCACTGGCCATGAATGATGAGGCGGATATACCAGCCCTACATGGCTGGCGTTACGAAGTCTTTGGTGAAGATGCGCTAGCGGTCAAAAAAGGAGAGTTGGCAGTTGGCCTTAAAGGGGCTAAAATCGTGAAGTATAAAGTCAGCTCACAGACAGATATTCAGAATTAGGTGCCACGCCCATGAAACGCCTTTTGCTCCTTCGTCATGCTCAAGCGATGCCCGCTGAAGGCGGTAGCGATATCGACCGTGCCTTAAGCCCAAAGGGTGCAGGAGACGCGCAGGCGCTTGGGCAGACGCTCAGGGCAAAAGAGTTGGTACCGGAACATATTGCATGCTCCTCGGCCAAGCGCACCCAAGAAACCTGCGCGGAAGTTTTAAAGGGCCTTAAGGAGAATATTCATACCGAATTTTCTAAAATGATCTATAGCGCCAGCTTTGGTGATCTGCTTGCTTTTATTCAAAGCGCGGATGACGGGCTGGGAAGCCTGATGATTATCGGGCACAACCCGACGATCTATGAGATGGCTGTAAGGATGGCGGCGAACGGGCCAGACACAATTTTGAGCAATTTGGGGCAAGGATATGCACCGGCAACATTGAGCGTGATTGAAGCCAATATAGTGCGCTGGGCTGAGATTAATCCGGACGATTGCACGATTACGACGCTGTTTGATCCGCTGGATTATAATGCTCCATCAACCCCCGCAAGGTGGACTTAAGTTTTAATACTCATCCGTTTGCATATCGGCGAGGACTTGGCGCACCAAGGGCACAGACACGCCCTTTTTGCGGGAATATGCGGCCTTATCTATATTATCTACAATGTCTCTTGCAGCGACAAAAGAACGCTCCATGCGCGGAAGGATATAGGCTATAATTTCGTTACCAACCGGGAGCTGGCGGTCGGTTAACAGTTTGATCAGAACGGAGCCGAGCAGAATATCGTCGGGAGCTTTAATGGTCGCCACAGGGGCGGCGCGAAAACGCGAAGCGAGGTCGGCAAGCACGAAATCGCTTTGAGTAGGGTTCATGCGGCTGGTGACAAGGAAGGTGCGTTGCTCCTCCTTAAATATATTATAAAGATGGAAGAGCGTTGTTTCGGCCTCGCGGTCGCCGATCCAGAGATCGATGCCATCGATGAACAGTGTGTCGCCCTTCTCCGCGAGTTCCTCAGCTGTGTTTTGGGTGAGCATTTCCGGATTGATGTGCGCGGCCTCGGTTTTTTCTCCCCAAACAGCGGCAAGGTGCGTTTTACCGCTGGCGGCGGGACCGCTGATGACCAACAAAGGTGCAGGCCACTCAGGCCAGCGATCAATCCAAGCCACGGCATCGGCGTTACTAGGGCCGATCAGATAATCCTCCATCCCCAGTGCGGGGCGCATAGATAGATCAAGGGGAATTTGTTGCGCAGCGGCTTTCATTGGCTTATGCGCTTTTCTTTTTGGCCGACTTAGGTTTCTTGCGCTTATGAGGTTTTTTCGACTTTTTGGGTTTTGAGCTTTTTTTCACCCCGGAATAATAGGGGCTGAGTTTATATTGCGCGATGGCAAAGGCCAGAAGTACGCCCGCAACAGCTGCAACAGGTACGGCGAGGAGCATACCAAGAATGCCGAACAAGCTTCCCCCGGCGAGCAATGCGAAGAATATCCAAAGCGGATGAAGACCGACGCTGTCACCAACAATTTTAGGACTAAGGATATTGCCTTCGATGATTTGCCCAAGGAAGAATATGCCCGCAACAATGGCAACAAAGATTAAATCACCAGCCTGAAACCATGCGACGGTGACACTGACGAGCAGGCCAACGGTGGAGCCTACCATGGGGATGATTGAGAGGAGACCGGAGAGCAGGCCAATCAGGAAACCGTATTTCAGACCAACTAACGTCAGGACAATGGCATAGGCTAGCCCAAGTATGACCGCGACGCTGATTTGTCCGCGAACAAAGCCTGAGAGTTTTTGATCGATCTGCTTAAGCAAACCCAGAATTGTCTTTTTACTATGCTCGGGCAATAAGCCCTCCGTCCACTCTGTGATATGTGCCCATTCCTTCATCATGAAATACGTCACAATCGGCGTAAAGACAATAACGGAGAGCGCACCAAATACGGCCTGACCACCGGCCGCAACGCTTTGCAAAATATGTTTGCCCATGCTGGCGGCTGTTCCAACATGCCCACCAATAATAGACTTTAGATCTGTGCCGTTTTCCTGACCAAGCAGTGTCAGTGCTTGCTGAGAATAGGGTTCAATAAAGACGATGATGGCATCAAAATATCCGGGAAGATCATCAGCCAGTTGGAGACTTTGCTTATACAACAGTGGCGTCAAAACGGCGAGGAATGTGGCAACAAAGGCAAAAAACAGGGCGGTAATCAAAATAGCGGCGGGGCCTCTGGAGATTTTGGCACGACCCAAAGTATTGACCAGTGGATTGAGCAGATAAGCAATCGCGATACCCAAAACAAACGGGAGCAACACAGCTTTAAACACATAAACGAAAGCAAGAAAACCGGCAAAGGCGGCAGACCAGAAGAGAGCATGATTACGCGCAGTCATATATTTTTATCCTTAAAAGCGTGTTTGATATGATTCAGTCGGCACGCGCGAAGGCTGCCGATACCCTGATGGAGATGGGGTAGCGGCGCGCCGGCTGGTAAGGTCGTAGATCATGGTGCCGCCACCATTTTTGCTATAGCCGCCCAAAAGCCCGCGTGAATAATCAGCGTTCATGCCGCCACCATTAGCAGCCTGGAAACGCGGTGCATTTAAGACAAGATCAGCCTGAGCGAGCGCGAGCTTAAGACGCTCTATATCCCCATCATAGGTGAGATCTAAGTAGGCTTCTTTTGGGGATAGTGCTTTAAGCGATACGTCAGAAATCCCAGAAATGCGTGACAAAGACCGCTGTAGATTAGACCATTCTTTAAGCGAAGTGAACGTAACTCGTACCTTAATAATACCCTGCTGGCGTGCATCGACAACTGTTTTTTGCTTCCAGTCTTTGCGCAAAGCTTCTTTCACGCTCTGCACCGCGCGGGTATATAGCTGGTCGGATGCTTGCCCCGGCAAAGCGCGTTCAAGAATTTGGTGCACATATTCAGGACGTGCGCGGTCGGTGCGGTAAAGCTGAATACTCAGCGCTGTGCCTTCGGCGCGAGCAATTGCGATGACCGCTTCTTCGGCAGAATAACGCTCGAGCATTCTACTCAGGTTACGTTTATTATAGGTCAAAGATTCATCATCACCAATGTCGGAAATATCGCTCAAGTCACCCAAGGGCACCATCATGGGCACTAACCCGCTGGAAAGACCGGGCGCCGTTGCCCAGGCCTGCATCCAGATATTTTGATGTGACCAAAGCACCGTGTCCTGACCCGTATCCAGAAACGGCAGGATGAGGATTGGCTTGCTGGAAACATCGGTATACTCAGCGCCCTGCCCGGCGAAGTAGCGTTTTACATCGCGATCTTTGAACCGGAATTTATAAGTGCCGATATAGCGTTTTGAGGAGAGCTTTTCGTTACTGACCTCATAATCCTGCACCAATATTGAGATTGTTGATGGCGCCGGGCTTTGGAACGCCCCGAGCTGGCTTTCCGAGAGCATACGCGTGGTCAGCTCCTGAAAGGCCTTCACTTGCGCTTTTTCAAACGCCTGTTCGCGCGCTTTCAGGGCGTTTTCCGCACTGACATCGACGGTGACATTTTCAATTGTGAAGAGAGAATTGCCAGCGAAAGCCGCGTTTGCAGCGAAAAAACCAATAAACAGGACCATAAAGACTATACGAAGGCTTTGAAAAGTCTTATAGAATGAGGCCATGACTTAAATCCGCTGCTTTCGATTCATGTGGGTTAGATAAAGTTATAGCGCTATATAGACAATTTTTGAAGCTTTTGAAGGCATAAAATGAGTGAAAGTGCGTATAAAGACGCTGGAGTTGATATCGAAGCCGCCGCGCAGCTGGTGGAAAACATCAAGCCACACATCAAGAAAACGCATCGCAGCGGCGTGATGAGCGGCATTGGCGGTTTTGGCGCTTTGTTTGATTTAAAGGACACAGGGTATAAAGATCCGGTTTTGGTTTCCGGCACAGACGGCGTTGGGACCAAGATTAAACTCGCGATTGATAATGGCATTCATGACACGATCGGCATTGATGCGGTGGCGATGTGCGTGAATGATATTATCGTGCAAGGCGCGGAGCCTTTATTCTTCCTCGATTATTTTGCGACAGGCAAGCTGGACACCGGCGTGGCCGAAGCGGTCATTAAAGGCGTAGCTGAGGGCTGCGCGCTTTCGGGCTGCGCGCTAATTGGCGGCGAAACGGCGGAGATGCCGGGGCTGTATGCCGACGGTGATTATGATCTGGCGGGCTTTAGTGTTGGCGCAGTTGAGCGCAAGAATATGATTACCGGTGAGCAGATCGCAGAAGGTGATGTAATTTTAGGGCTGTCTTCCAGCGGTTTGCATTCGAACGGGTTTTCGTTGGTGCGCAAGATTATTGAGGGCACGCAAGGCTTTGGATACGATCAACCATCCGCATTCGGACAAAAGCAAACTATGGCCGAAGCATTGCTTACGCCGACACGGCTGTATGTGAAGTCGATTTTGGAAGCGCTTAAGATTAAAGATGCTATCCACGGCATGGCGCATATTACCGGCGGCGGGTTAATTGAGAACGTGCCGCGTGTTTTGCCGGAAGGCTTGAGCGCCGAAATTGATTGCACGAGCTGGGAATTACCGCCCGTGTTCAAATGGCTAATTAAAGCCGGGAATTTGAAACCCAATGATATGGGCACGACGCTGAATGCCGGGATTGGCATGGTTGTGATTGCGGCAGCGGCGCATAAAGATGCGCTGATTAAAAGCTTTGAGGACAGCGGCGAAACAGTTTACGAGATCGGTAAAATTACCAAGGGTGATGAGCCTGTTATTTTGAACAACGCTGAAAGTGCTTGGAGCTAAACTTGGCTAAGCTTAACCTCGCAGTCCTCATTTCCGGAAGCGGCAGTAATTTGCAGGCTTTGATCGATGCCTGCAAAGACCCGGATTACCCGGCGCAGATCAATCTCGTTATTTCAAACCGCCCGGATTCTTATGGGCTGGAGCGCGCTAAAAAAGCGGGCATTCCCGCTTTTGTTGTTGATCATAAAGACTATGCAGGACGCGGCGCATTTGAAACCGCGCTACAAGCAACGCTTAGCGAATATCCGGTTGATCTGATCTGCCTGGCTGGTTTTATGCGTATTCTGACGGCTGATTTTATCAATCAATGGCCAAACAAAATTATCAACACACACCCTGCCAAGCTCCCAGACTTTGGCGGTGAAGGTATGTATGGTGAGCATGTGCACCAAGCCGTGCTGGATTCCAATGCGGAGATGAGCGGTGCGAGTATTCACTATGTGATACCCGAAGTTGATCAAGGTAAAGTGATTAAACAAGAAACTGTACCAGTTCTGCCGGATGACACGGTTGAGACGTTGGCAGCGCGCGTACTTGAGCAGGAACACATTATATACCCCGAAGCCGTGCGTATGATTGCAGAAAAGCGGACTTGAAATTATTGTTGAGTTCGCCTTTAATTCTAAAGAGATTTACTCCATATAGATGAGGACCGTAATGGCAAGCCACTCCCCCGTAGAAGACGACCCTAAACAACTTGTAGATGCCCAGAATTTCTGGGGCGCTTTTATGCAGGGCTCAAAATGGAGCATACTTGCTGTTATCGTTGTTCTGATTGCGCTGCTGGTCTTTTTCGTCCCCACGGGCGCTTAAAACCATAAATTCTTCCATCTTTAGAAAAGCTTAACCACTTTTGGCGCAAAGTGATGTACACTAGGCCTCAGGGGTCTATAATTTTCATTTTTGGGATGTTTATGTTTCTTTTACGTGCCATCGCAGTCGCTCTTCCAAATTTAAACCGCGCACCTGCTTTACTGGTGTTTGGCGCGTTTTTGATTGCGGTTTTAGGTATGGGAATTTCTGCCCAAGCCCAGACGCAGATCACGAAGTCAGCACGTATTGAGCTTAATGACCAAACCCCGCGAATTTTTATCGGCAAAGACCTTTATTTGACTCCAGATAAAGAATCCAAGTTGAATGCAAAAGCAATTGCCGCGCGGCATCAAAATAATCTGAAAGGTGCACTCCATACTCAAAATATTTTGAATTTAGGGCCGCAGACGCAGCCGATATGGTTGTCTTTTTCCGTTACGAATAACTCTTTTTCGGAAGACTGGGTTTTACATTTTGGTGATATTTTTGACGGGCGCTTAGCACTTATTCGCAACATTCAGATCTATAATGCCAGTGACAACAAAATTATTTTGCAATCTGCGATGAGCGGACAGGAGGCTGTAAACCTTAACCGCCTTCAAGGCAGTGCGGTTTCTCTAAAGCTGCCCCTAAACCAAAAACAAGTTTTTGTCCTGTATCTCGAAACAGTGCCCGGAAGCATGCATACGCTTACACCGTCTTTTATGAGCGGGGAGAGTTACCAAGCTTACCTGTCAGAAGTTTCATTTTTTAAGGCTCTATTCTGGGTTTTCATTTTGGGCGGTGTCGGGTTTTTCATTGCCTTTGGCACGATACAGCGTCACTTAACGTACCTACTTTTCGGCGGCTATCTCCTTTCTTACGCCGGATTAATTTACGGCTTTAAAAATACCTTTTTTCTTGCTGGAACATTTAGCCCTATACTATTAGGGCTACTTTTCATTCTGCCCCTGTTATTTGCCATTTTTCTTACGCGGCGCTTTTTAGATTTGCGCATCGGGCATGATTTTTCCAACATACTGCTACTGATGAGTGGCGGGGGGATCGTGTTTGGCTTCATCCTATCACAAGTTTTAAGCTCCATGGCTGGCAACATTGATGAATATCTGCTGTTTATCCCTTTGTTGGTTGGTTGGGCGTTCTTGTGCGCGCTTTGCTATTCGGAGTCTCAGCAAGAGCACCATGGCGCACTGTATATGGCCGGCGCATGGCTTTGCGGTTTTATTGGCTGTCTCACGCTATTTTTATCCGCATTGGGCAATGGGAACACCGGCCTGCTCTTATCCTGTTACTGGGGTATGCTGGTGCCACAAACCGGGCTTTTGGTCATGGCTGCACTACAAAATCTACATATGAGCCAGAAAGAAGAATTTTCTACATTTGCGCGTGATAACCGCGCAGCGCAATCGTTAGCGCGAATTAAACAATCAAAAGAATCAGCGGATCAGGCCCGACTATTGCGCGTTATTGAGCGCGAGCGGGAATTGATGGCTGAACTGCGTGAGCGCGAGATGCAGCGCACGCAGGAAATGCGCAAAGCCAAAGACGCAGCGGATGAAGCCAACAGGGCTAAATCTGCTTTCCTTGCGGTGGTTAGTCATGAGATCCGCACACCGATGAACGGTATTCTCGGGATGCTGCGTCTTTTGATCGATACAAAAATGAGCAAAGACCAAACGGAATATGTGCAAGCGATTCAAAATTCCGGCGATACGATGATGGCTCTACTCAACGATATTCTGGATTTTGAAAAAATTGAAAGCGGCAATATGGAGATCGAAATCATTGATTTCGATCTGATTAAACTGATTGAAGGTATCGTGACCCTCATGTCCGGGCATGCAGCAGAAAAGGGCCTGAGCCTTAAAGCAGATATAAAGCCTGATTTTCCAGCAGTCTTAAAAGGTGACCCAACGCGCTTGCGACAAGTGCTGCTTAATCTTGTAAATAACGCCGTTAAGTTTACAGCTGATGGGTCAGTCACGCTTGAGCTTTCAGCTGCGCCGCGAGATGGCGATAAGGACGGCGTATTTTATGACGTGACATGCGCGATCAAGGATACAGGGATCGGAATTTCCGAAGGTGCACAAAAAGAACTTTTCAATCCCTTTACCCAAGCCGATAAAAGCACGTCACGGAAATATGGAGGAACAGGTCTCGGGCTAGCCATATGTCGGCGTTTGGTCGAAGCCATGGGCAGCAAGATTCAGCTGCAAAGTGAAGAGGATAAGGGGAGTCAATTCTTTTTCACTCTAAAGATGGAGCAAGGCCAACAAGATTTTAGTGAGAATGCACTTGATATTGGCTATAACGAGCCATCACGGCCCGAAATCAAGCCGATGCGCATTCTTATTATTGATGACAACGAAATGAACAGGCGCGTTCTGGACGGGTTTTTAAGCAAGGATAGCCATATGCTTACTATGCTTGAAAGCGGCGAAGAGGCTTTGGAGATCTGCCAGAGCGAACGCTTTGATGTGATCATCTGCGATATCCGTTTGCTGGGCATGGATGGTATGGAATTTACGAGGGCCTTGCGCGAATTCGATGACTCTGAAATTGCCGCAACGCCAGTTATTCCGCTTTCCGGTGATGTCAGTGCGGAAGATCGCAAAGCTTATGGCGATGCCGGGATGAGCGGGTTTTTAGCCAAGCCGTTGGATCCGCAGGCGCTTTTTGAAGTATTACTCAGCGTACAAAATGGGCTTTTACAAGCTGGACCAAGTAGAGAGCAAAAAGAGGATGCCCTTAAATCGCAAGAGACGATGATCCACGAGGGCTCCAAAGCTGGAAATTTTGATGATGTTGAGATTAACGATCATTTCGATTCCTTTGAGTTCCCTGAAGAAGAGCCCGAAGCGGCGGCGAGCGAGCCAGAAAAAAGCGGTCAGCTTTTTGATCCGAAGCTGCTGCAAGGATTGGTGGAGAGCTTACCAAAGGATCAATTTGATGAGCTTTTGCAAAGCTTTCTTGATAAGACAGACGAGTTGGTGAGTACACTAGAAAGAGCAAAAATTAACAAAGCGGATATGGAGGCTGTGCAGGATCGTGCGCATGAGCTTAAAGGCATGGCGGCAAATTTTGGTCTGATAGGCGTGAGCGATATTGCCACTGATATTGAGGCAGCAGCAAAAAATGATGAAAGCCAAGCGGCATTTACGGCCATCGATAAAATCGCGGCCGTGAACATTGAAGCTCAGGCCGCGCTTAAGAGTTGGGTTGCCTCACAGCAATAAGTTGTTAACCGACGATTTCGTCGTCGTTAAAGAAATACGCAATTTCAATTCCCGCGTTTTCAAGGCTGTCTGAGCCGTGAACGGAGTTTTCACCGATATTCAGCGCATGTTCTTTACGGATTGTGCCTTCCGTGGCTTCTTCGGGATTGGTTGCGCCCATGACTTCGCGGTTTTTGACCACTGCATCTTCACCCTCTAAAACTTGGACAACGACAGGTTCGGAGCTCATAAATTCGGTTAGTTCGCCAAAAAATGGGCGTTCTTTGTGCACAGCATAAAAGCCTTGGGCTTTTTCAAGGCTCATATGAATGCGTTTTTGCGCGATAATACGCAGGCCAGCGCCCTCTAACATCGCGTTAATTGCGCCGGTCAGGTTGCGCCGGGTGGCATCGGGCTTGATGATGGAGAAAGTTCTTTCGATTGACATAGTTTTTTTACCTTGTGAGACAGTTAATTTTTTAGAACTTATATTGATTTAAAGCCCTAAGAGCAACGCTAATTTTTTTATATTTAGAATGTGCGAGAGCTGATTGGAACAACGGACCCTATCTACGGCAGCGGATGGAACAATTCGTAATAGGTTCGGGACTGATAGTTTGGAATTAGCAGATTCCGAAAAAGGGTTGTAAGAAATGTTATAGATGCCTCAGGAAACGTTGAAGAGACTGAATATGAATTAGGTTTATGGTTTCATGAATATTTTGGACCAGAAGTAAACCGCACAGCTGCTTGTGATGCTGGAGAGAATATTCTGGAGAACGCTCATGATCTTGAAGGAAACTAACCCACCAGCGCTTTTTCAATTGCGCTGACGCCATCGTTCGCTGCGGCTGCATCGGGCCCGCCGGCTTGTGCCATATCGGGGCGGCCGCCGCCGCCCTGCCCGCCGAGAGCTTCACTGCCAATTTTCACCAAATCGACTGCGCTGATTTTATCGGTGAGGTCTTCGGTCACACCGACAACGATGGAAGCTTTGCCTTCATTGGTGGCCACCAGAACAATCACGCCGGAGCCGAGTTTTTTCTTGAGGTCATCGGCCATAGGTTTGAGATCTTTGGCCGGGAAATCTTCGAGGACTTTGCCAATGAACTTCACGCCATCGACATCTTTGACATCATCATCGGAGCTGGTGACGTTTTTGGTGGCCTGTTGACGTTTTAGTTCGGCAATAAGTTTGCCGAGTTTTTTGTTTTCTTTTTCAAGAATGGCATTTTGTTCAGGCATGTTTTTGGATGGAGGCGTTTCCGGCGGCGTGCCATCTAATGCACTCAACTCCTCACGCAAGCGGGCATTTTCACGCAAGAGCCTGTCATGCTCAGCCTGCAGGGCCTGATCCTTATTTTTTTCATAGGCGTCAACGCGGGAACCTGTTACGGCCTCAACGCGGCGAACGCCCGATGATAGAGCGCCCTCGGAGGTAATTTTAAAGGCGCCAATATCGCCCGTGCTCTGCGCATGCGTGCCGCCGCACAGCTCAACAGAGAACTGCTTGTTACCCTCTTGTGTACCCATACAAACCACGCGCACTTCATCGGCGTATTTTTCACCAAACAGGGCCATAGCGCCTATTTCACGGGCTTCTTCCAATGGCATGACCCGGGTAACCACATCGGTGGCAGCCTTAATCTCTTCATTAACGATGGCCTCAACCTTTTCAATCTCCTCGGCTGTGATGCCTTTAGGATGAGAAACATCGAAACGCGTGCGGGCATCATCTTGGAGCGAACCTTTTTGCGAAACATAATTCCCAAGGACGCGGCGTAGGGCTTCGTGCAATAAATGCGTGGCGGAGTGATTGGCACGGATGGCGGTGCGGCGGGCGTGATCGACTTTCATCTGTACGGCATCGCCAGTTTTAAGCTCGCCTTTGGTGACTTTACCAACATGGATCCAAAGCTGGCCAAGCTGCTTACGGGTATCGGTAATTTCAATCTCAAGATCATCGCTAATGAGCTGGCCTTTATCGCCGACCTGACCACCAGATTCCCCATAGAACGGGGTTTGGTTGGTGATGATCTGCACTTCATCGCCCTGCATTGCAGCTGCTACTTTGTCGTCATTAGAGACTATAGCAAGCACCTGCCCCTCTGCAGCTTCGACCTCGTAGCCGAGAAACTCCGTGGGGCCGCACTCATCCAGCAGCTCAAACCAGAGCTTCTCTGTTGCGGCATCGCCAGAGCCCGACCAAGCTGCGCGGGCTTTGGCTTTTTGCTCATCCATGCAGCTGTTGAATTTACCCTCATCCACATCGATGCCCTGCGCTTTCAAAGCATCCTGCGTGAGATCGAGCGGGAAACCGAATGTATCATAAAGCTTGAAGGCGACATCGCCGGGGAATTGGGAGCCGCTTGAAAGCTTGGCTGTTTCTTCATCAAGCATCTTTAAGCCACGGTCGAGGGTGACCTTAAAGCGTTCTTCTTCTGAGCGTAGTGTTTCGGTAATGAGGCTTTCGGCCCGTTTCAGCTCCGGGAAAGCTTCGCCCATTTTATTGAGCAATGTCGGGAAGAGCTGAAACATCAGTGGGTCTTTTGCACCCAGAAGATGCGCATGACGCATACCGCGGCGCATAATCCGGCGCAGCACATAACCGCGACCTTCATTCGATGGCATCACACCATCGGCAAGAAGGAAAGCGGAGCAGCGCAGATGGTCGGCAATCACCCGGTGAGACGGGGCCTGATCGCCTGCATAGGGCACACTGGTGAGGTCTACGGAATGTTCAATAATGTCGCTAAATAAGTCAATGTCGTAATTAGAGACCTTACCCTGCATGAGGGCAGCCGTGCGTTCCAGCCCCATTCCGGTATCCACAGATGGCGCCGGCAAGTTTATCCGTTCATCTGGCGTGAGCTGTTCGAACTGCATAAAAACTAGGTTCCAGAATTCAAGAAAACGATCACCGTCTTCTTCCGGGCTTCCCGGCGGGCCGCCTTGCAACGCATCACCCTGATCATAGAAAATCTCAGTGCAGGGACCGCATGGGCCAGTATCGCCCATACGCCAGAAATTATCATCTGTGGAAATGCGGATAATTTTATCATCAGGAAAACCTGCAATCTTCTTCCAAAGCTCTGCGGCCTCCTCATCTGTGGAGTGCACTGTGACCAGCAGCTTATCTTTAGGTATCTCGAAATTCTTGGTTACAAGCTCCCATGCGCTATGAATAGCTTCTTCCTTGAAATAATCGCCAAATGAGAAATTCCCGAGCATTTCAAAGAATGTGTGGTGGCGTGCGGTGTAGCCGACATTTTCAAGATCGTTATGCTTACCGCCTGCGCGAACGCATTTCTGAGAAGAGGTCGCGCGGTTGTAATGGCGCTTTTCCTGCCCGGTAAAAACGTTTTTAAACTGCATCATCCCCGCCATGGTAAACATCACGGTCGGGTCGTTATCCGGCACTAATGAGCTGGATTCGCAAACCTCATGGCCCTTCTTTTCAAAGAAGCCTAAAAATTCATTTCTTATATCATTGACGCTTTTCATTGTTTGCGCTCTATTTCCTTATTGAATGAAGGAGTATTTATGCAGGAATTTGTAGCGCTTGCCAATAGGCTAGCCGATGAAGCTGGGGAAATTGTCCGCCAGTATTACCGTCAGCCGTTTGAGGTTGAGACGAAAGATGATGATAGCCCCGTCACCATTGCGGACCGCAGCATTGAGCAGCGCATGCGTGAGCTGATTGAAAAAGAGCGGCCACAGGATGGAATACTGGGAGAAGAATTTGGCGTTAAGGATGGGGAGAGCGGCCTGACATGGGTGTTGGACCCAATTGACGGAACGAAGAGCTTTGTGATTGGCCGCCCGACTTTCGGGACGCTTATTGCTTTGTGTGAGGATGGCGTGCCGAAGTTGGGTGTGATTGATCAAGCCATCTTAAAAGAACGTTGGGTTGGCGTGGACGGCGCAGAAACAAGGTTTAATGGTGAGGCCGTTAAAACAACGCCCTGCTCTTCACTTGATAAAGCGCGGATCGGCAGCACAACCCCAGACATGTTTAAACACACAGGTCCAGTTTATAAGAACTTTAATGAAGGGCGGTTTTTCTGGGGCGGAGATTGTTACCAATATGGATTAATGGCCAATGGGTATGTCGATGTGATCCTTGAAGCAGGTATGAAACCTTATGATTATGCCGCGCTCGTGCCCGTGGTCAAAGGTGCTGGCGGGCGCATCAGTGATTTTGCGGGTAATGATCTGAATTTAGAAAGCGATGGAACGGTTGCGGCCTGCGGTGATCGAAGCCTATGGCCAGAGATTAAAGAGCTGCTGAAGTGTAAATAGCGGCTTGCCCTGCGGCGATGGCATCGAGCGTTGGGGTATCTTGGCCTTCGCGCAAGCGGTAGATCCAGTAATTCGAAAGCACGCGCTCAACATAGGTTCGCGTTTCGCTTGAAGGCATAAGTTCGATAAAGAGCAACGGATCTTCCACATCACTCCAGCGCCGCTTCCATTTTGCTAGATTGCCCGGTCCAGCGTTATAGGCGATCAGCAATGAAAGCAGATCGTCATTGACGACCGAGGACTCCAGCAGGTTTTCAAGATAGCGCTGGCCAAGCTCCATATTGGTTTCAGGATGGTCGAGTTCAGTCTCCCCCTTATTCGCAACGGACCGTGCCGTTGCGGGCATGAGCTGCATCAAACCTTTTGCACCGCTTGGGCTTTTCGCCCTTATATCAAAACGTGATTCCTGACGCATAATCGCATAAACAAGCGCAGGATCAATTTTAAAGCCCTCTTTCGGTTGCCACGGCCCGGTTGGATAAAGCGCAGCATCATAAAAGCCGCCTTTATCAGAAGATGCTGTGCTGGCCACGCGCAAAGCCAAGCCCGGAAGATTTGCGTAACCGGCATAGGATAAGAGCGCCTTATGCTGCTGATCATTTTTAGGACGGATGCGAACAAGCTCCGCTTCAGCTAAGGCCGACTGATCAGCCATGACCAGTGCCATAGCTCGGTTTGCTGCGGGGATTTCACTTAAGACTTCAAGGTATTCCTTAGTGAATGTTGGAACTTTCCAGTTAAAATCAAAATCACGCCCTAAAGCCCGCGTTGAAATAAGCCCATAAAATGTCCGCGGCTGGGCCATACCACGTTTTAACCAGATGCTAACCGCTTTTACATTGCCGGTGCGCATATGTGAACGCGCCGCCCAATAGGAGCCTGAAGCGGCGGTCCAGCCAGAGGCGTAAGGAGAGCGACCAACAACTTCGAAATAACGTGCAGCGGCTGAATATTCTTTATTGCGCCAAGAAACTAGGCCGGCGACCCAGCCAGCTTTTGGGACATGTAGAGCTGAGCGCTCTACGCTTTCTCCCGCTAGTTCACCAGCCTCATCAGCGTGGCCTTGATATAGAAAGCCCGCGGCGATTTCCGCGCGCAAAAGGTCGTATTCAACAACATCCAAAATGCTGCCTTCACTTTTAAGCTTTTCCAGCGCCTGCTGGCTTTGACCTTTACGCACCAGTGAATATATTTCACGGTTCAAGGCATTCAGCGTTCGGACATCCTCATCTGAACGCAGCCGCGAAGATACATAGCGTTTGCTGGCCCGCATTGTCGGCTCATCTGTGCGAACAATACCGCGAGCTTTTTTGGGTGTCTGAATTGGCCCTGAAAGCACCGAGGGCTTGCGGGAATTTGTCAGCTTATAAATGCGATCAGAGCCAGGATGATCGCTAAATAACTCAAGCCAGATGCGCAGTTCAACGAAGGTTGATTTGTACGCTTTGGGGTGCATATAGCGCTGAAACAAGACATGGCCCATAAGGCGCGGGTCTTCAATTTTTTTTAAAAACTTATCGGCAGCCTTTATATCTCCATCGCCCTGCGTTTGAAAAATTTTACTATATAGATCTGCATCCTTTTGCGATAAAGGCTGTTCGGAGATAGGTTTGCGCGCTTTGGCGAGAAGCTTTTCAACAACCGTTGGTTTTTTAAGGATGATCTCAGGTTTACGCCTAGGAATTGGCGGGCCGGAAAAATCCAATAAGGACGCCGTGAAATCTAGAACACTGAAGCCGCTACCAGACTCTTCTGGTTGTTCGGTCAGTGGTTTCTTTTCAGGAAGGGGAATATCTTCGGCCTGGCTGGTGCTTATAAAAAGTACAGACAACAGCAAAATGCTAAAGAGTGCGAATAACCAGCACGTGTATTTTGAATTCAGTGGCATGATGAGTAAATACCATGAATGGTTTTGAGGTGTCTATATTAGAAAATTAAAGGAGGCTCAATTCACGGCGTTTATCCTGAAGCTGCAGCATATCGGCCCAAACGGCTTTCTTTTGCGTAGGTGTGCTCAGCAGATAGGAGGGATGGTAGGTGGCAATAGACGGGATTGGCTTTGCCCCTTCGCGGTATTCGGGAGTTTGCGGCAGGTAATCATGCCACTTATTGCGTAGCCTTGAGATGCTATCGCCACTGCCGAGCAGAGATTTTGCCGATATGCCGCCGCAAAAAATTAGAACCTTAGGCTGCGCGAGCTGAATATGGCGTTCGATAAAGGGCAGACTGACCTCGATTTCAGCCGGGCTGGGTGTGCGGTTGCCCGGAGGGCGCCAATTGAGCATATTGGAGATATAAACGGCTTTGGCCGCATCTTCCTCTGTTCGTTCCAGATCAATACATTTCAGGATGCGGTCGAACAATTGGCCGCTAACACCAACGAACGACTTACCTTGCCGATCCTCATCAGCGCCGGGCGCTTCACCGACAATCATAATCGGCGCCTTATCGTTCCCATCAGAAAAGACCAGATTGGTGGCTGTTTTTTTGATGGCGATACCATCATACTCAGCAATGACTTGGCGCAATTCTTCAAGATTAGCAGCGCTTTGGGCCAGCTTTACGGTTTCATTGCGTGCATCAGATTTACCCAGCGGCATTTCGAGCGCTTCAGGCCTTGGCGAAGATGCTGGGTTTTTATCAGATTGCGGTACAATATGCGGCGCTGCGGGCTTTTCAGCCAGCACTGTCCTATCGACGGGTTCATCCAAAAGCGCGGTATCGACGCCGTGGTCGAGATAATATTGAAGAGCTGTTGCGACGGCTTTTTTGTGCATTGGCTTTGAGCCTCGAAAAATCTATATTTATGCTTAAGGTTTTAGGTTAAAATATAAGATGGATATATAAAAGAGGTTCTTCGTATTTATGCCCGATTCAATCAGACCTGATCGCGAAAACATGGAATATGATGTTGTTATTGTTGGCGGTGGCCCTTCGGGGCTGGCGTGTGCAATCCGTTTAAAGCAGCTTGATGAACTGCTGAATGTCTGTGTTTTAGAGAAAGGCTCGGAGATTGGAGCGCATTTGCTTTCCGGGGCGGTGTTTGAGACCCGGGCACTGGATGAACTTCTCCCTAATTGGAAAAAGCAAGGTGCGCCGCTTAAGACACAAGCGACTAAAGATAAGTTCTTGTTTCTAACAAAGAACAAAGCCTATCCCTTCCCGACCCCGCCGCAGATGCACAACAAGGGGAATTACATTATTTCTCTGGGCAATCTTGCGCGTTGGCTAGGTGAGCAAGCGGAGGCTTTAGGCATTGAGATTTTCCCCGGCTTTGCAGCAAGCGAAGTGCTTTATAATGGTGACGGTGCGGTTATTGGCGTGGCCACAGGCGATATGGGTGTTGATGCCAGCGGGAATAAAACCGAAGCGTTTGAGCCTGGTATGGAGCTGCATTCCCGCCAAACTGTTTTTGCCGAAGGCTGCCACGGCTCGCTGACAAAAACGCTTATTCAAAAATATGATTTACGTTCGGAGAGCGATCCGCAGACTTATGGCTTGGGGATTAAAGAGCTTTGGGAAATTGATCCGGCGAAACATGAAGCCGGGAAAACGCTGCACACAATTGGCTGGCCGGTGGACAACAAAACCTATGGCGGGTCGTGGATTTATCATCTGGAAGATAATCTGGTTTCTGTAGGGTATGTTGTCGGCCTTGATTACGAGAACCCTTATTTGTCACCGTATGAAGAGATGCAGCGCTTTAAAACGCATCCGGCTATACGCGATCTGTTTGATGGGGGGCGGCGGGTTTCTTATGGCGCTCGCGCCCTTGTTGAAGGCGGGTTTCAATCGATTCCAAAACTCTCATTTTCCGGCGGAATTCTGATTGGGGATACGGCGGGCTTTTTAAACGTGCCTAAAATAAAAGGCAATCACACGGCGATGAAATCAGGGATGGTTGCGGCGGAAAGTATTGCCCGGCATTTGCAAACAGCAGAGGATTTTGGGTCTGAATGCGCTGGTTATCAGCAAGCCATGGAAGGATCCTGGGTTTGGGGCGAACTGAAAAAAGTGCGTAACATCCGCCCGGGATTTCATAAAGGTTTATGGTTTGGACTGTTCAACGCGATGTACGAAACTATTACGCTGGGGCTTTCTCCATGGACGTTGAAAAATCATACCGATCACGCGCAGATGAAAAAAGCAGCGGAATGCGCTCCTATTGAATATCCAAAACCCGATGGTGTTTTAACATTTGACCGGCTGACATCGGTTTCTTTTTCAAACACCAATCATGGTGAGGATCAGCTTGTCCATCTACAACTCATTGACCCAGCTGTGCCGACAGGCGTAAATTACACGGAATATGCTGGACCATCGCAGCGCTTTTGCCCGGCAGGCGTTTATGAATTTGTAACGGATGAAGTGGGCAATCCGAAATTTCAGATTAATTCACAAAACTGCGTACATTGTAAAACATGTGATATAAAGGACCCGTCGCAGAATATTAATTGGGTCACCCCGCAAGGTGGTGATGGCCCAAATTACCCGAATATGTGATCTAAGGGATTGAAATAACGTTGAAAAGTCTAAAAACAATTTTGATACTCTGCATTCTTGCCGCTGGATATGGGCTTTATACGCTTGTGAACACAGAAGCTGGTGGTCAAAGGGCGAGTATCACCAAAGAACCAGAGGCGGGTATGGAAGCCGACATGGCCAAGATGGCCGCGGCGATTAAAGCGCACGTCCCGTCTTATGAAGGCTCGAGCGCATCAGGAAGCTATCTCTCCGGGCGTTTTGCCCAGCGCAATCACGATTGGAAAACGGCTGGGCGCTATATTGATTATGTTTTGAAAAAACATGCCGCCAACCCGGCGCTGCTTAAACGCGCAATGGTTTTGGCGGTGGGGGCAGGCGATTACCAGCGCGCTTTTGAGATTGCCAGCATAGTCACCGAAAAACACGAACAGGATAATGCGCTGTCTCATATGTTTTTAACGGCAGAAGCCTTTAAGAAAAAAGATTATCAAGCCGCAGCAAACCACATTCAGGCAATGCCGGAAGGTGGCCTTTCGATGTTTATTATGCCTCTGCTTTATAGCTGGTCGAGCGCCTCTTTAGGGCAATATGACGTCACAGATTTAACCTCAAACAGTATTCATCTTTACCATGCCATCCTGATTGCCGAGTTTATGGGAGAGACAGAGGCCATTAAAGATATGCTCAAGCGCTCTTTAAGCGTTAGCGAACTTGGCCCAGAGGATGTTGAGCGTATTGCCGATATATACGCGCATATCGGCGAAACGCAGAGCGCTGTCACCTTGTTTGAGCAGGCTCTGAACTTTGACCCTGAGAATGCAGCTCTGCAAACAAAACTGGAAACAGCGCGCAGAGGTGAAAAATCAGATATTTTTGTCCGCATCAAAACACCTGATCAGGGCGTGGCGGAAGCCTTCTATGATATGGCGCGTTTACTCACACAAGATTATAGTGATGAAAGTGCCCGCGTTTTTGGCCGTTTAGCCCTTTATTTAAGTCCGGAGCATATCCGCGTGCGGCTCTTGCTGGCGGAAATTGCTGCCCGTAATGAACGCTTTGACGATGCCATAGCCATGTATAAAGACATTCGCACGGATGATGCGAATTTTTTAAACGCCCGCCGGAACGCCGCTGATATTTTACATGAACAAAAGCGTAGCCGCGAAGCGATAGCGGAACTGGAAATTCTGGTTAACGAGCATGATGACATAGATGCGCTCATTCAGATTGGAACGATCCACCGTCTGGATGAAAATTTTAAAGATGCTATTAAAGCCTATAATCAAGCTACAAAAAAGATTGGAACAATCGGCAAAGATTACTGGCATCTGCATTATATGCGCGGGATGTGTTACGAGCAGGATGGACAGTGGGAAAAAGCCGAAGCGGATTTACAAGCTGCGCTCGATTTTCAACCCGAGCATCCTTATATACTGAATTATCTAGGTTATGCGTGGGCAGACCAAGGTGAAAACTTGCAAACAGCCCTTGAGATGATTGAAAAGGCCGTCGAGCTGCGACCCGGTGACGGCTATATTACAGATTCTCTGGGCTGGGTTTATTTCCGGATGGGCCGTTACAATGATGCGGTGCCTTATCTGGAACAAGCCGTAGAATTGATGCCTTATGACCCAACAATCAACGATCACCTTGGTGATGCTTACTGGAAAGTTGGCCGAAAACTTGAAGCCGAGTTTCAATGGAAGCGCGCGAAAAATCACTCGGAAGATGAGACACTGATACTGGCACTCGAACAAAAGCTTATTGACGGGCTGGTGGAAACGCAGAGCGTTAAACAAGCACAGTCCTCAACGCCCACCTCCAATACGCCTATGAATAATTCTGCATCCAATGAAGCAGCACACGCTACAGAAATGCAATAAGTGTGCAAACGATTTTTGCCCCTGCCAAAATCAATCTTTATCTTCACGTCATAGGGCGACGCGCGGATGGGTATCATGAACTTGATTCGCTGATCGCTTTTGCAGATATAGGTGATGAAATTCAGATCACCGCGGGCGAAGGTTTTAGCTTTGAAATTACTGGGCCGTTTGAGAATGCTTTTCAGGGACGCGATATTGATAGCGGGCCAAAATCCTCGAACTTGGCTGTGCGCGCGGTTTGGGCCCTTTCCCGGCTCACACAAAAAGCGCCTAGTTTTAAAATTACACTTGAAAAAAACCTACCACTTGGCGCGGGTATAGGCGGGGGATCGGCCGATGCGGCGGCGGTTTTATGGGGGCTTTTGGAACATTGGAATTTACCAAAAAATTTGGAGGGGCTGGAGCCGCTCATGCTTTCCCTTGGCGCGGATGTGCCGGTTTGTTTTGCCTGTAAAAGCCTTCGCATAACCAGCATTGGTGAAAAACTGGAACGCGCGCCCGAAATGCCCGAAATGCCGATCGTGCTCGTCCACCCGGGAAAAGCTTGCAACACCAAAGAAATTTTTGACAGTTTCGAAGGATCGTTTAAGGACGTCATTCTCCTGCCTGAACGCTTTGATCATCTTGATGATACCATCGAGTTTTTAGAGGGTACAAATAATATGCTCAAAAATGCAGCGTTCACTTTTGTACCTGAAATTCAAAATATTTTGGCGGCGCTGCAACAGCAAAATGGGTGCAGGCTTGCCCGCATGAGCGGTTCGGGTTCAACCTGTTTCAGTTTATTTGATGATGGAGAAAAGGCAGAGCGCGCGGCAAAGACCATCAAGGAAGAAAACCCGGACTGGTGGGTCAAAAATGGATGGTTAGGGCGGCCTAAGCGCTATTAGCGTAAGTTACTTATTGTTTACTGGGCGCGCGAACCCTGATCCAGCGCGCTTTCTTCACTTCCGGCATTGGCCAGCATATGGCTGAGCAAAGCTTCGCTTGCACCCCCATCTAAACTTAGATTATGAAGCCGTTGGTAAGAGCGCACCGCATCTTGCGTTAAAGGTCCGGTAATACCATCGGCCGGGCCGGGATAAAGGCCCATACGCATGAGATATTCCTGAACCTGCGCCGTTATAATTTGATTGTTAGATATAGATGCTTGCGCGGTCGTGGTGGTGGCTGTAGTGGTTTCAGATTTTTCTAAAATTTTCATGCTATCAGCCAAGCCATTAACATCGTCCACAGAGATATTCAGTGTTTCGGCAAGCTGCTCTAATGCCTGCTTTGCTTCGGGGCTCCCCTGATCAGCAGCGGTTTTATACCAGACAAGCGCCTTATCCGGCTCAGCGTCTCCCAGCAAGCCGTTTTCATAGATCAACCCCAGATTATAGGCGGCTTCCATGATGTTATTTTGAGCTGCACTTTTAAAATATTTAGCGGCTTTTTCCGCATCATACGGCACGCCAATGCCTTCGATATACGCAATACCCAGATTATATTGCGCCTCTGGGTGACCAAGGGAAGCCGCGCGGTTATACCATTCAATGGCTTTTTCAAGATTGGCAGCGCCCCCTAAACCCTGATGATTGAGCACGCCAAGATTATAAGCCGCGTTGGCGACGCCGCGGCTGGCGGCCTGTTCAAACCAAAAAGCGGCGCGTTTGTAATCTTGTTTTACGCCCCCATGGCCAGCGGTATAGATGGCGGCTAAATCGTGCTGAGCGTCAGCAACACCTTCAAAGGCTTGCTCTTCAATATTTTTGACAACATCCGGCAAAGCAGAATCAGGTTTGGCTAATGTCTTTGGATCTTTTGGGTTTAGCGGTTTGAGTTTCTTTACTGGCGCTGCAGTTTTGACCTTCGGACTTACGCTAGCTTGTTTTACAGGTTCAGGCGCGATGATTTTTTTTGGTAGCGGATTGGCTGGTTCAATTTCATTGAGAGCAGCAGCAACCGCGTCTGGGTTTTCACTCAGCAGCGCTTCGACCTGTGCCTGATTATTAAGATCCAGCGCGCCAATATCATCGCCGTGCGTTTGTGGCTGCTGGGCTGCTGGAGATTTGGCAGCCCCGTGCTGACTAAAGGAGGAGGTGTCCTCAACAATGCTCCACTCCATTTCCGCGATATCTGTCGGCGCATCTTGGCGATCGTTTGATGAAAGTTGTGTAGAAGTGCTTTCGATCGTCGCTTGTGCAACATCAGGGCTTTGCATAGCAGGTTTCTGATACGCGTTCAAAAGCCAACCACCTAAAAGTGCTGCGGTTACAAGCAGGCCAACACCAACCATTTGCAGCGTTTCTGATTGATTTCCCGCACCAGCCTTTTGCGCCGCATAGGGATCTGTCTGGAACTGTCCGGGCGCGTAAGCGGTTTCCTGAGCATCCTCAACGCCGGCCTGCGCGGTTACTCCCTGATCGGTGAGCAGCACCATAGCCTTGGCATTGAGCGAATCACGCGTTTGCAAAACGGCTTCTTCAATGCGCTCAAGCTTGCGAGTGAAACGCGCACGCTCTTCAATGGCTTTATCAATTTTGCGGGTAAGGCGCGCTTGCTGCCCAATCGTATCATCAACGCGCGCACCAATTTGCTCCTGACGCTCTTCCGTATCCTTCAAACGCTTGGTCATCGCCGCGGCGTGATTCACGCTGACAGCCATTTTTTCCGCTTGTTCGGTCTGCAGCTTTTTTAAAACTTTGACGCCGGTGTCGGCGCGGGTGGCTTTTGTCTCAAGAGACAGGAGCAGTTTGCGGGTTTCTTCCAGTTCTTCCAACGCATCACGCGCCAGCGTTTCTGCGTGTCCGCCTGCACCAGTGCCGCCTTGCGCAATTTTTTGGCTGAGTGCACGGTAGGCTTTTTCGTTAAAATCGGATTTTTCCTGAAGGCCTTCAATCATGGCGCGATAGCTGGAAAGCTCCTTAGCCATTTTATTGCGTTCGGCTTGCGTGATCTTCAAACGTTCATTGAGCGTTTTAAGCAGGGTGACGATTTGCATCTGTGTGTGCGGCGCATTTTGTTGCGCGGCTGGCTTCATTTTGGGTTTCATGTTTGGTGGGTTTTCCGTTATTGGGGGCGCTTTTTGCGTCAGATTGAGCGGTTTTTCAAAATCATAATTATCTTGATCGCCTTTTTGGCTACCTGCCCCATCTTCAGGAGATTGAAAGAAAATACGGCCTTCGGATGTTCTTTTGAACCCCATGGTGGATGACTCCGTTTACTCAATTGTTTCTTATATATGGAATCAGACTATAGAGAATTTTGGAAAATCACACCAAAAAAATTCATGAGACTTGTTAAGATCGTCCACAGGCTATGCATATTTTAGACGATTTTGCGGGACAGAGCCAATATCGTAATGCAGGAAAGACAGTAAAAACTGTACGCCGACAATGACGGGCAGCGCGCTGAGCATAACGGTTCCAGCGCTGGCGGGAATACCGAGGTCCGCTGCATGTGACCATTGCACCGCGCCGAATATCAGGCCAAAGGGAAGCAATATCGCCCCCATCAGCAATTCGATTGAAGCCACGCTAAAATCACGCAGGAAGTAATTGTAAAAAATACGCTTGCCGAAATTGCGCATATGTCCGCCAAGAAATGGCAGGAGAATGCGGCTGATCTGCAAATTGCTTTCTTCTTCGGCATAAACGGCGCGCATGGGCACATCGCGAACAACTGCGCGCAAGACATTCAGGCGAAATAAAATGTCGCTTTCAAAAAAATAGCGGCGGCTGAGTTTTTCCAGTGGCAGTACTTTCAGGACATCGACTCGCAGCGCCGTGTAACCATTTGTCGGGTCAAACACATTCCAATACCCGCTGGAGAGTTTGGTCATGAAACTCAGCATGGCATTGCCGAGCAAGCGCAGCGCCGGCATGGTTTTAACATCTTCAACGTTATAAAAGCGGTTGCCTTTGGTGTAATCGCATTCGCCGGAGATAATGGGATCAATAAACGCATCAATCAGTGTGGGGTCCATCTGCCCATCCCCATCGATTTTTACAACAATATCAGCGCCGTCTTTGAGCGCTTGTTTATAGCCAGTTATAACCGCGCCACCGACGCCCTGATTGGTTTCATGGAACAGAGTTTTAACGCGGCTGTCCTTACTCTCTTTTTCGATAAGCTTGCCGCTTTCATCCGGGCATGCATCGTCCACACAGTAAACGCGCCAGACATTCTCAGGCATGGCAGACAGGACATCCATGACCTGATCTTTCACCCGGTAACACGGAACAATCACGGCGATTTTTTCTTTAGCGCTGCTCATTTGGATGCCAACGTCATGATGACGCCCAAACCGCCGATAATCAGCAGAACGCCAAGGCCGTAGAACAGGTTGAGCGGTTCTTTAAATAAGATATAGGACGCCACCGGCACAAAGACAAAGCCCAGCGCCATAAATGGATAGGCCAGCGATAAGGGCACTTGTTGCAATATAATGATCCAAAGCAGGGTTGCAGTGCCATAGAGCGTTAAAGCCGTCCAGAACCAAAAATTTGTGGCCAGCGCCACCATCCCATTTACGGAAGCTAAAGGCGGCAGCGTAGAGGCAGAGAGTTTGAACAGAATCTGGCCCGCCGCCAAAAGCACAGCGAAGCTGCAGAGCTGGGCGATTTGAGTAAGAGACAATGTCATCTAAGCGGCCTTTTGCGTTTGTTTTTGCTTGTGAATTCGTTCCTGTATAGAAGATATTGCCGCGCTTAACAAGATGCCGCCCGCAATCGCCAAACATGGGATGAGAATCAGGTTATAGCGCACAACGTTCACACTGGTGAAGGCGTGGAAACCGAGCATGAACCATGGCGGCAGCGAAAAGATGATAAAAGCCGCCCACTTTGTGCGAATAGCCGAAAGAAAAACACCGAGAAAGATGGGAATCGTAATCAGCCCCCAATATTTACTGACCCACATGCCGCGCCAGGCCAATGAGAGCGTGACCATGACATGTTTATAAAGATCGCCAATCACGTAAGTTTGCATGAGATAGGGAAGATAATTTTCCTCAGAGCCCGCTTTTTCCAGCGTTTCACCGCGCAAAAGTCCATTCCCTCTCAGGTAAAAACCATCGGGGTTGTCAAAGCTTAGGCGAGTGTAATCCTCAGATTCGAACAGATCCTCGGCTAGAGAATCGCCGAAATCTGGCAGGCCATAGACAAAAGAAGCCCTCCACTCTGTCCAATTCATATCATTATAAGAGATGCGCTGGACGAGAATGAAAGGGGCATAGCCTTTGGAAATGCCATATTCGCCCAGACTCAAGCCATTGCGAACGACCCACGGGCCTGCGGCAATGGCGAACCCAGCGAGAAACAGCAATGGCCAGGTCATTTTCCGGTGCATGGATATATCTTTGAGAAACAAGAGCGAAACCAGCAAAGCCGGCAGGGCCGCGTAAAAGAGATAGAGATATGAAGGCCGCGTGAGCGAAACCAGCCCTAAAGCAACGCCCGCGGCCAACCACAAAGCGGCGCGCTGATAACGCCACGCCGCAGCTGCGGATAGGCAGGCGGCAGTGAAGAGAGGAAACACCAGATTTTCGGTCATGATCTGCGCGGTGTAATATGCATAAGCTTCCGCGTCCAACGCTAATATCAACGCAATCCACGCGACGCCATAACGATGCGTGAGGACCCAAGCAGCAAGCCAGACAAGCAGCGCAGATAGAGCGGCCAACACGCTCTGCACAACGCGGAAAAGCCCCATGTCATTTGAACAATCGGCCGGATTACCCGCGCTTAAATGACAGGCAACATTCTCATAAAAAACAGGATCAAGCTTCATCACACCGGCTACCAGTGCGGGATAGAGAGGGGCGAAAAACATCCCCTGCCCTTGCGCACCTTGCAAATCAGCGCTGCCCTTAAACGCCGCATCCCCAAAAATGCCAGTATCAGCCAAATCTTTAGCGACCGCAAGATAGGTATAGCCATCACTGGCGTGCAAATCGGTTTCAATGCTTTGAACTTGGCAAAAGACGACGACCAAAGTGATCAAAGCGGCAAAAATAAACTGCCCACGAAATGTTTTAGGAAATTTATCAAACATATTGAAAAACATAGTCAAAAAATACTCTTAGCGCCAGCGCTTGATTTAGCCGTACCATTTGAACGAACGGATGTGCTATAACGCGCTGCTTAAGCAAGGGAACACATATGCCGCCGCCACTTCTATTATCCGTCAAAGATGCGCTGATCCGCTATAGCGAAGAACCGGTGTTTGAGAATCTGGCCTTCAATATCCATGAAGGCGGACGGATTGCGCTGGTTGGCAAAAATGGTGCCGGTAAATCTACATTAATGAATGTGATTACAGGTGCGCAGGAGCTGGATGATGGCGAGCGCTGGGAAGAGCCGGGTACAACGATTGGTTATCTGCATCAGGATATTGTGCCGCAAGAGGGCCAAAGCGTTTTTGAGTATATCTTTGAGGAAATTAAAGACGAGGAACGCGAGCTGTACGCCTATAAGGTGGATATTGTCGCTGAAGCGTTGGAATTGGATGTTGAGGCAAAGATGACGCGGCTATCGGGTGGACAGGTGCGCCGGGCGGGTTTAGCGCGTGCACTCGTGGAAGAGCCGGATATCTTGCTCCTAGATGAGCCGACAAACCATCTGGATTTGGAGGCGATTGAATGGCTGGAAGACTATCTGAACAGCTATAGCGGAACGCTGCTGTGCGTTTCCCACGACCGAACGTTTTTAGCCAATGTCACGACCCAAGTTTTTTGGCTGGATCGCGGCGCGCTCAAAGTATCTCCGCAGGGCTTTAGATATTTCGATAAATGGTCGACGACTCTGCTGGAACAAGAAGAGCGCGAGCTAAAAAACCGTAAGCAATCGGTGGAATTAGAGGTGGCGTGGGCCAGCCGCGGCGTAAAAGCGCGGGTGAAGCGCAATGTGCGCCGTCTGGCGCAAGTTAAAGAGATGCGCGACAAGCTGAAAGCCGATGAGAGCGCTTATCGCAGAGCCACGGCGAAAATTGAGTTCAAACCCTTGGCCAATATTGATGCTACATCGAAGATTGTCGGTGAGTTTTACAATGTCTGTAAGAGTTTTGAAGACGAAGGCAAAAAAATCACGATTCTTGATAAATTTTCCATCCGCATTCAGCGTGGCGAGCGGATTGGAATTTTGGGGAAAAATGGTTCGGGTAAAACGACATTTTTGAAACTTCTGCTGAAAGAGCTGGAACCAGATATGGGGCGGGTAAAAACCCGCAAAGAGCTGGAGTTTTCGTATTTTGATCAGAAACGCCGTGATCTTGACCCTACGGAAAGCTTGAAGAAAACACTCTGCCCCGGCGGGGGTGATCACATTGATGTGATGGGTAAACAGCGCCATGTTTGCGGGTATTTGAAAGATTTCATGTTTGACCCGGGGCGAGTGCAGGACAAGGTTTCCCAGCTTTCCGGCGGGCAGAAAAACCGGTTGATGCTGGCGAAAATTCTGGCCAACCCAAAAACGTGTTTGATCCTTGATGAGCCGACCAATGATCTTGATATGGATACGCTGGATATGCTGGAGGAAATTCTTTCGCAATATACCGGGACATTGATTGTGGTGTCGCATGACCGGGACTTTCTTGACCAAACCGTCACGCGCATTCTGGCGTTTGAAGGGGATGGAAAAGTTGTGAATTGCGTTGGCGGTTATAGTGATTATCTGGAGAAGAAAACAGGTAAAAAACAAAATAATGCTAAACAGGTTGAAAATAAAAAAGAAACGATCAAAAAACCTTCAAAACCAGCAGAAGAAAAATCAAAACAACCGCGCCAGCGCTTGACCTATAAGTTAGAGCGAGAGCTTAAATCGCTGCCCGGTAAAATTGAAAAAGCGGAAATCAATGTCGCCGCTCTATCAGAAAAACTGGCCGATAGTGATTTTTATAGCCGCGATCCGGATGGGTTTCACGACACAACCAAAGAGCTTTCGGAAGAACAAACGAAGCTGGAGCGCTATGAAACGCGCTGGTTAGAGCTAGAAGAGATGAAAGAGGACTATTCAGCGGCCTGAAGTTGCTCGGCGCCTTGCTCAGACGTTTGTTCAGGGGCAGACTCAGCGATTTCCTGATCAAGTTCTTTGAAGGTAATCATTTTTTTCTTCGCCTCATCCCACAATGCTAAGTTTATCGATGCGAGGCTGTCTTTCAGCGTCATGCGGTTCATGGACGGCAGATCTGGATGCGCATCGAGACATTCCTGCAGTTTATAGTTGGGAATGGTTGCATTGAGATGATGGATATGGTGCAAGCCGATATTGCCGGTAAACCACTGCAACAGCGGCGGAAGATCGTAATAAGAGCTCCCCATAAGGGCGGCTTCGTTATAGCTCCACCCTTCCTGACGCTCCCAGTGGGTGTCCTCAAACTGGTGTTGAATGTAGAACAGCCAGCCGCCAGCCCATGAGGTGACAATCAAGATCGGCAGGTAAACAGTCGCCAAAACTCCATAACCAATGAAATAACCTAGGGCACCGAACGTCAACGCCAGCGCTAAATTCGTGCCATAAATGCTTTTCCAGCTATTGCGCATATTGGCTTTATATGAAATTTCCTGCAGGAACGGTTCGGTAACCAGAAAACGCTGCACGACAACAGTAAAAAGCGGCGTGCCGACACCAAGAAGTAAATATGTATTGCGGTAAATGCGATAAAATAACTGTTTCTTCGGCGAGAAAGATTTGAATTCCTCGACGGTGATGGTTTCAATGGCGCCATAACCGCGCTTATCAAGGTTACCGGAGCTGGCATGGTGAAGATTATGGGTGCGGCGCCAGAAGCTATAAGGTGTCCACGTTAAGACGCTTAGAGCGCGGCCAACGTAATCATTGCCTTTTCGGGTTTTGAAGTAAGAGCCATGGCCACAATCATGCTGCATAATAAAAACACGCACGAGAAAGCCGGATGTTGGGAGAAGGAGAAGCGCATAAGCCAGCCAATTGCCGCTTTGCACAGCGCCAATCATAAGCGCGGTTGCCGTTAAAAATAAGACGAGTGTCACAGACATTTGGATAAGACTGCGCTTAGTGTCCGCGCCTTTATACTTGCCGCAATGATCGGCAAGTCCTTTAAAATAAGTGTCGTCTTTTTTTACTGTGTCTTTTGGTGCGGGAGCAAGCATGAACCCTCTTTATTTTTATAATTATCGTACTATTTTGTCAGCATATTTGCCAAAAACAAGGTGATCAGAACGAATATTTAATTTTGTCCAGAACAATTCTAGACTCCTTACGATGCCGCGCGGCTAGCTTTTTTACGCTCATGCGGACATAAATGCAATTTACGAAGACGCAGATTGGTCGGAGTCACTTCTAACAGCTCGTCATCATTAATATAAGCCATCATGTCTTCAAGGCTCATTTTACGCGGCGGGGTGATTTTTACCGCGTCATCCGTACCTGAAGCACGCACGTTGGTGAGCTGCTTACCTTTCAGCACGTTGACCTCCAGATCGTTGTCACGACTATGCTCACCTACGATCATGCCCGCATAAACAGGTGTTTGGTGATCGACGAACATCACGCCGCGGTCTTGAAGGTTGAAAATTGCATAAGCGACGGCCTGGCCCTGATCTGTCGAAATCAACGCGCCATGGCGACGCTGTGGAATGTCACCTTTATACGGCGCATAAGAATGGAAGACGCGGTTAAATACGCCTGTACCGCGCGTATCGGTCATGAACTGGGACTGATAACCGATCAGACCGCGTGAGGGCGCATTGAACGTGATACGGGTTTTTCCGGCGCCGGATGAGCGCATATCGGTCATTTCAGCTTTACGGCGATTCATTTTGTCGACAACGGTTGAGGAGTATTCCTCATCAACATCAATGGTAACTTCTTCGAGTGGTTCGTGGCACTGGCCGTCCACGTCTTGATAGAGAACGCGTGGACGCGATACTGTCAGTTCGAACCCTTCGCGGCGCATAGTTTCGATTAGAACGCCAAGTTGAAGTTCGCCGCGACCACCGATCTCAAATGCGTCTTTGCTTTCGCTTTCTTTAAAGGTGATGGCAACATTGACCTCTGCTTCATTCAAAAGACGTTCACGTATCATTGTCGAGGTAACTTTTTTGCCTTCAGTGCCGGCAAACGGGGAATCGTTCACGGTAATCATTACCGCCATTGTTGGGGGATCAATTGGGGTCGAGGCTACGGGTTCAGTTAGCGACGGCGCGCCAATTGTATCGGCCACGGAGGTTTTGGTCAGGCCAGCCACACAGATAATATCGCCGACATTTACAACATCAACAGGCACGCGCTCTGTACCATCAAATGTCAAAAGCTTGGTCAAGCGGCCATTTTCAACGAGTTCGCCATCCAGATTTATGGCTTTGACTGTGTCATTTACTTTGGCTGAGCCATTGATTACGCGGCCTGTAAGGCAACGTCCCAAGAACGGATCGGAATCGAGCAAGGTTGCGAGCATTGCAAACGGCGCGTCTTTATCACCGCTTGGCTCAGGAACATGCTGAAGAACAAGATCCAAGAGAGGCGCAAGATTGTCGCGCGGGTCTTCCAGTTCTTTTACGCACCAGCCATCACGGCCAGAGGCGTACATAATTGGAAAGTCGAGCTGTTCATCATTGGCATCCAGCGATACAAACAGGTCGAAGACTTCGTCGACCACTTCTTCTGGGCGGCCATCGGGGCGGTCGATTTTATTGATGATAACAATGGGCTTAAGGCCAAGCTTTAGAGCTTTACCAAGTACAAATTTCGTTTGCGGCATTGGACCTTCCGCAGAATCTGTGAGCAAGATTACGCCATCAGCCATGTGCAGTACGCGCTCGACCTCTCCGCCAAAATCGGCGTGGCCCGGTGTGTCGATGATATTAACGCGAACTTCGCCCCATTGAATGGAGGTTGGCTTAGCGAGAATGGTGATGCCGCGCTCTTTTTCAAGATCGCCGGAATCCATGACGCAGACGTCCACGTTCTGGTTATCACGGAACATGCCGCTTTGTTTCATCATAGAGTCGATCAGCGTAGTTTTGCCGTGGTCAACGTGGGCGATAATCGCGATGTTGCGTAGTTCTTGGGTCATTTTTCAGTGTTCTCATTTGTAAGCTTTTTCTTTCAATGCGCTGTCTATACAGGGGTAAGAGAGAAAAGAGAAGAAAAATCCGCTTTAAAACTGGAAGTATAGGAATGGGAGATGGCTCTGCTAAGACTTTTCTGTTACATAATACCCACTGGCGTTATAATTATCTAAGCTTCAGGAGGCTTGATGAACCAAACAAACCTATACAAAATAAGAAAAAGGGCTCGACAACGAGCAGATAAACACTTGGCGTACATGCGCGAAAACATGCCGGCTAACAGTACTGACTTCTTCCCAAATTTTTGGGAGGAGTTGGAAAAGACGCTAATAGAGTCTACTTTAAGGACGGAAATTGGTATAGAGAAAAGAAAAAGCTCTGAATCGTAAACCTTAATTCTTAAATTGCACTACTGCGCTCTTTGGGAACGTAATTTATTGCCAGATTCCCAATTGCCCCTCTTTTGCAAAATCTTGTTCCGAGCTATAAAACCCACCGCTATATTTAGGGAAATCCTTGGCAAAGCCAGCCTTAACCATTAAAGCAGCTATATCAACATCATCTGAATAGCAGTGCATGACTTCTCTTTTGTATTTGTCGGTATCAATCTTGTTACAAAGCAAAACCGAGTTCTCTATAAACAACTCCAGTGCCTTAGAGCTGACCTCATATAGTTCCTCCCCTTTTTCAGGTGCGTCTATTCCCCATAGCCTTATTTTCTTTCCTGATACATGAATTGTGTCGCCATCTATTACGCGTTCTAAAGTTAGTTCTTTAGTTCTAAAGTTAGTTCTTTATACGAGCTTTGAACGACCTTTGGGTGGAGCCCTCCTCTAAACTCGTTTGCGGACAGAGGTAAAGCCAACATCAGAGGCAAGCAAGCAAAAATTAAAATTCGGACCTTCATTTGTCTTGGCCTTTTACGTTATAATGCCTATCAACCCGGGCCTTTTGCGCCCATAGCCAGCTTGGAAAGTTCACCGGGCAAAACCTCAACCTCACAGTTTATATTGCGCGCTATCAAAGCTCTACAGCGATTATAGGCATCATCAATGTTGCTGCCACGAAAACCAACGCGCAATGTATGTTTACCGGTTTTAGCATCGGCGTAGCTATGCTGGGGCAAAACCATAAGCTGGCCTCCTGATAAAATCTGACGGTAGCGTGAATGCAGACGGTACCAAACCGTGGACATCAGAAGCCGTGAATTATATTCACCTAAATTCAGAGAAATATTGTAATCGGCGTTTTCAAAATCAATATGGGGGTGAAGCGCTTGATAATCTTCAAGGCCAGAGAGTATCGCACTGGGAATATCTTTTTCTCCGGCTTCGACGAAAATATCTTTGCCGTAAATAATTGTGCCTTCGTAGCCAATCTCAACGGCTTGCGGTTTTGGCCGTGCGAAACCTGAATTTTCAGCGGCTTTTTGATCAACAACCAGTAAGTAGCGCCCTGGGGGCACGCTTGTGAAAAGGTAAAAGCCGCCAAGGTCGGTGGTAGCTGTTTGCTCAACCTCACCATCAGCGTTATAGAGATGAACCCGCACAGAACGCAGGGGTGACGGTTTTATATTGTCGCGGCGTGCATATAAAATGCCGTCGAGTTCACCGGCAATATGGACCGGAAACTGCAGCTCTGCGACATAGCCTTCGCGCGGCAAGATAGAAGCCCCTTCGAACCCGGGAATCCAGTACGGATCCTGAAGGCTGTCTTTTTCAACAATAACGTCGGTGAGCTTAAGCTCTCTCACGCGGTGAAAAAATGCCATCCCGTTTTCATTGGTTTTCTCACGTCCGCCATTTTGCAAAGCGCGAACCGTAACATCCTCCAAAGGCTGTTCATTTTCGTTAAATTTGCCATCACCATTTTCATCGAGGAACACAAAAACACTGATTCCACCATTGCCAGTAATGCTTTGGTCAAAAGAACGGATTTCACTGTTTTGCGGATCGCGCGCCAAACCAAAGTTGGTATTAAGCCCAGCGAAGACATCATTATCGCTGTTGTAGCGAATACTTGGCGATATTCTACCCCACCCGGCAAGCCAGTTGAGCTGCGCGGAGGCTTCGGTCAATGACGGATCAATCTGCCGGTTTAACCCAAGCTCGATATCGAGATCAGAGGTAAAGTCATGTGTATATGTCGTATTGACGCTGCGCAACTTGCTATCAGGTTTAATTTCGTAGTTAGAACGCAACCTCAAACGGCCCCTACCGAAGGCCCCGGTGACAGACGCTGTATTATCTAATCTATCATCAACGCTCGTATTGGTTGTTATATAATTAAACTGGTCGCTAAAAGTGAAGTTTTTATAGGCCGTATTAAACCCTAAAGTTCCATTTCCCGTAGCGGTCCCTTCTGTATTCTTGTTATAGCTTAGCGACGCATTATACTTTGGGCGTCGACCGATAGGGATGGGAAGTGTTCCGTTAGCATTAAAACGGGTGTCAAAAAAGCCGACTGTATCGCTGCCGCCGAAAACCGTGTCAAAATCATCAGAAAATAACCGCGTCGTGCTTACCAGATCATGCGATCCTATATTACGGCGGGCAACCAACTCACCAGCAAAGTCAACTTCATCATCGACAGCCAGATTTGCGTTTACCAGCGTTTCACCCAGCAATGTTGATACACCGCTTTGCACCACATTATTGCGCTCTCGATCCTGTTCAGAACTGCGAAAGCCCAAGGAGCCAACCGTGCCCGGAGCCAGCGGCTTTTCATACAAGGCAATCAATGTTGGTGCGCCTTCATCCTCATCGTCAAATGAATTTTTACGGTATGTTTGCTTACCATCAAAAGTCAGCGAGACATCGTAAACACCGCTTCCTTCCGCAATTTTGGTTAGGTCAACAGGGATCGATACCTCCTCTTCCCTTACTTCACCTTGCGGACCATAGAACACCACCGTGAAAACATTTTCATTACTAAACAGAATGACATCATCAAAAGCATAAAACCCATCATCGCCAACACGCTGAAACCCAAGAAACTGGTTTCCGCGGTAAAGCTCAACATCCCAACCGGGAAAAATTGTTCCAGTGATCGCGGTTGAAGGATTGGTAAAGCTTCGCAGCGGATCAACATTGGTAATGCGTGCTCCCAGCTCCTGACGAACCGAAGCATCAATTGGCAGGCGTGCCTGAAGAACGTCGCCAAATTCAACGCGCTTGGCTTTTAGAGGCCCAAGCAAATCAGGTTCCAGAGATTCTTGCTTATAGGTGGCGCGGATATTGGTAACCCGATCTTCATCCGTAATCTGGGTTTGCGTGGTGAGCGTGCCATAGGCAAAATCCCCAGCCGTCCTGATATTCACATTATGGCGAGTCTCTGATGTACCCTGCTCTGGGCGCCTGTCATACCTTGAACTGGTTGCAATATCGACGAAAGGAATATCAATGAGCTGCTTGGGCTGGTCATCCAGCGGCAGCACTGCAATTTTGGGCGCTGTCCCAAACTTTTTCTTTTTTGCGCGTTCAAAACGCTCTTGAATTGGCAGTTTTTGAGGGGAAGTAACCGTTATTTTCAACTCAGAAACATCCATTTCGATTTTAAAATCAAACCATTTTTCAAGTTCTGAGGTCGGTACAAATATATCATCGCCATCGAACGTAACAGCTTCGGACATCGTAAATTCACCCGCAGCCGAGCGGACCGTGCCCGCATCTAAATCCAAAGCGAATTGTTTATTTTCACGAATATACCAACCTTGCGCCGTTTTATTTTCCGTATTAATGTAAATTGGTAATTCCAATGTCCCTGTAAAGTCTTTAAGTGATAATAAAACCTTCTTATTACCCACACGACCGAAAATAACATTGTCCAATTTCAATGTGGCCGTCAGGAACGTCTGAAACAGAAGCCGCTCGCCTTCAGGTAAAATATTCTCTTCAACCGGCATAGAGGCCCGCAGCATTTTTTCAGCTCTCGAAAAGCCGCTGCGCATGCGCCTTAGAAAGTCTCGCGCTAAAGATGTTCTTTCAGTATGCGTTATTTCCTGCTGCGCTTTAATTGATGTTTCAGCCACGGCTGAACCGCCTGAAGCCATCAAACACCATGCAAAAACAGCAAGAAAGAGCGTAAACGCTATGCGATTGGTCATAATTTTCAGACTCAGCTCAAAAATTGGAAAATAAACGCAGATAATTTTTATTATTTAAACATATAAACGTGATGTACACAATTCATCGCGACAATCAAGAAAGCTGTGAATAGGTTTAATAGCTAAAATTTAATAATGATTTAACTGTTTTTGTGTGATATTAGAATAAGTAGTCTTAATTTTGTTTAAAATTAGAAGCACTGCGTTCAAAGGAAATGTAACCAGGGACTTTAAAAAGGAGAAGCCTTATGAAATCTACTTCAACGAAACTGCTTGCTTTTGCAAGCGTACTAGCAATCGGGGTCGCCACGTCTGGCGCCGCCAAAGCTCAAGTTGAGCCTGTCACAGCGACACTCACCACATCCAGCGCAATCACAAGCACCAAAACATCCGATATGGATTTTGGTACATGGTTGATCCAGTTTGTTGCCGGTACGCCGGCTCTGACATTGACAGATGACGGTACTGTTGCCACGACACAGACGGGTGCACTTGGCGGCTCTCTGGTTGTGCAGGTCACAGCGCCAGCAACCGAAGGTGTTCTTGACGTGCAGATCCCTGCAGCTGGAGCGCTTACTGCTGTTGTCTCCAACTTTGTCGACATCGCTGATGCCGGACTTAGTCTACAGGATGTCACATATCGTACAGCGACTGAAAACGGTGCCATAGTCGCCTTAGCTGCGGCTACAGCGGCCGTGCCAGTTACGGTTCTTGCGGGCTTGACAGATGAAACTTTCACCATGGGTGGAACAATCGACATTACAGCAACACCTGCTGATTTGGCGCACACAGCCACATTTGATGTGACGTTCGCTTACTAAGAGCAGCTTAAAACAATTCAAGAAAAAGGCGCTTTATCAGCGCCTTTTTTATTGCCATGATGATGGCCACTTTATTGGTTCACAGGGAATGAACGCTCGGTGTATGTGTACTGATGCTCTTTTTCAACATGCTTTATTGAAACTGTGATGGCACCGCCAGATAAATCCTCATTGATTAGGGGCACACGGAATGTGCGAGAGTTTACCTCAGGGAAGATATTGGCGTTACTGACCTCACCAAGAACATCGCCCTTGGCGTTATAGACGTATAAAAACCCCAAAATACCGTAAGAGCCACCGGATCGGCTAACCTTGATAACCGCCTCCAACAGCCCGCTATTGGGATTACGCTCAAGCGACATGCTATCGATATTTGCCTGCACATCCGCTTCTCCGGCCTGAAAGATAACAGGGATACTAAAACCAACATTGACCTTCACCCCAACAGACATTGCTTCATTTCCACCACCTTCCTCAGGCTCCTCATCAGGAACGGCAGAAAAAGTTAAATGCGCACGATATTCGCCCGGTGGAACTTCAGCAGGACGACGCAGCGCCAATCTGATTTTCTGCACCGCTCCTGGAGCAAGTGTCATGCGGCGCGGCGTATAAACCATATGTTGCGACAAATCAAATGCCGTAATGGAAGCTTCTGCAGGCTCATATGCGGCGGCGGCGCCCTCAACCATTGTGAAAAATTGCCATTTTATTTCATATGTATGTGTCTCCTGCGATGAATTCACCAGCGTGACTTCGGAAAAACGGTCGCCATCCTCAAAAATAACGCGCGTAGGCGTGATTGTTAAATTGGCATGCGCATACGATGGGATGAGTATAAAAAGGCTCAAAAGTACGCAAAAACCGGTTCCTAAAACTCTAAAAATATTTTTCATTCTCTTAAACTCTCTTCGTTAAAAATTAATTTGAATTTGCAATGTCCCGGTATATGTCTGGTCAAGATAAGGCGTCGTGGTTCCGCTTGTCTGGGCCGTCGCACCAACGCGAATTCTGGCGACACCCGATCCATCTGTTGTTGCCGGATGTGTTTCCTGAAATGTATTCATTTGAAAATTTGGTCCACCCGGACCTGAAAGCGGTAGAAGTTGCGTTATCGTCACACTCGTAATCGCCGTACTCGCGGCCATACCATCAAGATCATATATTCCATTTTGAATAGAGCCCGTATTAATGGGTATAAAGCCCGCCATATCATACGCAAAAGCGGGGCCGCTAAGGTTGACCGTTATGGAATGTACGGCGTTATTGTTTTTGACAATAAATTCGCCAAAATTTAGCTGCTGCACGGTTGTGACGCCAGCTACAGCCTTCGCTGAAAAACAAAACAGCGCTAAACTCGCGAAAAAAAACTGAAAACACCGAATCATTGCCACGCCTTTTATGATAAGAGGGGTCACCTTAACGAAAATCAGGCCATTTCTCAAGGATCATTTGAGCTTCATTTTTAAGCAATTCCGCGGGTTTTGTGCATAAAAGTGTGCATAGAATGGGAATACTTCCTTGACCCCGAGTCACCGCGCACGTACGCTTTATATGTATCTTTTTGATACGTCTGCGTTTTCTTTGGGCTGTCTACAACTTTTCTTGGGCTTTTCGCCCCATTTCTCTCGGGGCATTTTTGGTTCTTCGCCATATGAACAAAAAATTTGCGATCTGTGCTTTATCTATGCTGTTTGTGGTATTTACCGCAAGCTGTGGCCCCCTTACCGGTTCACCCAATGGCAAAAACACACCAACTCCACAGCCCTCTTCAGAAAACCTAATCAACCAAAACAACCAGCCATCAACGACTTCAGCCCTCGAAGTTCCGCCCCCTATTGCCGAGCCCCCTAACTTTGGCAATCGACCGCTCCAGCCCGGAGAAACGCAGAAAACGACCATGCCCAATGGTCTTCCCGTCCTACAGCCCAAGGGCGTTAATGTTGGTAACATGTTTGCGAAGAACATCACCGACACCAACAGCCGTTTTGAACGACTTGAAAACGCTGTCACCGGGCTCAGGCAAGAGTTTGAGTCCTTTAAGCCAGCCATTGTCCGGCTGGTTGCCGTTGAATCCGATATTCAGGATTTGATTAAACAGCTCGATATGTTACTGCGTAATGAACCAACAGCCCCACCAGCGCCGCTGACACCACAGCCCCAAGCCCAACTGTCCAGTGCTGATCAAGCTGAGCCCCTAAGACCCCAAGACCCTGTTCCAAGAGCCACACCGCCGCCGCAGCCCACATCATCCACAGGCAATACCGTCGTGAAAGGCATACGCACAGGGAAGCACAGCGATAAGCTGCGCCTTGTCCTTGATATTTCCAAGAAAACACCGTTTACGGTTGACCTTGATAATCAGGAGAATCTGCTAGTTATTGAATTGCCGGAAGCCGGATGGAATGCCGCGCGACAGAAAAACTATGCCAGTTCATCGCTTATACAGTCCCATAGCGTTGAAAGCATCAATGGCGGAAACGGAAGTCGCGTTGTTTTAACGTTGAAGAAGTCGACCCAGCTTCTTAAACAACAAGCCCTGCCTCCCGGAAGTAATCCGAATTACCGGATTTTTCTGGATTTAAAACTGTAGCGAAGACCAGTTTTTACGCAGGGCCGACGCCCAGAGATTTATAAAGACGAATAAGCGCTGAAGCTTTTGCGGCTTCGGCGTTTATGAACGAACTTTCCGCGTCATTTACCGTGCGCTGCGCATCCAGTACATCGAGAAATGATATTTCTCCTTCGGTAAAGAGCTGGCGAGAAAGATCAAAAGCGGCGGCGGCATTTTCATGCGCTTTGAACAGTAGAGCGGCTTGTTCATTAATATGGGCGTAATCATTGAGCGCTGTTTCAACTTCGTTCACGGCTTCAAGAACTGTTTTACGGTAGAGCTCATAGGCTTCTTTTTCCCGCGCGCGCGCGGCGTCAACCTGACCTTCCAAACGACCAAAATCAAGAAGCGACACGGCGGCGCCGATAGCGACATTCCAAATATTAGTGGAGTTTGCGAAGGCGTTTTCAGCCACTCCATAAAAACCGCTCAGTGTGAATATCGGAAAAATGTCGGCTATGGCAGCTTCAGATAGCTTGCTTTGGGCGCGTAAATTCGCCGCAGCTGCGCGAACATCGGGGCGCAACGCGAGAACTTTTGCCGGGCTCATCAACACAGGCGCAACATCGCCGCCTGGGATATCGCCATGCGTTTTAGAAACTTCAGCGAGTTCTTCAGGTAGCGCGCCGACCAAAACAGCCAGCCTGAGCCATGCATTTTCACTCAAACGCGTAAATTCAGGGATAGACGCTTTGGTTGTATTTACCAGATTTTCAGCGCGCTCAACATCAAGCTGCGGGTTCTCGCCAGCATCGCGTAAATTTTGCACAAGCTCGAGTGTTTGCACCTGCGTTTCCAGATTTTTTTGTGCAATCAATGTTTGTTTTTCATTGGCGCGGGCCTCTATATACGTGCGCGCGACTTCGGCAATCAATGTCAACGTTGTATCCTGATACTGCGCTTGCAAACTTTCAAGCGTGGCATCGGCGGCTGAAAAACGGCCCCGGTTGCGGCCAAAAATATCAATCTCATAAGATGCATCAAAACGCGCATCATAATAATCATCGGCGGTGCTTTGTATTGTCTCTTCTCTCCCTGCACCGGCTGATGCGCCAATTTCAGGGAACAATGCTGATCCGGCCGTGCGTTTTAAACCGCGCGCTTCAAGCACGCGCGCCGCGGCAATGCGGCGATCAGGATTATCAGCAAGTGCCTTTTCGATTAGAACGCCCATAAGCGGATCATTAAATCCATGCCACCAACCTTGTAAATTTTCAGCGTTTGTTTCTTGATAAAGCGGCCCTGAGGTCTTTGCTTTCGTCCAAAAAGACGGGCCTTTAAAATCCGGGAACTCCAGCGGTCCGGCAAAACATCCGGACAAGGTAACTGTAGAAAGAAGTATAAGCGCGGCTTTCATTATTTCTGCGCCTCCGCTTGCACAAGCTTTCCGCCGCCGGTCAGCAAGTTTTCAAGCTTGCGCATCACAACGTAGAAAAGCGGGGTAAAGACGATGCCGAAAAATGTCACGCCCAGCATCCCGGAAAATACTGCAACGCCAATGGCTTGGCGCATTTCCGCCCCTGCGCCTGTGCTGAGTACAAGTGGCAGCACACCGAGGATAAAAGAAAAGGACGTCATCAGGATGGGGCGCAAACGCAAGCGCGCAGCTTCAATCGCGGCATCTACAATGCCGCGCCCTTGGCGCTCAAGATCGCGGGCAAACTCCACAATCAAAATTGCGTTCTTACACGCCAAACCAGCGAGCACGAACAGGCTGATCTGCGTAAAAATATTATTATCCATGCCCATCGGTGCGCCCATAGATATTTTAAATTGCCCGAAAAGATAGACACCAACCATCGCTGATAAAGTACTCATTGGTACAATCAGAATTACAGCCATAGGCAGGAACAGGTTTTCATACTGCGCAGCCAGCACAAGATAGGCGAGCAGCAGACAGAGCGGAAAAATTAGCAGCGCGGTGTTGCCTGCCAGAATTTGTTGGTAAGTTAGGCCCGTCCATTCGAAGCCCATACCCGGCGGCAGGGTTTCTTCCAGAACCTGAACAATGGCGTCTTGCGCTTCGCCCGAAGAATATCCCGGCGCGGGGTTGCCGTTTAGATCGGCGCTGCGGAATGCGTTATAGCGCTGCGCGACTTCCGGGCCGAAAGTTTCTTCGACGGTCATGACAGAGCCAAGCGGCACCATGTCCCCTTTTGCATTACGCGTTTTGAGACGTAAAATGTCGGATGGGTCGGAGCGGTACTCTTTATCGGCCTGTGCGATGACCTGATATGTGCGGCCAAAGAGGTTGAAGTCATTGATATAGCGAGAGCCGAGATAGACCTGCATCGTGTCATAGACTTCCTGAATGGGAATGCCGAGTTGCTGCGCACGCTCGCGGTCCATGTTGGCGAAAAGCTGCGGGTAATTGACGTCGTAATTACTGAAAACGCGGCTGAGGGCGGGATGCTCGTTGGCCTTCATGCTGACTTCCTGCACAGCTTCGTTGAGCGCCGCGATGCCTAGATCCGCTTTATCCTGAATGCTTAGGGCAAAGCCGCCAACTGTGCCCATACCGCTGACTGGCGGCGGCGGGAAGATGGCAATGAAGGCTTCGTCAATGGCCATGAATTTGCCTTGGAGCTGTCCGGCGATGGCGGGGCCGTAGAGATCGGGGCGCGTGCGATCCTTAAAATCATCCAGCGTTACGAAGACAATGCCGGAGCTTGCAGAGCTGGAGAAACCGGCAATAGACAAGCCCGGGAATTGCACTGCGTTTTTCACGCCTTCCTGGGTCAGTGCGATTTCGCCCATCTTACGCATGACTTCTTCGGTGCGCTCGAGATTTGCGCCGGGGGGGAGTTTGGCAAAAGCGACGAGATATTGTTTGTCCTGCACAGGGATGAAGCCCTTGGGGACCAAGTTAAAGCTATAGACCGTTGCAGCGATGAATAAACCATAGAGCACGAGCATGATAAATCGTCTGCGAACGAATATACAGACAAGCTTGCCGTAGAGGCATGAAGCCATCTCGAAGCCTTTGTTAAAGATTTTGAAGAACCAGCCGAACAGGAGGTCCAAAAGTTTTGTGACGATGTCTTTTTTGTCGTCTTCAGTTTTCAATAGCTTTGCAGAAAGCGCGGGCGAAAGCGTGAGCGCGACGAAAGTAGAAATGATGGTTGCGATGGCGATGGTCACGGCGAACTGGCGGTAAAATTGTCCTGTTAGCCCGCTGATAAAGGCAATGGGTACGAAAACGCTGATGAGAACAAGAGAGGTGGCAATGACGGGCCCTGTTACTTCCTTCATGGCCTGAATAGTAGCAGCATGTGATTTCATGCCTTTACTTATATTCCGCTCGACATTTTCAACGACAACGATGGCATCATCAACCACAATCCCGATGGCCAATATCAAACCAAAGAGTGAGAGAACGTTGATTGAAAAGCCAAGCATGAGCATGAGTGAAAATGTTCCGACAATTGAAATCGGCACCGCTAGAAACGGAATGATCGATGCGCGCCAAGTTTGCAAAAAGACAATCACAACCAGAACAACCAAAGCCACAGCTTGGAATAATGTCTCGATCACCGATTCAATCGAATAGCGAACAAACACCGTCGGATCATAAACAATCGTATATTCGATCCCTTCGGGGAAGCTCTTTTTTAGCTCTTCCATGACCGCCCGAACATCGCTTGAGATATTCAGCGCATTGGCCCCGGGTGAGGCAAAAATTGGAATAGCAACGGCTGGATCATTATTAAGCAGCGAACGCAGCGCATAGGTTTGCGCGCCCAGCTCCAGACGCGCAACATCGCCAAGGCGGGTGAGGACGCCGTTTTCATCGCTTTTGATGATGATATCTTCAAACTCTTCGGGTGATTGCAGCCGCCCTTGCGTATTGATGGGAAGTTCAATTTGTGCACCCACATCATAGGGCGCGCCGCCGATCTTCCCGGCGGCCACCTGAACATTTTGCCCGCGGACAGCGTTAATCACATCATTGGCGCTCATGTCCAACTCGGCAATCGCTTCGGGATTGAGCCAGACCCGCATTGCGTAATCACCCGATCCAAACACGGCAACGCGGCCTACACCTTGGACTTTGGCAAGTTGGTCTTTGACGTTAATCGTGCCGAAATTACGAAGATAAAGCTCATCATAACTATTATCAGGTGAGCGCAAGTGCACCACCATCGTCAGATCAGGCGAGCTTTTTGTCACCGTCACACCAAGCTGGCGCGTAACCTCTGGCAGGCGCGGTTCGGCTTGGGATACACGGTTTTGAACGAGTTGCTGCGCGAGATCGACGTCCGAGCCGATCTTGAACGTCACCGTTAAGGACATCACACCATCGGTTGAGGCCAGCGAGTTCATATAGAGCATGTTTTCAACGCCGTTTATTGCCTCTTCGAGCGGCGTGGCGACGGTTTCAGCAATTGTTGTGGGGTTCGCGCCCGGAAAGCTGGCGGTTACATTCACAGATGGCGGGGCGACTTCGGGGTATTCAGAGATTGGCAGGTTCAGCATGGCGATAGCGCCCGCTATAAACACCATTATCGACAGCACGCTCGCAAAAATCGGCCGATCAATGAAATAGCCTGAGACGTTCATTATTCCGGCGCCTTTTGTGAAGCTTTCTCCTGCTCGTCTTTTGTCATCGGCTTCACTTCCATGCCTGGGCGAATGCGGATCAGACCTTCAGCAATCACTTTATCGCCAACCTCCAAGCCGGAGAGGACGACACGGCTTTGGCCGGAGCGGTCACCAATTTCAACCTGACGATAGACAACCGTGTTTTTGTCATCGACGACATAAACAAACTTACGGCTTTGATCTGTGCCAAGCATTTTTTCATCCACCATAATTTGCTGCTTGCGATCGGCGCTGCCTAAACGGACCTTGGCGAACATACCGGACAGAAGCGCACCATTTTCATTTTCGAGAATTGCACGTGCGCGGATAGTACCGGAAGCAGCGTTAATGCGGTTGTCAAAGGCATGGATCACGCCATCAATCGGATCATGATCGCCACGCAGAATGATTTGAACAGGAATTTTGCCCTCCTGCTCTTTATCCTTGGCCTGCCCACGCACATAAGACAAATAGGTTTGTTCATCGACTTCGAAATCAACATAGATTTGTTCGTCTGCCACTATGGTGGTGACAATTGGTGCATTTGGGCCTTCTTCAACCAAATTCCCCACGGTAATTTCTGCGCGGCTGACCCGGCCAGAGATTGGCGCTTTGACATGGGCGTAATCAAGATTAATCTGCGCTTGCTCAATGGTTGCTTTTGCGCCAGCGACTTCTGCCCATGCAAAGTCCTTGGCTGCGCGGCGTTCATCATAAATGCGCTGGGAAATTGCATTGGTTTTGATGAGATCTTTGGAGCGTTCAAATTCCTTCATTGCGCGCGTAAAACTGCTTTGCGCGGCTTTAAGGGCGGCTTTTGTTTGTGAGAGTGTTGCTTCATAGGGGCGCGGATCAATGACGAATAAAATGTCTTCTTTTTCAACGCGCTGACCGTCTTCGAAATTCAATTCGATAATCCGGCCGCTGACTTGGGGCCTAATCTCCGCTGAATCCACAGCAACCAGCCGTCCGGGAAAATCTTTCCAAATGCGCACTTCTTCCGGCTTAACAATGCTGACAACTACCGGCATCGGGCCTTGCGGCATACCCGGCATTTGCGCACTAGCCTGCCTTGGTGACTTCCATATGAAAGCGCTGCCTATGAGCATCACCATCAGGAAAACTCCAAAGAAAAGCTTGAGTTTAGTCGGTTTAAACATCGCGATCTCCCCACTGCCACGCACTTGGGTAAAATAGTCTTTATTCCTATTTTGGCAAGAGTTATTAGCACTTTATCGTTTTTCCTTAAAGTACTTGACAAAAGCTAAAGTTTATAGGAATTTATTCACAGACAACAGGCGAGCTGCGCCCAATTGCCTCCCATGGGCAGCCGCATAATTTTTCAAACCCCCAATTTACAGATCAGGAGATAAACATGCTCTCACTGCTTAGCAGCGTGGCCTCTGCCGCTACGCTTAGATCACTACAAAACACTTTAATCGATACGCTGTATGTAGACAGCCCTGTCACCGGCGCAATTGTACTTACGGGCAGCGAGCCAAAGAACATCAAGAATTTTCGCGTTGAAGACAATATGATGGCCCCGGAATTTAACTGCGATGAACATGTGCTTGTTGATTTATCTGATTGCACCCCCTCGCCACCAGGTACATTTATCGTTTCCGATGGCTTTGGGTTTTTGTTACGTAACTGCGAACCTGTTCCAAATTCAGATCCTGTGAAAATTAAAATTACAGCGCTAAAAGATAGCTTCGAGCCACAAACTCTAACGCTTGATGAATTTCAAATTATCGGGCGGGTGATCGCCAAACTGCAATGGCTTTAAAAAAGCGGACTTAGTCCGGTTTCTAAGTCCACTTATTCGGCTTTAAACCAATGGAATGAGCACGCGACAAATTCAGGGTTGAGCCATTTAGGATCAGCCCCACCATATTGCAACGGCTTCCCATCAATATCGGTAATAACGCCACCCGCTGATTGTAAAATAGCATCGCCAGCCGCCGTATCCCATTCGCAAGTTGGACCAAGGCGCGGATAAATATCGGCCTTGCCCATTGCGACAGCGCAAATTTTAAGCGAGCTAGCGCGTTTAATGACTTTCTCGACCTTGAAGCGCTCTAAAAACTTATCAAGTTTGCTGTCATTACCGTAATGCTTGCTGGTAACGACTGTCATCCCACCTTTTGACAGTGGACGAACCGAAATTTCTTTTTCATTACCTGAGTCCTGCAGCCAGCGAATGGCGGTGCCCGGCCCATGCCCGGCAAACATCTCGCCCTTGGCCGGCGCATAGATTACGCCGATAATCGGGCGACCGTTGTGAATAAGCGCGATGTTGACAGTAAACTCATCACCGCCGCCGATGAAATCTCTTGTCCCATCCAGCGGATCGACCAACCAGAAATATTCCTCACCGGTAACCGGCTCCACTTTTCCAAGGGCCGCCGCTTCTTCTCCAACTATCGAAATATCAGGCGTTAATTGTTCCAGTGACATTTGAATAAACATCTCGGCTTCACGGTCTGCAAGCGTAACAGGCGAGTTATCATTTTTTGTATCGACCTGCATATCTTCCAGGCCTTCATAATATTTCATGATGACTTCGCCAGCATCCAAGGCGATCCTGCGCACCATATTGCAAAGCGCTTCAGGGTTTTGGAGGAGCTTAGTGGCCCGCTCTTTCGCTTTTTCTTCAAATATATTTTCTTCAGCGGGCAATGGCTTTTCTTTCTTTAAAAGTTATGAGGCTTTCTTTAAGTCCTCAACCCTATCAGAACGGACCTCGGGTCGGCCAATGGAAATATAATGGAATCCACGCTCTTGCATATCCTCCGGGTTATAAATATTGCGCATATCGATCATGCGTTTAGTTTTCATGACTTCCGCAAGTTTTGAAATCGCGAGTGCGCGAAACTCATTCCATTCAGTGATAATTACCAACGCATCGGCATCTTTTGCCGCCTCATAGGAATCGTTGCACCATTCAACATCCTCAAGATGTTTTTGGGCTGCTTCCATGGCTGCAGGATCATAAGCAGCGATTTTAGCGCCCTCATCCTGAAGATAGGGAATAATTTGTAAAGACGGCGCATCGCGGACATCATCGGTATTAGGTTTAAAAGCCACACCCAAAATTGCTATGCGTTTACCCTCAACATCGCCGCCGCACGCATCAATAACGCGCTGAGCCATGGAACGCTGGCGCTCCGCATTTACCCACACAACAGTTTCGACAATATTTTGTGGGGCGTTATGTTTCTGGCCAATTTGCGTCAGAGCCAAAGTATCTTTGGGGAAACAGGACCCACCATAACCAGGGCCAGCATGGAGAAACTTTGAGCCGATGCGGCCATCAAGCCCAATACCTTTGGCAACTTCCTGTACATTGGCACCAGTTTGTTCACACAGATTGGCGATTTCATTAATGAAGGTAATCTTAGTTGCCAGAAATGCATTCCCGGCATATTTGATAGTCTCCGCCGTTTCAGGAGATGTCACCACCATCGGCGTTTCATTGATGTAAAGCGGGCGATACAGATCGCGCATAATTTCCACAGCGCGCTCAGACTTTGTACCAATGACAATGCGATCGGGGCGAAGGAAATCATTAATTGCTGCACCTTCGCGAAGAAATTCGGGATTAGAACAGATATCAAAGTCTGCATCCGGGCGCTCTTCTTTAATAATGCGCTCTATTTCTTTTGCAGTGCCGACCGGCACGGTCGATTTAGTGACGATGAGCGTATAGCCCTCCATCACTCTCGCAACTTCACGGGCTGCGTCATAAACATATGTCATATCCGCATGACCATCATCCTGATTGGATGGTGTTCCCACGGCAATGAAAATGGCCTTTGAACCTTTAACGGCCTCATTGATATCTGTTGTGAACGAAAGGCGTCCAGCGTCAACCTGTTTTGCTACTAAACCTTCAAGACCCGGCTCATAAATTGGAATTTCACCGCGCTTTAACCCAGCAATTTTATCGACGTCTTTATCAAGGCAGACAACATCGATCCCGAATTCAGCAAAACAGGTTCCTGAAACCAAGCCTACATAGCCTGTTCCAACCATTCCGATACGCATATTAATGTCCTTCCAATTCCCAGATTTCAGCGTCTTTTTCGCATTGCAGCGGCGGTTTTACAAGCTTAAAATCGGTTTAAACTTCTTATTAAGACAATATCGGCTATGCTTAGATAATATCTTCAGTTTTCAAACAATCACGCAAAAGATTGCATAACCTCCCCGATTTGGATTATATTCCTGTACAAGTATTTCAAGTTTTAAGAATTATTGAGGAATTTCAACATACAAGGACGAAAAATGGCTAAGAAAGAGACGAAAAAAGACGCTAAAGCGAAGACAAAAAAGGCAGATAACGGTGAGCAAACTCAACAAGCTCCCGCTAATATGCCTTTATTTTACAAAAACCCAGTACCTTTGGATGCGAAAGCGCATGCTGATTTGGGTTTGAAAAAGAATTTTGGCTTCAATTTCACAGAAGGCGTTAATGCTGTTCCGGTCAATCTGATCGAAATGCCGCAGGTCTGCCATTTCTATCCGATTGCATTTTCACCCGATGGCAATGCAACGCCCGTTGCGATTTTAGGGCTTCGTGATAATGAGAATTTATTTTTACAGCCTGACAACACATGGGAAGCCAATACATATATCCCGGCTTATATCCGCAGATATCCTTTTATATTCTCCGAAATTCCTGAAGGTGAGCAGCTAACATTATGTATGGATATGGATAATTCAATCACAGAGAAAAAAGGTGATCAGAAATTCTTTAATGATGATGGCAGCGCCAGCGATTTGTCGACAAATGCTTTGGAATTTTGTAAATCCTATCATGCTGCAGCTCAACAAACACTTGAGTTTAGTAAGGCTCTGGCCGCTTCGGATATTTTGGTTGATCGTGAAGCACAGATTAATGTTGCCGATAACAAGCGCATTAACTTCTCCGGCTTTAAGATTATTGATGAGCAGAAACTTGCTTCACTTGATGACAAGGTCTTTCTGGAGTGGCGTCAGCAGGGCTGGCTACCGTTCCTTTATGCGCATCTGTTTTCAGGTGCACAATGGCAGCGTCTTACATACTTGCTGAACACACGTTTGGACAAAGAAGCCGCTTAATTTCTAAAAGCCATAACTTTTAATTGAAACAGGCCCTTATTCGCATACGTGAATGGGGCCTGTGGACTTTTATGGAATAGATTCTTGATAACGCATCGGACTCATGTTAACCGTAGCTAATATCATTACAATCATGAGAGGCAAGTATCATGGCTAAAGTCGGTGCGCAGCGAGCTGCAGAGCTTACGAATAAATCCAAATCCACAATCCAGCGCGCGATGAACAGCGGCAAACTTTCTTATGATCTGGACCCTAATGGTCGACGCGTTATTGATGTTTCTGAACTTGATCGCGCTTTTGGCCTTCAGCAGGGGTCTGCCGGCGGAAATACTGCCACGGTAGAGGAAGAGCTGGAGAAAGCTTCCTCGCTAATCGAAACGGAACGCGTGAAAATGCGCGTGAAAATGCTGGAAGATCAGCTCATGGCAGCGGAAACGCAAATCGAAGATTTGAAAGCGCAGCGTGACCAGTGGCAGAGACAAGCCTCGCAAGTTCTCATCACCAGCCAATATTCTCAAAAACAGGCCGAGGAGCTGGCTGAGAAACTGAAAGAGCGTGAGACGCGCTCGCGCGAACGCCGGGAGAAAATGGACAAGCAAAAGCTTGAAGAGCGTATGAGCAAGCTTCAAGCCAATAACGAAAATAGCGGCAGTGAAGCAGAAAACAACGCGTTTAGCGGTTTGTGGAAACGTGTTAAAGGCCAGAATTAAAAAGTTTCATAAGCGCTAGATTATTAAAGCCCGCCGGAGATGACGGGTTTTTTTATACTCGCAATTTGAAGATACTTCGCTTCGTAGCATGAAAAATGTTAAGATAGATAGATGAGGCGGATTTTTCTAAATTTAGGCGTATTCTTGTTCAGTTTCATGTGCTTAAGTGTGCCCCTGCACACCACGGCGCACGCACAAAATGCCAGACAAGCTCTGGAAGCGCCAGCTCCCCAAAAAGATGAAATGGATGACGTTTCAGATGAATACATAGAGGAAGCCAATGCTTTTTACGATGAGTGCGCAGGTGATTACCAGATGGGCCAGTATTTTAATTGTGAATGCCTGTCGGTTGCTTATTTAGACGCGCGCATTGAAAAGGGGAAAATGGAATCGTCTTCATCGATTAAACTGGCAATAAGCAGGCAATGCCGTGATGCCATTGGCGCAGCAGGGCCGGTTTATCAAGGATGCCTGAGAAAGGCCAACCGTTTTGAACCTGGGACGGATCCGGAAAAATACTGCGAATGCGTCGCCAATACTTACGTTAAGAATATCAACAGAGATGCGCCAGCCGTGATTGATTCCCGCAGCATGGTTTCTTATCAAGTGGCCGCTTACACATCTTGTAACAATCCGAGAGACCGGCGCTAAGCGGTTATAATTCCCGAACCTGAAATTGCCACGTCCAGATGCGCTTTTGCCAGAGGCAGGATGTTGGTATTGAAAAATTCTATGGTGCGGCGTTTTTCAGTCGCGAATTTATCCTCGCGCCCTTCAAGACCCACTAATGATTTTTGTAGCAGTGTGCCCGCAGCGATTAAGGCAAAACCGCGTAAATATGGTGCGGCCATTGCCGAAGCCAGATCGAGGTTTTTATCACCGCCTGCTTTGAGGAGTGCGCCCGTTGCCATGTCGAGCGCTTCAAAATATTTCTTAAAATTATCGCATCGTATCGCATCTATATGTTCTTTTACACTTTTGCCTCCATCACGCAGCGTTTTGCGGAAGACGAGATCTAGAGCCTGAATGCCGTTGGTGCCTTCATATATGGGGAGGATACGCGCGTCGCGCATATATTGCGCCGCGCCAGTTTCTTCGATAAAGCCCATGCCGCCGTGAATTTGTACGCCGATCGATGTGACTTCGCAGGCCATGTCGGTGCACCAGCTTTTCACCAGCGGTGTGAGAATATCGACTTTTGCTGTGTCGCCATTATCAAGCGCGAGGGCGGCTTCGTAAGTCAGCGCGCGCCCGGCCTCGATTTGAGATTTCATGGTGAGCAGCATGCGCTTTACATCGGCATGTGCGGCAATGGCTACGCGTTCACCTGTCTGGAAGGATTTACCCTGCACGCGATCATTGGCATAGGCCAGCGCATGCTGGTATGACCGCTCCGCTATGGCTACACCCTGAAGGCCCACAGACAGGCGGGCGTTATTCATCATGGTAAACATATATTTGAGGCCTTGGTGCGCTTCGCCAATTAGGTATCCGGTCGCACTATCAAAATCCATTGTGCAGGTTGGGGAGGCGTGGATGCCGAGCTTATGTTCCAGTCCTATACATTTTACGGCGTTGCGGCTGCCGTCCTCGAGAAATTTAGGCACAATAAAAAGCGAGATGCCTTTGACATCATCGGGCGCATCCGGGAGGCGAGCGAGGACGAGATGGATGATGTTTTCGGCCATGTCATGTTCGCCGTAAGTGATGAAGATTTTTTGACCTGAGATTTTATAAGCGTCGCCATCGGCTTCCGCTTTGCTGCGGATTAGTCCGAGATCTGATCCGGCTCCGGGTTCGGTCAGGTTCATGGTGCCTGTCCATGTGCCTTCGATGAGATTGGGCAGGTAGTATGCTTTTTGTTCGTCAGAGCCGTGATGGCTAATCGCTTCGACTGCGCCTTGATTGAGGAGTGGGCAGAGGCCAAAGGACATGTTGGCGCCTTGCCACATCTCCTGAATGGGAAAGGCCAGTGCATAAGGCAGCCCTTGGCCGCCGAATTCTTCATCAAACGGCACGGCGTTCCAGCCGCCTTCGCGATATTGCGCGTAGGCTTCTTTGAAGCCCGGCGCGGTTTTGACCTCTCCCCCCTCAAGTTTTGCTCCGGCTTCATCGCCTTTGCTATTCAACGAGGCAAGGACTTCACTGGCCAATTTTGCCGCCTCGCCCAAGATCGCTTCGCAGGTATCGCGATCTAGATCATCGTTTTGAAAGCCCAGAACGTCATGGAGAAGGAACTGCATATCTTCGATGGGAGGGTGATAATCGCTCATTTATGGCCCTTTTTCAGTTTTGGCACGGTGGTTGCAAATCTCTAATCTAGAAACATTGTAGAAGAATTTAACGAGAAATACAGACCTCATGCACGGATTATCAAATACTATTGCAAACAACGTGTTAGCAGCTTTTGGCGGACAGGCGCCAAAGGGCGTTTTGAACGCGATTGAGAAGGCCAGTGCGAAAACCGGGGTCGATTTTGCCTATTTGGTACAACAAGCGGGCGCAGAGAGCAGTTTTGACCCGAATGCCAAGGCGAAAACCAGTAGCGCGACAGGGCTTTACCAGTTTATTGAGAGCACATGGCTCAACACGATTGAAAAGCATGGTTACAAGCATGGAATTAGCACAGAGGGTAAATCACGCCAACAAGTGTTGAATATGCGCAAAGATCCACAAATTGCAGCGAATATGGCGGCAGAATTTGCCAGTGATAACGAAAAGTTCCTGAATGATCATTGGGCGAAAGGCGAGAAAGAGATTGGCTCTACTGAGCTTTATCTGGCGCATTTTCTGGGCGCCAGCGGCGCGGCTGGATTCCTCAACGCTCGTGATGAAAGCCCGTTGCAAAAGGCAGCCTATATTTTTCCCGAAGCGGCGAAAGCCAATAAGAACGTGTTTTATGAACCTGCTACTGGCCGCGCGCGCAACTTTGATGAAATTCACGCGTTCTTTGACAACAAGTTCCAAATTGAAAGCGCGCCCAAACAGCAAGTGGCCGAAACGGCCCCTGTTTATGAAGATATTTCCAGCGAAATGCTGCTGGCCTTTGGCGTCGATAACTCCGGCTTTGAAGATAAAGTTCGCGGGATGGCCCAAGATCAGGAATATATGATCAGCCGCGTGTTGGGCGATGGGTATAAGCAGCTTGAAGGTATATATGGCCGCAATGTTGCTCCATCGCCTTATCAGGCACTCATCCATGCACCAATCGAGATTATGTTGTTGGCAGAGCTGGACCTTCCCACCAATGTCAACATCAAGAGACACAACAACAAGTCATTGTTTTAGAGCGCTATATGCCGTAAATAAGCGCTTATGAGCAAAAAAATTCATGTCATGAACAAGCAAGTTGAGCTGGCGCAGCCCGAGGATGGGTTTCGCACCTCGATTGATGCCGTGCTGCTGGCTGCGGCCTGCCCGGCCAAAGAAGGTGATAATATTCTAGATTTAGGATGTGGGCTTGGGAGCGCGGCTTTTTGCGTTCTTAAGCGCGCTGCCGGCACCACCCTGACCGGCATTGATATTCTCCCTGAGGCGATTGAGCTGGCGCGGCATAATGCGCAGCTTAATGACATGGAAAAGCGCACTTCGTTTGAATGCATCGATATTCGCGACTTTGAAGATTTGTCTTTTGATCATGTGATTTGTAACCCGCCATTTTTAGAAGCCGGGGAACATACGCCCTCCCCCTCCCCGGCGAAAGCCACAGCGATTGGGTTTGGTGAAGACGATATGGATTTGAAGGATTGGGTGGATTGCGCCCATCGCTGTCTTACCGGGCAGGGATCGCTGAGCATGATCCACCGCGCGGACCAAATTGATAATATCATAAGGGCAATGGGGAAACGTTTTGGCGCGATAGAGATCATTCCGCTTTGGCCAAAAGCGGGACGCGAAGCCAAGCGCGTTATTGTGCGCGCATACAAGCACCGTAAAAGTCCGGCAAGTATTCATCCGGGTGTTATTTTACATCAAGAGAATGGAGATTATACGCCGAAAGCAGAAGCAATTTTGAGGGAAATGGCTGCAATATAAATAATACTTGCTATTATTTTCATAATTATCTATTTTGTCGCGACTTATCAATTACAAGAGTAACATTATGCTTTTATTCAGAAAATTATCACAGCGAGTCAAAAGAGACTTCGAAGTTATGTGGGAAGGTGCGCTGAGCCTCGATCAAGTTGAGCATACAGATCAATTTATGCGCCGTATGACAAACGATCAACGGTGGAAATGGAACACCTCTTTTAAGTCGGGAGAATTTTCTCAAATCAATTTACGTCCCGACGATCCGACCGCCTTCGCAGTGCTTTACGCCATTTCAAAGCTTGAGGGAGCAAAAAAATCACAAGAAGAATTTGTTGCAGAACGCGGCGCTTGGTCGGGGGGCAGCAAAATATCCGCCGGCAAAGCAAACGAAGGCATGGGCGCAGCAGCTTGGCTAACGCCCCTTACCGAACGCTTCAATCCTAAAGAACTTCGCCCGTGGGAAAAAGATTACTCTATACATAATCAGGCTGAAATCAGAGTAAGGGGTAACCTTGATTTTATGAAGAAACATGCTGCTCAACTCCATTCGCATTATACAAGAGCATTTATCTTTGCTACTGCGAACGAATTGAGTGCCAGAGCGTTATTTAAGAATACTCCTGAGGATTGGCAACCAGCCATTAAAGTTTCTCTATAACTATTGCTCAAACAGGGCTGCTAGAGTAAGCTCGCGCCCATGTCTATAAAAACAAAAATTTGTGCGACCTGTGATGCCATTTCGGGTTTTCCGGTTATTGGCGGGTTGTTAAAGCCTAAACCGAAAGTCGCGGTGATCCGTATGTCTGGCGTGATTGCAGATAGCGGTATGCGCAAAGGCGGGATTAGCCATCATCGCTATGAGAAAATTATTGAAGATGCGTTTGATGTTTATGATTTACAGGCCGTGGCCATCGTCATTAATTCCCCGGGTGGAAGCCCGGCGCAGAGCGCTTTAATCGGTGATCATATTCGCCGGCTGGCGGATGAAAAGGATGTGCCGGTTTATGCGTTTGTGGAAGATGTCGCGGCCAGCGGCGGGTATTGGCTAGCCTGCGCGGCCGATGAGATTTATGCGAATGAAACCTCTATTGTTGGATCAATCGGCGTGATTTCCGCCGGGTTTGGATTTAAGGATTTGATCGAAAAGCATGGCGTCGAGCGCCGCGTGCATACTTCCGGCAAGAACAAAAGTTTTATGGACCCGTTTATTGAAGAAAGGCCTGCGGATGTAAAACGTTTGAAAGAACTGCAAGCCGAGCTGCATGAAAGCTTTATTGATTGGGTCAAGGACCGCCGCGCCGAGAAGCTTAAAGGCAAGGATGCCGACTTATTCGAAGGGCAATTCTGGACGGCTAAGACGGCGCTTGGTATGGGCGTGATTGACGGATTTGGCGAAGCGAAAAGTTTTGCGCGGGAGAAATTCGGTGAAGAGATTAAGTTCGCCGAATTCGGGCCGGAGAAAAAGTTGGTGGCCTCTTTGTTCGGCACTGACATGAAAGCCTCAATCGCGGAAGATGCGATAGAAACGCTCGAAACGAAGGCCGTTTGGGCGCGTTACGGGCTATAGCCCGCAAAGCAGACGGTTGGACGAGAGAAAATAACCGATCGCCCCGGGCGGGGTATCTATTTTCAAACCATATGATTTTTTAATCTCTTTAGGATCCAGAGTTTCATATTTTTCAATGAAGGCCCTGGCCACAGACAGGGGCTGCGCGGCGGACGTAACGCACATACCTTCCGTAATGTTGAGGGATCGATAAACCCTGTCGATTTGCTTTTTGCACGAAGCTGAGGGTTCAGCGCGGCCTTTTTGCAGATGCGCTGTGGAATAAAGCCCAGTGATAAAACCGGTGATTTCGGCGCCGCAGCGCGTGGCCTTGAATTTTTTCGGGTCGTCCCCGGCGGCTTCTAAATCTGCAACGCAGCCCGTGTATTTAACCGGCAAGATAAAATTTTTCCTTATTTCCGGCATATCTTTAATGCTCCCCACGCTTGTCAGAGCCGGGCTAAGTTTTGTCGAGGGACGCTCAAGCACCGTGTGTTTATCAAGCTCCCGGCAAAAAGGGCCGGATGCAAATAAAGAATTCAGCGTCGTGATTACGGGCTTTTGAAGGATATCGCCGGATTTGTTTTTGCTGTGAAAGCTAATCCAGCGTTCTATTGTTTCCGTGAAGGTTCTGAGCATCAAACCGGGGTTTATGTCTTTGTAATTTTTCTGTGCCATGAAAGAACAAGCGCGGCCATTGATGCGCTGGTTTTCTCGCTTTTTATCTTCATAGCAAGGATCATCACGGCGCGGTTCGGGCAAAATAATCCAGTTTGAGGTTAGCGCCCCGGCAAAATAACCTTCTGCAAAAGCCCCGCAATAGCTTTGCTGTAGCTGCTGGGGGCCCGCACTCTGTTCCAATGCGGCCTTGCATTGGTTGTAAAGAAAGCCAACGCTGCCTGGTTTATACGCCCAAGCGGGCGCCGCCATGATGCAAGACAACAAAAGGATAAACCCAAGACGTTTAAGCGGCTGCCTTAACATTGGCCTTAAACTTTCATCTTCTCTCTAAGATATTCGGCGACTTTATCGAGGGATATACGCTCCTGCGCCATGGTGTTGCGTTCACGCACGGTGACGGTGCCATCGGCAATTGTATCATTATCAATGGTGAAACAATACGGCGTGCCGATTTCATCTTGGCGGGCATAGCGCTTGCCGATATTTTGTTTAATATCGAGGTCAACCGGAAACTCCTCACGCAGCTCCAGATAGAGCTTCGTGGCGATCGGAACGTGTTCGTCCTTCCCGATTAGCGGCAGGATAGCAGCCTTTTTCGGCGCCATAGCCGGGGTGAAGTTTAGATAGACGCCGGAGGGACGGTTTTCATCAACAGTATAAGCCTCGCAGATAAGCGCGAGCACGCCGCGCGTTAGACCGGCAGCAGGCTCGATGACATGGGGGATATAACGCTCATTATCGCGTGATGGGTCTAGATAAGCCAGCTTTTGCCCGGAATGTTCTTCATGGGCTTTCAAATCGAAATCACAGCGGTGGGCGATGCCTTCGAGCTCACCATAACCGGGATCAGTGAATGGGAATTTATATTCGATGTCGGAGGTACCGAGTCCCTCCTTCGCGTAGTGAGCAAGCTCGTCCGCGTCGTGGCCGCGGATGATAATATTGCCATCGCTCAGGCCAACAGCCTTCCAGAAATTGGCGCGCTCTTCGAGCCAGAAGTCTTGCCACATTTTGGCTTCACCGCCGTGGCAGAACCATTCCATTTCCATTTGTTCGAATTCGCGGGAACGGAAGATGAAGTTGCGCGGGGTCACTTCGTTGCGGAAAGCTTTACCGATTTGGGCAATGCCGAACGGGACTTTGACGCGAGAGCTATCCAGCACATTTTTGAAATTGAGAAAGATGCCTTGCGCCGTTTCAGGGCGGAGATAGGCTTTACTGTCTTCACTTTGAATAGCGCCCGTATAGGTTTCAAACATCAAATTGAATTCTTTGGGTTCGGTCAGTGTGCCAGGTTCTTTGACGTCCGGGCCGATGATTTTCGCGTAATCTTCGATAGGGAGTTTGGTGAGGTTCGTTTTTTCAAACAATGACAGATCACTTGGCATCCCAAGCTTTTTTAGCCTTTTTAGTATTTCATCATCTTCGGTTTCTTCATGGAAAGCCGGCCAGCGGTCAGCTTTTTCAGCCGTTAAGACCACCAAATGGTCTTGGCGATAGCGTTTTTTGGTTTCCTTACAATCGACCATAGGATCGGAAAAGCCGCCAACATGGCCAGAGGCCACCCACGTTTTCGGGTTTTGAATGATAGAGGAATCAAGGCCGACAATCTGCACCGGCGCACCATCAGGGCCAATCGGCGGCGTGGTGACCATGTCTTTCCACCAGCGGTCGCGCAGATTATTCTTAAGTTCCGTGCCCAGCGGGCCATAGTCCCAAAAGCCGTTCAGCCCGCCGTAGATATCGCTTGCTGGGAAGATAAAACCCCGGCGCTTACACAGGGAAACAATGTCTTTCATATCAATCGGCACTTACAAAATCTCCAAAAATCGAATTAATTAGCGTTTTCGATGAATTTACCGCCATTTTACCGCCAGCATTTCCGCTCGAAGAGCAGAGAATGGAATGAAAAATGGCAGAATACAACCTTATTTACAGGAAAAATCTATATTTAAAACTATGTTATGATTATATTGCATGGCTGATATGTCTTATTTACTTTTAAAGTATTAGATATTTTTTATTTAGTTAAAATTAATTAATTTATAAGTAAAAATAATTAATATAAAGTAAAATATAAAAATATTACATTACATAATAAATATTCACTCTTGACTGTGCAGTAATTATAGTTTAAACTCTTTATATATTCACTGAAAGGAGAAGACTATGTCTTCATACACAGAGTTTGATATGTACTCTTCGGTGATAGAGGATGGGGGATTACCCCAACGAAATGCAGCTGGAGACTTTTCACTCACTAATCTCCGGCGACTTACGTCCACGTGGAGAGGCTGCTCATACGCAGATTCCAACGCAAAACAAATACCTACTTTAAATACCTCTCTAGTTTTGTGAAGTATGCTCCACTTACAGTACAAGGCGCTTCACGGCGCCTTTTGCTATTTTCATAAGCAAATTTGACTCTCAGCGCGCGAATCTATATACTGCAAACAGAATTGAGGTAATTATGACCGGAAGTGTAATAGAACAAAATAATGTTGGCGGCTTTAATAAGAATCCGCATGCTACGGCTGAAGTTACCTTGGAGCTTGCAGGGCGCGCAAAAAAGGCACGTGAAACATTTGGTGATGCCTTAAGTCGCTATTATTTCAACCAATTTGGCCGCCATGAATCTGCCCTATTGATCGCAGATAATGAAAATGAGCCAGATCCTTTAAGTGGCGTGGCTTAAAAAAATCAAGTCATAAGTTACAAAGGCGCTGAATAGGCGCCTTTTTTAATGGCTGGATTTAGCGAATAACGATGCGCTGGAGGCGGCCTTGGCTTTTGCGGGTGAGAGACAGCCCCTGCCCGGCAGTCCCGCTCATCAGCGCTGTTTCAACGTCTTTGACGCTTTTAATTTCAACACCATTAATCTCAAGCAGGATGTCACCCGGTGAGACCACCTGCACTGCGCCGGAGCCGCGCGGGGCTTTAAGCACCACGACGCCAAGTTCATCGGCATCAATGCCCAGCTCCACGGCCACAGCCGGGTTTAAATTGCCGATTACAACGCCATTCAATGTATGACGGCCTTTAATCAATGTTTGATTGCGCGGCGGATCTTCGGGCGGAGCCATGGCCATCACATAAACATCGTGCTGATTGCCCTGCCGGACCAGCGTGACTTTGGCCTTATCACCCAGCGGTACCGTGGCCATGCGGAATTTCATTTCCGAGGAATCGCGAATTTCCTTATCATTGAGTGACAGGATAACGTCGCCGACCTTGACGCCGCCTTTCTTCAACGGGCTGGCCGGATGCAGACCACTGATCAGAGAGCCGCGCGGTTTTTTAAGCCCTAAAGAAGTGGCAATATCCGATGTTACATTCTGCGCCGAGACGCCGAGCCATGGGCGCATGATGCCGCCACTGCCGCTGGCCCCAGCCTTTTCCGCCGCTACGACCGAGGCGACCATTTCCGAAGGAATGGCAAAGCCGATGCCTAAGGAGCCGCCATCGCGCGAGTAAATCGCCGTATTAATGCCCACAACGCCACCATCAAGTGCTACTAAGGCGCCGCCGGAATTGCCCGGATTAATCGCGGCGTCGGTCTGGATGAAGAAGTTAAAGTCATTAATGTTGAGCGAAGAACGCCCCTGAGCGGAAACGATACCGCTGGTGACCGTTTGACCAACACCGAAAGGGTTACCGATGGCCAATACCAAATCGCCAACTTCCAGCGTTTCACTGGGCCTGAGCGTCACATATGGCAAGGTCTGGCCTTCTGTCTCTATACGCAGCAGCGCTAGATCTGAAGCATCATCGGCGAGTGACAGCTTGGCTTCAAATTCGCGGCCATCAGCCAGCACGACCGTGATTTCATCGGCGCCCCGTACAACGTGGGCGTTGGTGACGACCAGCCCATCGGCTTCGAGAATAACACCAGAGCCCAGCGCGCTTTCCATGTGTTGGCGCATGCGGCCGCCAAATTGGTTATTTTGGAAGAACTGCGAGAAAAATGGATCTTTGGCAAAGGGATGTACAGACTTTTTAGATACGGTTCGTTTTGTATATATATTTACCACAGCCGGCGCTGTTTTCTTTACCAACGGGGCGAAAGAGAGCTGCACTTGGCCTTGGGTTTGCGGCAGCACACGATCCTGCGCAAAGGCATCGCTGGCGCAAAAGGCTAGAAATAGTGCTATAAGTCTGATAATCATGGGATGAAATTTAGGGCAGCAACGTTGAAAGAGCAAGGCCTATGGCAAAAACAATTGAACAGATTAAAGCACATAAAAACCAAAGCGAACCGCTGGTATGCCTGACAGCCTATACGGCGCGGATTGCGCAAATTTTAGACCGGCATTGCGATTTATTGCTGGTTGGCGATTCTCTGGCGATGGTGCTTTACGGAATGGAAAATACGCGCGGGGTCAGCCTCGATATGATGATTAATCACGGCAAAGCTGTTGTGCGCGGAGCGGAAAGCACTTGCGTAATTGTTGATATGCCGTTTGGAACATATGAGGACAGCCAGGAGCAAGCACTTGAAAATGCGCGGCGCGTTATGGATGAGACCGGGTGCGCTGGCGTGAAGCTAGAAGGCGGTGAAAATTTTGCCACCACGATTGAGCGGCTGGTATCGGCCGGCATTCCGGTGATTGGACATATTGGTTTGATGCCGCAATCGGTGGAAGAAGCGAGCGGCTTCAGGGTTCAGGGAAAGACCGACGTTGGGCAAGAACAACTGCTCAAAGATGCGAAAGCGGTGGAAGTGGCCGGCGCATCGGCGATCGTGATTGAAGCAACGATTGATAGTGTTTCGGCGCTGATTACTAGGGCTGTTGCGATCCCCACTATTGGCATTGGCGCATCAGCGGCGTGTGATGGGCAGATTTTGGTGACGGAAGACATGCTAGGAATTACCGGAGACCAAGTGCCGAAATTTGTGAAGCAGTATGCGCATGTATCTGAAGGTATTGAACGCGCCGTGGAGAGCTACGCGCAAGAGGTTCGTAGCCGCGCGTTTCCTGGCGAGGCAAATATTTACAAAAAGAAAGCTTCATGAAAACCGCGCATTCTCTAGCGGAATTCACTCAGATGCGCTCTGAAATTGACGGTGCAACTGCGTTTGTGCCGACGATGGGCGCGCTGCATGAGGGCCATTTGAGCCTAATGCGATTGGCGAAAGAGCGCTGTGAGAGTGTTATAGCGAGCATATACGTCAATCCGACTCAATTTGCGCCGCATGAAGATTTTGATAGCTACCCGCGAGATCTTGAGGGGGATTTAGCGCTTTTGGAGAATGAGGGCGTGGATTTGGTGTTTTTACCATCAGAAGCGGATATTTATCCAAGTGGACCCGCGGCGCGGACTAAGTCCGGCTGTGCGGCGGAGGGGCTTGAGAGCAAATTCCGGCCACATTTCTTCGACGGGGTAGCAACAGTTGTCTCACGTTTTTTTGAAATCGTCAAACCGGCACACGCGGTGTTTGGCGAGAAAGATTTTCAGCAATTGCAGGTGATCCGAGAGATGGTGGAAACAGGAGGGTTGCCGATTGAGATCATTGGCGGGCCAATTGCGCGGGATGAACATGGGCTAGCACTGTCTTCACGCAATGAATATTTGAGCGCAGAAGAGCTGGAGATTGCGCGGATGCTGAACCAGATTGTCTATAAAGCGGCGGAAAACCCTACCGAGGATGTTCTTAAAGAGGCGCAGGAAATGCTGCTCACAGCCGGGTTTGAAAGGATAAATTATGTGGCATACAAACCCGAATGGAACCGCGTACTGGCCGCAGCATGGCTTGGTAAAACGCGATTGATTGATAATTGCTCGATAAAAAAAGCGGACTGAAAAGCCCGCTTTTTTTGAATTATATCGTTTCACTTATGCGCCGCGTTTGGAGCCACCGGTTTTGGCCGGACCAGATTTAGGAGCCTGCTTTTTAACAGCTTTTGTATTAGCTTTAGGACCCTTAGGAGCGACTTTTTTCTTCTCAGCTTTAGGCTTCTCGTCCTTTTCAGCTTTTTCTTTATTCTTAACCACTGTTTCTTTCAGCTCTTCAGAACCCGTTACCGGCGCATCTTCGAATTCATTGTCGTTACCTGAATCCAGACCTTTGGCCGTTTCATCGCGGTCAACCAGCTCGATTACAGCCATTGGCGCACAATCACCATAGCGGTAGCCCGCTTTCATGATGCGTGTGTAGCCGCCTGGACGGTCTTCGTAACGCTCAGCGAGCACATCAAAGATTTTACCAACCATGGCAACATCACGCATTCTGGAGATCGCCTTACGGCGCTTACCCAGAGCTTTGGCAGGGTTTGCATTAGCCTGCTTACCCATTGTGATGAGTTTTTCAACATAAGGCTTGAGCTCCTTAGCTTTTGGAACAGTCGTTGTGATCTGCTCGTGCTTGACCAAAGATGCGGCCATGTTCGCCAGCATTGCCTTACGGTGGCTGGAATCTCTGTTCAATTTACGTTGTTTAATGCGATGTTTCATTGCATTTCACTTTCTTCGCCACCTTGGCGAGCTGCGGCCTCACGTATGAGAGCCATTGGTTTAATTGGCCAGCACTTTTAAAGGTTACTGGCCAAGCTTAAGGCGCCTTGCCTTAGAGTTGGGCCTTAGAATTGTTGGTCATCAGCCTTTTTGGCCATGTCCTCAATGTTTTCCGGCGGCCAGCCTTCAACCTGCATACCCAGATGCAAGCCCATAACTGTCAGCACTTCTTTAATCTCGTTCAGAGATTTACGGCCGAAGTTTGGTGTGCGGAGCATGTCGCTTTCGCTTTTCTGCACCAGATCACCAATGTAAACGATGTTGTCGTTTTTCAGGCAATTCGCAGAGCGGACAGAAAGCTCAAGTTCTTCAACCTTTTTCAGCAAGTTTTTGTTGAATGGCAGCTCTTCAGCTTCTTCAGCGTGAGCAGCGACTTCCGGCTCATCAAAGTTGACGAAGACTTGCAGTTGGTCTTGCAGGATGCGCGCAGCAAAGGCTACGGAATCTTCAGGTGAAATTACACCGTTTGTCTGCAATGTCAGGGTCAATTTATCGTAGTCGGTGATTTGGCCGACGCGAGTATCTTCGACTTCGTAAGTAACCTTACGGATTGGTGAGAACACAGAGTCCACAGGAATAAGGCCAACTGGGGCTTCTTCCGGACGGTTCTGAGCCGCTGGGCGGTAACCCTTACCAGTATCGACTGTCATTTCCATTGAAAGCTTCGCGCCTTTATCCAAGGTGCAGATGACCAGATCAGGGTTCATGATTTCGATGTCAGCGCCGGCTTCGATTTGCGCGGCGGTCACTTCACATGGGCCTGTCGCAGACAGACGCATTTTCTTAGGCCCTTCGGCGTGCATACGCACAGCCAAGGCTTTGATGTTTAGAATAATGTCTGTGACATCTTCGCGAACGCCTTCGATTGAAGAGAACTCATGGAGCACACCTTCGATTTGAACAGCTGTTACAGCAGCGCCTTGCAATGATGAAAGCAGGATACGACGTAGAGCGTTTCCAAGTGTTAGACCAAAGCCACGCTCAAGAGGTTCTGCAATCACTTTACCTGTGTTTGGAACATCGCTGTGCGAAATATCGAGTTTTGCCGGTTTAATAAGTTCTTGCCAATTTTTCTGTATCATAGTTTTTTCCTTTGCTTCACCTGGCTCTTAACCAGTCTCTTGCTACTATTGAATGGTTCCCCCACACCGCGTGGGAGATACCAAAACTTTATTTATACGCGGCGACGCTTTGGTGGGCGGCAACCGTTATGCGGTACGGGCGTGATGTCATTGATCATCTTGATTGTAAAACCGATCGTTTGCAGAGCGCGCAGTGCGCTTTCGCGGCCTGAACCCGGACCTTTAACGCGAACGTCAAGTTCCTTCATGCCGTGTTCCTGTGCTTTACGGCCCGCATCTTCAGCGGCCATCTGCGCCGCATAGGGCGTAGATTTACGTGAGCCTTTAAAGCCCATCGTACCGGCTGAGGACCATGAAACAACGTTTCCTTGAGCATCAGAGATCGTGATCAATGTGTTGTTGAATGTAGAATTGACATGAGCAACACCGGACTGGATATTCTTCTTCTCTTTTCTTTTTGATTTTGTCTTTGGCTTAGCCATTTTTCATGCTCCCCTTATTTCTTCTTACCGGCGATTGGTCTCGCGGGGCCTTTGCGTGTGCGGGCATTTGTTTTTGTCCGCTGGCCGTTAACAGGAAGACCGTTACGGTGACGCAAACCACGGTAACATTTCATGTCTAATAGACGCTTGATGTTCATTGAAACTTCGCGGCGCAGATCCCCTTCGATCATGTAAGCTTCGCCATCGACTTCAGCGCGAATGCGGTTGAGCGTGTCTTCATCAAGCTCACCCATGCGCTTTTGCACATCGATTCCTAATTTGTCACAGATTTTAAATGCTGTTGTGTGGCCAATGCCGTGAATGTAAGTCAGGGCGATCGGCGTGCGTTTTTTGTCGGGTACATTGACCCCGGCAATACGTGCCATAGTGATTTCCTTTCAAATTTCAACAAAACCGTTATTGGCTCCGCGCGTTAAGCTTTCACCAGTCGGTTTTTCAACTATAAAAATCCTAAAATGCAGGATTGTGGCGGAGTATAGGCATTTACACCTCCACGTCAACATGTTTTTTTACTAATGAAATTAAGGGGTTATGCGTCCAAAATGGCTTCGATTTTGGCTGTAACCTCATTGATGGGGAGCATACCATCGATTTTGCGTAAAAGGCCGCGCTCTTCATAGTATGGCAAGATGGGCGCTGTTTGGTCATTATAGACTTTTAGGCGGTTTATGAGAGTTTCTTCGTTGTCATCACTACGGGTTTCTCCGGCTTCGCCAGCCCGGCCACGGATGCGCTCAACCAAGGCATCTTCATCCACTTCCAGTACAATCACATGATCCATTTTACGTGCCATATGGCCAAGCATATTGCCAAGCTCTTCGGCCTGATGAAGAGTTCTGGGGAAACCATCGAGGATGAAACCCTTTTCACACTCGGCCTCAGAAATACAATTAGCGATCAGTTCGATTATAACTTCATCAGAAACCAGCTCACCTGCATCCATGATGGATTTTAAACGATTGCCTAGGTCTGTTCCTGAGGCCACCTCTCCGCGCAACATATCCCCCGTTGAGAGCTGCTTAATCTGATATTTATCCTGGATCATCTTCGCTTGCGTACCTTTACCGGCACCGGGTGGGCCAAACATAATAAGGTTCATTTTTTATCCCTTTTCGTTGTTTATGGCGTTTGATTTAACGCGTGCCGCGCATCATTCCGCGGCGTTTACCCAGTTTGGTTTTTTTCATTAAGCCTTCATATTGGTGCGCAATCAAGTGCGAATGAATTTGCGCAACTGTATCCATGGTCACAGAAACCACAATCAAGAGTGATGTCCCACCAAAATAGAACGGCATATTATATTGAGAAATCAGAAATTCAGGCAATAGACAAATGAACACCAGATACAGCGCCCCAATCACCGTGATCCTTGTGAGGATATAATCGAGGTGATCTGCCGTGTTTTTGCCAGGGCGAATGCCGGGAATAAAGCCACCATATTTACGCAGCATGTCGGCATTTTCTTCAGGGTTGAATACAATTGCAGTGTAGAAAAAGCAGAAAAACGCGATAAAGCCGCCATAGAGCAGCATATAAATTGGCTGTCCATGTTGAAGGAAACGCGCCAAACCGGCGGTAAAGTCGCCCCCCTCAGCGCCACTAAAGCCCACGATAGTCAAGGGCAACAGCAGCAATGATGATGCGAAAATCGGCGGAATAACGCCGGCCGTATTCAGCTTTAGCGGGATGTGATTGGTTTCCCCGCCTGTCATTTGATTGCCCTGCTGTCGTTTAGGGTATTGCACAAGCACGCGGCGCTGAGAGCGCTCCATAAAGACGATAAAAACAATGACGCCGGTAACCATGGCAAACAAGGCCAAAAGCGCAAAACCGCTAAAGCTTCCCTGACGCGACAATTCTAAGACTTGCGCGATAGCGCTGGGAAATTCTGCGACGATACCGGCAAAGATAATCAGAGAGATGCCGTTACCGATGCCGCGGGCAGTGATTTGTTCACCCAGCCACATCAGGAACACGGTACCACCCACAATGCTAACTACGGTGGAAATACGGAAGAACAAGCCAGGATCAATCACAGCGCTACCGGTCGGGCCTTGCATGCTTTCGAGACCTACGGCCAGACCGTAAGCCTGCACAGTAGCCAAAAGAACGGTGAGATAGCGAGTATATTGGTTGATTACCATGCGGCCGCTGCCTCCCTCTTTTTTCAAGGCTTCGAGCTTCGGCGACATGGCCGAGGCGAGCTGCATGATGATGGACGCTGAGATATAGGGCATAATATTCAGAGCCAAAATGGACATCCGCGAAAGGGCACCACCGGAGAACATGTTCAGGGTGTCCATAATTCCGCCCATTTTCTGGTCGAAAATGCCATCCCAAACATTGGGATCGATACCCGGCACAGGAATATAGGTTCCCAAACGGTAAACCAGCAATGCGCCCATAACGAAGAGCAGACGGCGCTTTAGGTCCGTTGCTTTAGCAAGGGCGCCCCAGTTTGCATTTTTGGCGAGTTGTTCGATGGCTGATGCCATTTAAGTCACTTCCTTTTCACTATAAACTTAGACACAACAGTCATAAAGAAAAGAGGAAGGCCACACAAGCCCTTTAGGCGGTGAAAATTGTTCAGATTACAAATGTCATTGAAGGGGGAGAAGCGCGTTAATTATTGTCGAGTTTTTTCGCCCATTTCTTACATTGGTTAGAAACGCGCCTGTATTCGGTGGGGCTATCATGCTTTTGTTGGCGTTTGCTTAAAACAGGCATGATCTTAGTGTTATATTTTTGGATTTTTTTAGAAATTTCATCCTGAATTTTTTTCTGCGCTTTTTGTATGTCGCGTTTTGAAATTGGGCCGATTGCGGGATCAACTTTGGCAATCATGCGCGAGAGATCTTGTTTTACTTTGGGGGAATATTCACGGACAAATTTGCGCAAAATGCGGATATGACCATTTTCGTGAGCCAGCACTGCATTATATTCACAAGTGGAGCGGCCAAAATTGCTGGCAACATGAATTTCAGGTTTTGCATAGAATGTCACGTAAACGGCCTTGAGTTTTACGCAGGCTTGCCCCCCTTGCTCAGTCACCTCAAACCGGCTTTCAGTTTTAAAACCAATTTCGCCGCCGCCAAGACCGCCAACCTTTGATTTCCCACCACCACCATGCATATTGGTTAAATCTGAGGAAGATTTCGTGCGGACATATTTTGTACGGGTTGTTGCGGTTTTAAAAGATAGCTTAGGCTTTGAATCCTTACACGATGTTAACGACCCCTTTGAATGTGCATGCTTTTTAGAGCTGTCATGCGCGTATGCGGTCGGCACATATGACAGAAGAAAAATAATTAAAAACAATAAGATAGGTTGCTTGCACACCATTTATAAAATCGCCCTCTAAGATCGCCCTTGGCCCCATTACTCTATCATAAGTATGAACAACAGGGATTAAGTCTTTGTTAATTCTCTGTAATTTTTGGGCAATAAAAAAATCCGTGGAAACGGAAACTTGATCAGTTTTTTGGAACAAAAGCGAAAACGCGGGCGGGCGCGCCAGACCCACTTTCAATATTGAGAGGTGCCACGACGAGCGTTGCGCCGAGAACGGGGATTTTATCAAGATTGGTCAAGTTCTCAATATTTATTTTCCCGGCGCCGAGCAAAAGATGGTGTTCGTCAAATGTATGTGACGATCCGTGATCGGTACTGAGTGTATCTGTTCCAACGCCTTTTATATCTCTTTCCCTCAAAAGAAATTCAACAGCCTTTTTTGAAAATCCAGGAAACCGTAGTTTTCCTTCACTATCCAGACCGAGATATGCTTCAGGATTATCCCATTTCTTCCACCAACCGGAATTACAAATTACAAACGCGCCGGCAGGGATAGTGCCATGCGTCTCTTCCCAATCAAAAATATCCTGTTCAGACACCTCAAGGTCAGGGTTCGTCTTTGCTTTTTCGGATAAATCCAGAACAACCAATGGTCCGACAAGTTCTTCCAGTGGAATTTCTGATACATGGGCGCCTGTAGCTGAAAAATGGCTGGGAGCGTCAATATGTGTTCCGACATGCTCTCCTGTTGAAAATTTATTGATGTAATATCCCTGATCAATGGTCGCCAGGTTTTCAAGATTAAACGGCACGCCGCCCGGATAAACGGGCATATCCGCTTTGTATGTATGACTTAAATCGACGATTGTCCTGTTCGACAAAAAAGAGTCCGCGGAATTTGCACTGGATAACGGTAGTGACAACAAGAAACAAAAAACAAGAAGCATTAAAGCCTTCATAGCTTATGTCCGTTTTTTATTCTCAATCGGCGCAACGGTTTTTTCGATAAAAGTGATTTTACCGCCGGCTTTTTCAACAGCGGCTTGGGCTGTTTTAGAAGCTTTTGAAAGTGTCAGATCAACTTTGGTTTTCAGCTCGCCTTTTGTCAGCAACTTAATGCCATCTTTTTTGCGGCTGATGACGCCGGCTTTAACCAAGGCATCTTCATCGATCGCTTTGCTTGTATCGACTTGTTTCGCATCAATTGCTTTTTGCAGCTTGCCCGTTGTCAGCTCAGCATAATTCGTAGTGAATTTTTTGTTACTAAAACCACTTTTCGGCATACGCATATAGATGGGCATTTGACCGCCTTCGAAGCCGTTAATGGCTACGCCGGAGCGGGCTTTCTGACCTTTTTGACCAGAACCAGAAGTTTTACCTTTACCGGAACCAATACCGCGACCAACGCGCATGCGATCTTTTTTAGCGCCTTCGTTATGTGTGAGTTCATTGAGTTTCATTGTTCTTATCCTATCTTTAAGCTGCGTCTTCGACGCGAACCAAGTGTGATACTTTACGGATCATACCGCGCACAGATGGTGTATCTTCCAATGTGCGTGTGCGGTGCATTTTGTTCAGGCCCAAACCAATCAATGTTGCGCGCTGATAGCCTTTACGGCCAATTGGTGAGCCGGTTTGCGTAACTGTTACTGTTTTACCAGACGGCGTTTTCTTAGCTGGCTTTGCCGGTGCTTTTTTAGCAGGCGCTTTAGCTTCAGCCTTAGGAGCAGCCGTTTTTGTTTCCGTTTTGGCAGCTTTAGGGGCATCAGCCTTCTTAGCAGCTGCAGGTTTCTTTGCGGCGGGTTTTTTCGCTGCTGCAGGCTTCTTTGCCGGAGCTTTCTTTTCGTCTTTTTTATCGTCAGCCATTATTCTCGTCCTTATTCTTCGCCGCCAGCGTCTTTTTCACCGCGGCCGGAAACAATATCACTTACTTTTTGGTTACGGCGCGCAGCCACGTGGCGCGGGCTTTGTGTTTCTTTCAATGCTTCAAATGTCGCGTTCACCATTGAATATGGGTTGTTAGAGCCGATGGCTTTGGCAACGATGTCCTGAACACCCAGCGCTTCGAAAACGGCGCGCATTGGGCCACCGGCGATGATACCAGTACCTTGTGGCGCAGAGCGCATGAACACTTTACCAGCACCATGACGGCCCTTGATATCGTGGTGAATTGTACGGCCATCGCGCAAAGGTACGCGGATCATGTTGCGTTTAGCTTGCTCTGTGGCTTTTTTGATAGCCTCAGGCACCTCACGGGCTTTGGCGTGGCCATGACCAACGCGGCCTTTACCGTCACCAACTATCATCAGCGCAGCGAAACCAAAACGACGACCACCTTTTACAACTTTTGCAACGCGGTTTATGCCAACCAGGCGTTCCAAAAATTCCGGATCTTCGCGATTGTTATCACGCTTTTGTTCTTGTGGATGAGCCATATTTGTTCGTCCTTTTCCTTAAATTCCTAAAATGTGAGGCCGCCTTCGCGGGCTCCTTCAGCCAATGCTTTCACACGGCCATGATAGAGAAAACGTCCGCGGTCAAAGACCACTTTTTCGACGCCGGCTTTTTTCGCGCGGGCGGCAACAAGCTTACCAACTTCACCGGCGGCTTCTGCGTTTGCGCCTGATTTAAGCTTTTCTTTCAGCTCAGGCTCCATTGTGGAGGCCGCAGCCAATGTTACGCCTTTGATATCGTCAATCACTTGCGCATACATTTGTTTACCTGAACGGAAGATCGACAGACGTGGACGTGTTTCACGAACCCCGACGCGGTCGATGTTCACACGGCGAATTTTATTGCGCGTGCGGTAATTTCTGCGCTGAGCTGATGTTAATGCTTTAGTCATTATTTCTTCTTACCCTCCTTACGGACAACATACTCATCTACATAACGAATACCTTTGCCTTTGTACGGTTCCGGCTTTTTAAATCCGCGAATTTTTGCTGCAACTTCACCAACAAGCTGTTTGTCGATGCCGATCACTTGAATATCTGTTTGGCTGCCTTTACCGGCGGCGTCTTCCATTTTAAGCGTTACGCCTTCAGGAACGTCATAACGAACTTCGTGAGAGAACCCTAGAGCAAGAACCAAAGTTTTGCCTTGCAAATTTCCACGATAACCAACGCCTTTGATCTCAAGCTTCTTGGTATAGCCTTCGCTGACGCCTGTCACAATATTGCTTACCAATGTGCGCATTGTCGGCCAAATTTGCTGAGCAAAACGGCTGTTTGATTTTGGCCCAAGCGTAATCACTTTTTCCGTCTTGCCATCATCATTGGCGACGTCTTCCATTTTGATGGTGACCTCGTCATGAATGCGTAGGTTCAGCTCGCCGAGCTTGCCCTTGGCTTTTACATCCTGACCGTTAACGCTAAGTTCAACGCCTTCTGGCAGGATAATAGGTTTTGTTCCAATACGTGACATCTCTTTATTCCCTTAAAAGACCTGACAGAGCACTTCGCCGCCAACGTTGGCTGCGCGGGCTTTATGGTCAGTCATTAAACCTTGCGGTGTTGAAACAATCAAAACGCCCAGACCGTTGTAAAAACGCGGCATTTCTTTAACATTTTTATAAACGCGGCGACCAGGCGTTGAAACGCGGTCGAGCTTGCGGATTACACCACGGCCTTCCGCATATTTCAGCTCAATCTGAAGCATGTGCTTGTTATTTTCACCATCAATTTTTTTAAAGGTGCGGATGAAGCCTTCGTCAGCCAAAACGCTACAAACATTTTCGCGAAGTTTTGAATGCGGACATTCAATTACAGATTTAGCAGCCATTTGTCCGTTACGGATGCGGGCCAACATATCACCAAGAGGATCACTCATTGTCATTGGTTTCGTCCTCCTACCAGCTTGATTTCGTTACACCTGGCAGCTCACCACGAGAAGCCAGATCCCGCAAAGCGATGCGAGAAAGATTAAATTTACGGTAGTAACCGTGTGGGCGACCCGTGAGGGCGCAACGGTTACGCTGACGCACTTTTGAAGAATTGCGCGGTAATTTAGCAAGCTGCATAGTGGCCTGGAAACGTTCTTCGGCAGGAGCCTTTTGATCCTTGATGAGTGCTTTCAGCTTTGCGCGCTTAGCGGCGTATTTTTTTACGAGGCGGGTGCGTTTCTTATCGCGCTCTACCATTGAAACTTTTGCCATACCAAAGTTGTCCTTTTCTTCAGTTCTTTAGTTGTTAAATGGCAGCTTGAACAAACGAAGCAGCTCTTTGGCTTCTTCATCGGTTTTTGCTGACGTACAAATAATAATGTCCATCCCGCGGATTTTATCGACTTTATCGTAGTTGATTTCCGGGAAGATGATGTGTTCTTTAATACCCACGGCGTAGTTGCCACGGCCATCAAAGCTTTTGCCGTTAATGCCGCGGAAGTCGCGAACACGTGGCAAGGCAATTGTTACAAAACGATCGAGAAACTCAAACATTTGCCGACGGCGCAATGTCACCTTACAGCCGATAGCCTGACCATCACGAATTTTGAAAGACGCGTTAGACTGCTTGGCTTTGGTAATCACAGGTCTTTGACCAGCGATGAGCGCCATATCATTGGCCGCATTTTCAATGTGCTTACGATCTGTTGTGGCTTCACCAACACCCATATTCATCACGATTTTTGTGACTTCTGGAATTTCATGCTTGTTCTTGTAGCCGAATTTCTTCTGCATCGCAGGAGCAATTTCTTTTTCGTATACGTTTTGATAACGTGATTTTGTATTTGTATTTGCTTTTGCCATCATTCTTACTCCACAGTCTCGCCGGATTTTTTCGCGACGCGGACTTTTTTGCCATCTTTCAGCGTCTTGTAACCAACGCGGGTAGCCTTACCAGATTTAGGATCAGCCAGAGCCACGTTTGAAACATGGATAGGTAAATCTATTTGTTGAATTCCACCGGCTGAAAATTGTGTCGGCTTGGCGTGTTTCTTAACCGTGTTAACACCCTGTACAACAACGCGGCGCGTTGCTGGGATAACGCTCAAGACTTCACCTTTGGTGCCTTTGTTTTTCCCTGTCAGAACGATAACCTGATCGCCCTTCTTGATTTTCATCTTATTTTTTTGTGCCTGTGCCATGATTATAGTACCTCACCAGCAAGAGAAATAATCTTCATGAAGCCTTTAGCGCGCAACTCGCGGGTTACTGGGCCGAAGATCCGTGTGCCAACAGGCTCATTATTAGGATTGATGAGTACGCAAGCATTTGTATCAAAGCTAATAGTTTCGCCGTAAGCACGGTTCAAACCTTTTTTAGTACGCACGATCACGGCGCGCTGCACGTTGCCTTTTTTCACGCGGCCACGTGGAATAGCTTCTTTAACAGAAACTACAACAATGTCACCAACACTGGCTGTGCGGCGTTTAGAGCCACCGAGAACCTTGATACACTGTACCTGACGTGCACCGGAGTTATCAGCCACTTCCATTCTGGATTGCATCTGAATCATGACTATTTGTCCTTCTTCTTAGCAGTTGTCTTTTTAGCTTTTGGCGCTGCTTCTTTTTTAGGAGCCGCTTTCTTAACTTCTTCTTTTTTAGCAGCGACTTTTTCTACTGGGGCTTTTTTAGGAGCCGCTGGAGCATTGTCACCAGTAAAGAGTGTCCAAGTTTTACGCTTAGAGATTGGGGCACATTCGATGATTTGAACGCGCTGACCGGTTTTCACGCTGTTGTTCTCATCGTGAGCAGCGTATTTGTCGGTCTTCTTGATATATTTTTTGTAAAGCGGGTGCATGAAACGACGCTCAACAAGAACCGTGATGGTCTTGTCCATTTTGTCGCTTACGACTTCACCTTCTAATATACGTTTTGGCATTGTTTGCTCCTTATCCCTTATGCGGCTTTATCAGAAGATTTAGCTTTTGCGGTTTTCTTCGCAGGTGCCTTTTTAGGGGCAGCAGGCTTTTTCGCAGCGGCTTTTTCTTCCGGCTTGGCATTTAAAAAAGTATTGATACGCGCAATTGTGCGGCGTGTCTTCCGAATTCCAGACGTGTTTTCCAAAGAGCCATTGGTCTTTTGGAAGCGCTGATTGAATTGCGCCTTCTTATTGTCCAACAGAAGCTTTTTCAGCTCATCTGGTGTTTTGGTTTTTAAATCTTCGGCTTTCATTATGCAGCCTCCTCAGTAGCGCCCACGCGGGTGATAAATCTCGTTTTAACCGGCAACTTCATAGCGGCCAGTGCGAAAGCTTCTTGAGCAACTTCGCGCGTTACACCATCAAGTTCAAACATAATACGGCCAGGCTTAACACGCGCAGCCCAATATTCCGGAGAACCTTTACCTTTACCCTGACGAACTTCCAAAGGCTTGGCCGTTACAGGGACATCAGGGAAGATGCGGATCCATACTTTACCTTGACGTTTAATGTGGCGGGTAATAGCACGACGAGCCGCTTCAATCTGACGCGCAGTTACGCGGTCAGGGGTTAAAGCTTTCAATCCATAAGCACCAAAAGCGAGCGTAGAGCCCCCTTTTGCATTACCATGAATGCGGCCTTTGTGTTGTTTGCGGTGTTTAAACTTTTTAGGGCTTAGCATAGCCTTCAATCCTTATTTCAAACAAAAAAATCTCAATCACATGGACTTTTCTTTGCTTCAAAGAGAGTTCCCATATGGTTAAACGTTTACAGACGTTTAATTGAATTCTGGCGCTTTATAACGGGTTTAATCCCCCGTTACAAGCAAAAAATTACTAACTTCTAGGCGCTCCACCCTGCGCTTCCATGCGCTTATCACGGGCCATTGGATCGTTCTCCATAATGTCGCCTTTATAGATCCAGATCTTCACACCAATAATACCGTAAGTTGTTAAGCCTTCGGATGTACCGTAATCAACATCAGCGCGCAGCGTATGCAGCGGCACGCGGCCTTCACGGTACCATTCTGTACGCGCTATATCAGCGCCACCCAGACGGCCAGAAACGTTAATACGGATACCACCAGCGCCCAGACGCATTGCGCTTTGCACAGCACGCTTCATAGCGCGGCGGAAAGATACGCGGCGTTCAAGCTGTTGAGCTACGCCTTCAGCGGCCAGTTGAGCATCCAATTCAGGTTTGCGCACTTCAACGATGTTTAAAGAGACTTCGCTGCCTGCGCGTTTAGAGAGTTGATGGCGGAGTTTTTCAATATCGGCGCCTTTTTTACCGATGATAACGCCGGGACGCGCTGTGTGCACTGTCACTTTAGTGTTTTTGGCGGCGCGTTCGATAATCACTTTCGAGATACCAGCAGCTTTCAGATGTTCCTGAACATATTCGCGAAGCTTGAGATCTTCGACCAGCTTTTCGGCGTAGTCGCGGTTCGCATACCAGCGGGAGTCCCATGTGCGGTTGATCCCTACACGCAAACCAATTGGATTAACTTTCTGACCCATATTCTAAAGCTCCTTATGCTTCTTCTGTTTCTCTGACGACGATCGTCATGTTTGAGAATTTCTTTTCAATGCTAGCGGCACGACCACGGGCACGTGCGCGAAAGCGCTTCATTTTCAATGTCTTACCCACTGTTGCTTCCGCAACAATCAGACGGTCAACATCCAAACCGTGATTGTTCTCAGCATTGGAAATGGCCGATTGCAAAAGCTTGCGAACATCGACAGCGCTGCGGCGCTTGGAAAATTCCAAATCAACCAGCGCGCGGCCTGCGTTTTTGCCGCGGATTGTTTGCGCAAGCAAATTCAGCTTTTGCGGTGAAGTTTGAAAATACTTCCCGTAAGCCATTGCTTCATTATCTTCAACGCGGCGTGCGTTTTTATCTTGTCCCATTGTCTTTCTTCCTTATGCCTTCGATACTTTTTTATCAGCGCCGTGCCCTTTATAGGTACGGGTCGGTGCAAATTCGCCAAGCTTGTGTCCGATCATCTGGTCACTCACAATCACGGGAATGAATTTTTTGCCGTTGTGAACGCCGAAGGTCAAACCAATCATGTTGGGCAATACTGTTGAACGGCGTGACCATGTTTTGATCACTGTGTTACGCCCCGCATTGCGTGCTTCCTCAACTTTTTTGAGGAGACTTTTTTCTACAAACGGGCCTTTCCATACTGAACGTGCCATTATTTCTTCCTTCTTCTAACGATATATTTATCCGTCGCTTTGTTCTTACGTGTTTTATAACCCATTGTTGGCTTACCCCATGGTGTACAAGGGTGACGGCCACCGGCAGACTTCCCTTCACCACCACCAAGTGGGTGATCAACCGGGTTCATGGCTACGCCGCGAACGTGCGGACGATTACCTTTCCAGCGGTTACGGCCGGCTTTACCATCATTGGTATTCATGTGATCCGGGTTTGATACCGCACCCACAACGGCGATACACTCACCGCGGACAAGGCGAAGTTCACCAGATGAGAGTTTCACTTGGGCGTAGCCTTGGTCACGACCAACAAGTTGAGCAAATGTTCCGGCGGAGCGGATCATTTGGGCGCCTTTACCAGGCTTCATTTCGACGTTGTGAATGATTGTTCCAACAGGCATGCGGCGCAAAGGCATCGCATTACCCGGCTTCACATCAACCTTTTCACCGGCAATGATTTTGTCGCCAACATTCAAACGCTGAGGCGCAACGATGTAGCGTTTTTCACCATCTGCATATTTAATCAGAGCAATAAAGGCTGTGCGGTTTGGATCATATTCGAGGCGTTCTACTGTGCCTTCTACATCCCATTTGTTGCGCTTCCAATCGATCATGCGGTAGCGGCGCTTGTGCCCGCCACCAATGTGACGTGCAGTCATACGACCCGTATTGTTACGCCCACCGGTTTTACTTAGACCTTCTGTGAGGGCCTTTTCCGGCTTGCCTTTATACAAATCCTTACGGTCAATTTGCACCAATTGGCGCTGACCGGGGGTTGTAGGGTTAAACTTTTTTAATGCCATTGTTTTAGTCCTTCTTTGCTCAATCTCGGCGAGCCACCATAGTTAAATTCTTTTGCGTGTCTTTTTTATACGCCCGTTCCTGTGTCGATCGTTTGACCTTCTTCAAGGGTGATAATCGCTTTTTTAAAATCTGAGCGTTTGCCCATGATGCCTTTAAAGCGTTTTGTTTTACCCTTTTGGATCATTGTATTTACAGCCTTAACCTTGACATCAAACAGCGCCTCAACAGCGGTTTTGATCTCAGGCTTTGTGGCTTGGTTGGCAACGCAGAAGGTAACCTGACCGTGCTCAGAGCCCAGCGTGGCTTTTTCCGTGATGTGCGGCGACAGGATGATATTATAATCCTTAACGCTTGGGTCTTTTTTCTTTGCTTGTGCTTTTGCCATGGTCTTAACCTTTCAACTTATCTGTGATGTCTTTCACAGCATCTTTTGTTAACACCAACACGTCGCGGCGAAGGATGTCATAGACGTTTGCGCCTGCACTTGGCAACACGTCGATACGTGGAATGTTAGCACAGCCGCGTGCGAAATTCACGTCGAGCTCTGCTCCACCAACGATCAAAGCGTTATCCAGCTCAAGCTTTTTCATTGCTTGCGCCATTGGCTTTGTTTTGTGATCCTTGGCTTTTGCTTCATCCAAGATAATCAACTTGCCTTCAGCAGCTTTGCTAGACAGAGCAGATTTCATCGCCAATTGACGAATTTTCTTTGGCAGGCTTGTTGCGTGTGAACGCACAACCGGGCCATGCACGACAGCGCCTCCACGGTCTATGTTACGCTTCAGGTCACCTGCACGCGCGCGGCCAGTACCTTTTTGTGCCCAGGGTTTTTTACCTGTTCCAGTAACTTCATGGCGTTTTTGCGCTTTGTGGTTACCAGAGCGGCGTTTTGCCAGTTGGTAATTGACCATCTGGTGCAGAACATCCTTACGGATCTCCGCGCCAAAGATGTCTTTATCAAGCGTAATTTCGCCTGACGCTTTACCATCTAATGATTTGACAGCGAGTTTCATCTCTTAGTCTTCCTTCTTTTCTTCAGCGGGCTTTTCTTCGGCCTTTACTTCTTCAGCAGGGGCATCTTCTGCTTTTGTTTCTTCAGCATTTTCTTCTGCTTTAGCCTCAGCAGCTTTCAAGACCTCTTCTTGCGCTGCTCTTTTTTCTGTTTCTGCCGCTGCTTCCGCTTCGGCTGCAGCTTCATCAAGCTTGGCTTGTTCGGCAGCAAGAGCTTTTTCATCAACTTTCAAACCGGCAGGCAATGGCGCATCTTCATGTGCAGGTTTTTTCACTGCATCATTAATCAGGACCCAACCGGATTTTGCACCGGGGACTGCGCCCTTGACCAAAATCAGATTGTCTTCCAAATCAACAGCAACGATCTGCAGGTTTTGCGTTGTTACGCGCTCATCACCCATGTGACCGGCCATTTTTTTACCTTTAAACACGCGACCCGGATCTTGACACTGACCCGTAGAACCATGGGCACGGTGAGAGACTGACACACCGTGCGTAGCGCGCATACCGCCAAAATTGTGGCGTTTCATTGCGCCTTGGAAGCCTTTACCTTTTGATGTTGCACACACATCAACGAATTGACCGGCAATAAAGTGGTTTGCACCCAGCTCTGCGCCGACTTCCAAAACATTTTCGTTTGAAACGCGGAATTCAGCCAGTTTTTTCTTTGGCTCGACCTTGGCTTTAGCGAAGTGGCCACGGTTGGCTTTACTTGTACGCTTAACCTTAGCTTTGCCCGCACCGAGTTGAACAGCTGTATAACCATCCTTTTCTTGCGTACGAACAGCCACAACCTGGCATTCATCTAGTTTCAATACAGTTACAGGAACGTGGCGACCATCTTCATCGAAGATCCTCGTCATTCCTTCTTTCCGCGCTATTAATCCAGTTCTCATTTTCTTTTTCCTTTCTAGAGGTTGACCCTCAGAGCCAACATAGAGTCTTTCTGCAAACTACAAATTATGCGGCCTGCATTTGACCAATTTTAATTTCAACATCCACACCGGCAGGCAGGTCGAGCTTCATAAGTGCATCGATTGTCTGAGGCGTTGGGTCGACAACGTCGAGTAATCTTTTATGCGTGCGCATTTCAAACTGTTCGTGTGAGCTTGAATTCACATGCGGTGAGCGAATAACAGAAAACTTTTTAATACGGTTTGGCAAAGGCACCGGACCACGAACGGAAGCGCCTGTGCGCTTTGCCGTATTCAAGATCTCGCTACTTGCCGTATCAAGAATACGGTGATCGAAAGCCTTTAGTGTGATGCGTATGCTTTGCGCGTCCATAATTTTATTTCCTTCTATTCTCTCAATTACTCAACAATTTTGGAGACGACACCGGCGCCGACTGTTCTGCCGCCTTCACGGATGGCGAAGCGTAGGCCTTCGGTCATCGCGATGGGAGCGATCAGCGTCACTTCCATATTATTGATGTTGTCACCGGGCATCACCATTTCTGTGCCAGATGGCAGGGTTACT
>JAJFGR010000013.1 GCA_021776025.1 Alphaproteobacteria bacterium
TGGTTATCACCCTGGCCTCAGATACCAGCGATATAATTAGAGTCTATGGGGAAGGTTCCAATTCTGCCACTAATCTAGCGCAGAAAATTGAAACCATTGAATTTTCTGATGGTGAGGTTTGGAATCTGACGCAAGGGCTGATCCTTACTGATACTGATGTCGGTCATTACATTTATGGTAGTAGCGCCAATGATGTTATCGACGGCAATGGAGGCACTGACCGCGTCTATGCTGGAGCTGGCAATGACATTATTACCGGTGGGGACGGCATAGATTACCTCTATGGCCAAAGTGGCGCCGATGTATTCATGTTCGAGGCCATAACATCCTTCAGTAATGTTGATGTCGTTGAAGATTTTAGCATGGCGCAAAATGATGTGATTGATATCAGTGAGCTGCTCACCAATTATGATCCGTTGCAGGATGACATTAATGATTTCATCACCATGACGGGCAGCAGCACGAAATATGTCTCCGTTGACCAAGATGGCGCCGGTACGCAACATACGATGGAACAGGTCATGAGAATTGATAACGGCACAAGCCTTGATCTGCAAAATATGATTGATAACGGCAATCTGATTACGGCTTAACGATTTAACATTGATTACGACAACGCCAGTTTGAGTCCTAATTTCACGTAAAATTCTGGGAGCATATATTGGGACATCGCAAGAAAGTACAAATTAAAAAGCAACCCAATATCAAATGCTTATTGATTTACTGTGAATCCTGTACGGTCTTTATCCATAGCGTTGTGTGATAAGATCCCGTATGGAAACATAAAAAGCCTAAATCAAACTGCTTTTCTCTAAGCGGATTTTAAGCTGGTGGGTATGGTGGTTTGATAAATATTGAATGGATTGTTGATAAAATTCCTCTGTATTTTGGTTATAAACAGGGAATAACTCTGAGAGAATAGTTAGGGTGTGACTACACACACCACCATTTTCATAGCACGCAAACCAACATATACCAGAGAAAATTTATCGGCAGACTGCAAGCACAGCCATTTTTATTTCCCTTTAGATCGTTCAATTATCTCGGCGCAGTGTAGGCGCGGTTTATACGCCTTCTTTTTTAAACGTAATGAACTTCAAGGTTGACATAGGGGCTAAAAATCTCTTTTCTGCACACTTAAATTTGCCTATGCATGAGTGCATCCTATGGAGGGGTGGTCGAGTGGTTAAAGGCATCGGATTGTAACTCCGACGACGTTAGTCTACGCAGGTTCGAATCCTGCCCCCTCCACCATTTACCCACCTTATCAGTCGCTTACAGCCTCAATAAGCATCCTTGCGCCTTTATCTTTTGATAACGATTTTTTGGTAAAATTATCATAATGATAATCATTTTTGGATTGTAAAAAAACGAATAAAAACAGTGCATTAGAATACTGGGGCACAAACAAAGAAGTCTAGAGCGGGGATAATGAACAACTTTTTGCTGTCATTTGATGCGAATACGAGCTTTTCGGGGGGTAACCCGCCGACCCTTGAGGTATTGGTGGGCGGTGTCGTTGTATCTTCCATCACGATGGTTTCCGGCGCCACCAGTTATGATATTTTCATTGAATATACTGGCACTGCGCCCTCTTTCTTAGATTTCCGTTTTGATGGGGCTTCCGGTGATCCGGGCGATACCATCACCTTCACAGCCGTATCGATTAACAATTCCTCGCTCAATCTCGGAACAGATTTAACAGCCACCATTTTAGCGCAAGCACAAAGCTCTGCGGTCACGGCCGCCAATGATCTTTTTGGTCATACGGTGCCAACGCTGGGCGCACCGACCGTCACAGGAACGGCCGGTGATGATGGGAATATAAATGGTAGCAATGCGGCCGACACAATTGACGGTCTTGCGGGTGCCGACCGTATTCGCGGTCTCGGCGGCGATGACATGATCACTGGCGGCGCCGGTGATGACATGATCTTTGGCGAAGGCGGCGCAGATACAATTTTAGGAGATGCCGGCAACGACATTCTCTTCGGCAATGCTGGGGATGATATTCTCTACGGCGAGGCTGATAATGATTATCTCCTCGGCGGTGATGGTGACGATATCCTCAATGGCGGCGCAGGCAATGATGGTTTGCTGGGCGACGCTGGTAACGATGTGCTCTTCGGCGAAGACGGTGATGATTATCTGATTGGTGATGCCGGTGACGATATCCTGATCGGCGATGATGGTAATGATGTTCTGGTTGGCGGCGCCGATAATGATGCGCTGGCGGGCGGTATAGGCGATGATCAATTGATCGGCGGCAGCGGTAATGACTTGCTGGCTGGTGGTGACGGCGCCGATGAGATTGTCGGCGAAGCGGGCAATGACACGGCCTCTGGCGGCGCAGGCAATGATGATATTTATGGCGGCGACGGCGACGATACGCTTGCTGGCGGTGATGATGATGATCATATCTCCGGCGGTGATGGCGCTGATATTCTCAGCGGCGATGCCGGCGTGGATGTTGTTATTGGCGGCGCAGGCGCGGACACAATCGACGGCGACGCGGGCGCTGATATTCTCCACGGCCATGGCCTCGACGCAGACACAATTTCGTCCATTCTTTTTGCCAACCCAAATGTCACATACTCCGAAGACACAGGCAGCTTTTATCAGTACGTAAACACAGGCACGATATGGAGCGCCGCAGATACCGCGGCGAACGCCGCTATGCTCAATGGCGTTAGCGGCCACTTGGCTGTTATTACGTCCGCAGCAGAGAATGCATACCTTGAATCGCTTTTAGATGCCGGTCAGTCTTCTTGGCTTGCTGGAAGCGGAAGTGGCGCTGGTGCGTCTTGGACATGGGGATCTGGCGCAGAAGCCGGCATGGAGTTTTCACTTGGCAGCACTGCGTCAAACAACATGTATAATGCTTGGCTTGCTGGAGAGCCTAATGATGGTTCTGGCGCCGCTGTTTATGCGCGTTTACGCGAAGGCACAAGCGATTGGACCGATAGACCCGATAGTGACACTTACCATTATATTATCGAATGGGATGCCAGCGAAATGGGGGATGATAACGCGATTGATATTCTCGATGGCGGCGCTGGTAACGATCAAATTTACGGCGATGGCGGCGATGATATTTTGAGCGGCGGCGATAATGACGATTTAATATTTGGTGGTAGCGGCGCTGATACAATTGACGGTGATGCAGGTGCAGATACGCTGGACGGTGATGCCGGCGATGACATTCTTGATGGCGGCGCTGGTAACGATAATGTATACGGCGGCAATGGTGACGATGCTCTCGATGGCGGTGCCAATAATGATACGCTCTATGGTGATAGCGCCGATATCAATACGGTTGTGGAGGCCGGGCGTACATCGGTAACTCAAACCAATTCTACGCAATGGCATAGCGTAAGCTTTACAAACACAATCGATAACGCTGTCGTGAAAATGTTTGGAGAAGATATAAACGGTGATCCATTTACATTGCGGGTTCGTGACATCACCTCTAACGGTTTTGAATTCCAGCTCGATGAATTTGATTACCAAGATGGCGCGACTGCGCTTGAAGGCATCTCATGGATCGCGGTAGCAAGCGGAACACATACATTAATGAACGGCACGCAAATTCAAGCGGGCTTTGCAACAGCAACAAATGAAGCTGCAACCAGCGTATCTTTTGTTGATACAAGCTACTCCAGCCCCATTGTCTTTTCTCAAGTATCTTCTGATAATGAGCTAAGCGCCGTTGTTACGCGCAATAGTGGCGTTAGTGGCAGTGGCTTTACAGTGCAAATGCAGGAAGAAGAAGCAAACGCCAATACGCACCTAACCGAAGATATTGGTTGGATAGCAATCGAAGCAGGCGGCTCGGTCGCCAGCGGCATATTGTCTGGCACAACCGGCGATGTGGTAACGCATGCTACAACGACAGTAAATTTTGGATCAGCCTTTGCAGCAGCGCCAATCTTTATTGCCGATATGCAGACGCTTGATGGCGGGGATACAGGTTCTACTGCTGGCGCAGCATCCGTAACAACAACGCAGGCACAAATTTTTGTTGATGAAGAAGCGTCCTCTGACGGTGAAACCTCTCACACGAATGAGAATGTTGGTTATGTCGCGCTGGACCAAGGCACATATGACACCGTTTCTTTCACGAATGGTAGTGATACACTTCGCGGTGGCGACGGAGATGATATTCTATATGCTGATGGATTTGTGGATACAACTGTCAGCGCGCCATCGACTTCCAATCCGTTGGAAAATGCGATTTTGGATGATAATCCGGTTGGGTATTGGAATTTGAACGAAACTGCCGGAACAACAATTGACAACCAAGGGTCTGTCGGCGCAGGGATTGACGGCACAAGCACAGGCGGACCGACATTGGGTATATCCTCTCTCTATATTGGCGGCGGTACAGCCATAGATTTCGACGGCACCAATGACGGCATTTTAATTCCGGATAGCACGTCCATTAACACCGGAACATACACTGAAAAAACCGTTGAGCTGGTCTTTAACGCCGATGATGTAACAACGCGTCAGGTTCTTTATGAAGAAGGCGGCGCAACGCATGGTTTCTCGATTTATCTCGACGGCGGTAATGTCTATGTAACGGGTGAGCACGATGGTCAATGGGTTGATGCAAACATCAACGCTTCGGTTTCAACTAGCACAACATACCATGTGGCTTTTGTATTTGATCAACCAAACAACAGCTTTGAAGGCTTCCTTGATGGTGTAAGTATGGGCTCAGTTACGGTCAACAACGCAGTATTCCCATCACATGGCGGGAATATAGGTATTGGTTATGCACCTGACAGCCTGCAATTTCATGATGGTGAAGATGGCAGCGGAGGTTACAATTATGATGGTCGTATCTCTGATGTTGGCATATATACTTCAGCGCTAACCTCAGCGCAGATTCAAGCACATTCTGACATTGTTCAAGGCACATTCCCAGCAGCTGGCGCAGTTGACGATACGCTTTATGGCGGTGATGGCTTTGACGAACTTTATGGCGGTGATGGCCGTGACTTGTTTGTATTTGAAGCCGCATCCGCCTTTAACGATGTCGATGAAATCAATGGTTTTGACGTTGGTGAGAATGATGCAATTGATATTTCTGATATTCTTACGGGCTATACAGCAGGTGTTTCTGATATCAATGATTTCGTGACAATCACTACATCCGGATCAAACAGCATTATTGCTGTTGATGCGAATGGCACCACCGGCGGCGCTAGTTTCTCTAATATTGCGCAAATAAATAACTTCACGGGCGTTAGCGTTGAAGGTTTACTTGCCAATAATTCTCTCATTCCAGTTTAAGCACAAGATTTTGGGGGCGCATATGGAGGAAGATTTGATCTGCCATTTTTCGTGTCGGAGTAATTTCAATCACTTACAGTCAATTAATGAAGGATGTACGAGCTGGGTTTTCTGTATATCGCTAAATATAGAGAAGGCAATGTTTGTAATTGTACAGCCGTGAATAAATAACTGTAACCTATGCTCTCGTGGTAGGTTGTGGGGTCGTGAGTGTTTGTGAATAGATCAGAAGTTTTATCTTATGAAGATCGTTGCTATCGGTGGTGGAAAAATAGGCCGATTTGGACCTACGGTGAATACAACCGCTATTGACCGTGAAAATTGTCAGGCTTTCGGGCAAAATTCGACATCATTTATGTTGGTGAGGGCAATACGCTCAAGATGATGAAATATTGGCGGAAATACGGCGTGGATAATGCTATTCAAAAGGCGATGCGGTGCGGCGCTGTTTTATGCGGATAAGCGTCTTACCCACTGAATAGGAGCAAGAATTCATGACTGACAGACTGGTGCCAAGCGCTTGGCTAAATGTACCATCGACCGACGGATTTCTTGATGTCGGAGATTCTCACTCGATTTATTGGCGTTCTTTTGGCCATCCCGATGCGATACCAGTTATCGCACTGCACGGTGGTCCTGGTTCCGGCTCAAGCCCCCGACACTTAACGTTCTTCGACCCACAAATTCATCGAGTGATTATGTTTGATCAGCGCGGTACCGGACAATCAACGCCGTCGGCCACTACGATTGAAAACACGCCGCAAGACTTATTAGATGATATTGAAAAACTGCGCCGTCACTTAAGCGTCGAATGTTGGTTGGTCTTTGGTGTGTCTTGGGGAGGTTGTCTTGCATTTCTCTATAGTCAAAGCCATCCACAGGTTAGTACTGGCTTGGTGCTGGCAGGGTTGTCAAATCGCCATGAGCATCAGACCGCGTGGATACTTGAGGAACGTGCGCGGCTGTTACCCGAACGCCACGAGGAGTTCCTGAAGGCACTTGCTCACGACGACCACGCTGATCCGATTGCAGCTTACTATCGAAAGAGTTTGTCTCCGGATCGAAAGAGCCGACTCGAGGCAACGTATGCCGTTTGGGTGCTGGAAGCCGACTTGGAAGGCCCGGAACCACAAACGCTGCCGATGATGAGCCTCGATGAGATTGACGCGAGCATGGTCAACCGCGCGATGATTTATCTTCACTACTGGGCGAACAAGACTTTTCTCCCACACGGTCATTTATTGATTAACCCGAGCGTGCTGACTGAACTGCCTGTGGTAATGGTTCACGGTGCATCGGACTGGGTTTGCCCGCTAAGCGGCGCGCAGCAAGTGGCTGATTCGATCGAGGGTAGTCAATTGATCGTTGTGCCAGGCGCAGGGCATTCGCCGTATAGTGCAGACATGATGCAAGCGTTGCGCGAATCGATAGTGGCCACAGGACAACGGTAAACACTCGAACGAAGAACCCCGCCGCAAGCGGCGAGGAATTAGACCCGAAAGAGATTAAATCTTCATGATTTTAACGATAAAAGGTGAGGTCATGGCGCGAACAAGTGCGCTGTATTTCATTTGAAATGCAATTTCATCGCCTATGGCTAGGCGATTTTCTTTTGCATTTAGAATAAGGTGGTCGCTACTGGCACCAAGAATTTCAATACCGGGCGGCGGTGTTAGGCCGTCCGGGTCGGTGTCCTGTTCACCGAGCGCCAGCAAAACCTGAGAGATGTCACCTTGATTGGTGATTGGCGGTGGCAGGCCAAATGCTGTTTGCGCAATCTTTCCCCATGGTTGCGAGGGTTTAGTCTTCGCCTCGATGACCTCGGCGATGAGTTTGAAGGCATCATTATGCAGACCGTCGATTGGCTCTCGATGAAGAGGGTCAAGGCCAAGCAAGATCGATTCACCCAGACGTAAATTATTAATACGTCCGGTGTCTTCACCACTCAGCGCCCATCCCAGATTTCCGGAGTTGCCGCCCGAAACGATCTCCATCTCAAGGTCAAACGTCGCATCAATTGAATCCGCCAACACCGATAATTTACCCATGTTTTTAGCGTCAGGCGAGACGCCGCTGCGGCAAGCGAGATTTGTACCAATGCCTTTAAATTCTATATTCGGAAGTTTTAGTATTTTGCGCACGATGCTTCCCACATCTTCGGGCATAATGCCCTCTCGCAAATCTCCAAGCTCAACCATGAGCACAACGCCATGCGTTCTCCCTGCCTTTTGTGCAGCAGAAGAGAGAGCATTAATAACATCAAGCTCGGTGTTGAAGCTTATATCGGCGTGCATTACGACTTGGTCGATCTGGCTGAGCATTGGAGAGCGCACAAGCATTATCGGCGCGTCCACGCCAGCCTCACGCATTCTTTTTATATTTTCAATGCGGGAATCGCCAAGCGCACTTACGCCTGCATCGAGCAGAGTTTTAGCAATTTCAGGTGAACCGAGGGTTGCCTTCGTAATGCCGGTCACCGAAATGTTTAGAACGGCCAAGCGCTCAACCAATGTGCGCGCATTGTGGTGAATTTTTTGGAGGTCAATTTCTAGTCGCGGTGCACTCATTCCGCAGCCGCGAGAATTTTTCTTTCAAGTGCAGGGAAAGCCAAAAGAACCATCTCCACCAGATGATAGGGTGATCGAGTTAAAGCATCCGTGGCGGGGATATCAAGCGTATCTTCATAGCGCGTGATCGCTGCACTAATCTCATCCTCTGTCATGTTTTCGTGATTGATCGTTAGGCCGATGACTTTCGTATCGGAGAATGTCTCGATAAGATTAATCTCGCTGGTCGCACTCGGCATTGGTAAGTTATCAAAATCACAACGATTAATCCGTCCAGGTGCATGTTGTAGTATGACACCATTTGGACAGCACCCCCTTAAGATAAATGCGGAGCTAGAGAAGGCTGGATGGCTAAGTGCGCCTTGTCCTTCAATAATAATAACGTCCGGGTTTTCTTCTTCGAAGGCCTCTATAACAGCAGCTTCCATTTCACCAGAGCAGAATTGCGACGCGATAGCATCAATAGCAATGCCGTAGCGCGCACCTTGAATGATACCGGTTTGACCCGTTCCAACCATCACTGCTTTGATGCCATGGTCATTTAAGGCTTTGGTTAATATTGTAGCGGTAGTGCGCTTACCGATAGCGCAGTCTGTACCAAGTACAGCGATGCGTGGACAGGTCACTTCATTGATGTGGCCACTGAACACTTTTAAATCTTTTTTGTCGCGCGGCTTTCGAACATCAAAAATGGTTACGTTATTCGCGGCACTTGCGGCGGCAAATTCCGGGTCGTCATTCAAAAATTGATGAAGACCGTTGACTATATTCATGCCGAGATTGATGGCTTTAAGCATAATGCCGCGTTCATGCTCGGACAGCATGCCGCTTAACGGCGCCATGCCATAGATAAAGCTATCCGGCGCACCACCAGCTATTTCTAAGGCTTCGGTCAGGTCGCGGCAGACAGGGATATTATTGGGAATGTCATCCAGCGCCATGCCGCAATCTTGTCCCGCTTTTGTACTGTCGATGACCGCAAGAATTTTATATTTCTCTGAATGGCGAACAAGCCCGTTGGCAGTCTTGCCATCTATTCGTCCAAAATTTCCTTCGCAATAAATGATGGCTGTTTGTTGTTGCCTTGGTTTGTCATGGGCCAAGACTGTTTGTTTTGCTTTTGGTTTTATTTTCGGAAACGTAACAACGGGCATATTCATGCCTCCTGTTTTATAAACGCTTATATAGATGCGTTCATGCGTGCACCCCGCACAATGTAGGGGTCGCATTTCAAAGCCTAAAAAGGCGCAAAAACTATAAAGCTAAAATTTACTGAAAGTGGTGAGGTGTTATGTGTTCTCACGCATTGCCATTGCAGGCAGACATTTTTCGGAAAAAATCATCTCGATAAGCGGCTTTTGCCAAACTTTGAGACATTAGTAGTGGATTTGGGCAATTTTGTCAAACTTATGCACTAAATATGCCCTGCTCAGTCGTTAGTTTGTTTGTCAATAAATTGGGCTTCAAAAAACAGCAATAATGTACCCTTGAAAGTACTGTGTGGGGGTACAAATGGGCATATTTATAGTTCACATTGATATGAATTAAAGTATACCAATGACTTAGGTGGTATTAACGAAGGATGCCCCCGCCACCATCGGGTGATAACACACAAGCATGGGAAAAAATGTTAGTTTTGTATTCCAGAAACAAAATTATCAATTAAATATCCCGTCATGTCCGGTGGATTTTCTTGGTTGCTGATTAAAGGGATTTTCCCTGTTTCTTCCAGAAAGCAGATTCCGTGGACGGATGCCCAGAGAACGCGTGCAGCCATTTTACGCTTACGTGACTGTTTTTCTGAGTAAAAGGGTTTTAGTAAATTTTCCAAGGGTTCAAATAGGCGTGTTATTTTTTCTTGATACCAAGAGGGTGGTTTTTTTCCTTTTGGCAAAATGTAAGTGAAAAGCATGAGCCAGTGGGATCTGTGTTTTTTGGTGAAGGCCCTATAAAGCTGCGCCATTTTTTTTATGTTTTGGATGGGGGTTTTCTTTGGTGCTTGGCATTCTGTGCTTGAAAGTGTGTCGTAGAGTTTGTCCAGTGTCATGCTGTTTACAGCTAAATAGAGGTCATCCATAGAGCTGAAAATATTATAAATTGTCCCCGGAGCGTAACCTATATCATTAGCAATTCGGCGCGCGGTTAGTCCTGAAAACCCATGTTTCTCAATGATTTTCCAAGATGCATTGAGTATCACTTCTTTGAGTTCATCGCGTGTGTGATCGCTGCGTCTAGCCATGTTTTCCTCTAATTTATATTCTCTATAGCACATTTATTTTGAACGGTGTTTAATTTTTTATTGCGTAATGCTTAAAGTTGTGGCATTCTATAAATTGAACAATGTTCAGAATTGTGAACTAATTGACTAAATACTGTGTTTAAACATTATGATAGGCTGGTTGCTATGGAACTGATTTTTTTACTTATTGGGCTTTTCTTATTGGTCACGTTTTTTATGCCGTGGGTTAATCACTCTCGTTTTGGGGGTGTGCATTATGAGATTAGGCGGCTTAACGAAAAGATTAAATCTCTAGAAATTAAGCTTGCAAACATAAAGGAAAAAGATGCCCCGGAGTCAGTGCAGGAAGTAAAGCCACGGGCAGCTTTAGCGCAAAAGGTTGAAATTAAAAAAGAAGCCCCGGACGATTTAGAAGAAATGATTGAAATGTGGGAGCCACGAGAAAGACCGCAATCTTCTGTTCCTCAAACACCTAAAACAGATTGGGCGCAAAAAGCGCAGAGTAGCTTTGAAGAAAACATCGCCACAAAATTGCCTGTGTGGATTGGTGCAATTTCACTTATCTGTGCGGCATTCTTTCTTGTTAAGTACTCTATTGAACACAGCTGGCTCGGACCAATGGCCCGTGTATCTATGGGTGGTTTGTTTGGTGGCGTGTTGTTGGCTGCCGGACAATGGGTTGGGCGGCGTGAGCATATTGCCAATTCGGTGCGGATTGGACAGGGGCTTATCGGTGCGGGGCTTGTGGCTCTTTATGTCAGTATTTATGCAGCCATCAACCTATACGGGCTGTTGCCGCCGTTATTGGGTTTTGGAAGCATGACAGCTATCACAGCGTTAGCGGTTATCTTGTCACTCAGGCATGGGCAGCCCATTGCCGTCTTTGGCTTGTTGGGCGGATTGCTTACTCCTGCTTTGATTGGTTCTGATGAACCCAATGCTATTGCCATGTTTGGCTACTTGTTCCTTCTGTTTAGCGGCATGTTCATGGTGTTGGTGCGCAAGGGTTGGTGGATGCTGGCCGTTGCCGCTCTCATCGGTGTTTTCTGCTGGTCTGTGTTCTGGTTCTTGTTGGTTTTTGCGGCGTCTGATGCGCTTGTTCTTGTTGTCTTTGCTATGGCGATTACGGGAGTTGTTTTGGCGGTGACAGGAAAGCGTGTTGCAGAAGATACGATTGAAGAAGAGGAAAAGTTACCTATTCATAGTTTGAACTTTACGGCTATAGCAGGCGGCGTTTTAACCATCGTGTGGCTCAGTTTTGAAATGACTTTGACGCTGTTTGACTGGTCAATGCTGGGCCTGCTGAGTATGGCGGTGATTGCTTTGGCTTATTTTCAGCCCGGCGTTTATCAAAAACCGCTTTTAGTGAAACTGGGCGCAAGTTTGATCATGTTCTTTATATGGGCGCATGATGCACCGCTGGGGGATGCTGTGGCTGTGCTGGCTGGTATGAGCGCGATTTATATCGGCGGCGGTGCCCTCATCATGCGACAAGTGCAAGATCCGCGTTTCTGGGCGGGTGTTCAGGCAGTAGCTGCGCTTGCGCTCTACGTAATTTCATACTTCGTGCTGGACTTACCTGCACCCTTTACCGAGGGCTTTGGCATGTTCTGGGGTATTACAAGCTTGGGGCTTGCGAGTGTCACTATTTATCAAGCTTCGGATATTCGTGAAAAATATAGTGCTGATCCGACTATTCGTGAACATTTGGTAGCTATATATGCGCTTGCTGCTTCGACCTTTATTTCCCTTGGGCTGGCGATTGAATTGCCGTGGAGTTATGTGCCGTTGGCGATAGCGGGGCAAATAGCAGTAACGGCATGGATTTATCAGAGAACGCGTATTGATTTTCTGAAAAAGATCATGCTGATTTTGACACTTGTGTTTCTCGGTATGAATTATGAGCAAATCGCTTTGTTCGCTGAAATTGTTCTTGAATCTCTATCGGGTGAGGTGCCTTCCGCACGATCTATAAGTTCTTACGTGCTGGATGTTCCCCTTATCAAGCTCGGCGTTCCATCTGCGCTTATTTCTCTGGCGCTGTGGGTGACGATGAAGCTGGATGACAGTGACAGGACACTTAACCATGTTCTGTTTGGAACGGCTATGGCTATGGCTATGGCTACGGCATATTATGTGTTCCGTGATTTACTTCATGTAGGCCATGTAAATATTTTTACAGTCAGTGCAGGCTTCATTGAAAGAGGTGTCATGACGATTGCTTGTGCCGGTGCAGGTATTGGGTTGTTGCAACTGGTTCATCGTTATGATGTTTCGTTCCTCAAGCCGTGGGGCTATGGTCTATTTCACCTAGGTATGCTGCGGTTTGCTTATTTTGATTTTTTTATTGATAATCCGTATTGGTCAAAAGCGCAGTTTGTAGGCGATATGCCGCTTCTCAATGGTGTAACGCTGACTTATGGGGCTGGTGCGCTTCTGGCAATGTGGGCGGTCTATAATAAAGACCTGTTATCCAAGAAAATGATCTACAAAGTGCTTGGGTTTGCTTCTTTGTTTGTCTTCGCAACATTTACAGTGCGCCAGTATTTCCATGGCGGTCATATGATCCAAGGCTCTATTGGGTCTGCAGAGCTTTATGCTTATTCTGTAGCGTGGCTTGTAACGGGCTTGGGCTTGTTAGCTATAGGTATTAAGAAACAGAACAAGACAGCGCGCATGGCTTCACTGGCCTTTGTGATTTTGGCTGTCCTGAAAGTATTCTTGTTTGACGCCGCAGAATTGGAAGGATTGTATCGTGTCTTCTCATTCCTTGGCTTAGGGGTATCCTTGATCGGGCTGAGTTATTTCTATACGAAGTTTGTGTTCAGCAATGAGCAGATTCAGAAAGAAGCCTGATCATGTCCGTTATTCGGCTTTTTTCATGTTTATTTATTTTTATGGCGTTGACTTGTCCGGCCCAGGCAGCGGACCAAAAAGAAATTGTTGTCATTTTGCACGGTATTGCCAAAACCAGCTCCAGCATGCGGCCTGTTGAACTGGCGGTGCAAAAAGAAGGTTATAAAACGTTTAGCATTACCTACCCCTCTACTGATAAAAACCTTGATGGTATTGCGGCATATTTACGCGAAAAGCATATGACCAAAGAGTTTTGGCAGAGTGCCGAAAAAGTTCATGTCATCACGCATTCCATGGGCGGGTTGGTGGCACGGCGTTACCTTGATACTTACAAAGACAAAACTCCAGAAGGTAAGCTGGGCCGTGTTGTCATGCTGGCCCCGCCTAATCAGGGGAGTGAAGTTTCTGACCTGATCCATAAGCTGCCCCCCTATCAATGGTATTATGGCCCGGCAGGCAATGAACTAACCACGGATGCACAATCTCAAAACAAGAGCGATATTTATTATGATTTGGGCATCATCGCCGGCACCAAGGAATGGCCCTATTTTGTGGCGGCTTTTGTAACGCCCGGTAAGAGTGATGGGCGCGTTACGGTTGAAAAAACTAAGCTTAAAGGCATGAAAGATCATGTAACGGTAAATGGCACACATACCTTCATCATGGATAGGCCGGATGTTCATAAGCAGGTTTTACATTTTTTGAAAGAAGGGGAATTTGAACATGAAGAATAAAAAAATTTCAAAATTCCCTATACCAACCTTGCCTGGCTGGCGGCATTATTATGATGTTCATTTCTATGCAGGCTGGCGGATACAGAAAAATGAAGTTAAGGGGACGTACCGAGTTTTAAGCCCGACAGGACGGAAATGGAAGAAAGAAACAGAAGAAGAGTGCATGGCCGTCATATACGAAAGAAGAGAGCGGGGGCTTTCACCTCGTAACAGCCATCTAGTTATTATAGTTCCCGGTCTGAACAATCTTCTCTCTACATTCTCGGCGTTGGAAAAAGGACTAAAAGACCGCGGTTATGAGACTTTGCTTTGGCATTTTGCCAGCAACCGTGCCGATACCATAGAGCACGCTGTTAGATTGGCTAAGCTGATCGATCGTTTGGAAGGTGTAGAGAAAATATCTTTTGTTGCGCACAGTATGGGCGGCCTTATCATCCGCGCTCTGCTTGCTAAAAACCACGCATGGTATGAGCGTTTTGAGTTGGGTCATATTGTTAATATAGCCTCACCGCATGGCGGTTCTTTTGTTGCCGATCTGGTGAGCGAGCAGCCGCAATTCTCAGGGTTGTTCGATTGGGTCTGCGGTCATGCCGGATATGATTTGACCACAAAAGGGGCTCAGGCGCTTCCCCCGGTTAAGGTGCCTATAGGTGTTATCATTGGGGGAACAGGGTTTAAGCTGGGGCTCAATCCACTGGCCGGGCAGGATAACGACATTGTTGTGTCCAGAGAGTCCGCTCAAATCGAACTTGCTGCTGATTTTATACAGGTAAAAGGTAGCCATACGTTGATGCTTTGGGGCAAGGAAACAGTCAACCAGACAGTGTATTTTATAGAAAATGGCACCTTTCGACATAAGGATAAATTGGTAAAGCCCGAACAAGAAACAAAGAGGAAATCTTAGAATGAATAAAAACAGCCAGTTTGCATTGTTAGGGAGCAAGCGTTTCTTGCCATTGTTTGTCACGCAGTTTCTTGGCGCGTTTCACGATAATTTATTCAAGAATGCGCTGATTGTTTTGTTGCTCTATGGTGTGGGTTCGGTGGCTTCGGACGACTCGGCGTTATTGGTCACACTGGCGGCGGGGTTGTTCATTCTGCCTTTTGTGTTGTTTTCAGCTCTGGGCGGGCAGTTAGCGGATAAATTCTCCAAACACCGCGTCATTCGTATTGTCAAATTGGCTGAAATCGGTATTGCTTTTCTTGGCGGCGCAGCACTTTTAAGCGGCTCTGTGATTTTATCGTTTATGGCTTTGTTTGCTTTAGGGGCGCAGTCTGCTTTCTTTGGGCCGAGTAAATACTCAATTTTGCCGCAACATTTGGAAACGGATGAATTGATTGGGGGGAATGCGCTGCTTAATACGGGCACGTTTCTGGCGATTTTGTTTGGTACAATTGCGGGCACGGTTCTCATTACAATGGGTGCAGGAAAGCTTCTTGTTGGCGGTTTGCTTGTTCTATGTGCGGTTTGTGGGTATTTAGCTAGCCGTTTCATCCCCGAAGCCCTGCCTAAAGCACCGGATTTGAAGCTGGACTTCAACCCGCTCACTGAGACTTTTGACATCCTTAAACACACCTTAAGGCAAAAACGCGGCGTGGTGCAGGCCATGTTGGGCGTTGCGTGGTTCTATTTCCTAGGCGGCATGTTTATGGCGCAGATGCCGAATTATACGGAAGGCACATTAGGCGCTAATGAGCATGTGCTGGCTTTCTTTCTTGTTATTTTTTCTGTTGGTATTGCGATTGGTGGGTTGCTTAATAATCGTTTACTTAAAGGCCGTGTTGAAGCGGTTTACGTGCCTTTGGCGGCGCTTGGGATTACCATTTTCTCTATCGATTTGTATTTTGCAGGCGGAGCTGCACAAAGTGTTTCAGGAGAGCTTTTGGATATAAATACGTTCTTAGCCACTCTTAGCAATTGGCGTATTATCATTGATATATCAATGATTGCGTTGTGCGGTGGTTTGTTTGTTGTGCCCTTAAACACCATCATTCAACACTATACGCCGGAGGACATTCGCGCTCGTATTCTGGCCGGAAGCGCTATAATGAACGCTTTGTTCGGCATAGCCTCCGTTGCCATCTCAGCCTTATTAATTGCTAAAGGATGGGAAACGCGGGAGTTGTTTCTTGCCTTTGCGGTAATGAATGCTTTTGTAGCCCTGTATATTTGTAAATTACTGCCGGATTACCTGTTTAAAAGCTTTCTGCAAGGACTTTTTAAGCTACTTTACAACGTTGAAGTGCGGGGGCTTGAGAATTTTGAGAAAGCCGGAAAGCGCGCGGTTATTGTTGGTAATCACGTGTCTCTACTTGATCCGCCGTTACTGGCGGCATTTTTGCCGGGACGCCCGATGTTTGCGGTGAATAGCTTTGTGGCCAATTGGGTGTGGGTGAGACCATTTTTAAAGCTGGTGGATGCATTTCCGCTGGACCCAACCAACCCGTTCTCGCTGAAGGGGCTTATTCGTGAAGTTGAAAAAGACAAACATGTTGTGATTTTTCCGGAAGGGCGTCTTACCGAAACTGGTGCGTTGATGAAGGTCTATGACGGCCCCGGTATGATTGCGGATAAAGCGGACGCGATGATTTTACCCGTTAGGTTAGATGGTGTTCAGCATACGTTTTTGGCGCGCCTTGAGGGTAAGGTGCCAATGCGTAAATTTCCTAAAATTACGATCACGATTTTAGAACCACGCAAATTTAAGATTAATGACGAGATTAAGGGCCGTGCGCGGCGCGCTGCTGCGGGGCGTCAGCTTTATGATCTGATGGAAGAAATGATGTTTATGACTGGAGATAGGAAGCAAACGCTTTATCAAGCTCTGTTGCGGGCGCGTTATATTAATGGTGATGATGCGGCTATTGTTGAGGATATTGAGCGTAAACCGCTTAAGTTCAAAAAGCTTCTTCAAGGCTCTATGGTTATGGGGCGTAAGTTCGCTGTAGTGACCGAAAAAGGCGAAAATGTTGGCGTGTTATTACCTAATTCTATCGGCGCTATTGTAACCTTTTTTGCCTTGCAAGCCTTTGGGCGTGTACCCGCAATGTTGAATTTCTCTGCCGGGGCGCAATCACTAACATCAGCGTGTAAGACAGCAAAAGTGAAAACCGTTCTGACCTCGAAACGTTTTGTTGAATTGGGGCGCTTAGATGATGTTGTCGCTGAAATCGCTAAACATGCAAACATCGTTTATCTGGAAGATGTGAAGGAAAGCATTGGCTTTGGAGATAAGCTCTTTGGTTTGTTTGCTTTGCCGGATAAGGTGCATAAGAAGCTAGAGATTAAGCCAGATGACCCAGCGCTTATTTTGTTTACCTCCGGTTCAGAAGGTATGCCAAAAGGTGTCGTCCTTAGCCATGCCAATATCATGAGCAATATTGTACAGCTTTCCTCGCGTGTGGATTTCAACAATCAGGATATCGTCTTTAATTGTCTGCCCATGTTCCATTCCTTCGGTTTAACGGGCGGAACATTGCTACCCATCCTGTCGGGTGTGAAAACCTTCCTTTACCCCAGCCCGTTGCATTATCGCATTGTGCCGGAGCTTGTGTACTCATCTAACGCCACAATCATGTTTGGAACCGATACGTTTCTAAATGGGTATGCGCGCATGGCTGATCCTTATGATTTTTACCGCATGCGTTATATTTTTGCCGGGGCAGAAAAAGTTAAAGAGGAGACACGCCAGCTTTATATGGATCGTTTTGGCGTTCGTGTATTGGAAGGGTATGGCGCGACCGAAACTTCTCCTGCATTGACCCTTAATTCGCCGATGCATATGAAGGCTGGTTCGGTTGGTCGTTTGTTGCCGGGTATTGAATATAGGCTTGAGGATGTTCCGGGTATCGATGTTGGGGGACGGCTCTTTGTCAAAGGGCCGAATGTGATGCTTGGTTATTACAGGGCTGATAATCCGGGCATTTTGGAGCCACCTGCCGGCGGTTGGTATGACACGGGTGATATTGTTGATATTGATGATCAGGGCTATGTAAAAATTTTAGGCCGCGCAAAACGTTTTGCAAAAATTGCGGGGGAGATGGTATCCCTGACCAGCGTTGAAATGATGGTGGGCGACGTTTACCCGGATGGCGAGCATGCTGTGGTGAGTATTCCTGATGCCCGTAAAGGCGAACAGCTCATTTTTGTGACTACACAGAAGGATGCGACAAAGAATGATTTATCAGTCTATGCGTCCAAAAACGGTATTACCGAATTAGCCGTTCCCAAGACAATTGTTGAGATTGATAAAATTCCCGTTCTGGGAAGTGGTAAAACTGATTATACATCTGTACAGAGGCTCGTCGATGATAGGCTTGTAAAGGCAGCATAGTGCTATTGAGAAATTTTGGCAGCAGACTGTAAGCGCAGCTGTTTTTTGTATTCAATCACATTATTGAATCCATCCGGCATTATGAGCGGATTGGCGTACTGAAAAAACCTGATCGCAATGCTAAAGGCCACCGTCGATATTATACAGAACATATAGATGCTATAAAAATTATTATGGCCTTTAGGTGAGCGAATTTCTCTCTTGAGGACATAAGAAAGATAACAAGAAATTTTAACGAAAAAGAACTCACTGATTACGGCTGTACAGAGATGAAATATCTACTGCCGAAATACGAAGGAATCATAAAGAAAGAACAGCAGGAAATACTTAAACGCGTTCAGACACTCAACAATATGAAAGATCAATGTTCCAATTGTGATCAAGATTGCGGGCGTGGGGCTTTTGAATGTCCTTTAATTGATCTTTTGGTATTGGAAAAGAAAGAGGGATAATTGTAATCCTATATAGAGGACATAGCGGATAAAACCTTAAGGAAAGTTATTTATGTAGTACTGTTATGAATGAAGAAAAGTTAAAAAATGAGGGAATTCAATAAACTTCTCCTAAAATGGATCAAAATGGGCTTTTCAGAGGGGTTTATAGTCTTTTTCTATTCAGGGTAGCATTATAGTGATTGAAGAAAATTGTGACAAAATAAAGCCGAGGAAAAGGCATCGCCATTTACAGCCCCTTTTGGGGCTTTTTATTTAGCCGCGGCCACGGTAATTCGGCACGTCTTGGGGTGGAATCCAGACATCTTTCGGCGCTTCGCCGGTTTGATAGAAGATATCGATGGGCATGCCGCCGCGCGGGTACCAATATCCGCCGAGTCGTAGCCATTTAGGCTCTATTGTCTCTTGGATACGTTTGGTAATCGAAATGGTGCAGGCTTCATGAAAATCGCCGTGATTGCGGAATGAGGTGAGGTAAAGCTTTAGCGACTTGCTTTCCACCAGCCAATCACCGGGCACGTAATCGAGCATCAAATGCGCGAAATCGGGCTGGCCGGTCATTGGGCAGATCGAGGTGAATTCCGGCGCGGTAAAACGCACGGCGTAGTCCCTATCTTTATGCGGATTAGGGACGCGCTCTAAAACAGCTTCGTCCGGGCTGGCGGGGATGGCGCTAGAACCACCGAGTTGGGTCAGGTCTTTATAGATGTTGTCTTTTTCGTCTTGGCTCATTGTTTCATACTCCTCTTTGATTGCCCCAAATCATGACATGTAGTTGCGGCAGGACATGGGCGGTGTGCCAGTTATCATTTGTGACTTTACCTGCTAGCCATTCCAGGCGCGCGTTGAGCGCGGTCATATCCGGCGCACCTTCAACGACGTTGTTACCGGGCTGCAAGTATAGTGGCAGGTCAGGGTAGCGGGCGGCGCATCTTCTCGCGTATTTATAATCTGTATCATTGAAGATGACGATTTTTAGGGCGACTTTCGGGCCGTTTGCGGCGGCTTCGATACATTCATCAAGCTTGGCCCAATCTGTGTCCATGCCGCTAGACGGGGGTTTGGGCGAAAGAGTGAGCACATCGAGGGGTGCAAACCAGTCTTGCGCGACGCTTCCTTGAGTTTCCAGAGCGAAGGTGTAGCCGTACTCATGACCAAGCTCGATGAGCGGGCCTAGTGGCTGGATCGCTGGATTGCCACCGGATAGGGAGATCATAATGGGGTTATGCCCCGAGAGTTTCTGCACTTCAGCGAAGATTTCTTCGGCGCTCATGGGCTTCCAACTTGCGCGGTATTCGCTATCGACCGCATGGAGCGTATCGCACCATGTGCAGCGGTAATCACATCCGCCTGTGCGGACAAACACGGTGGGCTGGCCGATCAACGCCCCTTCACCCTGAATGGTCGGGCCGAAAATTTCGCTGATACGGATGGCGCCGGTCATGGTCTATATTCCGCATTTGTTTTTGGTGTTTCGCTGACGCGCACGGCGGAAACTTCCGGCCATTTTTCTTTGCACCAATCATAAAAATGCTTCGCGATCATTTCGGCGCTGGTGTTATTTTCACCCAGCACATCATTCAAATGACGGTGGTCGATTTCTTCATCGATGTATTTTTTGAGGGCATCAAGCTCGCGATAATCACGAACAAATCCTGTTTCGTTCAACTCCTCATTTTGTAATTCGACAACAACAACATAGTTGTGACCATGCAGACGGGAGCAGGGGTGATTGTCATTAAGGCCATGCAAAACATGCGAAGCGGAAAAATGATATTCTTTGGATATGGTATACATTATGCGCGCCTTTCTTTTTCGATGCGAACCGTTTCGATCCAGAAGTCAGTGTCTTCGTAAATTGTTGGGTCAGTGATGCCGGAAATATCAAAAGCTTCTCGGCGTTCAACACAGGTTCCGCAGCGGCCACAGTGTGTTTTACCGCCTTTATAGCATGACCAAGTTTCAATAAACGGCACGTGTAGTTTTGCGCCTTCGCTTACGATATCGGCTTTGGTTTTGTTCAAAAATGGTGTGAATAATTCAATTTTTGAAACGCCGTCCAGTGCATCATTTTGCATGTCTGCAAACTTCTCAATAAAGCTTGGGCGGCAATCCGGGTAGATGAAATGGTCGCCGCCATGGATAGCCGCGCCGACAGCTTCGTCTTCATTTGAGGAGGCAACGCCGTAAGCAATTGTCAGCATAATTGCGTTGCGGTTTGGCACAATTGTAATTTTCATTTGCTCTTCGGCATAATGCCCATCGGGAACATCAACGTCATCTGTTAAAGCTGATCCGGTCAGCGCGGCTCCGACTTGTGAGATGTCGATAATGTGATGAGGCACGTCGAGATGATCGGCGTGGAGCTTCGCAAATTCCAGCTCTTTTTTATGGCGCTGGCCGTAATCAAAGGAGATTAATCTGGTCAGGGCATGCTCTTTGGCGACTTTATAGGCCAGTGTGACGGAATCCAGCCCGCCGGAGCATATAACTGCAGTTTTCATGTCTAAGTCCTTGTTTTCTCTATAAAGCCGGGTAGGGTCTGCGACCGGCTGCATTCAGAGCGCACTTTATACGAGCGCGCCCTGAAAAATCAAGATTTTAAAATTCGAGTTCGATCTCATATTTGATGGTGCCGTCATCTGCAGCGCTGCTCACGCCTTGGTAATAGCCGATTTTATATTCAAACTCGACATTATTAGGCAGATAAACTTCTGAGCCGATAATCGGGCCGACATAGTGTTTTTGCGCGCTATAGCCGGATTGCCCGGAGAGATTGCCGATATCGGCGAAATATTCAATTCCGGCATCTAGGCCATAGAGCTTGTTATAGCCGCCCAAAGAGAATCTCATATCAACGCCGTCTGCGCTGTGTGCGCCAACTTGATGGCGGGCCTGAACGTTTGAGCGGAATTTATAGCTTTGCAGCGTTTTTTCGAGGGCAAGATTGAGGTCGAGCCTATCGGAGCCGCCTGTGCCGGAGAATTTATACTTAGCGCCAACTGCGGTATCAACGAAATATTCCCCGACTTCGCCTAGCTCATAGCGAAACCCAACAGCAACGCCATCTGTCACTGTGTCATGGTCGTTTTCTTTTTTGAATTCGACTTCAGTTTCAACAAGAAGCTTATCGGTTACGCCATATTCATATTCAAGCTCGTTTTCAAATTCGTAATCATCATTATCGTAATTAAATGCGTATGTGCCTGTGAGCTCAATTTCGCTTGCGCCTTTATCGACATGTGGTCCGGTGATTTTTCCGGGTCCGGCATGTGCGGCGCTTGTAACGGCAGAAAATCCGAGTATTAGGCTCCCCAGAGCCAGCCGTGAATATAGAGTTGTTTTCATTGTTCCCTCATTTGAAATGTTAGAATTGCTAAGTGAGAATGATTCGCACTTAGATAGGTTGGGTTTAAATTCTGAGGGAGAGGAAGTCAATATATTTTTTGCGAATAATTCTCATTTACATTTGTGTTGCTTTCAGATAAAAATTATTTATAGTTTGGTTTCCAAATAAGAATCTCTTGCCACTACAGAAGGTATGTTATGAAAAAAATTATATTTGTTTTTATGGGACTTCTCGTTTTTACCGGGTTTTCTTCTTTAGCTCAGGCCGAGCCAGATATTTATGAGCTTACAATTAAGGACCATAAATTCACGCCAGATGAAATTCGTATACCGGCTGGTGAAAAGATTAAGCTGGTTGTGCATAATCAGGATGCGACGCCGGAAGAATTTGAAAGCGATGATTTTCGCCGTGAGAAAATTATTCCCGGCAATTCAAGCGCAACAATCTTTGTTGGTCCGCTAAAGGCTGGAGAATATAAGTTTTTCGGCGAATTTAATTTGGCCACGGCCAACGGCGTTTTGATCGCTGAATAGATAAAGGACGCCCAATGTTCCCTACGGCTACCATCGTTTTTCGTGAAATTATCGAAGTTGCCCTTGTCATCGGTATTGTGATGGCGGCGACGCGCGGGCTGCCGGGGCGTATTCACCTTGTGCTTGCCGGCCTTGGGGTTGGTATTTTTGGTTCCGCGGTGATTGCTTTTTTCACGGATGCGATTTCACAAGCGATTGATGGAATGGGTCAGGAAATCTTTAACGCGGTGGTGATGTTTATCGCTGTTGGTTTCCTGAGCTGGACCGTGATCTGGATGAAAACGCATGGGCGGCAGCTTGCGCAAAATCTTAAGGCCGTTGGCGCCGATGTGCTGACGGGTGATAAATCGGTTTATGTGCTGGTTGGTGTTGTGGCGCTGGCAACCTTCCGCGAAGGTGCGGAAATTGTACTGTTTACGTATGGCATGCTGGCCTCGGGCGCGTATGGATGGCCTGATGTTTTAATGGGCGGCCTGATGGGCGGCCTTGGCGGCGCGGCTGTGGGCCTCGCGCTTTATATGGGCTTGTTGAGAGCGGCGCAAAAGCATCTCTTTACAGTGACGAGCTGGATGCTGATTGTTTTGACGGCCGGGATGGCGGCGCAGGGCGCAAACTTCTTGATTGCTGCTGGCGTTTTACCAACGCTGCACCCGCAAGTATGGGATACATCAGCCATTTTATCCGGCGGTAGCTTCCTTGGTGAAACTATGAAGGTTCTGGTTGGCTATACGCCGCGCCCGACGGGGATGGAGCTGGTGTTTTACAGCGCAGTTTTATTGAGTGTTGGTACGATTTATAAGTTTATTGGCGGTTCTAAAAAGCCGCAGGCGCCTGTTGCTGCTGAATGAAATTTTACCCAGTCTGAATTTCTTGAAATTCCTTTAGGCAGACAAAACCATCTTTCGCAGCGATTGTGACTTCACGGCTGAGGTTGGCGGCAACGGTTCCAGGTTTTAAATCGTGTTTTTCTTCCCAGAGGCTATAATCATAGACAACCCAGACTTGTTCATCAAACCGTGCGAGGCTGCCGAAACGGCCAAAGGCCCGGCCAACGCTATCAATTTTGTTTACGGTTTCATTCCAATCAAGAAAGCGCTCTTCATCATTTGGCGGAGCGAGATATGTGGCCTCTTTTTTGTTTTGCGCTTTGGCTTTGTTCCACAGCGCGGGCAGGTTATTTATTAGCTCCGCAAACATGTCTGGCGCGCGGGTGGCAATTTTGGCGCTATAGGTTTCGACAGTTTCGCTATCGCTTAAATCGAATTTTTTTTGCAACAAAATATCTCCGGCATCGAATTCCTGCGTCATCTTATGGGCGCTAAAACCTGCGGCATCGTTCATCTGCTCCATGATGATCCGCGGAATCGGCATTAAGCCGCGCGCTTTGGGTAGATAAGTCGGGTGAACATTTACCGCGTAGGCTTGGTTTTCATCAACGGGCGGAATCTTATGCGGGTAACCGGCAGCCAAAAAAAGCTCTGCACCCTGACCAAGAAAGCTCTTGATGTGAAAGTCTTCGGCAGGGGAGAGAATAAGTGGGAAGCCTTGGTCTTGCGCAAGCGCTACACACTCTGTGTTGAAGTTAAAAACATTATCGCAATCGAAACTGAAAATGCCGATGAGCTCATGCCCCTCGTCTATCAAACGTTTGATAGCGGGCAGCATAAAATCATAGCCAAAGTAAACAATCTTCATGCATTTCAGTATCGGTGATCTGATGGGGGCTTACAAGGAAGAGTTAAATTTTATCATCGAAGATGCGGAACAGCTCTTCGCTAAGCTCAGAGGCGGTCTGAATCGTTTCCAGATTTGCTTTATATTGAATTTTGGCCAAATTTATATTCACAATCTCTTCAGCCAGATTGATATTCGGAATGCCGATAATGCCGTTTTCATCGGCAAACGGAGAATCAGGATCAAAGGCTGGCACAAATGGATTTTCTCGCGGGGCAAAGGTTGTTTGTACGCCTTGGCCATTGCCGCTTTGATCGGTTTGGGCCGTTTGCTGCGTACGCAGCGGTGTATAGGGCGCCTTACCGCCTTCTTCCAATGAACCAACGGTGTGCAAGTTGGCAATATTCGAAGCGCTTGCGGCGAGCTGTTTGCTTGCCGAAGCCAATCCTGTGAGTGCGATATTAATTGCGCTAATCATACCTAGAATTATACCATAAAAGTCGTTAAAATCTTCTTGAGATTAGAAAGTAGGAGTGATTATGCGTAATTTTATGGTATTTCAAGTACTTATAGCGATGGTTTTTACCGTTTTGGGCGCTTCCACAGGGTTTGCCAGCGATTTGGGCGAATATATCTGGGGACCGCCAAAAAGCGATTTTGTGCGGCCGCATTTGGAAGAGGCAAAATTGCCGCATAACAGCCGCTGGGCTGATGATGAATGGACCCCGCAAGACTGGATCAATTCGCGCGGTGGGAGCGCTGTTGCGGTTATAAACGGTTTTTACGAAGCGGGCATAATATCGGATCAGTATTTTGATGATGAGATGCCGGTTTTAGAAGTCGGACAAAATTTTCTGGAACTTGGTGCGCAGGATAAACGCCGCGTGGTGGCGTTTGTAGATGAAGTTTTTGGCGTAACAAAAATTTCTGAAGCTGGTGTGATTTTGATTCTCTTTCATGAGAAAGATAAGCCTATTGGCGTATTTAACGCTCAAGGTTTACAGCTTCAATAGCAAGGAAATGCGCTTATGATTTCAGGAATTTACGCTGCTCTCTTTGCTTTGATGCAGGTTTTCCTGACGCTCCGTATTGTCAAAGCGCGGAGTATAAATAAAGTCAGTCTAGGTGATGGCGGGCATGAAGAGCTCATGCGGAAAATACGCGGGCATGGCAATTTTGTCGAAACCGTGCCGATGGTGCTTATTCTCATGTTGATTGCGGAGCTTAGCGGTGCGCCGCTTTGGTGCATTCATGTCCTTGGGCTTTTGATGATTGCCGCGCGGGCGATGCATTATATCGGTATGACAAAGGGAACCCGTCATCGCGTTCATGGCGTGCAACTGACTGTTCTGGTTTTTGTTTTAGGCGCTTTATTGTGCCTCTGGCTGGCATGGCCCACTTTGCTTGCCGCTTAAACGTCCTTTTTGGCGTTCGCGGAAAAGAATGATCAGGTTTGCGCAGATAATGATGAGTGCGCCGACGATGACATTCCAACTCGGAATATTGTCCCAAAAGAGATAATCAAACAGCATAGACCAGATAATCATTGTGTACATGAATGGCGCGATGACTGAGGCCTCACCTAAACGGAAGCTTTGGCTTTTTGCCAGCAGGGAGATAAGGCCTGTTGCTCCAAGTCCGCATATGATTAGCAGTGCCGGGAGGGAAAAGCTATTAGCCTGTATTTCGGCGAATGGCCAATGTAGTCCTAGGATCAGCGTGCCAAAGAGCATGAAATAAAATGTGGTTGTGCTGGCATTTTCTGTAGATCCCATCCAGCGCAAGATTGTATCGACACTGCCGGAAACAAATCCCCAACCAAGCCCGGCAATTAGCCCGAGTAATGGGAGCTGTATCTCTCCGGCAAAAGGGTTCGCGACGACTACAATGCCGATAAAGCCCAGAATGATTGCGCTTATTCTATAGGGGCCAACACATTCTTTCAGAAATAGCATGGAGAGAATGAGCGTCCATAACGGAGAGGTAAAAAGAAGCACTGTGGTTTCTGCTAAGGACATGAGGGAGACAGCCCACATTCCTAGAGTAATGCCAATGGTTCCGATTGTTGCGCGGAAAAGATGGGCCCAGGGGCGCTGGGTTTTTAAAACGAAAAGCTGGCGGGCGAAAAAGAGCCAGCCAAAAAGAGCGACCAGAGAAAACGCGTTTCTGAAAAAGGTCACCTCGACAGGGCCGAAATATTCACTCAGCAACTTGGCGAACATACTCATTCCCGCGAGCATGCAAGCGTTGAGGCTTGCAAAGGCAATGGCGAGCCAGAGATTTTGTTTCAATTTAGCGTTTGGCATTTATGCTCTCGCGGTAAATGATGAACAGGTTCGATGAAATGATTATAGCGCCGCCGAGGAGTACGGGCCAGCCCGGAACTTTTGTCCATATGGCGATGTCGAACAGCGTGGCCCAGATGATTCCGGTGTAATTAAACGGCGCGACGAGCGAAGCGGGGGCAAGGCGGTGTGCGCTCGCGAGGCAGAGTTGGGCGGCGCCGCCCGAAGCGCCGAGGATCAGAAACAGGATCAGTTCTTTCATTGATAGAATGGGCGCGGCGACAAAGGGCATAAAGAACAGGCCGGGAATAATCATGCCGGCGGCCATAAAATAAAAGGTGACGGTTATCGAGGATTCTGTTTTGAGATAGCGCAGCGTTGTAAACATTATGGCATGCATGGTGGCCGCGGCTAAGGCTAACCCTAAGCCCAGCGGGTTTGCTGTGCCTGTTGGGCCCGCCATTAATATAACGCCGCATAGGCCGATAAAAATCGCGCTCCAACGATAGAGGCCGACATGCTCCTTCAGCAAAAAATGAACGAGAAACGGCGTCAGCAATGTAGAGGTGAACAGCAAGACTGTCGTATCAGCCATCGGCAGGTGAGAAAATGCTGCATAGGTGGTGATCAGGCTGATCGCGCCAATTACCGCGCGGAAAGCGACGGCTTTGGGCTTTTTTGTTTTGAATATGACGGGATTTTGTCGCCACAGCATGTAAATCAGCATGGGTAAGAAAAACAGCGCGTTACGGTAAAAGGCGATTTCGGCCACGTGATGGGTGTCGGATAAAATTTTTGCGGCGGCGCTCATCACTGCGAACAGGAAGAAAGCAGTGGCGCCGAGGGCAATACCTTTAAGTATATGGTCTTGCTGAGGAGGGTTATTGTTCATTTATGTCCTCAAAAAAAAGGGCCGCGAATTAATATCGCAGCCCACTATAACTTAGAATCCTGAGGTGTCTTAATTTTTGTCTTTATCAACCAGCTGGTTTTTCGCGATCCATGGCATCATGGCGCGGAGCCGCGCGCCGGTTTCTTCAATAGGATGTTTGGCTTCGCGTTCGCGGATTTCGACCAGTTTGGAGAGGCCTTCTTTATTACCGCCCATGAAATCGTTGACGAATTTTCCGGATTGGATGTCGGCGAGGATGCGTTTCATTTCTTCTTTAGTTTCCGGCGTAATGACACGCGGGCCGGAAACATAGTCGCCAAACTCGGCAGTATTGGAAATTGAATAACGCATATTGGCCATGCCACCTTCATAGAGCAGGTCAACAATCAGCTTGAGTTCGTGTAGGCATTCGAAATATGCCATTTCCGGCGGGTAGCCCGCTTCGGTGAGAACTTCGTAACCGGCCTTGATCAGCTCGCATGTGCCGCCGCAAAGAACGGCTTGTTCGCCGAATAAATCTGTTTCGCATTCATCCTTGAATGTTGTTTCGATGATACCGGAGCGGCCACCACCAACTGCGCTGGCATATGAAAGCGCGAGGTCTTTGGCTGTGCCGGAAGCATCTTGCGCGACTGCGATCAGGCACGGCACGCCGCCGCCTTTTTGGTATTCACCGCGTACGGTATGGCCGGGGCCTTTTGGTGCGACCATGATCACGTCGAGATCAGGGCGCGGCTTGATCAAATCAAAATGAATATTGAGGCCGTGGGCGAACATGATTGTCGCGCCTTCTTTCAAATTCTCGACCAGATCGTCTTTATACAGATCGGCCTGATATTCATCAGGGGTGAGGATCATGACAACATCTGCTTCAGCAGCGGCGGCGGCTGGGCTCATCACTGTGAAACCGGCGCCTTCAGCTTTGGCGGTAGAGGCAGAGCCATCACGCAAACCGACAATGACATTCTCAACACCGCTATCTTTGATGTTTTGTGCGTGCGCGTGGCCTTGTGAGCCATAGCCGATAATCGCCACTTTTTTGGACTTGATCAGTTCCAGATCACAATCCTTGTCGTAATAAACATTCAAGGATGTCGTGTTTTCAGGAACTTCTGCGGCTGCGTTAGACATGGTTTTAAACCTTTTATTCAAAATTAATATGCGACACGCATAAAACAGGGTTTTGGGACGGAAATCAAGGAGAAATCAAAGGGAAAGTTGTGTGGAAGCTGCTGTAAGTTTTTGGTTATCTGGCGAAGTTTTATCATTCGCCGGGTTTGGATGTGCACGGGTGACATCGGGGTTTCCGATGAAGCTGTAACCAGCTGAATTTCTGGTTTTTCCTGATTGGAAGAACATAGCCGGATTGACATATCCTACGGCGGTTGTTTTTCTTCTTAAGCTGGCGATGGTAAAATGGTTTGGTGCGCCGTTCGTGCTTGTTTTCCAGCTCGGATGGTCAATTGTAAATTCAAAAGCTTCGCATTGTTTTGGTGTAAGCTTTGCTGTTTTTTGGCTGCCCAGGTTCGTGATGGTGCCGTTCACCGTATCGATCTGCAATTGACCCGGCCATTCGATGGTCATGCCGTGTGGCCGTAGCGTCCATTGTTTTTGTTTTTGTTCTCGTTTTTCATATGGTACCGGTTTATCTCGCCATTTATAGCCTGTTTCCAAAACATTACGAATAACATCGATGCCGTCGGGGTATTCTTCGCATTTGCTGGCCTCTGCAATGTTTGCGCGGAGATGTGATATTTGTGTTGGGAGTACGCTATTGCCTATATCGTTTTCGGATATTAATGTTTTTAGATAATCTGTGGCGATGGTGGCATCGGGGCGCCCCATGATGGCGTTCAGGATGGTTTTTTTGGAAGGGCTTAGCTCAAGTTCTCGCTCTTCCCCTCCGGCAGTGATGGTCCATCCCCCGTCATGGTAGCATTTAATGGGCCCGCGCTCGTGTTTGATTTTACGGTTTTCGGGCGCAAGGCGAATGGAAAATCCCTCACCTATAAGTGTTGTAATAAATTCAGGATCGCCGCCGACATTTTTCATTTTGTTGCGGATGTATAAGAGATATGTGTTTAAAATTTTAATTTTTGGCTCTTCATCAGGCAGGTAGAGATTTGTTAGCAGATCTTCCTTACTGAGGGCTTGTCCTGTGCGGATCATCAGGGCACGGAGAAATTGGTGTTCTTTTGGATTAAGATCAATTTTCTTATCTTTCACTGTGACATGGTTTTGCATCATATCGAGGGTGACATCCTTAACGCGCAGGATATGGCTGTCTTCATGGCCATTTGCAATTGCTATTTGCGCCATGCTTTGCGCAAGGAAGCTTTCGGGGATGTGGTCGCTATTCTCACTTTGGATGAGCGCGATGGGGTGGTCTGTATGTACTTCCGTTTCCTGTGCGGCTTTGCGAAAGCGAGAGAGATATTCCACGGGCGTTATAACGGCGACTGGCGCGCCGTATTCTAAATATGCTTGTGCGTCTTCCGGGGCAATATATTCAACAATACAGGCGCGATCTGTGAAGATTTTTGTAAGTTGTTCTTGCCCTCGTTGCTTTGCAATAAGAATGTGCATGGTTTGCCGTCCTAGTGTTTAAGGGCGGGACTATAGGGATTGCGTTTTGTTATGTCAATGATGTTTGGCTAATATTATAGGACGCCTTTAAGCTGCAGCCTTTGTTTTGTCAGGCTTTTCTACGGTTTCAATCAAAACTTCTCCATGCAGTGTTTTATGCACGGGGCATTTATCGGCAATCTCAATCATCCGCGCGCGTTGCTCATCGGTTAGCTCTTCACCCTTAATCGTGATCTCGCGGGTGATCTGATCGAGCGTGCCGGAGGTTGTTTCGCATTCGCCGCAATCTTCGGCATGGATTTTTTCGTGGCTCAGTGAAACCTCTACCCCTTCAAGCGGAAGGCTTTTATGGTTTGCGTACATTTGCAATGTCATTGACGTGCAGGCGCCGAGTGAGGCGAGGAGCAGGGCATATGGATCGGCCCCGGTATCATTGCCGCCAACGCTTTCGGGTTCATCGGCGATCATAAAGTGCTTACCGGCTTGCACGTATTGCTGGAATTTGCCATTGCCGGATGAGCGTACAACAACGGTTTTATTGGCCACAGGTTTTTTCTTATCAATATCGGTTAGCTTATAGCCAACATAACGGCTGGCCCAGGCGGCGATGACGCGTGCGGCATAGGCAGCGTCTTCGCGCTTACTGAGCAGGTGGTCGGCGCTGTCCAGTGTGACAAAGCTTTTTGGATGCTTGGCGGTTTTGAAAATATGTTCGGCATTTTCAATGCCTACTGTTGCGTCCATCGGCGCATGCAAAACTAATAAAGGCTTTTTTAGGCTTGCGATGTGGTCGTCCATTTTTTGAGATTCAATATCTTCGATAAATTGTTTCTGAATTTTAAATGGGCGTCCGGCGAGCGAGACTTCGGCTTCGCCTTTTTCAAGAATTTCTTCGCGGGCGCTATCAAAATTATGGGCGACGTGGGCGGAATCTGCGGGCGCGCCAATAGTGGCAACGGCTTTAATTTCCGGCATTTCGTGTGCGGCGACGAGAACGGCGGCTCCGCCGAGGGAATGCCCAATCAGAATTGAAGGTGCTTGTAAATGCTCACGCATATAATCGGCGGCTTTGACAAGGTCTTGGACGTTAGATGTAAAGTTGGTGTTTTCAAATTCGCCTTCGCTGGCGCCCAGACCAGTGAAATCAAAGCGTAGCACGGCAATGCCCATGGCATTGAGCGCAATCGCGATGCGCCCGGCAGCAAAAATATCTTTGGAACAGGTGAAGCAATGGGCGAATAATGCATAGGCCTTGATCTCCCCATCGGGGGTGTCGAGCCGCGCGGCCAATTCATGTCCTTGTGATCCTTCAAAGGTGGTTTTTTGCATTCTATGTCTCCTGACGGGCTGCGAATATCCTGTCGCAGTGTATTCAGGGTTCAGGGCGTAAAAGTTACACGGTAATTATTCGCGTAAAGCGTTGTCGACGGCTCTAGTGAGTTTTGTCATTTCGTCAAGTGTGCCCTGAATTTCATAATCTTTTTGACCGATGATGCGGCCTTGGAAATTCAGCTGATAAATGCTGGCCCTATGGGTCATGCGGCCAAAGCTAAACTCTTCCTGAAAGATACAGGAATGGCTTTCGTCCCGATCATGGAAGCCGTCAGTGATGACAATGTCCAGTACAAATTCACGGAAACCTCTTCCAAGCTTGGCGTGGTCGCGTATTTTTTCTGATGCAATACTTTTAATTTTATCACCTTCATCGGAGAAGGCTAAAATTGCAGCCTTACAGCCTTTTATAAGGTGCTGGTCAGCGGCGGCACGGTCGATACACCCCGTAAGAGCAAGTGTAGATAAAACGAGTAAAGACAGGTTTAGTGTTTTCATGGGTTTAATCCTCATCATCATGGGTGGTGGCGCCGCGTGATATGGCCGCAATTCCGGTGCGGCTGACATCGACAAGGCCCAGTGGTTTCATTAATTCGATAAAAGCATCGACTTTTTCCGTCGTTCCGGTGATTTCAAATACAAAAGATTCCAGCGTTGAATCAACGGGGCGTGCGCGAAAAACATCGGCGATGCGCAGTGTTTCAATTCTCTTGTCGCCTCGTCCGGCGACTTTAATCAGGGCGAGTTCGCGTTCGATGTGCGGGCCGAATGTGGTGAGATCGCGTACGCGTTTAACGGGGACAAGCTGGCGCAGTGATGCTTTGATCTGTTCGATGACTGTGGGTGTTCCGCGCGCGACAATGGTAATGCGTGAGGTGGTTTCCTCATGGTCGGTTTCGGCCACCGTCAAACTGTCGATGTTATAGCCGCGGCCGGTGAAGAAGCCAATCACGCGAGAGAGCACGCCCGGCTCATTTTCAACAATAATGGCCAGCGTATGGCTTTCGATCTCTTCATTCACCGGATTTGGTGCGTAAACCGATTTGCTTTTCTTTTCGCTGCTTTTTGCGCGTTTTTTGAGTGCTTGTATCATGAACAGATTTATAGCCTAGTTTGAAAATTAAACCAAGGCTTTGTAACGTTTTAGCTGACTTCGGAAGATAGTTCCAGATGCGGGGTTATCTTCTTTATGAGCGGCAGAACGTGTTTTTTGTGTGCGTCAGCAGGGGAAGAATCAACTAAAAATCCAATGCTGTTATCTGATTGTGATGAATAGGCCCAAATTGCTCCTCTGATCACTTTTCCCGCTATTTTTTCGCCAACTAGTTCGGGGGTGGTACCAAGTAGCTCAATGATTTGTGGGTCACAATCACTCAGGTTTTTTGTAGCATTAGTGATGAGATCGGAAGTGGCTAGGAGTTTTTGCGCCTCGGCTTGTAATACTGTTTGCATATGATGAGCAACCATGGGTAATTTCCCATATTTTTTTAGATTGATAGTCTTTATACAAAGCATATTGACGGAGGAGAACTCTACATCAGTGAGTTTTTTCAATTCTTTGAGTGCGAGGTGTTGGATTTCAACAGCGATCAACAATTTTTTCATGCCGTCTTCGACAATTAATTCAAGGTTACAGCCTTTGTTCATGCCTGTAACTTCACGAATGTGTGAGATCGTACTTTCGATTTCTTTCTCCACTTTATTCTCAGTCAGAATTGTGTGCTCTGGTGTTTGTTTGTTAATAGCTCTGAATTCAGGGCTGGCCTTGATATTCATGTTTTGCTCTCTAGGGGCATGTGTTCTTTGATTTCGTTCATGTAAACAGCGAATAGGCCATCGATTTTTTCTTGCATTTCCGATGGGGGCGGCATTTCCCTTCCTGCCAGTTTATGGGCGGATTCAAGATTTTCTCCGAGAAGGTTTTTGATGACCTGTTCAGGCTCTCCTGCGAGGGCGGCTTTGATAAACCACTCGGGTATAAAAAGCTGTAAATCTTCTAAATTGTTCTGTGGCATGGCCGTCCTCAAAAAAGTTGCGATAAATTAACATAATGCATAAAATTTTGTAAAGAGCTAGGTTAAAATTTGTTATTTATCAGTGCTTTATTGGTTTTGATAGAAGGTGCTAAACCAAGCTTTTATCAAATGCTTCCGCATCAGGAGATAAAATCATCTCGTTATGGGCTTTGCCTGAAGGGATCATTGGGAAGCAGTTTTCTTTCTGCGCAACGCAGACATCAACAATCGTGATGCAGTCGGTTTTCAGCATTTTTTCGATAACGCCGTCGAGCTCATCAGGTGTTTCAGCGCGCAAGCCAACGCCGCCATAAGCTTCGGCGAGTTTGACGAAGTCAGGCAGACTTTCGGTATAGCTCTCGGAATAGCGCTCACCGTGTAGCAATTCCTGCCACTGGCGAACCATGCCCATCCATTGGTTGTTAAGGATAAACACTTTCACTGGGGTGCGGTATTGAATGGCCGTGGCGATTTCCTGAATGTTCATCTGGATCGAGGCTTCGCCTGCTACATCTATGACCAATGCATCGGGGTGAGCCATTTGTGTGCCGATGGCGGCAGGCAAGCCATAGCCCATCGTGCCGAGACCGCCGGAGGTCATCCAGCGGTTGGGTTCATTAAAGGCCAGGAATTGCGCAGCCCACATCTGATGTTGGCCGACTTCAGTGGTGATGTATGTGTCGCGGGCATCCTTTTCGGTGAAGTGACGCAGGCGTTCCAGCGCATATTGTGGTTTGATGATTTTGTCATCGTTTTTATAGGCGAGACAATTCTTCGCCCGCCACTGCTCAATTTGTGTCCACCATTTTTGCGCGGCGTCTTTATCGGCTTTATATTTGCGTTTTTTCCAAACTTCGAGCATCGCGCGCAAGGCGCTGGCCGCATCGGCAACAACCGGAATATGGACATGGATGTTTTTGTTGATTGAAGATGGATCAATATCAATGTGAATTTTGGTAGAATTCGGAGAAAATTTATCGATGCGCCCCGTTACGCGGTCATCAAAACGGGCGCCGATGCAAATCATAACATCGCAATCATGCATCGCCCAGTTAGCTTCGAAGGTGCCGTGCATGCCAAGCATTCCCAGCCATTGCTTGTCATTGGCCGGATATGCGCCAAGACCCATCAAGGTTGAAGTGATCGGAAACCCTGTTTCACGGACCAGCTCACGCAGGAGCTTAGAAGCCTCCGGTCCGGCATTAATGATGCCGCCACCGGTGTAGAATACCGGCTGCTTGGCATTCGCCATCAATTCAACAGCGGCTTCAATCGCGGCTATGTCGGCTTGCGTTTTTGGTTTGTAATTATGTTTACCCGGGGTTTTGGCATCTTTGTACGTGCCGGGAGCGAACTGTACGTCTTTTGGAATATCAATGACGACAGGGCCGGGGCGGCCGGAGCGGGCAACATGAAACGCTTCATGAACAGTTTCGGCAACTTCGTTTGCGTCTTTAACCAGATAGTTGTGCTTGGTACAGGGGCGGGTGATGCCGGTGGTGTCGGCTTCCTGAAATGCGTCGGTTCCAATCAAAAATGTCGGAACTTGTCCGGTAATACAAACAACGGGAATGGAATCGAGCAAAGCATCGGTCAGGCCAGTGACGGCATTGGTTGCGCCCGGGCCGGATGTGACCAGTGCGCAGCCTACCTTACCTGTTGAGCGCGCATAGCCTTCGGCGGCGTGCAGGGCGCCACCTTCTTGGCGAACCAGAACGTGTTTGATTTTGTCTTTATTTTTGAAAATTTCATCATAAATGGGGAGCACCGCACCGCCCGGATAGCCGAATATAACCTCAACACCTTGTTCGATGAGGGCTTTTATCACCATTTCCGCGCCGCTCATTTGCGCCGGATTGGCTGGTTTCGTCTTGGGGGCCTTTTGCTTGGCTTCTTTGGTGCTCATGGTCTTCTCACTTTTGGTTGTATTGTTTGTAATATTTTCATTGCTTCACCGCAATAAAAAACGCCCTGATTTTCATCGGAGGGCGCTGGTATATATCGTTTTTTGAACAAGTTTACCTAACGCCGCGCCTCCACAAGAAGCACTACGACAAGGTTCACAAGGATGTTGTTCAAAGTTTTCATGCTTTCTTTCTATCGCACTTTTTCGGGTTTCACAAATAATTAAAGCGCTTTGTCGGATCTGGAAGTCCTCTGTACGTTTGGAGGAAGGACATTCCGGCCCGGCAAAAGGCGCTTTTAAGTCTAAATTCTTCCCCTTATTAAGGGGTGCAGAGGGTTTCACCCTAGTTTTTCTTTAAGCAGACCTTACTTTATACACCCTGAGATTACTCTCTACCGCTTATACGCGTTTGTCCGTGTCTGCTCTGATATGACTATTAAAACATATATAATTATAAAACGTCAATAAAAATGGTAACAAAGATGCCTCTATGGTTAGAAAACGTAATAATATTTCAATTAAAGCTGATTTCTAAACCATGTGGTTTGGCGTTTGGCGTAGCGGCGGGTGATGCCTTGAGCGGTTTCGATGGCTTCATCTTTGGACATTTCACCGTTTAAATAGGCGCGAAGCTCTTTGAAGCCCAAGGCTTTGCTCAGTGGCGCGCCGTCTTTTATTTCGCCGGACTCAAGGCGGGCATCGAATTCCTTCACCTCTTCCAGCGCACCATTTTCGACCATCCAGACAAAGCGCTGGTTACAGCGCTCATAAAGGGCCTGGCGCTCTGGCAGAATTTTATGGATCTCGAATTTCCAATGGGCGGGCGGCGCGGCGCGGTCTTCTTCCTGCCACTTGGCTAGTGATTTGTCTGTGGCTTCCAGCACTTCCATCGCGCGGATAATACGGGCCTTGTGGCCTGCGTGGAAGCGCTCCGCCATAATGGGGTCGCGGGCTTCTAGCTCTTCATAAAATTTTTCCGCGCCCATCTCTTCATATTTGGCAACAATACGTTCTCGCACGTCATCCGGGATATCCGGCATGGGGGACAGGCCTTCGATCAGCGCTTTGATGTACAGCCCTGTGCCGCCGCAGATGATGGGCGTTTGTCTAGCCTCGATCACTTCTTTGATAATAGGTTCTACCATTGCGCGCCAATTTCCCGCGCTGCACACATCATTGGGGGCTAGCTCCGCATAGAGGCGGTGGGGGATTTCGGCCTTGTCTTCATCGCTGGGCTGAGCCGAGAGAATGGGCAGGCTGTCATAAATTTGCTGGGAGTCGCAATTGATGATGACGCCGTTAGAGCTTCGCGCCAGCTCCATCGCTTTGGCGGATTTGCCGCTGGCCGTTGGTCCGGCGACGATGTGTATGGTGGTTTTGTTTTTCATTTAGTTTTTGTAAAAAGTTTCGAAGGTCTCATCGAACCATCCGGCATTTCTACATCTTTTGTCCCGGTTTCAACAAAGCCGTTTTTCAGCAAAACCATATCAGAGGCTTCATTGCCATAGGCCGTTGTGGCATAAATGTTCTCAAGGCCAAGTGTGTAAAAGCTAAACTCCAAAACGCCTTGCAGCATTTCAGTGGCAATGCCCTGACCTTGGGAATCGGTGGCAACCCAATAACCGGTTTCGGCTAGTTTTTCTTCTTCGAGGTGGAGGCCTATACAGCCTACCGGAGCGTCATTATGGTGTGCGATAAATAAATATTCGACGCTGTTTTGTTCGCCCTGAATCGCTTTATCGCACCAGTTTTGAACTTGATCGTCCGTTAAAGGCCAGCTTAAAAAAGATATGGCGTCACACGTGTTGCGGTTGTTTAGCGTTTTATGAACGTTCTCGAAGTCGTTTTGTGTGATGATTGAAAATCGTAGCCGTTTCGTTTCAAGAAAAATTTGGGGCATCTACTCGGTTTCGGTTTTATCTTTTTTCAGCTTCAGTGCCAGAAACCGCACTTCGCCTTCGCGGTTAATTAGCAGAAGCACAGATGGGCGTCCGCCTTTTTCGGCTTTCTCGATAATGGTTTTGGCTTTTTCCGGCTCATTGACGGCTTGTTGATTAATCTCAACAATCACGTCACCTTCGAACAGGCCTTTTTTTGAAGCTTCCGATTTTGGGTCAACGGCGCTGATGACAACGCCATCAACGGCGGACGGAATGGCGTAATCACGGCGCATCATGTCGGTGATTTTTTTCAAAGACAGGCCAACGGAATCAACTTTCAGACCTTCTGTTTGTTTGTCCTTTTCGGCGGTTTCAATGAGGCCATCATCCTCGGCCTTTTCGAGTTCACCAATTTTAACTTTGGCTGTCGCTTTTCTGGCATCTCGCCAATAGGTGACTTGCGCGTCGGTTTCGATTGAAGCTTCTGCTACCAATCGCGGCAGTTCACGCATTTCACTGACTTTTTGGCCGTTGAATTCGAGAATAATATCACCCGCTTTTAGGCCAGCTTTTTCCGCTGGTCCGTCCGGCGTTACGGTGGCGACAAGTGCTCCTGTGGCTTTGGCCAGACTTAAGCTTTCAGCAATTTCTTCGGTGACCTGCTGAATGCGCACGCCTAGCCAGCCGCGGCGCGTGCGGCCATATTTGATAATCTGATCAATGACGGGTTTGGCTAATGCTGATGGAATGGCAAAACCAATACCGACGGAGCCGCCGGAGGGTGAAAAGATTGCGGTGTTAATGCCGATGACCTCACCTTCAAGATCAAACATTGGGCCGCCGGAATTTCCGCGGTTAATGGATGCATCGGTTTGGATGAAATCATCATATGGCCCGGCGTTAATATCACGTTGGCGCGCAGACACAATCCCGGCGGTGACTGTGCCGCCAAGACCGAACGGATTGCCAATAGCAACAATCCAATCACCCACGCGCAAGATATCGCTGTTGCCGAATTTAACGGCTGTCAGATCTTTTTCTTTTATATCGACCTTCAATACGGCCAAATCTGTTTTTTCGTCGGTACCGATGACTTCGGCGACAAGGGTTTCATCGTCGTGGAAGGTTACGCGCACTTCATCGGCGTCACGGACAACGTGGTTGTTGGTGATGATATAGCCTTGCTTAGCGTCGATCACAAAACCCGAACCCAGCGAAGCTTGTGGGGACATCGGCATGCCGTTACGGCGTTCCATAAATTCTTCGAAGAAATCTTGAAATGGTGAACCATCTGGGAATTGAGGAAGCTCGGGGAAGTCTTCCGGCTCTTCCATTTTTTGTGTTGAAGAAATATTAACCACAGCCGGTAGTAGGTTCTCAACCATATCGGCAAAGCTGCCGGGTGCGTTTTGGTCGAGGATTTTGGCCTGCGCGCCGGATATTGGCATGGTCAAGCAGACGAACAGTGCGAAGGCCAAAAAAAGCCTAGATACATTCTGTAACTTCATATTTAGTTCCTCTGGATTGGTAATTGTTTAACGGCCACTATCAAAATGCTTAAAAAACTCACTTTTCGGTGAGAGTATAAGTTGCGTTTGCGGGTCGGATAATGTGTTTTTATAAGCTTCCATGGAGCGGATGAAAGAATAGAATTCTTTATCCTTATTAAAAGCATCGGCGTAAATTTTAATCGCTTCCTTGTCGCCTTCCCCTTTGAGGATCGAAGCATCGCGCTGCGCTTCGGCGATCAGAACGGTACGTTCTTTTTCCGCTGTTGAGCTGATTTCTAGTGCGCGCTCTTTACCTTTTGAACGAGTTTCGGTGGCGCGCTCCTGCAATTCTGAAATCATTCTGCGCACTGTGGATGTTCGCAGTTCCGGTGTGAGATCGGCGCGGACAATACGCACATCGACAATTTCAATGCCGAGATTATCTTTTTTCACATTATTGTTTACGCGTTTTTGAATGTCGCGCATGACGAATGTTCTGGAGGGTGAGAGCAACTGCTCAAGGCTGGTTTTACCAAGCTCGGCGCGGGTGGCATCATTCAAAATATTTTCAAGTCGTGAATTGGCCGCGGTGATTGTGCGCAAGGTTTTTAAAAACATCAGTGGGTCGACAATTTTATAACGCGCAAATGTATCAAGGATAATTGGCTCCCCTGTCACATTCGCAATGGTTGATTTGCGTTCTTCTTTTTGTTCTTCCGTATCTTCGTCTGATGCAACGCCGATGTCGACACTTGAAATAACAACCTGTTCGGGCGCGGGGTCAACAGAGAGAATACGTTTATCAAAATATTGCACTGTCTGGATGACCGGGATTTTAACATGCAGGCCGGGGCCGTTAATGTCACCGACAGGTTGACCAAGCTGCAGGACAATGGCCTGTTCACGCTGGTCGACGATAAAGAATACTTGCGATGCGCCGATAAGCCCAACAGCAACGATAGCTAGTAAAATGAGTAAAGGTTTGTTCATCGGAATCGTCCTTTTATTTTTGTGTGCCCGCGGCGGGCTTTAACTGATTAAGCGGCAGATATGGCACAGCGCCTTGTCCGGCTTCACTATCGAGAATAATTTTCTGCGCACCCATTAAAACATCTTCCATCGTTTCAATGTAAATGCGCTCCTTGGTGACGTCCTTGCCGCTGAGGTAAGCGGTGTAAACGGAATTAAAGCGCTCCGCATCCCCGTTTGAGCGGGCGATTGTTGATTGCTTATACGCTTCGGCTTCCTGAAGCATCTTTATGGCTTGTCCGCGGGCTGCGGGTAGTATCCGTTCGCGGTGCACTTCCGCTTCGTTTTGTGAATTTTCAGCATCTTGCTTGGCTGATTGAACATCTTGGAATGCGGCTTGTACGTCTGGGTGGACTTCGGCGCGTTCAATCAAAACTTGCGTGATATTTACGCCGGATTCATATTCATCTAAATTGGTTTGGATAATGATTTTTGCGGCATCCGCCACGGCCTTCCGGCCTGTTGTGATAATTGGGAACATATCGGTTTGTCCAACAACTTCACGGATCGCGCTTTCGGCAATCGATTTGATAATCCGTTCCTGATCGCGAATTTCAAAGAGGAAATTTTCCGCGGATTTAATGTTCCACTGAATAACCATATCCAGATCGATAATGTTTCGATCAGAGGTCAACATGAGGCTTTCTTCAGGAAGGTCGCGGCTGGATGCCGTGCCATTACGAGAGAAGGCTTCCATAAAGCCGATATTCATTTTCTGAATTTCTTCGACATTAATTACTGCCGCGGTTTCAATGGGTGTCGGCAAATGATAGCCAAGGCCGGGATCGGCTTGTGTTCTTGACCATGCGCCAAAGCGCTGGATAACAGCGTTTTCACCGGGGTTTACGACATAAAAGCCGCTGGCCATCCATAGGGCTAATATGCCAATGAGAACAAGGCCGACCAAGGGCGCACCTTGAAAACCACCGGGCATTACGGAGCGGAAATTTTCCTGTGCTTTTCGGAGCATTTCATCAATATCGGGCGGTTCGCCGCCGCCAGAACCTCCTCGGCTTCCGCCTTTGGCACCCCATGGTCCACGGTCGTCATTTCCGGGGTGTCCTCCCCAAGGATTTTTCTTGCCGTTGTCGTCGCGTCCCATGTGTCTTCCTTTTCGTCTTTAAATTGGCGATTTTGGTTGATCTCAAATGCTGCAAAAGTATATGGGTAGATACAATATTCTTTTTGCCGCTGAAAGCAAGGGGTTACAGGCGTAAAAACATGCTCAACCAAAAAGACATTCTCAAAGCGCTTGAAAGCGTAAAAGACCCGAGCGCTGGACAAGACATTGTCAGCGCCGGCATGGTATCGGGTATGCAGATCAATGCGGATGGTCAGGTGCTGTTTATGATTGAGGTGGATCCGAAAGCCGGGCCGGAGATGGAGCCATTGCGTCAGCAGGCTGAAAGCGCTGTTGCCAAACTTAAAGACGTACAGAAGGTTACCGCTGTTCTTACAGCTGAGAAAGCAGCGCCAGAAAAGGCGCCGGCAAATGATCGCTCTTCTGACCCGCACGGTATGGGTAAAAACCCGCGTCTGGAACTGCCGATTAAGAAAATTATTGCTGTGGCATCCGGCAAAGGCGGGGTTGGAAAATCAACAGTGGCTGCGGCAATTGCTAAAAAATTAGCCAAAAATAGCCAATTAAAAGTTGGACTTTTAGATGCCGATATCTATGGCCCCAGCCAGCCGAAGCTGATGGGGCTGGAAGGACATAAGCCAGAGTTCACCGATGAGAAAAAGATCATTCCGCCCGTCTCATACGGCGTTAAGACGATGTCGATTGGCTTTATGGTCGATGAGGCAAAGGCTCTTATCTGGCGCGGGCCGATGGTGCAAACGGCAGTTTACCAGCTTTTCAGAGACGTACAGTGGGCGGACGAAGGCGAAGAGCTGGATGTGCTTATCGTTGATATGCCGCCGGGAACCGGCGATGCGCAGCTTACGCTCGCGCAGAAAGTGCCTGTTACTGGCGCGATTATTGTCTCAACGCCGCAAGATATTGCGTTGGCGGATGCGCGAAAGGCGTATGAGATGTTTAAGACTACGAATGTTCCCATTCTCGGCATTATCGAGAATATGAGTACACATGTTTGCACGAATTGCGGGCATGAAGAGCATATCTTTGGCCACGGCGGTGCGCGTGCGGAAGCGGAAAAGCTCGGCGTGCCATTCTTGGGTGAAATTCCGCTTAGCGCGGATATTCGCGCCAAGGCGGACGGCGGAGAGCCATTTGAGATTGATGAAACTATTATCACTGCGTTGACGAATTCTATTAAATAGAAAAGGAGAAAATCATGATCCGTAAAATTTCAATTTTTATCGTAGCTGCTTTGCTAGCATTGCCTGCTATCGCCAATGATCCGGCAGAGGTTGGCGTTGAAATTCCGCACAGTCTGGAGTTAAAAGATCAAAATGGCGAAGCGCAGAGTTTCGATGCGATTTCCGGTGAGAAAGGCATTGTACTGGTGTTTGTCCGCTCCGCTGATTGGTGTCCGTATTGTCAGGCGCAGATGATTAATTTGCGTGATGAAGGGGCGGCTATTCAAGAGCTGGGCTATAATATTGTGACGATCAGCTATGACGCGCCAGAAACTCTCAAAGCGTTTACCGATAAATATAATTTTCCTTACACGATGCTGTCAGACGTTGGCTCGGTTGCGATTAAGGATTTCGGGATTTTGAATGAGGAGTTTAATAGCGATCACTTTGCTTATGGTGTGCCGCATCCGCATGTTTATATCATCGGCAGGAATAAATATATTCGCGGCGTGCTAAGCGAAGAAGGTTATAAAGACCGTCCGCAAATCGATGCGGTTGTTGAGGCGATTAAAACGCTGAATTAAGTGCGCTTACGCTCTAACGTATAAAAGGTGAAGCTGGGCCGGTCGTTTTCCGGGTTGGCGTCATGTTTTTCTTCGGCAGCAATATTCCATTCATTCCAATCAAATTCGGGGAAGAAAACGTGGCCGTCATATTCGCGGTCTAGCACAGTGATGTAGAGGCGATCCGTGTAGGGTAGCGTTTCTTTATAAATTTGCCCGCCGCCGGTGATGAAGACTTCGTCCACGCCCATCTGCGTCCCCATCTCTTTGGCTGCCTCAATCCCTTCTTCTAAGGATGCGTACACGAAGGGGCCTTCATTTATTTGCTTGTCAGCACCGGGACCTGCGGCGTCCATGTCCTCGAATATAGGTGATGGATTGTCATTGGGCATGTTCTGGAAAGACCGGCTGACCACAATGTTGGGACGACCGGGCAGGGGTTTGCCGAGGCTCTCATAAGATTTACGGCCCATCAAAATCGGTTTGCCCAGCGTTGTGCGTTTGAAATGTTTAAGATCTTCAGGCAGGTGCCAGATCATGCCGCCATCCTTGCCGATGGCGTGGTTTTTAGCGATGGCGACGATGGACGCGAGTACAGGCTTGTTTTCAGTCATGTTTCATATATAAATCAGCCTGATGGAAAGTCACGTTAAAATCTTTTTGGATTCCGTAGAAGTCCCCTTAAAAATCGGCATTTTTCCGCATGAGCAAAATGTGGCGCAGCGCGTGGTGGTGGATGTGGAGCTGTTTGCGGACCCTGATACATATTTGAAAACCGTTAATCTCGACACGATCATTGATTACGGCAAAGTTTATAACGCGATTAAAAGCTGGGCAGACCGACCGCAGGTGCAGCTGATCGAAGATTATTTGAAAGAGCTGATGGCGCTGTGTTTTGATTTTGATGATGTGGCCGCCTGCCGGTTGGCTATCAAAAAAGCGGATGTGTTTGGTGAAAACCAAGGCGCGGGTGTTGAGCTATTTATGAACCGCGGCGATTGGCCGGGCTGATTTTACTCCTCTGTGGCTAAGGCGCTGAAATTAAAGTAGTCTTTAGTCGTGCAAGTTAACCGTTCTTTAAAGTTTAGTTCTTAAAATAGAACAGTAAAAATAAACTTTGAGGGTGTGGAAATGAGCGATTTTACAAGTGCAGACCGTTTAGCGATGCTGAGCGAAGTATTGACTTATATGAATGGTGTAATGTCTGGGAATATCAGTCAATTTCCAAGAATATCAAAAATATTAGAGAATATGTCACCTGAGGGCATTGAAACTCTTAAAAATTATGCTGACAAGATTGATGGTGCTTTTAAACCTGAACAAGTTTTTGAAGACGCTCTTCATGGTTCATATGATTTGAATGATCTTAAGATAACTCTATCAAACCTTCTTAAGGAAGCGAATGATGTTGATGGCGACCTTAATAATATAAGCCTTGCTGTTAAATCGCATATGCCAAACATTGAGGCGCTTGCAAGTGCTGATACCGTTGATCATAAAGCTCTATTTCAAGAAGTTTTTAAAACGCTTGCGTTAGCCGCTGTGGGTGATGTGGCTAATTTTGTGAGAGGAAACCGTCCGACAGGTGAACAAGGTGCATTGGAGGTTTCTGAATATAAAGGCAGTTTCTATGCGACGATGATTGTTGCCGCAAATATAGCGAAGGAAAATGGCGTTGATGTTGATAAGGCGATACAGGAGCTTCAAGACCAGCATGAGGCCGGTTTGACTTCAACGTGGAAAACTGCAGGTGGTGAGGCAGCGCCTGAAGATCAGCATGCTTCGGTTGTTTCCAATGAGCAAACATATAAGCCGGTTTAAAACTTAAACCGCGACTTTCTACTTCAAATCTCGAGCAATTGTGATTGATGCGACGCTGAGAAGCTGCGCGAACAGGGCGATACTCATATAGAGCAGATTTTTCTGCGATAATCGCGAGATTTCCACTTCCCATTCCTGTTTTTCAATAAAAACATGATCAATGCGGTCTATGGCTTTTTGTTGGCTGTCTTTGAGCTTCGTCAGCAATACTGGCAAAGTTTCAATATCTATGGGCGCTGAGGTTTGAGGTTGCAGGTGCTGCGCGTAGGCTTGCGTAAAATTCTGCAAGGCGCTTTCATCATAATTATTGTGGCTGAGCACGGTATAGAGTGCGAGCATATTGAGCCGGTTTTCTTCTAAAACTGTATTTTGCCAGAGTGAGCGGATGAGTTCATTATGCCGACCAACATCGCTGCGCAGTTTGGTAATGGTGATGTCGTTCTTGCGCACCAAATAGGTCGATGTTGAAACTGAGCTGATCATCATAAACAGCGCGAAGAAGACGATGATCCAGCGAGTTTTTGCAGGTAATTTAATCATAGGATTTAAACTGCTACCTTGGCTTTAATGTGGGGGTGGGCTTCGTAGCCGACCAGTTCAAAATCTTCAAATTTAAAATCAAAAATTGATTCCACATGCGGATTGAGATGCATTTCCGGCAGTTTATATGGCTTGCGGGAAAGCTGTTCTTTGGTTTGTTCTATATGGTTGGAATATAAATGCGCATCGCCGAAGGTATGGACGAACTCGCCGGGCTTAAGACCGCAAACTTGCGCCATCATCATGGTGAGCAGGGCGTATGAAGCGATGTTGAACGGTACGCCGAGGAAGATGTCGGCGCTGCGCTGGTAAAGCTGGCAGGAGAGCTTTCCATCTGCCACGTAGAATTGGAAGAAAGCGTGACAAGGAGGCAGGGCCATCTGGTCAACTAGGCCGGGGTTAAAGGCGACAACCAGCAAGCGGCGGCTGTCCGGGTTACTCTTAATTTGTTCAACAATATTGGAAATTTGATCAATCGCTTGGCCATCAGCGGTCTTCCAGCTGCGCCACTGTTCGCCATAAACCGGGCCAAGATCGCCATTCTCATCGGCCCATTCATCCCAAATACGTACACCATTTTCTTTCAGATAGGCGGTATTGGTATCGCCGTCGAGGAACCAGAGCAGTTCATGAATGATCGATTTTAGGTGGCATTTTTTGGTTGTGATGAGGGGAAATCCGGCCTGCAGGTCAAAGCGCATTTGGCGGCCAAATACGCTGTAAGTCCCTGTTCCGGTGCGGTCTTCCTTCTTTGTGCCAGTTTCCAGCACATCACGCATTAAATCGAGATATTGTTTCATGCTTAGTAATATGGGCGATTCTATAGCGTGAGTGAAGGGGAGAGCGCTAAAAACTTCCAAAAATTTAAAATCTCCCTTATAATGGTAGGTGCCGGGCTTGCTCGGCTATGACGTTACACGTTGTTGCGGAATAGACGTCCGTGGACCCCGGGGCAGTACCGGGCAGCTCCACCATTTTTAGCTTAACGAGGCTAAAGAACATGGGGCTGAAACAGGATCGACACACGCAGTAAAGGTGACATGCGGCGTCCGGCTTTCCGCCGTTACCGGGAAACGTTTATAAATGCAAACGATAACTCAGCATTTGTAGCAGCCAACGACAACTCTGTTGTTGCTGGTGAAGCGATTGCTGCCTAACGGCAATAATCGTGCGCTACGCACTTAATTCCTGAGGACTAATGCCTTCAGGTGGGGTCTGGGCCGAACCTCGCAACAGAATCGGCCCATTTTTTAAAAAATTTAGACGTGATAATACGAGATGGCACCGCCCTTCTTGTTTAAAGGCAAACAAAACCTTTGATTTTGCTTTGCGTGACTACCTCGCAACAGAAAGTCACCATTTTCTTATTCTCTTTCCCATTGACGATTTCAAACGCTCAGGCATCATACAAACATGTCTGATGAAGTTTATGATCCTCGCCCAATATTTTACCGCACTGGAGGATGTTTATGGTTGCTCGGGTTTGTGTTTGCCCTCATGCCGTTTACCGCCTATGAAGCGGAAAGCTTTATGCTGACCGTGCTCTGCACGGTGTTTTCGGCGCTGTGCGTTCTGGCGGTGGCGCCGCCGGAGAATTTAAAAAACGCGCTGCGATCTCCTGTCGTCATATTGGCGCTGGCGTTTTGGGTGCTGGCTTTTATTAGCGCGCTTCTGTCCGAGGTTTCTTTTGTCAGCTTTATTTATTTCTGTTTCTTTAGCGTGTTTCCACTCGGCTTTTTTGCCTTTGTTATGCATGGTGGTGCGCGCGCATTTGCTCAGCCCATCGCGATCGGGCTTGCAGGGCTGTATGCTTTGCTTGGTCTAGCCTGTCTTGCGCAATATTTCTTTTTGCCTGAAGTGTTGCTGAGCGGTTATGTCGCTTGGCCGCTGGCCAACCCAAATTCTTTGGGCGGGTTATTATCGCTGGGGCTTTTCGGCAGTTTTGGGTGGATGCTGGCCGCGCAAAGCCGCGCGGCCTCAAATATGGCGCTGGTTTTATCGGCACTGTTAATGGTGGCGATTTTTACAACAGGCAGCCGGGGTACGCTCTTTAGCGTGCTTCCCGTTTTGGCTATTTTTGCGCTCTTCGCGCGGGCGCATATTCAAAAACACAAAAAATGCACGGTGATTTTGTTGGGGTTAGGCGCGATCACTTTTGTGCTGATCAGTGTTTTTTCACCCGTGGGTAGTGCATCCCCGGCGGCGCTGCTGGAGCGCACTTTCGACGGAACGCAATCGCTGCTTTGGTCACGGCCTGCGATCTGGGACAGCGCGGTGCAAATTCTGCAAAGCAATCTTCTGATGGGCACGGGCATTGGCACTTTCTTTTTGTATTATCCTGAGGTCAGAAGTGTGGCTGATGGAAATACGGCGGGCCTTATGGCGCATTCCGATCCGCTGCAATTTGCGGTGGAGATGGGCATTTTGGCGCCCGTAATTTTTTATGTGCTGATTGGTTTTGCAGTCATACGGACAATGCGGGCGCTCAAAATACTGGTAGCGGATGATGTGCGGCGCGTTTTCATTCTCGCCCCGTTCTGCGGCTTTGGAGTTTTGGTGGTGCATGCGCATATCAGTTTTCATTTCCATGTGCTGTCGATTTTGATGGTGGGAGGGCTCTTGCTTGGTTTTTGGTTTGTGCAAACGGGCAAGATACTCGGGCAGGTTCATGATAGCGCCCCTCAAGAACCGTTTGAAAATGCAACTGTCCGCTGGGGTTTGGCGCTGCCGTTATTGGCTGTGCTCGGTTTGTTTAGCGCTGCACAATCTAGCGAAATTTTGGTTAATCGCGGGCAGGACGCTTTGATGCGCGGTGATATGAACGCGTTTGCCGATGATATAAACCGCGCGGGGAAACTCTCTTATAATCGCAATGCTCGGGCGCTCATAGCGGCGACGAATGTGCCTTTGGGCATTCTTCAGCTCAACGCGCCGATTCTGCCAAAAGATGAGGTGGGCAAAATCTATGCTCAGGTTGAGAGTTTGCTCGACCGGGCGGAAAGCGCTAATCCGCGTTTGGTGCAAATTTCGTATCATCGGGCTGAGCTGTATTCATTTGCTTATCCGTTTTTGCCGGAAGCGGCCAAAGAGGGCGGCAGCGCGGCGTATTATTTGAGAGTGGCTTTGGCGCTTGATCCCTTGCATTTGGGCTCGCGGATAATGCTGGCGGATATGACCGCTCGCAGCGGTGAAAAACGCGAGGCGCTTGAGATTCTTAAAGAAGGTTTGGCTTGGCGCTATAAAACGCAGAACCCGCGTTTCTTTCTTGAGAAAACGATGGCATATGCCGAGGAGCTTGGTAATGATGAGGTCTTGGAGAAAGCCCGGCGCGAATTTAAAATATATTTCCCACAGAGTAATGTTGCAGGAGCGAAAGGTTCATGAGCCCGGAATCGTTTGCGAGTCCGCCTCTGCTTAATATTTTGTGTCTGTCTTTGGGCGCAGCTATTTTCTTTACGCCGCATATTTGGCTGTGCCGTCAATTGAAAAATTCGGGCGGGCAGAACGGGACTTTGGCGGATAGTGTTTTTAAAACAGCTATGGCTACGCTGTTTGCTGTGACGGTTTTATCGTTTTTGAATGGATTATCTATTGATGCTGGCCTTTTTTGGCCAGAAATAGTGATGGCTTGTTTGATGATGACAGGGGCATTCATTTATCATTGTTATATTCAAAAGCGCTCGTTTCGCAACGCTCCGAAAAAATTAGCGTTATTTTTACTGCGTACAGTTTTGACGGTGCTGGCGCTGGTTGCCGCGACGACGTTTTTAATTCAGACATTTATGCTGGGTTTTGCGGTTTTGAATGTGAACTTTAATGGCACGTTTTTTCAGCCTGTACGTGATGCAACCTTTATAACCGGGGCGTTATGGATTGGTGCGCTGTATTGGTTATGTGAGAGGCAAGGAGGATCTGGGGCTGTAAAATTTCACCAACTGCTTTGGCCTTTGGCGCTGGGGCTTTTGATTATTATGATACCGATGCTGGCGCAGAATTTTGTGAATTCTGAAGAGTTTCAGGATTCACGACATAAACCACCTCCTCTACATAAGGTGTAAATATTGTCCACAGCGAAGATTGCCGATTATTGGGGCTGTGCTGGTCAGCTAGGCCTGTTTCGTGCGATTCATAATAAATCAAGATCTTCTCTTGATTTCCTGCCACTTATTTGCACTGATATTATTCATGAATGACGACGACGATATACTACGCTATGACAAAATGGTTGAAACAGCTCTTCGCGGGGTTGTTAAAAGCTCTGTTGAAGAGGTTATGAAACAACATAGTGAAAGCGGGCATGGTGATAGTGGTGGCATGCCCGGTGAGCATCATTTTTATATTACGTTTTTGACAGATTATACCGGTGTTCAAATTCCTGATTACCTGCGGGATCGCTACCCCGGTGAGATGACGATCGTTTTGCAGTATCAGTTTTCCGATCTGGATGTGAATGATGAACGCATGACCGTGACGCTGTCTTTTAACAATGTGCCGGAGCGATTAGAAATTCCGTTGGCGGCTATTAGCATCTTTGCCGATCCTTCTGTGAATTTTGCACTGCAGTTTCAGCCTTTGGGTGAATCTATGGATGACGCGGAGCTGGCCATTCTCGATGAGCTTGAAGATGATGACGGGCCTGATGATGACGGCACCGGCGGCGGTAAAGGTAAAGGCGGAGATGATACCGGGCAGGTTATCTCTCTTGATCAATTCCGAAAAAAATAAGAAAAACCCTATCAAAGGAATCTCGTTGTATTCACCTGAACAAGGTCCATACAGAGTTTTGTTAAAGCGCGGCGAGTTTGTTGACGAAGCGCGCGGTGGACGCGCAGTTCCTTATAAAATATATCATCCGGCTGAACATGATCTGGAAATCATGCCAGTGATACTGTGGAGTCACGGGTTTGGCGGTAGCCGCGATGGGGCGGCCTTCATCTCGCGTTATTTAACCTCTTACGGCTATACGCTGGTGCATGTCACGCATGAGGGCACGGACAGTAGTTTGTGGGAGGGAAAGTCTGAGCATCCGTGGGATATTTTGCGTAAAGTTTCGGTGACCCGGGAGACAACGCTCAACCGCATGTATGATGTGCCGTTTGTTCTGGATAGCCTAGCTGGCTGGGCCGCAGAAAACCCGGAGGTAGGGCAATATATGGATTTGCAGAGTTTGGGGATGTCCGGACATTCTTTTGGCGCGATGACAACGCAAGTGATGGCTGGGCAGATGTTTCCAGATGTTGATGGTCAGTTGATTTCATTGCGCGAGCCGCGTTTCAAAGCCGGCATTCTCTATTCGCCTGTCCCGATCCGCCATTTGGTGGGCGAGGAGCCGGAGCCGCATATTTACGGACCAATTGATATTCCTTTGCTGCATATGACCGGAACGGACGATGCCTCACCGATTGAAAATTTCGGCTATGAGCGGCGTTTAGTCGTCCATGAATATTCTGCACATCCCGAAAAATATCTGCAGGTGCTCGAGGGTGGCGATCATATGGTTTATAACGGCACGCGCGGGAAGCTTGATGCTAACCCCAACCGCGAGGAGCATGAAGGGTTGATTAAAACGGCGGCGCTGGCCTTTTGGGATGCACAGCTTAAAGGTGATGATGCGGCTCGGGCTTTCTTGCAGAAAAGTTGCACATAATTTTTTCAAGGTTTATATTCTCTCAGTCTCGATAAATTGAAAGGTTACGCTATGAAATCTCTACTGACTGCGGTTATTGCTTTGTTCGTGTTTATATCGATGCCTGCTCAAGCTGGGCTCGATCTGGAAAATCAGACGGAAATTAATATTCCGGCGCTAGATCTTGATAATGATGGACGGATTATGCGTGAAGAAGCGGCGAAATATCTCTTCTTCTATTTGGATCATGACGGGAATGAAGTTCTCACCAAGGGTGAGTATCATCGCGAGCGGCCGATCACCGTCCTGCCGTATGAAGCGGAAAGCGTGAATTTTATCGACCTGAATAATGACAAGCAAAATGATGAAGGTGTTTATACAACCGAGACATTTTTGCAAATGGTTTATGTTGGTGAATATGATCCGTCTGATGAGGGCATTAAAGCCTATAACATGATGGATCTTAATTTTTTGCGCATGGATAGGGATAAAAGCAAAGGCGTTGAGCTCGATGAATGGCAGAAACATTATCTGAAATTCGCTGCGAAAAAACCGAATATAGCGCCGAAGGCCGCAGATAACGATTTTTATGCGCAGTAGGCTATAGACATTTGCAGGGAAATCACTATTTCTTAGCGTATGATTGAAGATACAAAACCTTGGGCTGTAGAAATTACGGATCTCAAAAAAACCTATAAAGGGAATAAGAAAAGCCCGGGCGAGGAAGCGCTGAAGGGCGTGTCTTTGAACGTGCCGCGCGGTTCGATCTTTGGGCTTTTGGGGCCGAACGGCGCGGGGAAGTCGACGATCATCAATATTATGGCCGGGCTGGTCACCAAAACATCGGGCCGGGTTAAAATCTGGGATAGCGATATTGATGAGGATTTGCGCAAGTGCAAGGCGGCGATTGGCGTGGTGCCGCAGGAAATAAACGAAGATGCGTTTTTTACGCCCGCCGCTTTGCTTGATTTGATGGCCGGGTTTTACGGTGTGCCGAAAAAAGATCGCCGCACGGCAGAGCTTTTGGAAATGGTTGGCCTCTCGGATAAAGCCGAGGCGTACACCCGCACTTTATCGGGCGGGATGAAACGCCGTTTGATGGTCGCCAAAGCGATGGTCCACAGTCCGCCGATTTTGGTATTGGATGAGCCTACAGCCGGCGTGGATGTGGAGCTGCGTAAACAGCTTTGGGAGAATGTACGCGGGCTTAATAAACAGGGCGTGACAATTTTGCTGACCACCCATTATCTGGAAGAAGCCGAAGAGCTGTGCGATGAAATTGCGATTATCAATCACGGGGAAGTAATTGTCCATGAAACGACCGAGGCGCTGGTGAGCCGGATTGAAGGTAAGGAAATTCGCTTCCGGCTTGATCGGCCGATGGAAGATATTGGCACGGTTTTAGCTGGGTTTGTTGCGGAAAAAACCGGGAAGCGCAGCGTGATTATTCGTTATAACCCTTCGGAAACCGAAGTGGGCGCGATGATTGAAGCCATTCAAAAGGCCGGGTACGGGATTGTCGATATTTCAACTGATGACAGCGATTTGGAAGATGTGTTCTTGCAGTTAACGGGTAGCTCTGCTACCTCATAGCGATAAGCGCTCGTAGCTCAGGGGATAGAGCACTGGTTTCCGGAACCAGGGGTCGAAGGTTCGAATCCTTCCGAGCGCACCATCTTGTTTTCGTCCCCTGAAATACCACTTAACGCCTTGAAAGGTAAGGCGGTTTCTGGGGTTCGAAATCCTTCTCCACGGACATACCTTAATTTGTCCGTAAAAGTAAGTTTCATCACTGTATGGCGGTCTTCCATACGGCCTGTATCCCAGAGCTGATAAGGGTTTGCAAGAAAATCCATCGCGGTTCGAAAACTTTTATCAAAGTCTCTGATCGGGCGTCCACAATTAGAGATTTTTTCCTGCATCACTTGCTTATCGAACTGAAGCTGGCCTATGCGCTTTTCATAGGCGCTGACGACGCTATCAGATTCCGCATCCACAATGCGGTCAAGTAATTGTTCGATCTTACGTTCACCTTTAGAGATTTCCAGCTCCAGTGATTTACTATGGTCTTTCTGGGAAGCAACGCGATAACCCCAAAGGTCTTTAAACATGGCCAAGGCCAAGTTGAAAAGCTCTTTAGTGGGTTTTAGCGACAAAAGGAACTGCTCAAATTCATCTTCAATAACATCGCGTCGAATAGATTTGCGATAACTAGAGCATCCTTTTTGAAAGCACATGTAATACGGGTGTCGGGCTGAGCGTCCCTTAGCCCAACAAGCTGTCAGGTTGTGGCCACACTCACCGCAAGAGACATATCCCCTCAGAGGGAAGTCCAGGTTCAGGTTTTTGCGTGCAGGTGCTTTAGCATTGGATGTTAAACGATCCTGAATGGCTTTGAACGTTTCGAGACTGATTAAACCTTCATGTCGCCCCGGCCTTAAGCTCACCTGCCAGTCCTCGGATTCTATGTATCCTGCATAAAATACCCGCGTTAAAAGATTTGTGACTCTCTGAGGGTGCACTTCACCTTTTCGATTTTTCGGAAACTCGGGAAAGGATTCCAAAAAGCGTTTAATTTCAACTTGTATCTGAAAACGCCCATTGGCGTAGCCTTCCAGAGCCTCTTGAACAATACTTGCTAAATGCTCGTCTCTCACAAGAATTTTGCCTTGTCCCGAAGTTTTCTGATAGCGAAAGCCTATAGGAGCTTGAAAAACCCAATAACCATTCTTTAATCGTGATTTCATGCGATTCAGCGTTTGTTCTGAGTTCTTCTGGCGCTGATGCTGAGAAACACTTGCCAGCAGGTTTTCAACCAGGACGGAATCTGAGTCCTCACCAAATTCAATCGACGGCGATTCTAGAGTAGCACCAGCCTTGGCGATAGCAGCCCTAAGCTGGAGGTGCGCATCCAAGCCTCGCGCCAGCCGCGAAATATCATCAATAATGGCAACACGCGGGTTTTTGCGGTATTTGCTCAAATGCTTGAGCATGGCCTGCATTCCAGGGCGCTTAATTAAGCTGCCTGAAACATCGTCTGTAAAAACCGCTTCAACTTCATAGCCCTTATATTTGGCGTATTCTCTGCAACGGGTCTCTTGCGAGCCAAGGCCATCACCCCTTGTCGTTTGGGTCTTATTGGATACCCGGCAATAAATGACAGCCTTCATTTCTTTATTCGTCATGTCTCACCCCTTTTGAGTTAATCGGCCCATCTTGCCCGTCTATATTCTGAGCATGGAGAGATTCCTGCTTTTCAGACGAAGATGGGAGTAGCTGTATTGAATCTACCCCAAATCCTATATCAACGAAAGCCGCCATGATTTGCCAGATAGTTTTTAACAGCTCTGCTTCTTCTTCCTCGCTTAAGTTAAAGTCTTTGACGTGCTCATTATATTTTTTTAGATCGCACTGAGGCGGCTCGATCACGGGTTGATCTTGAGCCGTAAGCCATTGCTCATTCAAGCCAAATTTATCTTTGTCAGTCAAAGCCTTTCCTCCTTTCGCGCTAGATATATCACCTTGCTTGTGCAGGCGATTGGAGTGGAATGAGAGAAGCGACGTAAAAGCGATTTGCGTAAAATTGTGCAAACTCTTTTGTCTTTGGAAGACATAATCGCAAGTAAAGAACGTGCGATGCGCAGCATATGTATATTCATATTACGTCCTTATCTGTTAATAATTTCTTAAATTATTCTGTATAAGCCGACTTTTTATCTCTCCCAAACTGGCTCTGACTGCCGATTTTGCTGCGGCGCACTTTGACGCTGCACACTAAAATGGTCGAGCTGAGCTTGCCTTTGTTCTCTTAACCATGCCTGGTCAAAAAATACTTTTTTCAATTCATAAGAATTCCTTGGCTTTAATTCAGGAAATGGTTTTTGGCTTTTAATCATTTGCGAACCGCTACCAGAATCTTCTCGCCTACAAAAATCAGAGCCTGGATGGTTTTCCTGAGAAAGTGTGTTCCCAAGCTTTCTGGTCTCAAATTGCGAACGTATTGACCCCGCCCGCTGTAAACTGGGTGGGGCGCAATCACGTAAACTTGGCTCTCGCATCGAAAAACTGATGCGAGAGTTTTCGCTATCGTGCGCGGCCACGGCTTGGTCTCCTTTCGTGATTGTGTTCAGAGGTTTGAGATTGGCGTTCATTTTCGAAAGTGTTCATACGCTCTTCGCGTAATTCTCGCAATGTGACGCGGCCATTCACAGGAATGGACTCCAGTTGGATGTCATAGCCCTGGCCATCCTTGTGTTGCCAGGCCGCACCGACTCGGTTAAATACGGGTTTGCCTTGTTTGGTTTCCTTAACGTTATAGGCGATAAAATCCGGTTTACGACTAACGCTGTCGTTTGCTTTTTCACTCATAACTATTTCTCCAAAACCTGCCTTCACAAAAAATTTAAACGTTCACCAGCCGAAGGCTGTAGCTGGAAAACGAAGAAAACCTATCGGTTGTTATTGTCTCGACGATCAATGATCGTGAAGACGGGGCAGCCACCCCTTGCTACGAAATTCACGAATCCTCGTGACCCCAGATACTCACAGCTCAGCATATGGCGATGAGTACCACGCTGTTCGTAGGTGTATTGAATTCGCAAATGTGGGCCTATGGGCGAAATGATAAATATTGCAACCATGAGCAACGGCCATCGCGTTAAAATTCCCGCTACGCTGCGTATAATGCTCGCAAACACGCGCCCCCAACGTATGCGTTTTGGTTTGTAGTAGCTCATCGAAAACTGCCTCCACGTAATCTGATTTTCACTTTTTTAAGGAATACTTTTCCATGAAACGGATTTACTCCTGCCTGTTTACGCCAGGGGTGT
>JAJFGR010000014.1 GCA_021776025.1 Alphaproteobacteria bacterium
GCGAGTAGTTGGCGGACAAGGCAAAAGAATAAACGTGGTTCCGCTTGCATAGCACGCCAGACGTGATATAGTATAGCAGTCAAGGGCGAGAGCCCACAAAGGAAACACCATGGACGATTACGAAGAGTACTGGGACGACGCTGAAGAGTATGAGCGGGACGAACTCGCTCAGGACCACGAGGACGAGGACGAAGATCAAGAGTACGGCGTCGATGACGACCCGCGTGAAGACTTTGGATATTTTGGAGAGGCGGGACTCTGGGACTGACATCTCAAAAACGGCAGCCAGGGGCTTATATAGCCCCTGGCTGCTCTTGTATTGAACGTTAGGAAAAACCGCGTGGCTTAGCCACGCGGTCGGCGGCCTCGTGCGTGAGAGAGCGGTACAGAGCGTCTCAAACCATATTCTATTTTCAAGAAATACGGTTTGACTTTTGGGCAAACCGTGATATAGTATGGCATGGACGATCAATTCGAGATCCACTGTGTCGAGTGCGGAGACAGCATCGGCGTCACGAGTTGCGAGATTACCGCAACCAGCATGGCGGTTTGTATTCCTTGCCAGGACCAAGATTGATGAATCTACACATTTTCAAAGAACCGTGGCACCTTACTTTCGCTCGTAACCTGTCCGAGCGTCTAGGGTACGGTCCGAAGGCATCGGCCCGTGTCGGGGCCGCTCGACGTACCGTGACGGTCAAGGAGACCGCCAGTCAAAAGGTCATCCGAGTATTTTGCGAGTGTGACGCTATTTTTGGAAAATGATTTGCATACCACGTCTGGCGTGGTATAGTAGAGCATGAACGCACAAGCAATCACCGACGCCATTTCCGTCCTGGCCGAGTACAAAGGTTTCTTCGGAGATTACATCGACGTTCCGATGCCCGAGAACGACCCCAGGCAGCTCCCGAAAGCGATCGAGTACAAAGGACAAGTGTACGGGCTTTCCGGTCACAATACCGACCTTGGCAAGGCAGCGTACGCGACTGGAAAAAAAGTCGCGATTCAAACTCGCTAGGCGGACGTTGGCGGGCCCTACGGGCTCGCCTGCTGGCCGTGTATTTTGACCGCGTGGCTAAGCTACGCGGGTTCGCTCCGCTCCCCGCGTAGGGGCTTCCTGTGGCCTCTCAATTTTCGAGCAATTTCGCTTGACAAAACGGGATTAGTGTAGTATCTTATAAGTATGACAATGGTAACAAAAGACATCACGGATGAAGTGGCCGGAAAGATTTACACCGTGCGGTATGATCCGGAATATCCGGCTGAGTACGAAACCGTGAAAGTTCGAGACATCGCTTGACTTATGCCGCTAACGTGGTATAGTATGGCATGAACAACATCACCACGCAAGAAGCTGCCGAGCTAATCAAGGCTTCCCAAGGAAAACTGTTCGGTGTTCGCTTTATCAAGCGGAGCACCAAAACCTCCCGCCGAATGACTGCTCGTCTGGGCGTCAAGAAAGGCGTCAACGGCAACGGAAAAGCTTTCAATGCTGACGATCATGGACTCCTGACCGTTCACGAATTCGTTTCGGTGCGAGACAATGCACCGAAGCGAGGTAACCTTGTCGCCCCCGTGCGATGCACCGGAACCCAGTTCCGCCACGTTCCGATCGAAGGCATCACGGAACTCAAGATCGGCGGAAAAACCTTCCAAGTTTCCTAGGGCCTAGCGGCCCTGGAGTCGCCTTCGGGCGGCTCCCTTTTGGACTCTAGTTTTGACCGCGTAGCTAAGCCACGCACTCGGCGGCCTCGTGCGTGAGAGAGGCTCACACGGCGTCTGGTGTTTTCAAGAATATATCCTTGACTATGCCCATATTATATGGTACAATCAAGCATGGAAACCAAAGAGGCACCCCAATATTTCGAAGCGGGCGTTTATTACTCGTGGTTGACGCATCCCACAATTGAGCCTGTGGCCCGTGGTATGATGCCGCACACGTTTACCCGACGACACAACCCTAGTGGTACAACTTCCACGCTAACGGTTTACCTATGGCCTGAGTGTCGCCATACACCCTCACTTGATTTGTTACGGCTCATGAACCACTGGAACCGTACTCCGGAATGGAGTTATTGGGCTTGACTTCTCCCGATTCTGAGGTATAATACAGCATGAAGAAAGTAAAGGTGCCGGTTCAGTGCAACGAGTGTGGTAAGAAATTCAAGGTGACCAACCTTGACGGACGCTGCCCGAAATGTCGAGGTTGTGACTTCGAACCCACATTTGAACGTCTACCCGAGAATGGCAGCATGAGGCATTTCGGCTCAGATCGGGGTTTAGCATAAGAGACCAGGGGCGGCCCCTGCGGGCTCGCCTGCTGGCCGTCCATTTTTTGTGCGTGGCTAAGCCACGCGGTCTGGCCACGCTATCGCGAGCGGGCCTCGTGTGGCCTCTAAAGCCCATATTCTATTTTCAAGAAATACGGCTTGCATTCTCGGCAAGCCGTGATATAGTATTACATGGAAACACTGACGCAAACGTTCGTGGTCGAGGAATGGGAAGACGCTGGTCTAACGGGATTTTGCCCCAAGCCTTGCTCGGATGCGTTCAACGCTGGCACCTATGCTCTTGGCCTGGCTCACGACTTCATCGAGCACGCTGGAGACTTTTCGGTAGAGGGTGAGATCAAGGCCCATGCTGCTATGTACTGGCTCAGGTATGAGGGCGGATATCTCGCACCAGAGCAACAGAACTCACTCGATATGGAGAGTTTCACTAACGAATGGTCCAATCTGTACCAGGGCATTTTGACCGAGGGTGGCCTAATGTCCTGTCCTGAGCAGTCAGAACCGCTCGATGACGAGGTAGAAGAAGACCTCAAGGAAATTATTTCACAAGGAAAGCGTTTCCTGCTGCGTGAGGTAGAGAAGGAATACATCGAGACGGACGTTTACGCTATGCTCTCTCGGCACTTTGCAGACTGGTTTCGGCTGGGCTATCATGAAGCCGAGAGAAGGTATGAGGCTATCGGTCGGCTGGGTGCTCTCGATGCATTCATCGAGGTTATGGGCTATTTCGAGAAAAGATGCAAGCACGCAAGCCTAGAAGAAGAACAAGGACAATCAGTAGAGATTTCCCTTAACTTGGAGACCGGGTGTGTTACAATAGAGGAGCAAACGGAATGCTACGACTGCGGAGCGATGTGTAATCAAGACTTCGATGGGCACTGTGAAGACTGCCACGAAGCGAACGAGGAAAATTGCTAGAAGTATCTAGATACCTCTATAATGGGGCCTGCGGCCCCTGTTAGGGTCCTGTTAGGGGCGGGGTTAGGCCCCTGTTAGGGTGGCAAAACTTTCCGTGCCATTTTGGCACGGAACATTGTTCCCTGTCAATACGGCAGCCTCTCCCGCCATATGGGCGGGAGCATATTTTTCCACATAAAGACTACCTCGGAATCGCCCCATTGTCAATTCGATTCCCCTAACCCGTTGTCGGACAACGGGTTAGAAATAGAATCGAGAATAATCCGACCCGCTCTCGGATCCTGTGATATCTTGTGGCATGGAAACGAAACAAACGTCCCGAGCGAGTCACGCGAATTTTTCGCATCGTCTCATTGCACTCTTCGACGACCACGACCACACTAAGGGCGGTTCCTGCCTCCCTTGCCTTGCGGGCGAGACGAAATTCGCTCGGCTGGCCCAAAGCATCCGAGACCGCGAACTAGTCAAAAACGCTCCCGCCGAGTGGAAAGAACTTCCGGAATGAATTTCATAGACTGTCTGATTGAAGACATGAAGGCCGACCAGGAAGAATTTTCCGCCATGATGGAAGCAATCAAAGCGGAACAAGAGGAATAGGCGACCAAGGGCGGGCCCTACGGGCTCGCCTGCTGGCCTTTGTTTTTTCCCGCGTAGCTTAGCTACGCGGGTTGGCTACACTCCCTGCATAGGGGCCTTGTGGGCCGTCAGACGGCCCACAATATAAATTGCGTTTTGATCCGACACGATACCCGATCCTGGGGTATTCTGGAGCATGGAAACGACCGAACGTAGCGAGCGTAGCATTGCTCTGGGAGAATTCTCGGATGTCTTCAAGGAATCTCGCGGATTCCGTCCTACTGGTTGCTTGTGGCCCGTCATGCAAACCACGAAGGAAATCTGGGCCCTAGTCGATTCTCTCCGCGACGAGATCCGAGCCGAAATCGAGGAAGAACGATATCAGGAGGAGAAAGGGTACGATTCTCCCACGCTTTTTGATATTGTCTACGGTGACGCTTCATTCTAGTCGATAAGTCTACTATGATCCAAGCAAACGATCTCCGACTTGCGACCCTTGCCGCGATCGTCCGTATGGACGGCACTTCCAAAAACGAAGGAAACCTTAGCATGGTAGGTACTTGCTCCGATTGTGGCGAAACGGCCCGGCTTGATTCCGACCTTTGCTCAGAATGCAAAAAGGAGCAAAAAGACCCGGAGCGAAAAACTTTCTGTGATGCCTGTGGCGAAGAAACTTCCGAGAAAAGTTTTCGCACCTGGGCCTGCGATGGCCGATGCTATGCCGAAATCCAAGGGATCGGCGACCACGAATACTAGCCCTAGCGGGCTAAGGGCGGGCCCTACGGGCTCGCCTGCTGGCCTTTGTTTTTTCCCGCGTGGCTTAGCCACGCGGGAATGCGGCCCTATCGTGAAACGGGCTCCTATGGGCTCTCGCAGATAGACCATATATATTCGAAATAGACCCGACCTAGGTCCGATTTCAAGGGTATCCTCCTATGGTTCAAACCAAAGGAATACCGGAATGTCTTTCCACGCGAAATGTTTTCGTCTGATCGAGCAAGGCCAGTATCGCAAGGGCTCCTGGGCTGTCTTCGTCCAAGTGACCGACACTCTTGGGGTCAAGTTCTATGATAGCCCCAGCGTACGCGACTGGTCTATGGTAGCCCAAGAATGTGCAGCCGAGGTAGGCATTGCCCCTAAGGTATATGGGATTCTTGATATCAAGGCCCCTAGGTTTGGAAACCTGTCTCCCTGCAATTCCCGTTTCAGTGATCGTATGTATGGCTACGTGACCGAGATCGTAGATACCGACGTTCATATCGAGCAGCATGAAATGGACAACCTAGCGGATACGCTCCGTAACATAGGGCTCAGTTCACGCGACTCATATGGTAATGTCGGGCACACCTCAGACGGTACCACAGTACAATTCGACTTCGACCCCTGCTATGCTCTCCGTAACCTATTCGAGAACGAGTACGGTGGCTACATCGAACACAATGACGAACTAATTTCCATGCTGTAGGCCATAGGCGGACATGGGCGGGCCCTACGGGCTCGTCTGCTGGCCGCCTATTTTGAGTGCGTAGCTAAGCTACGCGGGTTCGCTACGCTCCCCACGTAGGGGCCTTGTGGGGCGTCTTGCGAGAACATCATATAAACGAAATTCTACTTGCTATATCGTGATCGCAGGGTATACTGTCCTGCCATGAGAAACCTAATCCAAGCCGCTGCCGACCTGATCCGCCAGAGCCCGTACCTCT
>JAJFGR010000015.1 GCA_021776025.1 Alphaproteobacteria bacterium
GTGCCTTTACCTCAAGCACGGCATCGCTGCTTGTAATACCGGGGACCATTAATGAATAATGTTCAGTCATTATTTGAATGCCCCCTTTATTATATGGGACAAACCAGATCACCCAGTTTTTCCGTCAACTTCATGTTCTCACTATAATCGACAGGACAATCGACAATCACGACAGTATCGTCAGCTATTGCTTGCTTCAAGGTTGCTAACAAATCATCCGCTGATTCAACTTTATAGCCTTTAGCACCAAAACTCTCTGCATACTTAATAAAATCAGGATTGGTAAAACTGATATTGGAAGGGCGATTAAAATGTCTCATCTGATGCCATTTAATCAAACCGTATTCTGAATCAGTCCAGATCAATATGACGATGGCCAGTTTATGGCGCATGGCTGTTTCAATCTCTTGTGAATTCATCATAAATCCAGCATCGCCAGTCACTGCGACTATTGTTTTTTCCGGATATTCAAACTTTGCCGCAATAGCGCCCGGCACAGCAATGCCCATAGAAGCAAAACCATTAGAAATAATGCAGGTATTGGGACGTTCAGCCTGATACATGCGTGCTATCCACATCTTATGTGCACCGACATCACTCAAGACGATATCTTCAGGGTTTAAGGCTTGTCTTAAATCCCACAAGATCTTTTGTGGTTTTACTGGGTAAGCCTGATCCTCTGCATGAGCTGACATCTCGTTAACGATGGTCTCTCTTAGATTGGCTGCCAGATATTCTTTATGAGGTGTGGCGATTTGCATGATGCTTTCAAGCGCAGCAGAGATATCTCCGATTACGCCTGTCTCAACAATATAGTGCTCATCGACTTCCGCCGGAGTAGGATCAATATGGACAATCTTTAACGAATTATCTTTATTCCAAAGATAGGGATGATATTCGACGATATCATAACCAACACAAATGATGACATCAGCACGATCAAAACCACAAGAAATATAATCACTGGCCTGCAAACCAACTGCACCAAGCGAATTTTCATGTGAAAAAGGGATAGCACCTTTAGCCATAAAAGTAGTCGCAACCGGGATGTTCATTTTCTCAGAAAACTCAACCAACTTGCCACAGGCTTTGGCTCTGATCACGCCATTGCCCGCCATGATCAAGGGGAATCGAGCCTCGGATATAATCTTCGCTGCCTCTTCTATCCTTACCTGTGGAGGTGCTGGTGGAGTCGGACTCTGAACCTTTAATGGTAATTTAGCATCGACAACTTCCTTAGCGATGTTCTCCGGAAAGTCTATAAAACTACAACCCGGTTTTTCCATCTCCGCGACCTTGAAAGCCTTCCTCACAACCTCAGGGATGATCTCTCCCTCACGTAGTTGAGTACTGTATTTAGAAATAGGTGCGAACATATTTACCAAATCCAGAATCTGATGACTTTCTTTATGCAAGCGGGTCGTTGCACCCTGACCAGCGATAGCAATAATAGGCGCAAGATCCATATTAGCATCGGCGACACCAGTAATAAGGTTTGTCGCGCCGGGGCCAAGCGTCGCAAGACAGACACCAGCCTTACCTGTTAGACGACCATAAACATCGGCCATAAATGCCGCGCCTTGTTCGTGGCGTGTGGTAATAAATTGAATATCACTATCAAGCAAGGCATCCATAACATCAATATTTTCTTCACCAGGAATACCATAAATTTTTTCTACACCTTCATTTTCAAGGCATTTCACAAACAATTCTGACGCCTTCATAAAAAACCCCTGTTTAAACTATTGATGCGGACGCCTATAACATCAGCGAACGACAATAATAATTAAATTAATTTATATAAAATAATAACGAGAGAATATCGTTGAAGACATGAAACATAATTTTTATACTTCATATTTGTATTACTGTTTCTTGCCATCTATGTTAAAGATGTTTTTCTATTATAAATAGTTACAAAAAACTTCTAATTAAAACAGGTGTTGTTATATGCCAGCCGCATATAATTAAGATAATTTAACGCTCTATTTCTCCGTGCCTAGTAAAATATCTTTATCTAACAGCCCTTTCATAATATCAAGGCCACCTTGTATTACTACTTCAGGATTTGGATGGTTTAATTCATTTGCAATCTTAGTAAGAACTTCACGACCAGTTTGTTTTTCATCAGCTTGAAGATATTCGATCAACTTTGCTGATACAGGGTTAAGAACTATGAATCCAACTTCGTCATCCTGCTTTCTAAAAACAATAATGTAGGTTTGTTCATCTGGTGGAGTATCCGGTAGACACGTTGGACTAATTTCATGTACTGGCCATGTATATGTAAGTGCAATAGATATAGGATTTAATACAGGAACACAATCAAGAAGGTTACCTTCCTGTTCGATACAACTTAAATCTATCTCGCGCATATCAATCGATAGCGCAATTTCGATCCATTCATAATGGGCAAGCTCTAAAAGGAAGGGATGATCTTCAGAGTGTTCACCACGTTCGTGTTCAAGATATTGTAAAAACTCTTGTGGCATTTTTGGAAACAATGGTGTGTGCGCTTTATGACGACTCACATAATCGTGTAACATCTCATGCCATTGTTCATCTGCCGTAATTTTTCGCAATACCGGAAAGCTGTTTCCTATAAAACTTTGTATGTTGTTATAAACAAGCTCACGATAAAC
>JAJFGR010000016.1 GCA_021776025.1 Alphaproteobacteria bacterium
CGGATTTATCGGTATACTCACAAGCGCAGCTCAACAAAGTAGCTCGCCTGTTAAATGAACGACCAAGAAAGACGCTGGACTTTGAAACACCAGCAGAACGATTTAACCAATGTGTTGCGTTGACCACTTGAAATCACCACCAAAGCGGACGTTAACGGTTTAGCGTTACGGAGATAGTATGAGCAAGAAGAAAACTCTAATTGGGACTGCTGTGCTGCTGAGTCTTTGTGCTGTAGCGCTATTTGCTTATTCAAACAAGATTTTTTATGATCCTGAAAAAGCGGTAAAACGCATTTCCGGTGACTTAGGGTTTATTTTATCCGATGTTGAACATAAGCCGGATTTTCGTTTGGAAATAAAAAGCATCATAAGAGAGCTATCCTTTGATGGATGTAATAATTTAAGTTTACGTGTTTCATGTTTAGCTCAGCGGTTAGAGGATGAATACAACAATCTTCAAACATATGATGGGCCTGCTCTTGAAGAGTATAATCGTAATAAATTATTAAGCACCAAAACACCATTTCACTCGTTTGATTGGATTGAGCCTTCATTAAGCAAGGCTTTCTCACATTTGGGACAGTTTGAAAAGTCAAAAACCTATGAGCAGAAGGTCAATGATGAAAGCTCAAACTTTGAGTATAGTTTGCTGAATGTTTACGTTCTCCAAGATTTAATCCACTTTAGTAAATACGATGAGGCATTTGCTCAGATAGCATCTATTAATGATGTTAAGTCGAAACAAATAAGCGGAAACTATTGTAGAGTTGGTTTTCAGCTTTTTGCTTATTACAAAAAATTTGATTATTTAACGGCATTGTATGAAGACACACAGTGCGGGTTACTCAATCCTAAACAGTATTTAGTTGGAGATTTTTGTAAAGATATTGCACATGAAAGTTTAGCTTCATCACTAGAAATTGTGATTGCAAAGAGACACGCTTCTAAATGGCCTGCTAATGCCCTGTCATGGCTAAGAAGCTGCTACATGCAAAATATTTTTTCTCAAATTGTTTTTAGCCAAGATAAGCAAGCGGTACCCCAGATTTCTGAGCCAATAGTGAGTTTTATAGAGATGAATGATAAGCCGATTGATTTAATAAGCGGTTATCAGAACATAATAGAGACATGGGAAAAATTAATGCCGAACCCAGCTTTAAAATCACAAGGAAAGCCTGAGGAAGAAATTAATCTCATAGCTGATGAGGCGTTGATAATCACAACTTCTAAAATAAAAACTATGGCTGATTTTTCTGAAGTGCGCAGATCAATTTCTGCAAATAAGCGCGATCAAATTTATGCTTTGCAGGTTATTAATAATATTGAAGACCCGTATATCAAAGCAAAGGGCCTACAGCAATTATTAGGTATAGCAATTGATAGAGAGAAACCGTTTAAAGCCAATCTAATCATTGGCGGTAATAATTTTTAGGTAGCTATATGAAGTTTGTATAATTGGTGTTGAAATCACCCATAGAAAAAACCAATGTCCGCTTCTGGCCGTTTGCGGGCTAGAGAGCAGTAGGCGTATGTTCAAAGAATAATGACCGCGATGCCTGCTCCTATCATAAGCAAACCTGCAATCATATGCAGTCTACGAATGGCTAAACTACTTTTAAACCACCCCCGGGCCAACTTTCCTAATACCGCGTAGAAACTTAGTGTGAAAAGAAAAGAGGCCACGATTACACAAGATGCGACAACTATGTCCAGTACACGTGCTTGCTCCAAATCGACAAAAAGAGGCAAAAACCCAACAAAAAACAACAAGTCTTTGGGGTTAGACGCTGTCAGTAAGACCCCGCTTGTAGTAAGTTTCCAGCCCCTTTCCTTATAGGGTTGCCTTTACCATTAACAATCCATCACCATCTGTCCAATTTGTGCTGACAGGGTGCAATCAAAGAGTGAGATGGGTTTTGGGGGCCGGGTTAACCACCTCGTGTTCAGCTTGCACCTTCAGGCTGTTCTCGTGAACTCGAAAATGTAGCCATATTTCCTGAGCTTGCTCTTTTGGGTCAGATGCACTTTTGACATCTTGTTCGAATAAGTTTTTTTCACCATCGCTACCAAAAATGACGTCTGGATTCTCATCTGTTATTTTGTATGAGCTCGCTTCATCCTCAAGAAGCTTTTTCATGTCTGGGCTCACCATAACCCCGCGCTCTTCAACTTTGCTCATATAATAATCGAACACTTGCTTAGTGGAGAGGTTTTGGGACGAGTTGCTTTCGTATGAAACCTTTGTGATATGTGTTTGTGGTTCACTGTCTAATGCGGCGCTGTTGAAGGGTTTTGTGGGTGACAACACTTTATCGTGGGCCTGCCCGTCATCATTGTATTTTGTACGAAGGTTGCCAAGATGTACCTGCTCGGCAATGAACGTTTTTGCATTTTTATGAAATGTCTCCTGCAAGCCGGCGACTTTTCCAAGATCAGCAGCATTGTTGAGAAGCGCTGTTTTGATGAGCAGCATATCCCCCATCTGCTCGAAGCTTTTGAGATCAATTTTCCTATCGGTCGTGCTCTTGCCAAAAAACCCGTCTGTTTCTACTTCCTCTGTGTAGCCACGGGATTCTAGCAGTATTTTTGCCTGTGATAGGGCTGTTTCATGGTTCGTGAAAGCGCCAGACTCCACGGCCTGCCTAGCCAGCTTTTCAGCCATGTCATGGACGGTGAGTTCTGAGTCCCAGACGTAATCGTCCCCTGGGCCGCCAGCGCCTTCAAGTGGCCCATCTAACCCCATGAAGTCATACATCGCGTAAGTGGCTTCTATTTCAGTTGAGGCGAAGGCAATTTCGCCAGATTCGTTGGTTGTGAAATCGTTGTCACCCTGAGGGCCATGGAACTTTTGTAACTCTTTGAGCCTTTCAAGATCACCGCCGAAGATTTTAAGTGGCTCATTAATATTTTCAAAGCTCTGCACCTCTTCACTCTCTGGAGGCGTTTCTCTCTCAATCGGTTTCGCATCGGTGGCTATTTGCTCTGGCTTTGTAAGCTTTTTTTCAAGGCCTATAACAATACTCGAACTTTCTGCACTATTTTTATAGCTATGGGCACCATTGTCATAAAGTTCAACTCCATCATGGTTGGCGGGGTTATATAGCCTGTCGAGTTTTGGGTAATTGTTACCTTGCGTATCTTCGATCAGGTCCATTTTTAATTTATGTAGCCCTTGGGCAAATGCCTTGAATTTTGGATTGGATTTATAGTCGTTTGTTTCTGCGATTGCGTCGAGCGCGACCTTGGAATAAGTGCCGTGCCCTTTCATGTCTGTGACGGCCTTTATTTTTTCTGGACTCCAGTTCAAGTTTTCTGAAACTTCAAGAGCGTCGTTAGCCATGAGCTGCAAGGAAATTTTTAGGGCGTCGCCATCTTTTATCCCGAACGTGCCGTCTATATCTTCTTTAGAGAAGTAATCTTTGTCTGCCATAAAGGTTTGAATGGCCGTTACAGACCCGGCATCTTCGAAGAAAAAGGAGCCTTGGTCTTCAGCGGTTTTTGATGGGTCGTAAATTTGGTCGTTACCGGTGGGCTCAGTTTTTTTTATTACGACGGCTGCCTCATCTGTGCTTTTGTTCTCGGCCGGGGCTGTAGGTTTTATCTCGAAAGGCACGGAAATAACCATTTTGTGCAGCCTGTCGTTCACTTCGTTGGGGTTATTCTTTTTATAGTCGGCGTTTAAGCCGTTATAGGCCTTGGAGATTTCAATTTTTTTGGCCGCAAAAGCCTCTTTTGTAGGAGAAGCCCCGAGCTCTTCTATGATTTTGTCGTGGATTTGCTGTTTTACAAGGTCTGGGTTATTGGCGATATGGGCAAGGGCTTGTTGTTCAGTGCCTTTATGTTCGACACCGAAAAAGCCGTTCCCACTCGAATAAATTATTGAAAAATCAATATCGTTATCTTCTGGAGAAGCATTGTCCGCCATTGTCTACACCCTCTTTTTAAATTTTTGCCCTCATTTTGAGGTGCTTTTCACACTACCGTCGTAAAATAGTCATATTTTTTTACTCAATAACGCGCCTTCAATTTTTTACCGAAAGCTCTGTAATATGCATTATGGGTAAGAATTGTTAACAATTCGTTAAACTTTTGTAAGAAATCTTGCCGAGACATCCGAGGCCGCCACATCTTTGCATAACTACCACGAGATAATATAATCGTCTTTTAATATTGAGTATAGGCTATCATGTCATTTGTTGACATTTGTTGACATTAATGTTAGCATATTTAAGGTATGCAATTTTAGTCTAATTGAGGTGAAAATATGACGTCCATGAATGTTTCATTACCAGATCAAATGAAAAGCTGGGTTGAAGGTCAAATTAATGCAGGTATATATCATAATGCAAGTGAGTATATCAGAGATTTGATCCGCAAAGATCAAGCTGAAACCGAGAAAACACGAGCATTTCGAGCAGCAATAGAAATTGGTCGTAATAGCGAAATTGATGAGCGTTCAGCAGATGAAATCTTTGCCTCAGCTAAGACAAAAGCTAAAAAGCGATAATGAAAAACCTTCAATTTTCACAACAAGCTTCTCGTGATATTGACGAGATTTATTTATATGGCCTTATAAATTTTGGTGAAGACCAAGCCGACATTTACTCGGAAAAAATGAAAAAGCTTATGCTTGATACGCTTCGTCATAATCCAGAAATAGGACGATTAGACACCAGAGTGAATCCAGCTATCAGGCGCTTTGATTTCGAAAACCATGTTATGTTTTATGACATAGCAAAAACAGATATTTTGATTGTTAGGATACTCCATAGAAGCATGGATTTTGTGAAGCATTTATATTCATGAAAACCCCATCATTTCCCATAAGATAAATTATCACACAATAATATCAATGGGTTGAGTGACTTTTTGGTTTTTTTCAGAAAATATCTGCAGGCGTTAAACTTTGCGACAGAACCCTATCAACCCTCATCATCTAAATATTGAGCAGGGGTT
>JAJFGR010000017.1 GCA_021776025.1 Alphaproteobacteria bacterium
AGTAACCCTGCCATCTGGCACAGAAATGGTGATGCCCGGTGACAACATCAATAATATGGAAGTGACGCTGATCGCTCCCATCGCGATGACCGAAGGCCTACGCTTCGCCATCCGTGAAGGCGGCAGAACAGTCGGCGCCGGCGTCGTCTCCAAAATTGTTGAGTAAGAACATTCATAAAGTATTTCAAAGGCCGGAAATTGCTTCCGGCCTTTTTTATTAGCTGAGCGCTCTACCATCATGATAAAATGAAAAAATGAGGCTAATATTCATTATCACCGTTATGATCATTGCACTGGGGATTTCACCCCAGTCGGCGATAGCCCAAAAATATAGAGTAGCCCCGGTTATCACCAAAAGCTACGCTGATACGCCTTATTATAACGGAATGGCGCGCAATGCCTTAAAAAACAAACCCGCCCGGTTTGACTTTATGAAGTTTCGTGTCCTTTACGTCCGCACCCGTCAATATGATCCCATTGGTGAAACTGCGCTCAAAACAATCAATGATCTTGCCTATATAGTTATTCATGATGAAAATCCCGAACGCGTAGCGGGCGCGCTTTTTGCCTATCAGGCTGAGGTGGCTAAACATTTGGCGCATATTGATGTGGTGATGCTTGCCTTATCTTTAGCCCGTGAAGATAAACGCTTTGGCCATCCTGAGTTTTTTGAATGGATGCGCGATGGTTTGATTAAAACGGTTCTGATTTCCGGCGATGGGTACACCTTGAACGGCGCTTACGATATCATTACCCTTTCCGAGGAAGTGATTTTATTTAACCGGCTCAATTTCCAAAAAAACGAAACAATACCGGTCAAGGAAGGCATTGTTTATTACAACATGCATGATGGCGAGGATATGCAAAGCGGGCGCAAGCGCACCGTGTTTGTCAATACCTCCATCCCTATGAAGCACCTTGAAGCGCTGCGGGTGGAACAGAAAGAGACATTTACCCTCGATATCGGTAAACAGTAAGCCCTCGGATAATTTACTGGAAATAATATCTGTGATCTTGTAAAACCATGCAGATATCGCAAGTAGGGGTATAGCTCAGTTGGTAGAGCGACGGTCTCCAAAACCGTAGGTCCCGGGTTCAAGTCCTGGTGCCCCTGCCATTCATTTTCTGGAGAAACGGATGCTTCGCAAAACTGTAATTCATCAACACCACATCGATTTAGGCGCTAAAATGGGTGAATTCGCGGGCTATGATATGCCCCTTTATTACGGCGAAGGCGTTATTAAAGAGCACGAATGGGTGCGCTCTTCCTGCGGCCTCTTTGATGTTTCGCATATGGGTCAGGCGATGGTGAAAGGCGAGGGGGCTCTGGAGTTTGTTCAGAAACTCACCCCGTCATCATTTGAAAAATTGGAAATTGACCGCACAAAATACACAGTGCTCACAAACCCCGAAGGCGGCATTATCGATGATCTGATGGTGACACGCACCGCTGAAGACGGGTTTCACTTTGTTATCAATGCGGGCTGCAAAGATAAAGACATCGCCTGGATGAAAGAAAACCTGCCCGATAGTGTTGAGTTTACGCATTTTGATGATTGGGCCTTATTGGCATTGCAGGGGCCCGAGGCTGAAAATGTCATGCGCGAGGCGCTGGGTTTTGATTGTTCTGACATGCCGTATATGAGTATGCGCGCTGAAAATGATAATAGCTTTTTCATTTCCCGCCTTGGCTATACCGGCGAAGACGGTTTTGAACTCGCTGTTAAAAATTCGGAAGGCCCCGAACTGGCCAAAAAACTCCTCGCCCATGATGCCGTAAAGCCCATTGGGCTGGCCGCGCGGGATTCGCTTCGCCTTGAAATGGGTTATGCGCTTTATGGTCATGAAATTACGTCCGAAACATCGCCTGTGGAAGCCAACATCACCTGGGTGATCAGTAAATCACGTAGCGGTTATTTCGGTTATGAACGCATCCATAAAGATCTTTCCGAAGGGGTGGAACGTAAGCTCGTCGGCATTAAGCTCACCGATAAAGGTGTCGCTCGTGAAGGCGCCGAAATCCGCAGTGAGGCCGATGAGGTGGTGGGCGTGCTGACATCTGGTGGCCATTCTCCAACTTTAAAAGAATCCATCGGTATGGGCTATGTACAAACTGATCTAGCCACAACTGGGCAGAAGCTTTTCGTCAATGTCCGCGGACGCAATATCGCCGCCGTCGTTGCCGATCTGCCTTTTGTTCCGGCTAAAACCAAATCAATGAAGAAAAAAGCGGCTTAGAAAAAATTTATGGATATGCTCACCGAAGCATTCAAAATCGAATACATACTAAGCCCTCCGGTCTTTGTCCTGCTGATTTTTTTGGCGCTCCTACTCCATGAGATGGGGCATTATCTGGCTGCGCGCCTGTTTGGCATGCGCGTTGAATCTGTCGTTATCGGCGGGGGAAAAACCCTCAAACACTGGGATGATCGTCACGGGGTACGCTGGTCACTGCGTCGCTGGCCGCTGGGCGCTCATGTGCATCTCGCAGATTTTGCCGCCAATCCTTTTTGGCAGCGTGCCACCACCATTTTCGCCGGACCGTTTATAAATTTCACGATTTTACCGTTTCTATTTTTGGGCTTTTATCTGGTCGTGGGCCAGCCCTCCACGCCGTCTGTGCTGGTCGGTGTGGAAAAAGGTCTCGCCGCAGATACGGCCGGTCTAAAACCCGGTGACAGATTTTTGGCAGTTAACGGCGAGCCCTTTTCAAATTTTCAGGACATCTGGCGCATTGCTTATTCAAAAGGCGTCGTTGAAAGCACCTATACCATTCAACGCGGCGAAAAAACCTTCGACCTGCCCTTCACTCCGAGCTGGGCGGAATATAAAGATGAAGATGGCATTGAACGCAAAAACGCCCGCTTTGGTGTTACTTGGGAACATACGCCCTTCAAGCTCAGTGCGATTATGAACATAAATGGTAAGGATGTCCGCGATGATGCCAATGCTCGGAAATTATTACTTAAAAATTTGGGTAAGGAAACTTTGATTGGCTTGAAGGGTCCCGATGGAGAGCCAAGCTCGTTTAAGGTTCGTCTTTCAAAAGCGGCTAACCTGTATCTAAACGATCCCGATCACGAAGATTTTAAACGCATCTATCTCGGCTCGACGGCTGACAACATATATCTGCAACAAAGCTTTTCAGAGCATCTCATAGACGCTTTACGCTATGCTGGCAGCTTGATTACAAAAATTTCTGGCGTGCCGTTTCAGCTCTTTCCCATAGATGCACAGGCGATTAAAGATGTACATGCTGTCGGTCATCCCGACACCAAAATCATCAATATTGTTTATAATTATATGCATCTCTTCGCGGTCGCCTCTGTCATTGTCGGGCTGGTCAATTTATTGCCGCTGCCCGGCCTCGATGGCGGACAAATTTTAATTCAAATTATCGAACGCCTTCGAAAGCAAAAAATAGAGCTAAAGACAAAGGCAAAAATCTTCGGAGCAATGTTCCTAATAATCTATCTGTCCGTCTTGTTTACGAATCTGGATAATGTGCCGGGCTACATTGACTCTCGCACCAAAAAAGTCCACGACTTTATAGATAAAACACCATCAATGAAAAAGGATGAGCAGGGCAATGGCTGAGCTTAAATTTACCGAAGACCATGAAGCCATTTATGTTGATGGCGATGTCGCATGGGTGGGGATTACCGCATACGCGCAAGAGGCGCTAGGCGATCTGGTTTTTGTGGAATTGCCAGAAGTTGGAAAACAGGTTGCTAAAGGCGATGAATTCGCTGTTGTGGAATCGGTAAAAACCGCCGCTGAGGTCTATTCACCCGTTGATGGCGAAGTGGTCGAAGCCAACGACAATATGCCTGATAATTTGGAGCTGATTGCCAAAGATCTCGCCGATGGTGGCTGGATCGCCAAAATCAAGATGAGCGATGCTGGTCAGCTTGACGGCCTGATGGATGCGGCGGCGTATAAGGAATTTGTCGAAGGACTGGATTAAAATTGAATGCGTTACTTACCCCAGACTAAAAAATCCCGTAAGGAAATGCTTCAAACTGTTGGTGCGAAGAGCATTGACGATCTTTATGTTGATGTGCCCAAAGCCGCCTTTGTTAAGGGCAAAGTAAACTTGCCCGATCATCAGGGGGAGTTAGAGGTGGAGCGCTATCTCGGCGCCTATGCCAATCAAAATCACGCGGCCAGCGCGGGGCCGTTTTTCCTCGGTGTCGGGGCTTACTTCCACCACATCCCTGCCAGTGTCGATCACATTATGCAGCGCTCGGAATTCCTGACCGCTTATACGCCCTATCAGCCGGAAATCGCCCAAGGCACGCTGCAAATGATTTTCGAGTTTCAAACTTTCATTGCGCAGCTCACCGGCCAAGAGGTCGCCAATGCCTCAATGTATGATGGGGCAACGGCCACCACGGAAGCCGCGCTGATGGCTATGCGTGTGACCAAGCGTAAAAAAATAGTTATCGGCAACACCATCCACCCTTCTTATCGCGGCGTTCTCAAGTCCTATATGTGGAATTTTGATGGCGAGGTCGAGATTGCCGAAGGTCAGCCCGACGATCAAACCGCCTGCGTCATTATCCAGTCGCCTGATTTTTACGGCGCGCCGCATAAATACGAAGAGATCCGCAAAAAATGTGATGAAACCGGGGCCTTGCTTGTTGTTGTTGTCACCGAAATTGTCTCGCTCGGGCTGCTGCCTGCGCCGGTTCAGGCTGACATCGTTTGTGGTGAAGCGCAAAGCGTCGGCGTTGCCTTAAGTTATGGTGGCCCGTATCTCGGCTTCTTCGCCTGTCAGGAGAAATATCTGCGCCAGATGCCGGGGCGGCTATGCGGCATGACCGAAGATGCGGACGGCAAGCGCGGCTTTGTGCTCACCCTGTCCACGCGCGAACAACATATCCGCCGGGATAAAGCCACCTCTAACATTTGTACGAACCAAGGGCTGTGCGCGCTGGCGTTCACGGTTCACATGAGCCTGCTGGGTGAGGACGGTTTCAAACAGCTCGCCCGCCTGAATCATGAGGCAGCGTGCCGGACCGCCGACGCACTCACAAAAATCGATGGCGTCAAACTGCTCACCGAAAATTTCTTCAATGAATTTACGGTTGAGCTGCCCAAACCATCCAAAGATGTTGTCGAAGAGCTAGCCGGCCGCGGCATCATTTCCGGATACGCTCTCGATGATAACCAGCTTTTGATCGCTGCAACCGAAATGACGACTGATGAAGATATCCAAACGTTGGCAAAAAATTTGAAAACGGTACTTGCATGAGCAGTGTAGAAATCAAACGCGCGGATGATAAAAGGAGTTTCGATTATTGCATGGCAATCAGGATTCTGGTTTTCGCAGGAGAGCAAGGCTATCTCTTATATGATTTATATAATGAACTCGGAGCCGCTGAAGAAGGATGGGAAAATTATCTCGTGTGGCAAGACGAAAAAACACCGGTTGCAACGGCCAGATGGAAAATGACAGATAAAGAAACGGCAAAAATCGGCTATGTTGCCGTTCTCAAAAAATATCGAGGTCAGGGTCACGGCGAAGCCATTGTGACACACATAACGGATACATTAAGCCGCCGCAGCGAAATCAAAAAAATTCAGATATCGTCGCAAGATAACACAATATCGTTTTATGAAAAAAATGGTTATAACGTGGTGGGAGAAGGGTATTTTGAAGGCCACATTCCCCACCATAAGGTTGAAATGATTCTGGATGAGAGAGCGGCATGAGCGTAGATACGAAAGTTATGGAGATGACACAACCACAAAAAGATGATGGAAACCGCGCTCTTCATTACGAAGAAAATTTGCTCTGGGAAAAAAAGCGTAGCGACCATCCCGGTGTCGATTTTCCGCCAGTCGCTGGAACTAAGCTACGCACAGGTGTGGGTGAGCGCGGGGCAATCGGCCTGCCGCAAGTTTCAGAGCCGCAGGCGCTTCGCCATTTTGTCCGCATGAGCACATGGAATTACTCCATCGATCACGGGTTTTTCCCGCTCGGCTCTTGCACCATGAAGCACAACCCCCGCCTCAATGAAAAAATCGCGAGGCACCCCGGGTTTGCGCATATCCACCCCATGCAACCGGAAAGCACCGTTCAGGGTGCGTTAGGGCTTATGTATGAATTGCAGAACTGGCTGGCCGAACTCACCAATCTCCCCGGCGTTTGCCTCGCCCCGGCTGCTGGAGCGCATGGCGAGCTGGCCGGAATGATGACCATCCGTCGCGCCCACGAACAAAAAGGCGAGGGCAAAAAACGCCGCATCGTTCTCACTCCCGATTCCGCACATGGGACCAACCCGGCCACGGCTGTAACTTGCGGGTTCGAAGTGCGCAACATTTCCACCAAAGAAAACGGCATGCTCACTGTGGAGGCATTCAAAGAGGCACTCACTAAAACCGATCCCGATGGCGCCGACATCGCCGGCATGATGGTCACCAATCCCAACACTTGCGGGTTGTTTGAGAAAGACATCATGGAGGTGACCGAACTCTTGCACAAAGCGGGCGGGTATTTCTATTGCGATGGCGCAAACTTCAATGCGCTGGTTGGTAAAATCCGCCCCGGTGATTTCGGCGTCGATGTCATGCATATCAATCTGCACAAAACCTTTTCCACGCCCCATGGCGGCGGCGGCCCAGGCTCCGGTCCGATCTGCTGCACCGAAGAGCTGGCAAAATATATGCCGGTGCCAACGGTTTTGAAAGGCGGCGAGACCTATAAGCTTGAATGGGAAGATGATCGTCCCGAAACACTTGGTCGCCTCAAAGGTTATCAGGGACAATTTGGCATGCATGTTCGGGCGCTGGCCTATATGCTGTCCCACGGCGCCGATGGCCTCAAACAGGTTTCCGAGGACGCGGTGCTGGGCGCCAACTACATTCTGCGCAGCCTTGAAGAGGACTACCACGCCCCGTTTGCCCATCAAGGCTCATGTATGCACGAGGCACTGCTCACCGATAAACACCAGAAAGAAGAGGGCGTGCAAACCCTCGACATCGCCAAGGCGCTCATCGAGCGGGGTTTCCACCCCATGACCGTTTATTTCCCGCTGGTTTTGCCCGGTACGATGTTAATCGAACCCACCGAAACCGAAAGTAAGGATGCGATGGACCGGTTTATCACCGTGATGAAAGAAATTGCGTATGAGGCCAAAGCTGTGGATGCGGAACAATATTTCCACGGCTTCCCGCACTCATCACCACGCCGCCGCCTTGATGAGGTCAAAGCCGCGCGAAATCCTGTTCTGAGATGGAAATAAGCTTAAGGGCTGCCGGACGAAGGGCCGTCTTCATTGCTTCCTGTTGCGTTGATACCGCCAAAGAGTGGCACAACGATGCCATACAGCGTACCCATGCCATTTTTGTCAGGCTCTTCACTGAATAAGTCTGAAAGTATACCCATGCAAAAATTATGAAGTTTTTTCAGTGAAATTTCAAGCAAAAGCGCCGAAGTCTATTTTTCGCTTCACATTTCAACACTTATACGCTAAAACACCCTTATTCCCTGACATGGAAAAGTTCAAAGCGGCGCGAAATGCGCTCTACCACGAATGTCCGGGACTTTGAAAAAGGATTAAAAATATGGCAAGCCCGATTGAATTTTTAAAACAGGTTCGCAGTGAAGGTAAAAAGGTTACTTGGCCCTCACGCCAGGAAACCACAGTGAGCACCATCGCCGTGTTCATCATGGTTTTTATTGCGTCCATATTTTTATATTTTTCAGATCAGGTTATTGCGGTTGTAATTCGTTTTATCATGGGCTTTGGCCTCTAAGAATTTAAAGAAAAGCAAAAGGAGCTTTTAAAATGTCTGCACGAAGATGGTATGTACTGCACGTTCACTCAGGTTTTGAAACCAAAGTGTCTGATGCGATCAAGGAAAAGGCCCGTAAATTAGGTCTCCAAGATTGCGTGGAAGAAATCATGGTTCCCACCGAAGAAGTGGTTGAAGTTAAGCGCGGTCAGCGTGTAAACGCCGAACGTAAATTTTTCCCGGGCTATGTTCTGGCCAAGCTGGATATGAACGACAATGTCTGGCACATGATTAAAGATACGCCAAAGGTCAGCGGTTTTCTCGGCGCAGGTGGTAATAAGCCCGTGGCGATTACCGAAGCCGAAGCCAAGCGCATCGTCCAACAGGTTCAAGAAGGTATTGACCGCCCACGCCCATCTGTAATTTACGATGTCGGTGAAGAGGTTAGAGTAACCGAAGGGCCATTCGCATCCTTTAACGGCACAGTTGAAGAAGTCGATGAAGAAAAGGCAAAACTTAAGGTTTCTGTCTCTATCTTCGGTCGCTCAACGCCAGTGGAACTCGAATACGGACAAGTTGAGAAGATTTAACTTGTTTTTTGATTTAAGGGTGCGTTATAAAGCGCACACTTAAGACTGTCCTCATGCAGCGTAAGCGTTAGGACAAAAAAATGTAGGAGGTTTTCTGACGCTTAAGACCATGTCAGAGCCGCACTACAGCATCTCCAACGCTATTGATAAGGAGAAAAACAATGGCAAAGAAAGCATCGGGTTATATTAACCTGACAATACCGGGTGGCGCAGCCAACCCATCCCCACCAGTCGGCCCGGCTTTGGGTCAGCATGGTGTGAACATCATGGAATTCTGTAAGGCCTTTAACGCTAAAACAGAAGATTCAAAAGGCATTCCTATCCCTGTGGTTATTACCGTGTATGAAGATCGTTCATTCGATTTCATCACCAAAACACCGCCTGCCAGTTACTTCATCAAGCAAGCAACCAAGCAGAAAAAAGGCTCTGGCGCGCCGGGTCGTGAGATTATCACGTCAATCCGCACCTCACAGCTTAAGGAAATTGCTGAAAAGAAAATGGAAGACCTCAATGCCAATGACATTGATGCCGCCATTAAAATCATTGCCGGATCTGCAAGATCTATGGGCATCGACGTGGTGGAGGACTAAGATATGGCTCAAGGTAAAAAAATGAAAGCCGCATTGGAAAAAGTAGATCGCAATGCGCAATATGGTATCGAAGACGCTGTAAAGCTTTTGAAAGATGCTGCTAAGGCCCGGAATTTTGACGAAACTGTTGAAATTGCGATTAACCTCGCTATCGACCCACGTCATGCTGACCAAGCTGTGCGCGGTATGATCTCCTTGCCAAATGGCACGGGTTCAACAGTGCGCGTTGCTGTGTTTGCCCGTGATGATAAAGCAAAAGCTGCGAAAGCTGCTGGCGCGGATATCGTCGGTGCGGAAGACTTGGCTGAGAAAATTCAGGGCGGCGAGATTGATTTTGATCGCTGTATCGCCACGCCGGATATGATGGCTGTGGTTGGTAAGCTCGGTAAGATCCTCGGAACTAAAGGCCTTATGCCAAACCCTAAATTGGGTACGGTTACGCCGGATGTTGAAAAGGCTGTGAAAGATGCCAAGGGCGGCGCAATTGAATTCCGCGCTGAAAAAGCTGGTGTGGTTCACGCTGGTATTGGTAAAGCCTCTTTCGATGAAAAGAAGATCGCTGAGAATGTTCGTGCATTCTATGACGCAATCTTGAAAGCGAAACCATCAGGCGCCAAAGGGACATATATTACGAAAGTGACATTGACCTCAACCATGGGCCCGGGCCTCAAAATCAATACTGAAAGCTTGGCTGCTTAAATTTTTGCAATTGACAAGATGCAGAAAGCCCAAGCTATTGAAGCTTGGGCTTTTTCATTTACAAAATGGCGAAATTTGAATGAATTCTAAAACCAATCATGAAGTAGGAAATACGCCTTTTCGACACTTACCATCCTTGTCTCCTCAGGGGCATTCGAATATTAAAATTTTTGCAAAGCTGGAATCTGAGAATCCAACAGGCAGCATTAAAGATAGAATTGCTGAGTATATCCTTGGTAAAGCTCATAGTGAAGGAGCTCTAGACAAAATCACGACTATCGTCGAGGCGAGTTCTGGTAATACTGCGGCCTCGGTCGCTTTTTTTGCAGCTAGGAGAGGCTTGAAATCAGTTATTTTTGTGCCCGAGAAAACAAGCAGGGAAAAAGTTGAACTGACAGAAAAGTTTGGTGCAAAAGTCATAAGGGTAAGCCTAGACCGGGATTACATGCAGGCTGCACGGGACTTCAGTAGCTCAGATGGGTGTTATTATCTTATGGATCAGTATGAAAATCCGTGGAATAGAGAGGCCCATTACAAAGGTATAGGGCAGGAAATCATTGAAAATATGCGTCAAGAGCCTGTACATGCTTTTGTAGCTGCGGGATCAACGGGAGGCACCATCTCTGGTGTGGGAGCGCTTCTGAAGGCTATAAACACCGACACACAAATCATTTTGGCGGATCCAAGATCCTCGGTTTTATATGATAAATTTTATAAACTTAAAGATGGTGCGAATGTTTCGGCGAAAGATACGGCGTTAGAGGGGGTTGGGAAAAGGCGTGTTCCTGGGAATATGATTTTCTCTGTGGTTGATAGGGTTATAAAGTTTTCTGACAAAGATGCTGTAGATATGATTTTTAAACTAACCGAGTATGAAAACCTATCCATTGGCCTGTCTTCTGGCGCTAACGCGCTTGTAGCAAGTATGGTTGCCAATGAATATGCACAAGAAGGTCAGGACGTAATAAACATTGTAACGGTTTTCCCTGACGCTGGTTGGAAATATGAAAGTAAGCTTTCAGATCAGCAATGGCTTAATCAATTGGAATCTTAAATTAATTCTTGACGGGCCAGCGTCACTTCTATAGATGTTGGCCCGCAATACAAACTATCCGAGACCGTAAGGGGTCAGATGAGACTTAAAAACCCTTACATAGATAGGAAGAGAACAACGGCCTAACTTCAATAAGGGAGCCGCTCTTTCGTTTCGGATAGGAGGTGCACCGCAAGGTTCATCTCTTTTTTATTGGATACGCGTCAACCGACTTTAGGAAGGTTGAGCTTTTAAAAGTTTTAAGGAGAAAAGCGATGGGCATGAGCCGCGCACAAAAAGAAACAGAAATTCAGGTGCTTAACGAGCGCTTCGCCAATGACGAGCTCGTTGTGCTCACGCATTACTCTGGCCTGACCGTTGAGGAAATGGAAACGCTGCGCGCAGATCTTCGCGCAGAAGGTGCCTCATTCAAGGTGACAAAGAACTCTTTGGCAAAAATCGCCATCAAAGGCACAAAGTTTGAAGCTATCAGTGACATGTTCGCCGGCCCTACTGGCGTTGCCACATCACAAGATGCTGTTGCGGCTGCGAAGGTTGCCCATAAATTCTCAAAGAAACATAACAAATTGGTTATCCTCGGTGGCGCTCTTGGTGAGAAGATCCTGGATACAAAAGAGATTGAGGCTCTGGCGAAACTGCCAAGTCTTGATGAAGTTCGCTCCAAGCTTGTGGGTCTGTTGCAGGCACCGGCTATGAAACTGGCGGGTCTAATGCAGGCACCGGCGCGCGAGCTCATTGGAGTAACGAAAGCCTATGGAGAAAAAGGCGAGTAGAAAATTTTTTTAAAGCTATTTATTTTTAATGAAGGAGAAAAACTATGGCTGCTAACTTGGAAAAAATCGTTGATCAACTCTCAGAACTTTCAGTTCTGGAAGCTGCTGAACTCTCTACACTTCTCGAAGAGAAGTGGGGCGTAACTGCTGCTGTTGCTGCTGCACCTGTGGCGGCTATCGCTGCTGCTGGCGAAGCTGCTGAAGAGAAAGACGCATTTGATGTCGTTCTTGAAGCTGCCGGCGGTAACAAAATTTCTGTTATTAAAGAAGTTCGCTCAATCACAGGTCTGGGTCTGAAAGAAGCCAAGGAATTGGTTGAAGCAGGCGGCAAGACTGTGAAAGAAGGCGCTAAGAAAGACGAAGCCGAAGAAATCAAGAAAAAGCTTGAAGAAGCTGGCGCAACCGTCGCTCTTAAGTAATTCTTTTTACCGAATATAAAAGCGTTTCCCGCTAGCTAAAAGGCGGGGAATGTTTTTTGTCTTTCAAAAAAGTCCTTTGAAGAGCTTGACAAGGGCATTTTGGTAGGCCATATATCCATCAAACTTTCGGGAATAACATTGAAAACCCAGTTTGACCAGTATGGGATTTCCGCTGCAAACCAACGTAGCGGGCAGTTTTAGCCACTTGAGGCCTTTTCAAAAGACGAGAAGGGCGCAAGTGGGTTTATGCTTTGAGTGATCGTATTTTTCGCATTCGCGAAAACAAAGCGATTATTCGGAGCCAGAATTTTAAAGATTTACAAAGATTGAAGAAACGGGACCGATCATGAGCGCAGCAAAAGCTAATACAAAAACATCTTCAAAAGCTAAAATTCCGCCGGCAAATAATATTGAAAGCTTCACAGGTCGCAAACGTGTGCGTCGTAGCTTCGGTAAAATTGACGAAGTGGCGGAAATGCCAAACCTAATTGAGGTTCAGCGTCAGTCATATGAGTTGTTCTTGCAAGATGGTATCGTGGCCGAAGATCGTATACTTCAAGGTCTTCAAGAAGTCCTTGCCACTGTATTTCCGATTAAAGACTTCTCTGACAAAGCCGAGATCGATTTTGTTAAATACGAACTTGAAGCGCCTAAATATGACGTTGAGGAGTGTAAAACTCGCTCAATGACATATGCTGCGCCGCTGCGTGTAACCTTGCGGCTGTCTGTTTTCGATGTTGATGAAGATTCAGGGCTTCGTTCTATTCGCGATATTAAAGAACAAGACGTTTATCTCGTTGATATGCCGTTAATGACCAAAAACGGTACATTTGTGGTCAATGGCACCGAGCGTGTGATCGTATCCCAAATGCACCGCTCACCCGGTGTGTTCTTTGATCATGATAATGGTAAAACCCACGCATCCGGTAAATATCTCTTCTCCGCACGCGTTATTCCTTACCGCGGTTCATGGCTTGATTTTGAATTTGATGCGAAAGATCAGATGTATGTTCGCATCGATCGCCGTCGTAAATTGCCAGTAACAACGCTTCTTCGTGCGCTGGACTCTGCGGAAACAGCCAGCTACCGAAATGATTGTGAAGAAAAAGACGCCGATGTTGATCCGTTGATGGTTCAAGGCATGTCCAACGAAGAAATTCTTGGCACATTTTATGAGACCCTTACATACAAAAAAGAGAAAAAGGGCTGGAAAACAGCGTTTGATGCGGAAGGCTATCGCGGCGTTAAGCTGGTTGCTGACCTTATTGATGCAAAAACTGGTAAGGCCGTGGCTAAAGAGGGTGATAAACTCACACCTCGCAAAGCGAAGAAACTCGTTGAAGACGGTTTAAAAGACGTTCTTGTTCAGGGTGAACAGCTTATTGGTCAATATTTGGCTACTGATCTGTTCGATGCAAAAACCGGTCAGGTTACGCATGATGCTGGTCATGAAATTACCGAAGAAGACCTTGCCACGATTGATGAAACAAAAATTACTGAGCTGCCAATCTTGGCCATTGATCACCTCAACGTTGGACCTTATGTCCGCAATACCATGTTGATTGATAAATGTGACACACGTGAAGAAGCGTTGATCGACATTTATCGCGTGATGCGTCCGGGTGAACCGCCTACGGTTGATTCCGCTGATGCACTGTTCCAGTCACTGTTCTTTGACCCTGAGCGCTATGACCTTTCACCGGTTGGCCGTGTGAAAATGAATGCGCGCCTTGATCTGGAAGCAGATGATCAATTCCGCGTTCTTTCAAAAGACGACATTCTCGCCATCCTTAAATATCTTCACGGTTTGAAAGACGGTCAGGGCGAAGTCGATGATATCGATAACCTTGGTAACCGCCGTGTTCGCTCTGTTGGTGAGTTGATGGAAAATCAGGTGCGTATCGGTCTGCTCCGCATGGAGCGCGCCATTCGCGAGCGTATGTCTTCTGTCGAAATCGATACTTACATGCCGCATGATTTGATCAACTCTAAACCTGCACAAGCCGCTGTCCGTGAGTTCTTTGGCTCATCTCAGCTGTCTCAGTTTATGGATCAAACAAACCCACTGTCTGAAATCACGCACAAACGTCGTCTCTCAGCCCTCGGGCCGGGTGGTCTGACGCGTGAGCGCGCTGGCTTTGAGGTTCGCGACGTGCACCCAACGCACTATGGTCGGATTTGTCCGATTGAAACACCTGAGGGACCGAATATCGGTCTGATCAACTCACTGGCAACATTTGCGCGCGTTAACCAGTATGGCTTTATAGAAAGCCCATACCGCAAGGTTGAAAACGCTAAAGTGACCGACGAAGTTATCTATATGTCGGCAATGGAAGAAGCCAAGTGGACAATCGCACAGGCAAACTCCGAACTTGATAAAACTGGTAAGTTCGTCAATGACCTTGTGTCTTGTCGTCATGCTGGTGAAAATGAAATGACCCCTCCGGATCAAATCGAATTTATCGACGTATCGCCAAAACAAATGGTGTCTGTCGCTGCATCTCTTATTCCGTTCTTGGAAAACGATGATGCGAACCGCGCACTGATGGGCTCAAACATGATGCGCCAAGCCGTTCCATTGCTTAAATCTACCTCACCAATCGTTGGTACAGGTATGGAAAGCACCGTAGCCCGTGACTCTGGCGCTGCTGTATCTGCCCGCCGCGGCGGCGTTGTCACCAAGGTTGATGCAACGCGTATCGTTGTTCAGGCATCCGAACAGCTCAGTTCTGATGAGCCTGTTGTCGATATTTACAAACTCGCGAAATTCCAACGCTCAAACCAAAGCACCTGTATCAACCAAAAACCTCTTGTGAAGGTTGGTGATAAAGTGCGCGGCGGTGACATCATTGCTGATGGCCCGTCAACACAGCTTGGGGAGCTTGCGCTTGGTAAAAATATCCGCGTGGCCTTCATGCCTTGGAATGGTTACAACTACGAAGATTCCATCTTGATCTCTGAACGTATCGTGCGCGATGACGTGTACACATCCATCCACCTTGAGGAATTCGAGGTTATGGCCCGTGATACTAAACTCGGCACCGAAGAAATTACCCGCGATATTCCAAACGTTGGTGAAGAAGCTCTTCGCCACTTGGATGAAGCCGGCATTGTTCACATCGGCGCCGAAGTTGGTCCGGGTGATATTTTAGTCGGCAAGGTAACGCCAAAAGGTGAAAGCCCGATGACGCCGGAAGAAAAACTCCTTCGCGCCATCTTTGGTGAAAAAGCCGCTGATGTTAAAGATACATCTTTGAAACTTCCACCGGGAGCTGTCGGTACAATCGTTGATGTGCGCGTGTTTAACCGCCGCGGCGTTGATAAAGATGCTCGTGCATTGTCTATCGAAGCTCAGGAAATCGAACGCCTCGCAAAAGACCGCGACGATGAACGCCGTATTATTGAAGACGGTTTCTATGGCCGTCTGCGCGACCTTCTTTCTGGTCACAGTGTTGTGACGGCTCCAAAAGACGCCAAGCTGAAAAAAGGTACAAAACTTAAAGCTGCCGACATCGATGCGATCGAAAAACGCGGTCTATGGCGTCAAATCGCCATCGATAGTGAAAAGATCATGGAAGAAATCGAAGCCATGTCTAAAACATTCGATGATGCGGTTGATGACATCAAAGAGCGTTTCGAAAACAAAGTTGAAAAACTTCAGCGTGGTGATGAGCTTCCACCGGGCGTGATGAAGATGGTTAAAGTCTTTGTCGCTGTGAAACGTAAAATGCAGCCTGGTGATAAAATGGCCGGTCGTCACGGTAACAAAGGTGTGGTTTCTAAGGTTATTCCTCAGGAAGACATGCCTTACACCGAAGACGGTACGCCCGTTGATATCGTGCTAAACCCGCTCGGCGTTCCATCACGGATGAACGTTGGTCAGATTCTCGAAACCCACCTCGGCTGGGCTTCCGCGAATATGGGCGAACAAATCGGTGACATCATTGATGCCTTTAAAACGAAGAAAAAAATGAGCGAAGATGAAAAGAAAACGCTCGACAAGAAATTGAAAGCCGCTTACGGGGATCGCGAATTCAACGAAAAAGTTTCTAAACTCGATAATTCAGAGCTTTTGGAAATGGCTGGAAATCTTCGCGACGGTGTGCCAATGGCCACGCCGGTTTTCGATGGTGCGCATGAAGCTGATATCGATGAATTACTCACACATGCCGGTTTGAACACATCCGGTCAAGTCCGCTTGATCGATGGCCGCACGGGGGAATATTTTCACCGCGATGTCACTGTTGGCTATATGTACATGCTCAAACTTCACCACTTGGTTGATGATAAAATCCACGCCCGTTCAATTGGGCCATACTCTCTCGTAACGCAACAGCCACTGGGCGGTAAAGCCCAGTTCGGTGGTCAGCGCTTCGGGGAAATGGAAGTGTGGGCACTCCAGGCTTACGGCGCGGCTTATACGCTTCAGGAAATGCTGACAGTGAAATCTGATGACGTGGCTGGTCGCTCGAAAGTGTATGAGAGTATCGTTCGCGGCGAAGACAACTTCGAAATCGGAATTCCAGAGTCCTTCAACGTTCTGACGAAAGAATTGAAGGCCCTGTGTCTGAATGTCGATTTGAAACAGAGCGGCAAATAATAACTGGCAACGAAAAACGAATAAGCTTTTTTAAGGAAAAGAACTATGAATGAACTGATGAACCTCTTTGGTCAACCAACCGGCCCACAAAGTTTCGATTCTATCCGGATTTCGATTGCATCACCGGAGCAAATTCGTAGCTGGTCTTTTGGTGAGGTTAAAAAGCCTGAAACCATTAACTACCGTACGTTCAAGCCGGAAAAAGACGGCCTATTCTGCGCCCGTATCTTTGGCCCGATCAAAGATTACGAATGTCTGTGCGGTAAATATAAACGCATGAAATATAAAGGCATCATATGTGAGAAATGTGGCGTTGAAGTCACCCTCACAAAAGTTCGCCGCGAGCGCATGGGTCACATTGATCTCGCCGCGCCTGTTGCTCATATCTGGTTCCTGAAATCATTGCCATCTCGTATTGGTCTCATCATGGACATGACGCTTAAAGAACTTGAGCGCGTTTTGTACTTTGAAAACTTCATCGTCATCGAGCCGGGCATGACCCCGCTGAAGCAATTCCAGCTTTTGAACGAAGAAGAATACTACAACGCCCAAGATGAATACGGCGAAGATAATTTCCGCGCCGGTATTGGCGCCGAAGCCATGAAAGAAATTCTTTCTGACCTCGATCTCGAAGAACAAAAAGTGCAAGTGGAAGAAGATTTGCGCGAAACTGGCTCCGAAGCCAAGCGTAAGAAACTGGTAAAACGTCTAAAGCTTTTGGATTCATTCCTTGAATCTGGCGCGCGCCCTGAATGGATGATTTTGGACATCGTACCTGTGCTTCCGCCAGAACTGCGCCCATTAGTACCTTTGGATGGAGGCCGTTTCGCAACATCTGACCTTAACGATCTTTATCGCCGCGTGATTAATCGTAACAACCGTTTGAAGCGCCTGATAGAGCTTCGCGCACCTGACATCATCGTGCGTAATGAAAAACGTATGTTGCAGGAATCTGTCGATGCGCTCTTCGATAATGGCCGTCGTGGTCGCGTTATTACTGGCGCCAACAAGCGTCCTTTGAAATCCCTTTCAGACATGCTGAAAGGTAAACAAGGTCGTTTCCGTCAAAACCTTCTCGGTAAACGTGTCGACTATTCTGGTCGTTCCGTAATCGTGGTGGGTCCGGAATTGAAACTGCACCAGTGCGGTATTCCAAAGAAAATGGCTCTCGAACTCTTTAAGCCGTTTATCTATCACAAACTTGAACTTTACGGTATGGCCTCAACAGTTAAAGCCGCCAAGAAGATGGTTGAAAAAGAACGCCCTGAAGTTTGGGATATTCTCGAAGAAGTTATCCGCGAACACCCTGTCATGCTCAACCGTGCACCAACCTTGCACCGCCTTGGTATTCAGGCATTTGAACCTATCCTGATTGAAGGCAAAGCGATCCAGCTTCACCCCCTCGTATGTACAGCCTTTAACGCTGACTTTGATGGTGACCAAATGGCTGTTCACGTGCCGCTTTCTATCGAAGCGCAAATTGAAACACGCTGCTTGATGATGGCGACAAACAACATCCTGTCTCCTGCATCCGGTAAACCTATTATCGTTCCGACGCAGGATATTATTCTGGGCCTTTATTATCTTTCACTTGCCCGTGATGGCGAGCCGGGCGAAGGCATGATCTTCCGCGGCGCTGGTGAAATCACCCACGCCCTTGAACAAAAAGTTCTAAGCTTGCACGCGAAAATTAAATGTCGTTATCACACTGTTGATGAAAATGGCGACCCGAAAACGGAAATCGTTGAATCAACACCGGGCCGTATTTTGGTTTCCGATCTGTTGCCACGTCACCCGAATGTGCCGTTTTCCATGATCAACCAGATTCTTACGAAAAAAGAACTCTCCAGCGTAATCGAAGAATCCTACCGCCATTGCGGTCAGAAAGAGACAGTCATTTTTGCTGACCGTTTGATGAAGCTGGGTTTCCGCTACGCTTGTATCGCTGGTATTTCCTTCGGTAAGGATGATTTGATCATTCCGGCCGAGAAGCAAACACTGATCGGTGAAGCCAACAACAAAGTCAAAGAGTTTGAGGTTCAGTACCAGGATGGTCTGATCACCAAAGGTGAAAAATACAACAAAGTTGTCGATATCTGGTCAAAATGTACCGACGATGTTGCCGATGCCATGATGGCGCAAATCTCCGATATCGAAAGCGGTAACCTTAACTCGGTTTACATGATGGCCCACTCCGGTGCTCGTGGTTCTGCAGCCCAGATCCGTCAGCTCGCCGGTATGCGCGGCCTGATGGCTAAGCCATCTGGTGAAATCATCGAAACGCCGATTATCTCAAACTTTAAAGAAGGTTTGACTGTGCTGGAATACTTCAACTCCACTCACGGCGCGCGTAAAGGCCTAGCTGATACAGCTCTGAAAACTGCGAACTCCGGCTATCTTACACGTCGTCTCGTTGATGTGGCGCAAGATGCCATCATCACCGAATATGATTGTGGAACGAAAGATGGTATCTCAATGCGCGCAGTGATGAACGGCGCTGATGTTGTGGTGTCATTGGCAGAACGCATCTTGGGCCGTAGTTCTTCTATCGACATCAAAAACCCGCTCGATGGAAAAATGATTGTCAAAGCAGGTGTGATTATCGACGAAGAAACATCCGAGCTGATTGAAACTGCCGGTGTTGATGAAGTTCTGGTTCGCTCTGTTCTCACCTGTGAAGGCGAAAATAACGGCATTTGTGGTGCATGTTATGGTCGTGACCTCGCACGCGGAACGGAAGTGAATATGGGTGAAGCAATCGGTGTTATGGCTGCGCAATCCATTGGTGAGCCGGGAACTCAGCTTACAATGCGGACATTCCACATTGGCGGCGCGGCGCAAAAAGGCGCTGAGCGCTCACACGTTGAAGCCAATCTGGAAGCCAAAGCAGAAGTGCGTAACCAAAATGTGGTGAAAAACTCCGAAGGCGTGAATATCGTCATGGGCCGTAACACTGAAATCGTTTTGGTCGATGGCAAAGGCAAGGAAAAAGCCACGCACCGTGTTCCTTATGGCGCAAAACTTCTTATAGAAGATGGCGTCAAGGTTAAAGCCGGCGATAAAATGGCCGAGTGGGACCCGTATACACTTCCCGTTATCACGGAAAAAGATGGTGTCGCGCATTACTTTGACCTTGTTGATGGCGTATCGATTGTCGATGAGACAGACGAAGCCACAGGAATCACCTCTAAGAAGGTTATCGACTGGCGCTCTCAGCCTAAAGGCGGCGATTTGAAACCACGTATCTCTCTTCTTGATAAGAAAGGTAAAGTCATCAAGCTGCCTAACGGTTTGCCTGCGAACTACTATCTGTCCGTGGACACGATTTTGAACGCAGATGATGGACAAGAGGTTAAAGCCGGTGATGTGATCGCCCGTATTCCACGCGAAACATCAAAAACGCGCGATATTACAGGTGGTCTTCCACGTGTGGCCGAACTCTTCGAAGCCCGTATGCCAAAAGACTTCGCTGTGATCTCCGAAATCGACGGTTACGTTGAGTTTGGTAAGGATTACAAATCCAAGCGCCGCATCGCTGTGAAGCCTGCGAACGCTGATGATGGTGAAGTGCGTGAATATCTTGTGCCAAAAGGCCGTCACTTGGCTGTAGTCGAAGGCGACTTCGTCCGCAAAGGTGACCCAATTCTTGATGGTGCGCTTGTTCCGCATGATATTCTTGATGTTATGGGCGTTGAAGCGCTCGCTGATTACCTCACCAACGAAGTGCAGGAGGTTTACCGCCTGCAGGGAGTGAAGATCAACGATAAGCACATTGAGGTGATTGTACGTCAGATGATGCAAAAAGTAGAAATCACCGAAGTCGGCGATTCTACGTATCTTGTTGGCGAACATGCCGAGCGTGATGAATATGATGTTGCTGTTACGAAAGCTGCGGCTGATGGTCAGCGTCCACCTGTTGGTCGCCCTGTCTTGCAAGGTATTACCAAAGCATCCCTGCAAACGCGCAGCTTCATCTCCGCTGCGTCGTTCCAGGAAACAACCCGCGTTCTCACCGAAGCCGCTGTACAAGGCAAGGTCGATAAACTCTTTGGCCTCAAAGAAAACGTCATCGTTGGTCGCTTGATCCCTGCCGGTACCGGCGCATACACAGCCGGCGTAAAACGCGTCGCTGCAGAGCGTGATCAAGTCATCATTGATAGCCAACCTCAGGAAGAAGAGGAAGTGCTTGAGGACCTATCCGAAGAAGCCGCCGCACTGCCCGCTGATGGCGATGCTCCGTCCGAAGAGACAAAGGAAGTTGCAAACGGATAGTAATTCTTTGATAAAGAACAATAAAAGGGCCTTTTGGGGCCCTTTTTTATGCCGCTAAAGAGTGTTCTATCTGATCTTGTTTCAAAGTTTCAAGCCAGATATTGGTTATCGCTAGGATCGGCAGAATTTTCTGATGTGTCGGTTTTGTAATTTTGCCAGCATAATAATCTTCGACAAAATTCTTGAGCAACTCGGTATCCGCGTAGCTGGATAGGGCACAATCGGAAGAGGTCAGCGCCATAACGTAGGGCTTGAGAATTTTATCATCATTAATCCACTCATTAACGGGCAGGGTCAGTCCTACTTTTCGCCGGTACAAAAGCTCATGCGGCAGCCATTTTTCCGCAACTTTTTTCAATAATGGTTTGGTGATATCACCGGGAATACGAATTGACGCTGGAATTTTGTTCACCGCCCGTGCCAGAGGCATATGTGCAAAAGGTGTGCGCACCTCCACTGAATGCGCCATAGAAATCTTGTCCTGCCGCCATAATAAGGAGCCCAGATAAGACAGCTGATCCGCCGCCATCACGCGCTCTCGCATATCGGAAATTCCGGCAATGCGCGCTTGCGTCCCCACATTTAAATGCGCATTTGGGAACAGGGATAAAGCCACATTCTGATCATGATAGGTTTGAACCACCAGAGCAGGATCGAGTGTTTTATAGCGCCGCGCATTATGAAGTCGCGGAACGGACTTAAGCACCGCATCTGGCGTTGCCGCGGCCACCATGGCCATCTTGCGGGTGTGATCTATTTTAATATAGCGCTCGTAACCGCCAAAAAACTCATCCGCGCCTTCACCGACAAGGGTGACTTTATCATGCTTGGCAATTTCCTGACTGAGACGTTTTAAAAACACACATCCCTTATGCGCTGTAGGGGTTTCCAGCGCGCGGCAGGTATCAGCCAACCCGTCCGCAAAATCGCGGCCGGTCAATTCAATTTCATGATGGTCAATGTCGTACCGATCTTTAACCATCTGCCGGTATTCGGATTCATCATGTTTGGGGTCTTCAAGCTTTATGCCGTAAGTTCGTAAACGGCTGCCGCTAAGCTCAGAGGCAATCGCTGTAGTCAGACTGGAATCCACCCCGCCTGAAAGTTGCACCGAATATCCCACATCGCTTTGCAGATGCCTCTTGACGCTGTCGACGACGGCATCTTCGGTGATCTGCAACGCATCTTCATAGGTAATGTTGTAATCTGGTTTTAGCGTATCAAGGATATTTTCAAACACATGCTCTTTGACATCATTACTGTTCAAATCATATGTAACCAACGTCCCGCCCGGTATCATATGGATGTCTTTAAGGTTGCTGCGGCGCTCGGTGGGATAGCGCATCGCCATAATCTCTGTAATTGCGTCCGGATCAACCTCTGTCCCGACAATTCGGCGCAAAGGCCGCATTTCACTAGAAAAGCCCGTAAAGTTGTCTTTTCTTGCCATGTAAAGCGGCTTAATGCCTAGAGTATCGCGTGCCGCATAGGCTTTATGCTCTTGCTTGTCCCATATCACAAAGGCGAACATCCCATCGAGTTTCTCGACCACCGAGGGTCCCCAGTGCCGAAATCCTAAAAGAACAGCTTCCGTATCGCTGTTGGTTTTGAATGTCGCGCCTTTGGCCTCCAGCGAGGCCTTCAACTCAGGGAAGTTGTAGATTTCACCATTAAAAACAAGAACGTAACGTCCGCTTTCGTCCTGCATCGGCTGGTCGGCCCCGCTTGTCGGGTCCAAAATGGCCAGACGCCGAAAGACCATCGCGCCGCCCGTTTCCTCAAAAAGTCCACCGCTATCAGGCCCGCGGTGAAACAGGTCTGCATCAACGGCTTTTAATAACCTTTCGGGAAACACCCGTCCTTTTTCAAAAAATGTAGCAAAACCGCACATTACAGGCCACCTTGAGCATAAAATAAAACAGACGAACCATACGCCATAACGCCACACCAACACAAGCCGACACGTTGTGAAAAGGCAACAGTTACGGCCCTTTTCTGGTTCTTAAGATGATTCGTAAAATAAATGTTGACGCATGCGGCGATTCCTCCTATATTCCGCGCAGATTCAGTTGGGCCATATGGTTTTGATTCCATTTGGTGCAACATCCTGAATGAAACGGGATGCTCTGCAATATAAAGTCCTTTTCGCTTTGCGAAAAATAATTCCGGACTTGCCGCGTTTTTCTAACGCTATATGCAGCCATCCATAAATGTAGAGATTAAAAAGAGGCCATTAGAATATGCCGACTATTCAACAATTGGTGCGTAAGCCCCGCAAAAGAGTTGTGAAAGCTAAGAAAACCCGGGCGCTGGCTAGCAACCCGCAAAGACGTGGCGTTTGTACGCGTGTTTATACAACAACGCCAAAGAAACCGAACTCCGCTTTGCGGAAAGTTGCAAAGGTACGTTTGACAACAGGTCACGAAGTAATCTGTTACATCCCTGGTGAAGGCCACAATCTACAGGAACACTCCGTTGTTCTGGTGCGCGGCGGCCGTATTAAAGACTTACCGGGTGTGCGCTACACCATCATTCGTGGAACGCTGGATACTCAAGGCGTTAAAGATCGTAAACAATCACGCTCACGCTACGGTGTGAAGCGTCCAAAATAAGCTTAAGTGAAGGAACTCAAATATGTCACGTCGCCATAGAGCAGAAAAACGCGCAATTCTCCCGGATCCAAAATTTGGAGATCTAGTGCTGTCGAAATTCATCAATAACCTGATGCTGGACGGTAAAAAATCGACCGCTGAAGGTATTGTTTATAAGGCGATTGATATTCTTGATACAAAAGCCGGTAACGATAATAAGGACGCGGGCGATGGTGAAGGTGATACTTCTGCTGTTGTTTACAAGAGTAAGGGGCTTGGGTTTTTTCATGAGGCATTAAAAAATGTACGCCCTAAGCTTGAGGTTCGTTCACGCCGTGTTGGTGGTGCAACCTATCAGGTTCCTGTTGAGGTTGCTTCAGGTCGCTCTGTGGCGCTGGCAATGCGCTGGATTATCGAAGCTGCCCGTAAGCGCGGTGAGAACACAATGGTTGATCGCGTAGCAAACGAGCTGCTCGATGCAGCCAATGAACGCGGCAATGCTGTGAAGAAAAAAGATGACACGCACAAAATGGCCGATGCCAACAAAGCATTCGCCCATTACCGCTGGTAAAAACTTTAAAGAATAGATTTGAGAAACAGGACAAGAATTAAATGACACGCGAACATCCAATTGATCATTACCGGAACTTCGGCATTATGGCGCACATCGATGCGGGCAAAACCACAACGACTGAACGCATTTTGTACTATTCCGGCAAATCTCACAAAATTGGTGAGGTGCATGATGGTGCCGCGACGATGGACTGGATGGAGCAAGAACAAGAGCGTGGAATCACGATCACATCTGCTGCGACAACCACGTACTGGGATGCGCCTAAAGATGGTCAGTATGACGGTGAGCGTTTCCGTTTGAACATTATCGACACCCCTGGTCACGTTGACTTCACAATTGAAGTTGAGCGTTCATTGCGCGTTCTTGATGGTGCGATTGCTGTGTTTGATGCGAACGCAGGCGTTGAGCCTCAAACTGAAACTGTTTGGCGCCAAGCAGACAAATATAGCGTTCCGCGCATGTGCTTCATCAATAAAATGGATAAAATCGGCGCAGACTTTTACAACACTGTCGACATGATCATTGACCGCCTTGGCGCTGTGCCTTGTATTGTCCAGCTGCCAATCGGCGCGGAAAACGACTTTGCCGGTAACATCGATCTTGTGAAGATGAAAGCAATTGTTTGGGACGGCGAAGCATTGGGCGCAACATATAGCGAACAAGACATTCCTGCCGACCTTGCGGATAAAGCCGCTGAATACCGTGAAAAACTCGTTGATCTGGTTGTTGAGTATGATGATGCAGCCATGGAAGCCTATCTTGATGGTACCGAGCCGGATGAAAAAACACTCAAAGCTTGCATCCGTAAGGGTACAATCGCTGGTGCGTTTGTTCCTGTGCTTTGCGGTACAGCCTTTAAAAACAAAGGTGTTCAGCCCATGCTCGATGCCGTTGTTGAATTTCTCCCTTCTCCCGAAGATATCGGCGAGACAAAAGGTGTGAAAGTTGATTCTGATGAGGAAGAAAACCGCGAACCAAAAGATGATGCGCCGTTTTCCGCCCTCGCATTCAAAATCATGAACGACCCATTTGTTGGCTCTCTAACATTCGCGCGGATCTATTCCGGTACAATCGAATCTGGCTCATACGTGATGAACTCTGTGAAAGATAAGCGCGAACGCGTTGGTCGTATGCTGCTCATGCATTCAAACAACCGTGAAGAGCTGTCAATCGCACACGCTGGTGACATCGTTGCTTTCGTTGGTATGAAAGACACAACAACGGGTGACACATTGTGTGACAAAGATAAGCCTGTTGTGCTTGAGCGTATGGAATTCCCCGAGCCTGTGATCGAGATTGCTGTTGAGCCTAAAACAAAGGCTGACCAAGAAAAAATGTCGACTGCGCTGCAACGCCTCGCTGCCGAAGACCCATCATTCCGCGTTTCTGTTGATCATGAATCCGGTCAAACAATTATTAAAGGTATGGGTGAGCTTCACCTCGACATCCTTGTTGACCGTATGAAGCGTGAATTTAAGGTCGAAGCTAATATTGGTGCGCCGCAGGTTGCTTACCGTGAATCAATCACCAAACAGTGCGAAATTTCCTACACCCACAAAAAACAAACCGGTGGTTCTGGTCAGTTCGCGAAAATCGATCTTATCTTTGAGCCGGGCGAACAAGGCTCAGGCTTTGAATTCGACAGTAAGGTTGTCGGTGGTAATGTTCCTAAAGAATATATTCCGGGTGTTAAAAAAGGTCTGGAAACAGCCAAGGAAACAGGTATCGTTGCCGGCTTCCCTGTTCTCGACTTTAAAGTGACACTGGTTGACGGTGCGTATCACGATGTTGACTCCTCTGTCATGGCCTTCGAAATCGCTGCGAAATCAGCCTTTAAAGAAGGCATGCAGCAAGCTGGCCCTCAATTGCTTGAGCCAATGATGAGCGTTGAAGTCGTAACTCCTGAAGAATATATGGGCGACATCATCGGTGATCTCAATTCACGCCGCGGACAAGTCGCTTCAATGGAAGATCGCGGAAACGCAAAAGTCATTACCGCCATGGTGCCTCTGGCTAACATGTTTGGTTACATCAACAATCTGCGCTCTCAATCGCAAGGCCGCGCAAACTACACCATGCAGTTTGATCATTATGAACCGGTTCCCGCAGCAGTCGCTCAGGAAGTAAAAGAAAGCCTCGGGGCTTAAGCAAGTTTAAGTTTAAAGAAAGAAGGAGACTAAAAAATGTCTAAGGAAAAATTCGTACGTAATAAACCTCACGTAAACATCGGCACAATTGGCCATGTTGACCACGGTAAGACAACGCTGACGGCGGCGATTGCCGGTAAGTACGGCGCTGGTGAGTCTGTTGATAAAATCGACAAG
>JAJFGR010000018.1 GCA_021776025.1 Alphaproteobacteria bacterium
CTTGTCGATTTTATCAACAGACTCACCAGCGCCGTACTTACCGGCAATCGCCGCCGTCAGCGTTGTCTTACCGTGGTCAACATGGCCAATTGTGCCGATGTTTACGTGAGGTTTATTACGTACGAATTTTTCCTTAGACATATCTTTTGTCCTTATATTTGCGTTAGTCGGTTTAAACAGCTTCGCGTTTTTAGCCATTGGTAAACACATTACGCGCAAACCACCACGAATTCCAATGCAAGACGCTAGAAAACCCGCTGAAAAAAGTCAACGGGTTTTTTCTTTTTAATAGTTTACTAAAATAATAAATTTAGAATGTAAGACCAAGATTTTGTATCGTACGCATCTGCTGTTCATTTAAATCGTTATTTACATGGAGCACAATAGCCTTAGGACTATGTCTGTCATGTTTAACAGCCCGCACATTATGTTCTGACCCAGTATCAGCCACTCTAGCCACCTCTTCACGCAGTTTTGTATTTAGTGGGCCCCCATTGTGCCTTTTTATTAGTAGTTGTTTCATACTCAATATCTCCCATCATTAAAAAGCTATAAAATATATATATTTGGTAACTAATTATGCTTATATTAGAGTTTCACAAGGATTTCAAGAGAATTGTTTCGGAAAATGGTTGTGCGGCATAATAAAGTTACGCTAACTGAGGGCGAGAGCTGTGGAAAATTGCTGGAGCGGGCGACCGGGATCGAACCGGCATAACTAGCTTGGAAGGCTAGTGTTCTACCATTGAACTACGCCCGCGCTCTTGGGATAGACCCCTAATTAACCTTATCCGATTTAATAAGCAAGAAATTCGAAGTCTTTTTCGGCAAAATAATCGATCAGCGCACAGACTTCATCGAAAATGTCAGGTTGATCATGCAGCAGCAAAACATGGGCGTGCTCGTGGGTTTTTAGGCCTTCATCGCTGTTTATGCGACTTTTTAGGTCATCCATTGTTTTAAGAGGCTGGTGGCCACGATGTTTATCATTGAGCATCCAATCCCGCGCGGTGAACGTGTAGAGGCAATCTGCGGCATCAGATCGATATTCAGGTGGCATATTGTTAAACGGCTGCGTGCAGCCTTGGTCTTTCAGATATTGCTGGAGGATACTGGTTTTGTTGTTTTCGCCCACGCTGGCGGCATCTATCTGTTCGATCTTTTTGCCATCCCCGCGATCAATATACGGAAAGCGATAATATTTGCCGGGACGGGCGATCTCACAACGCGCATAGGCAGCCTCAATAAGATGTTCACAAAGTTCAAAATCATCGCACCATTCTTGGGGCTCCATTTCGCCAGCGGGTTTATGTGCAAAACTATGATTGCCAATGACAAGGCCTTTCCCAATTGCGCGTTCTATGGCCTTCGGATTTTCTTGCAGATGAACCCCGCGAACAAATAGTAGTGCAGGAATTTTTCGATCTGCCAAAAAATCAACAAGATCGTCGGTGCGCTCAGACGGGCTGTCATCAATTGTCAGATAGGCTTTAGGCATTGAGAAGCCCTTTAAGCGCGGGATAAGGATAGGTGATGTGATAGATTGGTGTGGCCTTCAGGTCGTGGGTTACGGACCCTACGCTTTCCACACAGAACCATTTTTCAAACAGCTCAAAATCAAATTGATTAACTTCGATTAAACGCTCCAGCACCCCGCCGGTTAGATACAAACCGCCATAAGCGTGGCCGGTGATCACGGCGGTGGCCGCAAACAGACCAAAAAACTCATGAAATAGCCGCAGGGCTTCTTGCACCTGTGGATCCTGCGTTTCCTTCAACATGGCTTCGGGCGTATCAGCGCGGCGAATTTTGCCGCTGATCAAACATTGGGCTGCATAGATATTATAAAGTCCCGGGCCGCTGACAAAATTTTCGAAAACTGGAATGGTTTGGTCTGTTTTTAAACGCTGAGCCGTTTGCACAATCATAAACTGTTCATCAGTTAGCGTTGCAACAGGCATGTGGCCGCCATGGGTTTTTTGAACATGTGGCGGGTCGCCATCATGCAAATACCCAAGCCCTAGGCCTGTGCCGGGACCGAGCAGGCATTTATTTTTTGAAGCGCCGCTCGCGTCTTTTAGCGTTTCAACATCTTCGGCTGCTAAATTCGTTAGAGCCCAAACTCCGGCTTCGAAGTCATTCAAAATAATTTCGATTGTCCAGCCTGCTTGGTTGAGCCCCGCGGGATCAATGATCCATTTGTTTTGATTTACAAATTTCCAAACCCCGGCATCTTCGTAGCCGGCCGTGGCGATCCGCAATGAACCTGAAGTTTCCAAGCCCTGCTCTTCACAATATTGGCCTAGAGCCGTTTCAAGGCTTTCAAAATCTTCCACTTTGTACTTAGCAATATGATCTGGAGCGCCTGCCTCTGCTGATGCAAAGCGCACAAATGTCCCGCCGATGTCTGCAAGAATGCTCATAAGACCATCATGCCCCAAGCATTTATGTTTGGAAATCTGTTTTTAAAGACGCCGTCTTATTGAAGAGAATATGTAAGAGTCTTATCAGACATGTCTATCTGGTATGTTACATCTTTCAGATCGAAAAGTTCTTCCGCTGAATCTGCTGCGTGTTTTGGTTTTTCATATGACGCGCTCACTGTTTCATGGCTTTGTGCTATTTCGAGCCTTTCCAAAAAGCCGCAACACCGTAAATCAAGCTCACAGGCCTGCGCAACTGTCGGGCCACAACTCACAAGCCTTACGCTAATGGGGAGCGTTGCCTCAGCAGCGTAGACAGGGAATGCGCCTGATACGGCCAAAACCAGAATGAAATGGAAGCGCAGCTCTTTGAATGTAATTCTCATATCAACATAAAGCTCAGCCTCGCGGGCCGCACGCTTTACCTCAAAATTCGTTTAATGAATACCCTTTCAATACGTCAGGTATCGTAAAGATGCAAACCTTATTTTTTTGACATTAAAATTTTTTAATCTATGTAACTCAAAACATATTCAGTGCGAATGCGTTTTTGATGAAACAAACATCGGCCCTAGTGCAGCGTTTTTACGGGCTTGTTGTTTGTTCTTTCCTCTCCGTGCTTTTTAAAGGCACAAAAAGTAAGAAGACCTCCTTTGGGTAAACCAAGGGAGGTCTTTTTTAATTCTGCTTAAAAAGCTTAGTAGGCTTTTTTAACGCCGTCAGCGACAGCTTTTTCAGCGTTGTCTTTTGACATGATAGCGCAAAGCGTCGTGCTACATTTCGGGCAAGCGCCCTTGGCCATAAAGCCGCCTTTTTTTGTTTGATGAATGGCCGGGTCGTTCATTTCAACGCCCTTTTCCTTACATTTCACACAATATGCTGTAATCATTTTTAACTCCTTAGTGTTGGGAAGAATCTCATAATTTTGTTCACTATAGCATCTTTTCCTTATGTGTTCACTGTATTCGCAAGTTTATCCGCAAGCCTGTGAATATCAGTAATAAGTAAAATAGAGAGAGACAGAATTCGAACCTGCGCACACATACGCGGGCGGAGTTACAATCTGCTGCCTTTAACCACTCGACCACCCCACCACAGACGTATTCGCACGTGGTAAAGCCTAGCCCGCAGAAAAAAGACTTTCGCCCCCCGTGCCAAGGCTGTAACCTGCCCAGCGATGAAAAAACATAAAACCAAACACAATAAAAACGCGTCCAAAAGGCCGGAGCAGAAACCGCGCCCAGACAAACAGCACAGCTCTGAAAGAAGAGCCGCACAGGCAAATCTCTATGGTTTTCACGCTGTGCGTGAAGCATGGCTCAATGAAGAACGGCAGATTAATACATTTTATTGCACGCAAAATGCGCTGGAAGGGTTTGAAGAAACCCTTGGCGAAGCCTTGCAAAAGGGGCTGGTCCGCCCACAAGCCACGATCCTTGATAAAGCGCAGCTCGATAAAACTTTGCCGCAAGGCTCTGTGCATCAGGGCTTGGCGCTGGTAACTTCGGGCGCGCCGGAAATGGATTTAGAAGATATTCTTATCCGTGAACGCAGCAAAGAAAGCAGTCTTATCGTTATTCTTGATCAGGTCACCGATCCGCATAATGTGGGGGCTATCTTGCGCAGTGTCTGCGCGTTTGGAGCGGGCGGCGTTATCATGCAAAAAAAGCATGCGCCGGAGCTTAATGGTGTTCTCGCCAAGACCGCCTGTGGGGCGATTGAGCATGTTCCTGTAGCCTATGAAACCAATCTCTCGCGCTCAATCGAGACGCTACAGAAACACGGATACTTCGTTTACGGACTTGATGAGCGCGGTGAAGATATTGCACAGGCGAACACAAGTGGAAAATCGGTTTTGGTTTTGGGCGCCGAAGGACCGGGGTTAAGGCGCCTTGTAAAAGACCATTGCGATAGCCTGCTCCGGCTTCCTATGCACGGCTCGATGCCCAGTATAAATGTCTCAAATGCTGCAGCTGTTGCACTCTATGCATTTTCCAAAGGTTAAGCTCAACTTAATTTTCCAAACAATTTATCTAAAATTGAAGATTTATTAACTTTTTGCACGTTAGACTTAAAGTATAAGGGAAAAATTCCCATAAAGATAAGCCGGATAAACGGCGCACAAAATAGAGGGTTGTGACACATGGAGCTAACAAGCTACCAGCACGGATTAATGCGTTGTGACGATACGCGCTTTGGATTCAAGATTATCGTATTTTGTCATGGGATTACCGAGGACAGGCCTTTTTATGCCTTTGTCGCGGTTGAGCCGCAAAATTTTGAATATTTTGAAAATCATTACATAGAAGATTGTTATTCGGACTTTTTCGCATTTGGTAAAGAACTTCTACGTGGATGGGGGGAAACCCCTCCTCATGACATTATTCAGCACATAAGTTTTAAACACGGCATCGAATTTGGTGTAGACCCGGCCTATATTCTGCACCTGGCTGGTATTACGCTGCAAACAGAAGAAAGTGCTCAAAAACCCTCAACTCCTTTCCTAGACTCCCTGAGCTTCGAACATCAAGAAGAATACCCTGAGAAACCTGCAGAGGCCCTTAGCTCTTAATCCCTGTTTATATTAGAGCCAAGGGTTGGTTTCACCCTCACTCCCCACCCCGCGCAAGTCGACCTGGACACGTGCGGGGCCTTTTTTTGTTTAAGGCTTGCTTGATCTCTAGACTTCCGCATTTCTATGCGCCATCCTCTTTTGATGATTCAAACAGCAGAAGCATCTAATTCCGAGCCACAGGATGGCGAGCTTTATCTTGTCGATGGGTCCGGGTTTATATTCCGGGCTTATTTTGCCATGGCTTATTCGGGGCGCGGTGGAATGACAAACCCGGACGGTGTTCCTGTTTCGGCCGTGTTCGGCTACACGCAGATGCTGCTGAAGCTGCTGAAAGATTATCATGCGCCGTATTTAGCGGTGATTTTTGATCCTAAAGGCGGGTCTTTCCGCAATGATTTGTTCCCAGACTATAAAGCCAACCGCGATGCGCCGCCTGATGATCTTATCCCACAATTCCCCTTAGTGCGCGATGCCACGCGGGCGTTTGATATTCTAGCGATTGAGCTGGCGGGTTATGAGGCGGATGATTTGATCGCCGCCTATACAAAGCGTGCGCTCGAAAAAGGCAAGAAGGTTGTGATTGTTTCGTCTGATAAAGATTTGATGCAGCTCGTCCAGCCCGGCGTACGCATGCTGGATCCGATGAAGAATAAATGGATTGGCCCGGACGAGGTGATGGAAAAATTTGGCGTGCCGCCGGAGAAGGTCATCGATGTGCAAGCGCTTGCCGGTGACAGCACCGATAATATTCCCGGCGTTCCCGGCATTGGCGTTAAGACAGCGGCTGAGCTTATCAACACTTATGGTGATCTGGAGTCCCTGCTTGCCCGCGCGGAAGAAATTAAACAGCCCAAGCGCCGCGAAAAATTGATTGAGCATGCCGAAGATGCGCGCATGTCTGAAAAATTGGTGACGCTTGACCAAGATGCGCCGCTACCTGTCGCGATTGAAGAGCTGAAAACGCACGACCCTGACAAGCCCGCTTTGATGGCGTTTTTGGAAGAGCATGCGTTTAATTCGATTATTAAACGATTGGGCGGCGCGCCCGTTGCTACGCCGCAAAAAGCAGCAGCCCCGGCGCCTGATACGGAAGAGCCAGACTGGCCTGCACCATCCGAAAATAAATACACACTCATCAATGATGAAAAGATCTTACAAGAATGGATCAATGCGGCTTACGCGGCGGGGGAAGTTTGCATTGATACGGAGACAACATCGCTGACTCCTGCAAAAGCGCAGCTTGTTGGTATTTCGCTGACATCGGAGATTGGTAAAGCTGCGTATATTCCTTTGGGGCATGTCGCGGCGCAAGCTGATTTGCTTGGCGAGTCTCAAGGTTCCGATATCCCACAATTGCCGATGGATAAGGCGCTGTCTATGCTCAAACCCTTACTGGAAGATCCGAGCGTGATGAAAATAGCTCATAACATGAAATATGACTGGCAGCTTTTTGCCAAGCACGGCATTCATGTTCACCCTTGCGATGACACGCTTTTGATTTCCTACGTTCTTGATGGTTCAAGCCATAAGCATTCAATGGATGCGCTGTCCACGCACTATTTCGATCACGCTCCTATTCCGTTCAAAGACGTTGCTGGAACAGGAAAAGCACAAGTCACGTTCGATAAAGTCGATATTGAGAAGGCGCTCGATTACGCAGCCGAGGATGCGGAAATTACGCTGCGGCTTTATAAGCTTCTCAAGCCACGCCTCATTCAGGAGAAAATGGTCAGCGTCTATGAAAATATTGAACGCCCGCTTATCCCCGTGATTGCACAGATGGAGCTGGAAGGCATTAAAGTTGATCCGACCATCTTGAAAAGCATGAGTACAGATTTTGGCAAACGTATTGCTGATCTTGAAGGTGAAATTCATAAGCTTGCCGGGACGCAATTTAATATCGGCAGCCCTAAACAGATTGGTGAAATATTGTTTGACCAGATGGGGCTGGACAGCGGCAAGAAGACCAAAACAGGTCAACATTCCACCGATGTGAAAACGCTCGAAACCTTAGCGATGCAAGGCCATGAGATTGTACAGAAAATTCTCGACTGGCGCGGGTTGTCGAAATTGAAATCAACTTATACCGATGCATTGCAGGAAGAAATTAACCCGGAAACTGCGCGGGTGCATACGTCTTATCACATGACGGGAACGTCAACGGGGCGGCTCGCTTCGAGCGATCCAAACTTGCAGAATATTCCGATCCGCACGGAAGATGGCCGTAAAATCCGCGAGGCCTTTATCGCCGAGAAGGGTCACACATTACTGTCCGTTGATTACTCGCAAGTCGAGCTGCGCCTGTCTGCGGAAATAGCCGGCGTTACTGCATTGAAACAGGCCTTTAAGGATAATGTTGATATTCATACCCTTACCGCCTCTCAGGTTTTCGATGTGCCCGTTGAGGACGTTTCACCAGAGATCCGCCGCCAAGCCAAGGCGGTGAATTTCGGCATTATCTATGGCATATCCGGTTGGGGGCTTGCCAAGCAATTGGGCTGTGACCCTGCCGATGCCAGTGATTTTATTAAGCGCTATCTGGCCCGCTTTCCCGAAATTAAAGATTACATGGAGGAGAAAAAAGATGAGGCGCGGGAACATGGCTATGTGAAAACACTCTATGGCCGAAAATGTTTTACGCCCAACATTAATGCGAAAATCCAGGCCCAGCGCGGTGGATCGGAGCGTGCCGCCATTAACGCACCGCTTCAGGGCACGGCGGCAGACATCATGAAAATTGCCATGGCGAAAATGCCAAAAGCACTCAACGATAATGGACTTCATGCCAAAATGTTGCTGCAAGTGCATGACGAACTGATCTTTGAAGTCCCAGAAAACGAACTGGACAAAACAGCGGAACTCGTCAAAGATGTGATGGAAAGCGCTTATAAAATCATGAGTGTCAATATCTCCGTTCCCCTGGAAGCTGAAGCTGGCAACGGGAAATCTTGGGCAGAAGCTCATTAAAAATCCGCGCTAAGGATCGAATAAGACCAATGGCAAAACCCATTCAAATTCTCGCTGGTGAAAGCCAATATATTCAAGGACTGTTTTCACGGCCCGATGAGGAGGCGCTTGATAGAGCAGACCAATTCCTCATTATCATGGTGCACGGTTTTCCGGGTAATAAAGATACGCATGAAAATGTTTTTCAAAGCTTAGAGGATGTGGCCGCCGCTAAAAATTATCATAGTTTTCGTTTTGATTTCCGGGGCTGCGGCGAAAGTGATGGCCGTGAAGAAGACTTTACGCTCGATAGCGCTTCTGAGGATTTGCGAAATGTTATAGATTGGGCGAAAGACCAAGGCTACAAACGCTTTGTTTTTGTTTGTGAGGGCCTCGGCGTTCCCATCACGTTTATGAATGCGCCAGAACAAACATTATGCTTCATAACTTTATGGCCGATGCTGGATATGAAGCGCATAGCTGTAAAGAACTTCAAGTCTGATGACATTGAGAAAGAATGGAAGAAGGCCGGTTATGCGATTCTAAACGAACACCGGATTGGTATATCTTTTATCGAACAGCTGCAGGAAGCCGAAATTACGGGCGCGGTTAAGGATCTGAATAAACCTATACTTGTGATGCATGGGGCACAGGACGAGGTTTCGCCGATTGATCAGCTGGATATTATCCGGGCGCACGCCAATGCTAGGCGCGTGGAGATTACCAGCTTTCAAGATGGAACCCATGGTCTGCCGCAGCTAAACCACCGTAAAACCATGTTTTACCATATTCTGCAATTTATCGAAAAATATACCTGATAATTAAAAAGCGTCAAACGGTTGACGGCCCGCAAAGCAAAACAACGTTTTATTTGCTTCTAAAAATACGAACAACGCCAAGGCGTTGCTTCGTGTCGCGGGCTCTTTAGATGTGCATTTTATGCTTGCATTTACGCCTATATTGGCGCTATAAACCCGCATACGAACAGATGGTCTGGCGAGTACGGCTGCCTCGGTCATCAAATAACAACCCTTTTTAGGAGACAGCAAATGCCGAAAATGAAGACCAAATCTGGTGCCAAGAAGCGATTCCGCGTCACCAGTAGTGGCAAAGTTAAGGTCAAACAGGCCAAAATGCGCCACATGCAAATGAATAAACCAAAATCCATGAAACGTAAGGCCAAAAGCGGTAAAACATTATGTGCTGCTGATGAACGCAAAGTATTGCGTAATTTTCTGCCTTATCTTCGTAAGAAAAAGAAGACAGCCGCTGAAAAAGCTGCTGCAAAATCAGGAGGAGCTAAGTAATGGCACGCGTTAAAGGAGGCCCTCGCGCCCATGCGAGACACAGAAAAGTTATCAAAGCCGCCAAAGGTTACTACGGCCGCCGGAAAAGTTGTTTCCGCACCGCAGTACAGGCTGTTGAGAAAGCAGGTCAATATGCTTATCGCGACCGCCGCGTCAAGAAACGTGAATTCCGCAAATTGTGGGTTCAGCGTATCAATGCGGCTGCCCGTTTACATGACATGACATACTCAACGCTTATTCACGGCTTGAAACTGGCTGGTATTGAATTGGACCGTAAATCTCTATCAGAGATTGCGATTCACGACGAGAAAGGCTTTGCAGCTATTGCTAAGCAAGCCCAAGCGGCCCTGGCGAAAGCGCCAATCCACGCACCGGTTGAGAAAGCTGCTGCGTAAGGCTTTAAGCATATCGAATTCAAAAGGCCCCTCTTCGGATGGGCCTTTTTTGTTGCAGTAAGGACCCCTTATGTGGCATGAATTATTATGTTAAAAATAACACCCGCAATCAGCAAAGCCATCATCGGCCCCTTTAATACAACCGTTGGTCAGGAGGCTTACATAGAATTTCAGGCCCAAGGCGCTGCGAATGTGACTTTCTTGTTAGACCCTCACACTGAACAGTATCTCCAGGGCCTTATTACCACATGCGCTAACAAAGAGCAGGTTGTGACGGCTCTTCATAGTGAAAAACCCTATATTAAAAAATATTTGAACGATAAATATAAAAACGACGACAGCCCTGATGATCTTTTTAATTTTAGTGTTGAGCGCGTGAGCGTAGGAGAAAAATTAAACACTCTTCAAAATGATGAAGTTATTGCCGGTCCGTATGAAGCAGAGGTTTCGCATTCACATCCCGGGACTATGGGCGTTGATTACACACCGCATGTGCATATATCTCAAATTTCGTTTCGTTTAAAATCACTTGGCGACGAAGCTATTAACGTTAGTGAGGAAGCTTCTGAAGCGCTTCATGAAAGCTTGCGTGAGATTTTATCGCGCAACTTTCTCTGCACCAGTATGGAAGCAATAGGCCAAAATCTTTTTGCTCATATTGATGAAAAAGTAACAACGCTTAAACAAGACGGCACATTCTCTGATGATTTCCAATTACAAGCTGTTGAAGTTAAAGCGCCGTATAAAGGCGATTATGATCACCCTAACACGCCAGTTATTTTTATCACCGAACGTGCACCTGATATTGCCGCCTAGTTTTTTACGCGTGCGTCTCTATACTCCTGAACATGAAAAAACTCTCCAAAAAACTATGGGTCTTTGACTGGAACGGTACGATATTGGCTGACACAGTGCCGAGCTGGAAAGCGGGCAATGTATGTCTGGAGTTTTACGGGGCAAAGCCGATTAGCCTGAAGGAGCACCGGGAGACCTTTATTTTCCCAATCCTGCCGTTTTATGAGATCCACGGGGTGAGCGCAGAAACGGTTCTGGAGCGCCGGGATGAAGGCAATGAAGTCTTCCAAAGCCATTATGAACGCTATGCCGCGAATACCCGCACGCGCCACGGTGCCCGTGCACTGTTGGAGCATTTAAAATTGCAAAATGCAGAGTGCATTATCCTGTCGAATTATCAGACCGATAAAATTGAAGGCCATTTAAAACGCCTTAAGCTCGATCATTATTTCAAATATGTGTCCGCCCATGATTGCGGCGGTACAACCATCCTGCAAAGCACCACGAAGGTTTTACGGCTCAAAGATTACATGGAAACTTATGGGCATGCGCCGGAAGACACCGTGATTATTGGTGATACAATGGAAGAGCCGGAGATCGCCCGCGCGCTGGGCATCACCTCCATCGGCATTACAGATGGCTATATTTCGCGTAAGCGCTTAGTTGAAGCTATGCCAAAGTACATTGTCACCCGGCTGGATAAAATTAAATTTCTTATCGGAGGGTAACGACACGATCTGCGCCTTAAGACCCGGCATATTCGGCGGAATAAATATCGCCTCTTCTCTGAGCACCGGCCCGGCAGCGTGAGAAAATTGGAAAAATGCATCATCAGGATAAATAAATTCCTGCGGCTTGAGCGTTATCGTTTCGCCATAGTTTGGAATGTCTAAAACATCTTTATCACCCGAAATCAGGTAATTTGCACCAACGGCATGCGAAAGGGCGAACAGCATATTGTCTTTAGGATCACGACAAAGATCGACACAGCCCCGCACATCCCAAAGTTGGGAAACGTCCTTGATGCTCTGCAATAGATCTATGCGTTCTTCCAGGGGTTTAATATGATCAAACTTTTTATCCAGAAATATCCTAGCTAATTCCCTCAAAGTATCAGGACTCTGAAAAATTGTGTGTTTAGTATGAGCGAAGCGTAACGTTCTCTCTACAGCCCGGCTTTGAAAGATTGCTGCACTTACATAGACATTCGTGTCAATAACCAGCCTACTCATCATCGTCTTCCAGAATTTTTTGAACAACTTTGTCTAAGAATTCATCTCTTTGTGCTTTTTCTTTTTTTTCCGTTTCGGATAGACGGCCTTCTTTGGTTTTTATGCGCTCTTCTTTAAGTTCAGCGAACAGATCTTCAAGATCTTGCTCCGTAAAACCGCTGCGCTGCGCTGCCTCCGCAAAATCGTCAAATTTGCCGAAAAGCGCGTCAACTTTCTTAAGCCGCGCCTCTTCTATAAGGTCGGAATCTTTGTTCTCAAGTTTATTGTCGAAGCGCCTTTTAAGCACCTTATCGTTCTTATTTTCTACCATTTCGCTATCCTTTGTTGCAATTTTTTACCATAAATACAAAACCTTGTCAAAAACGCTTGGTCTGCTTGGATCATAGTGCTAATAAAACATTCATGACTGATATCAATGCTTTAAAAACTGAACTGACAAGTGAAATTGAGGGTGCTGGCGATTTGCAGACCCTTGATGAAGTGCGCGTGGCCGTGCTGGGTAAAAAGGGTAGGATTACGGCGCTCATGAAAACGCTTGGCAGTATGGACCCGGAAGAGCGCAAAACAACGGGCGCGGCGCTTAACGCGCTTAAAGATGAGATTGCCGATTTGATCAAATCTCAAGAGCGCGCGCTTAAAAAACAAGACATGGATCAGCGCCTGAGCACTGAAGGCGAAGACATTACTCTTTCCGCCCGGCAAGCGCCCCACGGTAAAATTCATCCGATTTCACAAACGATGGAAGAGATGGTGGGTATTTTCGGCTCTATGGGTTTTACGGTTGCAGAAGGCCCGGATATTGAAGATGACTTTCACAATTTCACAGCGCTGAACTTTTCGCCCGGTCACCCGGCGCGCGAAATGCAGGACACATTCTTTCTGCCTGAAGATGACGGCGAAGAAGGCGAATACGCTAAAAAGCTTTTGCGCACCCACACCTCGAGCGTGCAGATCCGCCACATGGAAAGCGGCGAGCCGCCGTATAAAATTGTGTGCTTTGGCCGCACTTACCGCTCAGATTACGACATGACGCACACACCGATGTTCCACCAGATGGAGGGGCTATTCATTGATAAAGATGTGAATATGGGCCATCTCAAAGGCTGCCTGACGGATTTTGTCCGGGCGTATTTTAAGCTTGATGATCTGCCGGTGCGTTTCCGTCCATCATTCTTCCCGTTTGTTGAACCGGGCGCGGAAGTTGATATTGGTTACACTAAAAAGCCAGATGGCGGAATCAAGCTTGGCAAAGCGCCGGACGGGCAAGAGCAGCAATGGATGGAGGTTCTGGGCGCCGGGATGGTGCATCCGAACGTGCTAAAAAATTGCGGCGTTGACCCGGATGAATATCAAGGCTTTGCTTTCGGTATGGGGATTGAACGCCTGACGATGCTGAAATACGGCATTCCGGATTTACGGACATTTTTCGAATGTGATACGCGCTGGCTCGAGCATTACGGTTTTGATCCGCTGGATCGTCCAAACACAACAACACGCTAAAAGGCCTTTCATATGGCTGTAAAAATCCGTCCGATTGAGAATAGAGATTTCCCCGATTGGTTACCGCTTTGGGATGGTAATAATCTTGGCACGCGGGATGAAGAAGTGACATCTGAAACCTGGTCACGCCTTACTGACCAAGACTTTTCTGTACACGGATTGGTAGCCGAGAGTGATGGAAAGCTGGTGGGCTTGGTTCATTATATTGTGCATCCAACAACGGGCAGTTTGAAAGATGTATGTTACATGCAGGATGTCTATGTGGAGCCTTCTGAGCGCCGCAACGGAATTGCAAAAAAGCTGCTGAGAGAATTGGCTATAATTGGCCAAAAAGATAAAAAGTGGGCCCGCATTTACTGGCTGGCGGAAGCTGATAATGAGGCTGCACAAAAACTTTATGAAACGGTTGGTGTGAAGCTCAATTTTACGCTACATATGATGGCTTTATAGAACTATGGATATAAAATAATGAAATTCACGCTGAGCTGGCTTAAGCGCCATTTGGACACGGATGCATCTCTTAAGGAGATTTCGGACACTTTGACCGCGATTGGGCTCGAAGTTGAAGAAATTACCGATCAGGGACGCGATTTTGCGCCTTTTACGGTGGCGAAGGTCGAAAAAGCTGAAAAGCATCCAGATGCGGATAAGCTGCGCGTTTGCACGGTGAAAACAGCCGATCATGGAACGGTGCAGGTTGTTTGTGGCGCGCCGAATGCGAAAACCGGGATGAAAGCGATTTTTGCTCCCGATGGATCGTATATTCCCGGGCTTGATGTCACATTAAAAGCCACCAAAATTCGCGGTGTCGAGAGCAACGGCATGCTGGTTTCTGAAAAAGAGATGTGCCTGTCGGATGAGCATAACGGCATTATCGAGCTGGATGATAAATACGAGATTGGTACGCCGATGGCGGAAGTCTTTGGGCTCGATGATCCGGTGATTGAAATTGCGCTTACCCCCAACCGTGCAGATTGCGCCGGGATTTACGGGATTGCGCGGGATTTAGCGGCGGCCGGTTTAGGAACATTGAAACCTCTGGATATTAAACCGGTTAAAAGCGCGCGGGAATTCCCAGCGAAGATAACAATTGATGATAAAGATGGCTGCCCGATGTTTGTTGGGCGCTACGTTAAGGGCGTGAAGAACGGGCCGTCCCCGGAATGGTTGCAGAAACAATTAAAGGCTATCGGCCTTCGCCCGATTTCGGCGTTGGTGGATATTACGAATTTCATCACGATGGATCAGGCGCGGCCGCTGCATGCTTATGATGCGAAAAAGCTGCAAGGTGATGTCCGTGTTGGCACATCGAAGGGCGGAGAAGAGCTCGAAGCGCTGAATGATAAGACCTATGAGCTGGTGGAAGGCGCGGTGACGATTAATGATGACAGCGGGGTTATCGGTCTTGGCGGCGTTGTTGGCGGAGCATCGACAGGCTGCGATGAGAATACCGAGAATGTTTTGTTGGAAGCGGCGTATTTTGCGCCTGAACGCATTGCGCGCACTGGCCGTGACCAAGGCGTAGAGAGTGATGCGCGATATCGTTTCGAGCGCGGCGCCGATCCGGAATTTGTGGTGGCCGGTATGGAATTATTTACAAATATGGTGCTAGAAATTTGCGGCGGTGAAGCCAGTGAGGTTTTTGTCGCTGGAGGCGTGCCTGAATGGAAACGCACAATCGAATATGACCCTGCTTATTGCAAACAGTTGATCGGCATAGATGTGCCTAAAGATCGCCAAATAGAGATTCTGAAATCCCTCGGTTTTGAAGTGAAGGCTTCCAAAATTACGCCGCCATCATGGCGCGGGGATGTTTTTGGCAAGGCGGATATTACGGAAGAAATTGCGCGGATTGTTGGGTTTGATAAGATCCCAGCTTTGTCAGTTGAAGGCCCGGTTATTCCGACGCCAGCGGATACAATTTTGGGCAGCGCGATGCGCAAAGCGCGTGCGGCACTGGCGGCGCGGGGCCTGCATGAATGTGTGACATGGTCTTTCCTTGCTAAGGATCAGGCGCAGGCCTTTGGTGCAAACGATAACCAGATCGCGGCGCTGACATTGCAGAATCCGATTTCATCCGAGATGGATGTGATGCGCCCGAGCATTTTACCGAATTTAATTGAAGCAGCAGAGCGGAATGAGGCGCGCGGGTTTGCGGGCGCGGCGCTTTGTGAAGTTGGGCCCGTTTATGGCGGGGTGAAACCGGATGACCAGCGAATAGTGGCGGCGGGCATTCGCAGCGGATCAAACGCGGCGCGGCATTGGGCGGATGAAAACGCGGCCCGCAGCGTTGATCTTTATGACGCGAAGGCTGATGCGATTGCGGCGCTGGAAGCGTGCGGCGCGCCGGGCGCGAATGCGCAGATTTCAGCGGATGCGCCGGAATATTATCATCCGGGCAGATCGGGCGTTTTGCGCTTGGGCAAAAATGTGCTGGCGACATTTGGTGAAATTCACCCCAGCATTTTGGATGAGATGGGGATTAAGTTCCCGGTCGTGGGATTTGAAATCATGCTCGATAACATTCCACAGGCAAAAAAGAAGGGCACGGAAAAATCTATGCTGAAGCTAGAGCCGCTGCAGCCTTTGACCCGCGATTTTGCATTTCTGGTTGATGAGAATGTGAGCGCGAATGATTTGCTCCGCGCCGCAACAGCCGCGGATAAAGCGCTGATTACCGATGCGTCGATCTTTGATATTTATCAGGGTAAAGGCGTGGAAGATGGCGAAAAATCTGTTGCGCTGTCGATTACCATTCAGCCGAAAGGCGAGAGCCTGACCGATAAAGACCTTGAAGCTTTGAGCGAAAAAGTCACGACCCTAGTGATGGAAAAGACCGGCGGAGTTTTGCGGGGTTAATCCTCTGGTTCTAGATAAGGTGCATCGCCGCTTTTCTGTTTTTCTTTTTGTAAAACTAGTTTGAATTTAAAATACAAATACAAACCAACCTGCCCTAATAACAAGATGGCAACAAAAATAACTGTGTAATTTAGAGGAAAGTCGAACTGTATACTGCCGAAAACAGCTCCAGCCAATAGGACTAAGGTATAAATTGTAAAAAATAAATCAAGAAGAGCATCACCAATCGCCCGTAAGATCATGGGCAAGCATATAATTATACCGCCAAACAAAATGCCAAGAACAATTAAACCGAGAATTATTGTACTCATATTTTAGCTCCTTCTATGCTTTCTCACCCAACTCCTCAGCCACAATATCTTTACGGCTGAGTTTACCGATCATGGTTTTGGGGAGGGGCTGGGTGCGGAATTCAATCTGCTTTGGCATTTCGATTTTTGAGATTTTTGTGCCGAGGAAATCTTTGAGCTCATCGGCGGTCATCTCGCGGCCTTCTTTCATTTTCACCCACGCTTTGACAATTTCACCGCGTTTTTTATCGGGCAGGCCGGCGACGATGCATTCCTCGACATTCGGATGTTTATAGATGGCTTCCTCAACATGGCGGGGATAGACGTTATATCCGTTGGTGATGATGAGGTCTTTGATGCGATCGACAATATAGCCGTAGCCGTTTGTATCCATATAAGCTACATCGCCGGTATGGAGGCGCATGCCTTTGCCATCGCCGGGATCTTTGAGCACTCCGGCGGTTTCTTCGGGGCGTTTGTAATAGCCCTTCATCACTTGCGGCCCGCGGATGCAGACCTCACCGCGCTCACCGAGCGGCATGGGGGTTGTTTTATCATCGCGGTCGATGATTTCTATGATGGTTTGGGGCAGCGGCAGGCCGATGGAGCCGGCGATATTTTCGCCAAAGGGTGGATTGACGGTGGCGACAGGTGAGGTTTCGGTGAGGCCATACCCTTCCACAACGGTGCAGCCGGTTTTGGCTTTGAATTTCTTTTTGACCTCGACAGGGAGCGGCGCGCCGCCGGAGATACAAAAATCGAGTGATGAGAGATCATAGTTTTTGAGCTTGGGGTGATTGTTGATGGCGCTATAGATTGCGGGGACGGCGGGCATATATTGCGGTTTCTTTTTTTGGATGAGGTTTAGGGCGTCACCCAGATCAAAACGCGGAATGGTGACGATCTGCATGCCGGCGACCACAGCCATGTTGAGGCATACCGTCATGGCGAAGACATGGAAGAACGGCAGGACAGCGAGCATTTTTTCTTCGCCGCCATTTATGTCCGGGTTGGGTTCGGGGAAGTTGGCGTAGGCCTGGACCGCGTTGGCGTAGATGTTCATATGGGTGAGCATTGCGCCTTTGGGTACGCCGGTTGTGCCGCCGGTATATTGGAGGACGGCGATGTCTTCTATGGGGTCGATCTCTACGGGGGCGACTTTTCCGTCATTATTCATGAGGTCGGACAGCCATGTGATACTGCCCGGGTGCTTGGCATCGGTGACTTTGGCGATGTCTTTGCGCTTTATGAGCGGGAAGAGGATGTTTTTGGGGAAGGGTAGCATGTCTGTGAATTTGCCGATGATGAGTTTTTTCAGGCGGGTGCCGGAGAGCATGTTATCCATTTTGTCGTAGAGCATGGCGAGGTCGAGAAGGACCATGATGTCGGTTTCGCTGTCTTCAATTTGATGGACAAGCTCATCATGGACATAAAGCGGGTTATAATTGACCACGGTGGCGCCGGTTTTGAGAATGCCGTAATAGGCGATGAGGGAAAGCGGACAATTGGGTAGGAACAGGCCGACTTTTGTGTCTTTGCCGACATCCATAGCCTGAAGCCCAGCGGCAAAACGATTTACGGCTGTATGTAATTCGGCCCAATCATAGGTTTTCCCCATAAAATCAAAGGCGGAAATATCGGGCTTTTTTTGAGCTGTTTCGTCGAAAATTTCCGTCATCAAGCGCGGCGGGATCTCCATATGCCAATCAGGCTTTGGCGGATAGGTGTTTAACCAAGGATAATCAGATGTGCTCATTAGGACCCGCTTCTTAGGCAATAGAATAACATTTAACGCATTCTTTTTATATTTTACAGCTTTTCACAATTTCTTTCCAAACATATTGGAGGGTATGTGTGACTTTTAGCACACACTACGGTTGTATTGCATATTGTATTAACAATCCTCTAGATTTTTTGGGAAAGATATTGCACAATTGTACTTGGTTTATTCGTAAATCATCTGCTTGTCATTATTTTGTGTAAGAGGGATTCTTAATCTTGCCTGCCTCCCCAAGTCAGCCTCAGTCAGAGGCGGAACTCAAACCCGTTAAAATGCTTCTGAAATGGTTTAATGGAACCAAAGGCTTTGGTTTTGTTGTGCCCGAAGATGAAAGCTATGATGCGTTTGTCCATATAACCACGCTACAAGAAGCGGGGCTGCACGCTCTTGGCGAAGGTGCGGTGCTGATGTGCACCGTTTACGACGGCCCGAAAGGCAAGCAGGTCAAAGATGTCCTAGAAGTGATTGCGCCGGGCAGCGTGAATTTAATGCCTGAAGAAGTTGGCGAAGACGGCACGTTTTCATTAGGCGGCTTGGTAAAATGGTATAAGCCGGAAAAAGGGTTTGGCTTTATTATCCCCGATGACGGGATGAAAGATGTTTTCATTCATAAAACCCTGCTTGATAAGCTGGAGATTGAAGAGCTTGAGGCCGGGCAGCGGGTTAAAGTGACGCTAAAAGTCGTTGATAAGGGCCGCGAAGCGGTGGATATTGAAGTTATTCGATAGGCGATGTTTTCAGAGATTATTATGCCTAACATGTATGTAAGTAATGCTGGCGCGCTTTTTGTTTTTTGGTGGCTCTTCAGAAACGCGGTTACCCACGAATTCAACATAAGCTTTAGGATTTCTGAGCTTAATGCTTAACATATAGATATCATTTTCTATTTTCTGATAATCTGTAAAAAATTGTTCGCCTTCAGGAAGACGCCTGTTTGCCGCTATAACATAGTGTAGATCATCGGGCGGCGCAGTACGAATAGATTGCAGCACATCTTCAACCTTTACACTTTCTGCTGTTCCTGAAACACGTGCCCAAGGCTTTATGAGAGCGCCTTCTATTTGATTCTCTTGTGTTAGTGTAAGAGACTCTATGTATCCTAAAATTTCTTCTCTTGTGCGTTTAACTGGCCCCGGAAGAATCCCGTCAGGCATTTCAGGACTGCCTACTTCGGCAAATTTTATCATATATTGACTAAGCATGCGTCTTTATAGTCGCCTGAATTTATTATGTAAGCGTTTTTTGGGGGATATTAAGCCAGTTTTTTTAGATAATGCACCTTATTTAGCGATAGCTTTTTTCGCCGCGGATAATTCTTCTTTGGTGACTTCTGCGGCTTCGGCCTCTTCGGCTTTCAAGATGCGGTTACGAGTTGCGGCTTGATACGCGACTTTGGCGTGCTCTGAACAATATGGCAGACCGACCAAGCTATTGTCTCCACAAAAACCAAAACTCTCTTCCTGTGGGTCGCCCAGCGGCCAACGGCATTGATGCGCTTTGAGTGACATAAGAGGAAGGCCTTTGCGGTTATCTTGCAGAGGCGCTTTTTGAATTTTTCGTTCCGGTGGTGGAACCATTTGTGTTTTTGCGGGGGCCGGTTTTTTATTTTGCTGAATAGGCGAAACGCGGTTTGAGAGTTTAAGGCGGTGAGCCTTACCAATGACTGCGTTACGTGTTACGCCACCAAGCTCTTTAGCAATTTCTGCGGCGGTTTTTCCTTCCGTCCAAAGCTTAGTTAGCAATTCAACACGTTCGTCAGTCCAGCTCATACTTTTCTCTCCCACTTGCGCACACAGCAGCTAAGCCATTGATGTACAATGTAAAAACAGTTATTAATGTCTCAAGAACCTGCAGTCTATCAGCAGTGAATCGTCCGCGTCAATTTTCACAGCTCAAAAAAATGTGTTATCCACATTAGAAACATTTTTTTATTCAAGTAAACCCATTAAACGTAAATTTTCGTTCTTTTCTGCCCAATTTTCTTGGACCTTGACGAAAAGTTTAAGGTGGATGCGCGCATCAAAAAGTTTTTCTAACTCTTCGCGCGCTTCCTGCCCAATCTGTTTAATGCGGCTGCCACCTTTGCCAAGCACGATGGCTTTTTGGCTATCGCGTTCAACAATAACAACCTGATCAATTTTGATGCTGCCATTATCAAATTGTTCCCAATCCTCGGTATGGACCATGGCCGCATAAGGAAGTTCCTGATGGAGCTGGTTGAAAATTTTCTCGCGGGTGATTTCGGCGGCCATCAAGCGCATTGGCATATCGGTGATTTGATCTTCGTCGAACAGCCACGGGCCAACGGTCAAATTTGCGGCGAGATGTTCCAGTAAAGTTTGAGTGCCATGACCTTTAAGAGCGGAGATCATAAAGGTGGCTTCATAAGAGAACGCGTCGTTGAAGCTGGCGGCAAGAGCGAGAAGCTCCTCTTTTTTCACCTTGTCGGTTTTATTGAGGGCAAGAAGAACAGGTTTATTTTTTGGCAGTTTTTCTATGAGCGCTTTGTTTTTATTCAAGGGGTTTTTCATTGATACATCAACAAGATGGATCGCAAACTCGCTATCCTCCAACGCATCAAAGGCCGCGCCGACCATGGCTTTTTCCATGATTCTGGAGCCACCGGCATCAAAAATGCCGGGCGTATCGATCAAGATAATTTGGGCGTTATTATGCAAGGCAATGCCAAGGATGCGGTTACGGGTTGTATGAGTTTTTGGCGAAACGATGGAGACTTTTGAGCCGACGAGGAGATTGATCAGTGTCGACTTTCCAGCGTTGGGGAGACCGACAACGCTCACAAAGCCGCAAGTGGTCTTTTCATCATTTTCATTATTGCCCGTGCTCATAAGCCTATGACTTTCTGGTTGGCTTTGATGAATTCGCAGGCGGCTTCTTTTTCGGCTTGCTGGCGGGATTTGCCTTGGGCGGTGACAGGATCATAGCCTTCAACGCTGAGTTCAATCTCAAAGACAGGGGCGTGGTCGGGACCGCTTTGAGAGGTGATTTTATATGCTGGGAGAGGCAAACCCAAAGCTTGTGCCCATTCCTGAATTTTGGTTTTGGGATGTTGGGGCGGCTCTTTCATCACATCAAGTTTATCCTGCCACAACCCATGAATAAGGTTCTGGCATTTTTGAAAACCGCCATCGAGATACAGCGCGCCGATAAGGGATTCAAAAACATCGGCCAAGATATGTTCGTTTTGCGCGCCGCCCGCCTGGGCTTCGCCATCGGAAAGATCGATATGGGCACCGAGATCCATTTCAACGGCAATTCCGGCGAGGAAGGAGCCTTGAACGAGTGCGGCGAGGCGTTTGGCCATATCCCCTTCCGCTTCATCGGGAAAACGCTGATATAAAAGCTCGGCAATGACAAGACCAAGCACGCGATCACCGAGAAATTCAAGGCGTTCATAATTGTACTCGACTGCCGCGCTGGAGTGCGTGAGCGCAGTTTTTAACAATTTGGGATCATTAAATTTGTGCCCAATGCGATCTTCGAGAGCTTGAGAGGCTTGAGCCGGCATTGTTACTGCGCCCCAGCGCTTATGTCTTGAGAGCTTGTTTTGCCATTTTTTGGGCGCACCGGATCGATGTCATTAAAGAAACGCTCATAACGCAATGTCCATGGCCATTTCCAGATCTCAAAAATATTGGCGGTGCCATTTGTCGAGAAGAACAGGAAGTCGGCGCGGCCAACTATATTTTCGTAAGGGACAAAACCGACAGCGTTTTTAACGCGGCTATCCTGCGAATTATCACGGTTATCGCCCATCATAAAGTAATGCCCTTCGGGGACCGTATATAGGGCTGTATTATCGAGCATTTCGCTGTCGCCCTCTTCATAAATTTCATGGATAATGCCGCCGGGCAGCGTTTCAATATAATGATACATAGGCGTACCTTCGCCGCGGGGGCCGGTATCTTGTTTTACGCCCACAGATTCACGCGGCACCATTTCGTCATTAATATAAAGACGACCATTGCGGATCTGCACCGTTTCCCCGGGCAGTGCTACAAGACGCTTAATATAATCAATGCGCGGGTTGGTTGGAAGCTTAAAGACAATGACATCGCCACGCTGTGGCTGCTCATCCCAGACGCGTCCCTCTAAAGGCGCGAGACCAAAGGGAAAGGAATAGCGGCTATAGCCATAAGCTGGCTTGTTTACAAAGAGATAGTCGCCGACAAGAAGGGTTGGTTTCATGGAACCGGAAGGGATATTAAAAGGTTCGAAGAAAAAGGTGCGGATCAGTACGGCCAGAAAGACGGCAATCAGCGCCGTTTTGGAGAACTCAGCGAGTTCTTCTTTGGCGGTCAGCGGCGCTTCTGATAAGGATCGCATCCCAGGGTCCGCACGCAGCTTATCTTTTACTTCTTCCATTTTTTCACTCATATCAGGGTCCATACTCACAGCTTTTATAGGATTGACCAGCATAAGGCCAGATTTAATCTTTTACCCGCGCTTCTATTATAATTTCAGCTTTTGCCAGCGGTGGCTCATCCGCTAAACTCAAATGAATGAAGGCTTCGTGCCCTTGTGGGGTTATGGCGTTGAGACGCTTTAGAGCGCTGCCTGAAAGCTCGAGAGACGGCGCGCCGTTATCTGCAGTGATAACACCGATTTCTTTCATGAGGATACCGCCGGAAAATCCCGTACCCATTGCCTTGGCCATGGCTTCTTTAGCGGCAAAGCGCTTGGCATATGTTGCCATATGCGTTCCCCCGGGGCGGCGTGCTTCGGCCTTTTGACGCTCGATATCAGTAAAACAGCGTTCAATAAAGCGCTGCTCAAAACGGCTCATCACTTTTTCAATGCGGCGGATATCAACCAGATCACTGCCTATTCCTAATATCATTCTTTTAATCCTGCTGGCCGGTGACTTCACGGGCTATGCGGTGCAGTCGTTGCTCCCGCGCTCTACGGCGGGCACGTTTTGCACCGCTGACAAGTTTATAGAACAGCATGTAGCTTAACGGAACCGAAAAAATCATGATCAGGTAGCCGCCGACAAACCACGGTGCGAATATACGAAACGGCTCGTTCTTTATTAAATCCCAAATCACAGATATTGTTGCCTCATCTGGCGGTGTTACAGAGGCGGGCAAACCGAAAAGTTCAAAGATAAACGCGCCGAGGCTGATGCCCGCCCACCAGATAAAAGGAAATGTCCAGGGGTTGCCGGCAAAGGTTCCGACCAACGAGGCGAGAAAATTTGCGCGCAATAAATAGGCCAAGACACCGGCTTGAATAAAATGCGTTCCCAAAAACGGTGTGAAGGAAATGCCAACCCCAATGGCAAGGCCGAGCGCTATTTTTTGTGAGCTGTCAGATAGCCGGACAATGCGGTGTTTGGTGTACACACAGGCACGAATCCAGCCCATGGACGGCCAAAAAAGTTCTCTTATATTCTGCAAAATTGAGCGCGGTTGGCGGCGTTTAAACATAAAATGAAACCATTAAGTGATAGTGTTTACACTTTAGTTATAGCATTCTATTTTGAATAGGGAATGCTCAGCAACAAGAACACCACAGGAAAAGGTAGCGTCGCAATGAATATTCGAGATCACATCCGCATTGTTCCGGATTTCCCGAAGCCGGGGATCAATTTTTATGATATTGCAACCTTGCTTGCAAACCCGGCGGCGTGGCGGGAAGCTATTACGCAGATGCAAAGACTAGCCGAGAGTTATCAGCCGGATATGCTGATGGGGATTGAAAGCCGCGGGTTTTTGGTGGCGGCCCCTTTGGCCTATGAGATGGGGTGCGGGTTTGGCATGGTGCGAAAATCTGGAAAGCTTCCCGGGCAGATCTTGTCACAAAAATACGCGCTGGAATATGGCGAAGATGTCATTGAAATTCAGCCGGACCTTATCCCCGCGGGCGCAAAAATTGTGTTGGTTGATGATTTACTGGCCACTGGCGGAACGATGGCGGCAGCAGAGGAGCTGCTGCACAAGACAGGAGCGCATGTTGTGGCGAACATTTGTTTGGTTGAGCTGGAGGGTTTAAAAGGGCGCGACAAACTTAGCGCACCGTTTGAAGCTATTTTGAAGTGTCCGGCTTAGGCTTGGATGAGACTGCCCCCTCCTCTGCTTCCACCTTTTCAAATAAGATCAGCACATCCTCCTCTTCAAAATTCTCTAACGTTTTTGGTGTGCGCAGATCAAGCCGTCCTTTTGGTGAAATGTGACCAATGACTTTGACTTGCTCTTCTTCTATATTTTTTAACAGCGCGTCAAAATTTTTCTGCTGGCCCACGCGCGTTGCACGAAAACGCCAGCCTTGCATAAACTCGCCAGAAATGTCCCAAAAATCCATTTCAGGACGGCCGAATGTGCGCCCGCGAATGGTGTGGGCAATCTGGCGGCGCTCATGTTCGTCTTCTTCGTGGGGCAGAAACTGATAGACGTTATCGCGCCCATATTCATGGATGAACATATTGCAGACCAAAGCGTTATAAGCGGGGTTGTTGCTGAGCGCAAGAATGGCATTATACCGCGCCAGTTCGAGATGGTATTCGGTTTCTTCAGATAAAATTTCTCCGTAATAAACGGGAATATCAGAGAGCCGCGCCCCGCGCAGGGCATGCCAATTTTTATCAGCAATCATCACATCAACTTCACGGCTTTTTAGCGTTTTAGCAAACTGAAGTGCCCATTCGGACGCGCCGACAATAATGAGGCTGTCTTTGCCGGCATAAGCCAAACCCAGTTTTTTACCGAAAGGTTTGGCGGTCAGACCGTGGGCAAAGACGGTAAAAAGGACAATGGCAAAAGCGAGCGCTAGAATTTGCTGACCATCTTGATATCCTATTGCCACAAGAGACGGCCCCAATACACCAGCCACCGCAGCGCACACTATCCCGCGCGGGGCGATCCAGCCCATGAGCACAATTTCTTTCCAGTCCATTTTGGTGCCAAGGCTGGAGGCAAACATGGTGATTGGGCGGATGACAAAAAGTAGCAAAGCAATAAAGGTAAAGCCGCGCCAATCAATGGAAAATAGAATGGCCGGATCGATTTTGGCGGTGAGCAGGATAAACACACTGGAGACCAGCATAATAGAAATGGTTTCCTTAAATTTTTTGAGTTCCTCGATAGAGGTTATACCCATATTGGCAAGCGCGACACCCAGAATGGTGACGCCGATAAGACCAAAATCGTGCTGGATTGAGTTACAGATTACGAAATAAATCAGCACCGATGAGAGCAAAAATGTCGGTTTTAGATATTCAGGAATAGCGTCGTGATTGAACAACCAGGAAATGGCATAAGCAAACATGGTGCCGAAGAAGATGATCATGACGATGGCCAGAATTGTACCGGTGAAAAAGCCGCTGAGATTCATATTTTCAACCGCGTTCAGGCGGAAAAATTCATAGCATAAAATGGCCAAAACCGCGCCGATGGGGTCATTAATTATACCTTCCCATTTGAGAATGGAGGCCGGGCGTTCCTTTAAATGCGCATTTTTAAGCAGCGGCATGATGACCGTTGGCCCGGTGACAATTAGAAGCGCACCAAAGGTGCACGCCACAGGAAGACTAAGGCCGGCGACATAATGCAGAGCAAAGGTGGTAAGAAACCACGCTAAGGGGCCGCCAACAATAATAACTTGGCGGATGGAAGCACGAGCCTGGCGAATTTCTTTGAAATTAAGATTGAGCGCGCCTTCGAAAAGAATAATGCCGACAGCCAGAGAAATGATGGGTTGAAGCAAGTCACCCAAGAGTATTTCAGGCTGGACAACACTCAGGACCGGACCGGCCAGAAAACCGCCCATGAGCAGGAAAACAATGGCCGGGGTTTTAAACTTCCAGCCCAGCCATTGCGCGAGAATAGAGAAAAATGCAATCCATGAGATTTGGGCGAGAATATCGCTCATGTCGTTATTGGCCTTTCGAGCGTTCGACGCTGGAAATAATCGGCGTGGCGCGCAAGGCGGCGATGACATTGTTCAAATGTTTGGTGTCGTTCACATATATATCGACGAGAATTTCCCAAAAATCAATTGAGCGGTTGGTGATTTTTAAATTGGTGATGTTGCCGCCATTGGCCGCAATGACGGTTGAAAGCGTACCCAGCGCGCCAGGTTCATTCTGGAAGGTCAGGTTGATCCGCCCTACATGAGCTTCAGGAGAATCCGGTCCTTCGCCCCAGGACACATCGAGCCAGCGCTCCGGTGTATCGGCAAAACTCTCCAAGGTTTCACAATCAATGGTGTGAATGGTGACGCCTTTACCTGTCGTGACAATGCCGACAATGCGGTCACCGGGCAGCGGGTGGCAGCAGCGGGCAAAATGCACCGCCATGCCAGGAATGAGTCCTTTGATCGGCATGGGCGCGTCACTGCCGCTTAAAGACTGGACCATAACCGCTTGATCCATATCTGCGGAGGGGCGCTTTGCTACTTGCGTTTTATGTGCGGGGAAGATGGCTTTGAACACATCGCGGGCTACCAGTATGCCAGAGCCGATGCGCGCGTAAACATCATCATTTTCATCAGCTTTGAATTTTTTCAAAACGCCGGTGAGCGCTTTTTCCGTGAAATCATAACCTTCCTGACGAAAAATTTTCTGGAGCATCGCCTTGCCCAGCGTGGCGTATTCAGCGCGCTGCTGGATACGAATAAATTTACGGATATGAGAACGGGCCTTCCCGGTGACAACAAAACGTTCCCATGTCGGGGAAGGCTGCTGGGTTTTCGATGTGATAATATCGACTTGGTCTCCGTTGACCAATCTGGTGTTCAAAGGCGCAATGCGGCCATTAATTTTAGCGCCGACGCAACGATCGCCGATATCGGAATGAATGGCGTAGGCAAAATCGATAGGGGTTGCGCCGGAGGGCAACTCAATCAAATCGCCTTTTGGGCTAAAAGCGAAAACATGCTCCTGAAACAGCTCGAGTTTGGTATTTTCCCAGAAGTCTTCGGGTTGTTGTTCCTGTTCAAGAATTTCGAGAAGTTCACGCAGCCAGCGATATTTAGTTACATCCTTGAGCGAGGGTATATCGCCGCCCTTATACGCCCAATGCGCCGCGACCCCCATATCGGCCTGATAATGCATTTCATCGGTGCGGATCTGGATCTCGATGCGTTGACGGGCCGGGCCCATGACGGTGGTATGGATAGAGCGGTAGCCGTTGGGTTTTGGCGTTGATATATAATCTTTAAACCGGCCAGGAACGCTGGGGTAGCGGCTATGGATAAGACCGAGCGTTGCATAGCATTGATCCATTGAATCGACCACAATGCGAAACGCCATGATGTCGGAAAGTTGTTCAAACGCGACGTTTTTACGCTGCATTTTTTTCCAGATGGAATAGCCAGTTTTTTCACGGCCATTGATTTCTGCATTAATTCTCGCACCTTTGAGCAGCTTTTGCAGCTCATTTATAATCTGTTCGACGACATCGATGCCCTCTGCGCGCAGAAACGTCAGGCGTTTGGTGATGCTTTCACGCGCTTCCGGGTTAAGAATGGAGAAGGCTAAGTCTTCGAGCTCACCCTTAATTTTATGCACGCCGATGCGCTCGGCTAGCGGGACGTAGATCTCTAAGGTTTCCAGTGCTATGCGGCGCTGCTTTTCAGGGTTTTTGTGGCCACCAATAGTCCGCATATTGTGCAGACGGTCGGCAAGCTTTACCAAGAGCACGCGAATATCTTCGGACATTGCAAGCAAGAGCTTGCGGAAGTTTTCGGCTTGTTTGCCTTCTACTGTCTTACTTTCAATTCGGGTCAGTTTGCTGACACCATCGACGAGATCCGCAACCTCTTTACCGAATTTCTTTTCGAGTTCGTCATAGGTTGCATCGGTGTCTTCAAGGGTATCGTGCAGGATGGCCGTGACGATAGAGCCTAGATCCATCTTCATTTCCGCCAAGATTCCCGCAACCGCAACTGGGTGGGTATAATACGGCTCACCAGAAGAGCGCGTTTGGCCTTCATGCATAGTTTTTGCGTAGGCAATCGCGTCTTCAACCACTTTGGGTTCAAAGTCGGGATTATAATCTTTGATTTGATCTATCAGGCCAAAGTTATCGCTCATAGGCAAAAGGTAGCATGATTAGGCTTAAAAATCATGAACAGAATGCTTTGCTGAGAAAATCAAAAAAGGCCGGAAAACCCGGCCTTTGCTTATAAATATGAGGTCTATTTACTCTTCGGCAGGCTTGCCGCCAGCCATATCCTCGAGAGATGGTTCTTTATCATCAGCAACTTCTTCATCGCTGTAAATGCCTGTGGCGGCATCATCAGGCTTACCAGCCATTGTGCCCCATTCTTCCTCGCCATCCATCAAATCAATGGATTCTTCTTCCTCTTCATAAGCAACCATGCGCTGATGAGAGCGAATGAGCTCTTCTTTCAAATTCTCTATTTCGACAGTTTCGCCGGCTATTTCGCGCAAGGCGATAACCGGGTTTTTGTCGTTGTTGCGCTCAATCGTGAGGGGCGCTCCAGAGCCAATTTTGCGCGCTCTTTGCGCAGCAACCATTACAAGCTCAAAACGGTTTAAAACCTTATCAATACAATCTTCAACGGTAACGCGGGCCATCTCATCGTCCTTAATTTAAAAAATGAATACTGCTTATAGGCATTTTGGCACAGATATGCAAGTGTAAGTGCCATGGAATCTATAGCCCCTGCCCCAAATTGCGCTTTATGCCCGCGTTTAGTGGCGTTTCGTGAGAAAAACTCCCGTAAATTTCCGGATAAATTTAATGCCCCTGTACCGAGTTTTGGGCCTTTAGACGCTGAAATCCTGATTGTCGGCCTCGCGCCGGGTTTAAAAGGGGCGAATTTTAGCGGGCGGCCCTTTACAGGCGATTATGCCGGAGATTTGCTTTATGCCACCCTTTTAAAGTTTGGCTTGGCCAAAGGGACATATGCCAAGCATAAGGACGACGGGCTGAGCCTCGTGAATTGCCGGATTACCAATGCCGTGAAATGTGTGCCGCCGGAGAATAAACCGACGACAGATGAAGAAGCAACCTGCAGACCTTTTCTGATTGATGAGATAGCGGCCATGCCAAATTTGCAGGCCATTCTTTCACTTGGGCTCATATCGCATAAGGCTGTGCTGAAAACTTTTGATTTGAAGCAAAGCGCATTTAAGTTCGCACATGGGGCAGAACACGCGCTCAACGATCAGATTAAGCTTATCGATTCTTACCATTGCTCACGTTACAACACGCAAACGCGGCGCCTGAGTACGCCGATGTTCGAAGAGATTTTTGAGAAAATTACAGCAAAGATAGTATGTTAGTTTCCAAAATCGTGAGTATATTTGAGTAAAGCTTGAAAAGTAGACTCATAGCTTCCGTGAAGCCCACTACGAACACCGCCCTTCATCGTAGCCCCAAGAAAATGATCTTTTCTTTCATAAAGTTTCGCCTCAAAACCGATTTCTGCTCCATGAACATCCGGCCCAAGGAAACCTTTGACAGGGTTTTTAGCTGCAAAAATTTAGAAAAGCATTTTAATACTTTCTATTTGGGTGGGGACCACAGCCCTAAAAAAACCATAGGCATACGGTCCTGTATTGTCATGATCGCCCTCGAGGTTTTTTGCACCTCCCCCCTCAGCAAAAGCAAGCAGGGCTGTGCCCCCTTCCAGCGTATGCTTCCAAAAAACGTGACCAAGAGTAAGTGGTTTGTGCTTTCGTCTCTTTTCCTGACGGCAAATGCATGAAGTTAAACCCATACCCAAACTCTCCTTTCGGCAAATCATGCGAGGTCCTCGCATCAAAGCGAACGGAAAATGTATCAGAGCCCCCAACCAAATTTTCAGTCGGGGTTGGCTTATCATTCTGACCAATAACATTGCGTAAAAACTCTGGCGCAACTTTAAGAAAATCTACCTCAAAAATCGTTTTGCCGCCTTCTTTGCAATTCAGTCGATGTTTTATGCCAGCGCCCATAAGGCTCTGCACAATCAGATTCTGAAACGTCTGGATATCTTCTGCCGCTCCCGGCGTTGAAAATTCATAAAATGCTAATTCCCATGCTCTCGAGGGAGAATAATTTTCCGGCTCTAACAATCCGCCGCTTAAATCCGTACAGCTTTTATTGATGCCCTCTAATGTTAGCCTTAATTCTCGAGGCATCAGACCAAGCCTCTTCTGAAACATTGTCCGCTTTTCCTCAGGTATGGCATCAAAGGCTGCCCTGAAAGTTATAGATTCCAAAAGCGCATTGGGGCCGTACGAATGAGGGGATTAAAAATCATCTGTGCTTACTCAATGCGTTGAAAGGCAGCACATTAAGTAACATATAAAGTTATGTCAATGATATTTTCGTAACACCTGCACAAGCCCTAAGGTGCGAGCGCATCACTCGCCGTTTGCGGGTTGAGGCTCTCGCGTTTGAGCAACAGTTTATTCAGCGCGTGAATATAAGCACGCGCGGAGGCCACAAGCGTATCGGAATCGGCGCCTTGGCCGTTAACGGTTTTTCCGCCCTCCTCCAAGCGCACCGTGACCTCGGCCTGTGCATCTGTGCCGCCTGTTACCGCATGCACCTGATAAAGCTGCAGCCGGGCACCCTCATGCGGGACAATCTCACGAATGGCTTTGAAGATTGCATCGACAGGGCCGTTGCCTTCGACCTTGGTGCATTTTTCCTCACCGTCTATTTCAAGGCAAAGCTCAGCTGTTTGCGGCCCGGTAGTGCCGGCAACAATTTGCAATGATACGAAACGGACAGTTTCATTTTCTCTGATAACTTCGTCTTCGACCAGCGCTATAATGTCGTCTTCAAAAATTTCTTTTTTCTTATCAGCGAGGTTTTTAAAGCGGGCAAAGGCATCTTGGAATGCGTTTTTGCCAAGATCAAAACCGAGTTCTTGAAGTTTGTTTTTAAAAGCGGCGCGGCCCGAATGTTTGGCGAGCACCAGTTTGGATTCATTGAGGCCCACGCTTTCAGGTGTCATTATTTCATAGGTTTGGGCGTGTTTAAGCACCCCATCCTGATGAATGCCGCTGGCATGGGCGAAGGCATTGGCGCCGACGATGGCTTTGTTCGGCTGGACCGAAAACCCGGTGATTGTCGAAAGCGTGCGAGAGATTTTGACGATTTTCGTCGTATCAATATTATGCGTGTAGGGCAGATTATCGGAGCGGGTGCGCAGGGTCATGGCGATTTCTTCCAGTGCGGCGTTGCCTGCGCGCTCGCCAATGCCGTTGATGGTGCATTCAATTTGGCGTGCGCCGTTTTGCACGCCAGAGAGTGAGTTTGCGACAGCCAGCCCCAGATCATTGTGGCAGTGGGTGGAGATGATCGCTTGATCTATATTGGGGACACGGGCGAACAGCATGGCGATCTGCGCGCCATATTCGCTTGGCACGGAATAGCCGACCGTATCGGGGATATTGATCGTGCACGCGCCGGCTTTAATGGCGGCTTCGACGCATTGGCAGAGGAAATCATCTTCGGTGCGGGTTGCGTCCATTGCGGACCATTCAACATCGTCAGTAAAATTGCGGGAAAAAGAGACGCTTTCAACTACGGCGTTCAAGACCTCTTCGGGGGGCATTTGAAGCTGATAGCGCATATGGATCGGGCTGGTGCCTATGAAGGTGTGAATGCGGCGGCTGGCGGCGGGCTTAATAGCCTGTCCGCTAGCTTCGATGTCGGATTTTTTAGCGCGGGATAGGCCGCAGACTGTGGCGTTTTTTACGATCTTTGCGATTTCATTGACCGCCTCAAAATCACCCGGAGAGGCCACGGGAAAGCCGGCCTCAATGACATCGACGCCCAAATCATCGAGCATCATCGCCATTTTCAGCTTTTCTTCCAAATTCATGGAACAGCCCGGTGATTGTTCACCATCGCGGAGCGTCGTATCAAAAATGATGATACGGTTTGAGTCTTTTTGAACTTTATCGAAAGCACGGGTCATGTGCGAATACTCCTTAAACTTGCGCTTCTTTGTAATGCGCCTTGATTATTTTATCAATGTTTGGATTTTTCCCCTGAAGCGTAGGCATATCAAATGCCTCATGCGCCGCTCAGGGGCGTATAAGGAGGAGGTCTAGCAAGAGTGTGTTTGTTGCTTTCATGGTTATCGTTCTACGCATTTCAAACGTTAGTGTCAATATATGGGCCTTCAGGGACCCTTTCAATAGTTGCCCCACCGCCTTTCTTCAGTTTATAAGTAATCTGTTCGCCGGCACGTGGATCGACAAATTTTTTCTTAAGTTTTTCAGGTGCAGGGTTTGCAGATGTTTTGTATGCCCCACCATCGCCGCTCAAGCCCTGCTGTCGAGACGATAACCTGCGGGGCTCCTCTTTATTATTAGCACTGGATTCATACGTTTCAGAAACGGGGGGCACGAGGTACCAAAACGATGGGGGTTCGTAGGTAAACAGTCTATATTCTGTATTATATGTAACCATAACAAGTTTCTATATTATGTTAAATTATTTGTCAAGCTCCCGGGCTTCATCAACTAACATGATGGGGATGCCATCGCGAATTGGATAAGCCAGTTTTGCCTGCTTTGAGATTAGCTCCTGCGCCTCTTTATCATAGTGCAAGGTGCTTTTGGTCAGGGGGCAGACCAGTATTTCCAGCAATTTAGAGTCAACTTGGGTGCTCATTTTTAAATTTCTCTCTCGTAAATTTCAATGACAGTTTCCAGGCAGCGGCGCTTTACCGGAGGTTACGGCGATTTCCAGCATGCTCATAAACATTTGCGCGCGGGTTTTACAGCATGGCGCCTCTAATAAGGCTTGTTTTTCCTGATGCTCAAACGGGCAGATCATCGATAAGCAGGTGATCAGTTTGCCATCGGGCGCATCATCGACCGCCTGCCAGCTGCAATCCATTTCATGCTGGACGAAATAATCCTTAAGCAAGGTTTTAAGTTTCTCTCGATCTAAACCGAGGCAGCTAAATGCTCTTGAATCGGTTTCATAAGGGGTCCAATCTGATTTTACCGTGCGGTAAAGTTTGTCGGTGGAGAGCTCTTGGGCAATGTTAAAACGATAGATGCCCGCAAGTGTAATAAGGTAACGGCCATCTGGGGTTTCACTGAATTCTATAATTTTTCCGGCGCAACCGGTTTTTTCGAGAGCCGGCGTTTCGTCTTGGGTTTGATCGATGTGCGGCAAGATCATGCCAATCATGCGATTGCTCGCAAGCGCATCTTCTATCATCTGCAGATAGCGAGGTTCAAAGATATTCAGCGGCAATTGTCCGGAGGGGAGGAGGAACGCGCTGGCGAGTGGAAACACTGCCAGGTTTTCGGGCAGGTCCTTAAAATCTGGTGCGAAGGGGTTTTGCTGTTCCATAATATTTTAATATAGCCCGCCAAGTTTAAGAAAAAAGGAGCGCCGAGAGCTTTTTACGCCCGGCGATGGTCAGCGGATCGCTATGGCCGAGGGCTTCAAAAAACCGCAGCAAATTTTTTCGCGCTTCCTGATCATTCCATTCGCGATCTTGCGTGATCGCAGAAAGTAGAGTTTCTATGGCTTGGTCTTTTTGTCCGGATGAAAACTGAACTTCGGCAAGAGCGCATTTCGCTTCCATGTCTTTTGGATTTTGTGCGGCCTTCTTCTCCAGCTTTTTGAGCTGATCGGATGATGGCGCATTCTGGGCAAGTTCTAAAGCTGTGCGCGCAGCGGCGAATTTTGGATCTTTAGAAATTTCTTCTGTTGCACCTTCTATAATCGCGGCGGCTTGGTCGACTTGTCCAGCAGCGATGAAGGTACGGACAAGACCGACGAAGGCTTCAACGTTTTTATCATCCTGCTGCAAAATCTGCATAAAGGCGCCTTGCGCCATTTGCAGATCATTTTCCGCTAAAGCTACTGCGCCGGCTTTAAGCGCTTCGGGAATATCGATCGCGCCGGGCTGACCAGCTTTTGCAGCCTGCACGAGCTTATCGATAAACTCTTTAATCTGGCTTTCAGGAATTACGCCCTGAAACGCATCAACAGGACGCCCACCAAGGAAAGCAAAGACAGAGGGCACAGATTGTACGCGCAGGGCTTGGGCCAGTTCCGGGTTGTCGTCAAGGTTGACTTTTGCCAGAAGGACGTCGCCGCCAGCCGCATTCACCGCGGCCTCCAGCAGCGGCATGAGCTGTTTACATGGGCCGCACCATGGTGCCCAAAAATCAACAATGACGGGCTTTTCCATTGAAGCTGCAATAACGCTCGTTTCAAAATCCGCGGCCGTCACATCAAAGATGGTCGTACCCGGCGTAGGGGTTTGCGTTTCTGTGGCTTGTGGCTCTGGTCCAAACATCAAATTTATCCTTAAAGAGTGTCCCTTCTATGTAAGGGTTTTTAGCTACAAATCAAGGATTATGGGTTGATGGCCGGTATAGGCTAAAAATTTGAGCAGATCCTCCGGCGTAATTCCAATCGTCATTGTATTATCCAGCGGATGGTAATTGATGACCTCACCTTTCATCATTGCGGCATCCAGAACCACTTGCACCTGATGGTCCTTATCGTTGATGAGCGTAAAGGGACAAACAGAGCCTTGGCGGATGCCTAGAAACTGCCAAAGGCGATCACCCGAACCAAATGAAAGACGCCCGCAATCGATTAATTCTGAGAGCTTTTTTAAATCCACTTCTGTTTCATTTGCAGCCACAATAAGGAAGTTTTTCTTCTTTTTATCCCGAAGATAGAGATTGCGGCAATGAATGCCGGGGATGTCGGCATTGATGGAGGAGCTTTCTCCGACAGTAAACACCGCTTGATGTTCATGAATTTTATAAGCAATATCAAGCTCTTGCAATAAGTTTAAAAGCGTTTGAGGAGTGGTTGGCAAGGCCGGTAATTCTTGCTCTTCAGCAGGCTCAGACATCGGTTATTTCCTTAAAATAGATAAAATTTTAATCAAATTATTTTCAATAATAAGTGATTTCTTAAGATTTCGTCCCTATTATAAAGGGCAATAACAAGAATAAAAAGTGTGTGAATAGGGGCAGTAAAGATTATGAGTACAACAGATAGTTTTTCATCTGAAAAATTAGCCACAATGAATCAAATCCTTCAAGCGCAAGGCGTGGATTTGGGTGTGCGAGCATTCGAGGCTCCGCAGTTTGCATCTGTACGCGATGGCTTTCCACCAAAAACAGACAATATAGCGGTTCTGGATCCGGAAACGCATAGAATTGAAGTTTTAAAAGGCAATGTTCCTGATGCGGAGAGAATTCATCATGTTGCTTTGGATGTGCTAGTTCAAAAATTTGGACCACAGCAAACTCCAACGGCAGAAATGCGTGGAGAGTTTTCAAATAGCGCTGCTGCTCCGCAGAACGATACGAACTTAGCCGCGTTATTTAATAACACACCGACGGGAGGGTATACGGGATGAATATTGAGCTCGGCATCCTAAATGATGGGCGCATTACTATGGTCTCGGACAGGCCATTTCCCGATATTGTACGCCGGGTTGAGTATTATCGTGATCAGCGGCTTTTCCAGCTTGTTTATAACGATGATGAACTTGAGGACCAGCTTATGGAGTGTGAAATTCCTGAAAGTATGGTTTATCCTGTTGAAAAAAGCCCGAGTGTTATTGTTATGACGATTGTAAAGGGTTTGGACCCTTTAGGTTATAAAGCCCCGCTGATCAAGGTTGGTGAGCTTTATTAATTTTTGGGCTTGCTTTCCACGCTCAGTTCTCTATAAATTCTCAATCTACTGCCAATTAACGCGAGTGTAGCTCAGGGGTAGAGCGAGACGTTGCCAACGTCTAGGTCGAGAGTTCGAATCTCTTCACTCGCTCCATTGGACTTTATTTATTTTTCCGGTTCATCAGGAATTTTGCATTCTTCAGAAATTTCACACATATTCATTCGTTCAATACAGACTTGTGATTTGATAATGGGGCGCTGGTTTTTTTCATCCCACACATGATGCGCTGTCGCGTCACAGCGGACATATGTTTTCGTGTCTGCGGTTTCATCCTCTATGTTCAGCACATAATGAACATCAGCTTGCGTGCCATCGCCTTTGATATCAATATTGCGAACTTCAATCTGATAGGATTTGAAATTATCAATACCAATATCTTTATATATTTTTTTAAGCTCTTCTTTATCGAGAGTTCCATCATAGACGGGTTCAGCCTCTACTCCTCGGTAAGACACAGTTTTATGTTTAAAATCATCTGCCCAAATCTCATCAAGATATAAAAGCCACTGATCAAGCTCATCAAACCCTTCCTCCAAAGACCTGTTCATGGTTTGCATACGATCATAGAAGCTTGCCAAATTTTCTTTGGTGAGCTTTGTGTCTTCGGCGCGCGCTTGAAATGAAAAACTGATAACAACAGCGCATAAAAGCCTAATAAAGGCCGCCGGTCCCCACATTGGTTTCAGGTTGTCGCTGCTCTTCATATTGTGGCTCGCCTGTTGGTTGCGGGTTTGGCCGGGGCAGACCGATTGAATCATAAATCTGATCCAGTGGTCCGCTGCGTGGAAGCGGGCTTTGGTCATATTGATAATTATCGCCGACATAATCATCTGTGTAATCGTAATATGCGGCGCTGTTGGTGACCAGATTAATGCCTGTACCATCGAGAATATACATGTCCTCGGTCGGTTCGGTGCCAATGGTGAAGGCTTCCCAGATGACTTTTTCATCACCGAGTTGCGCGCGGGCGCCGGTGGAAGCATTGATCTGCACATTGCGGATGCCGTTGGGAATGCGGAACGGCAGAATAGGTTCATCTTTCAGCGCTTCTTTCATGAAACTTTTGAAGGCGGGTAGCGCAACAGAGGAGCCGGTTTCGCGTTTACCGAGTGAGCGCGGTTCATCAAAGCCAATAAAGACGCCGACGACCAGATCGGGCGAAAAGCCGATAAACCACGTATCTTTGGATTCATTGGTGGTGCCGGTTTTACCGGCTAGGGGGCGGCCAAGTTCTTTGAGACGCACACCAGTGCCGCGCTTGACAACCCCTTCCATGATAGAGACTAATTGATAGGCATGGCGTTCGTCGACAAGTTGCTCGCGGATATCTGGCGGTTCCGGCGCGTCTTGGCTACCCCAGCGGATGAGCGAACCGCAATTCCGGCATTCACGTTCATCGTGGCGGAAGATGGTTTGCCCGCGCCGATCCTGAATACGGTCAATGAAAGAAGGGGTGATTTTTTTGCCGCCATTGACGATTTCGCCATAACCGCTAACCATTTTAACGAGCGTGCTTTCTCCAGCGCCAAGCGCGTTGGCAAGCAAGGGCGGCATGTTTTCATCTACACCGAAGTTTTTGGAAATTTCAATAATTTTTTCCATGCCGAGATAATCGGCGAGGCGCACGGTCATAAGGTTTCGCGATTTTTCAACGCCGACGCGGATGGGGGTGGGGCCATAATATTCATTCGAATAGTTGGTGGGTGACCAGAAATTTCCCGGGCGATCTTCAATCACAAACGGTGCATCGAGGACCAGCGTGGCGGGGGTAAAGCCGTTTTCCAGCGCGGCCATATAGACGAAAGGTTTGAAGGCTGAACCGGGCTGGCGCTGTGCCTGCGTGGCGCGGTTAAATTCAGAAATGCCGTATTTCCAACCACCCTGCATAGCTAAAACGCGGCCTGTGTGAGGGTCCATGGCCATAATTGAGCCCTGAACTTCGGGGATCTGCTCGAGCTTATAATTACTCTTTTGGCCTTCGGCCAGAGAAACCGCGATGATGTCCCCCTTTGACAGGACTTGGCCTGTTGAGGTGATTTCAGGGCCGCGCGCATAGCCTTCATTCAAAGATTTGCGGGCCCATTTCAGACCATCGAGCGGGATATAGCCTTTTTCACCATTTTCTAAACCTATCTCGGCGCGGGCGCTTCCAGCGTCCAGCACAATGGCGACCGACCAATCATTCAAAACCCCTAACGGTTTTTTGAATTCGCGGAATTTGTCTTTCCATTCGGCGGTTGTTGTAAAGGTGTTAAGTGGACCGCGGTAACCATGGCGATGATCGTAAGCCATCAAGGCTTCGCGAAGAGCGTCTTCGGCGATAGATTGCAGCGTTGGATCAACCGTGGTTCTAACGGCCAGACCGCCCTGATACAGGCTTTCTTCGCCATAACGCGCGCCGAGCTGTCGGCGCACTTCTTCGGCAAAATACGGGGCATTCACAATGCGCGATTCATCGCGGTCGATCGTTTCAAGCGGGGCAAGTTTAGCGAGCTCCGCCTGCCCTTCGGTGATATAGCCGTCTTCTTGCATGCGGCCAATAACCCAATTGCGCCGGGAAATGGCGGCATCGCGTTTTTTAACAGGATGATAATTATTCGGCGCTTTCGGTAGGGCGGCGAGATAGGCCACCTCCGCAATTGAAAGCTCATCAAGCGATTTGTTGAAATATTGAAGCGCGGCGGCGGCAACGCCATAAGCCCGCGCGCCGAGATAAATTTCGTTCAGATAAAGCTCGAGGAGTTTATCTTTGGTTAATGCCCGCTCCATGCGGTTAGCGAGAATAGCTTCTTTAATTTTGCGTTCATAGGACACTTCATTGGTGAGCAGGAAGTTTTTGGCAACCTGCTGGGTAATTGTTGAGGCACCGATGAGGCGACGTCCCTGCCCGATGTTTTTAAAATTAGTGAGCGCGGCGCGGGCAATGGCAAAAAAATCAACGCCTTCATGCGTGTAAAAATTTTTATCTTCGGCGGCAATGAAAGCATGCTTAGCCATATCGGGCATTTTTTCAATCGGCATGAAGACGCGCTTTTCCTGCGCAAATTCGGCCATGAGGCGACCATCACCGGCATAAATGCGTGTGACGATAGGCGGTTGGTAGGTTTTAAGCTGTTTATATTCCGGCAGGTCAGAACCGTAATAATTCAGCGTATAGACAATGATAGCGACGCAGACAAGAAGCCCGAGGAACCCGAGGGAAAATAGTCCTAAAAATCCGTACCAGAGATATTTCATGTGCTCAGCCCACTAGGCCACGCGTCTTGTGATCGGACCTTCAGCGCGGCCATGAATAAATTGTTCAACATACTCATTGCCAGAATTATCGAGTTCCTCAACCGGTCCGGTCCAGACGATTTTACCGTCATGAATCATCGCAACATAATCGGCAATGGTGCGCACAGAGCCCATATCATGGGTGATTGAAAGGCCCGTGGCGCCGATTTCGCGAACCTGCTCAACAATCAGCTTATTAATGACATCGGCCATGATGGGGTCAAGGCCCGTTGTTGGTTCATCAAAGAAGATGATTTCCGGGGAAGCGGCCACGGCGCGCGCCAAGCCTACGCGTTTTTGCATGCCGCCGGAAAGTTCGGCCGGGTGCAGATTGGCAACGTCTTCACGCAAACCCACAGCTTTGATTTTTTTAATGGCAATCTCGCGGGCCTCAACCCGGTCCATGCTGCGCCCCTGAATCAGGCCAAAAGCCACATTCTCCCAGATTTTAAGGGAATCAAACAGCGCGCCGCCCTGAAACAGCATGCCGAATTTGCGCATCAGCTCATCACGATCCTGCGGCGATAAGCCAACGATCTCATTCCCGTCAATTTTGATTGATCCTGCATCAGGATCCAGCAGCCCCAAAATACATTTGAGCATGACGGACTTTCCCGTTCCGGAGCCGCCAATAATCACCATTGATTTGCCTTCAGGGACTACAAGATCGACGCCATTGAGCACATGATTATTGCCAAATGATTTTTTGATACCGGAAAGTTCAATTTTAGGTGCGGCTTGCTTACTCATGAGAAGAACACCTGCGTCAGGAGATAGTTAAAGATCAGAATGAGGATCGAAGAAGATACAACAGCGTTGGTTGTGGCCGCGCCAACGCCTTGCGCACCGCGGCCAGAATTAAAGCCGTGGTAACAGCCCATCATCGCAACGATGAAACCAAACACGCCAGCTTTGATCAGGCCGGAAATTACATCCATATTTTCCACGACATCCCAGGTTTGCGAAAGGTAGCTGCCCGGTGAAAAACCAAGATTATAAATCGAAACGATATAACCGCCATAAACACCAATGATATCGCCAATAAACACAAGAATAGGCAGTGTTAGCGTGGCGGCAATCAGGCGCGGCGCGATAAGATATTTAAACGGATTGACGGAAAGCGTGGTGAGCGCATCAATTTGTTCGGTCACGCGCATGGTGCCGATTTCGGCGGCGATCGAAGCCCCGACACGGCCTGCAACCATAAGGCCGGCCAGAACAGGCGCAAGTTCGCGCGTTACAGACAAAACGACGACGCCTGCAACAGCGCTTTCCGCATTAAAACGGGTGAAGCCTGTATAGCTTTGCAGCGCGAGCACCATGCCGGTAAACAGAGCGGTCATGCCAACAACTGGCAGGGAGTAGTAGCCGATATCAACCAATTGACGCCAAAGCTGGGCCGGAAAAAAGGGGGGCGTAAAGCTGTGGTAAATGGCGCGGCCAATGAAGAAGAAGAGCTGCCCGGCCTTTTGAAAGAAGGATAAGAGCGCATGACCAACGCCGTGGCAGAGCTTTAAGACCGGATTGTGTAAATTTTCGATATCTTTAGTGTGTGCGTCCATGGATTAAATCTATATTCTTTCAAAAATGAACACTAAAACATTGCGGAATTCACGTCCAGCGAGAAAGCATGTAAGCCCTATGAAAGCTCTGCAAAAAATTGATCCAGATGATCTGATAGATATGAGCCCTTTGGTCGATCAGGGGCTCACGCGGATCGAACTGGCCTATGCACAAGATGATAATTTGTTATTTGATGAGCGGATTTACCGCGTAGATGCGCGGCTTTGGCTGCATAAAAATTTGGCTGGTATTGTTAAAATTGCTGCTGAAACCCTGCTGAAGCAAGATTTAAGGCTGGTGCTTTATGACGGTTTGCGCACAACCGATGCACAAGACCGCATGTTGGGGACAAAGGCCGTAAAGGATAACCCGCAGTGGCTGGAAGAGCCACGGCTGCTTTCCCCACCGGGCGCAGGGGCGCACCCACGGGGAATGGCGATTGATTGCAGCCTTGAGACACTAGAGGGGAATTTGCTGGAGATGGGCACGGCGTTTGATTTTTTAGCTGAAAACTCAACACCAGAGCATAACCTAGCGCACAGAAAACACCCTTATCACCCAAAGCCTATTATTTATAATCGTAAAATACTAGATATCGTCATGCAGAATGCTGCCCAAGAGATTGGCACTGCGCTTCTCCCATTACCGCAGGAATGGTGGGATTTTCGGTTGCCGCCTGAGATTTACGAAATGTATGAACCGCTCAGCGATACGGATTTACCACCAACGATGCGGATGGTTTAGTTTTTGTACACGCGATTGTAACGACGGCCGAGCGAGGTGAGAATTTCATAACCGATTGTGCCGCAGGCCACTGCGAGATCACCAGCGCTTTGATTGGGGCCAATCACTTTCAGCATATCGCCGGGCGCGGGCAGTTCATTTTCCGGCACAGCGGATAAATCGACAATGGTGAGATCCATAGAGACGATCCCACGGACCGGGCATTTATAATCTTTCCAATACAGCGCGCCCTTATTTGAAAGCGCTCGTATAAATCCATCGGCGTAGCCCATGGAAACGGTAGCAAGCTTACAATTTTTTTCGAAACGGTGCGTTGCGCCATAGCCGCAGGTTTCGCCGCCCCGCGCTTCTCTAATTTGGAGAATTTCAATCTCTAATGTGACAGCGGGCTGCATCGGGTTTTTGGTTTCAGGAGTTGGGTTCAAGCCATAAAGTGACATTCCGGGACGAACCATATCGAAATGATAATTGGGAGAGCGGAAAATTCCCGACGAGTTCGCCAAAGATTTTGGCAGGTTCGGGAATGTTTCCGCTGCGGCCTTAAAGGTTTCATATTGCGCTTCATTCATCGCATGGTGTTTTTCGTCAGCGCAGGCTAAATGGCTCATCACATATTGCACATCGATGCCATCAAGTTTTTCTGAAGCTTTAACTAAATCCTGTTTTTCCAAACCCAGCCGGTTCATGCCGGTATCAATATGGATGATCGCGGGAAGAGCTTGATCGCTTTTAGAAGCAAACGCGGCATAATTTTCAATTTCCCCTATAGAATTTAGAATGGGCGTGATTTTCTCTGCTGTATAAAGATCACTATTTTCAGGATCAAAACCCCCAAGCATATAGATAGTGGGGTTTTCGCCAATAATGGAGCGCAGTTCCAACCCTTCCGGCAGCGTGGCGATCAAGAATTTATCAGCTCCAGCGTTCTGTAAAGCCGCCGCCACAGGGGCAATGCCGCAGCCATAGGCATTGGCCTTCACAACGGCGGAAACCGTGCAATCTGAGCCCGTTATGCTCTGAATTTGTTGGTAATTTGCGGTAATGGCGTTTAAATCGACCGTTATAGTTCCCATAATGTTTATTGAATTCCAATTGCTTAAGAGGTTTTAACGCTTTGTTTACCGTATATCCCGTAACATATAGCCAATAATAAAAATTAAAAAATGAATTAAAGCGGTAAATTTTAAAAAACTAAAAAAACGAGGGTGTAACAATGGCTATATCATTTAGCTCTAACAGTGAATATGGTTTCACATTTGATTATCCGGCAGACTTAAAAGGTAAAAGTATTGTGGATAAGGTTGACCATATTCGCAAAAATGCCACAGAAATCAAAGAAGATTTAACCGCCGCACTTGTCGGCCCAGACGGCACCATGACTGCCGATGCAATTGCAAACTTAGAAGCCAAGATTAACAGCAACGTGGTTTGGGCCGAGCAAAAGCAACGCCCTGACATAATACGCGTAAACAAAATCGCACGTGAAATTGTCACTGAACAACGTGAGGCGCTGGATGCAAGAGCGGAAGCGGCAATAGAAAATTTCAGTGATCTTGAAGTATATCCTTTTATCGGAGTCGAGCCGGATCCGGAAAATGTCCTTGGCATTACTGTTACAGACTTAAACACACCCGAAGCCACTACGGCCTATATTGACACCAACCGTGAGTATCTCACCGCAGAAATTACGAAAATTGTTGAGGAGCACATCGCGCCTAGAGACATGGATACAACCCATAAAATCATTTATGAAAACTTGAACAGGGCCCACCTCGATGTGGGTGTCGATGGAAAAATGCTAGATACAGCCACATTTGAATTAAACAAAATTGCCATGAATGTCGTGCTTGACCAACATGAAGCCTTGGCTGTAAAGACTGCAGGCCTCGTGACCGCGGTATCACTGGATTCTAAAATCAAGATTGCAGCCCCAAACACTGATGATCCCGTTCGCATGATCCAGCGTTTTGCGTTATTTGCACAAAAAGGTGAAAATGTTGAGCTGGCTGGAGGGAAAATCAGCGCCATTGACGGTTTACCGGGGAGGGACACAGCCTGGAGCATGACCAAAATGCTGAACATGAACTATGACGAATTAAGGGATCTTGGCCCTGCCGAAAACGCGGCTAAGATGTTAAGTTATAAAATGGAAATCGACCCGGCCTTCCGCAAAAATGTTCTGGATGGCTTAAAAGAGCATCTGAATACAGACCATGTCAATGACGTGGCTGCGTTTCTGAAAAATCAGGGCGTTCCCGCTGAACTGGTTGAGAGTAATCTGGCCAAGGCTTTCACGGCTTACGATGCGCATTTGAACACACCAACTCAGGTTGCTGAGGGTAAATTACAGAAAACGTTTAATAGCCCTCGGGAGGATCAAGCAACGACTGCCCAGAAAACTCCTGATAATCCAGAAGGCGTAGTCGTGGCCGCACTTAAGGGCCCATTTGATAGCTGATAAGCCTAATCCTCTCCGAAACCACCGGAATAGCTTGCGTGGTTGGGATCGAGGTCTGAGAATTTGGTCAGGTTCGGATTAAAGAACAGTTTCACGGTCCCGATGGGGCCGTGTCTTTGTTTGGCGACGATGCATTCGCCGATATTATGCGCGCGCTCCATGCTTTCCTGCCATTTCATATGTTTTTCGGTGCCCGGTTCGGGTTCGGTGCGGGAGAGATAATATTCCTCGCGGTAAACAAACATCACGACGTCTGAGTCTTGCTCAATCGACCCGGATTCACGCAGGTCGGAAAGCTGCGGGCGTTTATCTTCACGTTGCTCCACGGCACGCGAAAGCTGGGACAATGCAACGACAGGGATTTCGAGTTCTTTAGCGATGGCTTTGAGCCCTTGGGTAATTTCGGATACTTCCTGCACACGGTTTTCCTGGCCCCGTTTCGAGCCATTGCCGCGCAGAAGCTGGAGATAGTCAATGATGAGCATATCGAGACCGTGCTGGCGTTTAAGGCGACGGGCGCGCGTGCGCACAGCGCCAATGGATAGCGCCGGGGTATCATCAATATAAAGCGGGACTTGTGACATTTTTTGTGAGGCCTCAACAAAGGCGCGGAAATCATCTTGCTTGATGTTGCCTTTGCGGATAGCGTCGCCGGAAATTCCGGATTGCTCAGAAAGTATCCGCGATGCAAGCTGCTCAGCCGCCATCTCAAGGGAGAAAAAGGCCACGCGGCCACCTTCTTTGCCGCCGCTTTCAGCATAGGCTTTAGCGGCGTTAAACGCCCAGTTCACTGCCAGCGCGGTTTTTCCCATTGAGGGTCGTCCAGCAAGGATAAGAAGATCGGAGTTTTGAAAGCCGCCGAGTTTTTTATCAACATCGACATGCCCGGAAGTGACGCCCGTGACATTGCCATCAGACTGGTACGCTTTTTCTGCATGTTCAATCGCGGTGAGCACAGAATCGCGCAAGGTTATAAACCCGCCCTTAACATCGCCGGTTTCGGCCAATTCAAACAGGCGCGATTCAGCCTGTTCGATTGTTTGGAGCGCATCGTTTTCTAAAGAGTGATCGAATGACTCATTCACCACATCTTCACCCAGCGTAATGAGCTGACGGCGTAAATGCAGCTCATACACCGTTTGGGTATAGTCTTTGACATTGACGACGCTGATCACATTGGCGGCGAGATCGGCGAGATACGCGGCGCCGCCGACATCCTTGAGATCTTCATCTTGCTCGAAATAATTTTTGAGCGTGACAGGAGAGGCATTTTGTCCGCGATCAATGAGGGTTAAAATCGTTTCAAAAATACGTTGATGGGCGGGCATGAAGAAATGCTCAGGCTTGAGAAAGTCGCTCATTTTTTCAACTGCGCGGTTGTCGACCAGCAAAGCGCCAAGTAGCCCCTGCTCCGCATCGATATTATGCGGCAGAATTCTATAATTAGGCGCACCTTCAGCGCCGACAGTTTTTAAGCCCTCTTCGGGCGCTTTGAATGCGAGATCTTGAACCATGGAAAGAGTATAAGTATGAACGTCACATAATCATATCTTCATATGATCATAGCCTTGTGAATAACGGGGGTAAATAAAAAGGCCCGCATAAAGCAGGCCTTTTTGAATTCGGTATGAGAAGAATTACTCTTCAGTTTTTTCTTCTTCAGCTTCTGCAACGACTTCTTCAGGTGCCTCTTCAGCATCGCCTTCCATGGCAGCGGCTTCAGCTTCATCAGCTGCGGCTTTTGCAGCATCTTTTTCAGCTTTTTTCGCAGCTTTTTCTTCAGCCTTAACAGCGTCTTCAGCAGCTTTTTCTCCGGCTTCAACCTGACGTTCTTTTTCAGCTTCCAAAGCGCCTTCTTCCAGAACATCTGCAAGAGCGTCTTCATCAGGTGCGTCTGCTGTTGCTTCTGCCTTATCTTCAGCTTCTTCCTGCTGCGTAGCATCGGCCACAAGAGCTTTACCAGTCTTGGCTTGCGTTTCAGCTTCTTCAACCGAGCGCGCAACGTTGATGGTAATTTCCGCTGTTACTTCAGGGTGAAGAACTACATTGATTGGGAACAGGCCAATCAGCTTGTAGTTCTGGTTCAGCTTCACAGCAGAGCGATTAATTTTTTCGCCTGTTGCTTCGTTTAAGCCTTCCGCAATATCGCGAGAAGTTACAGAACCGAAAAGCTGTCCGGCTTCAGATGCCTGACGAATGAGGGCAACTTTCGTACCTTCGATTTTCTTCGCCAGTTTTTCAGCAATTGCTTTTTGCTTATCATTTTCACCTTCCAGATGTTTTTTCTGGGCTTCAAAATAAGCAACATTCTCTTTGCTGGCACGCAGAGCTTTTTTCTCCGGCAACAAATAATTGCGTGCGTAGCCAGGCTTTACGGCAACAACATCGCCCATACCGCCAAGCTTTTCAACACGCTCGAGTAAGATTACCTGTGTAGCCATGTCTTAGTACTCCTTACGAGGTGGACGTGATGATTGATGGCGCGGCTCAAACTCTGTTTGCACATAAGACATCAGGCCCATGAAACGCGCATGTTTGATGGCCTTGGCCAACTCACGTTGTTTCTTTTGTGATACGGCTGTTATGCGGCTTGGGATAATTTTCCCGCGCTCTGAAATATAACGGCCCAGCGTTCTGGTATCTTTCCAGTCAATTGCCGGCGCATTTGGACCTGTAAAAGGACAGGTTTTTTTGCGGCGGAAGAATGGACGCTTTACTGTAGGTACATCGGCTGCGGACATTATGCGGCCTCCTTCTTATCTGTTTTATCTGTTTTATCTGTTTTGTCTGTTTTGTCATCATTATTGCTATCGCGACTAGGGACTTTTGCCATGATGGATGGGCCTTCTGTGGCGGCATCAAGACGAAGAGACAGTGAACGCATCACATCTTCATCAATGCGCATCAGGCGCTCAAGTTCAATAACGGCTGTGCCGGGGGCTTCAAATTCAACAAGTGTGTAGTGTGCCTTACGGGCTTTGTTGATTTTGTAAGCCAGCGTGCGCAGGCCCCATTGCTCTGATTTAAGGGTTTTTCCACCTTGGTCAGTGATGACCTTGGTGTATTTGTCTGTCAGGTCCTTGACTTGACCTTCAGTAAGGTCTTGCCGTGACATGAACACGGTTTCGTAGATTGGCATCGTTGTCTCCTCTTGGGTTTGTTATGCCTCGCTTTATCAAAAGCGACCATAAAAAAGCTGGCTTAAACCATTTAAACCAGCGAGGTTATGAATTGAGGCGGACTATAAGCCCTGAGAAGCCCTAAAATCAAGAATTTTCTTTATAAACCTTATCGAGAGCGTAAGGCATTGTTTTTTCTAAATTTTGATTGGCGTTATTGGCCATATAATTGGCGATAAATGAAGCCCAACAGCCTTCAGGGTCCTTAGCACGGCTTTTTTGCTGCCCTTTGCGGATCATTTGGCGCAATTCTCTGTCTGTCAGATCAGGGTTAGAAAGCAAGCTTTTAAACTCCGAAAGGCGCATTGAAACAAAAGAGGCATAATCTGAATTCATGCCGCCTGCGCAGCTTTCAAAGGCATCATTTGTTTCTTCAAGTAAGTTTTTAATACGGCGGTGAACGTTTTGTGTCATGCTTTCTCCTTCCCCCTTCTAAGTGTATTCATTTAAGTGTGTTCATTCTTTTTTTATTTTTTATACCTGCGGTAAAATGAAAATTTCGTGGTTGAAAAATGTTTTTCAGCCCTATACGAAAGACTCAAGCTTATGTGAGCAGGCCTTACAAGATGGCATAGCTGCATAAAAAATGCAAATTTTGTGCAAAGCTTCTATTGTACAAAGCGATATAAAATTTGCATTTAAGTCTAGTTAAGTGGAATTTTATGTCGCTAATATAGACGTTAAAACAACCTATTGGAGTATTTAATGACGCGTGCATTCATCTTCCCAGGACAAGGTTCACAGGCTGTAGGTATGGGGCAAGATTTGTATGCAGCCTTTGCAGAAGCGCGCGATGTTTTTGAAGAAATTGACGAATCGCTTGGGCAAAATCTATCAAAATTGATGTTTGAAGGGCCAGAAGAAGAGCTTAACCTGACCGAGAATACGCAACCTGCGCTGATGGCGGTTTCGATGGCGGTCGTTCAGGTGCTGAAAAAGCAGGGTGGAATTGACCTACCGGCGGCCGTACGATTTGTTGCAGGGCATTCTTTAGGCGAATACTCGGCGCTGACAGCTGCGGAGAGCTTTACGATTGCTGACAGCGCACGATTGCTGAAACTCCGCGGTCAGGCGATGCAGCGGGCTGTGCCTGTGGGCATGGGTTCCATGGCCGCGATTTTGGGATTGTCGTTTGAAGAGGTTGAGCAAATTACAGCAAATGCGGCAGGCGATGAGATTTGTACAGCGGCCAATGATAACTCCGTGGGACAAGTTGTCGTGTCCGGTCATAAAGAGGCGGTTGCGCGCGCAGTTGAAATTGCCGCAGAGCGTGGGGCAAAGCGGGCAGTGATCCTGCCCGTTAGCGCGCCGTTTCATTGTGAGTTGATGGCTCCGGCTGCAGCAGAAATGCAAGAAGCTTTGGCGGGCGCCGATATCAAGGCGCCGATTGTTCCGCTGGTTGCGAATGTGACGGCTGAGGCCACCAGCGATCCCGATGAAATTCGCAAGCTGCTCGTGACCCAAGTTACCGGCATGGTGCGCTGGCGTGAAAGCGTGCTTTGGATGAAAGAGCAAGGCGTCAGTGAGATGGTTGAGCTGGGCGCAGGTAAAGTGCTTTGCGGTTTGGCCCGGCGCATTGATCGTGATATAGAATGCACAAATGCGGGCACGCCCGAAGAGCTTGAAGAGCTCATAACGAAACTAAAAGGATAATTCGAGAATGTTTAATCTTATAGGAAAAACAGCTTTAGTCACCGGCGCGACAGGTGGCATTGGCGGCGCGATTGCAAAAGCTCTCCACGGTGCAGGTGCGCATGTTGGTATATCAGGGCGGAATGAAGAGAAGCTCGCGGCGCTAGCTGGAGAGCTTGGCGATCGCGTTTCTGTTCTCCCTGCTGATCTTTCACAAGAGGATGCGATTGCCAAGCTTGTCAGCGCGGCGACGGGCGCGATGGGGCAGATTGATATATTGGTGAACAATGCGGGTCTCACCCGCGACGGACTTTCGATGCGGATGAGTGACGAAGACTGGCAGACCGTTATTGATGTGAATATGACCGCCACGTTCAAGCTAGCCAAGGCTGTGCAGCGCGGGATGATGAAACGCCGCACGGGCCGCATTATAAACATTGCCTCCATTGTTGGCGTGACGGGTAATCCGGGGCAGTGTAATTATGTGGCGTCCAAAGCCGGGATGATTGGCTGGTCGAAAGCGATGGCGGCGGAAATTGCCTCACGCGGCATTACTGTGAATTGCATTGCGCCAGGCTTTATTGCCACGGCGATGACGGATGCTCTAACGGACGAGCAGAAAGAAAAAATCAACTCCACCATTCCAGCGGGGAAAATGGGCGCGTCTGAAGATATCGCTGCTGCTGCTGCTTATCTGGCGAGCGATGAGGCGGGATACATCACCGGCCAGACCATTCACGTGAATGGCGGCATGGCCATGATCTAGCATGCATCAGCTTATTATCTTTGATTGCGACGGGACGCTGGTGGACAGCGAATATCTTTATAATTCCATTACATCTGAACTGTTAGGCGAGCTGGGTTATGATAACTATACGCCGGAGCTTTGCATGGAGCTGTTCACCGGGCAGAGTTGGTCGACGATTCGTATGACCCTTGAAGAGCGGCATGGCGAGCCTATGCCAGATGACATTATCGAGCGCTATATCCGCATTGCGAATGAAAAGATGGATCATGATTTTGATGCCACACCGCATGCGAATGACGTGCTGCATAAGCTTAGCGCGGAGCGGCAGATTTGCGTTGGGTCAAACGGCGAACGCAATAATGTGATTAAAAGCCTTGAGGTCACAGGGCTGCTCCATCATTTCGACGAGGACAGAATTTTCACAAAAAAACAAGTTGAACGGCCAAAGCCTGCGCCGGATTTGTTCCTGTTTGCCTGCGAGCAGATGCAGGTGGAGCCGGCCAATACGCTTGTCGTTGAAGACAGCCCTGCGGGGGTTGAAGCCGCGCGGGCTGCAGGCATTCATACGTTGGGCTTCATCGGGACAGCCCATAACAAGGAAAACCAAGCCGCCGCGCTTAAAAATGCGGGCGCGGATGCGATTATCGAGACGCTTATCCACATTGAGGAGCACCTCAAAACCTAAAAAACATTTGGAATTTCATAGCGTTATGCTAATCAGACAAAATGTCTTGCAATCAGAGTGCGGGCTGGTAAAGTTCGTGGCTGGTAAGAATAAGTAAACTTAATGAAACAAAAAGATAAGGAATTACGATGAGTGACATTGCTGATCGCGTTAAAAAAATTGTAGTAGAGCACCTAGGCGTTGACGCCGATAAGGTTGCTGAAGGCGCGAGTTTTATTGATGATCTGGGAGCAGACTCGCTTGATACTGTTGAGCTGGTTATGGCTTTTGAAGAGGAATTCAGCGTTGAAATTCCTGATGATGCTGCCGAGAAAATCCAGACTGTCGGTGATGCTGTTAACTTCATCAAAGAAAACGCTGCTGAATAAGACGCTGCGAAGCGCTTGAAGTCAGCTTTTTCGAGACTATTTTATAATTTCAGCCGCCCATATGAGCGGCTGTCTTTACATCTAAAGGATTAAAACCTTTCGTCGGTTGATTTATCTTTTCAGCAGGCGCAAACGACGACGAATAGGAAACCTATTTCAGAAGTGCCGCAACGCACTAAAAAGGTAAAGGAAACGACGATGAGACGAGTTGTTGTAACAGGTATGGGGATGGTGTCGCCGCTAGGCGTTGGCGTAGATCATAACTGGGCAGAAATTACGAATGGCAAAAGCGGCATTCGCAAGATCGAGCATTTCGATGTGTCCGATATTACCTCGCAAATTGCCGGGATCATTCCAAAGAGCGAGGATGAAAACCCTGCTGATGGCGCTTTTAATCCTAATTTATTTATAGAACCGAAAGAGCAGCGCAAATCCGATGTCTTCATTATCTATGGCATGGCCGCAGCCGCAGAAGCGCTTGAAGATGCGGGCTGGAAACCGAGCGATGAGGAATCTCTGAACCGTACAGGCGTTTTGATCGGCTCGGGAATTGGCGGGCTGGATGAGATTTATAAAACCTCGACAATTTTGAATGAGCGCGGGCCGCGGAGAATTTCTCCGTTTTTTGTTCCCGCTGCTTTGATTAATTTAACCTCGGGGCATGTCTCTATCAAATACGGATTTCGCGGGCCTAATCACTCTGTGGTTACGGCGTGCGCCTCTGGTACACATGCGATTGGCGATGCGGCGCGATTGATTGCGTGGGATGACGCCGATGTGATGATTGCGGGCGGCGCGGAAGGCGCGGTGTGCCGTTTGGGCGTGGCCGGATTTGCCGCGGCTCGCGCGCTTTCGACCGGCTATAACGATGCGCCCGAAAACGCTTCACGTCCATGGGATGAAGGTCGCGATGGTTTTGTGATTGGTGAAGGCGCAGGAATTGTAGTTCTCGAAGAATATGAACATGCCAAAAAACGCGGGGCGAAAATCTACGGTGAAGTGATTGGATATGGCTTATCTGGCGATGCGCATCACATTACCTCCCCGGCTGAGGATGGCAATGGCGGATATCGCGCGATGGAAGCGGCGCTGAAACGCGCGCAATTAAACCCGGAAGATATTAATTATATCAACGCGCACGGCACATCGACCCAAGTTGGGGACGGCATTGAGTTTGGCGCGGTGAAGCGACTGTTTGCGAATGCTTTGGACAGTGTTTCGATGTCATCCACTAAATCGGCAATTGGGCATTTGCTCGGCGCTGCCGGGGCGGTGGAAGCAATTTACGCGCTCAAAGCCGTTGAGACCGGCGTCTTGCCACCAACGCTGAACCTTGAAAATCCATCGGAGAATTGCACGGGCATGGATCTTGTTCCAAAGGTCGCGAAAGAGAAAAAAGTTGAGACTGTGCTGTCGAATAGCTTCGGTTTTGGCGGCACCAACGCTTCCCTTATCATGAAAGCCGTTTAAACCATGAGCGACAAACAGGCGAAAACAGGAATGAAGTTCGTTCTTGGTTTTTTTGTTTATGGTTTTACGACGTTTGTTGTTTTTCTTGCGCTTGGGTTTTGGTGGGCCGCCGGGCAGTTTACGGCTAGCGGACCGCTACAAGAAGCCAAACTCATCAATATTGAACGCGGTAGCGGTTTAAACGGTATTGCGACGCAGCTTCAAGCTGAAAAAGCAATTGAGAGTTCCAATATTTTTGTTTTTGGGACACGTATTTTGGGCGCGCAAGGCGATTTAAAAGCCGGAGAATATGAGCTGCTGCCCAGCATGAGCGCACGCGATATTATGGCGCTTTTGCGTGATGGTAAGACCGTGGCGCGGCGCTTTACCATTCGTGAGGGGCTCACCAGTTTTGAGGTTGTTCGGCATTTGCAAACGCTCGAAGGGTTGTCCGGTGATGTTTCCACCGTTCCGCCAGAAGGTGCTCTCCTTCCCAACACTTATGATTTTCAATTGAATGAAGATCGCACGGCGATCCTTGCGCGGTTGGAAACAGAGATGGAAAAAGTCGTGCTGCCTGCCTGCTTGATATTGCTTGAAAGAATAGCAGGCTCAACACTTAAAGATATGCTGAATATGGAATGCTCGACAGCGCCGGAGCCGCTTAAAACCGTGCGTGATGTTTTGACGCTGGCTTCGATTGTTGAAAAGGAAACAGGTGTAGGGTTGGAGCGCCGCAAAGTTGCGGGTGTGTTTATTAATCGCCTGCGCAAAGGTATCGCGCTGCAGACTGATCCGACTGTGATTTATGCGATCACCAAGGGCAAGCATAAGAATGATGGGAAAGGCCCGCTCGGGCGGCGTTTATTGAGAAAAGATTTAGAGATCGACAGCCCGTATAACACGTATAAAAATGCGGGGCTGCCCCCGGGGCCGATCGCCAACCCAGGAAAAGCTTCCATAGAAGCCGTTTTAAATCCGGAAGATCATGATTACATTTTCTTCGTTGCCGATGGCACGGGCGGGCATGCGTTCGCCAAGACACTGAAAGAGCATAATGCGAATGTTGCGAAGTGGCGGAAGATACGACGGGCGCAGAAATAAACATGTGTGCGTTCGCTCCTATCACCCTTCCTTTCACCAGCAATCATAACGCGCCGGAGGGCGATGATAATTCCGATCAATATCCCGAAAGTCTTCCGCGTTATTTCCTTGAACATTACACGCAGAAAGGCGCAAATATTTTTGACCCGTTTTTGGGGTATGGGACAACGGCTTTTGCTGCCGAAGATATGGGCCGCGTTCCTTACGGCGTTGAAGCCGATGGAGAGCGGTTTGAATGGGCGGCCGGTCAGCTCGCGCATTGGCAGAATATTCGTCATGGCGATGCGGCGGATGCGGCCTCCCTTCATTTTCCGCCCATGGATTTTTGCATGACATCACCGCCTTTTATGCCGCGTGGTGAGGATTGGAATCCGCTATATGGCGGTGATCCTGAGTTTGCCGGATATGATTGTTATTTAGAGCGCATGGGTTTTATTTTTGTGCAGGTGGCAAAGCTGATGAAGAAAGACGCGAGCGTTGTTGTTCATGTCGATGACGTTGGCAATGTTGGTGGAGAGACATTTACACCGCTTGTTCAGGATATGAAGACCGCTCTTTCGAAATCGTTCAGTTTTGAAGCTGAAACAACTATTCACTGGGAAGATGCAAAGCCGGATTATCCGCAAACGCAGTGTTTGGTTTTCAAGAATAATCTTTAATCATCGTCAGTTTTTTTCGGTGGTGTGGTGTTGCCGGTACCACGAATAGCGCTGCCTCCACCGCCTCCTCCGCCTAAACCCGGGGCGCTTGGGCCGGGGCCGGATGGCGCAGCTTTCGGCGCGACTTCCATTTGATGACGACGGGCCAGATGCGGGGCGAATTGCAAGGCGGATGGCACAGCATCACCGAGGATACAGCCCATGGCGCTTTCATCACCAAGATCTTCGCGGTGGACGGGCTGGCCGAACACGGTTGATTTCACGAAATAGCCAAAGGCCTCTAAGGGCTGCGCTGGCTGGACCACAGATTTAAACGCTTCGCCGCGGTAAGGATCATCGAGAAACATAAAAGGCACTTGATAGGCCTGAGCGATATTGCCATCTTTCACCGCGCCGATGTGAATTTGCGGGGACATATCGAGCGTAGCGTTAAATTCCGCCTCAACCGGGATGTTGAGTTCGAGGAAATCCATATCGACATATTCAAGTGTCATTAGCCCGCTCGTTGTGTCAAAAACCACGCCGGCGACTTTTTGCACCAGATTTTCGCTGGAAATAAGGCCAGCTTCGCCGCCGGCTGTAAAAAGAAGATCGATATTCATGAAAGCATTCACCCTTAAAGTGCTTTATAGTTTATTTTATCAGATATCACTCTTAGTAAGAAATATAGTTTTATATGTGCGGAATAACAGGTTTTTACACAAATACGGCCAAGCGGACACGCGCGGAGCTGCATGTCATTGGCAAAAATATGGCCGATACGCTGCGCACCCGCGGCCTCGATAGCGGTGATTTATGGCAGGATCCTGACCTGCCGCTGGTTTTGGCACATCGGCGGCTGTCTATTATTGATCTGAGCGCCGATGGTGCGCAGCCGATGAGCAGCGCCAGTGAGCGCTATATGCTCATCTATAACGGTGAGATTTATAATTACCTGACCATCAAGAAAGATCTGGAGAAAAAAGGTGTCACGTTTAAGGGGCGCAGTGATACCGAAGTGATGCTAGGCGCGATTGAGCAATGGGGGCTTAACCGGGCGCTGCAAAAACTGAACGGCATGTTTGCGATTGTTCTGTGGGACCGCAAAACCGGGGAGCTGCATTTTATTCGTGATCGGCTGGGTAAGAAGCCGCTCTATATTGGCTGGGCGGGCAAGACCCTTGTATTTGGATCAGAGCTCAAAGCCCTGCGCGCGCATCCTGATTTTACGCCGCAAATTAACCCGAAGGCGATGGGCGGGTTTATGAGCCTTGGATATGTTGAAGCGCCTTTTTCGATTTATCAAGATGTATGGCAATTGCCCGCTGGACATCGTTTAACGCTTGATCTGGCAGGGCTGAAGACGGATGAAAATTTAGCGGCGGGCATGAAACCGTATTGGAGCGCGGCGGACAAGCTTGAGGATGCGAAAGCGCACCCAAGCAAAAAATCTGAAAGCGAGATTATTAATGAGTTTGAAGATCTGCTGACGCTGTGCGTTTCCGATCGTCTGGTTTCTGATGTGCCGCTTGGTGCGTTTTTATCAGGCGGCGTTGATAGCTCGGCTGTTGTTGCGCTGATGCAGAAAATAAATTCGCAAGCCATTAAAACTTACTCCATAGGTTTTGAAGATGCGGGTTATAATGAAGCGCCATATGCGCGCGCTATCGCCGATCATCTGGGCACCGATCATCATGAACATATTTGTACAGTCGAAGATGCGCTGGACGTTATTCCAAAACTGCCCGACATGTATGACGAACCGTTTGCCGATATTTCGGCGATCCCGACATATCTGGTCAGCCGCTTTGCGCGCGAAGGCGTTACGGTGGCGCTATCCGGGGATGGCGGCGATGAGATGCTGGGCGGGTATAACCGCCATGTTCAGGGGCCGAATATATGGCGCAAAATGCGCATGATGCCGCGCGTTGTGCGCTCTGGTCTTTCACAAGTTATTCAGCGGATGCCGGTTAATCAGCTTGATGGCTTAAGCCGTAAACATCCGCAGCTTGGCGCAGGCCTGCATAAAGCCGCAAGTATTTTATCGCTCGACACGCAGGAAGAAATTTATAAGCGCCTAATTGGTAAATGGGTGGAGCCGCCGATTGCATCGGGAGAGGCCTTCGAGAAAAATCTCGACCTGCCGAAAGCTGAGTTATCATTCGCCGAGAGTATGATGTTTTGGGACAGCGTGGGGTATCTGCCGAATGACATTCTGACCAAAGTTGACCGCGCATCGATGGCGGTGAGTTTAGAAGCGCGTGCGCCTCTCCTTGATAAGCGCCTTTATGAATATGTGTGGAGCCTGCCGGAAGATATGAAGATTAGAAATGGTCAGGGGAAATATTTACTGCGGCAGATTTTGAAGCGCCATGTGCCGGAGAAACTGTTTGAGCGGCCTAAACAGGGCTTTAACATGCCCGTTGGAGATTGGCTGCGCGGGCCTTTAAAAGATTGGGCGGAAGATTTGCTTGATGAAAAGACACTGAAGGATCAAGGCCTGCTGAATAGCGCTATGATCCGCAAAACATGGCAAGCACATAGCGACGGGCAAGGCAACCACGCAGAGCGCCTTTGGAGCGTTTTGATGTTTCAAGCTTGGCAAAAGCGGTGGATGTAATGGAAATTTATCTTTATCTCGCCCTCACTTCGTTTGCCGCTTTTTATCTGAAAGGGATAACGGGCACAGGCACAACGACAATGATTGTTGCTCTCGGATCATTTTACCTAGAACCCAAAATTACGATTATTCTAGCCTCCTTCATCAATATTTTTGGCGGGTTGGCTATGTTGAATATTGATCCTGTACAACTAGCAAAAAAATACTGGATTCCCATTACAATCATGATGGTTGTTGGTTCAGTTTTTGGCGCGATTTCTCTTAAAGTTATAGATCCAAAGATCTTTAAAACTGTACTGGGCACCGCTTTCCTTTTAGCTTCGCTTTCTTTCTTTTTGGCGAAGAAAACCTCAAATGAAAAAAATAATATCTCGCCTCAATTAGCATCACCCCTTGATTACATTTTCGGATGGATTGCTGGTTTTTGCGGTGGTTTTGTAGGCGTAAACGCCCCACCTCTTGTGTACCACTACGGTAAAGCTCTAAATAAAAACCAACTCAGACGACTTTTAATCATTATCTTTATTCCCTCTGCAATTGCCCAAACCTTAACCTTTGCTTACACGGGGCTACTGACCAAGCAAATTGCGCTTTACGGTCTGACAATGTTACCTTTTATGGCCGTAGGCATTCATTTTGGTAATAAAGTTCATTTTAAGATTTCAGAAAAATGGTTTAGACGTATTCTTGGAATTTTCTTGGTGTTCGTATCGTTGAAATTATTGCTGACGTGAAAGACGAAAGATGAAAATAGCGATTACAGGTGGAGCAGGATTTATAGGCACGCAGCTAGCGGGTTTGCTGAAGGCTGACGGGCATGAGCTCGCGTTGATTGATCTCAAAAAATCGGAGGCATTTCCGGATGACTCTATACTCGCCGATGTCACTAATCGCGACGCTATGGTGGCGGCGATGGACGGCGCGGAGGCGATTTATCATCTGGCCGCAGAGCACCGTGATGATGTTTCACCAGCTACGCTTTATACGGACGTGAATGTGGGCGGCGGAGAAAATGTGATTGCCGCTGCGAAAGCAAACGGCATCAACAAAATTATTTTTACCAGCTCGGTGGCGGTGTATCCGCTGGTTCCGGCTGATCCAAAAAATGGATCGAATGAAAATCATAGCCCTGCCCCGTTTAATGATTATGGCCGTTCAAAACTAGAGAGTGAAAAAACTTTTGATGCGTGGGCCGCGGAAGATGAAAAAAATACATTGGTGACCATTCGCCTTGTTGCGACATTTGGGCCGGGCAACCGAGGAAACATTTATACGCTGATGAACCAGATAGCGAGTGGGAAATTTATGATGATTGGCGATGGGTCGAACCGCAAATCAATTGCCTATGTCGGCAATGTTGCGGCGTTTCTACATCATGCCTTGAAGCTGAAACCCGGCTCTCACCTTTATAATTACGCGGATAAACCAGATTTAGATATGCGCGATTTTGTAACCTCAATTCGCGAGGCATTGGGCAATAAAGGTGCGGGACTGCAGATGCCTTATGCCGTTGGTTTATTGGGCGGCAGCGTGTTTGATGTGGCGGCGAAATTGACAGGCAAAAAATTTCCAATCAGCATGATCCGCATTAAAAAATTCTGCGCTGATACGATTGTGAACGCCGACAAACTTCAAGAAACAGGATTTAAAGCACCCTCCTCTTTACATGACGGTTTAAGCGAAATGATCAAGTGCGAATTTCAAACGGCGAAAAAGGCTGCATAGATGGCGCAACAGAAACTTCTTTTTGTAATTAATCACATTGACTGGTTTTGGTCACACCGCTTGCCGCTTGCCAAAAGCGCGCAGATGGAAGGGTTAGATGTTCACGTTGCTGTTTCGGGCGCAAATAATGATCCGAATTTAAAGCCACAACATTTTACGGGCCATGAATTACCAGATTCAAATGGCGGCGCATCGCTGCTTAAAATTATCTGGGCCATTCACAAGATTATTAAGACTGAAAAGCCTGATATTGTGCATGCAATTACGCTGAAATATGCGTTCCTCGCTGGTCTGGCCGCGCGATTCCATAAAGATGTGAAAATCGTGCATACGCTGGCTGGGCTGGGCTATTTGTTCTCGAGTGAAGGCGTTAAACCGCAGATTTTGCGCATTCTGATTGGGCCGTTTTTGAAGCTCGCGCTCAAACATAAACGCGCGCAGCTTATCTTTCAAAACCCCGATGATATGGCGCTGATGATCCGGCGCGGTTTTGCCGAAGCAGAGCACTCTACGCTTATTCGTGGATCTGGCGTTGATCTCAAGGAATTTCCTTTTACCGATTTACCGGATGATGAAACGCCCATCGTGTTGATGCCGACGCGTCTTGTGCATGAAAAAGGCATTGCGGTGTTTATTGAAGCGGCGAATATTCTTACGCACAGCGCGGTAAAGGCGCGGTTTCAAATTGCCGGAGGCGTTACAGCGAACAACCCCAGCGCGATTTCAAAAGAAGAAATGGATGGCATTATCGCCGGAACGAACGTGGAATGGCTGGGTAAGGTTTCCGACATGCCGGCGCTATATAAATCGGCAACGCTGATTTGCTATCCATCCTATTACGGGGAAGGTGTGCCGAAGGTTTTATTGGAAGCGGCAGCCACCGGTCGACCGATTATCACCACCGACCATGCCGGTTGCCGTGAAGCGGTAAGTGATGGTGAGAGCGGCATTCTAGTGCCCATTAAAAATGCGGAAACCGTGGCCGATGCCATTCAAACATTATTAGAAGACCGCGCACGTTTGGTGGAAATGGGCCAACAAAGCCATGAGTTGGCAGCCCGTGATTATGATGTCAGCAGCGTTGTTGAGCGGACGCTTAAGGTGTACCAGAAGTAATTCTTCGGCCCGGCTTAAGCGTTAAAGACAATTCAACCTGATCAGGAATGCAAATCTCGTTGCACACCATAATTTGTAAACTTAGGTCGAGCGTTACATCTTCATCGGCATTTTTTGGCGTAATACCCAGCGGAAAATTCACCTGCCCTTCATAGGCATTCACATCAAACATATCCATTTCGCGTTTATGAATGGGTTCGGGCCATTTTATTTCTACGCCTGCAACATTGGTTGAATTTTCCCAGTTAAAACGAGGAGGCAGGCCTGCATCGCCGGGGTCTTCACCATAGGTATGCCAGCCTTTGTCCAGTTCCAACACAAACCCAGCCGTAGAATTTCCGCCGTCAGGAACGGCAGCTAAACGCGTACGGAAATGCTCGTTTTCTACCCATTCGCCATCACTCGCTATCCCTTTAGAAAGCAAGGTGAGCGCCGCAATTGCTACAACAAAGCAAGAAATTAGAATTTTTTTATACATAGAGCGCTCATTCGTTGTTAAACTGCCACACTATAAAGATAGCGCTTTAAAACCGGGAAGCAAGAATGAAAAATTCTGAGGCATCATATCTGAACGGCAAATTACTTCTTGCCATGCCAGCGATTGGCGACCAGCGTTTTCATCGCTCGGTCATCTATGTATGCGCGCATGATGAAAACGGAGCCATGGGTCTTGTCATTAATTTTCCTGCGCCAGATTTAAAATTTTCAAAACTGCTGGATCAACTTGGCCTTTCATCAGATATTGAAATTGATGTGAAGGCTTTGGATTTACCGGTTTTGAATGGTGGGCCGGTTGAAGCTTCGCGCGGGTTTTTATTGCACTCGAACGATTTTAAACAAGAGGACACGGTGCCGGTTGATGAAGATTTCAGCGTAACGGGCACGACGGATGCGCTTAAAGCGGTTGCTCAGGGCGACGGGCCGGAGAAGGCTCTGTTTATTCTGGGGTATGCTGGTTGGACGCCGGGGCAATTGGAGCAAGAGATACAGCAAAATGCGTGGCTGGTTGTTGATCCTGATCCGGCGCTAATTTTCGAGAGTAAGGCCGAAGAAAAATGGGAGCGCGGAATGGATAAGCTTGGCCTTGATCCGTCAATGCTTTCGGCGGATATCGGGAGCGCTTAATATGTTTTTTGCCAGTCTTCAATCGGCAAACCAAAGAGTTCATGATCCTGCCACCTGCCATCAATTTGCAAATATTTCTCAGCGAGGCCTTCTTCTTTGAATCCGGCTTTCAGCAATGTTTTTTTACTGCGTGTATTATGCGCCAAGCAGGACGCATTGACGCGGTGAAGATTAAGGCCTTCAAAACAATATTGCAGCGTCATTCTTAAGGCCTCGGTCATATAACCTTGGCCTTCATGGCCCTGATCAAGCCAGTATCCGAGCGAGGCGTATTGCGCTGCGCCGCGGCAGATATTGTTGATATTCATGCCGCCGATAAGGCTGTTATCCTCATTTTTGAAAATCAAAAATGCATTGGCGAGCCCGAGATCCCATTCACGCGCCTGACGATGGGTGCGGCGCTCAAAAAGACCGTAGGTAAAGGCTTTTGCGGGCCAACGGGGATCAAAGGGCTGGATATGGTCTTGATTGGCTTCACGAACTTGCGCCCATGCTTGCCAATCTCCCAGCATGGGTGGACGCAGCGTAATGCGGAAACTGCGAAGATTTGTTTCAGGAAAAAGGCTTACCGATTTTAGCTTACCCCACATCAGCTTTACGCCACCAATCGCTGTTCAATACTACCATACTCCTCAAGCTTGTCGAGTGGGCCGAGCGCGGCCAGCGTTGGGCGAGAGGCGAAAATTTGATCGGCCGCTCGTTTAATTGCGGCTATATCGACATCGTCAATCCTCGTAATTAAAGATTCTAAATCAAAGGCTTGTCCGCGGAACAGCATATATTTTGCCTGTTGATCGGCGCGAGTCATCATCGATTCACGGCCCATCAGCATGCCGGCTTTGAGCTGTGATTTGGCGCGCAGCAATTCTTCCTCGGTGACGTCGCCGCCGACTTTTAAAACCTCATCGCAGATGACTGGAACAATTTCATCGAGCTTTTCCGGACCCGTTCCGGCGTAAATGCCGAACTGCCCGTCATCTTGGTAACCGCTGTGGTAGGAGAAAATTGAATAAACCAGCCCGCGTTTTTCACGCACCTCTTGAAACAGGCGCGAGGACATGCCGCTGCCCAAAATTGTTGAGAGCGTTTGGGCGGCGTAATAATCTTCGTCCAAACGTGCAATACCCTTAAACCCTAGAATAAAATGGCTTTGCTCAAGGTCTTTGACAAGGCGGGTGTCGCCGCCCTGATAGGCCGCGTCTTTATAGAGGCAGGCTTTCGAAGCTGTCTGCCCGGCAAAAAGCTCTTCCACTTGCGCAACGAATTGATCGTGATCAACCGCGCCCGCGGCGGAGATAACCGTATTGGCCGGTGTGTAGAACTGGTCAATATAGCCTTGGAGCGCGTTTTTGCTCATATTTTGAACATTATGGGCGCGGCCCAAAATTGGCGCGCCAAGAGCTTGTTCGGGATAAGCGGTTTCGGAAAAAATATCGAAGACCAGATCATCGGGCGTGTCATTACACATGCCGATTTCCTGTAAAATGACATCGCGTTCGCGTTCAATTTCATCGCCCGGAAGCGTTGAATTGAGATACATGTCCGCCATGACATCAAGGCCAAGTCGTGCATCCTCAGCCAACAAATGAACGTGATAGCTGGTGAGCTCGCGGCTGGTATAAGCGTTCACGGAAGCCCCAACATTTTCTAGCTCTTCGGCGATTTGCAGGGCATTACGCTTTTCCGTGCCTTTAAACAGCATATGCTCAACCATATGCGCCACACCATTTTGCGGTAGGTTTTCATGGCGCGTGCCGACGCCAACCCAAATGCCGAGTGCCACAGAGTGCATCGAGGGCACGTGGTCGGTGATCACGCGCAGGCCATTGGGAAGTGTTGTTGTTTGGATGTTGCTCATTATGCTGCGCTTTTCTTTGAAACATGGGAATGGGAGCGGACGAAATCCTGCACTTTCGCCAAGTCGTTCGGCAGTGGTGTAAGCAATTCAGGGCACTCCATTAAATCACCCAGACGTTCAGGCAATTGCGGACGGCGGCCAATGGCTTTTTCGACAGCATCAGGGAATTTGGCGGCGTGCGCACAGGCGAGAGTTACGACTGGAACGGATGGGTCACCTTGCATGCTCAGCGCCGCAGACAGGCCGACAGCCGTGTGCGGGTCAATCACTTGCGCGGTTTCATCGTAACAGGATTTAATCATCGCCAATGTTTGTTCATCATCGCAGCGATGGGCGCGGAAATCTTTACGGGCTTGATTCATCAGGGCATCGCTTAATTTAAATTTGCCGTTCTTTTTAAATTCGTTCATCAGCTCGGTCAGCTTCAGAGCATCGCGCCCGACAAGATCAAACAGATAGCGCTCGAAATTGCTGGAGATCTGAATATCCATGGAGGGGCTTAGCGAGGCTTCAACACCGCTCATTTTCATTTCGCCAGTTTCGAAAAATGTTGTGAGGATGTCGTTGCGATTTGAAGAGACCATCAGCGTTTCAATCGGTAGCCCCATTTGCCGGGCAACATGGGCGGCAAACACATTGCCGAAATTCCCGGTGGGAACGCTGAAAGATACTTTGCGGTGAGGCGCGCCAAGAGCGAGCGCAGTTGTGAAGTAATAGACAATCTGCGCCATAATGCGCGCCCAGTTGATTGAATTAATGGCGGAGAGATTCATCTCGGCGCGAAACTTGGCATCGTTGAACATGGCTTTCACCAAAGCTTGGCAATCATCGAACGTGCCGTTGACGGCGATGTTGTAAACATTATCGGCCTTGACAGTTGTCATCTGCTTGCGCTGCACATCCGAAACGCGCCCGGCCGGATGCAGGATGAAAATGTCGACATTTTCACAAGATTTGCAGCCTTCAATCGCGGCGGAGCCGGTATCTCCCGAAGTTGCACCCACGATGGTGACGCGTTCTTTGCGTTTTTCCAGCACATGATCGAACAGTCGCCCGAGCAATTGCAGAGCAACATCTTTAAACGCCAAGGTTGGTCCGCGGTGGAGCTCCATCATCCAGACATTTGGCGAAAGCTGGCTGAGCGGCGTGACAGCGGCATGGTCAAAGACATCCCCGGCATAGGTTTCGTGGACAATTTTGGTAAAGGCTGCGTGGTCAATTGAGGTGCCGATGAACGGCAGCATAATTTGCGCGGCGACATCGACATAGCTTTGCCCGGCCATGCGCTCCAGCGTTTTGGTGTCAAAGGTTGGCCAGCTTTCAGGCACATAAAGACCGCCATCAGGCGCCAGCCCTTCAAGCAGAACTTCTTCGAAGTTTTTTGGCCCGGTATCCTTGGATGTTCCGTGCCCTCTGGTGGAAATATAACGCGTCATAATAGCGGTTTTATGAGGTTTTAAGGGGGGTGTCAATGTATCACCATTACGCTATAATTTTGAGATGGAATTTGTGAACCGCGATGGTGAAATGATTTTAATAAAAAGCAGCCCTGGTGAGCTTAAAAAGCTTGCTGCTATCCTGTGCGCTGTCAGGCAATTTGATGATCACCTTATTATGCTTCACCCGGAAGAGACGGATATTATCATTTCCAGATTTGAAAATTTTGATGAAGATCAAATCAGCATGCCTCTTCAGCTTGTTTCCGTTCTGTGTAGCGCGATTAATCTGGGCGCACTGGGCATGGGAGAAGAGCGTTTTAAGAAATACTGCCCTTTAAAAATTTCAAAGAATGAGCTGGAAGACCTTTATAAAAAACTCTCCGAAGTGCACAATTTAAGCGTGGAATCGGGCTCATTTTAGCGATTTTTTAACATCTACCTTTTATTATAGAGGCGGGTGTAAAATATGATTGAGCCTTCTAATCTAGACAAAACTATCGATAAAATGGTGGGACATGCTTATGAGGGACATGTTTTGGGCCAAAAGAACGGCGTCAATGAATTTGCTGAATTTGGGGTCGAAAGTGCTCAAGATCTTAAGCAATTCATCCTTAAAACCATGAATGATCCGGAAACACGCGGTTTTATTGCCAGTAAAGATGGTAGTTCTGTTTATCTTTATAATAATCGCGATAACGTTTTTATTGCAATAGAGCCCAAAAAAGGCGGAACAGCCTTTATTCCCAAAAACATGGAAGCTTCATTTGAGAAGGAACTTATCCGCGCAAAAATTGATCTCGGAGATAATTTTCTTGAAGTAAAGGCCGGCGGGATTTCAGCTTTGCAAAACGCGTTTGGCGAGAAGTTCGGGCATGCCATGAAAATGGGACCGATGGCTCTGAGGCGCGCCTTTGATGTTGCGCGAGACGTTACGCCGCGCCTTGCAGGACGGCTTTTGAAAATTGCAGTCGGTATTGGCACAGCGGCAACATTCATGATAGGACGCGCCGAAGCGGCAGAGCTTCGTGAAAAAGCGCATGAAGCTATAGCCGAAGGCCATTTACCCCCGGAGGCGTTGGAGGATTTTGAAAAAATTTTGAAAGCGCACCAATTACAGGTGAATGTGGATGTTTCAATAATTGGCAATGAAGTGGGCGTTCAAGAAGGGTTTGCGAAATTTGTTCGTACTTACGAAGATCATTTCAAGGCGCATCCTGAAATGCTTAAAAATCTGGAGCCGCCATCTTTGGCGGAGGATTTATTTGGTCAGGAAATGGATCAAAATGTGATGCCACAATGGGCGCAGACATACAGCGCCTCTATGGCCGAGCCTTAAGCATCTCCGCACTGACCATATTCACAAAGGTTTTGTGCATCGGTGAAGGAAAGTTAAATGTTAGCTCCGGGTGGAATGTTGTGGCCATGTTTTGGCCATGCGCAACCCAGACCGGATCGCCCTGATGGCTGGCTTTGATTTCAATATCGTTTGCCACATCTTTAATAACCGGCGCGCGGATGAAAGACACTTCATAGCCGTCAATTTCCGCCGTATGGCTGTCTAGCTGACGGCCATAGCCGTTGCGCTCTACCGTCATAGGAATAATTTCAAACGCTTTTTGTTCGGGGCTTGTTACCGTTTCAGCCAATAAAATCGAACCGGCGCAAATGCCCCAGACAGGTTTTTGAGCGAATTCCTTGCTGAGCGCATCCCAAAGATCAAAACGTTCGATCAGTTTGAGCATCGTGGTGCTTTCGCCGCCAGGCAGAATAAAACCATCGACTTCGGCGAAATGTTTTGGGGTTTTGACCGCCATAAAAGAAGCGCCCGCAGCTTCCACATGCGGACGATGTCTTTCAACGCAGCCCTGCAGGGCGAGGCATCCTATGACGGGTTTACTCAATCTACCAGCCGCGGTTGGCCATGCGCATTGGCTCGTCAATCTCAGAAATTTCGGTGCCGCGCATGGCGACGCCGCCGAGTTCCTTTGACGCTTCAAGGACAATCGCCGGATCATCATAATGCGCGGTGGCTTTAACGATGGCTTTGGCGAATTTATCAGGGTTATCGGATTTGAAAATGCCGGAACCGACGAAAACAGTTTCTGCACCAAGCTGCATACATAGCGCCGCATCGGCCGGGGTGGCAATGCCGCCAGCGGCGAAATTCGGCACAGGCAGCTTGCCCAGTTCGCGCACGATTTTGAGAAGCTCAAACGGCGCGCCAATGTCCTTGGCAAAACCCATAAGCTCGGCCTCATCCATGTTTGTGGCTTTTTTTATTTCGGCATTAATGCGGCGCATATGACGTACGGCCTCAACAATATTTCCTGTGCCCGGCTCACCTTTGGTGCGCATCAGGGCCGCACCTTCGCCAATGCGGCGCAGCGCTTCACCAAGATTTTTGGCGCCGCAGACAAACGGCACTTTGAAACCATGCTTATTGATGTGGTATTGCTCATCCGCGGGTGTAAGAACTTCAGATTCATCGATGTAATCGACACCGATTTCCTGCAAAAGCTGGGCTTCGGCAAAATGGCCAATACGGCATTTCGCCATCACAGGAATGGAAGAAACCTTCATGATTTCCTCGATCAGCTCTGGCGGGCTCATGCGGGCGACGCCGCCAGCCTTGCGGATATCAGAAGGAACACGTTCCAACGCCATCACGGCCACGGCGCCAGCATCTTCAGCGATCTTGGCCTGCTCAGCGGTGACAACGTCCATGATGACGCCGCCTTTAAGCATTTCGGCTAAACCTGTTTTTAAATCGATGATATTGGCACCCATATCCTTAAATCCTTATATTTTCCGCGGTTTATACGCAATTTTCATGAAGAGCCGTATTTATACATATATGGAATGGAAATGCAAAGATTCTCGTGGCATAGAATAATTATATTATTATGTATAATAAATATTGATTTTTGATACGGCTCGTGTCATATTTCCGCGCATGAGCGTTATTTCAGATCAGAATGCAATCACTATTTTTCAAACTATCTCGGAGCGTGCGTGGGCGCATGCCGGTGATAAACACCAAATGTTGTGCGATGTGCGGGCGGATAAAATCGCGCGAACACTCAGGGAAGAATTCGGCGTCGACAATGTGGAAAAAGCGTGGATACATGCCAAAATGCCGGACGGTTCCTTGGACCATCTCCAATGGCCTTTGGAGACCTATGATCTCGTTGATCGCAGTACACAAACGGAGCCCATAGAAGTCAATTTTCATGTCGCGCCACTTGTTAAAACCACAAGCGGGAAGGAGCTTATTTTTGACACCAAGCTCTTCAAGGATACCCCTCCACAGCTGCAAACATGGAAAGAGGCTTTCCCGCCCATGGACAGCAAGTCCGAAGCATTTTTGGAAATCAGCAGCCCGGAAACTCTGTATTTTAAAGACGTTTTAAATCCCCAAACATCAAATGGCCATATCATGGCAGCATTTAGAAGGGCTTTGGAAACGGCTTGGGGGAACTATTATTTATGGACGGCGCCTGTGCAAAAACATAGCACACGTCTAACGTCACATTGGCATGAGAAATTGCTTAATTCACCTCCAAATCTAGCTGATCCCGCTACGCTGGAGTTTACCTCTTAAGGGGTTTCTCCATTAAGAGGCTCTCTTCATCCTCTTCACCCTCTTCGGGCAGACAACACGCACAGCCAGCGCCGTGAGGTTTTGGGGCGATGTGGGCACCGGTTAGCGGCGGCGGCTTCGGCTCTTTGTCTTGCGCGGTCATAGGTGTTTCTGATAAAGCAGATGGAAGAATAAATAAAGGATTTTCGACCATGAGCGCCTTAAGCCTAAACGACGCAACCGAAGCGGTTTACACATCACTCGATAATGACAATGAGGATATTGATCTGCATATCGCCAATTTGAAAGATGCGATGAGCGCCGAAGGGCAAAAAGAGGCGGTGTTTAAAACCGAGCGGCTGGTTCAGGGCAACCGCGCGGGGCGCAAAATGATGCAGAGCTATTTCAAAAAACGCGGTGTGAAGGTGGCTTTTGAATAAGGCCCTTAAACTTCCCCCGCTCTTTTATGATCCGCCGTCAGAGCCATTAAACATTCTTTATCAAGATGACGATTTGCTGGTGCTTTCAAAGCCCAGCGGGCTGCTCAGCGTGCCGGGAAAGGCCGAGGATCAGCGCGACTGTTTAGAGACGCGGGCGATGTATGAAATTCCCGGGGCGCTGCTAACGCACCGGCTGGATCTGGAAACCTCCGGGGTTTTTATGATGGCGAAAACCAAGGAAGCGCAAGCGCATATCAATAAACAATTTGAAGTACGCCAGACCGAAAAGCGTTACATAGCGCGTGTTTGGGGACATGTCGAAGAGAGCAGCGGGCATATAGATTTGCCGATGCGTTGTGATTGGGAGAACCGCCCGCGGCAAATGGTTTGCTATGAACATGGGCGGGGCGCGCAGACCGATTGGGAAGTTTTAGAGCGCGAAAGTGTTGATGGACAAGGCTTTACACGGATGCTGCTCAAACCCATAACGGGCCGGTCACATCAACTCCGCGTGCATATGGAAGAGATTGGCCATCCGATTTTGGGGGAGGTTTTTTATGCGCATGACGAGGCGGAACATGCGGCGGAGCGGTTACAGCTCCACGCGGAGAGTTTGAGCGTTTTTCACCCGAGCAGCGGTGAAAAAATGACATTCACCGATCCCTGCCCGTTTTAAAGAGCGCTTTTTACCGCGTCTTTGAGCGTGGGGAGGAGCTGCTCGGCGAACCACCGGTTTTTCTTCAGCCAGATATTATTGCGCGGGGATGGGTGCGGTAGGGGAATAATGGCGGGGCCATATTCTTGCCAGCTCTTCACCATTTCGGTGAGGTTTTTCTTTTGGCGCTCGCGTAAGTGCCATCTCTGCGCGTATTGGCCAATCACGAGTTTTAGTTTTATTTCCGGCATGGTGGAGAGCAGCGCGGCCTGCCATTTCGGGGCGCATTCTTTACGCGGAGGGAGATCGCCCGACTTACCCGTACCGGGATAGCAAAAGCCCATGGGGAGAATGCCAACACGGTCTGCATCATAAAAAATAGTTTCATCAATGCCCATCCATTCGCGCAGGCGATCGCCGGAAGAATCCGTGAAAGGCTTACCGCTTTTATGCACGCGAATACCCGGAGCTTGCGCGACAATGAGAATTTTTGTTTTCGGGGAAATTTGGAAGACGGGGCGCGGGCCAAGAGGGAGATGCTCTTCGCAAATGCGGCAGGCCCGCGCTTCACTGACTATATTTTTAAACTTGGTGTCCATTTTTAAAGATTATAACCATAGCCAACATTGTGCCAGCCATGGTTATTCATGTTATCCAAGAAAACGCCGGATGTGGTTGGCAATGACATCACCGTCTTCTTCCAGAGCGAAGTGACCCGTATCGAAAATGTTGAAATCGATATTCGTTAAATCACGCTTGTACGGATAGGCGCCATCATCAGGGAAGATTTGATCATTTTTGCCCCAGACGATAAGTGTTGGCGGTTGGTGGGTGCGCAGATATTCCTGCCAGCGTGGATAAAGCGGCGGATTGGTGCCGTAGCTGTGAAAGAGCGCAAGCTGGATATCCTGATTGCCGGGACGATCGAGAAGCGGTTGGACATGGCCCCAAGTATCGGGACTGATTTTGCTTTCGTCGCGCACGCCGGTTGTGTATTGCCATTTAGTTGCGTCGAGTGTCAGCAGACCTTTCAGGGCGTCAGCATTTGCTTCAGTTTTGTCAGCCCAGTATTTTTTGATGGGCTCCCAAAATCCATTATCCAAACCTTCATCATAGGCATTGCCATTTTGGATAATGAGCGCATCAACTTTTTCAGGATGTTTGGTGGCAATCCGAAAACCTATCGGTGCGCCGTAATCCATCAGATAAAGGCTGTAGCTTTTCAGGCCGATCTGGTGGATGAATTTATCGACAATGTTTGCCAGATTATCAAAACTGTACTCGAACTCATCAACAGAGGGCATCGCGCTGTAGCCATAGCCCGGATAGTCAGGCGCAACGACGTGATATTTATCAGCCAGCGCCGGGATGAGGTTACGGAACATATGCGAAGATGTCGGGAAGCCGTGCAGTAAAAGCAATGTCGGGTTTTGGGGGTTTCCGGCTTCGCGGTAAAAAATATCCAACCCATCAATTTTGATTGTCTTATGACTCACCGCATTGATGGTTTCGCTTTCAGTGGTGGTTTTTTGTGTTTGAGTGCTCATGATCTTGGTCCTTTCATATTTTGTTTAAAAAAAGAAAGCCCGCGGGGGAGAGGAAGGTTGCGGGCTTTCTTAGGTGGGTTAAAGTTTAGACGCTGGTACGTCTTTAATTTTCACCCAATTCGCGTCGGCTTTGGAGATATTACCCGGAATGTCTTCTTTCCATTTTTTCTGAATGTCTTTATCCAGATTGAGGTAAAGCGTGCCATTCACGACTTTCCAGACATTAGGGTCGCCGTTGAATTTCTTACCCACGGATGCACCGAAAGCGCAGTATCCGCCATAAGCCGGCAGGTATTGCGCCGGATTGGCTTCAAATGCTTTTCTGTTTTCGGCATTTGCGAACTGGTAGCTTATGCCGCCATGCTCGGCAACATTATGGCCGTTACCGCGTGTTGGTTTACCCATGGTCTGGTAAGAAACAAGGTCGTAACCCTGCACACCCAGAAGGTTGATATTGGTGCTTCCCGCTTGTGCCAAATTTGGAACAAGAAAGAGGGCCATTGCGAAGAAAGATAGAAGTAGTTTTTTCATTGTATTTTCCTTTTACGTTTTAAATTTCAACAGAAACAGATCTGTTTCCTTATGTTTCGTTATTTAGGACGAATTGGTTACAGTGTCAAGAAATAAAAATAGAATATTTTAAATCTACTTTGTGTTTACTTATTGATATATAATAATTTTATATGTTGATTAAAGCCCTTGAAACCCGCGGAGAGTGTGTTATATTGGTGTATACAGTTTAGTTTCTTTATGAGGATAATATGCCCCGACCAAGCCGCCGTGACCATTTAATCGAAACCGCCATTACGCTGTTTTGCGAGCATGGATACCATGCGACCGGCATTGACCGAATTTTGGCGGCGGCGGGCGTGTCGAAAAAAACTATGTATGTGTATTTTCGTTCGAAAGAGGAGCTGATCTACGCAGCCTTGCGGCAATATGACGGGGTGTTTCGTAATAATTTTATGAAGGCGGTTGAGGCGGCAAGTGATACACCGAAAGGAAAGTTGCTGGCGATTTTTGATGTGGCTGAAGTGTGGTTTGGCGACAACCAATTTTTTGGCTGCATGTTTATCAATGCGGTCGGGGAGTATTCGGAAAAGGACTCGCCCGTGCGCGAAATCAGCAAGCAGTTTAAAAAATTGCTACGGTATTATGTGGTAAGCCTCGCGAAAGAGGCGGGCGCGGATGATGCGGATGAGCTGGCCGATGAATTATGTTTGCTGCTGGAAGGCGCGATTGTCACCGCGCAGGTTTCGGATGACACGAAGGCCGCAAGCATAGCGCGGAAGATGGCGGTACTGGCGATTGAGGATGCGGTGGGGTGAGCGGCGCGAAGGCGGCATTGCGCACCGGCGACGCTTAAGCCGGCCTTGTTTTTCTTGCCTTCTTGGCCGGTCGGGCCATATTATGAGGACCCCATATTAAAAAGCAAAGAGGAGACCAATCATGAGTATTGCAGAACTTACAACTTTTCTAGGCTGGCTCAGTGTGATCAATATCGGCGTGCTGCTTTTTAGCACCACGATGGTTGTGCTGTTCCGCGATTTCGCCGCCAATATACACGCGAAAATGTTTTCTATTTCGAAGGATGACGTGCCGTTCGGCTATTTTCAATATTTGGCGCAGTATAAAACCTTGACCCTTATTTTCAACCTTGCGCCCTATGTTGCGCTCAAGGTGATGTTTTAGGGCGACGCGGGTCGAGCGGGAGATGGCCGGCGTAGAGGCGGCAGGCGCGGGCTTGGCGGATGATGGTCATGGGAATTTATTAAGGAGAGTTTCGAAACTTTTCTTCAATTATATTATCAATATGCTGATATTTCGTGATGTTATTAAAATACTCATTGATCCCGACTAACTGCTTAAGAGTAGAATGCATTTCATCTTCTTCTGGTTTCGATGAATTAATCTCCAGCTCTTTATCTCGAGCATAACCAAAAACCCTGAGAACATAAGCATGAAGAGTTATTAATCTCAAAATTTGATCTTTGTATTTGGAGTGCTCAACAGAGACGTGTTCATATTCCTCTAAATTAGAGTTGTGTACCTGATATTCTTCTACAAGTTTTACAATTGCCTTCGAAGAAACGTTATCTAAGAACGCAATATTATCTTTAAATACTTTAATGTCATCGATGGGTTTATCAGGAAGAATGTTTCCTCTATCAAGCATAAGGTATTTAAGGCACTCCTGACAGTAACTGCACAACTCGCTGGCTGCATCATGCATGTGCGCTTTCGCAGCTCTGCGTTGCCTTTCAATCAAATCGTCGTGATTGGACTTCATAATTAAACCCGTTACTAAAGCGCCCGCTAAGGCGATAAGGGCGGCAAAAAATGTTTGATAATGATAAAACCACCCTCCGTCATCTATAGGTATTTTGATAACAGACAGAATATGAATGTTTATTTGGCTTATTACTGAGATTACTGAGACTACTGAAACATTAATAAAATTTGTAACCATTGTCGCACTTACAATCGCAAAGTTTACAAAATCAAACATTTGTACGCTTGCTGCAACAGACAAGCTAATACCTAGAATAATTAAAAACACGTCGTAAAAGTCACGCATTCATCACTCCCACTCAATGGTGCCGGGTGGTTTGGAGGTGATGTCGTAAGTGACGCGGTTGATGCCGTGGACTTCGTTGATTATTCTTGTGCTGACGCGGCTTAAGAATTCATGCTCAAACGGATAGTAATCGGCGGTCATGCCGTCGGTGGAGGTTACCGCTCTTAAAGCGCAGACGTAATCATATGTACGGCCATCGCCCATGACGCCGACGGAGCGGACGGGGAGGAGGACGACGAAGGCTTGCCAGATTTCATCATAGAGCCCGGCGTTTTTAATTTCATCGAGATAAACGGTATCGGCCTTGCGGAGGATTTCTAACTTCTCCCGCGTGATTTCACCGGGCATTCTTATTGCCAGACCCGGGCCGGGGAATGGGTGGCGGGCGATGAAGTCTTCGGGCATGCCGAGCGCTCTTCCCAGATCGCGGACTTCGTCTTTGAAAAGCTCGCGCATGGGCTCGACAAGTTTGAGATTCATGCGTTCCGGCAGGCCGCCGACATTATGGTGGGATTTAATTGTTACGGATGGGCCGCCGGTGAAGGAGACGGATTCAATAACGTCTGGATACAGCGTGCCTTGGGCGAGGAACGCGGCCGGCTCGCCATCTTTGCCGACTTCCTTGGCGCATTTATCAAACACATCGATGAACAGGCCGCCGATGATTTTGCGTTTTGTTTCAGGGTCGGTGACGCCTTCGAGCTTGCCGATGAACAGATCTGCGGCTTCCTCATGGATGAGGGGGATGTGGTAGTGTTCGCGGAATAATTCAACGACTTGTTCGGATTCGCCAGCGCGCATCATGCCGGTATCGACATAGATGCAGGTGAGCTGATCGCCGATGGCTTCGTGCAAAAGGACAGCCGTGACGGAGCTGTCGACGCCGCCGGACAGGCCGCAGATGATTTTTTTATCGCCGACTGTTTGCCTAATTTTGGCGATGGATTCCTCGCGGAAATTTTGCATCGTCCAGTCGCCTTTGCAGCCGCAGACCTCGTGCGTGAAGTTTTTAAATAACTCAACGCCGTGGGGCGTGTGGACGACTTCCGGGTGGAATTGCACACCGTAGAATTGTTTGTCCTCATTCGCGATGACGGCGAAGGGTGCGCCTTCGGATTTTGCGATGATTTTGAAGCCTTCGGGGAGGCTGGAGACATGATCGCCGTGGGACATCCAGACCTGTTCATTCGCGCCGGCGTCCCACACGCCTGTGGTGAGGTCGGAATGGTCGGTGACATCAACATGGGCGCGGCCAAATTCTCCGCTGCCATCGCCGGGGGTGACTGTGCCGCCGAGCTGTTTGACCATGGTTTGCTGGCCATAGCAGATGCCGAGGACCGGGACGCCCATTTCGAAAACAATATCGGGAGCGCGGGGCGCGTCTTTATCCAGAACGCTGCACGGACCGCCGGAAAGAATAATCCCCTTTGGGTTATAGGCTTTGATTTTGCTCTCATCGGCAGCGTTGAAGGGCCAGATTTCGCAATAAACGCCGCTTTCGCGGACGCGGCGGGCGATGAGCTGCGTGACCTGAGAGCCGAAGTCGAGGATGAGAATATGTTCGTGTGCAGTTTGGGTTTCAGGTTTCATAACAGGCTGTACAGACATCGGTTCCTACTTTATAAATTTTAGACCTCAGTATTTAAGGTAAAAACCGCCAAACGTAAAGGTTAAAGACGTGTCCCTATCAGACAAAGCGCCGAGCATTTCATTCGAATTTTTTCCGCCGAAAAGTGAAAAAGCAGCGGCGGCACTGTTGGACACTACTGCGGCGCTGGCGGAGTTATCGCCGAAATATATGACCGTGACGTATGGCGCGGGGGGATCAACGCAAGACGGGACGGTGGATACGCTGAAACGAATGATGGAGCATGACATCCCGCTGGCGGCGCATCTGACCTTTATCAATTCGCGCAAAGAAGAGTTGAAAGCCTATACTGACGGGTTGTGGGATATGGGTGTGCGGCACATTATTGCGCTGCGCGGGGATATGCCGAGCGACGGCGATGTAAACTGGCCGCTGGAAACGGATGATGATTATTTTCAGTACACATCGGATTTTGTCGAAGGGCTTAAAAGCTGGAATGATTTTGAAATCTCTGTCGGGTGTTACCCGGAAAAGCACCCAGACGCGCCGTCAATGGATGCGGATTTGAAAGCGCTGAAATTGAAATGTGATGCGGGGGCGGACAGAGCGATTACGCAGTTTTTCTTTGATAATGATGTGTTTTACCGATTCGTTGATGAATGCGCGGCGGCGGGAATTAATACGCCGCTATGTCCGGGGCTGTTGCCCATTCATGATTTTAAAAGCATGTGCAAATTTGCCAAGCGCTGCCAGGCGCAGGTGCCGGATTGGCTGCATGAAAGGTTTGGAGCCGTGGAAAATGCCGAGGAAGCGGAGAAGATTGCCACGGATTTATTGGTAATGCAGGCGCAGGATCTGGCGAAAAACGGAGTAGAGCATATGCATTTCTATACGCTGAATAAATCGGCCATAACAGCGGAGGCATGCGAAGCCTTAGGTTACAAGGCGAAAGCGGCGTAAATTAGGCAGAAAACAGCCATTGCAATGCAACATAAGGGTGGTTAATCTTCCCGTCATATAAAAAAATAAAGAGGATATACAAATGGTTCTAGCGACAAATCTTGGTTTCCCCCGTATTGGCCCGATGAGAGAATTGAAAAAGGCGGTTGAGGCCTATTGGAAGGGCAAGAGCTCTATACAAGATCTCATGCAAGTTGGGGCAGATTTACGCGCAAAAAACTGGAAGCTGCAGCAAGAGGCTGGGCTGGATCACATACCCTCGAATGATTTTTCATTTTATGACCAGATTTTGGATATGACCACAACGCTGGGACTCATTCCATCGCGTTATGACTGGGATGGTGAATTTGCGTCTGTGGATCTATCGTTTGCCATGGCGCGTGGTGCGCAAAAGGATGGCGTTGATGTGACGGCGATGGAAATGACCAAATGGTATGACACGAATTACCATTATATCGTGCCGGAATTTGAAGAAGGTATGGTGCCGAAATTATCACATACAAAAATATTTCAGGAGTTTGAGCAGGCAAAAGAACTTGGGATCCTGACACGGCCCGTTTTGATTGGTCCGGCGACTTATGTGTTTTTGGGTAAGCCGCACTATGAGGGCTTTAAACATGAAGAATTCGTGAAGAGCCTTATCCCGGTTTATAACGAGATTCTGGCTGGTTTGGCGCAGCGCGGATGTGAATGGGTGCAGATTGACGAGCCGGTGTTTTCCCTCGACCTTTGTCCGATTGGGCAAGGCGTGATTAAAACCGCGTATGAAAAGCTTGAGAAGCCGGAAGGGCTTAAAGTTCTGGTGACAACGTATTTTGAGTCCTTAAAAGATAATGCCGAGCTGGCGTTTGACCTGCCGGTTGATGGTATTCATATTGATCTGTGCCGCGGCTCTGGCCGTGCGAACACCACCGCGAATGATGCAGACAAGGATGTTGAGCAAGCTTTGTCATTGATTGGCGATGAAAAAGTTTTATCGCTTGGCGTGGTTGACGGGCGCAATATTTGGAAAAACGATATAGCGGATTCACTGGCCAAAGTTGAGAAAGCGGTCCAGAAATTGGGTAGAGAACGGGTGTTTATTGCCGGGAGCTGTTCATTACTGCACACGCCGGTAGATTTGAATTCGGAAGAGATGCTGGATGATGAGCTTAAAGGATGGATGGCGTATGCAACGCAGAAGCTAGATGAGATTGCGGTGATTGCCAAAGGTGCAAACGCGGGCCGCGAGAATATTGCAGCGGCGCTTTCGGCCAGTAATGCCGCGCAGGAAAGCCGCAAAGCATCAGCGAGGATTCACGACAAAGCCGTGGAAGAGCGTATTACCGGCATCAGCGATGAAATGAAAGAGCGGAAATCTCCGTTCGCCGAACGTCAGCAGGTGCAACATGCAGCTCTAAATATTCCGCTTTATCCGACGACAACGATTGGGTCTTTTCCACAGACAAAAGAAATTCGCACGGCGCGCAGTGCGTTTAAGAAAGGCGAAATTGACGAGGCAGCGTATAAGGATGCGATGCACAGCGAGATTAAAGCCGTGGTTGATTTCCAACATGAATGCGATCTGGATATTCTGGTGCATGGTGAACCGGAGCGGAACGACATGGTTGAGTATTTCGGCGAGCAGCTGAGCGGTTTTGCGTTTTCAAAATATGGTTGGGTGCAGTCTTATGGTAGCCGCTGCGTGAAACCGCCGATTATTTTTGGTGATGTTTCGCGGCCCACGCCGATGACGGTTGAGTGGAGCACATACGCGCAAGAGCAAACCGAAAAGATTATGAAAGGCATGCTGACCGGACCGATTACGATTTTACAGTGGTCGTTTGTGCGTGATGATCAACCACGCAATGATACGGCGCGGCAAATTGCGCTGGCGATACGCGATGAGGTCGAAGATTTGGAAGCAGCCGGAATTAAAATGATTCAAATTGATGAAGCGGCGTTCCGTGAAGGTTTGCCGCTGCGCCGGGATGATTGGAAAGAATATCTCGACAATGCGGTGGAGAATTTCCGCCTGTCTTCTTGTGTGGTGGCGGATGAAACGCAGATCCATACGCATATGTGTTATTCGGAGTTTAATGATGTGATCGACAGCATCGGCGCGATGGATGCGGATGTGATTTCGATTGAATGTTCACGCTCGCAAATGGAATTGCTCGAGGCGTTTGTGAATTACAAATATCCGAACGAAATTGGTCCGGGGGTTTATGATATTCACTCTCCACGCGTGCCCGATGCGCAAGAGATGGTTGATTTACTAGAGAAAGCGAAGGTCAACCTGGATGAGCGGCAGATCTGGGTGAACCCGGATTGCGGTTTAAAAACACGCGCGTGGCCGGAAACCAAAGAAGCGCTGAAGAATATGGTGAGCGCGGCGAAGCAAATGCGGGAAAAGTCTAAGGCGGTGAAGGCGGCGTAACAAAAACACTATAAAAAGGGAAACCTTATGAAACTATCTTTTAAAACTGTGCTGGCTCTGGGCTTAACGATTGCCTTTTCCGTTAGCTTTACTCTAGCGGTCACCAACCCAAAATTATTGATGGGTTATTTTGGTGGCGCCACGGTTGTTACAGAGGATGGTCAGGTCAACAGCAATAATGTTACCAACACAAATATTGACGCAGGTACAACGACGACAATCAACAACACTATTAACCTGACAAGCGACGGGTTTGCCATACCGGGTGCCCCTATTGTTCTTTATAACAAAGCACAGGAAGACACATCAGATACAGCCACACTTTCTGAGAAGGAAGAAAAGAAAATTGGACGGGGTACTAACCTGTACAAAGGTGATGGCGAGAGTTTTGTGAATGGTTCGTTTACACTGGGTGCGAATAGCTTTGAAGAAATTGACGGAATTGATTTCGCCAATGTTTCTGTTTATCAGCTAAGCCCATCCAGCTTTAAGGTAAAAGCCGGATGGACGCAGGATTTCATCACGCGCTATGGCACATACCGTCTTGCCGTAGAAAAAGTTACAAGCGGGCATCTCAAGGCCGCCGCCTATAAAATTGACTAAAGGTTTTTCGCAAGGGCGATTGTATTGCACGAGAAAACCGCTGGTTTGGCTTTCCCTTTCTAGAATGTAAGGCGGTAATTCAGAGTAAAGCCATAATCGCGCTGCATTTGCGGGCCGTTGAGATCCTGATACAGCGGCAATGTCAGTTCTGCGCCGAATTGGTGCGTCTCTGAAGCGGCGCTATTTTCAACAAAATTTATACCAAAGCCTAGCAACAGACGTTCCCCGCCATAAAAATCAGGATTTGCGGTTTGTACGGGGCCAGCAATTTGCGGATCACCTCCATCGATTTTGCCTCCAGTTTCGCCGGTAAGGCGCAAGGTGGCCGCAAAATTTTCGTGCCATTGATACCCTGCCCAACCGCTTAGCTTATGCTTATCGCCCAGTGCGTAATTCTGACTGTTTTCGCCGAGATGGATGCGGGCGTTATATTGCGCGCCCCAACCCCAGAGCCCTTGATGTGCGCTATAGGTGAGTGCGGGTTCAAAATCGTAGGTGCCGGAGCCGATTTGCATGGCGTAGGGCAAACGCACGCTTTGGAGCGCGCCCATTGGATTTAAGATTGTGCCCCTTTCTTTGACCGACCCTGTGGGCAGGCTTATGGCCGCTTTAGCTACAAGAGCATGATTATCGTTTTGCAAAAGCTGGAACAGGCCCGCAAATTTGGTATCGCCCAACCCTTGGCTGCGCGTTGTAAAATTTCCGATTTGGAGATCAGGATTGCCGCCGGCGAAGGTGACATGATCCATATCCTTGTCGATATAATTGAGCATGCCCACCAGCGTGAGGTTATCCGTGAGGCCATACATCGCGCCAAGCATATGCATGTTCATGCTCATTTCAGTGGGGACGATGCGGAGCGTGGCCGGGCCAACGCCTGTGACATTGGCAAAATCGCCTGAGATTTCCAGCGGAGAAAGCTCTTTTGTTCCATTGCGGTTGCCATCCATGCTCATGTGCATATAGCGATAAGACAGCATCCAGCCGCCTTTTTCATGAACATGATCGCCCATGATGGAAATCGGCGTCGTGGCGGCGCTGTGAATATGGACGGCGGAGTCTTCATCCGTAACCTGAACATGGTTTTGGTGATGGCCCTGTTGCGCCAGCGCGGGTGAAAAAATAAGGGTGGGCGCCAAGATGGCGCACAGTAGGAGTGCGGGTTTCATTGTTTAAGTATCCGTTGTTTAAAATTGAAAAATTAGGTGAGTTTAAACAGCGGAAAGTGGCGGCCCGCGCGGAGCATAGAGGTGGTTTGCGCTGACGAGGGCTATGGCCGCGCTGGTTGCAAGAATACCGGTTTGGCCCTGATGGAGGGCAAGAGATGGTTTCAAATCCGCCGTGGCCAGCGTTTTTATATTTTGTGTGGAGAAACAAAATGCGCAATCAGTGTCGAGATGCTCTGATTGTTTTTCTTCTTCGGTGACGCTGCCGTCTTCGTTCATTGTCATGATAATGACAGTGCCGTCGGATTTGCAGATTTCCATGGCGAAGGCATCGCCAGAAATAAATTTACAGGCCGGTGAAATGCCCGCGAGCAAAAAGGCCGCGATTAGGAGTGCGTTTAAAAATATACGAAAATGGGACTGCGTTTTGCGCTTCATAAATTTCTGTTTAAGGCGAAAATGCGGCGCGGTCAAGCGGGGTTATTTTTTTATTTTCTTGTTAAAATCGCCGCGAAGAAACCATCGGTTTGGTGACGGTGGGGAGTGAGGCGCATATAAGGGCTACCGAGACCTTGGGATTCATCGAGGGGCGTAAGTTCGAATTCAGGGTTGCGGGCTAAGAAGCTTTCAATTTGCGTTTCGTTTTCATCAGGCAAAAGTGAACAGGTTGCGTAGACAAGACGGCCGCCGGGTTTGACGAGGGCGGAGGCTTTATCAAGAATTTCGCTTTGGATGGCTACAAGTTCCTCCAAGCCCGGGCCATAGGTGGCCCAGCGCATATCGGGGTTTCGGCGCCATGTTCCGGTGCCGGTGCAGGGCACATCGGTCAGGACAATATCGAATTTTTGCTTTTGGCGTTTTACCCATTTGCGCTGTTTCTCATCGGCGAGGCAGCGGACTTCGATAATGTCGGCAAGGCCAGATTTTTTGTAGCGCTGCTTGCCTTTATCCAGACGTTTTGGATCATTATCCATGGCGACGATGCGGCCTTTTTTCTGCATAGCGGCGGCGAGAGCCAAAGTCTTGCCCCCTGCTCCTGCGCAATAATCCATGACCTGCATACCCGGGCGCGCGGCGCAGAGATAGGCGATCATTTGCGAGCCTTCGTCTTGAATAGAGACGTGGCCTTTCAGTAAAGCCTTGGTTTTGGCGAGGAATGATTTTTTCGTGCAGCGCAGGCCCCACGGTGAATACGGGGTTTCAGTAACCTCAACGTCGTCATTTTTAAGGGAGGCAATGGCTTTTTCACGGCTGGATGAAAAATTATTAACGCGCAGGTCAAGCGGCGCGGGGATGAGCATCGCGGCCATTTCTTCTTCGAAAGCATCGCCGAAATAGGCGCGGAGTTTTTCTTCATATTCAGGTGGGCACTCGACATTCACATTTGCGGGCATGTCGGGGTGATCAAATGAACGACCGGCGAGATGCTCAAAACGTTTTTGTTCTTTCTCATCGAGATTGGCAGGCGCGTATTGCGAGCCATCGAAAAGGTCTTTCGTGCGGCCTTTATCGATTTGTTCACCCAGCGCCAGCCATGTGATGACGCGGTTACGAGGGGTGTCATCAGCGCCGGTTTTATCTAGCCACCAACCGAGGCGGGCGAAGCTCCTCGTCATGTTATAGACGCGCTCGGCGACCTCACTGCGGTCTTTGGAGCCGATATAGCGGCGCTGGCGCATATAATCGCCGACCACGCTATCCATGGGGATGCGGGTGTTTCCGTGGATTCTTTCTAGAATCTCAATTGTGGCCTGTATGCGGCTTGCGGGTTTCATGGAGGGGGTTGTAGCGCGTTATCGCCGATTTGTAACGTTTTTTATTTTTAAGCGAATTTAAAGGCATGACAGACGAAGAGTTTAAAAAACTATGGACGCGTGAAGCAGGCAACCAGCCGGGGCTCGTGCTTGAGATTTTGCCGCTGGGTGGGCTGAATGTAGGCGGAAAAGATATTTAGCTTTTGTTTCATGAAAAAATAACAAAAATCCCAACACCGGACAGCATTATTCCTGCAATTCTGTGCAACCAGAGCATGATGTGTTCATTCTTAAATTTTTGACTTATTTGTACTGCCATAAGTGCATAAAAACTCAAGGCCGCTAGAAAAGCCGCAGCGATCACAATAGATGCTATGAATATATCTGAAAATGCGGCAGCCTCAAGATTCAAAAAAGCCGGTAAAAAACCAACGAAGAAAAGCAGCGCTTTAGGGTTTGAAGCGGAGATTAAAAAACCGCTGCTCACGAGCCACCAGCCTGTTTCCTTATAGGATAATGCAATATTGCATTGATGAGAATCTCGCCAGCTTTGCACCCCGAGATAGATGAGATATAGCCCACCGATAATTTTGATGGCCGTAAAAACCGGAGCATATGTTTCCGCAAGAGCCGCAAGACCTAAAACATCGCCAAGAGTGAGAATATTAAATCACCAAGAACAATACCTGTAATAAAAAGAAAAACAGGTTTCAGCCCCTGTCCCAACGAACGCCCGATGGTCGCGAAAACGGCCGGACCGGGTGATAAACCGAGAATGATCGTCGCTAAAAATAAACCTATCATGGAGCTAAACATGATCTAGCTTAGCTGCTGCTGGTGCGGTAATTCGGGGCTTCGCGGGTGATGGTGACGTCGTGGACGTGGGATTCTTTATGACCTGCGCCTGTCATGCGCACAAATTCAGCCTTTTCCTTCATATCCGCAATCGTTTCACTACCAGTATAGCCCATAGCGGCGCGGAGGCCGCCGACCATTTGGTGAATGACAGTGCCGACGGGACCTTTATAAGGGACGCGGCCTTCGATCCCCTCGGGGACGAGTTTGTTCGATTGGGTGACGCCGCCCTGAAAATAGCGATCGGCGGAGCCTTTAACCATTGCACCCACGGAGCCCATGCCGCGGTAGGATTTATAAGAGCGGCCTTGGTAGAGAATAACCTCGCCGGGGGCTTCGTCGGTTCCTGCGAACACGCCGCCCATCATGGCCGCGTCTGCGCCAGCGGCGATGGCCTTGGCAAAGTCACCGGAATATTTGATACCGCCATCAGCGATGACGGGGATTTTCTTTTTCGAGGCTTCTTTGGCCACATCCATAATCGCGGTCAATTGCGGCACACCAACGCCCGCGACAACGCGGGTGGTGCAGATTGAACCGGGGCCAATGCCGACCTTAATTGAATCTGCGCCCGCTTTGATGAGAGCAAGGGCCGCATCGCCTGTGGCGACGTTTCCGGCCATAATTTGCAGATCGGGATTATCACGTCTGATTTGGGAAACGGTATCGAGAACGCCGCGTGCATGGCCGTGGGCGGTATCAACGACAACAAGGTCGAGGCCTGCTTCAGCCAGCGCGGCGGCGCGCTCTACGCCGTTTACCGGGCCCGTGCCGACAGCGGCGCCAGCGCGCAAGCGGTCATGGGAGTCTTTGGTGGCGTGCGGGAAGGCCACGGATTTTTCGATATCTTTAACGGTGACAAGGCCGATACATTTTTCGGCATCATCGACGATGAGGAGTTTTTCAATGCGGTGTTTATGGAGGAGCTTTTTCGCTTCGTCCTTGGTGACCGAATTATAAGCCTTAACGATATTTTCTGATGTCATCAGCTCGCGAACCGGCTGATCCGGGTTTTCGGCAAAGCGGACATCGCGGTTGGTAAGAATGCCGACGAGACGGCCGGACGTTTCAGTAACCGGGATGCCGGAGATGTAGTTTGTTCGCATGAGCATGAGTGCATCTTCGAGCGTAGCATCTGGCGAAATGGTGATGGGATCGACAACCATGCCGGATTCAAAGCGCTTAACCTTACGCACTTCATTGGCTTGGGCTTCAATCTCCATATTGCGGTGGAGAATGCCAAGGCCGCCATTTTGGGCCATAGCGATGACCATTTGATGTTCTGTCACCGTATCCATCGCGGCAGAGAGAATGGGCATATGCAGGGAGATGGACCCCGTAAGCCGGGTTGCGGTATCAACCTCGGTTGGTTGCACTTCGGAGGCTCCGGGGACGAGCAAAACGTCATCGAAGGTTAGAGCTTCACGGATTTTTGTGGGATCTTTAATTTTGGCCATTTGCAAACTCTTTCGCGCTACTCTTCCAATTTCTTGGGGCGGTTAATTTGCAGGTGAGTTATAGCGGAAAATGCGGAAATGTAAAGAAATTATTGTGCACCCCTAAAACCGGTGGCGATGAGATATTGCTCTGAGCTTTCTTTACGGCTGGCGGGGGGTTTTATGTGTTTGATGGTGGTGAAAGACTTTTTCATATCGGCCAAGAGCACATTTTGCGCGCCGCCTTGGCGAACCTTGGCAACAAAAATTCCTCCGGGCTTTAGAACTTCGGCTGCAAAATAATAAGCGGCTTCGACGACTGCCATAATTTTTAAGTGATCGGTTTGTTTATGCCCGGTTGTGTTGGGCGCCATATCGGAGAGCACAACATCGACGAGACCATCAGAATTGTATTTTGACACCATGGCTTTGAGTTTGTCGGGCGCGTCATTATCCATGAAGTCCATTTGAATGAAATCCATATTCGGCATTTCATCCATTTCCAGCAGATCGATAGCGATAACTTGCGCATTTTTTGCGGTGGCGACCTGAGCCCAGCCGCCGGGGGCAGCGCCAAGATCGACGATGACTTGATCGGGTTTTAAAAAATCGAGCTTTTCATTGATTTCGAGAAGCTTATAGGCCGCGCGGCCGCGATAGCCGTCTTTTTCGGCCTTATCTATATACGGGTCGTTCAATTGGCGTTTAAGCCATTTTGTCGAAGAGGTTTTGCGCCCCTTGGCAGTTTTGACTTTTTCCTTAGCCTTGTTACGCGACATATTAAATCACCATCACAATCATCGAAGTAAACAAGGCGGCGAAAAAGATTGAGATCGAGGCCGCCATGAAGATTGTTCCTTTCGTGCCCGGAGAATATATCGCCAGCACGATATACGCCACGTAAAAAATGCTGTAGGTGATTTGGCCGCGGCTGAGGACATCCATATTCCACCAGCCGGTGAAACCCCCGGCAAACCCAGTTGAAACCATCAGCTCGACCTGCAAGCGCATCATAACCATACAGCCGATGAAAAAAGCGGCGGCCCATGCGCGGTGGTCTTTATGCAGGGCCAGCAACCCTATGGGGAGCCAAAGCACATCAATGTATTGAAGAATAAAGTTCATGACTTATATTTTTTTACAGACCATTATGTTTTTATGATGAGGCAAATGAAGACAAAGTTCAAAAGAAAGATGATTCATTGTCACAGGCAGGCGCTTGGGCTGTGCCTAATGCTTTTGATTGCGCTCAGCCCTGTTCCACTTGGTGCGCAAGGCGGTTTGCCGCCGATTATCCGTGATACCGAGATTGAAGCTATTTTCAGAGAATGGGCGCGGCCGCTTTTGAAAACTTCACAGATCGGTGAAAATAATGTGCAGATTATTCTGGTGCAAAGCAATCAGATCAATGCGTTTGTCGCAGGCGGGGCGAATATTTTCTTTTATACCGGGCTGATCAAGAAAACAGACGGACCGGAGGAAATACTCGGCGTATTGGCGCACGAAATGGGGCACATTGCCGGGGGGCATTTGATTTTGACGCAAGATGCGCTGGAGCGCGCAACCTATGAAAGTATTCTCGGGACGGTTTTGGGGATTGGCGCGGCGCTTGTCACAGGTAATAGCGGGGCGGCCAGCGCGATTATTGCAGGATCTCAGAGTATCGCCGGACGGCGGTTTTTAGCCCATAGCCGGGTGAATGAATCCAGCGCTGATCAGGCGGCGTATAGTTATCTTACCCGTGCGGACCTTAACCCATCGGGGCTTTCGAGCTTTTTTAAAAAGCTGGAGGATCAGGAGTTGCTGCCCTCCTCGCAGCAAAGTGAATATATCCGCACCCACCCAATCACCCGCGACCGGGTTGAGGCAGTTGATGCGCTCATCGCCAAAACCCCGCTCAAAGACAAGAAAATGCACGCGCTTTGGAAAGAGCAGCATGCGCGCATGAAGGCCAAGTTGGTGGGCTTTATTAACCCGGAGCAAGCGGCGTGGAGCTATCCCAAGGAAGATCAATCGGTTGCAGGGCGATATGCACGGACGATTGCGGCGTACCGGCTGAATGATATTCCCACCGCGCTGCGCGGCATTGATGAGCTGATCGCGCAGGAGCCGGAAAATCAGTATTTTCATGAACTTAAAGGACAAATGCTGGTTGATTTCAGCCGGATTGAAGAGGCCATCCCATCCTATCGCAAGGCGGTAAGCCTTATGTCTGATGGACCGTTATTGCGCATTGCGCTGGCACATGCACTGGTTGAAAGCGGGGATAATCAAGCGCGGTTAAAAGAGGCGGTGACGCATCTGGACCGGGCTTTGATTGATGAAAAGCGTTCAACGCGAGTTCATCGGTTGCTGGCCACGGCGCATGGACGATTGGGCCATGAAAGTCTGGCAAAGCTGCATCTGGCCGAGGAAGCGGTTTTACAACGGCGCCTGCCCTATGCGAAGGCTCAGGCTGAAAACGCGCTTAAGGGATTCCGCGTCGGAAGCCCGGAATGGATTAAAACCAAGGATGTTCTCAGCCATATTACCAACTTGGAAGCCCAAAAAAATTGATGAAAATTCGTAACATTTTCGGGTTTTGGCACGAATTTAGTTTTAATAAGCCTTTTATGGGTTAAAATGAAATTTGGCGGTAACAATCAATCAGGAGAGATTATGATCAGCACATTCAAAAAAACAGCTTTGACCTGCACGGCACTGGCGACAATGGGAGCGATTCCAGCATTGGCGCAGGATGCAGAGTTTTCTCCCGCGCAAAAAGAAGCCATGGGCGGGGTTATCAAAGAGTATTTGATGGAAAATCCGAAGGTGATTTTTGATGCGATTGAAGCGTATCGCAACGAACAGGAAGAGCAGGCACAAAAACAAGCGGAAGAAAAAATCGGTGATAACATTGCTGCTCTTACCGACGCTGATGCGCCTTCAGTTGGTAACCCAAATGGCGATGTCACGGTCGTTGAATTCTTTGATTATAATTGCGGATATTGCAAACGTGCGCTGCCCGACATTCAGGCGGCGATTAAAGGTGATGATAATTTGCGGGTTGTTTTTAAAGAAATGCCAATTCTTGGACCAACATCAAAAACAGCAGCTGAGTGGGCCCTGGCGGCGCATAAACAGGGTAAATATTTTGAGTATCATATTGCATTGATGGAGCATAAAGGCCCGAAAGAAGAAGCGCAGCTGGCGAAGCTGGCGAAAGATTCGGGGCTGGATGTTGAGCAGATGAAAAAGGATCTCGACAGCGGTGAGATTGAAAAAGAACTCAATCAGGTGATGGAAGTTGCCCGTGAGATTGGGGTGAGCGGCACGCCGGCCTTTATCGTTGGCAAAACCTTTATTCCCGGTTATGTGGGTGAAGACGGCCTGAAACAAGCCATTGCGGATGAGCGCAAAAGAATGAAAGACGATGGCTAAACAAAAATGATTTTCCGGATTTTTATTGCGTTTATAGCGCTGCTTTGCATATATATTGGTTATGATTCTGGCGCGATTATGTGGAGCAAGCATTCCGCCAACAAAGCCGAAGAATGGCAAATTCAAGAAACGGCGGCGGCAGATATTACGATCGTTGAGTTTCTCGATTATAGCTGCCGGCATTGTCAGGATTTCCACCCGATCGTTATGCGGAGTTTAGAGCGTGACGGTAAGGCTCGCTATATTATCAAACCTATTCCTTCCGAAGCTGACAGCACGGGAACCAAAGCAGCGCAGCTGGTTTATGCGGCCGGGCGGCAGGGTAAATTTTTTGAAGCGCATAATATTCTGATTGAAAATTTCCGGGTTGTTGATGATGAATATGCGCGCAAGGTGGCCGAACAGCTAGAGCTCAACGCAGAGCAATTGCTGCAAGATATGGCAGATCCGAAAATTGAAAAAATGTTGCAAAAAAATCTCAAAAACCTTAAAGGCATGCGCGGAAATTACGTCCCGGCTCTGCTGGTCAATAACAGGGTTTTGTTTGAAGTCACCAGTATTCTTCCCACCAGCGATGAGCTTCTAGGCTTGTTTAATCGTGCCAGAACGCTATAAAGCTGTTAAGCAAGATTAACTTTTAAAGGCACTCGATTATGATGAAATCTTTTATCCTTATTTTGGGGCTTTTTGTGGTGAGCATTGGCTTACCAGCTATTGCACAGGAAGACGAAGAGGCGCCGTTGCAGCCGAACAAAGCGCTGCATATTGAGGACGGTTATGCCTATGCGACCACGTCAGTGCAAAAGAACGGCGCGGCGTTTGTGACGATTACTAATGTCAGGGAAGAGCCAGCGCGGATTATTGGCGCTTCGAGTGATGTTGCCGAGAGCGTCCAGCTGCATACGCATATCATGGATGGCGATGTGATGATGATGCGGCAAGTTGAGGGCTATGATATTCCGGCAGGGCAGACGGTGACATTAAAACCAACAGGGCATCATATTATGTTGATGGGGCTTAAGCATTCTTTAACCGCCGGGGAGAGTTTTCCGCTGACATTGATGAGTGAGCATAACGGTGAATTGACCGTGGATATCACGATAAAAAGCCCGGGGGCGGCGCCGTGAAAATTCTGATTTTAAATGGGCCAAATCTTAATATGCTGGGCGCCCGCGAGCCCGAGATTTATGGTGATCAGACCTTGGACGATATTAAGGGCTTGTGCCTTGAGACAGCTGAAAAGCTTGGCCAAGCGATTGATTTTCGTCAATCCAACCATGAAGGCGAGTTGGTGGAGTGGATTCAAGGTGCGCGGGAAGGCTTTGATGGACTTGTCATAAATGCGGCCGGTTATACCCATACATCGGTGGCCATACATGATGCGCTTAAATTGCTGGATATCCCCGTTATTGAGGTACATTTATCGAACCCGAAAGAGCGGGAGGAATTCCGCCATACATCTTACGTAGAGCCCGTTGCAGCGGAAGTGATCGTCGGGCAGGGAGCAAAGGGATACGCGCTAGCCCTTGAAAAGCTCGGCGAACTCTTGTAATCAGTAGCGTTAGACGTAAAAACAACAAAAAAACCTGCACATGAAAATTGATTCCAAAGCGATTAAAGAGCTGGCGGCCCTGCTGGAGGAGACCGGCCTTAATGAAATTGAGGTTAAGGATGATGACCAAGCCATCCGCGTGAGCAAAGGTGGCGGCACGGTTGTTTCCGGAGCGTCTGCCCCGGTATCAATGCCATCGGACCCGTCCGTACCGCAGCAGCCGAATGTGAGCGCGCCGGATACCACCGCGCATAGCCATCCGGGCGCAGTGACGTCCCCCATGGTCGGCACAGCCTATATGGCGGCGGAACCCGACGCAGCGGCTTTTGTAAGCAAAGGCGATAGTGTGAAGGCGGGTGACACGCTAATGATTATCGAAGCGATGAAAGTTATGAACCCGATCAAAGCTGAAAAAGGTGGCACCATCACGCAGATTTTGGCGGAAGATGGTCAGCCTGTAGAATTCGGCGATGTTTTGATGGTCATCGAGTAAGTTTCCCCCATGTTTAAAAAAGTTCTCATAGCCAATCGCGGCGAAATTGCCCTACGGGTCATACGGGCCTGTAAGGAAATGGGCATAGAAACGGTGGCGGTGCATTCAACGGCGGATGCGAATTCGATGGCGGTGCGGTTGGCCGATGAATCGGTTTGTATTGGACCGCCCGCAAGTCAGGACAGCTATCTTAACATTCCAGCGATTTTGAGCGCGGCGGCGCTGACCGGCGCCGAAGCAGTGCATCCGGGGTATGGATTTTTATCAGAGAATGCGCAGTTTGCGCGGATGGTTGAAGAGCACGGTTTTGCCTTTATCGGCCCGACGCCCGAACATATAGAACAGATGGGCGACAAGGTGCGCGCGAAGCAAACGGTGAAAGCGCTGGGCTTGCCTGTCGTGCCGGGATCGGATGGTGGAGTTGATACCGCCGAAGACGGTTTGAAGGTTGCCAAGGATATGGGCCTGCCGGTAATTATCAAGGCAGCGTCTGGCGGCGGCGGTAAAGGTATGCAGGTTGTTGAAGATGAAGGCGATTTTGAAGAGCTTTTCAACCGCGCGCGAACAGAGGCGAAAGCGAATTTTGGTGATGATACGGTTTATATTGAGAAATTCCTGAAAGATCCCAAGCATATTGAAATTCAAGTGTTTGGCGATACGCATGGGAACGCGATTCATTTGGGTGAGCGCGATTGCTCTGTCCAGCGGCGCCATCAGAAGCTGCTTGAAGAAGCGCCTTCGCCGGTTATTAGTGATGAGCTGCGCCAGGAGATTGGGTCTTTGGCGGCCAAGACAGTGCGGGAGATGGGCTATCGCGGCGCCGGGACGATTGAGTTTTTGTATGAAAACGGCGAATTTTATTTCATGGAGATGAACACGCGTATTCAGGTTGAACATCCGGTGACCGAGATGATTACGGGAATCGATTTAATTGCCGAACAAATTCGCGTGGCGGCGGGTGAGAAGCTGACGGTGAATAAAGACCGGCTGCGGTTTCGCGGGCATGCGATGGAGATTCGGATTAATGCAGAAGACCCCGACACGTTTATGCCTTCACCAGGAACGATTACGCAGTTTCACGCACCGGGCGGGTTGGGCGTTCGTTTTGATAGCGCGATTTACCAAGGCTATGCGATTCCGCCTTATTACGATTCGATGATTGGCAAGCTGATTGTACATGGACGCAACCGCGAGGAATGTATTCGCCGGATGAAGCGCGCGATCCGCGAGACGATTGTTTCGGGTGTGAAGACTACCCTGCCCCTGCATGACTGGATTTTGAAGCAGGATGAATTCTTAAGCGGAGAATATTCGATTAAATGGCTGGAAGAAGCGCTGGCGGAGAAGCAGGGCTAGCAACGGTTCACCGCGTTTTTTAGTTTTTCTCTACATTCCTGATATAATGAGCTTATGCAGCTTGTTTTAACACCAGAGCTATTGATTGAAGCGTATAAGCAGGGATTGTTCCCGATGGCTTACAGCGCCGATTCCCCCTATGTGCATTGGATTTGCCCGGAAGAGCGCGGGCAATTGTCGATTGGGGGCTTACATATATCAAAATCTATGAAAAAAGCTGTTTTGAAAAATACAAAACGAAACAATTCGTGTAATATTAGAATTAATACGGCGTTTGAAGAGGTGATGCGCAAATGTGCAGCGAAAAAAGACGACCGACCGGAAACATGGATTAATGAGCCGATTATTGAAGCCTATTGCAAGTTGCAGGCAAGCGGCTTTGCGCACAGCGTTGAATGCTGGAAGGGCGACAAGCTAGTTGGCGGGCTTTACGGCGTGGCGATTGGCGGGGCGTTTTTTGGCGAAAGTATGTTTAGCCGCGCGCGCGATGCCAGCAAAATTGCGCTGGTGCATCTTTGCGCAAGGCTGTGGAAGGCGGGATATGAAGTGCTTGATACGCAATTTGTGAATGATCATCTCAAACAGTTTGGCGTGTATGAGATTTCACACGGCGCGTATATAGATGGCCTGCGCGGGGCGTTAAAACTGGAAACGGATTTTATGCTGGAGGGTTTGAGCGAGGCGGATTTAGTTCAAGATTATTTAACCAACCGCGAACAAGGTGATTAAGCTTTATTGCTCTATGGCTGGCTCAACTGGCGCTTCCTCGGCATCGAGAACGCCCTCGCCTTCACGGACTTCTTCCTTAGCAGCGGCTTCGGATTCCTGAGCTTTTATCTGTTCTTCACTTTGCAGACAATCAAGCACCCAGACATCATAGATGGGATGGTCCATCGCGGACAGGCCGGGGGATGAGGCAAACATCCAGCCGGAAAAAATCCATTCGGCTTTTTCTTCTTCCTCAGATTTTACCGGCGGAATTTCCCAAACCTGTAAAAACGCGGCGGATTCAGGCTGTTCGAATTCTGGGGCCTTACGGCAAGCCTGAACCTTAATATAGATTGAGCCGAATTTGATGGTACGACCAACATTGGCCTCAAACACTTGCGTGCGGGCGGTGATTTTATCGAGGGAGCGGAGTTTGACGATAGGATATTCTTCGGTCGCGCGGGCATATAGAGGCCCGGCAGCGGCAGCGCACAGTGCAAAAACAAACAGTGATAAAATTACGGCTTTATTGTGAGGTTTCTTCATCACTGCCTTGCTGGCTGAAGATAAATTGTCCCAAAAGCTGTTCAAGATTTTGTGGGGCCTGCGTATATTCAATAAGACCGCCTGGCTTTATGAACTCTTCATCGGCGCCTGGCTCCAGCGCAAGGAAGCGGCCACCAAGCAGGCTTTCGCTGCTGATCAGGGCGGCTGTATCAAGCGGCAGCTTTACCCCCTCGCCAACCTGAATATGAACGCGGGCAAGGTAGGTTTCCGGATCAAGGTCGACAGCGCCGATAGAGCCAACTTTAACGCCGCTGATCTGCACGTCGTCGCCAGCCTGCAGGCCGCCGATACCGGAGAAATGCGCGGTCACTTCATAACCGCCGCTGCCCGCGCCGACATTGGCGAGCTTATAGCTGAAAACCAAGAAAATTGCGGCCACACCGATGACCAAAGCCCCAAGGGCGGTTTCAACAACACTACGTTTCATATCTGTTCGTTCCTTTTCTTATTCTCGTTTTATTCTGGTGGGCTCCAGGCTTTATAATCGCCTGTCGCCTTATCTCTTTGTCCGCCCTCAAGGATATGGCCTGGTGGGCGATAAGCTTGGTTGGTGCCGGTCATATTCGGCTGGTGCGGTTTTTGCCATGGACGGCGGAAACTTTCCGCGCCCTGCTCCGGCACTTCATCTGTTTGATAATGCAGCCAGCCGTGCCATTCCGGCGGGACCATGGAAGCTTCGGGCTTATCTTTATACATGACCCAGCGGCGATCCCGCTTATAGCCCTTGCGAGGCTGCGCGCGGTAATAGGTGTTGTCGAAAGAATCCTTACCCACGCATTCTTTACGCGTAAACGCGGTAAACATATTAATATGCGCAGGAGATAAAACTCCAAGAAAACTTAACAGGCCCATTTATAAAACTCCTCAGATATGGTTTTATCACGAAAATAATGAAAGGACAGCCCCTTATGAACTTAGCAGAGAAATTACAAACACTTGGGTATGATTTGCCGGAAGCGGCCGCACCGGCAGCTAATTATGTGCCGTATGTGGTAAGCGGCGGTCATGTTTATGTCGCCGGGCAGATTCCGTTTTTAAATGGAAAAAAGCTGCATATAGGGCGTTTGGGTGAAGATTTAAACATGGAAGACGGCGTGGAAGCGGCGCGAGCGTGCGCGCTAAACATACTGGCGCAGGCGAACGCAGCTGTGGATGAGGATTGGGCGAAGATTAAGCGGCTGGTGAAGCTGGGCGGATTTGTGAATTGCACGGCTGATTTTTACGACCACCCGAAAGTGGTGAACGGCGCGTCGGATTTGATGGTTGCGGTGATGGGTGAAGCAGGGAGACATGCGCGGTTTGCTGTGGGTGCGCCGTCTTTACCTTTTGGCGTGGCTGTTGAGATTGATGCGATTTTTGAACTGGCTTAATCGCCTTTAGCGGCTTTAAACATTTCCAAGGCATGATTATGGCAGAGCTGCTTATAAACCGGCTCGCAAACCTGTTTATGGGTTTTAACCTGACTAGTGTCTTCATGGGACAGACCGTAATACACCTCGCCAATGCCGACGCTAGCGATCAACGCTTCGCCAATGCGGGTTGGTTGGGAAGAACAATAGAGAATACAATTTTCTAGATCAGATTTTCCAAGTTTTTCAGCAGCGTGGCGGATGGCCATGACTTCGGCGTGGGCGGTGGGATCTACACGTGAAGCACGGCCATTAGCACCAGTACCCAAGACTTTTCCGTCTTTTGTGGCAACAATCGCAGCATATGGGCCGCCTCTTTTTTCGCGCGCATTGTTTGCTGCAAGTTCTATCGTTTGATCCATTAATTCTTCAGACGTATAGTTAGTCACATGGCCTTCGACCGCCAATGGCGAGGGGTTAAGACCCTGGCGTTTTAAAATGCGGTTGACGGTCTGGATGAGGCGCTGAGGCTCTACCGGTTTTTGAATGACTTTGGCAACGCCTAAAGAGCTAGCTTCCATGAGCAAATCGGCGGAATCGGAGGCGGTGACAATGACCACAGGAATTTTTAAACCCTTAGCTACAACGTATTTTACGAATTCGAAGCCGCCCTTCGGGGCCATATTGACATCAACAAGTGCCATATCAATGTTGCGGTCTTCAATGACTTTGATCGCGGTTTCGCCATCAATGGCGCCGTAAGTGTTGAAATTTTGAGCCCGCAAAATGCCCATCATCATGTCACGGCTGACATCATTATCTTCGGCGACCAGAATATTAATAAAGCTTTGTTCGCTCATAAGTTTATTAAATCACATTTTGTGTGAAGAAAGAGTAGAAAAGTGCAAGAAAACGCGTGGAGGACTGTTATAGTTTCGATATGAAGAGAAAAAATGAAATTGGCAGTGTGCTTTTTATGATTTTGATCGCTGTGGCGCTGTTTGGCGCACTGAGCTATACGGTGGCAAATATGATGCGCAGCGGTAGCCCGGATGCTATTGGCGAGCAGCAGGCGAGTATTCTGGTAGATGAAATATTGGCGACCTCGCGGCAATATCGTCAAGCGGTGCAAACTTTAAAAATATCCAACGGTTGTGAGGATGAAGATATCAGCTTTGAGGCTACAGGGCTGGCCGGATATGTGCATGCGCCAGTTGCAACAGATGATTGTAAAGTTTTTCACTCCAGTGGCGGCGGTATTTCTTATACTGCGCCGAGTGCAGATTTGGCGACAGCCGTGGACTGGGTCTTTTCCGGCGCTCATGCCGTTTCTGGCGTCGGATCGGATTGCGGGAATGCAGATTGTACAGAGTTAATTGTTTTACTAGGCGGTTTGAATAAAAAAGTTTGTCTTTCACTTAATGAAAAGCTGGGCGTAACCCTGACCGCAGGAGATGGACCGAGTGACGCCGGCGCCCCAGGCACGGCGTTTACTGACACTTATACAACCGGCGTACAGATGGGTGATGAAGATGCGAATTTAACGGGGCAACCAGCGGCGTGTTTTAAAGATTCAGATGACAATACCTATCATTTTTATCAAACGCTGATCGCGCGTTAATCGGCCGGCTGCGCGGTAACGTCTTTGCTTTTTGAAGCTTTCGGTTTTTTAGGTTTTTTCTCAGCCTTATAATCAAAGACCATTTCATCGTCTTTCAGATCGACCAACACCCGCCCGCCATTTTCAAGTTTACCGAACAGGATTTCCTCGGCCAGTGGGCGTTTGATTTTTTCCTGAATGATACGGGCCAGTGGACGCGCGCCCATAGAAGGATCGTAGCCCTCTTTAGCCAAATGTATACGGGCCTTATCGGAAAGTTCGATCGTGATGTTTTTATCGGCCAATTTCCCTTCGAGCTGGATAACGAATTTGTCGACAACCTTTTCAACCGTTTGCATGGAGAGGTTCTGAAACGGCACGATGGCATCGAGGCGATTGCGGAATTCGGGTGAGAAGGTTTTGGTGATGGCTTCGTTATCGGCGTAGCTGTCCTGCCCGTCGCCAACTTCACGGCCAAAGCCGATGGGCGTTTTTGCCATATCGGACGCGCCGGCATTGGTGGTCATGATCAGGATGACGTTGCGGAAATCGATGGTCTTGCCGTTATTGTCAGTGAGTTTGCCGTAGTCCATGACCTGCAGCAAAATATTGAACAGGTCGGGGTGGGCTTTTTCAATTTCATCAAGCAAAAGCACGCAATGGGGGTGCTGGTCGATTTTATCGGTCATGAGGCCGCCTTGTTCGAACCCGACATAACCCGGCGGCGTACCGATGAGGCGGGAGACAGAGTGGCGCTCCATATATTCAGACATATCAAAACGGGTAAGCTCGATGCCCATAGTTTTGGCGAGCTGGCGGGCGACTTCGGTTTTACCAACGCCGGTGGGGCCGGAGAAGAGATAGGAGCCGATGGGTTTTTCATCTTCGCGCAGGCCCGCGCGGGCCATTTTGATTGAATCGACGAGAATGTCGATTGCTGCATCCTGATCATAAACCATGGTTTTGAGGTCGCGCTCCAGCGTTTGCAGGGCATCACGGTCATTTTTAGTCATGGACGCAGTTGGAATGCGGGCGATGGCGGCGACTACGCCTTCGATATCCTCGCGGTGAATTTCAGTTTTGCGTTTATCGGCAGGAACCAGCATTTGCGCCGCGCCAACCTCGTCAATAATGTCGATGGCTTTATCGGGGAGTTTGCGATCGCCGATATATTTGGCGGAAAGTTCGACAGCAGATTTGATCGCATTATCGGTATATTCAATGCCGTGATATTTCTCGTAATAAGGTTTAAGGCCCATGAGGATTTTAATGGCATCTTCAACGGAGGGTTCGTGCACATCGATTTTTTGGAAGCGTCTGACGAGGGCCCGGTCTTTTTCAAAATGATTGCGGTATTCTTTATAAGTTGTGGAGCCAACACATTTAAGCGAGCCATTTGATAAGGCAGGTTTGAGCAAGTTTGAGGCATCCATCGCACCGCCGGAAGTTGCACCCGCGCCGATGATGGTGTGGATTTCATCGATGAACAGGACGGCTCCATCGATTTCTTCCAGCTCTTTCAGCACCATTTTCAGGCGCTCTTCAAAGTCGCCTCGATAGCGGGTTCCAGCGAGTAGCGCGCCCATATCGAGAGAATAGATGGTGGCGTCGAAGAGGACTTCGGGCACATCGCGTTCGATGATTTTTTTGGCGAGGCCTTCGGCGATGGCGGTTTTTCCAACGCCGGGATCGCCGACATAAAGCGGGTTGTTTTTCGAGCGGCGGCAAAGCACCTGGATGGTGCGGTTCACTTCTTCCTCGCGACCTATCAAGATATCGATTTTACCGTCTTTAGCTTTTTCATTGAGATTGACGCAATATGCATCGAGGGCTTCGGCGCTGGTTTTGACTTCTTTAATGCTGTCGGCATCGGTGCCGCGCGCGGTGCGGTCGGTGTCGTTTTGCGTGGGGACTTTGGCGATGCCGTGGGAAATATAGTTCACTGCATCGAAGCGGGTCATGTCCTTTTCCTGCAAGAAGAATACGGCGTGGCTTTCACGTTCAGAAAACAGTGCGACCAAAACATTGGCGCCGGTGACTTCTTCGCGGCCAGAGGATTGCACATGGATGGCGGCGCGTTGCAACACGCGCTGGAAGGCGGTGGTGGGTTTAGATTCCTCGGCATCTGTATTCGTGAGATAGGTGAGTTCATTTTCAATATAAGCGCTGAGCTGATCGCGCAAATCGGCAATGGAGATGCCGCAGGAGCGCAGCACGGCCATGGCGTCCTGATCATCGGTCAAAGCGTGCAGGAGATGTTCCAGCGTGGCGTATTCGTGGTGGTAGGTATTTGCCACCGCGAGCGCTTTATGGAGGGTTTGCTCTAAGTTCTTTGAAAGCATTCGTCGGTCATCCTTGCTTATTCAATGGTCAGTGTACACGAAGACAAAAGAAACGGGTAGAGCCGTTACTCCTTCTCCATTGTGCATTGGAGCGGTTGTTCATTGGCGCGGGCGAAATCCATGACCTGGGCCACTTTGGTTTCAGCAATTTCGTAGGTGAAGACGCCGCAAATGCCGACGCCGCGGCGATGGACATGCAGCATAACTTCAGTGGCTTCGGCGCGGTTTTTGGCAAAGAATTTTTCAACGACATGGACGACGAATTCCATCGGCGTGTAATCATCGTTTAGCAGGAGGACCTTATACATGGCCGGTTTTTTGGTTTTTGGCCGGGTTTTGAGCATCAGGCCGGTCTCTTCGGCTTCTTGGCCGTCGCCATCTATGCCGCCATCATCCATATCCCCCGGGCCCTGATCGTTAAAATCAGGATCGTCGTTCATATAAGGCGTTTCATTTATAAGCATAAGCTTAAGCATTTACAGACTTTCGTTGCTATATGGCTACTTTATGATTTTAGCATAAAAGGCTCAAGAAATAATATAGTCACTTTCCTTTGCTTTTGTAGGGTGTTGCTTCGCATCTAAAGTAGCAATTGTACTCTCGAAGCAACGCCGAAGGTGTTGTTCGATTTTAAATATATGCGAACAAAGCTTCGCCTTGCTTCGCGGTCGCTCGCGCCTACTGCAAAAACAAAAAGCTAGCGACTATAGATCTTAGAGGGTTTAAGGCAAGAAAAAGCCCCGCTTGATCAAGCCAGCAGGGCTTTGTAATTTTGGAGGAAATGTATTAAGCCGCCATTTGCTTATTGGCTTTGGCCATTGCTTATTGGCTTTGGCCATTGCTTTTGTCATTTGCTCGTTCAAAGGTTCTGAAGCTTCGCTGAGGACTTTTACGCCTATTTCAGAAAGCTGAGTTGCGCCAGTCATGAACTGGTCAAAATTTTCCTGGGCGATTTTGTTTTGCGCTTCGGCATATTCGTTAATTGTTTTTGAGCTCATCAACTGTTTGGTATATTCAGCCTGCTTTTCGCCCGCGCTTTGGGCGATTGAAGCCGCTGTTTTCATCCATGCTTCAAATCCTTTAGCGAAAATTTCGCCTGATTTTACAAACGCTTCAACGCCTTCACGGCTTGAATTTGCAGCATCTTTCATTGTTTCCTGCATCGTTTCCTGGCCCAATTGATCAAATTGGAATGGTTGTTTGGTCATGATATTCTCCATTTCTTTCAAAAAAGGCTGCGGCATTGTTGGTATTTGCGCCGGGGCCGGTTTTTTATTTGCTGTTCTTGTTGCTGCTTTCGCCTTGGTGGGTGCCTTTTTAACGGCAAGCTTCGCCGAAGCTTTTGCAGATTTCTTACGCGCTGCCGGTTTCTTCGTAGCCTTAGCAGGTGTTTTTGTCGATTTTTTCTTAACAGCCATAATCATATCCTTTAATTTATGTTGCTGTGCATCATAGAGCAGTTTTAAAAAATTACAACTTTAAGATGCTACTTTTGTGCGTCGCAACAAAATCAATTTAACATAGGTTTTTTGGTCCTGTCAACAGTTTTTTTGCTGCGACGCACAAAACATAATTTACGCCGTCAGCAGGAAAGTTTCCCACATCTGGAATTGGACAAAATTGATAAAAAATTATACGATGTTAGGGTTAGGCTGTATTGTTTTAGCTGGCAATTCAGTCTTCATATTCCTTTTGTACCGAGCGCAGGCGACAGTGAACAACAACAGAGCGAACAGCAATTTTTTTGTTTTTTCGGGCTTTTCGGCTCTGGTAAAGCAAGCCGTAATTTTCAGTTTTATTATCGGACTTGGTCTGTTTGGCTCTATGAACAGCGCCGAAGCCAAAGGAAACCCGCGATATGCCTCTATCGTGATGGATGCAGATACCGGGCTGATCCTTCACCAGCGCTATGCGAATAAATCGCTTCACCCGGCTTCACTGACGAAAATTATGACGCTTTTGATGGTTTTTGAGGGGCTGGAAAATGGTAAAATAAGTTTGAATGACCGGGTGCGTTTTTCAAAAAAAGCCACGGGCGTGGTTCCCAGTAAACTTGGGCTGCCTGCCGGATCGAGCATACGGGTGCAGGACGCCATTTATATTCTTGTGACCAAATCAGCCAATGACGTTGCTGTCGCGCTGGCGGAACATGTTGCAGGATCTGAACGGAATTTTGCCCTGCGCATGACAAAGCGCGCCCGCGACATTGGAATGAGCCGCACTACATTTAAAAATGCGTCAGGTCTGCACGATAAAGGGCAGGTCAGCACGGCGCGGGATATGGCGAAGCTGGCGCGTTATGTGATCCGCGTTCACCCTGATTATTATCGATATTTTTCCCGCAAAAATTTTACCTATCAGGGTAAAAGCTATCGCAATCATAATCGGTTGATGGATTCGTACCAAGGGATGGACGGGATGAAAACCGGCTATATTGCTGCATCAGGTTTTAATCTCGTAGCATCCGCTGTGCGCGGCAACCGACGGATTATCGGGGTGGTATTTGGTGGGCGTAGTTCGAATTCACGCAATGCCCATATGAAAGAACTGCTGAATATGGGTTTTGGCAAGATCAAAAATCTACGCGTTGCCAAAGCGCAGGTTCCGGTTCCACAGCGCAAGCCGGCGATTGCACAAGCCTATGCGGCGATGAATTCTCAGCAAGATCAAGGCACGCTTACCAAGCAAGACAGGATCGCAAGTATTAGCCCGGCGGTTGGCGAAGGCTTTGAGCGGCTTATTGGCGAAGGAGATTATGACCCGGCGGCGTCGAAACGTATTGAGACAGGGTTGATGGCGATTGCCGCACACACAGGTGACAGCAAAATACAGCCGAAAATTATTCCGGTGGCAAAGCGCCCGGTTTTTATTAATGCAAAATCTCCGTGGTCTGTGCAGATTGGGGCCTTTACCAGCCGGGCTGCCACGGATAAGGCCATTCAAAAAACATTACGAGCCTTACCTCGGCAATATTCAGACGGCCAGCCCTTAATTGCACCGTTGAAAACCGCAGATGGCTGGCTGTTCCGTGCGCGCTTGAGCGGTTATACCAAAGATGAAGCTTTAGCGGCGTGTAATTATATTCGCGATTGTCTGCCCGTCGCCCCACAAAATTAAAACATTATGATAGAAGCCTCTTCCCCGCTTAAACGATCCTCCGAGAACGGTAATGTTTTGTTCATCATTTTGATGGCGGTGGTTTTGCTTGGCTTACTAACAGCCGTTATTCAAATGACCAACCGGCCGGAAGGATCGAACATCGATAGCGAGACGCTGGTGATCCGGGCTAGCGAAGTACAGCGTTATGCTTCTGAGCTTGAGCGCGCGGTGACGTTTATCATGCAAAATGGGAAATCCGAAGCGGATATCAGATTTGCGCACCCGGATGCGCATTCGGACTATGGAGATTTGAGCGCGGACGTTGATCCGTCTGATCAGGTTTTTCATGTTGCCGGCGGCGGGGCGGAATATCGCGATGCACCGGATGATATTAATGATGGCAGCGCTTGGGAATTTTACGCCGGCACGCATATTCCCGGAATGGGTACGGCCAGCCGCACCGAGTTGATTGCGGTGCTGCCGAATGTGAGCCAAGCTTTTTGCGACAAGATCAATGCAATTAACGGGCAAACGGGACCGCCGGCGGACACGGGGGCGGGCGCGGCATCGGGCGCTGATCCCGGAGCATGTTTAGCGGTTGGCGCATTGGGACGGTTTGACGATGCGCAGCAATTTTACACCACGATTAATACCACAGATGAGACAACATTTGAGCAAGACTCGAATACGGCGGCAGCGCGACCAGCCCCGCAAGCCTGCGTCGTGTGCGCGATCGGGCCAGCCAATCATTTCTATCACGTTTTATTAGTGCGATAAGTTTACTGGTCCGTTATGCGGGTAATTTTTGGAGCTGGCGTGGCCAGTTCGTTTGTTTCGCGCGTGAGTGGCATAATATAATCAAAGGCGGCGATGACCTGCTTTGTCCGAATATCGACGATGCGGGCACTCACATCCATTTCAATGCGGCGGCGTTTATAGGTTCCGGCCAAGATAAAGTCCGGTGCACCTGTAGAAGCCGGAGGCTTTAGATAGTTTGTATCGGCGCTGGTGGCCACGCCGGACAGATCGGTTTTATAGCCCAGATGAGAAAGCCGAATGCCGATATGTTCGGGCAACATTTTGCTGAGCTCTGAAGACATGCCGGGTTGGTCGACATCATTAAAGGGCTCAACAATAATGAGGTCGTTATAACGATTAATATAGGTGCTGGCTTGTTGCACAAGATAATCAGCAGCCGCGTTACTTTGCTCGGTGTAATTTGTTTTGACTTGCGGGAAAATACCGTGAGCAGCCGTATTTAAAACCGCGGCTGTGCAGCCACTGCCAATCATGAGGGCGGCGCAAGCGCAGCTTATAGCCTTGAGTGCAGAGCGGCGCGCCTTAATCATTATATTCACCGTACATTTCAGCCGGGTGCATCGTCACCGGCGCAGTAACTGGGTGAAAAAACCCTGCCGATTTTGCGCCATAGAGCGGCAGTTCGTAAAGCGCAGAAATGTTTTGAGCGAGCTCACCCTCAGCATCCAGCAAGCCAAGCGTCAGCTTCGTATATGGCTCGGCGCCTTCGGGAGCACCTTCTTCAAGTGGCTCGATAGCGATAGAATAAAATAATGCCGTTCCGGCATTGCTATCGCGGACGACGTTATGCCCTGCGGCGGATACTTCTTGGCGCAGCGCCAAATCAAAAGCGGATTGTGAAGCGCTTACGCCCATATTGGTTATCAGGAAAACCGGGCCGGAAGGACGAATATTATTGGCTTTGGCGCGTAGTACCATATCTGCAGCCGCCTGACGCCAGCTTTCAATGACTTCTGCGTTTTTCTCGGCGCTATATTCATAGCCAATATTTCGGGCTTCGGGGCCGGGCGGGGATTTATATTCTTTGCCGTGATTGGTATAGCCCGATGGTATGTAGGTTGGGTCCCAAAACGGCTTACACCCGGTTAAGGCCAACACAAGCAAAGAAGAGAAAACGAAGACGCGCATATCTAAATCCTGATCATTTGAGAAGCAGCAAGGCATGGCGAGAAGCCATCTTATAATGAGAGTTTACCAACTCAGAGGCCATGCGTACAGAGCTTTTAGGACAGAGCCGTTTGCGCCTTGGTACGCCCCTGCTCGCTGAGCCATGTTATGAGGCGGGGATGTCCACCAAAGCACAGGGAGCGACAGTTTATATCGCCAGCCGCAATCGCGCGCTGTGCCTTTTTACGGCCATAGTTTTTGATAAGATCTTCGAAATACAGGGCCGCGTTCGGGGAGCCGAAATAGACTTCGAGGGTGAGAAAATCTGAAAGCATGAAGGGTGCCTTTGTCGTTTATGGGGAGAAAAAACCACGTCCCCGAAAAGGGGGAATTTCCCGGGAACGTGATTGCTGATATTGATAGTCATTCTCAATTAAAAAGGGAGAGGTGTCAAGTGGACGATAAAAATTTTGTACAGGAGAGAATTTTGAATATTTTAAGCGGCTTCGTTGCCTAATTTTTTGAGAGAGCCGGTGGTGGAGTGGCCATCATAAACGGGCATGATTTTGACCTCGCCGCCATAAGCTTTGACGGTTGGGGCTTCAGGAATTTGGCCCTCGGTATAGTCGCCGCCTTTAAAGTACACATCCGGTTTGAGCGATTCTAGCAGCGCGATGGCGGTGTTGTCGTCCCCTGCTTTTTCGGCACCAAAGAGCACGACCATATCGACGCTGCCCAGCGCAGCAAGCACTCCAGCGCGGGAAGTTTCATCATGGACCGGGCGGCCCTCGCCTTTTAAAACATGCACGGAGGAATCTTGATTGAGACCAACGATGAGGCGATCGCAATGATCCCGCGTGTTGTTGAGATAAGAGGTATGGCCGAAATGCAAAATGTCGAAACAACCATTGGTGAATCCTACTTTGAGGCCGCGGGCCTGCCAACGCTTGATGGTTTCTGCTGCTTCATTCCAACCTAGGACATCGCCTTTGCGGGCGCGGTCAGTTTTTGCGCGGTCTTTGCCGGTTTGGGTGAGAGCATCGCCATGGTCACTTTCGAGCGCGGCAGCAAGTTCATTATTACGGATGGCGGCGGTGCCGACTTTAGTGACAACGATGGAGCCAGCGACATTGGCCAGCGCGGCGGCTTCAGCAAGGCTTCCGCCAGCGGCCAAGCTTGCTGCGATTGTGGCGATGACCGTGTCCCCTGCCCCGGAGACGTCGAACACTTCGATATCTGTTGTAGCGAGGTGGACAGGATCGTCGTTCTTTTGGATGACGCTCATACCATCGGCAGAGCGTGTGGCGATGACAGCCCCGATACCGCATTCCTTGATGAGGTTTTGCGCAGCGGTGATAACTTCTTCATCTGTTGAAACGGCGGCGCCTTTTGTGGCTTCGGAAAGTTCTTTTTTATTCGGCGTGATGGCCGAGGCGCCGCGATAGATTGAAAAATCCTGCCCTTTGGGATCGACAATGACAGGAATGTTTTTTTCTTTGGCCGCTTCGATAATTGCGGTGATGACATCAGGGCGCAACAGTCCTTTATCGTAATCAGAAATGATGAGCGCTTGGACACCACCCAATGCTTTTTTGACCGCTTTTATAAGCTTATTTGCGGTGTCGCCGCTAATGGCGGTTTTGTTTTCAAAATCCGTGCGCAAGAGCTGTTGATGCCCAGCGAGAAAACGGGTTTTCACGGTGGTAGGGCGGGCTTTTTCGGCGATGAGGCCATCGGCTTTAAAACCCAGTTTTTTGATCTGCTGCTTGATTTCTCCAGCTTCATCATCATCGCCAATAACAGCGATAATCTGCGCCCCGGCCTCAAGACCGGCGAGATTGGCCAGCGCATTGCCTGCGCCGCCGAGCATACGCTCTTCGCGCTTGATGCTTAAAATAGGCACCGGGCTTTCTGGTGAGATTCGTTCGACAGCCCCGTAAACAAAGCGATCCAGCATAATATCACCAACCACCAAAACGGATGATTTTTTGATATTTTCAAGCACGCATTTTAGCGGGTTTTCAGCCATAAAAGTTTCCATATTCTTATTTTGTTCTCATTTTTCCGTAATTTTTTATCTTATTATCCAGAAAACCCTGTTTTTATGCATGTTTGTTAGGAATTCGTCAATCTTTCTAGGGTTTAATGGTGGGGTTACGATGTTTTACAAATACGGCTTGAAAAGAATAAAAACAGTATCAGAAGCCGACCAGAGAGGATTTGAGTCTATGAGTACGAGGGGAATTTTCAAAACAATCAAGAATACGCTTGAGCGCCGCCGTGTTGGTGAGCTGTTGGTTTCTAAAGGCCTGATTACGCCTACAGAGCTCCGCTCTGCATTGCGTGAACAACAAGAAACAAGCACGCCGCTGGGTCAGGTTTTTCTGCAAAGCGCGGTGATTTCAAAAAGACAACTGAGATTTATTTTGTGCAAACAAGCCGCGTTGCGCACATGCGCTGCGCTGGTGCTGTTTTTGATGTCTGTGAGCGCGACAACCCGTCAAGCCAATGCGGATGTCATCAAGGATATACCGTCACAAATTAAGCTAGTGAGTGCGTCTGCAGAATTTACGCGCGTGGCCGCTTATCCAGCGATTTACGGTACAGATGAAAAACGCTCAACAAGCATGAAAGCTTTCACCAAATGGACAGGTATGTTCAGCCGGTTTGATCGCCAATTGAAGCAAGAATCCTCATCTCGCGTTGTACGTGAGTGGCAGGAAAATCTTAAAGGCTTTCAGGGGCAGAGCATCAAAGCTATGGCGAATAAGGTTAATGATCTGGTGAATGAAAAACGTTACATCACCGATTCTAAAAACTGGGGTAAGTCTGATTACTGGGCGACGCCGGTTGAGTTTTTACAACGCGGCGGGGATTGTGAAGATTTTGCGATTATGAAATATACGGCGCTGCGCTCTCTGGGTGTGCCGGAAGAGCGGATGCGCGTGGCCATCGTTCAGGATTTGCAGAAGAATATACCGCACGCGGTTTTGGTGGTTTACACGGAAAACGGCGCGTATATTCTCGACAATCAGATTAAGCGATTGATTGATGCAGAACGCGGTTCACGCTACCGCCCGATTTATTCTATCAATCGTCAGGCTTGGTGGCTGCACAGCGCACCAACGGCCACGATTATTGCCAGCGCGCGGTAACCTCTTCTGGTTTAAAGTTTTTCAAATCGCGCTTGTGTCGTATCTTTATGCACTGAGCCTGCTTCAAAGGTTTTTGCGTGCATACATATATAGATCCCAGAATCCATATTTTGCACCTGCGCCATTGCATAGCCTAAATTAAAACCCGCATCACTCATCGCAAACTCTTTCATTGGGATCATCGACCCGACCATTACAATGGTTTTGCCATGCTCTTTATCCAAAGTATTTAGGAGATAGTCCGCTGTGTCTGTCATAGCGGATGTTCCATGAACGATTATTATCTTCGTGGTTTTAGAATTCTGAATAGCGATTAGAATTTTTTCACGAATTTCTTCCGTTATATCATTTGAATCAAGCAAACAGATATTTTCGAAGCTTACATCGACATGTGGTTTAATTTTTGATGTAAAATAGTCCGGCACAACTGAACTGGTGCCCGGCTGGGGTGTTTCTGTAACCGTATCATACGCTTTATCAATTGTACCGCCTGTGAGAATGAAATGTACGCTGTCCATTATTCCACCTCGGCAATTCTCAAAATATTTGTGCTGCCCGATACACCGAAGGGGACGCCGGCGGTCATGATGAATCTCTCTCCTTTTTCGGCCAAGCCTTCTTCTTTTATAATTTGCACGGCATGGGGTACGGGGCCGGAGAACTCGCCTTTAATTTCCGGGGTGCACACAGCGTGAACACCGTAAGACACAGCCAAACGGCGGGCAACTTTTTCATCCGGTGTGAGGCACAGAATTTGTACATCGGGGCGCTGACGCGCCATTCTTAAGGCTGTGGAGCCCGACATAGTATATGTGACGATGCAGGTGGCCTCGACATCTTGGGCCACATAAAAGGCGGCGGTGGTGATGGCATCGGACGGATCATCACCGATAGCATCGGGGCGCATGTCACCCATCATATCTTGATAAATTTCATCGCTTTCCGTGCGCTGGCAAATGCGGTTCATCATATCGACGCTGCGCAGCGGATGATCGCCGCTGGCGGTTTCCGCAGAAAGCATAACGGCATCGGCGCCATCATAAACAGCCGTGGCGACATCCGAGGCTTCGGCGCGGGTGGGGCGGGAAGATGTGATCATGGATTCCAGCATTTGCGTGGCAACGACAACGGGTTTACCGACAGAGCGGACATAGCGCACAACATGTTTTTGTGTTGAGGGGACATCTTCGGGCGGGATTTCCACGCCGAGATCGCCGCGCGCGAGCATGACTCCATCGGCCAATTCGACGATGGCTTCGAGGTTTTCAATGGCGGCCGGTTTTTCGAGTTTGACCATGAGGGCGGCGCGGCCATCAATCAATTTGCGCGCTTCTTTAACATCGTCCGCGGTCTGGACAAAACTTTGGGCGATCCAGTCGACGCCGAGGTCGAGGGCAAAGGCAATGTCTTTTTTATCTTTATCGGTGAGCGCGGGAATCGGCAGGAAGGTTTCAGGGACGTTAAAGCCTTTTTTATCCGACAGGGTACCAGCAGCGCGGATTTCCGCGATGAAATAGTCTTTACCTATTTCGCGAACACGGCAGCGGACCTTGCCGTCATCTATAAAGAACAGGCCGTCTTTTTTCAGTGCAGAGAAGATTTCAGGGTGCGGCATATGCACGCGCGTTTCATCGCCGGGCGCGGAATCAGAATCGAAGCGGATCATTTGGCCGCGCTTTGTTTCGACAGAGCCGTTCTTGAATGTGCCGATTCGAAGTTTGGGACCTTGCATATCAGCGAGGATGCCGATGGGGCGGTTAACTTTGGATTCAATTTCACGGATAATTTTGAAGAGCGCCGCGTGATCTTTATGTTCACCATGAGAAAAGTTCAGACGGAAAATATCGACGCCTGCTTCAAACAATTCGCGAATCTTGTTTTTAGTATTTGAGGCCGGGCCGAGGGTGGCAAGAATTTTTGTCTGACGTGACCTCTTTACAGATGCGCCCATATTTATTTGTCCTTCCTGAAATATTGAACGGTGATGTCCGGCGGCAGAATTGAAAGCAGTGGGACAAGACAGAATACGGCTGCGTATATAACGCGCGAGAGGATTATATTCATTGTCTGATCGTAGAGGATTCTTTCCCAGAGCCCCTTGGTTGTAAGGGTTTCAAGGCGCTGTCTTTCGATTTCATGGAAGCCGTGACGCTGCGTTAGTTTTTCTAAAAGACTCGGAGAAAAATAGCTTAAGTGGGGAGACGGAAAATCTTTTTGCCACATGCGGTCCATCGGTTTTGACATGCCAAAGGTTTTTAAGATTGTAGCCAGGCGATAAAAAATGCCGTTCTTATTCGGCAGATTTATTACTAAGATTCCATCGTCTTCCAAATGCTTATGACAGGCATCAAGCGCTTCACCTACATCGGGCAAATGTTCAAAAACATCATTGAAAATAATGACGTCGAATTTTTTATCGGCCGGAACAATGCCGGGGAAGAATCCTTGCCAGAGTGTATGATTCTCACGCATCGCCGGGGTGATGACGCAGGCATCGGGCTCAACACCATAGGTTTGCATCTTTTCGGTTTTTGCCAGATCCAAGAACCAGCCATAGGCACAGCCGATGTCGAGAACGGATTGCTGACCAGCAGAAAATTGTGACTTAAGTGTTGTCAGAATTTTGGTGTAATTTTTTTCGCGCAGAGCCTTTAGTGCGAGAAAGCGGACGTCTTCATCGATTTTTTCGGCTGTATCGGGAGATTCGCCAATGACCACATCAAGCGTTGAAGATAAGAATCCGCAGGATTTACATTTTTGCATCCACGGGCCCAGATTCGTTTTTTGCGGGTTTTCGCACACGGCACAAGAATCGGCAGGCACATCTTTTTTGTGTTGCTGTAAATTTTCCATGCCGGGGCCTTCATTTTTCTGTTTAAAAACAATGTTTTTAGAAGAGAATCATAGCATGTTGATAGTGTGAGTAACAGAGATGAAAACTGCTTGCTGGAAATGCTGGTTTCAGCGCAGAATGGTTTTATATCAATCAGGGTACTTACGAAATTTTATTTCAATTTTTGGTTTTTTCCACTTTTTTTTCGGGGGATAAGGGCCGGGATATCTCTGTTAATTTGCTGAAAAACAACGATTTTGAAAATGATGAACACGCCTCTAGGAACATATACCCATTGCTGCACACCACGAGATGTAGTAGCTTATTTTTTAACAAACGCTACAGATTGTGTTTTCACACACTGTCTGCACCCCATAAAAATCTATCCTTTTTGGATACACAAAAAATTTAATAGGAGTAAGGCTCATGTTTGACGTTGCGCAAATGGAGAGGGGCAATCGCGTCCAGATTGATCGCTCTCGGGATGAAAATTTAACCGGTTTTGGGAAAGCCACTTTGGTTGACCGGTATCTTTTACCCGAGGAACAGCCTCAGGATTTATTCGCGCGCGTGTCCATGCATTATGGGGATGATAGCGAACATGCGCAACGTATCTATGATTACATGTCGAAATTGTGGTTTATGCCTTCGACGCCGATTCTTTCGAATGGCGGCACGAATCGCGGTTTGCCGATTTCATGTTTCCTGAACGAAACAAACGATTCTCTTGGCGATATTGTTGAGCTGTGGAATGAGAATGTCTGGCTGGCATCTTTGGGCGGCGGCATTGGATCATATTGGGGCAATGTGCGCTCTATTGGTGAGAAAGTTGGCCGCAATGGTAAGACAAGCGGGATTGTGCCGTTCATCCGCGTGATGGATAGTTTGACGCTGGCGATTTCTCAAGGCTCCTTGCGCCGCGGGTCTGCAGCTATTTATCTGCCCATATGGCACCCAGAGATTGAAGAATTTATTGAGCTTCGCCGCCCGACCGGTGGAGACCCGAACCGTAAAGCGCTGAATTTGCATCACGGCGTTTTGGTGAATAATGCGTTTATGCATGCGGTTGAAAATGATGAAGAATTCGCGCTTAAATCGCCGAAAGATAACAGCGTTGTTGATAAGGTGAGCGCGCGTGATCTTTGGATCCGGTTGCTAACCGCGCGGGTTGAAACAGGCGAGCCGTATATTGTGTTTATCGATCATGTGAATGATCAAATTCCGGCGCACCATAAAATGGCGGGATTAAATGTGAAGATGTCTAATCTATGTTCGGAAATTACTTTGCCGACTGGACGCGACCATTTGGGCAATGACCGCACGGCCGTGTGCTGCCTCTCCTCGCTTAATCTTGAGAAATATGATGAGTGGCAGGATCATCCGACGTTCATTGAAGATGTGATGCGGTTCTTGGATAACGTGCTTAGCGATTTTATTGCCAAAGCGCCGGACAGTATGAAGCGTGCAAAATATGCCGCGATGCGTGAGCGCTCCGTTGGTTTGGGCGTGATGGGTTTCCATGGTTTCTTGCAAAGTAAGATGATTCCAATGGAAAGCGTGATGGCGAAAGTCTGGAACAGAAAGATGTTCCAACATATTCGCCGCGGCGCCGATGATGCGTCTGTGAAGCTGGCCGAAGAGCGCGGTGCGTGCCCCGATGCTGCAGATTACGGGATTAATGAGCGGTTTTCGAACAAGATGGCGATTGCGCCAACCGCTTCGATATCGATTATTTGCGGCGGGGCATCGCCGGGGATTGAGCCGAATGCAGCCAATGCCTATACGCATAAAACCTTGTCCGGATCTTTCCCAGTGAAGAACAGGTTTCTCGCCGAGATTTTGGAAGAAAAAGGCCAGAACAACGAAGATATATGGAGCTCAATCTTTACCAATGAGGGTAGCGTGCAACATCTTGATTTCCTTTCAGACGAAGAAAAAGATGTGTTTAAGACCGCGTTTGAAATTGACCAGCGCTGGCTAATTGAACATGCCGGTGATCGGTCTGGGTATATTTGTCAGGCGCAGAGCCTGAACGTATTCCTGCCGGCCAATGTGCACAAAGCCGATCTGCATGGGCTGCATTTTGAAGCGTGGAAAAAAGGCGTGAAGAGCTTGTATTATTGCCGGTCAAAATCAATCCAGCGCGCGGAAAGCGGCGCATCATGGCAACGGGCGAAAGACGACGCGGCCAAAGAAGCGGAAAAAGAGAGCGAGAGCCAAGGCCAGTATGAAGAGTGCCTTGCCTGTCAGTAAGCAGAATTCATAAAAATTAAGTAGGGGGCCCGCAAAACCAGCGGGCCTTTTTTATGGGTAAATTTGACATTTATTCGAAGGATCCTATATAAGTACGGTTTGTTTTAACATAATAAAAATATGAGCCATGGTAGAACCTTTATCATCAGATGAATTCCCGCGCGCAGGTGCGGCCATACCTTTACCCGCCGAGACACCTCCTTCAGTCGCTGTAGAGATATTGAAATCTGCAAATATTGAGCTTGTTGAGCGCTTATTTTATCATTGGCGTGATAATCCGCCGGATCTTAGACAGCTGGTGAGTGGGTGCTGCGACACTATAAAATTTTCAAATAAATCAAGTAGTCTGATTATGTCCGCGACAAAAATGGCGGCGGAAGAAAACAACAACCCCTATCACCACAACCACCATTTTCGTGAAGTGTTTGCGCTGACATTTATGCTTGGTCACCACGCTTCTCAGGACCTGACATTTACAGAGGAACGTTTTGCTCAATTGCTGACCGCAGCACTGATTCATGATTACAAGCATGATGGCCTGACAAATACTATTGATGGTGTGCACACCCCATTCAGGCTTGAGAAACAATCATTTGATGCGGCAAAAGAGCGTTTAGTAAAGGCCGGTGCAACGGCCGAAGATCTTACCGTTATTGAAGCCTTTATTTTGGGAACAGATGCGAGCGCGCCAAAGGGTAATAAAGATTATGTTTCTCCTACCGACAGCATGAAAAATTACATGGATAATGGCGGCAAAAATCCTGAAGATTTACATCAGAGTTTACGCGTGCTGCACGAAAGAAATTTAGTTGATACCGCGCTGTTATTACATGATGCCGATATTGGATCCAGCGCTGCCCTATCGCCAAAATTTAATGCGCTCCAAAGCGAAGAACTTAAGGTCGAATGGGGGCTGGATGAAGCTCCTGACCAAAAATTCTTTTTCAAACAAGTCTGTCGTGAACGTATGTTTTCCAGATCTGGAAAAGCGCTTTTGCAACCCTCAATGAATAAAGTTCTCGAAAGCTTCGGCATAGAACCACCGCACGCCTAATTCGGCGTTTTTTTGTGAAAAAATCACTAATTTTTCTTGAAAAACACAATATATGGTGGTTTAATAGGTTTATTGTCACAATATGCGGTCATGCTCTTTTTGCAGTTTTGTTGCCGTTCCTTACGAAAACTTATCCCCGCTATCCCCGTTGTTTTTTCGGGTTTTTCGCGGAATGACTCGGAAAATTGCAGAAGAACTCTACACTTAACGTCACAAGAATCACTGTTTAAATGAGGAGACACGCCCCATGTGCGCGCAAGAAGTTATCGACGACCGGAAAAATACCAAAGGCAAGCTTATGGAAGAGCGCCATCTTTATAAGCCATTTTTATATCCGTGGTGTTATGAAGCATGGTTGACACAGCAGCGCGTTCACTGGCTGCCGGAAGAAGTGCCGATGGCCGAAGATGTGCGCGATTGGAAAAAAACACTTACCGAATCCGAAAAAAATCTGATGACGCAGATTTTCCGGTTCTTCACCCAGGCCGATGTGGAAGTGAATAATTGTTACATGAAGCATTATTCCCAGGTGTTTGGCCCGGTGGAAGTGCAGATGATGCTCTCGGCATTTTCGAATATTGAGACAGTGCACATTGCGGCCTATTCGCACTTGCTGGACACGCTGGGGATGCCGGAAACCGAATATTCCGCGTTCCTTGATTATAAGGAAATGAAAGATAAATTCGATTATATGCAAGATGTTTCCATGCAATCGCGGCGCGATATTGCCAAGACGATGGCGATGTTTGGCGCGTTTACCGAAGGGCTAGCGCTGTTTGCATCTTTTGCGATTTTGATGAACTTCCCGCGCTTTAACAAGATGAAAGGGATGGGTCAGATTATTACATGGTCTGTGCGTGATGAAACGCTGCATTGCTTGTCGATGATCAAACTGTTCAACACTTTCATCAGTGAAAATCAAGATATCTGGGATGACGAGCTTCGCGCGGAGATTCAGGAATGCTGCGAAATTACGGTTGAGCATGAAGATGCATTTATTGATCTGTGTTTTGAAATGGGCGAGATCGAAGGGATGAAACCCGAAGATGTAAAACAATATATTCGCTATATCGGGGATCGGCGTTTGCAACAACTCCATATGGAACCAATTTACGGTGTCACAGAAAACCCGCTGCCGTGGATGGATGAGATGCTCAATGGCGCGGAGCACACGAACTTTTTCGAAAACCGCGCAACGGAATATTCCAAAGCTTCGACCGAAGGCACATGGGAAGAAGTCTTTAGCGAAGATATTTTTGCCGGAAATTACGGCAAGAAACCTTCGCCTGATGCATCGAATGATGGTGGAAGCGAAACCGAAGCCGCATAAACGAATTCACTGCGTAAGCCAAGAAAATGAAGTCGCCGAATTTTCCGTCTCAACCCGAGACCTTTCGGCGGCTTTTTTTGTGTTGTGTTATTAAACGTCGCTGGAGGCTTTGACGCTAAAGCCTGCGTCTTCCAGAGTTTGAACGATATCTTGCACATGCTGCTTATCACGGGCTTCGATGACGACTTCTAGCTCTGCACGTTTTAGCGACACAGATTGCATCATGCGCTGGTGAATGACCTCGACCACGTTAGCGCCGGATTCACCGATAATGCGGGAAATGTCGGACAGTTGACCGGGCGTGTCGTCAATTTCGAAAGTCAGGCGCGTTATGCGCCCATCGCGGACAAGGCCGCGCAAAATGATTGTGGAGAGCAGGCGCGAGTCGATATTGCCGCCGCACACCACAAGGCCGATTTTTTTACCTTTATATTTGTCCGCATTCTTTTTGATATAGGCATAACCGGCAGCGGGCGCGCCTTCAATCACGAGTTTTTCATCGCTTAGAACATCAAAGATCCCTTCTTCGATTTCGTTTTCACTGGCCGTGACCATATCGGACACCAGAGCTTTTACTGTTTCAACATTACTGGCGGCCGGTTTTTCGACCGCGATGCCTTCGGCGATTGTCGGCTCTCCGGGGACAAAGGGCCGATCATGAAATTCATTAACCATGCCGGGGAAATTCTCAGCCTGAACGCCGATCACCTCGATGTCCGGTTTCATGCCTTTAAGCGCTGTGGCCACGCCGCTAATAAGCCCGCCGCCGCCAACGGGGACAAAGACCACATCGAGGTCTGGCACATCTTCAAGCATCTCAATGCCCAGTGTGCCCTGCCCGGCCGCGATTAGCGGGTCATCAAACGGGTGAATATAGGTATAGCCGTGCTCTTTAATAAGGCGCTGAACTTCCTCAGCCGAATCCACCAAATCTGCGCCATGGATCACAACTTTTGCGCCGAAATCTTCTGTGCGCTTAATCTTGTTAAACGGCGTTCCTTCGGGCATGACGATAATGGTAGGGATATTCAGGCGCTGGGCATGGTAGGCAACGCCTTGAGCGTGATTGCCGCGAGATAGCGCGATAACGCCTTTTTTGCGTTGTTCTTCATTGAGGCTGAGCAGCTTATTCAGCGCGCCGCGCCCTTTGAAAGCGTTGGTATGCTGGAGGTTTTCGAGCTTCAGATAGAGGTCAATTCCGAGATGCGCGGAAAGCCGCGCGGCCTTAACGGTCGGCGTGCGGATTGTGGCGTCTTTAATGGCCTCATGAGCCTTTTTTACATCTTCAAATGTCAGACCCGCGTTTTCAGGCACTTTTTTGCTCAACGGTTTCATAATATTTTTACCCTTTTCAAGCGAAGAACAATAGGAGTAGCGGCGTGCAAAGGCCAGTGTTTTTTGTGTTCAAGAGCGAAAAGACATGGCGGGAGGCCGCAAAATTTGCTATTATTCACTTAACAGGTACATAAGGAAATCTCCTTGATCTCAATTTTACCTTTTCAAAATATCGATCCTTCAGGCGCTTATTCGCAGACCGCCCCGCTTCATTTGCACTCCTCACATTTCAAGTTTTTTCAACCCACCGCTAACCCCAACGGAAGGACCCCTTCACATGTCAAAAAAATCTCGCAAAAGCCGTAATAGCAATAAAGAGAATAATATCGTCCATACCGCGTTTGATAACAATGACTGGCACCCGATGGATGATGAAATAGATGGCCGGCGAGATCAAAAATATGTAAAGAATATAAAACCGCGATCGGATGGGCAGGCGGCGCTGATGCAAGCGATTGATGATTATGCGTTGACGATGGCGATTGGCCCGGCGGGAACGGGGAAGACGTATCTTGCGATTGCCAAAGCCGCTGAAGCCCTTGAAAAAGGTCAGGTTGAGCGGATTATCCTTTCGCGCCCAGCGATGGAAGCGGGCGAGTCGATTGGGTTTCTCCCCGGAGATATGGCGGAGAAAATGGCGCCATATTTACGGCCGCTTTATGACAGTTTAGGTGACCGGATGGGCGGTAAAAAAGTTCGTCAGTATCTGGAGGACGGCACAATTGAAATTGCCCCGATAGGCTTTATGCGTGGACGGACGCTGAATAATGCCTTCGTTGTGATTGATGAAGCGCAGAACTGCACTTATGGGCAGATGAAGATGATTTTATCGCGGCTGGGCTGGCATTCGACGATGGTTGTTACTGGCGATCCGGGGCAGTCAGATTTGCTGGATGGGATGAGTGGTTTGGCCAATATTTCGGACAGGCTGGACGCGCTGGATAATATTGCAGTTTGCCGCTTAGGCGATAGCGATATTGTTCGCCATCCCCTTGTGGCGGATATGTTAGGTGTGATTTAGGAATTTAATCCTTATTTAAGTATAATTAAGCCCGGTTCAATGCCGGGCTTTTTACGAAATATTAACCCGCGTGCGGCATTATTATTAATGCAAAGACACAAGGGTTCATAAAATGCATACAGATACAGTGGAGCACTCCACGCATAAAGACGGGGGGACAGATCTCCCGCAAGCCACGCATTCCATTCATATTGTTACGGCAGAGATAGGCAGCGAAGGCGGCCCCGCCTACAATTATATCGTTTTTCGCGACCACACAGGCGCCGACAAGGTGATGATGAATGGTTTGGCGATTGAGCGTAAAGATTCAGACGTGCGTGCGCTGCGCGGCGTGATGGCGCCGCCGAATGAAGGCGGTCTGCCGCAGGAGCATTTTAAAGTGGTTAATGAAACAGAAGTGTTTCGCGGCCCGGTGAAAGACTATTTGCGCAAAATGGCGATGGCGGTTGAGGCCCTGCATTTCATCAACGCGCAGAATTTGAATTATCGCCCGGAAGATACGAATGGCGATAGCCCGAATTCCGTTGCCCATACGCTGGTGAAAGCGATGGAATTGGAATTCCCGGAAGAAACGTCCGCATTTTGGGCGCCGGGTCATGAAAGAATTATTTTACCGAAAAACTGGAGATCAAATTATGCAGCCTGAGTTAGATACAACGGATCCTGAAGTACTTGCCTTTGCAAGCGTTATTCAAAATGCGCCGACCCTTGCAACGCTGGATGTTAGCCAAGAGGTTCTTCCAGGGAATTTCTCGGATCGCGATCCCGTATTAGCACAAAACGATTCAACGCTGGAGAATGTACACAACATTACGCCGCCGACAATCGCATAAATAAATTTACCACGGAAAACGTTGCAGGCTCGCTTTGGCGGGCCTGTTTTTTCATGCGGGTATTTCTGTTAGAATTCATCAATGGGCCGATTAGAAGAAAATTCCTATATGCGTTTGTCCGACCCTTCATTGTGGGGGGTGATTTTTGGGAATGCGGTTTCGATTTATCTGGCTGTAACCCAAGACTGGCCGCTGGCGCAGATTATGTGGATTTATTGGGGGCAAAGCGTGATTATCGGCGTGATGAATGTCATTCGCATGCTTTCTCTCAAAGATTTTACAACCAAGGGCATGACGCAAAACGGATCGCCCGTGCCGGAAACGCAGGCGGCGAAACGCGGCATTGCGATGTTTTTTGCTCTTCATTACGGGTTTTTTCATTTTGGATATGCGGCGTTTTTGTGGGCGGAACAACCACTGAATGCTCTGAGTATGAATGAGGCCTTCTTAATGATGTTGGCGCTCAGCATGTTTGTAGGCAGCCATTCTTTTTCATTGATGCATAATTGGAAGGCCGACTTTCGCCAAAGTAAACCCAATCTCGGGACGTTAATGTTTTATCCTTACCTGCGGATTATCCCGATGCATCTGGCAATTATTTTCGGCGGGTTTCTTGATTTTCTAGGCCTGATAATTTTCATGGTTCTGAAAACATTTGCCGATGCGGGCACGCATATGGTGGAGCATTATCTATTTCAAAAGCCGGGATCTGCTCTACATATGAAAGAGTAGCGCTATGGCGCTTTGCCCCAATCTGGATGGGTGAGCATGATACATTTGAAATACGGTTCCTTACCCGTTTGGGGGAAGCGCGTGACCTTTGCTAGATCTTGGATACGCTTTGCATCGACGACGTTTTCGGCCTCGCGATCGCGGGCTTCATGGCGGCGCAAACATTCAGACAGCGGCACGCGGAAACACACATAAACCACGCGGTGGGTGGGATCGAGACGCGCATGCATTTCTATGCGCTCTTTGGGGACCAAATTGACCTGATCCCAGATAAAGGATTTCGGTTTTTTGGTGAATTTTTCGATTTGTTTTTTAAGGTCTTTGCAGGCATCCGGATAGCAGGCCTTGAAAGCCTGCGCGTAATTCAGTTTTTTCTTTTTGGCGTAATTTTCGACATAGGCATCGGTGGAGGCGATGGGGAGTTTTTGCGGGTGATTTGCTGCCCAGCCGCTTTTACCACTGCCCGGGAGTCCGACGAGGACATAGGCGATGGGTTTATCACCTTTATTGGTTTCAAAGGTGGGGTAGGCGGCGTTTTTGGCCTCAGCATCGCTCATACTGAATTTGCTCATAGCATTATCGTCCTCGAAAAAGCGGGTCGTTTTCGAGATAGTCACGGCAATCAAGATTGCGGCCCCGGACTTCGTCTTTAAGGACCGTTTTGCCGGTGGTTTCGGCGCGGTAGCACAGCGTGTGGTCACTGAGCTTGGCGGGATCTTGCGAGACTGTTGGCGTGCGGTAACCTTCGCAGGCGGTGAGGGCCAGAAGCGAGATTAAAAAGATGTATTTCATGGTCATTTCAACCTTCCGTGATTTTTTTAACAACCGAGGACTTTAACCCCATCGGTCCGAACCCCGGAACCTTACCATCAATGTCATGGCCGCTGACCTGCTCGTTTTCAGGGACAAGGCGGATGTTCTTGACCTTTGTGCCGACCTTAATCGCGCTGCCTCCGACTTTCAAATCCTTGGCGATGGTCACGGAATCGCCGTCTTTAAGCTCATTGCCGACGGAATCGCGGATGGTTTTGGCGCTCTCTTCATCTCCGGCGGCTGACCATTCATGCGCGCATTCGGGGCAGATCAGCAGATCGCGATCTTCATACGTGTAGGCTGAGCTGCATTTGGGGCATGGGGGAAGATTTTGCGTCATAATAGGAGTTTTGCATCAATGGGGCACCCCTGCAAGCTGCGGAGAAACACAACTATGCACCTTTGCTAACTTTTTGCTAATTTTTGCCTGCTAGAATAATCATGGAAAAATGCATAAAACCTTATGGGACGGTACTTTTGAGTGAAAATTACGAAAAATTTGCCCAAGAAACATATGAAACGGTTTACAACGCTGTGCAGCAAAGCTTGGCCACTGCAAAGAACGCGCCAATCCTGATGGTTAGCGGCGAAGGTCACTATGACTTTTTGAGCGAAATCATTACGAACATGTGGACGGATGATGCTGAAGAAACCCCTGCCCATGCGGCAGCTTATACGCATATTTCTGCGATCAGGGCCGCAGCAGACCTGGTGGGGCGCGAAAATGTTGTTGTCAGCTTCGAACAAGACCCAAAATCAATAGAGAACATATTATCAAACCTTAATCGTGACCGGGTGCCCGATTTCTTTTTGGAACCCCAAGCATCACAACTGGCTTTCATATATGCTTACAAAAACGGTTTTAACATTGTCGGTACAGATGCTGGATATAGAGGCGCAATAGAGCGTGCTGACGGTAATGTAGAGGAAATTATCATGGACCCGCAGCGTTATGCAATGGAACATGCCGCAATTTCTGCGCAGGCTGGCAACGCTCGAATTGTGGTGCATATTGGCGGCGCAGCCCATATAAAAACATTGCAGGGCTATCCGCCCGATTCTGACTTCAGCGATCCTGATAATGTACCGACGCCGGTGGATAATCCATTTGATAGTGTCTATGGCTGCGTTGTTTATTTTAATAATGACGACGAATTTAAAAAAGAAACCGAAGACACCAGCTTTTACAGGAACCCGGAAAATGCAATTCAAATTGATGCGCCGGGAAAAATGGATAGTCGTGATCGTAAAGATGTTGGAAAGCGGATCGATGACGCTGCCGCAACTATGCGAAGCGAAGCGACGACGGTTGATATAATGACGACGCCTTCCAGGCCAAAAATTTAATTATTTCTTAGAGCCAGTTTTATTACTCTTTATTCTGACGGAAGCTTTACATCCGCGTCGCGCCAGCGGCGCATGTTGCCTTGGCATTCGAGAGCGCCATTATCGACAAGGATATAGAGCGCTTCCGCGATTTCTTTGCCTGAATCAGCATGCGGCGTAATCCCTGCGCCCGGCATCGCATCATAGACTTTGGAGATTAGAGCCGCGATTTTGGTGAACTCCACGCTGGCGGCTTCCATGATCAGGGCATCGATTTTTTCGGGTGCGTTGGTCATGCGGCGTCAAAGCGCTCTTTTGCGTCGGCGAACCATTTGGCGATGTCCGCAGGGGTCGCGGCGGCGTTTTTCATCATATAATCCATGTGCTCGGCCATGTAATGCGCCTGCACGAGCTTGGTCCAGCCTTCGAAGTCCTCGGCGCTGAATTCGGTATCGCATTGGTCACAGGAGAGTGTTTTCATAGGCTGGTTCCTTTTTAGGGTTAAGCGACTAATCCCCGCTACCCACAGAGCTTAAAGAGAATTTTATCATAAAACCACACCAGAACTGGTATTATGTGGTTCTGTCCCTCAAGGAGGGGTTGTAAGAGGCCGTGAGCCTCGGGGTTAGCCTCACAAGCTGGCTTAAGGGAGAAAAGCATTTGGAACCGAACCCCCTGCGAAAGCAGCAAAGGTAAAGGTCCACCTTAGTCGCTATCTTCCGCTTCAAAATACCAAGCGCTTGGTATGGAGATAGCCTGAGCAACCGGGCGATATAATTAGTTGGTTTTTAATTAAACCATGCGCATGGTATTTTTTGGAGAAATCCAATGATTTCCATGAAAATAAAAATTAGACTGAACCTTTGGCAGTTTATGCTTCTTATGAAGTTTCTGCTTTTGATCTTTTTAATTTAAGGCGAAGGGGGGCTAACGCCCCCTTAGCTATTTTAAGCAGCCTCGTCCTTTTTCTCCTGTACACCATTCGGATTTTCCGCGACGAAATCGCGGACGTCTTGGGTGATTTTCATGGAGCAGAATTTTGGGCCGCACATGGAGCAGAAATTGGCGGTTTTATGCCCTTCCGCCGGGAGAGTTTCATCATGCATGCTCCGCGCTGTATCGGGGTCTAGCGATAAATTAAACTGGTCGTTCCAGCGGAAATCAAAGCGGGCCTTACTCAAGGCATCGTCGCGGCGCTGGGCGCCCGGGTGGCCTTTGGCGAGATCGGCAGCGTGAGCGGCGATTTTGTAGGTAATCACGCCGATTTTCACATCATCCCTATTCGGCAAACCCAAATGTTCCTTTGGCGTGACGTAGCACAGCATCGCGGTGCCGTACCAGCCGATTTGGGCGGCGCCTATCGCCGAGGTGATGTGGTCGTAACCCGGTGCAATGTCGGTCGTGAGGGGGCCGAGGGTGTAGAACGGGGCCTCGTGGCATTCCTCAAGCTGTTTGGTCATGTTTTCTTTGATCATGTGCATGGGGACGTGGCCGGGGCCTTCGATCATCACCTGCACATCATGTTCCCACGCGATTTTTGTGAGCTCGCCGAGGGTTTTGAGTTCCTCAAACTGGGCGCGGTCGTTTGCGTCCATGATTGCGCCGGGGCGCAGGCCGTCGCCGAGGGAGAACGACACGTCATAGGCTTTCATGATTTCGCAGATTTCAGCGAATTTGGTGTAGAGGAAGGACTCGCGGTGGTGGTGCATGCACCATTTGGCCATGATGGAGCCGCCGCGTGAAACTATGCCAGTAATACGATCCGCAGTGTATTGAATAAACGGCAGACGGACGCCGGCATGGATGGTGAAGTAATCAACGCCTTGTTCGGCTTGTTCGATTAAGGTGTCGCGGAAGACTTCCCATGTGAGATCTTCGGCGATGCCGTTTACTTTTTCGAGGGCTTGATAGATTGGCACGGTGCCGATGGGCACGGGGGAGTTGCGCAGGATCCATTCGCGGGTGTCGTGGATGTCTTTACCGGTGGACAGGTCCATGATGGTGTCCGCGCCCCAGCGCGTGGCCCAAACCATTTTGTCGACTTCTTCGCCGATGGAGGATGTGACAGCGGAGTTGCCGATATTGCCGTTGATTTTGACGAGGAAATTGCGGCCGATGATCATTGGCTCGGATTCGGGGTGGTTTATATTGGCGGGGATAATCGCGCGGCCCTCGGCGACTTCTTTGCGGACAAATTCGGGGGTTACAAAATCGGGGAGGTTGGCTCCAAAGCCTTCGCCGCCATGCTCGGCGTTATAGACGCGGGTGCGGGCTTGGTTCTCGCGGGTGGCGATGTATTCCATTTCGGGCGTGATGATGCCTTTACGGGCGTAGTGCATTTGGGTGACGTTCGCGCCCGGCTTGGCTTTCAGCGGCTTATCGGGAGAGGCGGGGAATTTTTCGTGCAAGCCGGATTTTTCTTTGGTGCGGGTTTCCTGAGCCTCGTCCTTATAGCCATTATCCATCGGTTTAATAACGCGGCCATCGATTTCCTCGACATCTGCGCGGGTGGAGATCCAGTCCTTACGGCGGGTCGGCAGGCCCTTCATGATGTCGAGCTCAATGGAATCGTCGGTATAGGGGCCGGAGGTGTCATAGACAATGATCGAGGGCTGGTCGGGGTCTTCGAGGGCAATCTCACGCATGGCGACTTGGTGCTCGCCGATATAGGTTTTTTTACTGGCGGGCAGAGCGCCGCGGGTTACGTGTGTTGTGCTTGGGCATACGCCATCTTTAGGGGCCATTGGTAGTTCTCCTTATAGGTAATAGGTATCAGGATCCATATCGCGGATCTCAAGTGTTACTGCGCATTCTGGCGAAACAGTTTCTTTCATCACGGTATGCAGAGCATCACCGAATTTCTTTTTCGTCGGTCCATCGCGACCCGCTAGGATTAAAAGCGTTGCATGAAGCATTTGACCATTCAAACCTTTATCTCCAACCACAGCGTGATTGAGAAGCGTTGCACGGGTTTTTAAGCGCGCGCGTTCAACGCCTTGTTCGACCAATGCTTCGTGCATATCTGGAAGTAATTGCGGGATTTGTGCTTCAAGAGATTGAGAATATTCAACAATAATATGGGGCATGGTCTTTTCCTTTCCCTACGAGGGTGCTAGCCCTACAGGTTCGAGGCGTGTTTCTCAGCCACATTCAAGCAGCACCGCCAAGGTTTTTGTATGGATGCAAAGTGGCAGAAATAAAAAGATATTTCAAGGCCATATAGGTTTCATGTTAAAATGGTCTTATGCGCGGATTACAGATTTTTATTGGCTTGGTTTTGGCTTTTTATATGCCTTCTTTTGCCTATGCGCAGGAAAGTTCAAACACCATAGCCGGTTATTTGGTATCGGATAACAGCTATGGGGATAGCCCACCGTCCCTTGATGTTACGCCAATTTATCATGATCGCCAGCAGCGTATTCAGGATATTTATACGGGCATGGATTTTAATCCGGAAGATTTCTCCTTAAAATTTACGGATTATCCTTATGGGAATCAGAATGTTGATCTTAAAATGATTGTAGAATACGGCGTAGCGCTGGCGGATGAGGGTCCGCATGTTGAATTGCTTGATTGGAAAATGTGTGACGGCGCTTCTTATATTTTAGAGAACGTGCGAGAAACCTATACATTCCGGAAAGATAAGGGCGACGTTGAGAAGCCCTGCATGGTTTCTTTTGAAAAAGATGAGCTCATGCACGCCATTGCCAATCGTAGTGATTATCCCAGCCACACTGAAGATATTAAGCGGTGGCAAGATGTGGCGGAGCGGTGTTACCACGGCGATGATTTCAGCTGTATTACTGCGCTTTCCTATCGTTTTGAGTTTGTCGTTAAGGACCCTGAGCGTGCAGACCAGACGTACAAATTAAAACCCTTTCGTATTGTTCCGCCGAACGGGTGTTAGAAAAGCTTTGATCTTCACATAGCGCTGGCCTATATATCCCCTCATGAACCCAAACATCAAAAAACGCCTGTTACGGACATTAATATTCAGCCTGATTGCCTTGGTCATTGGCGCAGGCGTGGGGTGGGTGCAGATCCAGATGCAAAGTGCGCGCGTAACAACGAAAGACGGCAAGCAGATGGAAACCGCGCTGCCGATGGCGGGGCTGCAGATTGGCGGGCCGTTTTCGCTGACTAATCATCTAGGCGCAGATGTCACCGAGAAAAATTATGAGGGACAATATAAGCTGATTTATTTCGGGTTTACGTACTGCCCAGCGATTTGCCCGACGGAATTGCAGAAAATCAGCCGGGTGATGAGCGCGCTGGAAGACAAGCATCCGGAAGCAGCCAAGACCATCCAACCTCTGTTTATTACTGTTGATCCAGAGCGCGACAGAGTGCCGGTGATGCGCGAATATATCAGTTTGTTTCACAAACGCCTTGTCGGCCTGACCGGCACGGTGCCGCAGATTGATTTTATCAAGAAGAGTTACCGCATTTTTGCAACAAAAGTGCAGGATGAAACCCAGAATGATTACAGCGTTGATCACTCTTCTTTTATTTATTTGATGGGCCCGAATAACGAACTGATGAGCATGTACCGGGTGAGCGACAGCGCCGATGATGTTTATGCGGATCTTATAGAGCGGCTGGGGCTGTCTTAGTCTTCCAGAATGGCATTGAGCTTCATAGCAAGACCCATAGAGCCTTTAACTTTTAGCTTGCCCATCATGAAGGCGATATTTGGGTCTTGGGTGCCCGCCAAAATTTCCTGAAATGCTGAGAGTGATGTTTCAAAGGTGACATCGGCTTCGGCTGCAGCATCATCTGAAATTTCCGGCGGGTTTTGAGTTGCATCGACGAAAATGCAGCCTTCATCACCAAAATCGAATTTCACGCTGGCGTTCAAGCCTATGGCCATAGCCATTTTTTCTTTAATTTTCGACGTGATGGCTTCCAAAGACATTTTATATTCCCCTCATATGCTTTTGAACATTAACACTGCATAGACATAGATGAGTTTTTAAAGATTGTCTCCCCCAAAACGGAGTGCTAATCTTGATATCGCTTGTCTGTTAAACACTACTTTTTGGGCTTTCAGGATTAAAATTATGCGCTGTGCTTCTTTTCGCCACACTTTCCGCTTATCGCTTCTGGCCGGTTTTTTATTGGGGACGATGTCCGTACCAGTGTATGCGGCAACCGAGGCAGACCCTGAGGTTTATTTTTACCCGTCTAAAGGCTGGAATATTCAAAAAATGGGCGGATCCTGCTCTATTTCAAGCCGTTTTAACAATGGTTTTGTTATCACTTTTGATGGTGATGAGCGCTGGATTTCAGGCATGAGCGTCGATTTTCAGCAAGATATTTTTCAAAATGGAAAAACATATGATGTGAAGCTCAGCGTTCCGGGCGTGAAAGATAAAAGCTTTAAAGCTTCGGGCGAATCCGGCAGCACGCTGGGGATTGGACTGCGAAAACAAAAAGATTTTTATCAGGCTCTGCGGACATCGTCGGTGCTGGATTTGACACTGGATGACAATAATTTCCGTTTTTATCTGACTGGTTTTACTGGCTCTGCAGCGAATTTTGAGCGATGCATGGCGGGCGCGGTCATGGATAACCCGGAAAACAAGGCGGCAAAAACACTGGTACCGCGGTCAGAAGAAGATAAATTCATGATCAATGAATCGATTGCGATGGAAGAGCGTGCCAAGAACCAAACGCAAGCGGTTGTCGAAATTTCACCTGAAAACCCACAGCCAGTTGTTCAGGAAATTCCTGTGAAGGAAGTGGTGAAGCTTGGCGATACGGTTGTGGAAGGCGATATAGCCAGCAACGGGAGCATTCTTGATACGGATGTTAAAGACCTTTTGGAAAAACCGGGGATGATGGATCCACAGGACGTTGGGCGTAAACGCCTTTCAGAACAGCTGGCGGCGCAGATTGCCGATAATCCGGATTTGATTGAAGTGGATGAACAGGCGCTGAGACTGCTAGAAACACGTAAGACTTTGGAGATGCCGCCGGGGATAGAGGATAGACCTTTAATTCCTGAAGCACCGCAAGAGACACCTAAGCCCGCCGAAAAAATCACCGCGATCGTTGAAAAAGAGGTCAAACCGCTCACGCCGATAGAAGAGAAGCCTGCGGATGTCGCGCTGGAGCCTTCCGCTGCTGAGGCCTTACTGGAGCCGGTTAAAGAAGAAATTGTCGAAGTGGCGGAGGTGCCGCCTGCCACTGCCGTGGCGCCGAAGCGTGAGACAATTAGAAAATCAACGCCGCCGATGAAAGTGAATAAGGAAGTGACGCGTAGCCAAGCCGATTTTACAAATCTTGAGCCAGCGGCGCCTGGACCAAATGTTAAGGAGCTGCGCAAGCAGGTGCTTAATCTGCAGGATATGGTTGATGGGCTTAAGACAGAGAACAGGGCGCTCAATGATGAGCTGAAGTCCTCTTTGAAAGAATCGGAAGATGAACGTTTGAGCATTTCTTCGGAAAACTGGAATTTAGAGCGCGCGACCATGCGGTTCAATGAAGCTGAACGGCAGCTCAAACGTATGGGTCAGCAATTGCAGCAAGAGCGCGCCAAGAATGATGTTGAAAAACGTGAGCTAGAAGCGATGCTGTTTGATCCGCAAGTGACTGATCAGGCACAGCTAGCACGGCTGGCTGATCTGGAAGAGAAGCTGATAGAAGCGGAAAAAGAGCTAGAAGACCAGCGTGAGCGCTATGAAGAGCAAATTCGTCAGCGCTGGGAAGCCGGCAAACCAGCACAATAATTTCAATTAAACTTTTATGGCAAAAAAACATTCATCTATGATAAATAGATCGAATGTTTTTGGAAACGGCTTCAGCTTTAAGGAAGAATGTAACGGCGCACCCCCGGGTTGCAAGCGCTTTGGCAGGTATTTTTGGCCTCGCGGCCATTGTCTCTGCGCCTTCAGTATATTACGGGCTGGATGCGCAAGGCCCGGAAAAAAATTTTAAAGCCGACGCGGTCATCGTTTTTGCCGGGGGAAGTGGGCGCATTGCGCGCGGCATTGAAATAGGGCGACAAGATGGTGAAAAAAAACTTAAGGTCTTTATTTCCGGCGCCAAGGAGGGGCAAAATTTAGCTACGGTTCTCAGCATGACCTATCCGAGGATTGTACCGCATCCTGATATTGGCGAGATTGAGCTTGGTGACAGAGCGCTTAATACTGTCGGCAATGCCCTTGAGGCGGAGAAGTGGCTTGAGCAAAACCCCGCGCTTAAAAATGTTATTTTTGTAACTTCTAATTATCATCAGGCCAGAGCGAATTTGGAGCTGCAGCGGACCTTACAGGAAGATATTGAGGAGCGGTTTGAGAGCGTTAATAACGGCTTTAATTTTGTAGCGCGAGGTACAGAAATTTTGAAAACTTTTGCCAGTTTCCTTGGGTACCATGGCGACGGCCCGCATTTACGGGAACCGAATTAAAATGCGGCTTCGTCGAGTTCCATCAAGCTGCTTGCGCCCGCCATGACCATTTTGAAACGGCCATCGGCTTCGGGGAGCATGCGGGCCATAAAGAAGCGCGCGGTTTTGATTTTGCTCTCGTAGAATTCTTTGTCGCCTTCACCGCTTTCAAGTTTTTGCTGCGCGGCCTGAACAATTTTGCACCACATGAAGGCCAGCGCGACAAGGGCGAATTGGCGCAGGTAATCGGAGCTGGCAGCGCCGGCTTCGTCAGGATTTTTAAGGCCTTTTTGCGCGATTATTGCGGTGGATTGCTGAAGCTTTGCAAAAGATTTTGCAAGGGGGAAAATAAATTCCTGCAGCGATTCATCTGCTTGATTTGATTCAATAAATTGCTGCACCGGGTGGAAAAACCTGCGGAGCAAGCGACCAAAGCCGTGGCCCATTTTACGGCCTACCAGATCAAGAGCTTGAATGCCGTTTGCGCCTTCGTAAATTTGCGCAATACGCGCATCGCGGACATATTGTTCAACGCCGCTCTCCCGGATAAAGCCGTGGCCTCCATAGGTTTGGACGGTGAGATTAGCGATTTCACTGCCCATATCGGTTTGGTAAGCTTTGATGATGGGAGTGAGGAGCGCAACCAGATCATCGGCGCGGTTGCGCTCGGCTTCATCGGGGTGGCGCAGGGAAATATCAAGCTCCATCCCGACCCAGTAAGACAGGGCGCGCGCGCCTTCGGTGAAGGCTTTGCCGATGAGGAGCATGCGGCGCACATCAGGGTGGACAATAATGGGGTCGGCGGGCTTATCGGGGTATTTCGCGCCGGTGAGGGATCGCATTTGCAAGCGTTCCTTGGCATATTCAACCGCGTTTTGATGGGCGATTTCGGCAATGCCGAGACCCTGCATAGCCACACCAAGGCGCGCATCATTCATGAAAGCAAACATGGCGCGCAGTCCTTTGTGCGGCTCACCGACCAGCCAGCCCTTGGCATTGTCGAGGTTCATCACGCAGGTTGAGTTGCCGTGGATGCCCATTTTATGTTCGATGGAGCCGCAATTAATGGTGTTGCGCTCGCCGATTTCTCCGTCGTCACCCGGAATAAATTTTGGAACAACGAACAGGGAAATGCCGCGCACGCCTTCGGGGGCATCAGGCAGTTTTGCCAATACGAGATGGATGATGTTTTCGGTCATGCCGTGTTCACCGGCAGAGATGAAAATCTTTGTGCCAGTGATGTTCACGGACCCGTCATCATTCGGCACGGCTTTGGATTTAATGAGGCCGAGGTCAGTGCCGCAATGGGCTTCTGTCAAACACATTGTGCCGGACCATGAGCCATCGACAAGTTTGGGGAGATAGATGTTTTTCAGCTCATCACTAGCGAATTTGTGCAAAGCTTCATACGCGCCATAAGACAGGCCGGGATACATGCCGAGCGACATATTGGCCGAGCATATCATTTCCTTCATCGCGGTATTGACCAGTTGCGGCATGCCCATACCGCCATATTCAGGATCGCAGGCCAGGCCCGTCCAGCCGCCTTCGACGAAAGTGTCATAGGCTTCTTTGAAGCCTTTGGGGACGCTCACTTCGCCATCATTGAAATGGCAGCCTTCTTCGTCGCCGCTTTGGTTTAAGGGAAAGAGCACTTCTTCGCAGACTTTACCTCCCTCTTCGAGAATTTGATCGATCATATCGGGAGAAAATTCTTCATAGCCCGGGAGCTGCGTGAGGGTTTCGGCGCCCAAAACATCGTGCAGAATGAACTTTATATTTTCGATTGGCGGTGAATAAACAGGCATGAATGGCTCCCCTATAAAGACCTTATCGTCTTAATATAGCGCAAAAACACAAAGATTGAATGGAAGAAATGTGGATTTATTCTTGATCCAGCATAAAAAGAATTTCGTCGGCAATTCGATCGGAATCGGCGCTTTCAAGCTGCCGGGTTGCTATGGCCATTGGATTATTTTCCTTTTTGGCCATAGCAGCAGCGATTTTTTGAATTGTTTCTTCGCCGATATGTTCCCGTGCTTTTCGAGCATTGGCCAGAGCCTGCGCACGCAATGCGTCCCCCGCGAGGCCCTGTCCGTTGCTCTGTTTTTTATTTACATCCTCATGACCCGCCCGAAGATTCTTTGTCTTCTTTTGCTTGCCCGTCTTGTTTTTCTTGGTACCAAATCCAAACATGAGACAATCATGCCAGAACAGGTTTAAAGAGCCGTAAATATTAGATTGGATTTTATATTTTCATCTGGCCCCAGACCATGATGAAAGAGCCGAGCATGATGAAGGTACCGCCTAAAAAAACTGTCCAGTCGAGGCTGCGCAGGCCGAAAAAGATAAAGAGGAAGAGCAGTGTGAAGAGCGGATAGGAGATTTCAGCGAAGGCGGCGTAGCTGGCGTTGATATTTTTAATGGCATAGATGGTGAAGACCCAACCGATGGATGGCGCGGTGACGGCAACGGTGACAATCCAGAAATTGGCCCAGCTTGCGCCCATGTCAAACATCAGGGATTCATTTTTGAACTTCATTAACAAAACGCAACTCACAAACGCTAAGACCCCACCCCAGAACAGATAGGTCGAAACATTGATGATCTTCATCGCTTTTTCCGTGAAGGCGAAAGACAGGCCGTAAAACATGGCGGCGATAATAGGGAGAAAGGCAGTGAGCATACTCAACTTCGCTTTTTAATTTCTTAAGGGTTTGCCTTTTTCGAGCATGTGTTCGATGCGGGCGAAAGTGCCTTCATTATGAAGAAGATTCATGAATTCGGACAGCTCGAGTTTGAGAAGGTCATCTTCACTGATGTCCTCCGTGTAATCGGCGCCGCCGCCCGATAGTACAGTAGCGAGGTGGTCGGAAACGACAACATCATAAGGCGTGGCTTTGCCGGATTTGCGCAGGTCGGACACGGCAAGGGTCAGAGCGGCCTTTGCTCCTGCTCCGCCGAGGCGGATGTTTTCGACTTTTTCGGGTGGAGCGTAGTTTTTGGCAAGCTCAAGCGCGCGGGCTTTTGCATCATAAAGCAAGCGATCACGGTTCATGGTGATGCCGTCGCTTTCGCGTAAGTAGCCGATATCAACGGCTTCATGCGCGCTTTTACCGACGGTGGCAACGCCGATAGTTTCGAACGCTTTGCGGGTGGCGCCAACGGGCGTGGTGTCGGGAGAGAACCAGATATTATCTTTGCCGATTTTGCCCATATCATTTGCGAATTTTGCGCGTTCGCGCTGCTGAAAACGCAGGATCATTTCCTTGCAACCACCCCAACCAGGGATAATGCCAACGCCAACCTCTACCAAGCCCGTGTAAGTTTCGGCGTGGGCCTGAACGGCATCGGAGGAGAGGAGAATTTCACAGCCGCCGCCAAGGGCCATGCCGGATGGGGCGCTGACCACGGGGAATGGAGCGAATTTGAGGCCCATAAAGACGCGCTGACCGGTAGCGACGAAGTCTTCGACCTGTGGCCACATGGCGATATTGATCATGAACATGGCGAGACCAAGATTGGCCCCAGCAGAGAAATGTGAGGCTTCGTTATACACCACGAGCGCTTTATAATCGTCCGAGCCTTCGATGGTTTTTTGCGCTTTGACGAGCATTTCAAACGTGCCTTCATCGAAGGTGTTCATTTTCGAAGTGTGCTCAAAACATAAAACGCCATCGCCGATGTCCCAGACGGAGGCACTGCCGTTTTTCATTACGGGCTGGCTGGAGAGTTTAATATCGCGCAAGAGGAGCACGCCACCCGGGCGCTGCACATCATGGTATTTCCCATCGGTACCAAAATATTGAATCTTGCCGTTTTCAATCTTATAAAAGGTGTTGTCGCCGAGCTTGAACAGAATGTCGGGCACGGCGATACCTTCTCCCTCTAATTTCTCTGCGAACCACTTTGGACCCAGAGCGTCGATCATCTCGAACGGGCCGTGCTTCCAGTTATAGCCCAGTTTCATGCCTTCATCGATGTCGTGGATCGTGTCAGCGATTTCACCTACAAGGGACGCGGCATAGGCAAGGGTTTGTTTGAGCACTTCCCAAGCATATTTGCCGCCTTCATCATCCGTTTCAACAACGGCGCGGAGGCCTTGGCGTCCGGCCTTTACAGAGACTAAGGCGGCTGCTTGTTTCTTAATGGATTTGCCGTACCCGGATTCTTCGAATTTATCGGGGTTAATTTCGAGGGCCTGTTTTTCTTTGGCTTTTGGCTTGTCAGGATTAAGGCGATAGAAACCGCCTTTGCCTTTGCGGCCTGTGTAGCCCGCCTCGATCATGCCGTGGATGAATTTATAATCGGTGAAGATTTTGCGGTATTCGTCGTCATCCGCCAGTGTACTTAAGAGGCTGTCGGCGAGTTTTGGCATGAGGTCGATGCCAACCAGATCGATAAGGCCGAACACACCGGTTTTGGGTATGCCGACGGGTTTGCTCATCACCGCATCGGCCACCTCAATGGAGATGCCTTGTTTAATAGCTTCATTCACCCCGGCGGTGAGCCAGAACACACCGAGGCGGTTGGCGATGAAGCCTGGGGTATCATTGGTTTGCACAACGCCCTTGCCCAGCTTCACATCACAAATTTCGCGGATGGTTTCCACAGCTTTGGAATCTGTTTTGGGGCCAACAACCAGTTCCATCAAACGCATATAGCGCGGGGGATTGAAGAAGTGGGTGATCATAAAATCTTTGGCGAAGCTGTCAGGCTGGCCTTCGACCAGCTTATGCAGCGGAATGGTCGAAGTGTTGGAAGAAACTATCGAACCTTTTTTGCGGTGTTTTTCGATTTTTTCATATGTGGCGTGTTTGATTTTGAGATCTTCGAGCACGACCTCGACAATCCAGTCAACTTCGCCGAGCTTATCCAGATCATCATCAAGATTGCCGGTTTCAATCAGTTTCGCATTGGCTTTGCGCATGAAGGGCGCGGGGTCGGTTTTGAGCATTCTGGCCACAGCGTCTTTGGCGAGGTCTTTGCCTTCAAGTTTAATATCCAGCAGTACAACAGGAATACCAGCATTGGTAATTTGCGCGGCGATGCCGCTGCCCATTACACCGGAGCCGATAACGGCGACTTTGCTTATTTTATTTTTGCTGCTCATCGATCTGCCCTCTCATGGCTCAGTCTTTTACTTCTTCATAATCATGCACGCTTATTCTAAATTCGTGAACAAGTTCTTCAATGCGTTTTTCAATATTTTTTACTTCCTGAAATTGTCCGCCGAGTAAATACATAACATGTTCGATAACTTCGGATTCGTAGAGACGCACGGCTTTAATGTCCGGCATAGGTTCAGCGATGCCGCGCATCATGCGGATGTAAAGCGTCATAAGGCTTTCTAAAGATCCGACAACCAATAATTTTGTTCGGAGATATTTCAGTGTTTTGATTTGGTAACTTAAAAAAGGACGGAAATATTTTTTAATGAATTCTTCTTTTTTTTCAATATCCCGATTATTCGAATCTATTAGGATATTAGTTTCACTGGCCTTAAGATAAAATTTTTCATCTTTGGCTTTTAAAACATCGTGATGCTGCTCCAAAAAATTTATAAAAGCATCCCCAGAAGCTTTCATGAACTCTTCTTTTTGGGCCATTTTCTTTTTATCAAAAGCAAATTTCTTTTTACCAGAAACCGCGGATGCCAGTGCTTTGCGCGCTTTTTTGAAATCACCAGTGCGCAGGCCGCTACGATATGGACCGAGTGTTTTCTCCGCTAATTCTGGGCCCATAAGCTCTGCGGCGATTTTTTCAACGGCGGTGCGCTGCGGGTTAATTTTTTTCAAAAGGCTTTGAGCCTGTTTTAAAACATCATTGGCGGCCAAAAGCTGGGCCCGCTGTTTACGATATTTAGCCAGAAGCTGGCCGGTATCGCCCGTCCATTCAACGTCTTTTTCATCGGGCTCAGGTGTCTTCATCATTTCAGCATTTATTAAACCCATAGCCCAATGAATACGCATGTAACAGATGGCGAATACGATAATGTTATCCTGCAGATCATTTATAACTGCTGTGCCTTTGTCTTTTAGGCTGAGCGCTTCAGGATGATTTTCCTCTTTTTCGCGTTTTTCTCTTTCGATTTGTGCCCATTCGACCGAATAAGGGAAAAACCCGCGGTAAAGAACGGTGACTTCCCCTTCTTCTTTTTCAATATTTTTTTCGGCTGGGTTATTCTCAACAAAAGTAATATATTCACGCAGTTTCTCGGTGAAACCGGTCCCAGCGACGCTGATATCCGCACCATCTTTAAGGCCAATAAGTTGCAAAAAAGTTTGTGAGCTCATCTGTTATTTTAACCCGCTCTTTGTGTATATTTTATTAACCCAGAGCTGTTCTAAAAAGGGTAAAGACAATGTCGAAAGAATATATGCTAAAGGAGGTACCAGTGCATGCAGCCAGGGGTTTTCGACGCCCAAAAAATTGAGATATCCGCCAATAATAATATAAGTTCCCAGTGTAATAAGCAGGCGGCGAGCCCATGAGGTCTCCCAGGCTTTTTCAGCTTCTACCCGGGCGTTGCGGTCTTGAATATCTTCAACAGCTTCATGCGCTTCGTGCGGTTTCATTGCGTTTAAATCGCTTCCAGAACAGTGGCAACCCCCTGCCCACCGCCAATACACATGGTGGCCAGAGCGTATTTCTTTTTCTCGCGGTGAAGGAGGCTGGCAGCTTTGCCAGTGATGCGCGCGCCGGAGGTTCCCAGCGGGTGACCAAGCGCAATGGCGCCGCCGTCGAGATTGACTTTGTTAATATCCATGCCGAGCTCTTTAATCACGGAAAGGCCTTGAGCGGCGAAGGCTTCGTTGAGTTCTATAATATCGATGTCATCGAGTTTAAGGCCGGCGCGCTCTAAGGCTTTTTGTGTGGCGGGAACGGGGCCAATACCCATGATTTCTGCGGCACAGCCAGCGGTGGCGACAGATTTTATCCGCGCGAGTTTGGGGAGCTTCATTTTATCGGCATAGTCTTCACCAACCACCAATACAGCGGCAGAGCCGTCGGTCAGCGGGGAAGAGGTTGCAGCCGTAACCGTACCGTCTTCTAAAAATGCAGGATTGAGCGTGGCGAGTTTTTCGACGCTTGAGTCCGGGCGAATAGTCCCGTCTGTTTTGACATCGCCGATTGGAACCATTTCATTATCGTAATGACCAGCGGCTGCGGCTGCGGCTGCTTTTTTGTGGGAATTTACGGCGAATTCTTCCTGCGCTTCACGGCTGATTTCATATTTTTTGGCTAAATTTTCAGCCGTTTCGCCCATGCCCATATAGGCCTGAGGGTATTTTTCGAACAGCGCCGGATTGGGCATGGGGTTAAAGCCGCCCATGGGAATACGGCTCATGCTCTCTACGCCTGCACAGATAAAGACCTGGCCAGCGTCCATTTGGTTCATTCCCGCAGCAATGTGGATGGCGGTCATGGATGAACCGCAAAATCTGTTAACCGTTGCGCCCGCAACAGAGATGGGAAGCTCTGCATGCTGGGCAACCAGTTTGGCGATATTGAAGCCCTGCTCCGCTTCCGGGAAAGCGCAGCCCATAATAAGGTCTTCAATATGATCCGGATCAACGCCAGTACTCGCCACCAGCGCCTTAACAACCTCAGCGGCCATGTCATCGGGGCGAACCTTCGCCAGCTCGCCCTTATTGGCAAAATGCATCGGGGAGCGCTTAAAACCGCAAATGACAACAGAGTTTTTCATGAAAGAACCTCCAAGGATGAAAATCAAAATTCGCCATAGTTTATAATGATATAAGCTGCGGGTCGAGCGGTTTCCATTGGATTAAATGAAATTGCATACATTTTGTTTGACTCACTCGAAAAAATGAGGCACTTCAGACGTTGAAAACCACGTCCATCACGGACATTTTTGAAGGAGAGTAACAGTGAGTGCGGCAGCTGATAAGAGTACGGATCCCCGGGGATTAAAAAGAATTTGTCTGGATTGCGGTGGACGGTTTTATGATATGAACAAACGCCCGATTACATGCCCATCTTGTGATACAGAATTCACTGGAGAAATTAAAGTGAAAGCAAGGCGCTCACGCGTTGCCGCTGTGGTTGAAGAAGCCGAAGGACAGGTTGAAAAGAAAACAGCTAAAGACGCGGCCACTGACGAGGATGAAGATGAAGATGAGGCCGAGGCTGCACAGATTGTAAGCCTTGACGATCTTGAAACCGCAGAAAAAGCGGGCGATGATGAAGACGAGACAGCGCCTAAAGGTGATCTTGATCTGGACGATGATGACGATGATCTGGATGATCTTGCTGTTGATGACGATATTGGCGAGCTTAACGAGCTTGAGCCAGACGCTGAAGTTGAAGAAGGTGATGAGGGCAAAAGCGGCAAGAAATAATGCCTTGTGCCCAGTGCACAAAATTTTAGAGGGTTAGACAGATGTTTAAGACTTCTCTACATCTTCCAGCTCATATTACCACTATAGAAGCCGCCATTTTAGGCGACTCTGTTAGCGATCTGTGTAGTGCCCATTCGGCGCTGCGCGCTGAAAACACTCAAAGCGCGCCATGGGTGCTGGAGTGGTTATTTCCTAAGCAAATCGACCCGCAGGTTTTGAAAGCACGTTTGCTGATTGCCAGCGATGTCCATAATATTGATATCAGTCAAAACTTTGATTTTATGCAAGAAGACGTGCCGGATATCAACTGGCTGGAATATTCTTATATGCAATTTCCCTCCTTTTCGATTGGCCCGTTTTTTATTTACGGATCGCATTATGAAGATAATGTGCCAAAGGAGCAGATTGGGCTGCAGATCGATGCCGCCACGGCGTTTGGGTCGGGGGAGCACGGCACGACAAGCGGATGTTTGCAAGCGATGATAGATTTGAAAGGGCAAGGGGCGTGCCCGTGGAATGTGCTGGATATGGGCACAGGCAGCGGCATTTTGGCGATTGCTGCGTGGAAGCTCTGGAAAACGCCGGTTCTGGCGGTTGATAATGACCCGGAGGCTGTGCGCGTAGCGGCGCACCACCGCGAGATTAATAACGTGCCGGAAAGCGCGACAGATATTCAATGCGTGTGCGGTGACGGTTTTGCGACTGAACTTGTGCAGCAACGCAAACCCTTTGATCTCATCATTGCCAATATACTGCCTGGGCCATTGAAAGAGATGGCAGAAGCGTTGGTGACGTGCGCAGACGAAAATGGTGCCATTGTCCTGTCAGGAATTTTGAATGAGCAGGCTGAAGGTGTTTTAGGTGTTTATCAGGCGTTAGGGCTGGAGCATCGCAAGACCATAGAAATCGGCGAATGGTCAACCTTGATGCTGCGTAAGCCGGCGGCGTAAAACCATTAGATACAGCAATACGAAATAGAACAGGTAGAGCTCTTCGACTTCGCTGCTGCGGGAGAGAATGGGGACACCGGTGAAAAGCTCGGAGATTTTATCGATAAGATTTGCGCTAATGGCCAGTACTGCTGTAATGCTCAAAAGAGCCGGTGGATAAATGATTTCAAATTTCGTTGGCAGCGCTGAAGGCTTAAAGCGCTTTAAGAATGGAATAATGAGCCCGCCTACCGAAACGCCGATAAGCAAGATGAGGCGCGGCTTTTGATCAAGCCAGCTTGATGTGTTGTGGAGGTTGGTTTCGCCTTGATCATTAATATGCGTCCAATAATCCGGCGTGGACCATTTGAGTATATGCTGGCCCCAGCTGATTTCTTCCCCGGCGATATAGATACACCCCAAAGCAAAACAGGCCACCCAAGCGAACAGATAGGGCTGGGAGGTTGGTGAAAGCCGGAGCAAGCAGCGCAGCGCATAAACAAGGCTGCCAAACGCGAACAAAAATTGCAGCGTTTCGTGAGGGCCGTTTTCCGAATGAATGACCCCTTGTACGCCATGCGGTGCAAAACCCTCAATCACAATTTGTATTATAAGCAACGTAAGAGGAATCCAGAGCCAGAGAACCGGGTGAGGCGTTTGAGTGTTCATAGAGATGAGTTTACTCGACCGTAACCGATTTGGCCAGGTTGCGCGGTTGGTCGACATCCGTGCCTTTGGTGACGGCCACGTGGTAGGAGAGAAGCTGGACGGGGATGGCGTAGAGAATGGGCGCAACGAAAGGGTGGACGGCCTTCGTAGCTACTGACCATGTCGAGATATCTTTGAGACTTTCAGCGCCCTGCTCGTCCGAAATCAGGAACACTTTACCGCCGCGCGCGACAGTTTCGGAGATGTTGGATGCATTTTTTTCGAACAGCGGATCATTGCCCGGCGCGATAACGACGACAGGAACGCTATCATCAATCAACGCGATGGGGCCGTGTTTCATTTCACCGGCGGCGTAGCCTTCGGCATGGATGTAGGAAATTTCTTTTAATTTAAGCGCGCCTTCGAGAGCTATGGGATAGAGATTACCGCGCCCCAAATACAGAACATCGCGGGCCCCGGCAATATCTTCGGCGATATGTTTGATGGCTTCATCATGCTGGAGAATATCGGCAGCAACAGCCGGGACATGGCGAAGCGCTTCGCCGATTTCGTGCATTTGCCCGGGCGTGATTTCTTTTTTTGCGCGGGCGGTGGCAAAGGCGAGGCAAGCCAGCGTGGTGATTTGGGTGGTGAAAGCTTTAGTTGAGGCCACGCCGATTTCGGGGCCAGCAAGTGTGTGGAGCACAAGATCGCTTTCGCGCTCAATCGTGCTTTCGATGGTGTTGATGATGGACAGAATTGTCTGGCCTTGGCGTTTGCAATAGCGCAGAGCTTCGAGTGTATCGAGGGTTTCACCGGACTGCGAAACAAAAATCGCCACGCCGCCTTCAGGCATTGGCGCTTCGCGGTAACGGAATTCGGAAGCGACATCAATTTCACAGGGAACCCGCGCGATTTGTTCAAACCAATATTTCGCGACCATGCAAGCATAATATGCGGTGCCGCAAGCGACCAATGTGAGGCGCGGGGCGGCGAGCAAGGCTTCTTGAATATCCTCAGGAATATTGATGCGGCCCGTTGAAGGGTGCACATAAGCGTTCAGCGTATCGCCAATCACAGCGGGCTGTTCATAAATTTCCTTGAGCATGAAATGGTCGTATTGGCCTTTACCGGCAGTCGCGCCACTTTGCGCAGTAATGCGGATTTCGCGGGTGACTTCGTCGTTATCGTTGACATAGACGCGCGCGCCATCGCGGGTTATGCGCACGCGATCGCCATCTTCGAGGAAACATATTTTTTTGGTTAGTGGGGCGAGAGCGTAGGAGTCGCTGGCGACAAACATTTCACCATCGCCATAACCCACAGCCAGCGGTGTACCCTGACGACACCCAATCATGAGATTATCTTCACCGGCGAAAATTAGGACAAGGGCGAAAGCGCCTTCGAGGCGGTTGAAGGTTTCGTTGGCGGCTTCCTGCGGTGATTTTCCTTGCGTAAGATAATGATCAACAAGATGGACGATGACTTCGGTATCGGTTTCGGTTTCAAAGCGGGCCTGATGGGTTTCGAGTTCAGCTTTAATCTCTGTATAGTTTTCAATGATGCCGTTATGAACGACAGCAACTTTTTCGGTGGCGTGGGGATGCGCGTTATCCTCAGACGGGCCACCATGGGTGGCCCAGCGCGTATGGCCGATGCCGAGATGGCCGCTAAGCGGTTCGCCTTCTAGTTTTTCTTCGAGATTTTTCAGCTTGCCTTTGGCGCGCCTGCGACCCAGCGCACCATCATGCAGCGTGGCGATGCCCGCGCTGTCGTAACCGCGGTATTCAAGGCGACGCAGCCCTTCTACCAGTAAGGGGCTGACGTCATTTTCGCTGAGGATTCCTATTATTCCGCACATGGGAAGTAAATCTACTGATTTCGCTGAAAACCGCAAGTCACATGATGTTGCGAGATGTTACAAGGGCATTAGAGGCGAGGTTTGGAAGCAGGCAGGGCTTGGGTGAGTTTTTTGCGGCGATCTTCTTCAATGGCTTTTTCAAGAGCATTAATTGAGCGGTTGATGGAAGCAATTGGCGGAGTTGACGCGTAGGTTTTTTCTAGCTTGGAAGTCTGTTTAATGGCGCTTTCGAGCGCGTCCATACCATTGTTAAAACCTTCGCAGGCGGCGAAAACGGGGGAAGAGATTGTGAAAATGAGTAGGAAGAGAACAAGAAATTTCATGGATTCAGATTAGCATGCTTTACCCTAAAAACATTGATAAGCGCGCAGGAATCTTGAAAGAAACGGGGATAATTTAAGAGGCTTTTTTTCTTTTGGCGGCTTCTTTGATTTTGCGGTATTTGGCCGCCCAGCCTTTACGAATTTCTGCGGTGTCGCGAGCGATGGATAAAGAGTCGGCCGGAACATCTTCAGTAATTGTTGAGCCAGCGGCGACAAATGCGCCATCATCGATATGCACGGGCGCGACCAGATTCACGTTCGAGCCGACCATGACATTTTTACCGATGATGGTTTGGTGTTTTTCGAAGCCATCATAATTCACGGTGATTGCGCCGCAACCGACATTCACATCTTCGCCCATCGTGCAGTCTCCAATGTAAGCGAGGTGAGCCATTTTACTACGATCTCCGATCGTTGATCTTTTAATCTCCACGAAAGTTCCGATCTTCACATCTTTGCCAACATTGACCTCTCCGACGATACGGGCAAACGGGCCAACCGACGTTCCGCTTTTTATATGTGTTCCTTCGAGGTGACTAAAAGCCCTGATATGAACACCCGCTTCCAGCGTAACTTCGGGGCCGAAATAAATGTTGGGCTCCAGCGTGCAGCCAGCGGCGATTTTTGTATCGTGCCAGAGGTAAACCGTGTCCGGATCTTGCATCGAAACGCCTTCGTTCATGTGCGCGCGACGCAAGAGACCCTGCAAAGTTTTTTCCAGCGCAGCAAGATCGGTGCGTGTATTGCAGCCGTGAATTTCGGTTGGGTCCGCAATGACGGCGACGGATGTTTGGCCACCTTCGCTTTTAATGATGGATGGCAGCTGCGTGATGTAGAATTCTTTTTGCGCATTGTCGTTATCGATTTTTCCGAGCCAGCTTTCCAGCTTTTCTCCATCGGCACAAAACGCGCCAGTGTTGACAAGCTGCACTTGCTTTTGCTCGCCGCTCGCATCTTTTTCTTCAGCGATGTCTTCGAGCTCACCCGCATTATTGAGAATAAGGCGGCCATAGCCGTAAGGGTTATCCATGACGCAGCCCAAAACAGAAAGCGCGTTATCGCCTTTGGCATTGATGAGCGCGGCCATAGTTGATTTAGTAATCAGTGGGCAATCACCAAGCAGAATTAGAACGTCACCGGTGAAACCTTTGAGTGCAGGAGCCGCGCATTTTACGGCACCGCCCGTGCCATCGCGGGTTTTTTGCACGGCGCTTACGTGCGGCTTTATGGCCGCTTCGAGCTCCGGCATGTCAGGACCCGTTACAACGACAATCTTTTCCGGCTGCAAATTTTTGCAAGCATCCAAAAGCCAGTTAACCATGGGCCGGCCGGCCAGCTCATGCATGACCTTTGGCCGATCAGATTTCATTCGTGTGCCAGCACCCGCGGCGAGGATCACAATTGCGAGTGGTTTTGTACTCATAAAATTATTCTTCCTCTTCGGTCACGCGTTTTTCAGCAACCAAAATTGTATCAGCGTTTTGATATTCTGCCAGATGCATAAAGAGCGTGCCATATTCTGTTTTGATACGAATTTTTACCGGGATTGCCGGGCCGTTTTCAGAAAGCTGCGCCACCCAGACCGTTGGCATTGTTCCTTTTTCACGGCCTTGCTCCTGTATAGATAGCCAACCGCGCGGTTTTTTATGCCACTCGCCATTGACCGGAACAACCTCGACAATGCACTGCGCAGCCGGACCGCCATAGATATTATATTTTGATTTTTCGAGCGTCACTGACTCTTCATGGTTGAAAATTTGTTTGAAGCGGCGCTTGCCGTCAAAGACATCAGACTCCCCTTCGCACTTGCCGTTTTCATTATAGTTTTTTAAAACCTGCAGCGTTGCGGTTAAAGCATCGATTGTGCCGTTGGTGACTTCATCGGGGATCTCTTTCAATTCAGCATCCCGCTTTTCATCGGTGATGCGCAGGGATTTGAATGAACCGTTTTTGTTGTAGAGATATTCCTTGATATCAACTTCGTCGCGCCAGCTTGCTGTAGATTGATGTTTCTTAGGCCTATATTTACCTTTAACAACCCAGCCATGACTTTCGAATGTACCTTCCCATGGGACGAGCGAACCGAGAAATCCGCGCGTTTTTGCACCCATCACGAGATCGTAACGACCCGGTTTGCGCAAATCGATATCCATCTTTACCTGCACCCCGTGGATGCCTCCGGCGTAGACCTCATAAACAAGTTGCTGGCGCAGCGTATCAGCATTGGCGTCAACGGCGCTAAGTGTACAGAAGCCAAGGATAAGAAGGGCTCTAAGTGTAGAGCCCGGCCAAAGTAACAAGCTGGCCGCCCAAACCTTCTTTGAAAGTTTTAACATTTTGTGCTTCGCCTTCATTGACGCCTCCTAAATCAAACGTCGTAATCTGTTTTGTTTTCAGATGCAACATCGCCTGCCATAGCAAGGCGTTGTGAGCGCAGTATTTACGCCCTTCTTGTGTGTTCCACCCTATCTGATAGGTGGCACTTCGTCCATGACAGAATAGCAGAATGGCCGCAATCACACGCCCCTTGTAATGGGCTCGGCCAATGATCATATCCCCTTGCGAAGTACACTGTTCAGACAGCGCTTTTATAAATTTTACGGATGGCCCGTCATAGCCCTTCGTTTTTTTGTCAAAATTATAGAATTTTAAAAACCAGTCCAAATGCAGGCCTTGTGCATTCCAATCAATACTTACCCCGGCTTTTTCCGCTTTACCCAGTTTACCGCGCCAATTACTTTTTAGATTCGCACGCAATTTTTCAGGATTTTGCGTTAAGTCCAGCGTAATTGTTTGGTATTCTTGTGATTTTTTGCGGAATTTATATTTTTTCAAGAGTGCATCAATGTCTTCGGACGCCTCAATTTCCGGCATGAAACGCACAGCGCGGCCAATTCTGCGGGGAAATTCACGGCGGAAAGCCTCTAAAAAGGCCTCAAAATGCTCCAAAGAGCCAAACCCATCAAACCAAAGCGGACCGCGATCAAGCATCACGGCCTGCAAGACATTGCCAAAAGCACCTGTTTGAAGTAGCTGAAAACACCCGGCTTTTTCACCATCAATCTCAAAAACAGCCCATTTTGGCTTGTGAGAACGGGTTAGCACGGCTGCCCGCCCATAGGCAGGTGTTTGTAACAGATTAGAATTCTTAACGTTTTCGAAATATTCTTTCCCTATATTGGGGTAGGATAAATCGAGCCACTGTATTGTGCAAAACATAGTTACAGACCATAGCAAAACTTTTATTGTTTGATAAGATAGTAACATTAGGGGACATATACGGCTTTGAACTCGTAAAATGGGGTGTGGGGAATTAATGCGTGAAGCAACGCAACTATCGGTAGATGAGCTTCTTAGATGCTTTTTTTCAGAATGCGAGCGAAACTTTCGTTTTCTTGAGGAGCGCTATGGCTACCATTTTATTTGCGGGTTAGCGGAATATCAAAAAAACTACAAAATCATAAAACCTTTGAACGACCAGAAAATTTATGACTCCTTTTCAGCCATCACACGGTATGAAAAAGAAGAGCATGCGATTGAAATCGTCTATGGCAATGAACAGTTTTTAATCGAGGCTTATACATTTTACAATCCTTATGATCGGTTTGAACTTTCAGAAATTCTCACTGCTGCGCGTAGGAATGATGAAGAGCTTAACGGTGATTGGGGCGTGACAAACCCTGATCTTATTCAAAAAACTATCAAGCGGCTTGCCAATAACCTCCAAAGCCATGCCCGTATAGTGCTAGACCCCAAGGCTAAACTTTTAGAGCGCGCGATGACGATAAGGAATACAAGACTTGAACAAGCCATTCGACAGAAACATAGCGATTCAATAGAAAATGCCTGTAAAGATGCCGCTTCAGCCTTCCGGAAAAAAGATTACCGGCGCGTAGTGCAGCTTTTGGAGCCGCATAAAGGCTATCTGAAAAAAGCAGACATCAAAAAGCTGGAACGTGCCAGAAAATCTCTGCTTTCATTACAATCCCAATAAGCTAACCCGCAGCATATTATACGCAAGTATCTTGATTTTTAGGCAGCTTCATGGTCAAGTGCAGCCCAATATCACTATTCAAAAAGGATGAGCATATGGGACAGGTAGCAATGCAAACTGCGGATCTGGAAACAACCATTAACGGCGCATGGGATAATCGTAATGCGATCAGCCCAGATACAAGCGGCGCTGAGCGTGAAGCGATTGAACAGACATTAAACATGCTGGATGAAGGAACGCTTCGGGTAGCGGAGAAAACCAGCGATGAGTGGGTAGTTCACCAATGGGCGAAAAAAGCTGTTCTGCTGTCATTCCGTTTGAACCCGATGCAGGTGATTTCCGGCGGGCCGGATGGGGCGAGTTGGTATGACAAAGTTGATAGTAAATTCAATGGCTGGGATCAGGGCGATTTCGACAAAGCGGGCTTTCGCGCTGTGCCGAATGCGATCGTGCGGCGCTCTGCCCATATTGCCAAAGGCGTCGTGCTCATGCCGAGCTTTGTTAATTTAGGTGCCTATGTCGATGAAGGTACAATGGTTGATACGTGGGTGACCGTTGGGTCCTGCGCGCAGATTGGCAAGAACGTGCATTTATCGGGCGGCGTGGGCATTGGCGGGGTTTTAGAACCGCTGCAAGCTGGCCCGACCATTATCGAGGATAATTGTTTTATAGGGGCGCGGTCTGAAGTGGTTGAAGGAGTTGTAGTTGAAGAAGGCTCGGTTTTATCAATGGGTGTATTCATCAGCATGTCGACCAAGATTATTGACCGCAAGACCGGCGAGATATTCCGCGGACGCGTTCCAGCGTATTCGGTGGTTGTGCCAGGGGCGATGCCGGGCAAAGACCTGCCGGATGGATCACCGGGACCAAGTTTAGCCTGCGCCGTTATTGTTAAACGCGTAGATGAACAAACACGCAGCAAAACCAGCATTAACGAGCTCTTGCGCGATTAATTTTAGCATCAACATTAGATAATTTTCATATTCATTTTTTGTTTGCGACTTATGAAAAGAATGTGCTAGAAACGCCTCTTACCGTTAAGGGGTAGCAATGAGTAAACAGCCAATTTCAGACGAAGTTCGCGAAATGCTAGGGAAATTGGATCTAATGGATCCTGCTGATGCACAAGAAGCTGTGCGTCTACTATCCAAGCGTTTTGCCCCGGCCGCAGGTACGATAAAACAGGATCCTGCCCTTATTCAACGCCGAAAAGAGGAGCTTGCCCCCCACTATGATCAGCAGATTGAAAATATCCGCACATTTTTTAAAGATGAAAATTATGCGGTTGCGGGTACGCTTTTTGAATATCTCCTTGAGAAAAAAGGACCAAAAATGCGGAAAAATAAGTATGTCCCCGACTATGGGCATGAAATTGACCAAATTCTTCCCCTTATGACCTACATGCAGGCTGGGAATCTCGACGCACATGAAGAGAGTATTGTTAAAGCGCATGGCAGCATCGAAAACTGGTTCTGTGCAAAAATCTCGCACGATATTTTTGAAAATTTCGGTATTTTTCCAGACAAAATTATTTCTGAACTTTTAGAAGGCGTACCCAAATATACAGGCGAAGAGCTTACTGATGATCAAAATGTGATAATTGAACGAACCGCGATAAGCATGGAACGTTTGACACATTACCGGAAATATAAGCCTGAAGAATTTAAAGAGATTACCGGTCAAATTCCGGATTTCTCAAACCCAAGATCAGATGGCATAGTTGATTTAAGAAAAGACTGGAATGATTTTTTCTGGGATAAAATGAATTGTTTTGAAGACGGTGATGGCGTGGGACGCAATCATATGCAGGTTTTTGCCAAGTGGGATGATCCGGATAAAGAACCGCTTATTATCGTGACGCAGTATGGATTTTCACAAGAAACCATACCGACAGAGAAGGCTATTTTTGGGCCTGAGTGGGCACTGTATTCGCAAGGTGTCTGTAAGGATTTCTTCTGCGGTATGACTAAAGCGGATGACCGCGTGAACGGTGAGGCCACCCGCATTGCCGGTAAATTTAGCCTAGATAGTACGCGGCAGTATTTTAACTGGAGCGATCTTTTGTTTAACGGTCTTGGTACGCGTCAAATACTAATTGGCACCGCTCATCCTAAAACACCTTTAATGGATGAAGTGAATAGTGTCTTTGCCATGCAGGATTTATTGAACTTTTTAGGTAATATTTATATTGCCGCGCACACGGATAATTCCAGTTCTGGTGAAAAAGCAATAAACCCAGCCCATATACCCCGGTTAAAAACTGTTGAAGGCGAAAGCCCGTTTTTCCTTTCCCGGTTTTTCCAAAATGGTTATGATGCTAACTTATTTTATAAAAATGTGCCGCGGCAAAGCCATCCTGCTGCTGTGTTCATGAGAGAGTTGCGCGATGCACCAGGCTTAGCGCCAGAGCATAAAAAACTCTATCAGGAGCTTAAAGCAGCCCTGATGGTGCATGGGGGAGAGACCATGCGAGGATTATTAAGCCGGCCAGATCTAGAGTCTCCCGACCCTAATGAAGAGCTTACAGTTGGACCCTTGAAGCCAACTAAGGATTAGCCTAACGTTGCAGGTATGAACACACTTGAACTTACAAAAAAACTGATTTCCTGTCCTTCCGTCACGCCGAAAGACGAAGGGGCGCAGGTGCTGCTTGGAGAATTTTTAAGAGGTGTTGGTTTTGAATGCCATCATCTGTCTTTTGGTAAGGGTGATGAAGAGGTGCCGAATTTATTTGCGCGCATTGGCAAGGGTGGCCCGCATCTCTGTTACGCCGGGCACACTGATGTGGTGCCGTCGGGGCCGGAAGAACAATGGACATTCGGACCGTTTAACCCGGAGGTTAAAGATGGCGTTCTTTATGGCCGCGGGGCCAGTGACATGAAGGGTTCGGTTGCCGCGTTTGCTGTCGCCGCTGCGGAATTCATAAAAACCGGGGAATTTAAGGGTTCCATCAGCCTATTGATTACGGGCGATGAAGAAGGCGTGGCGATCAACGGCACGGTGAAAGTGCTGGAATGGATGAAAGAGAACGGGCATGTGCCAGACGTTGCGATTGTCGGTGAACCTACAAACCCTAAACATTTTGGTCAGGAAATCAAAATCGGTAGACGAGGATCGTTGAACGGTCATATCACCGTTAAAGGCAAACAGGGTCATGTCGCTTATCAACAGCTGGCGGATAACCCGGTGCCAAAAATGGTGCAGATGCTTGATGCGCTGGTTCAATATGAATTTGATGAGGGCAGTGAATTTTTTCCGCCGACCAATCTGGAGATCACGACAATCGATGTTGGCAACCCGGCGACCAATGTTATTCCGGCTGGTGGCTGGGCCAGCTTTAATATTCGCTTTAACGACCAATGGAGTAGTAAAAGCCTTAAGGCCAAAATCACTGCCTTGTTGGATGCGTGCGCGCATGATTATGAGATTAAATTTGAAGGCAACGCCGAAAGCTTTATTACGCAGCCCGGCGAATGGTCAGATCTTGTTCAGGCCGCGGTTGAAGAGGTGAGTGGTAAAGTGCCGGAATGCACGACAAGCGGCGGGACATCGGATGCGCGGTTTATTGTCAATTATTGTCCGGTGATTGAATGCGGCGGCGTTAATGAAAGCATCCATCAGATTGATGAGAATGCGGCTGTGGCAGATTTAGAGATGCTGACAAAAATATATGGGCAGATTTTAGAGCGTTATTTCAGATAAGAATTATTGTTTTGCATATGCGATCATTGCGTCGGCGAAGCTATCTTTTACATTAATCTTGCTGCCTTCATAAGACGCCTGAGAAAAAGGAATCGCCATTTTTTCACCGCGCACGGATTTATATCCCATCACTATATATAACATTTCTGCGCGATGGCCTTTCGCATCAAACAAGATGTCTTTCACTTTACCAAGTTTGCGACCATTTTTACTATAAATGTTTCGCCCAATAATTTTTCGCGTGCTGTACGTATCGGCATTTTTACCTGAAGCAGTTTCAATATTGGCCAAAATATCGGGCACTATGGCGGCGACCTGATCATCTGTATAGCTCATTTTATAGCCGTTGCTCACCGGGCGTACACCCAGATCTGAATAGTTAATATATAAACTGCTGGTGCGAAGCTTCATGCGGTTGAAGTTTACATTCAAGCTTGAGATTGAGCCGTTGCGCGTGAGAATAACATCGTTGACTTCACCAACGACGCGGTTGGTCTTATCTAAAACGCGGTTGTCCAAAACATCTTTTGAGCGCTCATGCTTTGAGCTTTGCTCCGGGCGGTAGCTGTTGATTTCTTCTAGGCGCTGGAGAGCCTTGGTCATACGTGCATTTTCGGCCATGACTGGTGCCGAAAAACTAAAAAGCATAATGGACAAAATAAATAGTAAACGCATACACAGTCTCCTTGTAGGCATTTTATACGCCAGCTTAGGAAAAAAGTCTACTATTTTTCATAATTTATTTGTAATCAATGTGTTGTAGGTACAGCCCCACGGCCGGAGCCGTTGGTCCGCCTTTGGTTCGGTCCTTAGCTTCAAGGGCCTTTTGCAGGTCTTTTTCGTTCCACTTTCCCTCACCCACGAGCGTAAGCGTGCCGACCAGATTACGAACCATGTGATGCAAAAAAGACTGCGCCTCGGCCTCTATACGAATTTCTATGCCGCCATAGGGATCATAATCGCAGGTGGTAACATCGAGCCGATCAAGCGTACGGACCGGGTTTTTGGCCTGACATTCGGAATCGCGGAAGGTGGTGAAATCATGCTGGCCAAGCAGGCATTGCGCGGTTTTATGCATGGCTTTGGTGTTTAAGGGGCGGCGGATGTGCCAGAGCCTGCCCGCTTCAATTGCTGGAAACGACTGGCGATTAAGAATGCGATAAACGTACAGCTTCTTTTTAGCGGCAAAACGAGCATGAAAATCTTCCGCAACAATTTCGGTCTCGAGAATGCTTATGGGTTGCGGGCGAAGATGGGCGTTTATGGCCTTGGTGATTTCGAACGGCTCCATGGGCCGCGTGAAATCCTCAAAATCAACATGAGCGACCTGGCCCCACGCATGTACGCCTGCGTCTGTACGCCCCGCACATTGGATGGTTATTTCTTGGCCTGAGAAAGCTTTAATGGCTTTTTCAATTTCGCCCTGCACTGTGGTGGGGCCGCCCTCTTCTTGGCGCTGCCAACCGGCATAATCTGTGCCTTCATATTCGATTGTCAGGCGATAGCGCTGGGTCATTGCTGTGTACCTCTGCGCTTTGACAACATTTTGACAAGTGGCTGTCCATTGGCGATGAGAGCGCCCAGTATAATGAATATAGCGGCGAATTGAAAGTTTGGAATGCTTTGGCCCAGTGCGAATAGGAGCGTGCCGAAGGAAAATATTACGATCGCGGCTATACCGCTTAATATTGGGTTCATTCCAAAAATCCGCCGACTTTAATGTAGCCGCCATTAAGGGCCGAGGCGAAATCCATTGCTTGTTTACCCGCTGGTTGGACATGCAGGAGCTGCAGGACCGTACCGCCGCCGCATTCAACATGGCCATGTTTATCTAAGATAGTACCGACTAGTTGGTCTTTTATTGCCGTGTTCGTGGCGATGTTTTCGGGGTTTGCGGGCTGAGCCTCAAGGATTTTCAGGCGCTGGCCTTCACTTTGTGTCCAAACGCCGGGCCAAGGGTTGAGCGCACGAATTTGGCGATCGATCTCACCTGCGCCTTCTTCCCAATTAACTTTACCATCGTCCTTTTTAAGGAGATGAGCGTATGTGACACCATCCTTTTCTTGTTCTGTTACAGCACTTTGACCGTTTTTAGCCAATTGTTCAAGCGTCTCAATAATCATATCTGCGCCAAGCGCAGCCAGACGGTCATGAAGTGTAATGGCAGTTTCGCGCTCATCCAGATTAAGAGCGCGTTTGATGATTTCAGGGCCGGTATCGAGACCTTCATCCATTTGCATGAGTGTTACGCCGCTTTGCGTGTCCTCTTCCCAAATAGCGCGATGAATAGGGGACGCGCCACGCCAACGCGGCAGGAGCGAGGCATGGATATTGATGCAGCCATGTTTGGGCGCATCAAGGATTGTTTTGGGCAGAATGAGGCCATAGGCGGCAACGACAGCCACATCGAGATTATGAGCGGCGAACTGTGCCTGTACGTCTTCTGATTTTAGAGATTCAGGGTGGAAAACCGGAATATTCTGATTATCAGCGTAAGCCTGCACCGGCGATGGCTGGAGCTTATGCCCACGCCCCTTTGGTCGCGGCGGCTGGGAATAGACGCAAACGACCTCATGGCTGGATTCGTCAATGGCTTTGAGCGCCTCTAGTGCGAACTCCGGCGTGCCCATAAAGCCCACACGCAAGCTCATTACAACACCTGCTGCTTCTTGGCCTTTTCGATCTTACGGACGATCATATTGCGTTTGAGCGATGAGAGATAATCGATGAAAAGCACGCCGTTGAGGTGGTCGATTTCGTGCTGTACACAGTGGGAGAGTAAGCCGGAAGCCTCTAGCTCCGCTTCTTTGCCGTCATAATCCAGATATTTGACGCGTACAAGGGCGGGGCGCTCGACATCGGCGTATTGACGCGGAATGGACAGGCAGCCCTCCTCCATCACGCTCATTTCCTCAGATTCCCAGATAATGCTCGGATTGGCCATGCAGATGGGGCTGGCCTCTTCCTTAGTCTTCTCATCGCGCTTAGACAGATCCATGACGATCACGCGGTTAAGCAAATTCACCTGATTGGCGGCAAGGCCTATGCCCGGCGCGTCATACATGGTGGCCAGCATTTTATCCATTTGCTTTTGGATGGCCTCATCCACGCGATTAACGGCGGTGGCTGTTTCTTTCAGCACCGCATCGGGAATTGTGATGATGTCGTATAGATTGCTCATAGGATTGAGTTAAGGGTTTTTGGGGATTGGGTCAAGGCCGGGAGCTTTAAGCGCGCTTTTTCTCTTGCTCATCCTCAGATGTAAGAGTGATAGCGCGAGGCGTTTCTTCGACCACATCAAGCTCGGGAAGCTCCCCCAGAGCCTTTCCACCCTGCAATTCCTTAAATTTGCGCGCGGCCGGTAGAACTTGGCGTTCCAGCGAACCGATAGCCGCATCATAGCCCTTCATTGCACCCTGCAGACCTTTGCCGACTTTTTCGATATGGCCAGTGAAGGTGAGAAGGCGTTTATACAAATCGCCCCCCAGCGTAGAGATTTCCTGTGCATTTTTGGCCAGTTCGACCTGACGCCAGCTCATCCCGACAACGCGCAAAAGACTCATCAGCAGAGTTGGGGAGGCAATGATGATATTCTGGCTGCTGGCATAATCAACCAAAGCGGGATCAGCGCGCAGGGCCAGCGAATAAATATGTTCGGACGGGAGAAACAGCACGGTGAAGTCGGGGCTTTGCTGACCATCGGCGATATTTTCCCAATAGCCCTTTTTCCCCAGCGCCTGTACGTGCGCTTTGACCTGCTTAGACAGGCTGTGCATAAGGGTTTTATATTCATCCTCGCTCATTTCTTCGGACAGGCGATCAACGAACTGGTTCACCGGCGCTTTTGAATCAATGATGATCTTAAAACCGTCTTGCATATTAATGATGGCATCAGGCTGCTGGCGACCTTCTGCGGTTTGCATAGAGACTTGCGTTTCGTAGTGTACGCCTTTAATCAGGCCGGATTTATCAAGCAACCCTTCGAGGATATACTCACCCCAGCGCCCTTGGGCCGCCGGATCGCGCAGCGCCCCGACAAGGCGCGCGGTTTCGCGGCTAAGGCTTTTCATATCTTCACGAAGGGCGGTATCTGTGCCCTTGACCTGCTCCAAAGCTTTGGACATTTCTTCGAGATTTTTGTGAACGGGTTTAATCATCTCCGCGATGGTACTCTGGCGTTTTTCCAGATCATGCGCACCATCGGCGTGGTGTTTTTTGAAGGTTTCCTCGGCGCGCTGCAAAAATGCTTCATGAGCTTGGCTCACAGCTTCTTGGGCCGTGAGTTTAAACTCATTGCCCATGCTCCCTCGCATTTTCGTGAAAATGAGCGCTGTTATGCCCGCACCTGCGATAAACCCGACAGTAATAAAAACAATTGCTTCGATCATGATGTCTGCTAGCTTAAACGTTATGAATACAAAACGCCAACAAGACTTTTCTACAGAATCGGGAAATGCGCTGATTTATGTTTTGATTGCGATTGCGCTGTTTGCGGCGCTGTCTTTTACGCTTGGGCGCCAGACGGATACTTCGGAAGCCGGGACAGTGAGCGATGAAAAGGCGGAGCTTTATGCGACGCAGCTTATTTCCTATGCGGCGCAGGCTAGGTCATCGGTTGATCAGATGCTGTTTACGGCAGCCAGTGATATTGACGATCTGAATTTTATTGCCCCAACGGACGCGGCGTTTGATACCGCGCCGAATATACACAAGGTTCACCACCCACAAGGCGGGGGATTAAATCCGGGGACCATTCCGGCAGAGATTGTCACGCAAGTTACGGCTGATCCGGAGCCGGGTTGGTATCTGGGGCGGTTTAATAATGTAGAGTGGACGGCCAGCGCCAGCGATGAAGTAATTTTAGTTGCTTATCAAATTAACGAAAAGGTTTGCGGGCTGATCAATAAAAAAATCAACGGTTTGATCACGATTCCAACAATGACAGATTCCCTTCGCAATACGTTGATTGATGGTACCTTACATGGCGGAACGAATGTCGAGCTGACCACCGATGGCGGGGATATTTGTCCGGATTGTGAGAATATGGGTTCGCTGTGCGTGCAAGAGGGCGGAATTTTTGGGTTCTATACAATCATTGCTGATCAGTAATTACAGCCCATAAGCAGCCAGCACGGCGCGCATTTGCGGGATGCCCATGCCCTTATCCGCGCTGGTTGGCAAAACACCCGGGAAACCAGCGGCGTGGTTTTTGAGTGTGGAAATTATTTTCTCCGATACTTTTTCCAGCCCCTGATTTTTGACCTTATCGGTTTTGGTCAAAACGATGCGATATTGCACAGCCGTTTCATCAAGCATTTTCATGAGCTCAATATCGGAGTCTTTGAAACCGTGGCGCGAGTCGATCAAGATAAACACGCAGCGCAAGTTCGGGCGGCCTCGCAGATAATCAAAGACGAGCTGTGTCCAATCATCGCGCTTAGTTTTGGACACCTTGGCATAGCCATAGCCCGGCATGTCGACCATATAAAGGCGATCGCCGAGATTGAAATAGTTTAGCTGTTGCGTGCGGCCCGGGGTGTTCGAAGTTTTGGCCAGTGTTTTACGGCCCGTGAGCGCGTTGACCAGCGAAGATTTACCCACATTGGAGCGGCCAGCAAAAGCGATTTCAGGCATGTTTGCTTCGGGCAGCTGGCTTAACCCCGCAACGCCAAGCATAAAATCGCAAGGGCCCGCAAATAGCTTACGGGCCTCTTCCAATTCATTGTCTGAAAATTCGTCGCTCATTATTTTTTCTTCTTCTTACTTTTTTTCGGCTTAGGCGGTGAAATGGGTTTTTTCGGTTCGTCATCGTCGCCGTAGAGCACATCTTCAACCTTGTCTTCCATCATTTCGGTCAAAGGGTGCAAAGCAGGGCCTTTATCGATGGCTTCATCGGCGGCTTTTTCCTCTTCCGTTTCCCCAAACAAATGGATGGGAACATCAAGAGATTTCATGATGATCATTTGCTGGATGACGCCAATGAAGGCAGAGAAAGTCCAGTAAACGACCAGACCGGCGGCAAATTGCGACATGATAAAGGCAAACAAGAATGGCATGTAATTGGCCATATCGCGCTGGAGCGGATCTTGCGGCGGCGGATTGAGTTTTTTCTGGATGATCATAGCGACCAACATTAGACACGGCCAGACACCGATAATGAGAAAGCCCGGCGGGGTCCATGGGATCAAGCCGAAGAGATTAAACACACTGGTCGGATCGGCAGCGGAAAGATCTTGAATCCAGCCAAAAAACGGGGCGTGGCGCAGCTCAATCGTGACAAAGAATGTTTTATAAAGCGCAAAGAAAATTGGAATTTGCAGCAGGATGGGCAAACATCCCGACATCGGGTTCACACCTTCACGCTGGTACATTTCGACGAGTTCGGCCTGCATTTTTTGTTTATCATCACCGTATTTCTCACGCATCTCAGTGACCAATGGTGAGACTTTTTTCATCTTTGCAAATGAACGGTAAGAGGTGTTGGTCAATGGAAATACGGAAGCGCGGATCATGATGGTCATGATGATGATGGCGATACCCATATTGCCGATCCATAGATTTAAATAATGCAGCGCATAGAAGAATGGCTTGCTCATAAACCAGAACCAACCGAAATCAACGGACAGACCAAATTGTGGAATATTCTGACCTTTTTCATAGGCTTGCAGTTGCTGGACACGTTTGGCACCAACAAAAAGACGGCTTTGCACCTCGCCGCTTTGACCGGGGCTAAGTTCAAGCGCTGCGCCGAGAAAGTCTGCTTGATAAAGCCCAACGTTTTCGCGGTCTTTGTCCGGACCGGCATAGCTATAGCTGTATTTAACGTTTTGGCCTTGAGGCGGAATAAGAGCGGTCAGCCAATATTTATCGGTAAAACCAAGCCAGCCTTGCTGCGCATGTGAGACCGCTTTTTTCTCTTTACGAAGTGTTTTATAACCTTCGTTCGAAAGTTCCTCGCCGATAAAACCAACTGGCCCTTCATAGGACACCCAGGCACCCTGAAAACCATCGGGGAGACCTTTTTGGGAAATGAGACCGTAAGGATAGAGCGTTACTTTTCGCCCGGCGTTATTGACCACGCGCTGGGTTACAGAAAACATAAAGGATTCGTCGAGGGTTAAAATACGTTCGAAAGTTAGCCCTTGGGGATTGCTCCAACTGAGCGTCACCGGGTTACCCGGAGAAAGCTGCGTGTTGCCGCGCACCTGCCAATTGGTATTTTTACCGGGCACGGCGATTGCCTTATCACCTGCGATCCAGCCATATTCTATGCTGCGTGGAAATGCTGCCCCGCGTGGATTAAGCACTGTAACGTTTTCTTCTTTTTCGAGCGTTTTGAAATATTTGTTAAGAGCCGCATCATCAATGCGCCCGCCGCTTAAATCAATTGAGCCGTGCAGCTCGTTATTTGAAAACTGAATGCGCCCTCCCGTGGCAATAACCTCACCACGATCTTTGATGTTTTCTGTCTGCGTTGCGGCTTGGCCTGCCGGGCCGACGGCCTGAGCAATTTCAGCTTCAACCTTATTACGTTCTTTCATCGCATCACGCTGCGGCTTGAGGACAAACGCATCAAAGGTAAAATATACAAAAGCGGCCAACACAAAGAAAATGAACATATTGCGCATATCTTCGGGGTGCATCTGGTCTTTATTATTGGGGCTGTTGGGATTGAGCATTTTCGGTTTTACATTCATTGGTTTATTTATTATCAGGGGCGTTTATAGCCTACGCACACACTCCAATCAATGGGGCAGATCAATCAGGAACAGGGTCGTTAAATTCGCCTTTGTGATAAGGATGGCATTTGCCGATCCGTTTAAGTGCCAGCCATAGTCCTTTTAGCGGGCCATGGCGGTCTATCGCTTGGTCTGCATAGGCGCTGCAGGTGGGGTGAAACCGGCAATTCCGGCCTAAAAGTGGCGAAATAACGAAGGCGTAAGCCTTTATCAGACCGCGCATGAGCTTTTTCATGGCGTTTTTGCTTCCAACCCCATTTTTCGTAGGCACCAGCGTAAGTCTTCGCAGAGCGTTTCATAAGAGCGGGTGGCGCTGGCCGGGCGGCCTACGAGAATATAGTCTTGGCCGTTCATGGCGCCCGTGGGCAGTACATCAGCGGCCACTGCGCGCAAGCGGCGTTTAATGCGGTTGCGCTTCACAGCCGATTTATCGACGCGTTTGCTAACCGTATAACCAATACGCTTGATATCATCTTCATTGGGCGCGGTTTGCACAATAAGGCCATGGGAAACCCATTTACGACCTTTTGACTGAATTTTCAGGAAATCAGATCGTTTTTTGATCTGCGTCAGGGACGCTTGCTGGTCTTTAGTTGCTTGCATAATTAAGAGCATACAAAAAGGCGCTGAGCTTTGAAAGCCGCGCCTTCTTTAAAATTATAGGGTTAAAGCTTAAGCGCTAAGCTTTTTACGGCCTTTTGCGCGGCGAGCAGCAATAATCGCGCGGCCATTCTTTGTCGCCATGCGGCTACGGAAGCCGTGGCGGCGTTTACGAACTAGGTTACTGGGCTGAAATGTACGTTTCATCTTGTTTTTCGCCGTTTTTAGGAGCGCCTCAATTCTGCGGTATTCATTAAAGTGTGGGCTTTATAGCGTTATTTGAGAGGAGATGTCAATCAATTCAGGCGTAAAAATCGTGTTTATATCGCCTAACGATCACCCATAGCCTGTTTCATGAAAAAGTCTTTTGCCGGTTTGAGGCGCGAAACGAGCTTCAGGCCGCTGCGCCGGAATGCACGAACAGGCATAATATTGTTTGAAAACAAACGGTTAAGACCATCCGTCATCGCAACCATGGCCATATTATCGGGGCGGCGGCGGCGTTGATATTCTTCCAGAAGCTCGGCGGAAGCAATATCCTGACCCGTTTTGTGGGCTTTGCCGATTAGCTCATCCAAGACATCAAGATCGCGGAAGCCAAGATTAAGTCCCTGACCGGCGATAGGGTGGATGCCATGGGCGGCATCGGCGACCAAGACCATGCGCGGGGCAATATAGTCCTCAGCATGGACGAGGCCGAGGGGATAGGCTGCGCGGCGCCCGATGAGTTTTACATCGCCGTAGGAAGCCGGGAAGCGCGCAGCAAGCGCCACTTCAAATTCTTCATCACTCATATGCATGAGCGAGTTTTTCTCTGGTCCGTGTTCGGTAAAAACTACGGAAGAGCGGTGGATACCGTCTTGATCGTCGGCGAAGGGGAGAATAGCGAAGGGCCCTTCGGGCCAGAAATGCTCAACCGCGATGTTATGGTGCGGGTTTTGATGGGAAACTGTGCAAATGACAGCGCGTTGATGATAGCTCCATTGGCGGGTTCTGAGGCCGTATTCACGCTTCATAAAATCGCGTACGCCAGAAAAACGGCCATCGGCGCCGATAATGAGTTTAGCCTCGATCACAGAGCCATCTTCCAACTGCACATTGGCGCCTGCATCTCCAATTTTAAAACCAGAAACTTTGGCAGGGGCGATGTGTGAGACATTGCCTAGCGTTTTTAAACGCTGGATCATCGCTTGTTTGAGATCATGGTTATCGACGATCCAACCAAAAGCCTTATTTTCAACTTCGCGGCTGAGAAACTCGAGCAGGGTACTAGAGCCGCCATCGAGAATTTGAATGTCTTCAATCGGGCAGGTTTCGGCGATGCCCTCCCATATTTCAGCCTTTTCAAGCACCTTACGGGAGCCGTAGGAAATGGCGGTTGTGCGGAGATCTTGCGGCTTGGTCTTGGGGTCGGCCTGATCAATACAGGCGATTTTCAGACCATGACGGCCCAAAAGACAGGCCAAGGACAAGCCAGATAAACCGCCTCCTACAATAGCTATGTCGTATTTTTTATGTTTGCTCATGGGGGCTCACTATAGCCGAAAATACTAGAGTTTCAACAGTGTCAGCCCGGGCGCAAAAAAAGACCCGAAAAGCAATTTCCGGGTTTATTCGTAGTCTTAAAAAATTTTATTTTTTTAACTCACACAGAAAATTGTTCATGATTTAGTTAATGGGAAGATCCCATTCCATGCCAACACGGAATTCATGGCTGTCGTAGCCTATTTCATGCGGCCCTATTTCAATATCACTGAACGTATCAAGATAACGATAGCCGGCTGTAAAGGCTAGATCAGGGTTATAGCGGAATTTAGCGCCCGCGGCGATATTCCAGATGAAACGGGAATCTTCGCTGGATGTGCTTGATATTAGGCTGCTGCTAACCTGTCCTTCGTGCCAGCCATAGCCTAAACCACCACCGACATAGGGTTGAATGGACCAAGGCACATCGAAATCATAATAAGCATTTGCTGAAAGAATTTTTGTTTTTAGATTGTCGCCTACGGAGATTGTTCCTACACCGGAAACATCTGCATCAGAAATGTCAGCCTTACGGTAAGAAAACTCACCCTCCAGCCGAACCTGCTGTGATAAACGAAAGCCAAGGGCGCCAGCGAAGGATTCGGCGTTGCTGAAATCAAAATTACCGGAGCTGCCAGTCGCGGTGTCTTTGAATTCTTGCTCAGCAAAAACATTGAGGCCGAGATAGCCTGCAAGATAGAAGCGGCTAGTCTGCGCTTGTGCGGACAGAGAGAGACCTGTGATGAGGACTGCACAAAGCGCAAGCGCAGAGAAAAAATGCATTTTTTTCATGGTGTAAACCGATTTGAGACTATTCAAGAAAAGAAAGAGAGAAAGGACACGCAGCCCCTTTAAAATAGCAAAAAACGGGCCTAAAAGAAACCCGCTTTTAAATTTCACGTGTTTGATGCGTTTATTGCTACGAAACCGGCGTTTCAACCTTCACAGGCAGGTCGGCAGCGATTGGCTCATCATCGAGCATTTCGATCATTCCTGTGGGCTGCACAGCAAAATTTGCGATAAACAGGGCGTTTGAGTAGAAAACCACCGCATCACAGAGGTAATGGCCTTGCTCATTGACACCTTCGAAGGTGGCCGGGCGGATTGTGCCCTCAATCACTGAACGTGTTGTTTCATCCATTTCTGTGGGCATATTGGAATCTTCCATGCTTTCAGCCACATAAAACGGACCTTCTTCACCACGAACGAAGAAACAGAAAAAGCGCAGATATTCGAGAACATTTTCTTCATTCACCTTAATCGGCGCTTTGGCATTAACTTCATGGATTGGCGGAGAGGTGCCGTTCAGACGGAATAAATTCCCCTGATCGGTCAGGTAATAAATGTTGAGCTTTGGATTGGTCCAATTTGGGTCTTTAACGCGGATGAGAGCCACCTGGTCATAGAAAGGCAGCATGCGCCACTCAACCTGCGTGCTTTCAGCTTTGACGTGGTATTTACCGTCAATTGGATTAATCTGCTCGAGAAATCCTGCCAGCTCTTCGCCCTCAACGGCGTTCCAGTTATTATCGTGGTACATGGAAAGTTAAAATCCTTATCCGCTTACATAATTATCGCATTATTGTGCAAATATTTGCCGCATTCGCAAGGGTTTTGTTTTGAACAGGCTTAAAAACCGTGTCTTGTAAGCTTCACTATTTAGGATTGTGTAAAATTGGTCAAGCAGAATGTCAATTTCATGGCATTTGGTCACAAAAAAGCCCCTTTATATAAAGGGGCTTTTTCATTAATTATCATGCTGTTTAAAGAGCTTGTGACCCGCAGTTTGCTGTATCGTTCAAGCTTTCTGTTGGGTCGCTGGAGAAATTGTAGTTCACCGGACCGTCTACAGCAGCGTTCAGGACATCGCCCCAACATGCAGCGTCTTCGCCACCGGCTGCCGGTTCGATGTCGGCTACGCCTTCACCTTCTCCACCAGCTGCAGGCTCGATACCGGCAACGTCCTCACCAGCGAATGGCTGGATACCAGCAGGGCCCAATGGACCAACTGATGGCAATCCTGTAACCCTTAGGTTCAAACCAGACAGACCGGAGCCGAACGGACCAAAGCGTGAGAAGAAGTCTTCAACATTATCGATGCTTTGTGCGGCTCTACCGACAAAGATCTGGCCACGGCCATTTACAAGTGAATCATCCGCATCAAAGAGACGATCTTCAATATCTTGCAGATCACTTGGGCTCAAGATGCCACCCTGATTTGCTGGAATTAAACCATCCCAGTTGGCCATTGTACCGTCGATCTCGATCACACGTTGTGCCGGTGTCAGGATGCCGTCGTCGCGTCTAAGAATTGCGCCATCTTCGAAGCGTACGTAGTAAGCCTCGCCGACATTACGATTGATAAAGCCACTGAAGATTGTTCCGCCCAGCGTTTCATCAACGATGGTCAGGCTCTGAGGTTTGTACTTCTTCGCCAGTTCAAACTGCATGCCTGTCACATAGTCATGAGTAGGATTACCATAGTGATCTGTAGGCAATTCATAGTCCGGCGTTACGATGAAGCGGTTCGGACGAGATTTATCAGAAACATCAATCCGGCCACTTTCAAAGCGTGCACCTGTTGGGTTGTTGATGAAGGTGTTGCCTTTCAGGACAACATCGCCATGACCGTAACCATTCACATGCAGACCATTCCAACCTGAGTTTTCGACTGTGTTGTCGAAGATATCAGAGTTGAAGAAGCCATGATATTCGTAACCATACTCGTTATAGATATTATCACCATCAAGGGTCTGAATATCATCCTGAGGACCTTTTTCTACACGACGACGTTTTTTATTCTGGGCAACGAGCAAGATACCATTATCTCCAGCGTTCAGAATTTCGTTACGATCAACCAGAAGATCGGTCGTGTTGTGGAAGTAGCCACCTTTGTTAAGGGACTGACCTTGACCGCGTCTTTGTTTCTTGGCGCGGACTTCGATACCGTCACTGGCAACGTCTTTCACTTTGTTACCAACGATTTCGATGTCATAGCCGTAACCGTAGCCTTCACCACCGGAGAAACCAGCAACATCGGTTATGGTGTCACCATGATGGAAGTCATAGATATTGGTGATACCGCGAACATGGATACCATCAGCGCCATAACGCTCATCGCCGCTGGTGTAGTGGCTGTAATCATCACCTTCATAGCCGTAATCCATCATTAAACCGGCATTCTTAACGCGGTTATAAGAGATACGGGTCCGACCGGCATCGTTTACTTCGATACCATCATCAGCAGTGTTTTTGATTTTATTGTGGTCAATGACAACTGCATATGGTGAGAAACCGTTTTCTGTTATAACACCCGGCAGTGCACCAAGGCTGCCATATACATTGCTGACATGGATACCATCGGCATCGCTATAACGGTGATAACCATAATAGTCATCGCCTTCATAACCTTCGTCATAACCGTAATCCATGTAACCAGCGTTACGGATTTTGTTACCTTGGATCAGCGTAGATTCTGAATCGAGAACCTCGATACCGTCATCTTCTGTTCTCTTCACATTATTCCCGAGAACATCAACAGCGTAGCCGTAGAAGCCGCCTTCGGATGCACCACCAGCAACGCTGACAATAACACCGTTATCAAAGACACCGCGAACATGGATGCCATCGGCACCATAACCGTCGCGCTCCCATTCTTCCTTATTGCCTTTGTGATCGCCGTAATCGCCATCATAACCGGCGTCACGAACGCGGTTACCCTGGATCAGCGTGCGGCCTGTACCATAGTAGAAACCGTCCTGATTTTTGTGATCCCAAGGATAACCGTAGTGATGATACTGGTCGCCAACGACTTCGATACCATCATCAGCCGTTTTCTTAACGCGGTTGTTCTTGATGATCAGGCTGTATTCATAAGGGTTGAAGTCATGATTGCCTTCATAGGATCCGACCAGCGGAGGAGGCGGTTTACGACGATCATTTGCCTCAATGTTGCGGGCATGAATACCATCGGCACCATATTCATCGCCGTTGCCATAGCGGATGTGCTGATACTCTTGCTCATCATAGTTTTCCTGTACGCCTTCTTCTATGATGGTTTCTTTATCATGATGGCCGTGGCCATTCCGGATGGATTTGACACCGGCATGCTTGACTTTGTTATCGGCAATCAGAGTGCGGCCGGTACCATTATACCAGTCATTGTCCCAATCAACCTGTTCGTTTCTGCCGACAACTTCGATGCCGTCATCCGCGGTTTTGGAAACCTTGTTGTTGTAAACAACCAAGCTATAGGCACCCAGCGGACCGTATTGGCCATCATACCCATCGCCGTAGCCGTGGCCAGAATCGTAGCCGCCCTCGGACTTCCAGTCATCATTCCAGTCATCATAACCAGCAAAGATGTTCGTCGCGCGGATACCGTCATGGTTTTCATAGCGGTCAAACTTGATCCCTTTAGGTGTTGGCAGATGATCGCGAATCAGAGGATTCATTTTCTGGCCGTACCACAGGGTTTCGCGTCCTTCGTCGTTGAACAGACCTGAATCAAGGATGGCCGTAAGACCATAAGTCCCTCTGTATTCATAGTCCCACTTGGTTTTATCGATACCGGCATAGCTGACCTCATTATTCTGGATCAGCGTGCGGCCTGCATAGCTAGCATCAATGCCATCGCCGCCTGCCATTTCAACGGTGTTTCCGCTGATTTTCAGAGCCAGGCCGTGCGGACCATAACCATGGATGTTCTCGACATTAATGCCGTCGCTATTGCCCCAGTACCATTTCTTCTCAAAGAAGAAATCAGGAATAGGTGCTGGTCTACCGCCAACATAGGTGGTCATAGCCGTTTCATTGATCCAGTCGATCATGTCGGTGAAATTCTCCACGCCCAGACCAGCGTACATGATGTCGTTTCTGGCGATTCTGGTTGCGCCACTATTTGTGACCTGAATGCCGTGCCCGCCAGTAAAGGCCACTTCGTTTTTGGAGACATCGACAGCCCAGCCACCGAAGTAATCATTGTAGTAGTCATAATCCTTTGACTCCCAGTCATCGCCATCTTCATAGCCGACATCCTGTACATCGATACCTTCGTCACCGGCAATAAGGATCTTGTTATGCTTGATCTTGGTTGCATAACCGTAATCAACGAAGATTCCGTCATCGCCAACCATGCTGACCGCGTTGTGCTTGATAACGCTGTAATTAACATTACCGACATCAATACCGTCATCATTGACGTGACCGACATCGTTATGAGCGATCAGCGTAGAGTGACCACCATCGACCTGAATACCGTCATCTTGTGCAAAGAAGACGAAGTTATTGTCGATGACAGAACCGGCAGCGTAATAATCGTAACCACCGTAGCCACCGAAGTAGTCGCTGTAGTGCTGGTATCCGTAACCATCACCGTAATTGCCACCATACTCGCTACCGTAGGAACCATGTCCGACATTGTTGATGTCGATACCGTCAGCATCTTCAGGACTATCATTATGCCAAGGCATAATGCCGGTTTTTCCGACCCAGTTGTGGGTAACGCGGATGTAGTCGCCATCGGTCGCTGAAATACCATCATCGCCTGTGAACTCGATATCGTTCCAGCCGACATAAGCACCGCCGAAGTTTTCAAGGTGAATACCATCATGGTTGTCACCGTAAACAGCATCAGGTGCCGGAATGACGTGCTTCAGGTAAGTCACGATGTTGCCGTCACCAAACAGGGAGTTCAAGCCGTGGTAGATAACCTGTTGTTTATTGTCATGCAGATATTCAAGCTGGTCAAAGACTGTGCCCCAGCCCCAGAAAGTGCCGTCGATACCAGCGTAACGGATATTGTTGCCGTATTCTTCATTCGAACCGCCGATGTAGCCAGTGCCAAAGTTAGCAGCATAGATGCCGTGACCACCCGTCCAGGAAACGTTATTGCCGTAGACCTTCAGGTCAGGGCCGTAGCCATAACCGTAAGCGCTGTGGACATTATCAACATGGATGCCGTCGCCATCGCCCCATTCAAACCCAACACCGTCGTAGTTGATGAAGAATTCATTGTCACCGCTCAGCAGGTCTTTAAAGGCCAGACCGGTTGCGAAGACATCATTGTAGGCGATGCGGGTCATGCCGCTGTTGGTCACGGAAATACCGTGGCCACCATTCAGCGCAACCTCATTGCCGTGAATATTAACGGCAGGGCCGTAATAATCAAAACCGTAGCCTTCACTACCCACAACCCATGGTGCGCCGCCGCCGTAGATACCATCCACGTGGATGCCGTCCTCACCGGTCAGCAGGACTTTATTATCGGCTATATTGGTGAAGTAGCCTTCAATTGTTTCGCCGCCGTAAACAGCGATGCCGTTGCCGTAAGTCAGGCCGACAAGGTTATCGGTGATATTGGTGAAGTAGGTATCGCTCATGTGGATGCCGTCGCCGTAAGTCAGGCCGACAATGTTGTCGTAAACATTTGTGTTAAGGCCGTATTCACCGCTGATGCCATGACCACCGGTCAACAGAACCAGATTGTTGTGAACATTGCTGACGCCAGTTTGCCACAGTGAAATACCGTTCTGGCCGGTTCCTACCACCTTGTTGTGGTGAATATTGTGGCCGGTGCCGCTTTCAACGCGGATTCCATTCAAAGTGATATCATAAATGTTGTTGTAGGAGATTGTGACATTATCACTTGGGTTCACCAAAATGCCGTTCGCCACCGTGTTTTGAATGGTGTTGTTTTGAACCAGCGCATTGTTGGAGCCGTTAATGTGAACACCGTCCTGACCGATGTTACCGGCGCCGCCTAACAGACCGACAAGGTTATTTATAACCTGAACAAAGGCGCTGTTTTCTGCGTGGATACCGTCACCATTATTGGTGTTATTCACCGTATTGGTGTCAACAATAGTGCCGGCACTGTTAAGAATGCGGATACCGTGGAAATCCGGAATTCCAAACGTGCCGGTATTGTCAGTTGTGTTGTTGCTGACTGTCACACCGGAAGAATTAAAAATCTGGATGCCGTGACCGGACGTATTGGAAACATCATTATTATTAAACAGATTTGTTCCGCTTAGCCCGACGGCCTGGATACCGTTTCCGTTGGCATTATTCACTCCTGTTGTATCAACGATATTGTTGGTCACTGTCAAATTGGCGCTGGAGACTACGTTCATGCCATGAAGGCCGGCATTTTCGATCCCATTGTTGTCAATTAGTGTGCCACTGCTGCTACCAAGCTGAATACCATGGCGCGTTGTATCCTTAACGGTATTGCCTGTGATGATGCCGTTCGTGGAACCTGCGTATGCAATACCATCTTGACCAATGTTATTATCGCCGCCCAATGTCCCAACCAAGTTGTTGGTTGCGCTGTTATTATCGCCGCCCGTGACGTGAATGCCATCGATGCCTGTATTGTCAATCGTGTTGTTATCAACTGTCACATTGCTGGATGGGTTGACCAAAATACCATTTTCATCAACGCTGGTTATCTGATTTCCGGAAATCGTGGAGCCGTTGGAGCTCTTGTTGTAGATACCATTTGCAGTCGTATCGATGATCTTGTTATCGGAGATAATGACCCCAGTGCTGCTGTCAGCTTCGATGCCATCGCCATTGATATTGTCATCGCCCGCGGTGGTCGTGGCCGCCAGAGACGTATAGCCAATGACGTTGTCCTTGATCTCATTGCCTGTCGTTGTTGCAGGGGCTTGATTACCCTGACCGCCGACATGGACACCGTCACCACCAGTATTGCGGATCAAGTTGCCTTGAGCCAGCGTGTCATTGACGCGCTCAAGATGGATGCCGGAAAGGAACCAGTTTGGTCCTCCTTCGCGCCCAGTGTCGTTGATGTCATTGGACAAAATATCAAGGTCGTTACTGTTCCAGGCATAGATTCCGAGCCTGTCAACGCCATTGATAATGTTGGATTGTACCAGTGCACGGTGTGATCCGCCCATTACGGCAATACCGGACGCGCCTGTTACATTGTCGATGGTGTTTCCAATAATTTGTCCGTCAGTAGAGCCAACAAACTGAATACCGTCCCAACCGATATTGTCGATATCATTAGTCAGCACCTTGTTTAGGATACCGCCACCAACTTCAACGCCGTTGTTTCCAGTGCCGTTAATAACATTGCGCTGAACGGTCACATTGCTGCTGCCGGTCACATCGACGCCGTCATCGAATGAATTGGTGATGGTGTTTTCATCGCCAGCATTCGGACCACCGACCAATGTGCCGTTGCTAGACGCTACGTTTATACCGTCTGCGCCAGCATTGCTGATCACGTTACCTTGGATGAAGCTGTTCGGGCTCGGGTTGATCGAGATACCGTTGGAAACAGTTTCTGTCACTGCGTTGTCAGAAATATTTGATCCGGCAGAGTTGTTAATATCGATGCCTTCACCTTTGATGTTGTCAACGCCCGCAGAAATCGTGCCCGCAAGATCGGTAAAGCCGATGGCGTTGTTTGTAATTTGCGCACCGGCAGAATTGTTGACTTCGATACCGTCTTTACCACCACCGGAAGCACCTGTGTTGTAAACGATGTTGCTATCAATGTTGACGCCAGCGCTGTTATCAATACGAACACCCTGACCAAGTGTTGTGTCGTGAACGGTGTTGTTACTGACGCTCAATGTTCCGCCGACAGAGTAAATGCCTCTGACGCGGGTGTTTTGAACCGTGTTGCCATCGATCGTCACATTGGTGTTGGCCGCAGCGACGTTACCCGGATTGAAACCAGCGTGGATACCATCATTGCTAGTGGTGTCAATGCGGTTATTTGTGATTGTTGTAAAGCCCGTATTGGTGTTGGCAACGATACCGCTCCAAGTCGTGGCCGTACCCGCGTTGATAACATCGTTATCGTCGATAGTCACGTCGCTGGAATTATGGGCCCAGACACCGCTACGACCCGTGTTGGTCGTGTCATTGTTCTGAATCAGCGCTGTATTGCCGCGAGCGAACCGGATACCGTCTGTACCGATATCGTTCAGCACGTTGCCAGTGATCGTGATGTTATTGCTGTCCAGGGACAGAATACCGTGATCGCCGGTATTGCTGATATTATTGTCAGTAATGAAAGATCCATGGCTCGGGTTGATCGAGATACCGTTGGAAGTAGTTTCTGTGATCGTGTTGTTAGAAATAGTTGAACCGGCTGAATTATTCAGATCAATACCTTCGCCGTTCACGTTATCAACGCCAGCAGATGTTGTGGCCGCAAGATCGGTAAAGCCGATAGCGTTACCTGTGACCTGTGCGCCCGCGCTTGTGTTGACTTCGATTGCATCATCCGCTGTTGAATGAACAATATTGTCTGTAATCTCAAGGCTGATTTCATTGCCGGAGATGTAAATACCGCGCCATGTCGTCGTACCGTTCACGAAGTTGGCGTTAATTGTAGTGTTGTTGTTGCCGCCAACCCACATGCCGCCCCAGTTATTATTCAGGATATTGCCCTGAATAAGCGTGTTCAAGCTTGCGCCTAGGGCGATCGCGGAACGGTGCGATTCATTGACCGTGTTGTTCAGAATGTCTGAATTTGATGTAGCAAAGAGGGAAATACCATCCCAGCCGGAACGCTCAACTAGGTTGTCGCGAACCGTGTGGCCTGTGCCGCCTGTGACCTGAATGGCGTTATTCTGAAGACCGACAACTGTGTCTGTCACCGTGTTGTAACGGGTCATGGTGTTGTCACTGGTGACAATCTTAATGCCGTGGATACCGCCTGTTACGACGTTACCAATACCAAGGCCGTCAGGCGCAGGCTGGTTTGTGCCATGTGCGCCAATTGTGGCAAAGTCACTGTTTTCAACCAAAATTCCTACAGCGCCGGCAGGGTTAGTGATGCGGTTAAACCAGATATCACTGTCATTACCGTAATTTGTACCACCGCTGTTTTTCAGGTGAATACCAACATTGGCCGCATTCGTGACATCATTGTTGTAAATCCAGATATCTCCGTTGTTGTCAGCGAGAATACCGGTATTGCTGTTATCAACTGTGTTGGCGCGGACCCTTACAGCGTCGCTGTTTGTGACCTCGATGCCAGTTTCAAAATCATGGACATCATTGCCATCGACCACTGTGCCGTTGCTGCTGTCAACATCGATACCGATGATGGAATTGCCGAACAAATGGTTGCCGGAGATTTCTGAGCCGGCACTGTTATCAAGGGTAACACCATAATCAATTTCGGAGATCGTGTTGCCTCTGACTTTTGAGCTTGCGCTGTCAGTTACCTGAACGCCGATTTCGCCGTCCGTGATCATATTATTGTCAACGATCGATCCGGCGCTGTTATCAACATCGATGTTGATTTCATCATGCTCGGTGATGATATTGGCGAGAATTTGAACGCCAGAACTGTCTGAAACCTCAATGGCTGTTTCATCGGAATCATTCGTGACGGTGTTGGTGTCAATAATCAGACCGGCAACGCTCGTGCCCTGAATACCTTGTCTACCACTATCCGTAACGCTGTTATTGCTAATGGTAATGGCTGAGCCGCCTTCAACTTCAACGCCCTGATCATCGGAATCATCGACTGTGTTCCCATCGGCAAGACCGCCTATGACGCCGCTGAATTCAATGCCGTCTTCATCGGCGCTTGTCACCGTGTTACCGGTCACAGTGATATTGCTGGCTCCGGCAACATGAATGCCATCATCGTCGGCATTTGTCACCACGTTGTTTGCAATATTAATCAAATTGCCAAGAACGGCGCGAATGCCGTTATCACCGGCATTTGCCACCAAGTTATTCAAGATATTTACATTTGTAGCGCCGCTCGAAAGAACACCGTTATCGCCCTGGAACTGGAGAATGTTGTTGGAAACAGTTACATCATCAGCGCCAACAATTTCTACACCATCATCGCCACCCGTTACAGTGAAGCCATCAATAGTTACATTGTTGCTGGTGACAAGGAAGCCCGGAGAGTTTGGAATCACAATAGATTCAGGGCCGCGCACTCCATTTCCGGCAATACCGTTATTGGCACCGCTGAGAAGGAAGTTATCTTCGGAAACGATGACAGACTCATTATACGTTCCAGCATGAACGTTGATCGTGTTCAGGCCGCTGCCTGTATTTTCAACCGCGTCAATGGCGTTTTGGATCGTACTTTCATCGAATTGTTCAATTTCAATTGTACCTGTACCACTTGTATTCAGGCTGTCAGCATCAACACTGAAGAAGCTGCTGTCGTTGTTGAAATCAATATTGCCACCCTCAGCATCAATGTTAGCGCCTGCGTCGAGGAATACGCCGTGGCTAGCATTGCCACCGCCGGCGGAACCGGTTTCCACGGTAATGTTATTGCCGTTTGAATCAATGGATGATCCGGCATTCATGATGAAATCACCGAACGTTCCACCATCAGCATCAGCGTTAAACAGCGCATCGCCAAAGGTTTCAAGGCTGGCTCCGGCGGCAAAGATGATGTCATCTTCCGCATTGACTTCGAGTGTATTAGTAAGGTTCGTGCCCATAAAGGTCACATCAAACGGACCGGAGGGAATTTCTGTACTCACGGTAGTCTTAGCGACGTGTGTTGTATCGGCATTATCAATGAAGATGTTATTATCCGTACCACCAGCCTGTAAACCAAACACCAACTCACCAGCTAAAATACGGTTCAACTCAGCCTGGCTAACATGGAAACCTCCATTATCATCCCCAACAGATATATCACCATCAACTGAACGCGTAAGGCTCACAGTCCCTGTACCGGCATCAATAGATGAACCGGCTGCGATATTTATATTATCAACGGTGATATCAACATCGCCGTTACCGGTATTGATGGTGCCTGTTCCAGCGCCGCCATTAGGCATCCACAGCCAGCTACCGTCACCGGTGCCGCGGGACGTAATTGTGGCGTTACCACCAGAAGTGCTAACTGTCGCACTGTTTTTGATGTCGATATCATCAGAAGCGATTGCGCTGAAATTCCCACCATTGGTGTTGATGTTGGCGCGGATAAATACATCGGCATCGCCGCCACTAAGATCAAAGTCAGCATCCAGATTAATATTTAGACCCAAACCTGTGTCAGTAATAGAATCGTTAATTGTTATATCGTTATGGGCATTTACATTAAAAGAAACACCGGTCGCGGTTGTCACCGTATCGATCGAATCAATAACGCGCAGATTACCGGCATTAACGCCAGAGCCGTCTGTTTGCGCTGTGAAACCTCCGTTTATACCAGCACTATTGAGGAGCCCTTCAATAAACCCTGTAGTTATAACACCTTCACCGATAGCACAACTTGCCGCAGCATCAGCAATACACGCATTAGTCGGGTCAACGAGATATTCTCCATTTTCACCAATAGCAGCCGCGCCATCAATGATGCCGCTTTCGCGGAAGGACGTTTCAATGAAACCGTTTTGGCCAAGTGCGGACAGCATGCCGTATGAATATAATTTGTCACCCCAAGCGACGATAGAACCGGCCTGGTCATCACCATCAACAGTGATCTCAGATGTATCGGCTAGCTCAACAACTTCACCATCAATATCAACAGAGCCGCCATCTGCACCGGAAGCATCAAGAGTGCCAGAGACTTTAACTGTACCGTGCTCGCCACCAGAGAGAATAATTGTCCCGCCAGACTGAGTCGCAGACGCAACTGTGACCACGCCATCAAGATTGATGACGTTATCGACAGCGTCTTTCGCAGCAAGAGCTGTTACCTGAACAGTTCCGCCTTCGGCTTCGATTCTGCCGGTATTTTCGATCAATGCGTCAGCGAGTTCACCAGAAACGGCAACCTCAAAAAGGCCATCGCCATAGAAATCAAGAGTCGCCGTTTCGGCAGACGCCAAAACGACTTTACCCATTCTTGCTCTGATCACGCCGTTGTTTGAAACATTCGGGCTGAGGAGAGCCGCGATGCCTGCGTCGGCAACTGTGATCATGCCGTTGTTAGTTACACCAGCGCCGGAGAAATTCCCGAGCTTCAGTGCGCCGCCAGCCATAAATTCAGTGCGGTTTAAAAGTTCACCATCGGACATGCTGACTGACAATGCATCGACAGAGCCGCCTGCACCTGTGATTACACCATTGCCATCGAGGACATGACATGTGCCAGCACAGTTTAAGTTACCGAAAATAAATGTTGGGTCAGCTTCGCGGTCAATCGCGACGAGGTTACCTGCGCCTACGTTTACTGTCCAACCGGCGTTGATGTCGAGGTCACCCTCAACAATCGCGCGTTCAGTGTTCAGCCCCAAATTCGTTGTATTGGTCTGAGAAAGATCCGTAGTGGTGCTTCCTGAAGTTGTCGTGAGATCAACCCAGTTATCAGCTTGAGCGGGACCTGCCGAGAGCGCAAGGAGTCCTGCAGCTGTTAAGGCCGACGTGGCCAAAAGTTTGTTGGGTGATATTCCGAAACGGTTCGCAGCGTTTTTGCGGGCTTTGTAAGTACTCATTTGTTTCTTCCTTCCTCAAATCAGAAACGTTGAACATATATATAGTCAGGTTTTGTATTTTGGCTTTGATATTTATCAAGTTTTTTATCAAAGCATCGCACACATAAAAGGTGCGCGATAGTCCATGCAGCTTTCTATATAGAGACGATATACGCAGTTTTTTAAGCGTTTTACAAGTTTTTATTAAGGAAAATTTAACTTTTTTCTGGATCTTTTACTGGAATCTATTCTGTAAAGTAGACTCACCCTTTCTTATAAAGCTTCTCTAATGTTTCAAAAAATTTAGCAGATAATAGAAACAATGAAAGAATCACGCCTAATAACGGCTACGGGTTGATTGTGTTATAAAAATAGCGTACAAATTTGAGTGTAAAAGTACTTTTCTTTTCTGAGTATTCTGCTATAGCTTCACATTATATACGTATTATTGATTTTAAAGGTTGATGACCAATGAATACATTGAAGGCAATTAGGAACGGCCAACGCGCCGTTTGCGCAAGTGTTGTAGCATTATCTTTGCTACTGAGCACAAGCGGTGTTTCTCTAGCCCAGCTTCCTACCACGGATCTGGAGAACGCAGCGCAAGGTCAGGCGAGTGCAAGCCGTATTCAAAGCCAGCTGCTTGAGAAAGATCCGTTGCGCCCAGCCGGTCCTAAAATTGAAGTTAAGGATTTAGTGCTACAGGATATGCCGCCAAATGCGGCAAAAATTCGTTTTAATCTTAATCAGATTCAAGTCGAAGGTGTTGGGGCTTATAAGGAGGCTGATATTCGCCACCTCTATGCCGACAAGCTTGGTACAAATGTTTCGCTGGCCGATATGTATGCAATCGCCACTGCGATGACGAATCAATATCGTAATGACGGCTATATTTTGACGCAGGTTATTGTTCCGCCGCAAACAATTGATGGCGGCATTGTGACCTTGCGAGCCGTTGAAGGATTTGTTGATCAAATTGTCGTTTCAGGCCCAGGCGAGCCAGAAAGTGCGCTGAGCACAATTCGCAGCTATGCGGGTCGCGTTCGTAGTGATGGTGCATTGAATGTTGAAGATCTGGAAAAATTCCTACTGCTCATTAATGACCTGCCCGGCATACAAGCCCGCAGTATTTTGAGCCCGTCACGTACGCAAACAGGCGCATCTGATTTGCAGGTTATTGTAGAGCGCGATCCGTTTGATGCCTTCCTTGGCATTGATAATTTCGGTAGTCGTTATTTAGGACCGATTCAGGTTACTGGTGCGGCTGCTCTTAATTCGCATTTTGGTCTCAATGAGCGTATTTCAGCGCAATTGGTTGTTGTTCCTGATAGCGCCGAGCTTTACTTTGTTTCTTTTGGCTACGACCAGCCACTAGGTACAGCCGGCACGGTTTTTAAAGGCTTATTCAGCCACTCAAATACAGAGCCAGGCTTTGATCTCGATCAGTTCGACGTCAATGGTATGTCTAATTTTGTAAGCGTTGGCGTTGAGCATCCCTTTGTCCGTTCACGTGAACGCAGCATTTATGGCCATGTATCACTTGATTGGCGCGATGTAGACAGCCGAAACATTCTGGAGCCGACCCGTGAAGACCGCATTCGCGCACTTCGTATGGGTGGACGGATTGAGTTTCTTGATAATCTGTTCACAGCCGGTGTCAGCACAATCAGTGTAGAGGTTTCTAAAGGCTTGGATGTTTTGGGCGCAAGTAGTGAAAATGATATTCGCCTTTCACGCCCGGCTGGCGACCCTGAATTTTCAAAAATTACAGCTGAAGCACAGCGTTTACAGCGCGTCACATCTAGCGTTAATATTTTTGTTGGTGCTCGTGGACAGCTGGCGAATGCTGCTTTGCTCTCCTCTGAAGAATTTGGCGTAGGCGGTATTAATTCGGGCCGCGGGTTTGACCCTTCTGAAATTGTTGGTGATGACGGTGTTTCCGGTAAGGTTGAAGTACAATGGAACGAGCCAACCCCAATAAACTATCTGGAAGACTACCAACTCTTTGGTTTCTACGACATTGGTAAAGTCTGGAACGATGATGCTACGATCTCAGATGATGATGAGTCGCTGGCTTCCGCAGGATTTGGTATGCGCGCAGAATTGCCTTCTGAGATAAACGCTTCACTGGCAGTTGCCTTTCCATTAACACGCGATGTTCAGACACAGCGCGATGATGGTGCAAAAGCTTATTTCAGTTTGAATCGTGAATTTTAAAATTAAGACTTAAGACTTATGAAGAGGCCGCTGTAATGCGGCCTTTTTTTTGCGTGCTATATGACCGCACAGCCCCGTGACCATCGTTAAAAGGCCCAGCCACCAGCCCTGCCAAAGCCCATAGGATATGCAGGCCGTTACCAAAGCCATCATGAACACAGACAGGCACAAACGCCGGGCTGGCTCACTCTCAATTCTAAACATGCTGTGTAAAACCAACACCATGGCGGCACATAGCCCTAAAATGCCGATGAGGCCAAACTCGATCCAGATTTGCAATACAGCGTTATGGGGATGCAGAACGTGGTCGAGGGGGGTATAGCGCATGGGCGTATTAAAATGCTCAATATGGCGGGTAGCTTCAATGCCAAAACCGAAAATTGGGCTGTCCAACGCTTTACGGGCGACGAAATCCCATATTTCCAACCGGTCGGCAGCGTACGCATCGGCCAGCCAGGGCATTGTATGAACATAATCTGCAAAGACATTATATAACAACTGCACTAACCATGGCCCAGCAAGAATGCCTGCGCAGATTAGAATGATCAGACCGCTTTGCGCCGCTTTTCGTTTAAAAAGAGGGAATGCGAACCAGAATATTCCGGCAACCAGCAAAGCCAAATGTGCGGATTGGCTATCGGTCATGCAGGCGATAACGATCATAATGAGCAAAAACGACAGCTGCATTAATCGCTTCTTTAAAGCGGAGCATGACGACAGGCTTAAAAATCCCAAAGCGGGCAATAACAGCAATGTAAAAGATACAACGGCCCGATTGATAATTGAAAGATTGTAATTGGCCGCATCTGTGCCGCGCCAGGTATGATATAAAAATCCATTCGTCCATAATTCAAAAATGCAAAGAAGGCCTGCAAAAATAAGCGCAAGAGGGAAAGCCCAGTATAGGAAAGACGGCCATGATGTGTTTGCGCGCAATACTGCATAAAGGGCGCAGCCACCGCCCAAAACGCCTACAATTTTTAAACCTCGTTCAAGCGCAAAATCAGGATTCAGTGACCATAAAGCGCTTAAAGCCGCGAGAGACGCCGTACCCACAGCAATAGCAACGTAAAGAAGACTTAGTCGTGGCCATGACCCGGAAAATATTCGCAGAGCACAAAAAAAGATGATCCCCATTGCCGGAGGGACAAATCCAAGAGCCCGGGGGGCAACAGTCTGTATGAGCGGCAACAAACAAAGAAGAGCGCAGAATAAAGCCATACCCATCTTGAGGGATGGTGATGGTGATTTCGGGGTCAATATTTCAGAGCTGGGCATAAGAAAAACAGGGCGTTAGATCATATTCATTTTGATTATGAGGCTTTACGCCCATTAAAAAAAGCGTTTCATTGAGAAAACGCTTTTATATTCTGAATTAAAGTCTCAGCGTTATTGATCCTGAGCTTCCACTTCCGGCTCGTCATCGGTTGCTTCCACTTCCTGCGTTTGCTCATCTGGCTGCTCATCACCAGCGGCAGGTGCAATTTCAGCGAGCGCTTCTTCCGGATCTTTCAATGCAGATGGGGCATCGGCGCTAAAACGAGAGCCAAACTCATCCTCTGCCATAACCGGCGTGACCAGCAGGCCGAATGAAAGTAAAACTGTAAAAACTGCTAAAAGACGCATAAGTCTCTCCTTTTTTGAAATCTGCTTTATTTATAACAGATCTGAAGTTTTATGGCAATTTTTAAAATATAAGAAAATTGGTGGATCCTAGCGGGATCGAACCGTCATTCGCTCCCGCGA
>JAJFGR010000019.1 GCA_021776025.1 Alphaproteobacteria bacterium
CCTGTAAATGTTGATGAGTATAAAAAATGGCTCCCGGGCCGGATTCGAACTGGCGCTGTAACCCGCAGATTCCCTTGATTTTTTAATTTTTGAGAAAGAGTCGATACCCTCAGAAGTGCCCTCAATTGTTGTGGCTGTAGCGGGAGCCGTGTCGACTTCGGTGAGCATGGGTGGACAGCTTGTTCAATTTTACTATTTTAGGGCTAATTGGCAAGTATTTTTCAGTCACGCCCTTAAATTCCACACAAAAAGCGCACCAAGTGCGCTGTCACCTTGGATTACAGCACAATTATCCATTGATTACGACCAAGTGGCCACAACCTTAAGATTATGTTAAGTGAATTTAGCTAAAATTAGAGATAAATAAAATTTAGCGACGACGCTATAATCCGGGGAGTGGAAATAACTGAAACCGGATGTGAGGGGAAGATGAAGATTAATTTGAAAAATATTGTTTTTATGGTTGGGCTTTGGGCTTTGGGCTTTGGGCTTTGGGCTTCGAGTGTAGGGGCTTCTACTTATGGTGACAGGCCATTTTATCGTGATATTAACGCTATTTATGTTTATGTGAGTGTTCAGAAGCAGCGCGACACTAGAATTGTACCTGTTATAGATAATGTTTTTGGACAAATAATCACCCTTCCTTTGAATGGGCAAGTCGTGGAAGGCTGGGTATCAGAAGCTCTTAAGGAAAAGATAGATGTGCCAAAAGAAATCAAACTGGAAACAACAGATGCTCCATATTTGACAGGAAATATCGCAGAGCAGCTTCTTTTTAACGTCTATGTCAATTATTGGACGGCCGGGTTGTTTTCACCGAAGCTTAATCATGATGTTATTTCTATTGATATTAGAGAAAGGCGTAAAGTGAGACGCAACATGGGATTTGGAAAAATGAAAGAATCAATTGAAACAAAATATTCTCAGCCTTATCTGATAAGTGTCCCTAAAAACAAGAAAGAATTGGAAAAGAATATTAGAGAAGTGCTCACCATTTTTTTTAAAATGCGCATAAAACAGATTAACTGCGCCAATGGCAATGGTGAAGCTTGCCTAGAATTAAACAAAGAATAACAGGAGTATGTAATGACAAATCCAGATGCAACTTTTATTTTACCCGATCAAAATAAATGGGATTCGTCCGCGCTTACTTTTACGGTTCGTGATGAAGACACAAATTTTTCTTCATATTCTATAAATCCGGCGACGATACTAAGATATACGAATACAGGCTGGTCTATCAATCCTTTGCCGGGAAACAATGATTTATTTGCGTTAATAAAAAGCTCCGATCCTGCGGCCTTTGACCAGCAAGACATTGTGCGTTATTTACTGGCCTCCCCTTCGGATTTGTCCGGATATAGTGATGACCAGACTGTTAATCAGGTTTTTATAAATAACGTTATCAACCCCGATAATGGTGAAAATTACCGCGTTTCTTTTTCGGATGTGGTCAATCTATCTTTTACTGAAGAGGCTTCCGATGGTGATGTGATTTTATCCAGAGGAGTATCCGATGATCTGAATAAAAAGGGTTTGGCATGGCTTCCTCAAAATATAGGGGATGATGGCGATGTTTTTATTAATAAAAACATCGCCGCGTTGAATGAAAATGCAACTTTTCAACCGGGGACGGAATCATTTTTCGTCTGGCTGCATGAGATGGGTCATGCCGTTGGGGGCTTAAGACATTCTACGGATACAAGCAAAGACAGTCAGAAATTTACGATTATGTCGAGTAATGAATATTTTGGTACTTTTGCATCAGGATTACAGCTTTATGACATTCTTGCCATACAAGAGAATTATCAAAACAGGAATTATAATACCCGTTCTGGTGATACAGAATATGCGCTCAAAAAAGGTCTTGGGTTTTCTGTCAGTAACGCAGATTCTCCAATTTTAGAGTCTCTTTGGGATGGCGGCGGCACTGATACATTAGATGTTTCAGCCTATAATTTAGCAGCACAAATTGATTTGCGGCAGGGGCGTTTTAGTTCAATAGGAAAGTCAGCCAGAGACGATTTTACGTTTTTCGATGGAGAATCTGGTGCAATAGGGCCTGATGCTGGCAACGTTTCTATCGCTTTTTACAGCATAATTGAAAACGCGACAGGCACGGATGTAGATGCCTCTACTCCCGATGCTGCCGGTCGCACGGGCGACATCCTGATCGGCAATGCGTGGGACAATGTTTTGTACGGCGATGCGGGGAATGACATTATTCACGGCGATGGTCTGACTTACGATGAGAATGCCGGCTTCCACGAGGAGAACAAATTGCCGGACGGGAATGGCGATGTTCATAAATTTGGCCCCGGCGGCACTCCGTTTGATCCGAACCTTTCCGGCGATGATGTTCTGATCGGTGGCGCGGGTGATGACACGCTGTTTGGCGGGCGGGGTGCGGATGTTTTGCATGGCGGTCTTAACCGCGGTGATCTTGATGGAGCGCGGGCTGGCTGGGACTCTGCGGACCATTTTTTGTCACTAAATTCAGATATTATGGTAAGTGTAGACGGGCGTGATGCGGTGGATTATTCAAAGCTTTCCGGGCCATCCGGCGGCGAGGCGCGCGTCACGGTGAAGATCACGGACGCGGCGCTTCACAATGGCACGGTGGAAAAAAGTTATCAGCTAACGGATGTGAGCGGGCGGTTTGAACACACGGAAGATGCGTTCTTTTCGATCGAAAAATTTGTCGGTACGGCAGGCGATTCCGACACGGTGGATTTGCGCGATCTGGCGGACGGAGACTTTACGATTGATGACCGCACACATATTACAATCGACGGGCAGAGCTTTGAGTTTCTGGATTTTGAAGTGCTGCTTCTGAATGATGCGGCGAACTTGTTGCTTAATCCGAACGGCCCGACGGGCTGGACCCTGAAAGGCGCGGCGGCAACGGACACGCTGGACTATAGCGGCTATGCGAGTGCGGCGGGGGTAACGGTTGATTTTCAGGAGGGCACGGTCACGGGCAGCGGCCCGGACTTTTTTGATAGCTTCGAAAACGCAACAGGCACGGGGCAGGGCGATGTGTTTATCCCGGGCGAAGGTGTGGATAATGTCATCGACGGCGGGGCGAATGGCGGTGGCGTTGATACGCTGGATTATAGCACGCGGGAGGTGACGATTGACCAGGGGCTGATCTTTACCCTGGGCGCAAATGGTGCGGGCACGGTGGTGGATGATTTGCGCGGCACGGACAGCTTTACGAATATCGAGGCGGTGACGGGCAGCGAGGGAGATGATTTGTTCCGGGTGGCGGGGGACGCGGGCGCTTATACATTTAACGTTATGGGCGGTGATGATCTGCTGGATTATCGGGCGGCGGGCGGACCGTTGACAATTGATCTCTCGGATGCGGCGACAGGCACGGGGGCAGTGGTGCGCAATGGCGGGAGCGTGGTGGATATATTGGCGTTGACTGAACCATTCAGCGGAGTGAATTTTGCGCTTAACGCAGATCAGGCGAATAATCTGGTGCTGGGGGCGGGGAGCGATAGTGTGGATTTTCGGGAAAGCAGTGTTTCAGTCTTTGCCGGCGGTAATTTGCCGAGTTCTTATGGGTTCGAGGCGGGTGATCTGACACAGGTGAATATGGGCGCGGGCGATGATATTTTGACGCTGGGGTTGGGCGCGAGTGACGTAGTTTTTGATGCCGGTGCGGGCGATGATTTGATCCGCCGGGGGAGTGTCTTTGACGGCAATTTTGATCCGGTGGTAAGTGGCGGTGCGGGAATCGATACGATAGCTTATGAATTGCGGGACAATTTGTTAATCGATGCGACAACGTTAACGGTAACAAACCTTGTTACCGGCGAGGTTGATACGAATTTTACCGGCGTGGAGATCGTACGTGGTGGACGGCTGAGTGTCGGTGACATTATTATCGGTGATGACACGGCGGTGCTGGACGGCGGGCGGGGCGACGATACATATGTTTATACAGGCGGGAACCTGACGATTCAGGAAATAGATAATTTTGGGACTGATACGCTTGATTTACAAGGATTTGGCGGGGCGGCAGTTTCTAAAGCATCGTTGAAAATATCGATACCGTTTGACAACAGCGTGATCATTTTAACCAATCTAATCTTTGACAGTGAGGGTGCTGTTGTTGGCGAAGACCTAATAGGCACGATTACGCATAACGGTGTGATTGACGAAATAAATATAGGGGCTATTTTATCGACGAATCTTTCAGTTGCGGACGGTGAAGATAGCGTTACCGGTACACAATATAGCGAGAATATTTTTGGGGGTGATCTCGATGATACGCTTGAGGGTTTAAACGGTAATGATATTCTGTTTGGCGGCGCGGGGTTTGATATTCTTCGTGGCGGTGTCGGGGATGACGAACTTCATGCGGAGGATGACGGCGGCGAAATGTTCGGTGGTTCTGGGCAGGACGCATTATTTATCAGCGATTTGACAGCAGAGTATGTCGTTAACGGCGGGAGCGGGTTTGATAAAGTTGTTTTTGAGTCCGGGGGCGGGCCTTCGAGCTTTGAATTTGTACAGCAACGTATCGGTGCCTCTGTTAGTGCATTGGTGCGACATAACGGCAATGATCTGCTGACAATTGGTTCAACTATTGAAATGGTTGAATTTTCAACTGGAGAGCAAGTGGCCGTGCGTGATTTACCGTATGTTTTTGATGTTACGGCAGGAAATGACAGGATTCCAGGTAGCGATCAGGCGGACGTTATATCAGGCGGCGCGGGGAATGATAGTCTTTTCGGGGAAGGTGGCGATGACACTTTGAATGGCGGCTCGGGATCGGATTTTCTAGAGGGAAGCTCAGGAGACGATGTTTTAACGGGCGGCACCGAAGGCGACCTTCTTATAGGTGATTCTGGTGATGACCAGCTATTTGGCGGGGACGGTGATGATTTTATCGATGGTGGTAGTGGCAGTGACATGCTCTTCGGCGGGGACGGGAATGATTTTCTGGAGGGCGGGTTTGGTGCAACAGGTGAGGACGATGTTCTAGATGGTGGTGCCGGTGATGATGAAATGTTTTCCGGTAGTGGTAATGATACTTATATCGTCAGCACCGGTCATGATACGATTCTTGATGCGGGCGGCGCGAGTGATGTGTTGGTATTCGGAGCGAGTATTACGCTGCAAAGTTTGCAACTGGCGGGAGCGTTTTACCGCAATGTTGACAATGGCCTTGTTGTTGAACTCAGCGCGGATGATAGCATTACTATAGATAGTCATTTTGAAGGCCGTGAAAATTTCTTTGGAGAAGTCGGACAAGTTGCTTCAATGGATTTTTTCCGTTTTGATGGCGGCAGTGAAACCGATCTTTTTACCCTTGCTTATGAAACACGTGGTACTGAAGACGCTGATACTATTGATGGAATCACATTTGCTGGATTGCTGAATGATACAATATTTGGTAATGGTGGCGATGACACTATTACTGTTGGCGAAGGTACGGATATTGCTTTTGGCGGAGCAGATAATGATACGTTAATTGGTGATGCTGGAAATAATCAGCTTTTTGGTGATGCCGGTGACGATATACTCGAGGCTGTTGGCGGAATTAATACCCTGGAAGGTGGTATCGATGACGATACCTTTATTTATTCAGGTGGCGTAGCCACGATTACCGATGTTTCAGGCACAGATACGCTGCGCATGGGGAATGCTGTAACCCTTTATCATATTGATTTCACGGCTGTCGGAAATGATATGGTGATTGATACATCAACAATTGATGCGGCCACAACGATCACCATTGTTGATCAATTTAGCGCGACCCCGACTATTGAAAATATGAGCTTCGTTCAAGATGATCTAGAGTTAAGTTTTGAAAATTTTGAAACATCTTGGGTTCTAGGTGATTTTCTAAGCAATATCATTTTGGGTGATCAGTTTGCCGGAGATCTAAATGACACCTTGCTGGGTTATGAGGGAGACGACCAGCTTTCTGGCGGGGGTGGCAACGACATACTCTGGGGAGCTCTAGGAGAAGATGTACTGGATGGCGGTGCTGGCGATGATGTTCTGGTCGGTGGTCTTGGTGATGACACCTATATTGCAAGCGATGGGGCTGACGTCTTTCGCGATCAGGATCAATTTGTTGATCCTAACTTGCCACAATCTGAAAGTCAGGGCAGTGATACAATTATCATGTGGAATAGCATTACCCTTGCTGACATTGATATGTTCCGCGATATAAATGATGCTCTGCACATCGTCGACCTTACCTCTAGCCGGGAAATTATTGTCGAAAAACAATTCAATACAAATGACGCTGCTTTTTCAATGGAGACTCTTCAATTTTTTGATGGCAGTGCACTGGATGTTATAGCGCGTGATTATCGTACAGAAGGAACGGGCGGAGATGATTTAATTCTCGGTATTGTCTCTGGCGGTGGTCAGAACGATACGGTATTGGGTCTTGATGCAGATGATGTGCTTATGGGGGGTGATGGTAATGATACGCTAAATGGCGGTGTAGGTAATGACATTTTGGAAGGCGGTCTTGGAGACGACACTTATATTTTCAATGGCGGCCTTGATACAATTCGCGATATAGGAGGTTTCGATACACTAACATTTGATCCGGGCACCAGTATTGCTGACGTCCGAATAGAAAGAGCAGGGCTAGATGCTAAAATAATTCTGAATGGAAATAGTGATGAATTAACAGTAGAAAACCAGGTGTTTGGTGCTAATCCTGTTGAAATTCTACAGTTTGATGTTGGTCCCATTCTTGATTTTACAGGAATTTCTAACTGGGTCTTGGGAGGGAATTTTGCGCAGACTATCAATGGAACAGAATTTAGTAATGACATTATAATTGGGAATGGTGGCAGCAATACTCTCAGTGGCTTGTCAGGAAATGATATTCTTGTAGGAAATACCATGGATGATGTTCTTATCGGTGGTGATGGTGATGATGATCTAGTGGGTGGAGATGGTGATGACACTCTGGATGGTGGTGCAGGAAATGACACATACCATTATGCTGCCTTTTCCGGTGCCGATACGATCCTTGAGAATGGTGGAAACGATACGATTCAATTTGGCCCGGATATTATTTTAGACGATCTTTCCTACTTTAGAGATGGTAACGATCTAACTATTTTTACTGATAATACAAGTAGCAACACGCTAACAATTATTAGTCAATTTGGTGGAACAGTTGAAAACATGGCTTTTTTTGATGCGTCCTCTTTCATATTGAATGCTGCCATCAACATCTTTGCAACTAATACGACAGGCGATACGGTTAGTGGTACAACAGGCAGTGATACGCTACTGGGTGGCCTCGGTGACGATGTGCTGGATGGTAATAGCGGTGATGATACTTTGTTCGGCGGCCAGGGTAATGACACCTTGAGCGGTGGTACAGGAAGTGATCAATTATTTGGCGGAGCTGGAAATGATGAGTATGTTTATGAGCAAGGCACGGGCGCTATCATCATTGAAGATACAAGTGGATCAGATGTTATTAAACTGGGTGCTGGTGTTTTTCGAAGTAATATGAATTTTGATCGTAATGGTAATGATTTAATCATCAGTACAGATAATACAGGCGCTAATACAATTACTTTAATTGACCATTTTGCAGATAATGCAGAGATAATAGAAACATTGGTATTTGACGATGGTGAAACCATTGACTTAGCCACAATTGTTCCTGGTCCAGGTGTTAACACTGATCCAATCGCGCAGGACGACGTTATTTCTGGTGCGGAGGATGTTGTTGTTACCGGTAATGTGCTGGACGATAACGGCAGCGGGGTAGATAGCGATCCTGATCTAGATATTATTGAGGTGGTACCGGATAATTTTGTACTAGCTTCGGGTGCTACGGTTGATTTGCAAGCTGACGGCACGCTGATTTATACTCCGGCTCTAAATTTCAACGGTGTGGAAACTTTCGAATATACGCTGAATGACTCTCAAGGCGGTAGCGATACCGCGATGGTGACGGTAAATGTCCTACCCGTGAATGACGCGCCAGTGGCGCAGGATGACAGTTTCGCAGGCGACCAAGATTTACCGATTTCCGGTAATGTGCTCCTCGATAATGGTAGTGGCGTGGATAGTGATATTGATGGTGATGTCCTCACTGTGCAGGCTGGCGTTATTGCAACGGCAGCGGGCGGGCAAGCTATTCTGCTGGATGGTAGCGGCAATTTTATTTATATACCTTTGGCCGGGTTTAGCGGCGCGGACAGTTTTGATTATACGTTGCTTGACGGCAATGGCGGCAGTGATATTGGTACGGTTAATCTGACGGTTAACCCGGTTGTGGTTAATAACGATCCAATCGCCCGCGATGATACCTTCACCGTTGCTGAAGATGGGGCGCTTGCGGAGAATGTTCTGGTTGATAATGGGAACGGTGAGGATAGTGACGTGGACGGTGACAGTCTTGCTGTTGTTCCTGCGGACATTGTTACAGCCAATGGCGGCTCTGTAATGTTGCTGGCGAGTGGTGAATTCTTTTACAGTCCGGCGGCTGATTTTAACGGGCCGGATAGTTTTAATTATACTGTTCTGGACGGTAATGGCGGGCAGGATGTTGGGCTGGTTAATATTGATGTGACGCCGGTGAATGATGCACCGGTTGCTGCGGATGATTTTTTTCAATCTGATGAAGACGTTATGTTAAGTGGAAATGTGCTGGTAGATAATAGCAGCGGTGCGGATAGTGATGTGGACGGCGATGCCCTTACTGTTGTCGACGGCACCTTTACTACTGTGCAGGGCGGGAGCGTTGTCTTAAGCAGTGACGGCAGTTTTGATTATACGCCTGCCGCAAACTTTAACGGCGCGGATAGTTTTGAATATACTGTAGAGGATGGCAATGGCGGCAGCGATATGGCCATTGCGAACATCACTGTTAACCCGGTTAATGATGCGCCGGATGCTATCGACGATATATTTAGCGGCGTGCAGGGGCAGGAGATCGAGGGTAATCTTCTGGTCGATAACGACA
>JAJFGR010000020.1 GCA_021776025.1 Alphaproteobacteria bacterium
TCCATCTCAGGATCAAACAACACAGAACTAGTGGTCTCTAATTCTGGTTCTATACTGTTATCAAATAATGAAGTCATTTATGATCCTATTTTTCCAAGTGAACCAAAGCCACCTGCTAAGTCAAATACTTTAGAGCTAGCATTGAATAATGAATCGAAGGTTGATGCATCACTTAATGAGTTAGTAGCATCTGTCGTATGTAGAGCTGCATTATCTAGATGTGTATTACGTTGTCTAGCTAATCCTAAGTTAGTATCTAAGAAACTTAAGTTACCACTGAGTTGACTGGATACACTACCTGCTCCACCTTGAGCACCGGAACTATCTCCACCTACGGTTTGAGATGCTTGATTCACAACCTGTGCTCTAGCTACTCTAGCTCGTCTTACTTGCGTTCGTCGCTCTCTTGATGCACGTAGTTCTTCTACTTTTTGTTGTACTTTATTAGCCTCTCTTTGCTCAGTTAGGGCTGCTTGACGTGAATCAAAGGCATCATCCTTAGCTCCCTTACCTTTAATAAAGGATACTACCGAAACGATACCACTTATCGCGGAAACAATTGGAGCAATCGCTGTTAGTTTAGCCATATTCTTTTACCTTTGTAAATACTTTATCCGTTAATACAAAGTCATATTTACTTTGTAACTTATCCCCAAGAGACTCATATAAAGGATCTGCTTGTAATACTAAGTTATATAGATTAACCTCTAATGCCTCCATAGATTGATCTATAGCTTTAAGTAATCCTACTATATATCCTTTCTTTTGATACTCAGGATGTATACACCATACTAATTCTGTACATGTTTTCCAACTAGGATTAAATAGATAAGGATGTATCACCCCAATAAAGCATGTTACTGCTTTACCATCTATCTTTCCTATTAGTGCAAACAGAACTCCCTGCTCATATAACTTTTGAAATGTATCTTTATCTGGAACGTATTCCATTTTATGATCTTTATAGAACTTACTAGTATACCACCACTTCTTACATAGGGCTGCGATCTCATCATAGTGGCTCATACCAACAACTTCATATTGTACTTTAGACATCTGTTTCTCCTGTGAATGATCCCGACCATCCTAGTAATCTCATATCTTTCCCTGTCTGGGAAGTAATACGGAACTGGATAGCTTCACCATGTCCTTTAATTCTTTCTTTCGATGTTACTACTTCAAATGGATATCCAAAGGTATCGTTCTCATCCTCTGGTATATATAAATCTTTTAATCTATAGGCATCATATGATTGACTCCATCTTCCTGATGAACTTAAGTTACTCCAACCAAAGGCTATCTGTACTGTGGCTGCACTCGGATTAGTGTAGGATAAATTATTACTCCCATCATCTGTAAAGCCATCCTCTGTTTGTCGGAAGTACATAAATAGATATGGTGCATCTTTCTCACGCATTGCATCACCGAACAATTCATATCCTGTGTATAAGTAACTAGTAAAGTCTATACCTGTACCATCATTAGTTTCCCAATCTACAAAGTCTGTATTATTAAATTCACCTATGGTGTACTTATAATTACTTGAATCCTCTGGGACAGCTACTAAGAATTTTAACTTAGATGCTAGTGCTCCGGGTAATGATACATCTACAGTAACGGAATTACCTGTACCTACCTCAACAACATCAGATCCTACCACTACTGTTTGAGTTGATGTGGATGTAGAGATCCGAGAACTAACTAATAGATCTGCTATATAAGGACTATCAGATGCTAAGTCTTCTATCTTATATGGATAGAATGCTTGTACATTTACATCTAATATAAGTAATCTATTATACTTACTCCATGAACTAGATCCATCAAATCCTGAGTATTCATTCCATGCCCAATATACTTTCTTGGCTGTATTATCATATACAGCAGATACATATTCCTTACTAATTTCAGGGATAGTATCATTATAATATGTTTGTATTGTATCTGCAGTAATGTTGACAGCAGATAACTGACCACTTACTTGATCAGCTTGTAACGAATATATACCACCCTTAGACCAATAGATAGGAGTACCTTCAGCATCTACCATAGAGCGAGAACCTACCACACCTATGTTAGTAATCTTATTTACAGAGTAATCTGTAGCTGCGAAGATTCCATCTGGGCCGGATATCTGCCATAAACCATTCGTAGCAAATATTACTAGGGAAGTATTGATGGGAATGATTCTTAATATCTTACCTGAATTGGGTATATTAACTGAACCCCCATCTGTATCAATTAAATCTGAGATGTCCTCAGATGTTGGATCTGCATCTTGATAGCATAATCCTGCCTGTTTCATAGTCTCTAATGTTTGAGAGAAGAATACTAATCCTGAATTAGTTCCTTCATCTACACCAGAATACCAGACTCGACCTGCATAGAAGGATACAGTACTAGGTCTAGATGTTACTGTCTCAGATGTTAATGCACCTATACCAGATGCAGTAGCTCTATCTTTATTAAAAGCATCAAGGATATAATGTCCGCTTGGTGCAGGTGTATTACCAAAGGCTGTACGTTGTACCCATGATGCATCCCACTTACCTATATCTTCAGCAGTGCTAGAAGAGGATACTTTACCAAAGTAGACTATATCAGCATTACTAGGGTATTCTCCATTGGCAGTATTATAATTACTAATAGGATCAGAGGCACCAGATCTAACAACTACGTTGTCTTCTAGCCAACCTTGATTCTTTAGATTATAATTATGTTCATCACTAAGAGTAGCTGGACGATCATCTATAGTTAGACCATCATCAGCTCCATCAAAGTCTCTTACTTTAATGTTAATTTGTGTAGCAGAGATACTATCTAAGTCAGCATCATACTCTACATAGAATGGTTCTATTTCTTTTGATGCTACAAATAGATTACCTAATCCAAATGTTACATCTATAGGTTCAACCCCTATTGTAGGAGAAGCTGATACCTTATAAGTATTAAGGTCGATAGTAAATGACTTTGCATTTGCAGAGATCGAGGCACTACCTTTACTATGAAAGTAAATAGTTTCTCCGATCTGTACTACTTGGAAATTAACTTGACTATCACCACCTACTGCATCCCAATCATGGGTTGTAATAGTTCTATCTTGGAACTGAGTGATATCAATATTAGATGATAATGAGAATCCACCCTCATAATCTATACCTAATCTTCGTTGTCTCAGTCCTGATTTACGTAGTGCAAAGTTCGCCTCATCAATAGAGGCGTTCTCTGGGAAAGTTAATTCAGTAGCTTCAGTATTAAGTCCACCAACAAAGGTGAAGTAATTCTTATTCTGCCTTGCTCTTGCCATTGACTTTAGTATTACTCAATAAGTATTTGTTTATTGCTTCATCACCAAGTGATTGCTTAGTATAAACTCCTGATAATTCTGCAGGGATCTTACCACCACCCTTGTATACTACTTTCCAGAAGTTTGTCTTATTAACTCTTTCGGTTACTAATGTTTTCTTTGTATTACCTACGGCCATAATCGGGTCTCGAATTCGTTTGGTCAGTATTACTAGCCTCTTTCTGTAGACGAACCTTTGCTTTACGCTCGCGTTCTAATTCTTTAGGAACAGAGACTTGTTTAATTGTCATATGTGACATATTCTTAGATTCAGATAATAGTACTGGGAATAATTTCTCAGGCATATCTAGTACATGATCCTTATCTAATGTATAGGTAGGATACTTAAGTACTGCTGCAACTGTCTTCGATCCTTGTAAGGTCGAATCCACATCTGAATCATAGGAATCAAACCAGAGATACTTGTCATCAAATGATGTCCAGTATGTCGGTGCTCTATCAGTTACTATAAGAAAATCTATTCCGCTATCAGTATACTTAGTGGTATTAGTAGGTGTAGTACTTCTACTATATATAACCTTTAAGAATTCATCAGGCTTTAAGTACTTGACTTCCTGATACTTCTCTGGATCTGATACGGCAGTTCTCTTATCATACTTTAAACTATAAATTTCACTTACTGATGCAGGTATCTCCATCTTAGATGGAAGATTTGTATCTCCTAATCCTGTTAGGTTTACTAATCCTTGCAAGTGAGGCCAATCTTTACTTGTCATCATATGATCATACGTTTCTAGAATGATATTAGTTACATCATTCGCTTCTTCCGTATCTGATAGATCATTAACTTTATCACTAGACATGGATGCTAGTACTGATTGAGTTAATTCAAGTAAAGTAAGCTTAGCCATTATGCTGTCCTCTTAACTACTAATGTGATTTCTACTTCAATTGCATTTGAAGAAGCCCCATCAGTTTCAATTTCTATTGCTTGTCCTGCTGTAACTGCGTTGGCAGCGGAAGGAGTAGATGAATCTACATCACCTGCGGCTGACCCTGAGTAGGCTACTGTAATAGCTCCACTAGTTACTGCGGTTCCACCTATCTTAGGTGTTAATGTTGCATCAGCGGTACCTATAGCCCCGTTGATTGTTGAGTATACTTTCTCAATAGTTCCTGCCCAAGGAGCAGTAACATATACTTGTCCGGCTGTACTTATATCTGTAATCTTTGCGGTGATTACATATTCAGGAAACGACCATGCACCAGATGATGCACCATCAGCTATATAAACTTGATCTAAGGATGCAGATGCTACACCTTTAGGTTCGTGTAGATTAGCTCCTGTAATATTTACATGTTCAACTGTCATATTGTATCCCTTAAAGATGAGGGGAAATTAATCCCCTCGATCTATATTATACCTTTGTAGTCGGTTCGATATATTCGATTACAAGTCGTGCGGAACCAGAGGTAGCTGTACCACCAGTCACACCAACAAGATAACCGTCTGCCGTTACAAGTTTCGTTGCATTAGCTACTAGTGCGCCGTCACATACTACAACATCACCTGCATCAAGTGCAGCTTCAGCAATAGTAGCATCAATACCATCGGCATCGATTACTGTACCATCAGATTCATATAAACCCAACGTCAAAGTAGGTGTAGTACCACCCCAATCAGTCGTAACCAACAGCGTAGCTGAAAGAATTGCAGAACCCTCTTTAATAAAAGGAATCGTATTGTCGAAAGAATCGTCAGTACCATCGTTGTCTACATCAGCCGTAAAGGTTGGAAGAGCATCATAAGAGAAGTCACACCATAGAACTTTCTTTACGCCTTCGGCGTTAGATTGTCCCCATTGTACAAGGCTTTCTTTCGTACCAAAATTGATAGAAAGTCCATCTTTGTTTGTGTATTTTGTACCCATAATATTTAGGCTCCCTTATTAAGCTACAACAGAAGTATCAGATAATACAACAACTAAGTTCTCTGGTCGATAGACCTTCAAGCCATAGCGTCCTGTCGTCAAATATTCTTCACGTTGTTTGTCTTTATTATATTCACCATCAACTTCAGGCATCTGTCTCCATGCACCTACGAAAGGTAGGACATCAGAAGTAGCAGAGAAGAACATGTTACATACACCATTAGCAACGGTATCACTGTCAATGGTTTCTGCACCAGCTCCGGCTGCACCAGCACCCGCAAGATAGTTACTTGTATATACGTCAAAGCCGTAGATATTTTTAACAAAACGCATACCTGAAGCAATACCATCAGATACGATGCCTTCCCATTTAGGGTTGTTACTTACATTCGTTAAATTAGTCAACGTGTTTAATGTATATTCTACTGAAGGATCTACGATAGCAACTAAATTAGTTGCAGGTACGTTTGCTTTCTTTAGAGCATGTAATGCTTTAGCGAAATCAATTACACCTATAGAATCATCAGTAGCTTCAGCGACCCAACGATGCTCAGCACCGTTGATTGAGTTAGTAGATGATACGGTTTGACCACCAGATGCACCAGCCATACCCAGTGCCATAATGTCAGTCTCTACTCGTTCATCAATTGCTCGACGTTGTTTTGGAACAAACATACTTTCTAAGCGTGCTGCATAGAAAGAATCTTGTCGCATTTTCTTTGTGATATATGTAGCAGAGCTAACATAATCCGTGATAGAGAATTGGAATTCACCAGTATCCATCGCGTCGTATACTACGTCTTCATTCTCAACATAGTCACGTACGTTAGCTTCACCTACAGAAGGGATCGTAAATGTATTACCATCAGGGAATTCATTCATCCAATCCACGTACTTCATGCCTTGCAGATCATCTTCTAAAACGTCTTTAAGTTGGTTAGACCAAATCTCAGAACGAATTAGAACATCGGAAGCTGCATTGGCTGCACTAAATCCACTCATTTAGTTTATTTCCTTTTGTTATTATTTATAATAATCCTCACCCATAGCCTTACGATCTTTAATCATAAGCTTCTGAGTTGCGGAAGAGAAATACCAAGTGTCTCCCTTCACTTTTCTTTGTGCTTTGTACCAGTCATGTGTCCCTTGTTTTGGGCCACCATTACCAAAACCCTTTTCCAAGGCTTCAATATTAACTGATCCATTACCACTAGATAGATCTGAGTTATCTACTTGATTCTTCTCGTCTACGACTAATTTCAGAAAGGCTTCAGGAGATGATTCAGCTAGGGCTTTTAATGTAGGAACATTAAGTTTTAATTCCCTTGCTTTATCAGCAATTACATTATGAGCTTTGTCACCATAGACATCATTCATAACCTTATTAACTGTAGCTTGATTCTCTGCTTTCGTCGCATTCTCGTTCAAGTTTTTGACTGTTTCTGTAACCAACCTAGTAACATCTTCTTCACTAAAACCGTTGTCAGTCTCGTTCGTCGAAGGACTAGATAGTCTATCTAAAACTGTCTCTATATTCGCAGCAGTACCTAACTTCTCATTGGCTGCTACTAGCTCTGCCTCTAGTCTTTCAATGTGCGTTTGCGCATGTGGGACTGATTTAAGAGCTTCAGTTACATCCTTATACTTCTTACCTTCACCTATGAACGTCACTACTTCGTCGGGTAGTTGTACTTCATTTCCTTGGTCAGGTTGTTGTACTTGAGACTGGTCTTGTTCAAATACATTTACTTCTTTGTTGCCTTGGTCAGACATAAATACCTCTATTAGTTATGGTAATAGTTGTAGTACTTTTTTGATTCCTCGTCTGAATCCTATCTGATCAGCTTGATACTCTGACCATGCAGTTTTCTTTTCGTAGTTATCAAGCTTTTCGGAACTTTGGTAAGACTCCTTAAGCATACTTTCTACTACCTCTGTTATTTTATCAGTAACATGGGACGATGCCCAATAGGACTTTTCAAAATCCTCTTTTTCTTCCTCACTCATACCTTTCAGTAATCGTGCTGGAATCTTTTTCTCCTCATTAGCCAAGTGGAATCTCCTCCTCATCTGCTTCTGTTGGAGTTACAGCGTTCACTTCAGTTTGGTCTTGAAGTGTATTCTGATATTGTTGGACTTTAGCTGCTTCATCAAGTGCCGCATTCTCTGCGAATATATTCTCATTACCAAGATCTAATAACTTTTCAAACAATTGTAATGTCTTCAATCCACTTACATGGGGAGCTATTGTAGGTCTATCAATGATGCCACTATTAAAGAAGCTTACTAATTCCTGTACCTTACGTGCTTGTTCAGCAAAGTGTCTAGCACCTATAGGTCTCAAGGATCCTTTACCTGTAAGGTCATCCTTCGTTACTTCATCAAATAAGAATGCTCCTGTTGCAGGATCTTGGGTCTTAATTAATTCTTTGCCCCTAAGATTCCGTAATGCAATCTCAAACATTCCATTGATTAATGGTTCTACAAAGTTCTCTTCAAACTGAGATACTTTATGTTGGAAGATTCTTCCTGCTGCAGATTGTAAAGACTGTACTTCAAACTTAGTCTTCTCACCCGGAGTACGTATACCCATAGCTTCGCGAGGAGCACCAGCTAATTCTTCCATCTTTCTTTCTAACTCTGCGATTTGAAAATCCGCGTTGAGTGCTGTAGTATCGGGAACTAAAAAGTTCACGTCACCATCGTCACCTAAGTAGATTCTCTCACCGGGTTGAAAATTAAAATCTTCCACAAGACCAGAGATCTTTAACATAGGAAACGCAATCATATCGAATACGTCAGCTTTAAGATTCTCTAAATGATCTATACGGTATTGCATACCTACAAGATTATCAAGTGGCCCCATTCCCATAAGGTTATCAGGACGCAAGCGCCATGCTACATGTTGCTTATAGCTACGACCTAGCCACGATTTATTCGGTTCAAAACGTAGTACAAAGCTACGATCAATAATAGTAAGAACGTGATCTTTATACAAAGTATCGGAGATAGGATCATATATGTCCCCTTCATACTCTAATAATTCAACGAAGCCTGAGTTATAGTAGTCCTTAAAACTACCAAACCCATCGACATTTATCCCGTCATCTTTCTTTAGATCACCATTATCTACTGCTGCACGAACATCTCCTCTAGTAGATCTTGCTTTATCTAGAGCTTCTTGTTTGTACTTCATCTCTGGTTTGTTCTCTATCTCTGTAGCTAACTCACCTAATGTAAATATAGATCGTGTAATCTTTGGAGCATTTGCAAAATCAGATGCGGTTAAATCAAATACGATATCATAGGGACTAATCCTATATAATTTAGGGCCTTCATATATAGTATGAACTTCCCCATCTACTGGGTCAGTCTTAATTTCTTTAACAAATTCAATCCCACCGAAAGCATTACCGTAATCAATATAGTCTAGTAATAGTCTAGAGATAATTCCCTTGAACTTACTAGAGTGTAACTTGTTACGCATATAGTTTTCAATAAGATTTGCTTTATCTTTCTTTACATCTTCTTCAGAATCACCTTCCCACAATAACCATTCGGCATTAGGAAATAATGCTTCAACATAGTTAGCATGTAGGTTATCTCTAATCTGTGTAAGCTTCGGTACAGTAGTAGAGTTCTTCCAAGGAAGAGCATTGTTACTAGTAGTTGTGGTGTCAGTAGCGAATAAGTAATTGCGTAGTTCTTGTTTCTCTTCTTCCCATTCAGTACGTTGACCTTTCCATGATACCCATAGGTTAGTAATGGCTATTGCCATATCTTCCCTTAATAAGATATCCTCGAAAGTTAATACGTTACCTTTATTCATTAGTGAGCTATTCCTCCAAACCTACTATTAAATTGTATATGTTGTTGTCTCTTAAATCTATTAGCCATCTTATCAGAAGGAGGCTTTGCTAGATCTATGGCTGCTGTTAAAGCATCCTTAATATCATCATGCTCTGGTTTCGCTGAGGTTAATTCATCCTCAAGCATCTGACAGTTACCACCTTTGTAGTGCCATATCTTACCATCTGCATAACGTGGCTCAAGTGCTGCCATCATTCTTTCTTCTTTTGATCCTGTGTAGCGATTAGGATTATGTTCTTCTATTCTGAATACAAATCCGTTCTCTGCCCTAAGATCTTTAATCTGTTCTACGATTGCTTTCTGTGCTGCAGTTGTTTCTGCTGCTATCTTAATCCATCCCCACTTAACATAGGAATTAGCAACATGATCAAACATAACTGAAGGCTTTACTGTCTTGAATCTATCTATATCTAACACATAGATATTCTTCTCAGAGTCTATACCTATTGTTACTATAGCACAAAAGTCAGCAGCTCTACTTAATGAGTATGCAAAGTCAACCGCTGCATAAACATTTAATGGAATGTTTCCATAGAACCATTTACCATTCTTTATATATACCTTTGATTGATCGTAGTATGCAAAGGTATCTGCTGTAATATTAGAACCAAAAGGATCTGTTGGATCATTGTAGTACTGTGCATAGAACTGTGATTGATCTAGATACTTTGCTTTCTTTCTAGCTCTCTCACTGATATCGAATCCAAAGATTCTACCATCATGTCTCTTTTGCTTCGGCCATAAGTACTGACCAGTACCATCCCTGCCGGGACTATCTTCTAATACTTTTTCAAATACTTCATATACAGGAACACTACCTAAATACTCTCCATCTTCATTATAAGTATCTTCTTCCATCCCAATAAGATCATTGTATAGATCGTTGTGATGATACCGTGTACCTACTGCCCATTCCTGTGATCCTGTTGTTTCAATAGATGCCAGTAATGAGTATGCTGATTTAACTTGATCTCGTTGAGTAGCATTATATGCATTCTCTTTTACCACGACATCATCGAGTACAGCAACATTAAAGTGTAGTCCTGTAATATTTTTAGTCAAGCCACAAGTACTAATACTTGCATCTCGAACTTGTTCTTTCTTTCTAAGAGGGTGATCTACAGCTATCTCATCTGCATTCCATAATTCCCTTTTGGCTTTCTGAGTATGTACCATCTCAGGCCAATACCTTCTATAGTTTCTAGAAGTTAATATTGTCTTAATCATAGACAATTGTTTCTGTGCTAGTGATGCTGTAGCTGACATATAAAGAAATGTCAACCAAGGTCTACGGGTTAATTCCCATGCTACCCTATACGCTATCATAGCACTCTTCTGATGATCACGAGGCATCAATGCTAGTTGATGATCCTTAGCATCCTCTCTAGTCCACCAACTAATTAAGTCACCATGTACGTGACCTAGAACTCTATGAGGAGCTATCAATGCTATAAAATATTTAAGATCGGCCTCAGCCGCTTCTCGAATCTTCTGTATCTTAGCATCATGTTTAGCTGTCAAAGTTATTCATCCTATTTAAATCTTCATCCACAGCACTAGTAACTAGTCTAAGTACTTTGGCTTCTTTCTTATTAGCATCCTCTCCTTTAGTGTCTTTCTTGTCTTTCCATTTACCTTCAGCTATCCACTTCGCAGCATTGGCTGCTGCTGCAGAGGATCCTGCGGAATGTGCTCTCATCAGCGACACGGCTTTAGATCTGATAGCCACTTCTAATTCAATACGCCATTCTTCCAGATATGGCTTAAACCAATCTGATTCACACAACACTGTCCAGTGTTTCCATGAACCTAGTAGATCCTGAGCTGCCTGATACTCAGTAGGATCTAATGATGCTAGATATATTTCTTTAGCAGAAGGTAGACCTTCATGCTCATAATCTTTTAAGGTATACTTAGGTGGATACTTATCTCGCATATCCGGTGAACTCATTTCAAAGAATAGTGCCTTGGTCAGCCACCTGCCTTGAGAGTCTTTAAACATAAAATAATAATCCTATTAGTATTAGTACTGTTAAGTCAGCACCTCTTGCATATTCCATGAAGGCATGTTTATCCCTCATTAATGTTTGCCACCTATAACCTGTATATGCAGATAAAGGAAAGGCAACTCCCATTAGTAATAATAAGAAGTATGTAGGAGCTGTATCATAATAATATAATTGAGCAAATCCTAGACAGCTAACTAATCCCGTCCACTTAATTCCTCTCCAAGCCATACGTAGAGGTAGATAATCTTTCTGCGGTGATAGTCTTGATACTTCATCTATAAGAGGAGTCCATGCAGGTTTCTCTCCTAAATAATAAAGTATAGAAGATGCAATCATTAGTACAGGATTATCTGGATCTACTATGTATCCTAAGTATGCACCTGTACCAAACTGTGCAGTTAAGCGTACAATCTTATATCGCCATCCTGTAGTGCCATATCTTTCTCCACCCCATATACGACTGAATATTGAAATGACAGGAATAAGACCAATATTATACATTACTTTTTAACTTTATTTCTCTTAGATTTTTTATCTGTTAATACATCTTGTGTCTTTTGTGGAAGATCAGTTAAAGCAATTGTGCCTTTAGATACTAATACATCAATTAAATCTTCTGTACTTCTAGGCATAACTTTATCTGTTTCAGCAACATCTGCTTTGACTTGCTCATTTACAAGATGTGCTGCATATTCTACTTCCCAAGTATCTACATCACTCTGAGTCAACTCAGGCAATGATTCAGGCCATGATGTTACAACACCTGCTTTTGTACAGATGCCACCTATATTTGGATGCTTCCAAGATAGTGCTTCTGGATTATTTACTGTAATACCCATAATGTTTTCTCCTATTAAGAGTTTGGTTTATATTCTGTGATTGTGATTGAGGACGCCATTGTGCCGCCGTTCTTTCTCCCACCCGATGCGCCATTAAAAGTCAATGTACCTGCTAAATCCTCAACGTCTTCAAATTTTACTGTACTCATGAGGGCTGGTACTCCGTGATTGTTATAGAACTTGCAGAGACTCCACCTTGATTTCTGCTTCCAGAAACACCATTAAAAGAGGTAGTTCCAGTGTTGTTGCATCCCAAACGTACTTTAAACGTAGTAGCAGATGTAGTTCCTGCTACCATGTAAAATGTTAAAACACCACTACCAGTCTTTGCTGCTGATTGAAGGTCAAAATAAACAACCGCTAAAGCATCCGCCACAGCATCTTGAAATAGTCCTAGTATCATTATTGGATTAGTTGCTGTACTGCCTACTACCCCACAAACAACATCAATTTTAAGGATATTCACCACGTTTTTCGGTGTAATAGCTAGTGACATATACTGATCACCTTCAGTGTTCTGCATAATTGTGTCATCTTGAGGCACAGTAGTCGTTCCAGTTGCTAACGCACCGTCAGTCACATTAACTACTTGAACTACTTGTTGCTTTCTGTAGTTACCCTGCCAGTCATAAATATCATCTACTTTTGCTGTACTCATTTATACCACCGTCCAAGTTGAACCAGATGTAATAGTTATAGTGTCACCGCTACTTACAGTAAATGGACCTGCTGTTACTAAATTTTCATCAGCAGCAGTTGTGTAATCTCCTGCTGTTGCTGTCTTATTTGCAAAGCCAATAATGTTACCACCAGCATCTTCTTCACCACCACCTGTTCCACCAGATATAGCTGACCCAGATGCTAGTGCATAACTTGTACATCTCCAGTTCCCTGAAGCATACTCTACAAATTCAAACTCATCACCTGCTGCAGTTGTTATATTAGCTGCACCCGGTAATATTAAATTAGTTGCATGATGTGTTAATGTAAGGATACCATCAAAATGTAATTTAACAACAGTACCTATACCCATAGTATCAAGGCTAGTTACTGTAGTTGTACCTGTTACATCAAAGTAGTTACCATCTGTTATCAATGGTAAGGCTGTAGCACTAGCTACATCTGCGCCTTTCGATAAAGTAATACTACAAGCAGACATAACTATATCACCCGTCATAGTACCACCAGCTAATGGTAGTCCACCGAGATTACTTAGTGCTGTTGAAGCACTTGCTACATCACTTAAATTATTTGCTGCTGTAAGAAATGATGTTATGGTTCCCCAAGAAGCAGTACTACCATCTGTAGTTAAATACTTTCCTGAGTTACCTGTTTGATCTGGTAATCCTGCAGCCACTACTGCACTGACATCTGCTAATCTAGCAGCATCATTAGGGTCTACAGGAGTAGCTAAATTGATAACCTTATTCGAGTTCATATCAATATTCGCAGACATCTGATTAGGTGATGTTCCATCTAAGGAAAGCACATTATCAAATGCATCTGCTAGCGTACTAAAGTTACTATTGAATAGTGCTTTATTACCTAGCTGCGATGTGATACTACTTACGCTTACTTTTGTTCCCATATATGTGAGCCTCTACGCATGACTGGTATTGATACTCAGCCACTTCATTTATGTTATTATATTTATTATCCGCATATAAGTAACTTGCAATTATCTCTATACGTTTGTACACAATGACAGAATGATAATCATTACGATCTACCTCTGGTAAGATCAGCTTCATAAATTCTTCTACTGAATCTTTCTTTTCTGTCTTAATCATTATTCCCGTCGTATATACATAATCTGCTAGAGCTATGCATTTCGCGTGAATTTTTTCATTCTGGTAATCGTTCTCGGCGTAAGCCGCGCTGCCGAGTAAGACGCTTAGCAGCGTCGCTATAAGTATCTTCTTCATAGTTTATTCTTTGGTCTCGGAGATTTACTTGGTATACCTATGCCTCTAGATAAGTTAAGACTCTGTGTACGCGCCGTAGGCACTACTACTTGTCTAGCTGTATCTTTAAAATGTTTGACTGTTATAGGGTTTATCACAAGTACAATCCTCTTCTATATCCTTGAGGTACTCTGGCTCAGGTATTACCCAAGCTGGGTATTCAAGTTTATCTTTATTAATTTCTTTCTTGACATCACTCTTCTGATCTTGACTAGCAAGGAGTGCAATAGCACTACAACCTGCTAATACGACAAGTAGCCCTAAGAATACTCCCTGTAGAAAACCTTGTCTCATCGTCTTGTTACCGCCCCACCGAGATAGAAACCTATCACAGAGGAGACCAAATGTGTGTCTAATGGAGTGATGACTATACCGTGCATCGCCTTCCATGTGAATACTTCCCGTCCTTCAATGAAAAGGAATCCGGGATTAAATGATGTCCATCCAACCCATACATCCATCCAAGGTGCAAGGACTGGTATTACTTTAGGCCATACTACAACTGCTAATAAACCAACGACTGCAATGAATCCTCTGACCCATTGTACTTTGGGATTATCATATTCCCTAGCTTCCTGATACAAATCACCTTCTGCTCTCATACCTTTAATCATGAGATTGGTTTGTTGTTCTTTAGCTTTTAGTGACTGGCTCCATAGAGAGAGTACTCCCGATAGTAAAGCGGATCCAATCATTGTCATTAATTCAGCAGGTATGCCCATTATTGTTCCTCAATATTCTTCATAGCTAGAGCCTTCCAGTACTCGACTCTATCCGTTTCTAATTCTTTCAACCTGTTGTTGATATCTTTTAAGTCAGTATCCATGTCTTCCATGTACTGACGTATCTTTCCTAACTCGCGTCCAGCGTTAAACATAAAGACAAAGCCAGTTATAACTGAACCTATCACTGCTGCTATAATTGTCCAGATGTTTAATAAATCATCCATTATTATTATTCTCATGATGTTGTAAAGAGCAACCGGGGGAACAATAGATTGCTACAATCTGTTTGTATTCTACCTTCTGATATAAGATTTCCCCCATAGGGATCAATTGAGAACAATTGCTACAGGGGATATGTATCATAGGAGATATGATATGGAAACTATTATGCGTCAGCCATTAAGCCATGGGCTTCTAGTACATCTAGAATTGCATTGATCTTTGTCTTATGTGCATCTAAATCCGCTACTACCTCTGCTTGAAAGTCTTCTACATTTGCTGCAAACTGTCCAAGCTCTGCTACTGTAGGTACAGCACCAGAAGCAATAGTTTGTGTGTCTGCTGCCGTAGGCGCATTAGCTGTGAAAGTAATTGCTAGATTAGTTGCGGTAGTTGCCGCTGCATCTGCTACATTGGATTGCTGAGAAGCAATTAACGGATTATCATTACCATCCGCCATCTGTGAATTTTGTTTATCTGGGTTTGCCATTTAATTATCCTCGAAGATTTATTTATTATTTATTTAGCCTAGAGCGACTAGGACTAACCATACTGCTACGAAACATACTGCTACCTTGGCAACCTTTGGAAGGTTAGACCAATAATCTTTTACTGTCGTCACTACTGTCGGCCATTTATTCTTGTCTGTCATGGGGGAATCCTGTATTGTAATTTGTGGATCTTGGATAAATGAAAAGTAATCATCAAAGAGATATAGCTCTTCAAATGTAAGATCCGTTGAATCATCCAGTACATCATCTGTACTTATGCCCCCTGAAAGGGGAATCATAGAATTAAATACAGATAGATCTGCATATTGATTTGAAAGTGTTCTGCATGATTGATTGTTCATGGGGTATTAGACCAGTAGATATTCAAATAGTTCCCCGATCTATAGAAAAAATATCATAGATTTTGGTGAGCTGTATTGCAATAGGAATGCTCTCCCCAACCCCCCTATATGCAAATCGGAATCATTCTCATTTCCATTTGCTTTTACATTATCTTTTTCATGGGGATAATTATTCTCCAGTAGATAATACGAATCATTCCCATTTAGATTTAGATTTCCCTTCAGGGAATAATCAATCAATCACATAGGGGATAATCTATATATATTATATTATATATATTATATAACTATATGATATTGGGGGGATTATTATATATTATATATATAGTATATATATTATATGTATATATATTATATATATACGTTAATAGGTTAATGCTTAACCTTTAAACATCCAGTTAATATCCTGATTAATATACTGTTTATTATCCCTGTTATTATACTGTTGATATCTCGACACATACTGTCGATTATTCGACACCTTAACTGCTTGATTCTATGGGGATAATTATTTACCTGTCGATATATCGTCACTTTCTGTCATTATCTCATCAGTTCTATTTAAGGCTATTCATGAGGATAATGCTCTAAGTTATTGATTCTATTCATTTGGGGATAATTGGCACACTAACTGCATTGTATCTCCCGACAACGGCATTATTGTTGCGGCACTCATACTGCCTCTCTCTTATGCCTACATTCAATATCATCAGTAAGGAGATTTACTATGTCTATCCCAGTAAATAATCCTCATGCATGGAAGTTGAAACAAGATTTACGACTTCTTGATAATGGCACGGTGACACTGTTTAAAGGGCGAGTACGCTACTTTAAAAGCTTTATCCGCCACTATCATAATGCAAAAGGGGAATTAATAACCGTTCGTGTTCATGGTCGTTGGTGTGCTGAGTTTTACAGCGTACTAGGTAAGAAAATGCGACAAGATGCGGAACCAATAAAGAATGTACAAGGCTTATGGACTTTAATCGGTCAGCCAAGACCTTGTAAATAGTATCTTTAGTATAGACTTGGTATGATATGTGCTAAGTCTATGCTAAGGTTATTAGACCTTAATCGGCATGTGATAAACGCGCTCTATATGGGTAGCGTGTAAACTATAAGCCCCGTCTTACTAGACTGCTGTTAGACGTTAAATCACGGCGGGACAATTAGGAATGGAATTGGAATCGGTCAACAATCCTGCGCTCGATTTCGTGAAAGGTAAGGGAATAATTAAGGATAGTTAGTGGCAAGTGCTAACCGCGTGCAAGGTGTAAGGCGTGCTAGAAATAGCGACTCTATGAGACTGTCAAAGGTTCTATAGATGTGACAACGCAAGCAACCAAGCTATAAACGTGTGGACTCCGCGAAGCGGGGATAGGTAAAAGGTGTGAACCTTCCTTTTTGGTAGATGAAAAACTACACGGTGAAATGATTAGGATTAAACTAAACTTCTTAGGATACCACCTTAAGCGAGTGAGTAGCTTTGAATACTCACCAATTAAAATAGCACTGTGCACACAGTGTAAGGCATTAATAAGAAAAGTCTTTGACTCAATCATCCATGACACCGTTGATATATAACACGTTCGCGTGGTCGCGGCATGGATAGGAGAGTCAATACTGATATTCATTCGACGATTGCACAACTAAGATATGCTATGCTTTCTATATCGTGACAGTGAGTATCATTATTGACAACCTAAACAAATAGGACGGTAACTAATGAAACAGCTAAACAAGCAAGAGTTTGATTCTCTAGTCAAATCACTTAAACGACGTGGCAAGAAATTGTCTAAGGATTTCAATGTATTAGTGATGAACTCTATTAAATTATTCTATGCTGCCGATGGGTATGCAGGAAATATTCAGTGCATCAATGATGTACTAGATGTAGCTCGCGTAACTAAAGGCATCAGATTTAATGGTGTTGTTGAATACTTGCGACAAGTTGTGCCTCATGAGTTTGATACAAAGGCTAAGACCTTTGGTAAAAAGCTTAGTGATACAACAATCAATGAAGAGCAAGCTGAGTTGTTCATGGAGAAATTCCCTGAATGGTTCGAGTTCACTCGTGAAGTAGCAGTCAAAGACTTCAGCATTGAGAAATTCCTTGAACGTGTTGAACGTGATATGGATAGAGCAATCAAAGAAAACAAACTAGGTCATACAGGATTAGAGATGATTAAAGATCGTCTTACATCTTGGATAGCCGAACATCTTTTAGAAGATGGTGGCGAAGGATTCCTACAACGTAGTGGTGGTATCGAAGAATCCCAGAGTGAAGAAGAAAACTCACACTCTGATGCAACAAGTACCGAAGATGAAGTTCAATCTGTTGCTGCATAACTCCTCCTTGATGCAGTAGTACTTGTTAGGGTGTCAATCTTTTGACGGTATGATGTGGATATAGTATGGTGTGTGAAAGCATCGTAGCACATACGACTTAAAGATATATGCCCAGACTTTTAGGCTTAGGATATTCAAGCCATGCCCTCTCTATTTTGGAGAGGGTATTTTTGAGTACCCAAAGTGAGAGGTATTCAATCCGAAAGAGGTAGTTAAAATGAGAGACCAATTCGTAGTGCGTACATGGCGAGGTCTTATTCCTATCCTTATATTTCTTGCCGTTGGTATTGGTATGTTATTGTATTCTGATAACGCTAATGCTCAGCGAGAACAAAGAGTTATGGATGAGGCTAGCTTTAAACGGGCAGTGTTCTTTTGTCAAACCTATTCAAAAGCAGGTTACACTGTACAATATAACAGACTACAAGGCTTAACCTATGATAAGTGGGTGGCTGTATTAGATAAGATACCTGATGGTGTCAAAATACAAGGGGGAAATAAGGATGAATGGATGTCAGTACTTGATCATGTATTCGATTCTTATGATAACCTTCTTACTGCTGTTATTGTACGTGATACTATGTTTTCTATCTGCATGCATAATGCTATGGATAACATAGTACCCGACAGAATGAATCCTATTTATCCAAGTGCAATTAAAGGAGAAGCTTAGTGTCTAAATCTAAACGAAAGTTCCGTAAACGTAAAGCGATACCTGATCACCTAGATATGTACCATGTAACTAGCTTTGGTCAGACTATCGAGTACACTCACATCCATAGTGAGGCAGTGAAAGCTTATGATAAGTGTCAGTCCAGTGAGACTAAGATGTTTAGAGTTAAGCGTCCGAGTGGAAGATCATATCTAATGATGGAGAAGAATGGATTAGAAGATTTGAATATCTCTCAATCGATTCATCCTCTTACTCAAAGGATGTGTGATCTATTAGGTGTACCTGTTACATTACATGGGTAAGAAGCTACAGTTCTTCAGCTTTATATATCGTTTACATAAGGGTGCAAAGGTTACAATCTTTAAGGTATTGCACTCATTTGCAGATGACTATGAACATGCGGAGGACTTAGCCTATGATAAACATAAATACTATACCTCTTTAAATAAAGGTACTGGTATTATATCTGTTCAAATTAAAGAAGGATGGACACACATATGATGAGTAAAACTTTAAAGTTCATGATACTTGTGAACACATACTTGATTCCGTTTGATTGGTATACTAAGAGGGTCTGGTTACGTAGGACTAGAGAGTTTAATGCTAGACAGCCACGTAAACATAGACAACATTCTAAGTATCATCCTAAATTAGGGAGGTTACATGGCTGAAGAAACTTATAGAGAGAATGCTGAGAAGAATGCAAACAGCATGATGAGTATTTTATCTACTAATGGTTACAAAATGACAGCTACAGTTACGTTGCATATGTGGGGAGGAATATTATTATTCATAGCAACAGGATTAGATAAGTTGGATAAAATAATATCCCTATTAGAGGTAGATAAGAATGGATAATCAATTAGTAATTGCAGTAATCACTGAACGTATAGGGATGTGGTTGCTTGCTTGGTTGGAGATGATAGAGACTATGATATACATATGTACATTTACATTGTATCTTCCTCTCTGGTCAATCTCTGTAATGATGTGGTTAGATAAGAGGTAATACATATGTTTGGAACAACGCATACAATAACATATCCTGCTGGTGAAGCGGCAGGATTTCATATAAGTTTTAATCCAATGACTGATTGTGGTGCAGAAACTGCACTAGTAGTATATGAGACTGCGAAGTATTATATAGTATTAGGAAACCATGCAGATAGATATAAAGATTGCCATACAGTAGCTGAAGCAAAGGCTGTATTTGATAAGCTAGTTGCGGAAGGTATTGAAGTCAGTAAATGGTCGTCTAATTAATTAGTGAGGTAACAACAATGAAAGGTGAACCAAAAGATTATGTAGAGATACAGTCTATTGTCAGTAAGGTAGAGTACCTTGACTATAGATTTAAATTAGATACATTTGTTTCACATGCTCAATGTAATGCTCCTCCTTTATATATTCAGGTACAGTTTGATGATGTATGTACTAAGACAAATAAGGCAGAGGTACAGAAGGGCAGGAAGTATCATGTATCTAGGTATGCTACTGAGTCTGAGATAGTACAGACCTGTTTACTTGCAGCACTACAGGCTACTGAACATGAGGTACGAGAGAAGTTTAAGTATGAAGATAAGACTGTCTTTCATCCTCACTTTGATGTGCATGGGTTTGCAGATCTAGTAGATAAGGGGTGTGTAGATGTACGTTAAATATAAGGTACGTAAATGGTTTAAAGAATTTCTTCAACGTAATGAGGCACATATAGGATGGTATGCTTCTGCTAAATTAGATGTTACTGTCTATGATAGAGAGAAATCATTTGATTTACAGTTTCATGGCTTTGAAGTATGTCTTTATCCTGACGGCACATATATTCTTACTGATACAAGTGGTGGCTAATATGACTGAAGGTAAATTAATACTAGATAGAAGGGGTATATACATAGGATTAAATAAATATGTACGTGTACCTTATTCTGTCAAAGAAGCATTGGATGATCCTACAAATGTGTATGAATTGTTATGATGAAGGGCAAGTAACTGTTCGTATACATAATAAGGATGAGGTAATGAATTGTCCAGAGTGTAATGATCCTGCTGTACAACCAGTGGGTAACACACGATTTAGTAATGAGGGATGTTAATATGGAAGGCTTAAATAAAGATCAGTTCTCTTTGGCATATGTAAAATGGTGCCTAGCAGGAGGACATTCATTTGATGAGTGGGATGTCGAGACAGCATGGATAGCCTACAGTAATGGTACTAGTGATTACATATTCTTATATTCATTTGTTCCACGAGATTATACAGATGATGTGGATGTTATAGATTTATCTGATGAAACTGATGAAGATTTCTATGCACCATTAGGTATTACAGGAGCAGATGATCTGTTAAGAGTCTGGGATTGGAAAGGATTTACTATTACTGTGCTGCTTGCAGTACTGCTAGTAGTGGGTGCTATGCGTGATGCTAATAACAGAGTGAATGAGAAGAGTATCTCAGAGTGTCATGATATAGTTGAATCAATAATAGGGTATGATAATATAAACTATGAGGACTAGTAATGAAAATTAATTTCAAAAGATGGTTAGATAAACATGATACCTATAATAGAGATTGGCATTGGTGGTTTGCTTGGTATCCTATAGAGATTGATGGATATATAGTATGGTTACAGATAGTACTTAGGGCACAAGATCAGTCCTGGGTACATCGTTATAATTATAGATGGTGTTATCGTTTTAAATCAAAGCTATCTTAATATTGTCCTACTACTTAGTAGGTCATAGGTGGTAGGCTAATATTAATCTAACTAAAAGGTGTTATCAATATGAGTGATAATAATGTACGACCAACCTTAACTAAAGAACTAATCAATAAGATACGTATTGATGCTGGCTTTCTTTACTGGAAAATAAACAGTGAAGGTAAGTTTCAGTTTCATGGTAGTGCTGTTGATGCAGTTAAAGTTATCGCTAAGCGACACAAAGTATTCATTTACAAAGGGTTAATGGATAAGATGCGTCGATACATAGAGCATGGTGACTAACCATATCTCTCAGCCCAAACAGGCAGGGTATTCTGATGTCTGTATATTTTAGGTAAAATAATATGTTAAGTAAAAATCCTACGATAGGATGTGATGTTGAATTTGCAGCACAAACTACACAGACTAATCTCTTTGGATCAGGTACCTACATACCATTGAAAGAATCGATGCTTGCTGGTACTAAAGAGAAACCAAATTGGATAGATGATTTATCCTTCCAAAGAGATAATGTCTTTGCAGAAATAGGCATGTTACCTGCTGATAATAAAGAAGATTTTGTTAGCAGAATCATGCGTGCAAGAGATCAATTGAATATACTACTTGAACCTACACATCTAGTACATGGCTTAGACAGTCATGTAGTGTATGATCTTATGTCCCTTAAGGAGGTAGATCAGTATGATGCTATAGGTTGTGAGCCAGACTATAATGTGTGGTCACTAACTGAGAATCCTGCTCCTCTATTAGAGGAACTAGGTGCATCTCGTACATGTGGTGGACATATTCATATTGGCTATCCAGATTTTGAAGTCATGCCTCCTACAGCTATAGATAGAATCAACTTAGTGAAAGCTTGTGATGTATTTATAGGTCTGTGGTTAAAAGGTACTGGACATCTGGATACATTTCGACAACAGTTCTATGGTAAAGCAGGTGCTCATAGACCAAAGGAATACGGTATTGAATATCGTGTACCTTCAAATGCATGGGCAAAAAACGAGAATATGATTGGTATGATGTATGAGCATGCAGTAATGGCGTTCAATCATCATCATGAAATAGATTCTTATATTAATATGCTAGGGGGTGATGAAATCATTATTGATTTAATTGATTCAGCACCATCTGATGAAGCATATGATGCGGCTGTACAAGTAGCAGCAGCTTAATACAAATTAAAATACAAAGGTAAATCTATGAATAAGAAGGATAAATATGTTCCTAATCAAAGTGATATAGATCTATGGTATCACTCAGCAATCTGTCCACATAGAGATGGTAAGCATGTGGTGTATGTTGAGGGTACTAATGATTCCGAATCAGTAGATGTGCATATGGTTGAGTATCTTGAGGAGGCTCTTGAGTTTACATCTCGCCATGACTGTATACCTTTAGACAATCTAAGGTTATGTCCACCTAGTACTGGATATTCCAATGCTCCTAAGATAGAGGGTGTTGGTGGTATCTTTAAGGGTGGTAAGGTAGTGTCATATTATAGGACATTCGAGAAACAATACAAACGATTGCCAGCTTCTAATGGTAATTGTAGAGTGTTGTTGTATGGTAGTGATAAGAGAATGACTACGGCATTACCTAGTAGAAGTATCTTTAGTTATACTTCTTCAGCCTTTCTATATGCTATGATTTTTGTGTACTCACCTAGATGGAGTCAGCCAGATTATGCTGCCGCTGAGGTGTTTACTAAAGAGCGACTAGCATCAGCTATATCTCCTAATATAATGTTTGTTGGAGCATATGGTACTAAGAAAATGTTGAAGTCATGTCTAGTAGTATATCAACATGAAGTTATAGGTAGAGTTGACCCTGATAATCATATGAAGATTGATTTGTTCAGCGATTCTCCTTTAGGTGTTGAAGAATTAATACACTTCAATTATAAGTTAGGAGTTGAGTCATGAAAACAATAGGTGAACTACTTAAGAAAGGTAAGCGCACAGTCTGTAGTAAAAGCACTAAGACTAAATCATTAGTCAGTACAGATGAGTTTGTTGGTATTGAATTAGAAGTTGAAGATGCTGGCAGGTTAAATGGAACCTTGAATAACAATGCTAATTGTGATCAGTATTGGAATGTGAAAGGGGATGATAGCTTACGCTTCTCTGGTATAGAGTTATGCTCACTACCACTGTATGGAATTAATATAGTGAGAGCAATACGATTATATGCTGAGAGTGTTAAAGAAGATATGCTATATGCAGCAGAGCAGGGGAAAGATAGAAGTTATTTATCTGACCGTACCTCTATGCATGTACATCTTAATGTAACTGATATAACTACTGAGCAATTGCAGACAATTATTTACTTGTATGTAATTTTCGAGAAGCTATTCTTTAAGGCAGCAGGTGGATACTTCATGGAATCATCACGGGATAATAATAATTATTGTGTTCCGTTGACTCATGCAGAACCAGCAATAGTACAGAAGTCTTATGGTAATGTCATCACTAATAGTGGTGCATATCTTAATAACTTATGCGACTATGCTTTTAAATACTCAGCACTTAATATCAAACCAATGAAAACTTTTGGAACGATAGAGTTCAGACAGCATCCGGGTGCTACTCAAGCACAAGATGTACTGAACTGGGTAAATCTTATACTAAGTTTAAAGAAGTTTGCTAAAGAGTTTGAGGGTACTCCTGAAGATCTAATGAAGATGGCTAATGAAGATCGTATCGCTTTGTATAAAGCTGTTATAAAGCATGTTAAACTACGACGTATGTTTAAGAAGCTATATAAGGTGGGACAATTAGGTAATGATTTAGAGTATGGTATTAGATACTTTAATCAGATGATTAACTTCCGTAAACATAGGCTGATTGTTAGGTCTAAGTTGAAAGAACTTAATGAGAATGATGATGCTGAGGATACAGCTACCACTGATGTATTTGCTCCTTGGATGACACAATTAGGGGGTGGTGTAGTACCAACGCCGCAAAACTTTGCAGTATCAGCGAATGGAGCAGTAACAGTAGGCAGTAATGAATCCCAAGAAGAAGGAGATCCTTTCTAATGTGTGGAATAGTAGGAATGATGACCTCTGAAAAAACAATAGGTCAAATAGGTAGAAGGAAATGGCTAACACAAGCACTGATATTAGATACCTTACGAGGTTCTGATTCAACAGGGCTAGTAGCTGTTAGACATGAAGATGATAAGAGTCCTCTTATAATTAAGGATACACTTCCCGGATATACATTTGTGAGAACTAAGCCTTATGAAAATGTAGTGGCAGATATGGATGAGTTCAAAGCATTCATTGGTCACAACAGAGCAGGAACTATAGGCAGTAAGTATGAAGTAAATAATGCACATCCCTTTAACTATGGACATATATGGATGGTACATAATGGTACTCTAGATTTATGGAAATACATGGATGATGAGAAGTTATGTGATACTGATAGCCAAGCTATCTGTTATCAGCTAAGTCTATGTCATTCTGATGAAGAGTATAAGGATGTATTAGAGCAGCTTGATGGTGCATACGCATTAGTATGGTATGATACTGAACAAGACTGTTTATATATGGCACGTAATGATGAGCGTCCATTTCATTTTGCATTTAGTAAAGATAAGAGAGATGTGTTCTTTGCTTCAGAGAAAGAGATGTTAATTCTTTTAATGAAAAGAAATGATTATGAACTTGATGGTAACCTAGTATATAAATTATCGGCAGGGCGTATGCTTAAATGGGAAGATACTAAGAGCTATACGACTATTAAGTTTACACCTAAACCATATACGGTATGGAATAACTGGCCACATTATCAAGGAGCTAGAAGCTCACATTCGTCAAGCGGGGGGTCAACAAGATCTGGAAATTTATACGAGGACACTAAGAAGGCCGCCCAAGAAAAGAAAACTACTATATTAAATGGAGAATCTTTCCACTTATTAAGTAGAAAAGAGGCGAAACGTAAAGCTAAACATCATGGATTAAATTCTATAAGATGTAAGATTAGGTTTATTATTGATCGTATGAAATACTCAAGTAATCCTAAGCCGGGCAAAGAAGTATTCTTTAGAGGTAGAATGATAAAGGATATCAACGGAGTTAATAAAGAGATTCCTGTATTAGGATTCATGAGTGGAACTACATACACTGACGGAGAACTTAATACTATTTACGAAGGTAGAATTGATAAAGGATTATTAGTCAGTAAGGAATCAGAGAATAGAAAGGATGAGTTTACTATTCGTTTATTACCATCCTCGATTGTACGTAAGGGTATGATTGATAAGAGTAATGTAGTACCTATTGATCCCGGCAATGAAGTGGGTCAAGAGGAAGAAGAGGATACAGCCATAGAATATTATGACGATCCTTGTGGTATGTGTAATATGCCTATACCTTTACATGTATTGGATACGATTAGATGGACTAATGGTAGCTTCCAACCTATATGTGAAGAGTGTGATGAGGTATACTATACACCAAAGACTGGTAAACCAAAGGCAGAGTTCAAGCACAATGGGCTACCAGATTTATGTGTGTAAATAAAAGGTAAATGATATGAATAAGATAGTAGTTTATCGTACCACTACTAAACCAAAAGGTAGTGGACACCGACTAGCTCAAGCTTTAAATGCACCATCATGTGCATCAGGTATTCTTCCAAAGAATACTGGTTTTGATGAGCCAATTACTATAGTTAACTATGGATATAGTGCTATACCGCAATGGCTAAGCATGATGGATGAGTATGAAGTTATTAATCATTGGGATGCTATAAGATTATCTGTTGATAAAAGACTTACGTTTCAAGCACTTAATGATAATGATGTTCCTTGTTTGGAATACACTGTATCAAAGGATACAGCACAGTCTTGGTGTGATGATGGCTATCATGTGATAGCACGTACTGAGGTTGCTGCTTCTAAGGGTAAAGGTATTGTGGTAGTAGAACCATATACATCTGTCCCCGAAGCTGAGCTATATACCGCATGGTATGATAAGACAGATGAACATAGAGTTCATGTGTTTCGTGGAGAAGTAATTGCTGTACAACAGAAAGTACCTATGCACGAGGATTATCTTGAGGAGAAAAACTTCACATACAATGATGATATATGTAACTATCATAATGGTTGGATCTTTGCATCTAAGCATAGTCATCCTGATATGTTCAGGTATGATAAGAAGATAGGTACAGTAGCTATCAATGCTACTAAAGCATTGGGCTTAGATTATTGTGGGGTTGATGTACTGTCTATATGGACAGGTACAGGTAAATGTAAAGAAGCTGTTGTATGTGAATCAAACACAGCACCAGCATTAGGTACGCCATTTGTATTGGAAGCATATACAAAGGCTATACTTGAATCAATTAAATAGGTAAAAGAAAATGGTATCAAATAAAATTCTAACATTCGATGATGAGACAATGGATCCACCTAAAGGTAATAGTTTAGATGAGATCTATCAATCAAGTTCATTAAGATTTTCTATGGGAAAAATATCACTGAAAAATAAAGAAGCATATCAAATGACGCAGTGGTGTAAGTGTAGAGATTTCTTATGTGATACAGTACTAGCTACTGTTGATAGTGATTATACTTCTGTATCTATCTTTGGATATGAGCATAATGGTGATACTCATAGGTTGCCCAGAGATGGTGTATACTTATTTGTTAAGGGATTAAAATCAAATAGATTAGAGTATGTAATCTCTTTCTTAAACGCATTAGAACGGTCAGCTAAATGGAAGCAGTCTGTTGTGTATCCAACATCTGAGGATAATCATTATGTATTTGTAGGTAGTAAGCGATGGTTAAGTCCTTTCTATATTTGGTTATATTCTTTTCTAATTAGATTATCTCATGAGCATGGTGATAATAACAGAACATATGGCTCAGTATCAGAAGAGATTAATCATTGGTTAGAAACGCAGAGTGGTGGTAATGATTACACATACTTATATAATTTTATGCAAGCATGTCAGAACATTAATGCTGATTGGGATAAGAAAAGATTTATAACTACCTTACTTATTAAACAGAAGAAATTATTATCATCTTCGGAGAATATACTAGGTCAGATAAAAGGAAAAGTACATAGTGATGCACATATGTATCATGATTATTGTGGATTAAATACTATGGCTGATGCTATGTGTGAATATAAATCTGAAACAGTATCTACACCTAATAAGAGTAGAATTTATAGTGGACTCTATCATGAGTTCGTGAAACTAATTAACGCTTAAGGAGTCTAAGATGAAATTATTAGTCTATGGTACATTGAAAGAAGGGGAACATGCTAACAATCTGTTAGGTAAAGATGCAGAAATGTTAGATGCATTCTATACTCTGGAAGGATATAAGATGTATAAGTCAGGCTACCCTATGGTAGTACCTGTGAATGAGGGTGAAGATTTTAAAGTTAAGTGTGAGTTATGGGAAGTTCCTGAAGAAGCTGTCTTTAGTTCTGTTGATATGTATGAAGGACATCCATCACTATTCAAACGTACATGTATAGATGAAGATGAGGATATTCATATGTATGTATATAATTCTCCTATCTATGGACAGGATACAGAGATATTACCTGAAGCTGTAGGTATGTGGTAAATGAAAATTAAATATGATTTGCTTAGTTGGTTTGGAAATAGTATACATTATACTAGAGTATCTAAAGAGGAATGTTATATTGCATTATTTGGAGTAACTCTCATACTTAAAGCCGATGGAACATATATTTTAGAATCGTGAAAAATCTTAGGGAACATGTAGAGTTAGAAGCTAGTAGCCTAGAGGTAGGACAACAGGTACGTACCATGTGTCCAGTGTGCTGCTCTCAACATGAACCTATATCCTTTTGGATAAAGAGATTTGATGAAGGGATACAGTATAAGTGTTGGCGTGCTAGCTGTCCTACTCAAGGATTCATAGGGGTAAGATACTCCTCAGATACAGTTGCTAAACCGAAACCAAAATCAATAAGAAAGTATCAGGGGCAACTAGAGAAATTACCTGATGAGATTACTACATTCTTAAAAGATAAGTTCTGGCTCACAGATGAAGAGCTGATAAGTAATCGAGTACTATGGAATCCTTATAGAAGAACAGTGGTCTTTACTTTATATAATCAATTCGGGTATCCTATTGGGTACTGTGATAGATCATATGAAGGTAGAGAACCTAAGAGTCTAACATACTGGGAACATGAGAATGAACCTATGTTATATTATCCTGATGGAACAGTGAATGGAGAATTCAAACATGACTATGTGGCAGTGGTTGAAGATGTTGTGTCAGCTATCCGTATGTCTAGGTTTATACCTTGCATTGCCTTTCTTGGCACTAATATCACTTCCGATACAATTAAGTTTGTTGCTAAGCATAGTAGCAATCTGCTTATTGCCTTGGATTATGATGCGATTAATCTCTCATTACAATACAAGAAAAGATTCGGACTATACTTTAAACAAGTAAAGATATTTGTGAATAAGAAAGACCCAAAGGATACTGAACCAAATGAATTAAAAGAATTAGTGGAGAAAGTTATATGTTTATAGCTCTTAGTAAAAACTATAGAGGCTTTACTTATAGAGTAGAGTTTAGTTCTAAAGTAGAATATAAAGCAGCCATTGATTTAGATATAAATGATAATAAAGAAATTTGTTGGTCATACTTATTTAATGAAGATGGTGCTATAATTTACTCATATCGAAGAGGATATACGTTGGAGAATTTGTAATGAGTAATGTAATGTTCGCTTCTGATCTACATCTAGACCATACATATGCAGCAGCAAGTAGAGGATATGGTTATACAATAATAACAGATGGTCGCAAGCAGGGAGTATGTACTCAACAAGAGATAGGGGAACATAACAGTGAAATAATAGAGACATTAGAATCTCAAGTCACTAAGAGAACTATCCTATGGATACTAGGGGATGTAGCTATGAGTACTAGTGCATTGTATTTATTAGATGCCTTACCTTGTGAGCTACGTCTAGTACGAGGGAATCATGATGACCAGAAAGAGAAAGAATATCGCAGGTTATTTACTCAGATACATGGATGCTTACGTTATAAACAATTCTGGTTAAGTCATATACCTATACATCCACAAGAGATGTACAGATGTAGAGGTAATGTGCATGGACATATCCATAAGAACACTAATAGCCCAGTGATACCTTATCCTTATTACAATGTTAATTGGGATTATCATAGGAGAGCTGTTAGCCTTGAGGAGATACAAGGATGGTTTGATAAGTATGAAGAGGCAAAGGATATAGTTGAGAGAGCCTCGATACATCAAGCTTTATCTAGTGGTATACCAGTGGATGAAGAATTTAACAAGTCAGAGATAGAAAGATTAGTTAAAGAAATGTAAGGAGATAGTATGTGCAAGAAAGAAACCTAATCGTTGCAGCAATACAAAGTAAGGAAGCATATCTGATTGCATCTGATTATGATATTGAAGATTCACTGACAGTACAAGGTAGGATAGTCTGGAAAGAGATAACTGAATTCTACTCGAAAGATAAAGAAGCCTACCATTGTGATAGAGAAGTACTGTCTGCTAGATTAACACGCAAACATCCGAAGCATGTGGAAGTACTACAAGATCTCATTAGCGACGAGATTGATTTTAGTATACCAAACTTTCTGGATGAGTTATATGCAGTTAAGAGTGAATCACTCGCTGATAGATTGTTGATGGCACTGACTTCGGGTAACACCGAGGAGGCTGGTATTCTGTCCAAAGAATACTATGACCTCTATGAGAATGGTCTCAGTTTAGTTACTGAAGATGTGGACATAATAAATAATAAATCAATCCAAGACATCTTTGCCTCTACAGAAGGAGACAATCAATTCAAGCTAGGGCTACCTGCATTAGATAGTAGATTAGATGGGGGTCTAAATAAAGGACACCACGTTCTACTCTTTGCAGTACCAGAGATCGGTAAGTCAGCGTTTGCAATACACTTTGCTTCTAGTTTTCTAGAGCAAGGGAAGAAGGTACTCTACATAGGGAACGAAGATCCAGAGGATCAGATGTTAATGCGTTTCATTACTAGATTATCAGGGATGGTTAAGTACGAAGTGAAAGAGAACCTTGACTTAGCATGGCATATGGCTGATGAAGCAGGGTATGGAAATCTTTTCTTTGCAGCTTTACATCCCGGCTCGTTGAAAGAGATACGTGCCTTATTGAAACATGTACAACCTGATGTACTGATAGTGGATCAGACATCGGAACTAATATCCAGTGCGGATAGTAGAACTAATAGGTTACATGCAAACATATCAGGTATGAGGAATCTCTCGAAAGAGTTTAATGTATTAGGAATGTCAGTAGTACAAGCCTCTGATTCTGCAACGAATAAGCTGAAGCTTGAACGAAATGATGTTCACTTTTCTAACATTGATATAGCTGCGCAAGTAGATTTGATGTTAGGTATAGGGTGTAACTCGGAGTATGAGCAATCTAATCAGAGATTACTTACCCTTTGTAAGAATAAAATAACAGGGAATCATGACAGTATAATCTGTAGTATTGATCCCCAACGGAGTGTAATATCCTAAATGAAAACAAATATAATGGTTGACCTTGAGACATTAGGTATTAGATACAACGATGCAATGCTATCAATAGGTGCATGTGTATTCGATCCTAATGGAGATAAGATAGGTGATGAGTTCCATATGCAAGTAGGATTAGAATCCTGCTTTGAACATGGACTAGGTGTGCAAGAGAGTACACTGCTATGGTGGTTTGGGCAGAGTGAAGATGCACGACAGAACATAATTAAAGCTAAGCGTAAAAGCTTACAGAAAGTGATGTATGATTTCAATAAATGGCTACCTGAGAAGGGTGCTATCATGTGGAGTCATGGATTAACCTTTGATGTAGCTAAGCTGCAGTACATCTATGAAGTACTTGGATGGGAATATCCTTGGAACTATGGTGATGTACGTGATACTCGTACCTTATTCAGTCTAGTACCATACCCTATAACGAAAGCTATGCGTGGTGGTACAGGTGAAACGAAACATGATGCACTTGATGATGCAAAGATGCAAGCAAGGGCAGTACAAGATGTGTATGCCTACTTAGGCAGTAACTATGTACTGAAAGCCAAGTGAAATTCTTCGTAGGAATGGATGGTACGTACCCTGTTACAGGGAGTACGGATGCTAATATGGTATTAGCTACCCTGCAGAATATGAAGGCAGAAGAACCTGAAATATATGTAGCGGAATTAGGTAGAAAACTACCACTCAAACATGAGAATGGGAAACTATCATGGCTAATACCTCGCAGGAACAGGAAATAAATAGACTCCGAGAATATAATAAAGAGCTTATAGATTTCCTTATAGATTATAGGTGGAATGGTGTGGACTTAAAGACTTTAGATAAAGTTGCTGAGTCCTTATTGGAGAAGATATGATAACAACAGCATTAGAAATGACTGTCACAGTAGAGGATGCAATAGATCCTGACAGAGTAGTATTGGTTGTTAGTATGACCAAGAACCATATACCAATGGGACATAAGAGAGAGATTAAGCGTGAATCATTTGAGTCTTATCCTGACTTATGTACTATGTATGCAGTAGATGAGGCTGTTAATAAACTCAGGCTAGCGATAAAGAAACATGATGAAAGTCTTACAGTTTCTTAAGAACCCTGATGAAAAGATATATCTAAAGCATGATAACTATTTAGTACTCGACTTCGAGACTACTAATATAGACTATGGTAATCCAGTTAATCCTGACAATCAATTAGTCATGGCATCCTATTGGTATAAGGATGAACTCCACTCCATAGTGGGGAATGAATATGATATGTCAGATCTGGTAGACCTAATCGAATCAGTTGACTTTGTTGTAGCACAGAATGTAAAGTTCGAGGCAGGTTGGTTGATTCGTTGTGGTGCTAACTTAGATAACATTATCTTTTATGATACCTATCTAGGTGCATACATTAGGGCAGGTAATAGAGTATGGATTAAGAAAGATCTAGACTCAATCTGTGCTAGGTATGGAGTATCCTTTAAGAATCATTTAGTTAAGTTCCTTATCAAGGCTGGAGTATGTCCAAGTCAGATACCTCTCATGTGGTTAGTACCATACTGTGAGAAAGACGTGGATATTACTAGAGATGTTTTCCTTAAACAAGTAACTGATCTTGAGAAGAGGGGCTTATTAAAAGTAATGCTACTTAGATGCCTGTTTACTCCTGTCTTAGCAGACATAGAGAGTAGAGGTATATGCGTAGATCCTAAGCTGGTTAAGAAAGAGTTTATTAAGACTCAGAAAGAACTGGCTAAAACTATATCTGAATTAGAGAGTGTATCAGGAGAAAAGATTAATTGGAATTCTTCACCTCAGAAAGCTGATTTAGTATATGGTAAGCTTAAGTTTAAAGAACTTAGGGATAGGAGAGGGAGACCTATTAGAAATAAGCCTAGTAAAAAGTTCCCAGATGGAGCACCTAAGACTGATGGTGATACACTACTAGCACTAAAGGCTGAGACCAAAGTGCAAGAAGAGTTCGTCGGATTACTTAAGTCTCAATCTAAATTGCAGCAGAAGTTAAGTACTTATCTTACCCCGTTTATGCGGGCTGTAGAAGAACATGATGGTATGCTGTATAGTACGTTTAACCAAGCTGTCACACAGACACACAGGTTATCGTCGTCTAATCCAAACTTCCAGAACTTTGATCGAACACTGAAGAAAGTATTTACTAGCAGGTACCGAGATAAAGGATGGAAGATGGTTGATGGGGATGAGGGACAATTAGAGTTCCGTGCTGCTATATTATTATCTGGCGATGAGCAAGGTATTAAAGATATAGCTGATCCCGATTTCGATTCTCATGTATTCAGTGCAGCTATTATATTAGACAGAGAGTTAGAGTCTTATAAGAAGGGCATGGTTACAGAAGAGGAAAGGCAAATGGGTAAACCTCACACATTCAAACCACTATATGGTGGGGAGAGTGGTACTGAAAGAGAGGTAGCCTATTATAAAGCATTCGCTAAACGATACCCTAAGCTGAGAGCATTACAAGATCAGTGGGTAAAGGATGCTATTAATACTAAGAGACAAGAAACATTAAGTGGATTAGTATATTATTGGCCTTACATTAAGATGAGTCAAACTGGCTATGTCGAGGGACATACTAAGGTACGTAACTATCCTATTCAGGCATTTGCTACCGCAGATATAGTTCCAATAGCAGTGACTTTCTTATGGGCTATGATGAAAGAAGAGAATATGGAATCATTTATTGTGAATGTGGTGCATGATGATGCACTTGCGGAAGTATCTCCTGATGAGATTGAACTATTCAGTGAGTTACTTGTCCAATCATTTACTACATTGGTTACTAAGTTCTTTAATCAATTATATGAGTTTGAATTTTGTGTCCCATTAGAGGCTGACGTTACAGTTGGTACTCATTGGGGTGGTGACTATTAATGGAGATAAGATTTAATGTCAGAAGCAAATAAAGTAGTAGGTGTCATTGAGCGCACCAATGAAAAGAAAGGTGCAACTAACCTAGTTATTAATCAAGTATGGTATGGATTTGGATTTGGTGAATTCCCTGCTAAAGTTGGTGATAATGTAGAATTTTCATGGAATGCAAATGGCCCATTTAAGAACGTAGATCAAGCTACGTTTAAAGTAGTAGGTGGAGCAGCACCTGAAGCTGCAAGCACACCATCATCTAGCCCTGCTGGTAATGGTCGTGATTATAATGCAAGTAATACCTTGTCATACGCATGGACTAAAGCTATCGCATTAACTGATGTCTTGTTGCAGAACGAAGCTATCAAACTTCCTGCTAAGACTAAAGCTAAAGATAGATATAACGCTATCATGTCATTGACAGAGAACTTTGCATTGATGTTAGCTGCAAGAATACATGACCCTGATCCTTCCGATTGGGAAATGTATAAAGAACTACCTTTCTATGATGAAGCAGCACCTGCTGTAGAATCAGGAGATGAGTAGAAATGGTAATAGATCTTAAGAAAGACAAGCCTATCAAGGAAACAGAATACTATGCGGTAGTATTACGTAATGTAAATGGTGTACCTTGGAATTATGTTGTAGTGAATAAAGAGAATGGCCTAGTAGAAGCGGAAGCTTTTGTTTATGCCTCAGCACTACACTTAATGGTTAAGTTTTCTGAGACTGTGGAACAAATGCATACTCAATTGAGTGGCTTGATCCGACCTAATAACGCAGCAGTAGTACCTATAAAGCCTCACTAGTATGATAGCACCTATTGATGGAGACATTCTAGTATATAGGTGTGGCTTTTCTGCCGAGCATAACGAGCACTTTATCTATCTCAAAGATGGAGACGGTGCTCTTCTTAGTTCCTTCCTAGATAAACGTAAAGCAAAGAAATGGTTAAAGGATAATGGTCTTGAACTATCTGAAGTAGATATAGAGACTGTTACTACCAACGAACCTATTGAGAATGCGTTACACTCATTAAAGATGCAGATTAATCTGATAAAGAATAGTATGCTGACTAATGATGTGCATATTTATCTAACAGGTAAGGATAATTTTAGAATAGAATTATACCCTGAGTATAAGGCTAATCGTGCAGATGCAACGAAGCCGTATCACTATGAAGGTCTTAGGTATTACTTGACTAATTATTGGGATACTCATGTTGTTGATGGTATAGAAGCAGATGATGCTTTAGGTATACTACAATGTAAAGCTAATGAGGGCAACCCATTAACTATTGATGCACAACCAGCAAGTGTATTATGTTCTATAGATAAAGATCTTAAAATGATTCCCGGTTGGCATTTCAATTGGACAACAGGTGAATATGATTTTGTATCACCAGAACAAGGAATTAGAAACTTCTATCAACAGGTATTAACTGGAGATAGTACGGATAATATTCCCGGTATATATAAGATTGGGCCAGTCAAGGCCAAGAAGATATTAGCCGACTGTAATGATGAGCATGAGATGTATGCTGAGTGTGTAAAGCAATGGATAAGTGCTGGACATACTATAGAGGATATGCATTTAAGTGCAAAGTTATTATGGATTATGAGAACGGAAGATGATATATGGGAGCCACCTAATGATAACTAATATTTTCCCTGTCCTAGCAGGAGTACTATATTTAAATGCAGGATTTTATGGATTACATATAGGACAAGATCCTAAATTAGTAGCTCTGTTCTTTGGACTTACATTTGTTAATGTGCTTACAGGTATGCTATGACAACAAGAAGAAGAAAACCGTATCGTAACTCATTTGAAACCTTCACGGCTGATACATTATTGAAGAGTGGGTATAAATTTCTATATGAGAAGATACGTATCCCTTATAAAAAGCAACATCATTATCTAGCGGATTGGTTATTGACCGATAACAATATCATTATAGAAACTAAGGGACATTTTACTGGAACAGATAGGACTAAGCATCTATTAATCAAGGAACAGTATCCTGATTTAGATGTGAGGTTTGTATTTGTAGATGGTAAAGATAATTACTTAAGTAAGAAGAGTAATACTAAGTATTCAGATTGGTGCAAGCGATATGGATTTAAGTATGCCTTTGGTAAGATACCTACCAGATGGCTTAATGAACCCAAGAAGGTGCCAGATTCTCTAATAAAGAAGCTGACGAAGAATTAATGTTTAATACTGTAAATGAAAAGAAACGAGTAATACGATGTATTACAGGAACAAAACTTACACTTGACTCTGATAATTTTCCGTTAGTTAATTACATGGTAGCAGGAACTACTTCTGCTACTACATTTAAAGTACGTCTTGGGGCTAAGGGTGAGAAGGTATTATAATGTACGGATGTTTTCGATGTGGAGCTAAGCTCGACGAAGATGACCTAGTACCTGACGATGATGTGTACTTAGGTGTATGTCCTGAGTGTGGTGAAGATAGTGTGATGTCTGTCACTAGTGCAATGGATATAATTAATGATCTTTATTTAAAAGGTCTATATGATCCTCTAGTTGGACGAGAGTCTGTAGAGGAAATAACTTTTGAGGAATAATAATAATGAGTAAACCAAAGATCTTATTTATAGATCTAGAAACACTACCTAATAAAGTTCTGAACTTTAGTTTATGGCAAGATAGTACCCCTTATGTTGCTGTAGAAAAAGAAAGAACTATTATATGTGGGTGTTACAAATGGTTGGGACAAAAGAAAGTACATACAATATCTATTAGTCAGTACACATCATTTGATGATGATGTATATGATGATTATATGGTATGTCAAGACCTGATGAAAGTAATCTTAGAAGCAGATGTAGTTGTATATCATAACGGTAAAAAGTTTGATAGACGATTCTGGAATACTAGATTACTAATTAATGGTATGGATCCTATGCCTAAACTGATTGATGTAGATACCCTTAAGGTAGCACGTAAGCATTTCTATTTCAATAGTAATAGGTTGAATGATATATGTGAAACACTTGGCTTAGGTAATAAGTTAGCTACTGGTGGTATGTCATTATGGAAACGTATTGCATGTCCTACTAGTTATGATGATCAGTTAAAAGCTACGTATAAGATGGAAGAATACTGTGCTCAAGATATTGTTTTACTTGAGAAACTGTATGTATTCTTAAGACCTTGGATGGATAATCATCCTAACCTTAATCTTATTACAGGTGATGCTGATGCTTGTCCTAGTTGTGGTAAGAAACATACACTAAAAACTAATCCTTCATGGGCTTATGGCTCAACTCTACGTTATCAACGCTATCGTTGTGAGAAGAGTAAGGGTGGTTGTGGTGCATGGTCTAAAGCCAGAGTTAGTGATAAGTCTGTTAAGACTAACTTTACTGGGAATGCATAATAAAGAATCGGGCGGAGTAGTATTATACTCCGTCCTTATTGTATTAACTATATTAAGTTGTATTATATATAGTTATATATTAATATCATAGGAGATATATAATTGAACGATAAAGTAATGAAGTATGATGATGGGAAATGTAGAACTGATTTACTTCCTGTCGATGCTTTAGAAGAAGTAGCATGGATACTAACCTTTGGTGCAGATAAGTATGAAGATCATGGTTGGGAACATGGTATGGATTGGATGCGCCTGATTGGTGCATGTTTTAGACATATATTTGCATGGATTGGGGGTCAAGATAATGATCCGGAGACAGGTAGATCCCATATAGCACATGCATGTTGTTGCTTATTATTTATATTAGCTTATATTAAAAGAGGAATGGTGGAATATGACGACAGATGGTGTAATTTACCAGAGAATCCGTCTAATCAGTCATAAGATTTTCTTTAAAGGAATCTTATTAGTACTGTTTACGGTTACATTACCTTTATCCTTACTAGGATTTGTAGTGTATTCATTATTATGGAGTCCATTTATATTTGGATTCTCAAAAGCAGCAGGATTCTATCAGTATGTTAGTTATAGAATTGCTATTGCAAATGCTGGAATTAGTCCTGAGTTAGCAAAGGAAATTAATGAACAGCAAAATAAACAGGGAGATACAAATGGTAAGTCCCGAAGAAATAAAAATAGAAAGTAATTTCCCGGATCCTTGGATTCGTACATTTACTAAAAAAAGATTCTATTATAAAAATTCTGATACGGAATCGGTATGTATTGAAGATATTGCACATGCATTATCTCAGTTAGTACGGTATACTGGACATGCTAAATACTTTTATTCAGTTGCTCAGCATAGTGTATTAGTATCTCATTTAGTACCTGAAGAGATGGCATTAGAAGGATTACTACATGATAGTCCTGAAACTTATATGAATGATTTACCTTCACCTTTAAAGACTTTACTACCTGACTATAAAGAATTAGAGGATTCAGTTGAAGCAACAATCGCCCATAGATTTGGATTACGTTATCCAATGCCTCCTGAAATTAAGGAGATTGATAAGAGAATTGTAATTGATGAAGCACTAATTCTATTAGATTTTGAATCAGTAGACGAATTAATTAATTTAGGTTGGTCATATCCGGACACTCTACCATTAGGTATTACAATATCAGAGTACTGGGATTCAACAAAGGCTGAGTTAGAATTCTTAAATAGGTTTTATGAATTGCATAAAAAAAGGACATAACAAGTAAACTCATTACATCCTCAAATGTGAGACCCTATTTGCCCCCCTTAATTGGGGGGTTCTTTTTATTTAAGCCCTAATGAAATTCCTTCTTGGAGATCTTTAGAAGGGAATCCTTCAGGCCAACCCTCAAACTTATACATTGCTGGTAGTACTTTACGTAGTACATCAGGATTGGATAAGTCAATCACCGTGTCACGTTTTATACCAGACTTCTTAGCAACAAAGTCTATATAACCATCTGTATCATTCTCTGATTCAGGTGCCCATCTACCAATCAACTTCTCAATTGTATCGACATTGTGCTTATTCTTATAAGATTGTAGTACTTTCACTGATGCACGTACACCCATCTTAAGTTCATCGAACTGAACGAACTCTCTATCAGTATCTAAGGCTCCTTGCCAATCATCGTTACCATCGTTACGGATGTTACCGGGATTATTATGTGATACGGATGTTATTGTACTTTCTTCTTGATCCGGTGTAGTATCAGGATTAGCTGCTCGTACTGCTGCTGCTGCCTCTTCATCCGAAGGGTGTCCTAATGATATAGTTCCACCTTGATCCGATATTGTACGTGGATTAGGTCTATCCTCTACTTTACGTACCTCTTGTACAGGATTATTAATTAATTCACCGACCCATTGATTCAATCCCATGTTATCTGGAATCATTTCTGGATACCTCTTTCCTAATCTATATAATGTATTAATACTACTAACTACTTTTTGTCTATCACCTGTAAACATACGAGATATAAAGCCAGTACTATTAGGGCGACCAAGAACAAAACTAGATTGTGAGAAACCGTTTCCTTTAGATCTAGATAACTCTCTATTAGCAGCTACTACATCAGGGAAATCAAGTGAAGATCTTTTAGGATTAAATACAATCTTCTGATCTAGAATCATTGGATTTAGTTTCAATGACGATACTTCATCAAGTACACGGTTCTTCATTAACTTCATTAATGATTTATTTTCTACTACATTAGCTCTAGCATTAGCAGAATCAAATGATACTAAAGAATCGAAATCACCAAACTCAGATTGAGAATGATCAAGTAATACTTCAGCAGCTTTTACTTTAAGTTCTTTAGATTCTACTGTTTCACTAGGTTCAGGTTTAGTATTAACTATTTCATTAGAAGATGTAGCCATTAACATATCAGTAGAAGGATTACCTGTTAGTGTACCTTCTTTAATTAGATTAATAGTATTAGCAATACTTTTACTCTTGACTTTAGGGTCAAGTATAATATTAAATAAAGGATCATGCTTCTTCATGAACTGTGCTTGAGGACTATTAGGATTTGTTGCCCACTTCTCATAGTTAGCTACACTCTTGAAGTATGCTTCTATTGCAGCTTGTCCGCCAACAGCACCCATCTGTGCTATATCAGGGAAACTTTCAATCCCATTGATCTCTAATTGATTCTTAATCTCTGCTGATTGTGAATTAGTTAAGGATTCCATTGTACCATTATCTATCATAGTACGTAGGTTAATATACCCTGCTTTAATTCGTTCTTCCCCTTTCCCTAGAGCTGCTGGATCTGCAGTTGCAGGAGCTAACTCATGGTACTGCCGAATAGCAGCATTCTCCATAAACGATATACGGGCATTAAGTTCTTGCTTATCCTGTGCTGTAATACCACCAGAGTCCTTACGAATCTTATCAATAAGTACCATTGTAGTAGCTTGATCAGCAGCAGTAAAATCTATAACATTATTAGTAATTGTATTAAGACTTAGTTTGTTTTGATCAGCTTGATCTTTTAATCTTGCACCTTTAATCTCAAGAAGCTTCTCTTCCTGTAACATATTACGATACTGAGGAATAGATAATCCTAATTGTGTAGCTGCATGTTGCTCTTTAATAGCAGCATTGTTAGCTGCAGTTGCAGCAGCAATAGCTACCTTCTCAGAGTCAGTCTTCTGTAGTGTCTGACCACCGGGGCCAAATGTACTAAAGAAGTTACTAGCTGATTGTCGTAATGCTGGAGCTAATCCGGGGAATCTATTAGATGCATCCTTTACAGCAGTGATTGCTCTTGCATGAGCAGCTTCATCTGATAATAATCCTTGTTCCCGTGCAGCTTTAATCTGATTTAGATTTAATACTTCCCCTGCAATCTTAACTTCACCATCTTCATCTGTCTCTGTAGGGACATTATCAGTTTCATTACCCTCTAATCTACCCTTTTCAAATTCAGTAATACCTTTTATAAGTAAGTTACCACCAGTCTCAATGGTATCAGCTAGGCGAGTATCTACTACGCGATCAGCTACCTCCGCATGAGTCGGAAGGTTAGCATTACGTGTATCTATATCACCAATATCTTTATCAAATGCCATGATTATTTGTCTCCACTAAATTGTTCAGCACCACTAGGTACTGTAGTTACATCTACTGGTAATAGATCTTCGGCCATCTTTTGTACCATAGAGTTCATTAACTTCTCTTGTCTAGATTTACCATTCTTAATTCTATTAGCTACCATCTTAAATACTTTCTCCTTTTGAGCAGGATCAAGATGTGCAGTAAATGCATCTGCCATTCTAGATGAGATCTTCGGGTCTCTCGTCTGATCTATAAACGCTGATTGCATCAGTTTAAACACTGTAGTTGCAGCATCCTCTAGAACTTCATTCTCTCTCTTCATTATCTCTTCGATCTTATATGTTTCATTAAGATCATTTAAACTAAATCCAAGAGCATGACCCATTAATGTTGGAGCATTTAGTTTCTCATCAGGATTAGTTTGATCTAGCATGATAGCACCATTCTTAGACAGCAAAGGTTTATCAGGATAGAAATATAGGAACGCAGCTTTCGATCCGTTTCTCCATGTGGAGATAATATCACCAGCTTCATCCATCATATACAACATCTCTTCTTGTGTAGGAGGTCTACGTTCTACCCATCCAGTTCTACCAAATGTATAGAATGATTCTGCTGCATCGTATGCGCGTATACCTAATGATCCAAATGCACCACTAAGTAATTCAAGTAAGGATGCTTTCTCTGTAAACATCTCCATAATAGTATCCGCAAACTGTTGTGCTATAGCACCACGACTACCAATATTAACATCAGATCCAAAGACATACTTAGCCATAAGATCAGGTGTACCACCTCTCATCCATGTAGCTACTTTCTCATCCATATCACCGGGTTCTAAGTTGGCTAATGATGCTCCTCTATCTAAGAAGTATTCACCCATTGGTATGCCAGCAGCACCAAACAATGCAGCTTGACCAATCATTAACTTGAATCTCTTATCAGGAGTCATCAATGATCCGGGAACTAATGCTTCTGTATACTTAGTAGCAATCTGCCAGAACTGTGTAGGAATACCAGTGAAGCCTTCCTGCCATGTAGCTCTGTTTGCTCTAGTTAAGTTAAGCATTAATTGATTAGCTTCATCTAAGATTGTCTTACCTGCGGCATCATCTAATTTACTAGATGGATTAGCCTTCTTCCAATTCTTATATGCTGATGTAAATGCATACCGTCTATTATATAATTCCCCTTCCTTATAGAAAACTAGTCCATTATCTAGTACTGTTTTGAATTGTTGCATTCCCATAGGCATACCTTGAGATACTGCAGCCAAATCACCAGTAGCAAAGATAGATTCTTTGTAACCAGACTTCTTCCATAAAGAATGAATCTCTTCTATGTCTTCTAGATCAGGCATCTTAGATAACTTCTTCAATGTAGCTAGTTGTGTAGCCTCATTAGGAATAAGATCTAATGTATGTAATGCCATGACTCTATTAATAGTTCTAGGAAATCCGAGAGGATCAATAGATAATGCTATAGTAGAACCAAAGGCCTGAACTATAAGCTGTGCTGGATTATAGAAACCAAGTAACGCATGGAAAGCAGATGCTTTAGCCATTGCTACAGGATCCCTATGATCTAATCTATGTAATGTTTTAGCAAAAGATTTATTAATCCCTTCAGTATACTCAGCTATATCTCTCATAACTGTCTGTGTTGCACGCTCTTGTGCAGAGGGGATACGCATCTGTTGTACTATGTACTCATGAGATTGTTCTAATGCTCTTCGTTCTTTACTCCCCTTAGCTAATCCTATATTATTAATAGCATTAAAGAAGTCATTGTTGTACTCAGCAGGAATTACACTAGTACCATTCGGCCCAGCCTGTCTTGCTGTATTCAACCAACGCTTCTGTGCAGCTAATCTCCACTCTGTTAGTGGCATATGTCTAGCTAAGTTATCTAAATTCCTTTGAATTGATTCCATTGCGGGTACACGATCAGGAATAACATCATCTAATCCCATACGCACTGGCTCACTTGCACGAGATCCTGTATATAGTCCACCATGTACACCATATGACTCTCTTGCTAAGTTTAATTCATCCATTTCCCTATCATACAGTACTTCATACTGTATATCGGGGTTCTTTTCGTTTAAAGATTGCTTGAATTTCTCTGCATCACTCTTATTATCAAACATGCGCATAGTTTTTTGATTAACTATGGCCTCTTTACCATCCATTTTACCTACAATATTCTGTTTTACAAAGTAGAATCCATCCTTTGAGGCTTTAGGTACGTAACCTGCCTTACGATGTAATACTATTTGAGGTAAATCAGATACATCATTGGATTGTACCCATGCATATCTAACATAGGAGCTAGCTCCTACTTCAGTGGATACTTTTTGTGCTTCATCTAGACGAGCAAGTTTCCATCCCTCATCATATGCTTCCTGTATGAGTTGGGAATCCATTATGTTATCTACACCACCTAATCCATCATTGATGGCTGGATCATACACATCAGTATTCTTCTGTACCTGTCTTGATGCAGATGTAGAATCATCAAAGACTTTACCTATTACAGGTTTACCTTGAAAATCTACTTCCTTTAATCCTCTAAGAGATAATGTAGTACGTACTTCATCATTCTTTAGGATATAAGACATATCCATTATCTTACGTACGTTATAATAGGCAGCTACTTGTTTATCATTTAATGGAGGAACATAACCAAAAGGAGTCTCCATTCCGGCACGTAACTCTTGTATACTAAATACTTTACCAAAGGATCCATCTGTATTAAGATAATCATCTCCGTATAATAGTACAGCATCTAATTCTTTTAGAGACTTCTTGCTCTTAGGTGTAACACCAAAACCTAATGGCTTCAATGAATCTTTTAATAAACCCGTTAATGTACTACGATGCTTATCAGATGTCATTAGTATCCGTGTAGCAGGATTAACTAATAAGTTCTGATCTGATGCAAAGATATAACTAGGAGATGCAAGTTGTCCTTTAATTATACCTACTTCAGATGTCTTATATGTATTAGATATATCATCTAAAGTCCAATTAACTTTCTCTTTAACTCTTACTGGAACATTATCTGTAGGATTTAAGTACTCATATCGTACAGTTAATCCAGTCTTGCTTTCACCAAGTACTTCTAACTTAGTTACTTCTGGTTTAGTTTCAAGGACAGCAAGTTTATCATTGATATCTTTATTAAGATTAGCAACGAAGGCATCCTTTTCTGAGGCCGACAAGAATCCTTCAGCAATCTCATCCTCTCTATTCAATAGAGATTTAGTTACTGTATCTATTTGTTGACCTACCTTATTTACTTCTGCAGATATAGCATCATCAGCTTGAGGATGTAATCCTTCAAACTTCCAAGGGGTATGATTGTTTGCTAGTATATCAGGTGCAGTATCTAGTACATCTGCTACCTCACTATCTGTTAATCCTAATGCATTAAGTCTACCCGCCATTTCTGTATCACCAGCGGCACTGATGCTCTTAAGTACAGAGTTTCCCATTGAAGATCTGATTAATTTAACTATAGGCTTAGCGGCTAAGGTTCCCAATCCTGCAGCATCTAATGCTAAGAAGAACTTATCCATTGCAAGTTCACCTTTAACATCTTCCTCACCTTCAGGATCAATCATCTTTAATAAGAATAGATTAGTTTTTAATTCATTCTGATCTGTAGCTTCTTGAAGTTCTTCTACTATCTGAGGGAATAATCTTTGCTGGTCATCTAATGGCATACTACGGAAATTAAATACAAAGTTCTTAAAATCCTGTCCAGTAGATAATAATCCACCATCAGTTACTCTATTAATATCTATAGATAAGTCAGTAAGAAATAGGCCAGCATAATCCCAAAAGCCTACATCCTCAGTAAGTTCTCCCATTACTCTAGACATAGTTAATTTATTCTTGACACGTTCACGTACTTCATCATCTTCCATCGAAGGAAGTATAGATAAAGTAAAGGCTTCTTCTGGTGCAGATATCGCTTGAGCATCTGATTCTAGTTGTGCTACCGCTTCAGGTAATACATCTGCATTTTCAATAGCAACATCAGGAGCCACATTCATAAAGCTTTCTAGTGCTTTCTTATTTGCTTCACTTACTCTTTCTGCTGATTTGAATAGAAGATCTGTACTATCTAAACCGGATATATTTTGATAAGCTGAATCAATCTCTTCACCCTCGGTAACTTTGTTAATAGTTTCCATAGCGATAAGACGATTAAGACTTCTCTTATTATCAGGTGTAGCTGCTTCCATCTCAGGATCAAACAACACAGAACTAGTGGTCTCTAATTCTGGTTCTATACTGTTATCAAATAATGAAGTCATTTATGATCCTATTTTTCCAAGTGAACCAAAGCCACCTGCTAAGTCAAATACTTTAGAGCTAGCA
>JAJFGR010000003.1 GCA_021776025.1 Alphaproteobacteria bacterium
ACATGAACAGCAGGGCAAATGGATTGCACGCCCCCGCAACCAACAATTCCTGCTGTTGCAGGCTTAAAGAAGATCGCATCCCCGCAACCACCTTTTCCTGCTCATGCAGGTGTAAATCGGATCGCACTCCCGCAACCAAGAAAACCTAATAAAATCAAGGTTTGAGTGCCGGGTATAATCGGGTATGAAATCGGGTATTACAGGTTATGTGTTAAGTCCGATAAGGTATTTTTATGCGATTTAGCGCATAATTCAATTTTATGTGCTAATTCCGATATTGACGTTTTATGCGATTTAGCGCATAATCACGTTAAGGAGTCGATTATGTCTGAATTAGCACGTAGCCCAGAACAAATAGGAAATGCCATCCGCCGCGCTCGCAAAAAGCACGGCATGAGTCAATCCGAATTGGGAGAAAAGTCAGGACTGCGCCAAGAAACCATATCTCTAATAGAAAACGGGAATCCGGCGGCCAAACTAGAAAGCATTTTAGCCGTTCTGACAGCACTAGGATTAGAGCTTAACGTCAGTGAAAGATCAAAATTAAGTCTTGAGGAGTTGCTTTAATAATGGCTCGTTCTCGTAAGCATTCACGCCTATGCGTGTATCAGAAAGGTGAGATCGTTGGCTATCTATCCAAGCAGCCAAGCGGCGCTGTAGAATTCGTATATGCAGAAGAGTGGCTATCGAATGAACGCGCATATCCGGTTTCGCTGTCCTTGCCTTTGCGGGAGGATGCTTTTAAAGGTGCGCCCGTTGTTGCCGTTTTTGAAAACTTATTGCCGGACTCTGAAAGTTTAAGATCACGCGTCGCTGAGAAGGTGGGAGCGGATGGAACGGATGCTTATAGCCTTTTGGCACAAATAGGCCGCGATTGCGTAGGAGCTTTACAATTCTTTTCAGAAGATGCCGACATAGATTTTTCAGGTTTGCATTCTGTGAATGGTGAAGTTATCAGCGGTGAAGAGATTGAAAGCCTTTTGAACAATCTTGCTCGCGTTCCGTTGGGACTGGACAGGGAACATGATTTCCGAATTTCCGTTGCGGGGGCGCAGGAAAAAACAGCGCTTTTATTTCATGACGGAAAATGGTTGCGGCCATCGGGCGCAACCCCGACAACGCATATTTTTAAAACTCAGATTGGTGAATTGCCAAACGGTGTTGATCTTTCAAACAGCGTTGAAAATGAATTTTATGGTCTGGCTGTGATGAAGGCTTTTGGGCTTCCCGTGAATAAGGCCGAGATTAAAACGTTTGGTAAGACAAAATCACTTGTGATCGAGCGCTTTGACCGTGCTTGGACAAAGGGCGGAACTTTGCAGCGTATTCAGCAAGAGGATTGCTGCCAAGCCTTGTCCATTCCACCGAGTGGAAAATATCAAAGTGATCACCGTCCAGCGAATGAAAAACAACCAAGCATGGTTGAGATTTTGAATCTTCTTAAAGGAAGCGATCAGCCTGCAGAAGATCAGAAATCATTTTTGAAAGCGCAGATAATTTTTTGGTTGATTGGTGCAACCGATGGGCATGGGAAAAATTTCAGTATTTTCTTAGGGCAGGGCGGGCGTTTTATTCTCACGCCTTTTTATGATGTTCTTACGGCGCAACCATTTTTTGATGCGCATCAAATCCAACGTAAAGAAATGAAAATGGCCATGTCTGTCGGCAATAACAATCATTATAAAATGGCCGATATTCAAGGACGACATTTTGCACAGACAGCACAGCGAGCAGGATTGCCGGACTACATAGCAAAAGAAGCCCTTGAAGAAATATCCACCATGGCAGAAAAAGCCATGCAATCGCTTGAAGGAAAACTTCCGCCAGGCTTCCCCGAAGAAATACACGCCGCTGTAATGCGTGGCATGAAATCACGTTTGAATAGCATTTAGCTGGTCTTGTCAGACTAACTTGGTGTTTTTGGAATATACAGAGATTATTTTTGCCCCTTAAAACGGAGTAAATACGCCCTAAAATGCCTATAAATACTTACACATTTTCTTACACATACATATTTTGTATCTCTAATTAATCAGCAATATCAGATACTTAATATATAGCTATAGCAGGCTCATAACCTGAAGGTCGTAGGTTCAAATCCTACTCCCGCAACCAATGATTTCAACGGCTTATTAAAATAGCACCGACCTTCAGGCTCACTTCAGGTTCAAAGCGCATTCTTGATTCAAGGATCAAAGAATCAAGGAGTCCTTCCATGCTTACCCTTCGGTATGAAGAGAATAATCTGAATACGGCCAATCTGCATCTGAAAGAAAGCCGCACTTCACAGCTCAGTGCGCTTAGCCCTTCGGTTGTCAGCATTACAGGCATGTTTGAGCCTGAGCGCCAGCGCGTCGAGAACTTTATTAAGGCGATTTATAAGCAGAGTTACAACGCGGATATCTGTGTTGACTATCCCATCCTGATGAGTGTCCGCAATGAAGATGATGATATTCTTGCCGCTGTAGGGTTTCGCTATGCAGAGAAAGAGAAACTGTTTCTAGAGAATTACACAGGCAAACCTATAGATAATATTCTGGAATGTCCCCGCAGTGAGATTGTTGAAATAGGCAATTTGGCTTCGGCTGGTCAAGGCGCATCAGGGTTCCTTTTTGCAGCACTAGCTTCTTACCTCAACAATAAAAATATCGGCTATGCCGCTATTACAGGTACAGATTTTTTACATCGTTATTTTGAAAAGATTGGGCTCAAGCCCCGCAAGCTTTGTGACGCCGATATTGCGGCTGCGCAGGAAGATGGACAAAGCTGGGGCAGTTATTACGATACACAGCCGCGCGTTTTGGTTGGGTCAGTCGATACGGGTATTAAGCGTCTAAAGGCAACTCTAGGCGCAGAGTTTGAGGAATGCCGCCCCCGTCTATTTCCTCGTTTGCATTATAAACGGGATGAGTAAGCGCTATGATATTTGAAGCCCTTCAATCGCATAACCCAGAACATATCGCTTTGCAGGATGAAGTTGAGGCCGTTCGCTACGGCGATCTAAATCAAGAAATTGATAAGCGCGTGGAGGCACTCTTTAGCGTGTCTCGTTTGGGCATCGCATTAGATAACAGCGTTGATTGGGTGCTATGGGATTTGGCGGCCTTAAAGGCCGGAATTCCATGCGTGCCTCTGCCTCCTTTTTTTACACAAGACCAAGTTTCTCATTCCCTCCAATCTGCTGGCGTCTCCCATGTTCTTTCCCCTGAAGGACTGAGGGATGTCAGCGGGTCTTCTGGCGGAGAGGTGTTGGAGGGCACAGCCAAAGTTACATTTACATCTGGCACAACCGGAACGCCAAAAGGCGTGTGTTTATCGAAGTCGGGGTTGGAGAAAGTCGCTACATCTCTCGTTGAAGTTTTAGGCGCACAATTGGCCGACAGGCACGTATCCATTTTGCCGCTGGCGGTTTTGCTGGAGAATGTTGCAGGTGTTTATGCGACGCTTCTGGCGGGTGGTACAGTTTATGCGCCATCGCTCAAAACCATCGGTTTTGCCAATCCATTTCAGCCGGATTTTGCAGCGCTTTCGGATTATATGGCGCGGCATGAAATCACATCGGCCATTATGGTGCCTGAATTGTTGCGCGGTCTGATGAGTGCTCAGCCTGAATTACCCAATCTAAAGTTTTTGGCGGTTGGCGGCTCTAAGGTTTCGCCCGCTCTTATTTCCTCTGCGCGCGCTATGGGTCTGCCTGTTTATGAAGGCTATGGCTTGAGCGAATGCGGCTCTGTTGTTTCACTGAATACACCGGACGATGATCAGCCGAGCAGCGCAGGAAAGATTCTGCCGCATATTCGCTTCACAGAAAGTGATGGGGAAATCATGATCGAGACCCCGGCCTTTCTCGGCTATTTGAACAACCCGCATGAGGGCGTGTTTTTTACAGGTGATCTCGGCCATCTTGATAAAGACGGGTTTCTTCATATTGACGGACGCAAAAAGAATATTTTGAGCACCTCTTATGGACGCAATATTGCGCCCGAATGGGTGGAAGGCGCTTTGCTGGCTCAGCCTGAAATATCGCAGGCCAATGTTTATGGTGATGCGGAGCCTTTTTTAAGTGCGCAGATTGTACCTGCCATGCCGGAGGACAACATCACGCAAGCCGTTGCGCGTGCTAATAAAGAACTACCTGATTACGCAAAAATTAAAGATTTTCAAATCATAGAAAAGGAGAACTCTCATGAGCTTTTACGACACGCTAGTTAAAGAAACTGAAAGCGCCCGTCAGGAACTTTACACCGTTCCGCAGTTGGTGGATGGGCTTGGCGGAAACATCAACCGTGAAACCTATATCGCGTATCTGACCGAAGCTTATCACCATGTCAGCCACACTGTGCCGTTCCTGATGAGTATGGGCGCGCGGATACCACAATCCAAAAAATGGATGCACAAAGCCATCATTGAATACCAGGAAGAAGAAGTCGGTCATGAAGAATGGATTTTGAATGATGTTGAAGCCGCTGGTGGAGACAAGGAAGCGGCTCGTAATTCCGTTCCCAACCTCGAAACCCAAGTGATGAACGCTTATAACTACGATTACATCAACCGCAAAAATCCAGTAGGGTTTTTCGGCATGGTTTTCATGCTGGAAAGCACGTCCACGCAGATTGCCAATAAAGGCGCAGATGCGGTGAAGGAAAAACTTGATTTACCCAAGAAAGCGTTTTCCTATCTCTATTCTCATGGTGAGTTGGATATTTCTCACATGAAATTCTTTGAGAAAACGATGGGTGAAATCACCGATCCAGACGATAAGGCGGCCATTATCGAAGTTGCACAAAATACATTTCGCCTGTTTGCAAATGTGCTGCGCTCTATCCCACATGAAGGAGCACTAAAAGATGCAGCTTAAAGGAAAAACCGTTTATATCACGGGTGGCACGGGAGGTATTGGTACGCCGCTTGTGAACCATTTGCAGGAAGCCGGAGCCGAGGTCATTGTCTATGACATTGAAAAGGACGGTGATCTTGTTGGGAATTTGGATCAGACTTGCGCTTACTTAAAAGAAAACACTCCGGATATTTTGATCAATATGGCGGGATACAACGTCTTTGATTACTGCGAAGATCAGGATTTGGATGCCATTATTGCCCTGAATATGATGGTGCCTGTTAAACTGTCTCAGGCCGTTTTACCCGGCATGAAAGCACGGAATTCCGGCCATATCGTCAATATGGGCTCTATGACGGGGTTAATACCGCTACCGCATCTCACGGGCTATGTCACGGCCAAGGCGGGCTTAAAAGGGTTTTCTGATTGTCTGCGTCGTGAGCTGGGAGGTGCAAACATTGCGGTGACGCATATTGTCCCACGCGCTGTTCGGACAGCCATGAATAGTGGAACACGCGCCGAGATTAACGAGCGCACAAATGTGCATCACGATGATCCGGCAGATGTAGCTAAACGAATTTTCGAGGCTGTTATTAAACGCGAACGCGAAGTGCGTTTCGGCTGGCCGGAACGTTTCTTTGCCCTCATGAATGCCAATTTCCCGACCATCATCGATCAGGGGTTACAGAAAAACCGCAAGATCGGTGAAGATATTTTAAACACTCACAACTCTAACAAGGAGAAAGAAAATGAAGAAAACACTACCACTCTACACCGCGCTGCTTCTTAGTATCAGCCTTCCAGCCGTCGCGCAGGATGGTTTGTATCAGGCAACGCAGCAACAACCGCAAATCATAGAAACGGCTGCCGGGCAAATGGTGGCCCCTATGGATCAGGATATCGCCATGCTGCAAAGTGAATGGGCGAAGATTAAATACCAGATGAGCGATAAGGATCGTCAGCTTAAGGCTATTCATGGGCTTGAGGGCAAGGCTGCTGCTGTGAGTGCCAAATACCCGCGCAATGCCGAGCCGAAAATCTGGGAAGGTATTATTCTTTCTACCGATGCCGGAATTGTTAAGGGCTTGAGCGCTCTCGGTAAGGTCAAAAAGGCCAAGGCTCTTTTTGAAACTGCGCTCAAGCAAAACCCGAAGGCGTTGGACGGCTCAGCGCATACCTCGCTGGGATCGCTCTATTACCAGGTGCCCGGCTGGCCCGTTGCATTTGGTGATGATGATGAAGCGGAGAAGCATCTTAAACATGCCTTGCAGCTTAACCCGAACGGCATTGATCCGAATTTCTTCTATGGTGATTTTCTGTTGCAGGATGGCCGCTTTGATGAGGCTAAGAGCCGATTGAGCATAGCGCTTCAAGCGCCTGACCGCCCAACCCGTCCACTGGCAGATGCCGGGCGCAGGCAGGAAATAAAGGCCGCTCTTGCGCAAATTGATCAAAAACTGAATGATGCAAGTAAGCCTAAATATAATTAAGGATTTTTACTTTGCGCGTTTTACTGGTCGAAGATGACACCATGCTTGGCAAGGCCACGGCGGAAGGGCTAAAAACAGCCTACGCCGTGGATTGGTGTGAGACTGCGGAAGATGCTGCGGCGGCCCTTAAAACCACGCCGTATGATTTAGTTGTTCTGGACATCAACCTGCCGGGACAATCCGGCCTTGATCTGCTGAAAGACTTGCGCGCAAGCAATGATGATCGTCCTGTTTTGTTTTTGACCGCGCGTGACACCGTTCCTCAGCGAATTGAAGGTTTGAACGCCGGGGCAGATGACTATTTGGTTAAACCTTTTGATCTGGATGAATTGATTGCCCGCTCCGGCGCACTCATCCGTCGTTCGCAAGGTCGCGCTAATCCAGAAATTATCTGCGGCGATATTGCATATGACCCGAGCGCCAAACAAGCCAAACAAAACGGGGAAACAGTTAAGCTGTCCGGGCGTGAACTCGCTGTTCTTGAAATCCTGACGACCCATCTGGGAAAGGTGATCAGCAAGGCTCAGATCGAAGAACATATCTATGACTGGGATAGCGGCGATATTGAAAGCAACACGATTGAGGTTCATATTTCCGCGCTGCGCCGCAAGCTGGGCAAGGATTTGATCAAGACAATCCGCGGTGTAGGTTATATGGTCGAAAAATGAACAATAACTATTTCCCCCATTACTCTTTACGCCGCCGCTTGATTACATGGATCAGCCTGCCTATTCTCGGCGCGACGCTTTTTGCTTTGCTGATGGGGTATATTTTTGCGCGCCATGAAGTTGAGGAAGTCTATGATGCCCAGCTTGTTCAGTCTGCCAAAGTCCTCTTGCAGCTCACGCAGCATGAAATTATGCAAGATGACGATTTTAATCTGGGTATTGAAAATCCTAATTTACAGCATAAATACGAAAGAAAATTGGGCTTTCGTGTCTGGGTTAACAACGAGTTAATTACACACTCAGCCAGCACAGAAGCTTTCGGGGGGTTTGAGGCTCCACCGGGGTTTTCCGATCAAAACGTGGAAGATTATGAATGGCGCTTTTTTGTTTTTATAGACGCGGCTAATAAAATAAAAATCGAAGTGTCTGAACGCTACGATATCCGTTATGAACTTATTATCCAATTGATGTTAGCGCTCATTCTGCCTGCCTTGATATTTATTCCCTTTATTTTTTTGATCGTTTGGGTCGGTGTACGTAAAGTACTGAAACCTGTTGTCGAAATATCAGCCGATATGGACCAGCGTAATAGTAATGACCTATCGCCCATTGAAAAAGAAACTATCCCGCAAGAAATAGCGCCGCTTGTTCAGGCGTTAAACGCCCTGTTTTTGCGCATTGAAGAAAGTTTTGATCGCGAAAGGCAATTTACCGATAATGCAGCTCACGAGCTGCGCACGCCTTTGGCGGCCATGAAAACACAGGCGCAAGTCTTGCTTAAAAAAGCAGCAGACATGCCCGATTGTAAGGATGGGCTGGATAACCTTCTTGCCGCCATAAACCGCGCTTCTCATATGGTGGATCAGCTCCTATCTTTCACGCGCCTGCAAGCGGACCAAATCGACTTTGAAGCTGTTGACCTCTCGGGCTTAACTGAAGAAATTTTAAAGGATATATCGCCGCTGGCTGTGACAAAGAAGATTGAACTCGAGGCCAGCGTACCCTCAAACATTAAGGTTAAAGGTAATCGTGATGCCTTGGGGATTATGCTCCGCAATTTGCTCGATAACGCGATTAAATTCACGCCTGCAAAGGGTGAAATTAATGCCGTAGTTTTTACGGAAGGCAATAAAGCTGTCGTGCAAGTATCCGATACTGGCCCGGGCATTTCAGACGCAGAGAAAGACAAAGTGTTTGAGCGGTTCTACCGCGCTCAGAAAAACAAACAAGGCAGCGGCCTTGGTCTTTCGATGGCCAAATGGGTTTGCGATGTTCATGGGGCGGATATTATTTTGAGTGATAATACACTCGGTGGGCTGAGCGTAACTGTTACAATGGAGGCAAGCTAATGAGATGGATTTTAATGGCAGGCGTTATTTTAGGTGTTTTAGGCCAAAAATCGCTTGAAAAGTTACGCAAATAGTTACACACTATTTTACACACCGTTAAATTAGTGTGTAATTACAGTATGTTAAGTGTTCTAATGTCAGGCTCATAATCTGAAGGTCGTAGGTTCAAATTCTACTCCCGCAACCAATGATTTCAATGGCTTAGTTATAGTTACGACTAATATTGCCTCTACGATCAGGGTGAATTCATGCTGCAAGCCTTAAAATTACTCTTACCGGCTCTCATCCCTTCGTGGCGTTTTTTTGATGAGATCGCGCCGTCACCGCGCATTGAATTTACCCTGCTTAAAACAGACCAAGACATCCCTGAACACTGGCAGGAGTTTCGTCGTAGACCCCCACACCTTTCTATTGGCTGCATGCTGAAACGCATGGTTTGGAACCCGCGCTGGAATGAATCGCTGTTTCTTGTGAGTTGCGCTGAACGGCTCATGGCAAACCCTACGGAGCACAGTGCCAGAGAAATTTTGAAACGCATTCAAGCTGACCTTGAGCAGGGGGGCGATGTTGATACAGCATCTTATTTACAATTTAGATTGGTGTTTTTGAGCCGGCAAGGCGAGCAGTTACAAAGAGATGTTACATTTACTTCGCCCGTGCATAAATTTTCTGAGGATGCGGTTTTATGAGCCTAGACCTTGCACTTCGTTTAACTGAAATATTGCTGGGGCTGGCGTTTCTTCAGCAAAGTTTAGAACATTTACATGCGCCAAAAGATGAGCAGCGCTTATTCTTTCCACGCATTGTTTTGAGTGTTTTGCTACTGCTTGGTTTTTATACGCAGTGGGTTTGTCTTGGGCTGGTACTTCTTGGACTGTTCATTTTAAAACGATTTCAAGGGCCATATAATGGTGGCAGTGATCGTATGAGCCTGCTCATCCTGTGCTGTGTGAGCCTTGTTCACTTTATGCCCGCGCTTCGATGGCAGGAATATGTTTTCGGGTATTTGGCCCTGCAACTGGCGTTGTCATATTTTATTTCCGGCTGGGTTAAAATCGTTAACCCGGAGTGGCGCAGTGGTCGCGCGCTTCAAGATGTGTTTTGTTTTTCTGCATACCCAGTTAGTGAATCTCTTCGGGGGTGGGCGGATAGGCCGAGATTGTTATTGTTGATGTCATGGGCGGTTATGCTGTTTGAATTGCTTTTCCCTTTTACATTACTCACACAAACGACGCTTATCATTGGACTGGTAATTGCCGCTATTTTTCATTTTGGCAATGCTTTGCTGTTTGGATTGAACCGGTTTTTCTGGATTTGGTTGGCAGCTTATCCGTCCATTCTTTGGCTGCAGCACCGCATTTTTGATGCGGGTCAAATTTGGAATTAAAGAGCAGTTTGTTTATGCTGACTTCTGGTTTCCAAGATTGTTGATTTTAGGGATGCTCATGAACCGAAGCGTGAGGTTTCGGCATCCTTTTAATAAGGGGTAAAGAATTGCTGATGCAGTTTTAGAGCGGAACATGATAGAGGCCGTTTTGTTGAAGAAATCGGAATTTGTGCTAAGAAGTGAGAGGATGTTTATAGCATCGCTGCCATAGTAAATTCGATCTTCAAATTTTACGACCATACCTTGATCTATGTTTAACCCAAGCGTGGTGAGCTCATTCATTATGGTGGAAGGCTGCCTAGCATCTATTAGCGTCAAAAACCCTGCAGATTTTCTAATTTTTACGAGCTTGCAGTAATTTCTGCAAAATGGGCATTGGTCATCATAAACAACTATAATTTCGTTTGTTTTCATTGTCTTGCACTATATGTTGGTCGTGCTCGTATGTTATATGTTGAGGGCTGTTCTTCCAACATGCGCTGTCGTGTAATACGGGCCCGCGCTGTGAAATGAGAGCTTAAAAAAGAGGATAAATTGCTAGTTTATAAGCCCTTAGCAGTGGCTAACCCCTTCCCTTCCCGGGACTTGAACGCCCGCGTCCATACGGACAACAGATTTTAAGTCAGATGATATCTGTATATCCCATTGTTTTAATTGGTTAAAATTCTTCGCTTTTTAAAAGTGTGTAAGAAAGTGTGTAAGTTTTCAAGTTAAAACTCTAAAAAATCTACTAACGATTCATACTCATAACCTAAAGCTGCTTAGGTTACTGTAGCAGAATTAGACCGTAGCGCTTTCGCTTAAGCCTGTCTAAAGAAAATGAAAATGATGGTGGGCCTGATTATTCATGGCTTAAAAATGCATGAAATATTTTATGAGGGCTTTGATTTATATCAATTTTTTACTTTCTTTCGATGTTATGCTTAAAATCTAATTTTGAAATTGAGCATCCCTAACTTTTTACAGTTGGCATAATGTAGCCCATGAAACCTTTCCAAAAAATATATGAAAATTTAGTTCTCGATCATCCTTTTATCACGCTCCTTTTCGTTTTGGCGGTTACTCTTTTTTTTGGTTTTCACACACAGAATTTTCGTCTTGATGCGTCTTCGGAATCACTGTCGCTAAAAAATGACCAAGCCGTAAAATATTACCGTTCGATTAAGGCCCGCTATGGCTCAGATGATTATCTGGTTGTTACATACACGCCGCGCACAGCAGATATTTTCAGCCCAGAAATTCTAGGCGATTTAAATACGCTTCGCGATCAATTGGCATCTTTGGAACGTGTGCAATCTGTAACATCTATTTTTGATGTGCCTTTGATGAGCAGCCCGCCAGTTACGATTGAAGAGCTCAATCGGAACTCCCGCACTCTTCTTGATTCAAACACAGTGCAGACTCTGGCCAGGCAAGAGCTGAGCAATAGCCCTTTATACGCCAACTTGCTAATGAGTGAGGACGGGGAAACAACCGCGCTCTTTGTGAATTTCCATGTCGATGAAACGCTCGATACGCTTTTTGAGGCGCGGGAGCGTTTACGGGGAAGAGCGCTGCAAACTGATTTTTCAAAACAGGAAAAGCAATTATTAAAGACCGCAGAAAAAAACTATAGCAACTATAACGCGCTTTTTCAGAACCAGTGGCAGCGTGATATTGCCGATGTGCGCGATATTTTAAAACCATACAAAGGAAAGGCGGATATCTATGTTGGCGGCGTACCAATGATTGTCGCCGATTCTATTGCCTTTATTGCTCGGGATCTTAAAATATTCGGCGCCGCTATATTAAGCTTTCTTGTTTTACTTCTTATGCTTTTTTTTCGTAAAGCCCAATGGGTCTTTTTGCCGATGACGATTTGTTTGTGTGTTGGGGTTTGTGTCATCGGGTTTTTAGGGCTTATGAACTGGCCCGTAACAATCGTTTCCTCGAATTTCATCTCTCTATTGCTAATTTTTACACTCTCTTTTTGCGTCCACCAGATTGTGCGCTACCGCGAATGCGTGCATGAAAATCACGGTGCAGATCAACCCACGTTGGTTCGCAAAACCATGACCAGCATTGGCGTGCCGTGTTTTTACATGGTGTTCACGACCATGGTCGCCTTTGGTTCACTGGTGGTCAGCAACATTCGCCCGATTATTGATTTCGGCTGGATGATGACCTTCAGCCTCGGTGTATCCTTCATCATCTCATTCACGTTGATGCCTGCGGCATTGATGTTTATGAAGCCGGAAAAGCCGACTGCACATTTCGATCTGACGGGCCGGATTACAGAATTCTTTGCTAAACTTGTCGAAAATCACGGCATGCCTGTTCTTGGCGCTTTTTGTGTTCTGATTATTCTGAGCATCTGGGGCATGAATTTTCTGTATGTACAAAACCGTTTCATCGATTACTACAAGCAAGACACCGAGATTTATCAAGGTATGGTTACAATAGACCAAAAACTTGGCGGGACTACGCCACTGGATATTATCATCGACGCGCCGCAAAGCTTTATCGAATCCCAAAAAGAGGACGCGGCCTTTATGGAAGAGGAAGGCTTTGGTTTTGGTACGCCGGAAGGCCCGGCAATCTTGAATGGTTATTGGTTTGATGAAATTGTAATGAAGGATGCTGCCGCAATTCACGATTACATCGAAAGCCTTCCTGAAACAGGCAAAGTTCTGTCTTTTTATACAACGGCAGAGCTTTTACAAAACCTCAAAGATGCCAAAACGCTCGACCGGTTTTATCTGGGTGTGCTGTATAATAAGGTTCCCGATGATGTGAAAGACATCATGTTCACACCGTATATTTCTGAAGACGGCAACCAGCTGCGTTTTAGTGTACGGGTTTTTGAATCCCGCGAGGGATTAAACCGGCAGGAAATGCTGGACAAAATCCACGATCACCTCACCACCGCTTTGGGCCTTGAGAATGAGCAAGTGAATTTGACCGGCATGTTGGTTCTTTACAACAACGTTCTGCAAAGCCTTTTTCGTTCGCAAATTTTAACGCTCTGGGTTGTGTTTATCGCTATGTTTGCGATGTTTGTTCTGCTCTTTCGTAACATATGGGTGGCTTTGGTGGCCATCGTTCCGAATATCACCATTACCCTTTTTGTGCTTGGCACTATGGGCTGGATGGGAATTCCCCTTGATATGATGACCATCACTATTGCTGCGATTTGTTTCGGGATTGCCGATGATAACACCATTCATTATGTACACAGATTTATGGAGGAATTTAAGGAAAGTGGAAATTATAGGCTAGCTGTGGAGCGCTCTCACAGCACGATTGGCAGAGCTATGTATTACACCAGCGTGACGATTATTCTAGGTTTTTCCATTCTTGCTTTTTCTAATTTCGTGCCAACCATTTATTTTGGCGTTTTGACCGGTGTATCCATGCTGGTGGCCTTGCTGGCTGATATAGCCCTGCTACCGCTTCTACTTTTGCTGTTCAAACCTCTCGGGAAAGAAAGAACCATATGAGCGAGAGTGCTGAGCAGAACCACGATCTAAAACGCAGCATCTCTTTGCCGCTGCTGATTTTTTATGGCCTTGGCACAATGGTCGGCGGCGGGATTTACGCTCTGACCGGCAAAGTGGTCGGAATGGCTGGTATGTATGCGCCCATCGCCTTTGCACTATCTGCGGTTCTGGCGCTCATTACTGCTTTTTCCTATGCTGAACTAGCCTCACGCTTTCCATTTAGCGCCGGAGAAGTCCGCTATATCAGCGCAGCATTTGCCCGTAAAAGTTTCGCATCCTTAAGTGGCTGGTTGATTATTTTTACCGGCATTGTCTCTTCCGCAGCGTTGGCGAATGCAACAACCGGGTTCATACAGGACTTTATAGACTTGCCCGAGCTATGGCTAACGGCAGCGATTGTTTTAACACTTGGTGGGGTGGCCGCTTGGGGCATCACACAATCTGTGGCACTTGTTACGCTTATAACGCTCATAGAGATTGGCGGGCTTTTGCTGATTGTCTTTGTAGGTCTGGACGATTTAGCAACGTTAGGCGCGCGCTGGCCTGAGCTTGTGCCACCTATAGAAATGAGTGAGCTTGCCCTATGGAGCGGCATTTTCAGCGGCGCTTTTCTGGCCTTTTATGCTTTTATAGGTTTTGAAGACATGGTGAATATTGCTGAAGAAGTCAAAGACGTACGCCGGACAATGCCGGTAGCCATTATCATTTGCATTATTCTAACATTGGTCTTTTACGTACTGGTCGCGCTCGTCGCAGTTTTAGCTGTAGAGCCGAATACGTTGGCAGCAAGCAACACGCCATTGGCGACCATTATGGAGAGCACCGGACCGGGCGTTCCTCCTGCCCTTATGGGGGTCATTAGCATACTGGCGACGGTCAACGGCGTGCTGGTTCAGATCATTATGGGCTCACGCGTCCTTTACGGTATGGCGAATGGCGGACATGCGCCGGCATTTTTCTCTTATATCAGCCAGCGCACCCGAACGCCAATATGGGCGACAGGCAGCGTTGTCATCGCTACGCTTGTTTGCGCGATGCTGTTTGATCTGACAACGTTAGCAAAAGTGACAAGCGCCATCATTCTGTTCATCTTTGTGTCTGTAAATGCCGCGCTTTTGAAACTCAAACTATCAGGCACAATCAAAGAGGATAATGGCTTCTTTCTGGTACCTTGGTGGCTTCCGCTTCTTGGGCTTGTTGTTTGCAGCGCTATGCTTATTTTTGAAATCGGAAAAACGCTTGCGTTTTAAGGATGTGCTGATGGTTATTACACAAAGATTTGGAACCTGTGACGGCGCCAGCTGCCCCTGAAAATGTCAGCTTCATCTAAATTCCTTTTCCTGTTGTTTTGATGGGCTCGGAATACTGGAAGAATCTAATACCCTTCCTGCAAAAGACCATGTTGGAGCACGGCACAATTGATGAGCGCGATGCTCATTTCGTCCGCATGACATACGACCCGCAGGAAGCGCTGGATATTGTTCGCATTCAATGCATAGGCGAGCAGGTCTAGGTTCCCAGTCCTAGTGAGCGTAGCCAGTATCCAATCCCAAACGCCATCCCGGCCGCGGCGATGCCTACGAATGTTGTTTCAAGACCATGCCCCCACCACGGTTTTGATGACCAAAAGCTTTTAAGGGCTCCAATAGCGAAAAAAGTGGCAGCGGATAAAATACCGGCCCAGATAAAAGCCTGCTGAGTTTTTAGCAAGAACGGCACCAAAGGCAAAGTGCCACAAAGAATAAATGCCAGAAATGTATGGAAAGCAGCCTTAAGAGCGGATAGAGGTGACGCAGACAAACCGTATTCCTCCGCCATCATCGTATCAATCCAGAGATTTCTGTCGCTTGTAATTGTGTTGACGATAGTTTCCAGATTCTGACCTGAAAACCCCTTTTTCGCATAAATCTGGCGGATTTCTTCACGCTCCCCTTCTGGATAACGCTCAATGTGGGAGACTTCAGTTTCCCGCAGGCGGTCATAATTATCATTCTCGGTTTTAGTGCTGCTATAACACCCTGCGGCCATGGAAAACCCGTCGCCGATGAGATTGGCTGCGCCGAGAATGAGAACAATGGCCGGGGACAAATTCGCTCCCACCACGCCCGCGGCAATGGCAAAGGTTGTCACAACGCCGTCTATACCACCATAGACCCACTCGCGCAGATAATAAACAGGCCGGTCTTGGCCAAGGCGTTTGCGAATGGCTTCCGAGCTATGATCGTGATCTTTTAAATTCAACATTCATGAAACTTTAGCCAAAAAGGCCACTGCCCCACAAGTCATAAAGCAAAGGCCTGTCATGAATTCAACAGCTTGTTCCATGATGCCTCCTATGCTGCAGCTTTGTGAGTCGCGTGTTTGACGACATTGGCCACTTCCTCAGCATCTGCATTTTTGCGCAAGATACCTCCAAAAGATAAGACGCCAGTAACTTGCCCGGCATGGTCAAGTACGACTAAACGGCTCACTTTGTGGTCACGCATCTTATCTGCTGCATCCTCGAGAAAATCGTCTTCGTTACAACCAAACACTTTGATCGTCATATAATCGCCAACGCGTTCCTTGGAAGGATCTTTCCCCTCGGAAACTGCGCGAATAACAATATCGCGATCGGTAATAATGCCATCTAATTTGGTTCTTGATCCTACGGGCAAAATACCGCAATCAATATCCTTCATCGTTTGTGCAGCATCTTGCAGACTTGTATCCGTATCAATCAGAACAGGATATTCCGTCATCAATTCTTTGACTTTCGTGTTATGCATAGCAAGTCTCCTTATGTTTGAGTGCACGAAAAGGACACCACAAAGCGCTCGTCCTTGCTTTGATAAATATCAAGAAAGCATAAAAAAGCACTTTATCAAAAAATTTTAATTCTTTGATAAAAATCAAGGGATTATCTCACAAGACATGCTCGAATAAGCTGATTATAAAAAAGGAGTTTATTCGATGAGCATCAACCCGCTCGAGAAACTTGAAACCGTCCATGAAGCTGTTGGCGTTTTCAAAGATGCCAAAAGCCTGCAGGCCGCGCTGGATGATTTACAAAGTCATGGCTTTATGCGCCAAGAGTTGAGTGTTTTGTCTAATGAACAAACTGTCTATGAAAAGCTAGGTCATTTATACAAACGGGTTCAGGATGTCGAAGACGATCCACGCGTGCCGCGCACAATTTTTATTCCAAATGAAACGATGGGTGAAGCTATTGGTACAGCCATAGGGCTTCCTTTGTATGTCGCCGCAACGACTGCTGCAGGTGTTGTCATTGCCTCAGGTGGGACGCTTTTAACGGCTATTTCGGGTGCACTTGCAGCAGGCGTGGGCGGTGCTTCGATCGGCTCAATTTTTGCGGCGTTTATCGCAAAACATCATGCCGAGTATATCGAAAATCAGATTGAGCACGGCGGGTTATTACTTTGGGTGCATTTACGTTCGTCGCATATGGAAGAAAGCGCACAAGATATTCTGCGTAAACATTCTGCGCATGATGTTCATATTCATGAAATTCCACTTTACGAATAGATAAGGAGATCATAATGAGAAAGCTTTTTTTATGCACGGTTCTCGGCAGCATTCTGTTCATGATAGCAGGGGTTTCGGCGGAGGTTGCCGATAACTGGCAGGAACTTGAGGAGATATTCAAAGAGGCTGACATCATCCCCGATGGTAAGTTAGATCAGGGAGAATTTGATATATATCACCGCGACATCTTTGGGTGGATGGATACAAACCACGACCAAAGGCTAGATCGAAAAGAATGCACCCAAAATTGCACAAAATATTTACTTAATGCGTGGCATCAGGATAAACAGCGCCAAAGATATATAGATTTGGAATTTTCAAAAACGCCATATAGGTTTGATGCAATCGATATTGATCAAAGCGGTGATATTGTTGTTTACGAATATATTCTTTTTGGCCGCGAGCGATTCCCTTATTTTGACCATGATAACAACGGTTTTATTGAAAACGTTGAATTTTGTAGCGCTTATCGCTCATCCATGCCTTGCGATTACACAGAAAAGGAAATACCAAAATGAAAAAAATTCTTCTCGCAACAGACCTCGGCCCATCGTGTGATCGTGCAATGGAGCGCGCTTTAAAACTCGCTAAAGAACAAAAAGCAAAACTTTATGTTGTTCACGCACTGCCGGGGTATAAAGCGAAAGCGCTACGCTCAACCCTCAAACAAGAGGCTGAAAATCTCATCAAAGGGTATCTAGCCGATTACAAAGATGCTGATGATATTGAAGTCATGATTGATGTGGCACAAAATGGCTCCCCCGAAACGCATATTCTAAATGCCACACAAAAAGTTAAAGCCGATCTCATTATTATGGGCATGCACAGCAAAGCTAAATTCCGCGACATGTTTGTCGGAACGACGTTAGAGCGAGTTGCACGAAAAATCACAAAACCGCTTTTGATGGTAAAGGATAAGCCGACTGGCCCTTACCAGAGCATTATCACAGGAATTGACTTCGCGCCTGCATCACGATCTGCGCTCAGAACAGCGATGGAGCTTTCGCCCCATGGTGTTTTTGAACTTATTCATACTTACCAAATTCCCGTTGCCTATCCCGCAACAGCGGAACTTGCGCTTGAAACTTATGCCCAAACGGAAAAAGCACAAAACAAAGCTATGATAGCTTTCCTAAACACAGAAGCCGCTTATTTTAAGAAAATACATAACGGTCAGCACAAAAAAATTAACGAAAAACTGGTTGAAGGGCCAGCTTATGATATGTTGGTGAAAGATGCCAAAACATGGAAAGCTGACCTTATCGCGATTGGGGCACATGGAAATGCTATCATAACGCCATCAAAATTAGGAGGTGTTGCAGAGGATATCCTTGCCAACCCACCTTGTGATGTGTTGCTAGTAAGAGAATAACGATGAGCTATGTTCGAAAAGTTATATCCAATCAGGAAAAACTGTTATGTGTCTTTCACGCAAGCTGGAGCTATGTCGCGCAGGGTTTGTTTTGGTTTGTTGTCTTAACAACGGCTGGACTCATTGTTGATCATTATTTTTACCAATATGTTGGCCCGGATACCTTTTTAAATATTGATCTATGGGCCGTTCATTTAGGACTCAAACTGTCGGGCATTTCCATGATTTTTGCTTTTATTGGTTTTGCCGTTTTTTGGACGTTGTTCCTTGTATATATTTCTTCAGAAATTGGCCTGACAGACCAAAGGGTTATTCACAAAAAGGGATTGATTTTCATTCAAGTCGATCAAGTCGATCTGGAAGACATACGCGCTGAGCAAGTGTTTCATGGTTGGTTTGGGTGGTTGTTTGGCTATGGCCGTATACGCCTAGATTGCCGCTTCATAAATGATGTCTGGTTGCCGACAATTCCTGATCCCTACAGGCTGGTTAAAGCGTCCCACAATGCCCGTCTTAAACATCCTTTGATTGAATATGGCGAAGATGAATTTCAAGTAAATTTACAGCGTATAGAAGCGCAAAAAGAAGAAAAACAGCGTACATTCCTGAAGCTAAAACGTTTGATGAGGGAACGGTTTCAAAAAGCAGCATGAAAGAATTTTTTTAATCCCTTGTGAGCTCTTGAATTAAAGCCGGATAGTTTTTTGGATCAGCTTTTGTATTTTTTAAAAGTCTTAAAAGTTCAGGGCTGAGGGGTTTGTTTTTTATAGTTTCGACGTCATTGGCCGCTGCATGCATTTCCAGATCAAGGTGATATTCTTGCGCCACATCCCAAAGTGAACCGCTGGCGATGAAATGTACGTAAGAGAAATCGTATGAGGGTGCAATGCCCCTGTATATCTCTTCATAAGCAATCTCCATATAAAGATGTGTGAGCCCTTCATCCACGTCATCCAAATCCAGCTGCACACTTAGGTCATGCTCTTCATGCGCCGCGTGCTCATCCTCCAGATGATGCTCATGTTCCATGGATATGTTTTTTTGGTGGATATCTTCCAGTTCATCGACGATTTCAGGAGTGTATGCGAAAGTAGGTTCTGGCTTCTTAATCCGCTGCTGCGGTCTTTGCGCCAATACTGGCCCAGCCGCCACCGCCGGCATCGACCTTCGCTTTAACTTTGCTTCCGTTTTTGGCTTGGGTTTGGGCGTGAGTTTTGGCTCTGCTTGAGCTTTCTTCTTCGGCTTTGGCCTTGGTTCGACAAAAACATCCACAACGGCTTTCCACCCATCCCCAACCTTTATTACGCTCTCAACAAAGACGTCGACATGGGCTGCGCCCTCGCTCAAAGCAAGGCTTTCCTCTAGGCAGTGCCCCAACGCCTCACCAGCATCGTGCGAAGAAGAACCTGTTATATGTTTAGAATACAATGTTTAACGTCCTTTTTTATGTATAAAAACCACTTGGTGAGAGTGTAAATTGTTTTTTGTTTGTCGTTTTGACCAAAGTCAAGAAATAAAAATCTTGCCATAATTTGCAAAATTCCGCTAAAAACCCTATAAACGCCATAGTTTCATAAAGGATATTGCGATGACTACCCTGCAACCCCGTACTGAACAGTTTCTGCGCAGCTTGCTGTTTTTCAGCGGCTTGCCGGAAAATGACGTGCGCACGTTTTTAGATGCCGGAACTATTCACAGCTACTCCAAAAATCAGCATTTATATTTCCATGGCGACCGCGCCGAAACATTGTTTATTGTCCTTGGCGGCTGCGTAAAAACCTACAGCCAAACCATTGAAGGCGAAGAATCCGTGATTGCTCTTGTCACGAAAGGCAATATGGTCGGTGAGGCAGCGATCTTTGATGGTGCGATATATCCGTTCTCTGCGTGTGCAACAGAAGAGTGTGAAGTTTTTGAGCTCAATGCCGCGTTGCTGAAAAGCCATGCAAAAACCAACCCCGAATTAGCGGTCAAAATTATGAGCATCTTGGCCGATGAGGTTATCGATTTACAACATGGCAAAGAACAGATGGCGATTATGAGCGCGCCGCAGCGCGTTGGCTGTATGCTTTTAAAGCTGTCTAGCGACATGATTGGCAAGGGTGGAACGTTTACGCTACCTTACGATAAATCCCTAGCCGCCTCTAATTTAGGGATAAAACCGGAAACGTTCTCGCGGGCGTTGAAAGAATTGAAAGACTACGGCGTGAGCGTCAAAGGCTCAGAGGTCACAATTGAGAATTTCGAACGCCTATCCGAGCATTCCTGCGTACATTGTTCATCATTGGGCGGGACATGTCGCAGCGATAAAAGGTTTCCTGAAGATCAAACAAAGAAGTCTGCCTAAAACCAGAGAATATCATCAAGCGCTTTGCGCAAATCGAACGTACTCAACTTCGTTAAATCCTTATCAATCTCCGCAGCAATGCGTCCTTGCACAGGATTGCTGATAACGCTCCGTAATTCTCCCAAGGTTCTGGGCGATGCAACCAAAATGAGGCGGTCAAATACATCCATACTTTCCGCAGCATCCAGCCACTCCGCCAAATCACGAACAAAAGACAACTCTTCCTGACGGCTGGCTGCCATATGCGGCTCAAATTTATGTTGGACGGTGCTGCCAGCAGCGCTAGCCATGCGGCCCATAGATCTATTGCTGAGTTCGATTACAGTAAGCTCCTCTGGCCTAGCTTCACCGATAGATTCCAAATGACCATCATCTTTCCTGAAGATTTTTGCTACGCCTTCATCGGCGACAAGAATCCATATGCGCGGCGCTCTGCGGCCATGCCATAGTTTGAATTTCTCTTTAAACGCTGTTAAGCCTTGGTCAGCTATACGGCCTGTAAGTTTCATTTTTAACCTTTCTAAAAAAGTAGAAAGGCCGGAAGTGTGTGGAGAGATCCGGCCTTTCTTTCAGTTGAGACAAGGAACTCGTATTTAAGCGGCTTTCTTAATTTGCAATTTCTTCGGCTTTTCTACCGCCTCGGCTTTTTTAGGCACTTCAATGCTCAAAACACCGTTTCTAAAAATCGCATCGGCTTCATCACAATTGGCTGTTTCCGGCAAAGCGATTGTGCGCTGGAAAGAACCATAAGAGGTTTCACGGCGGAGATAGTTCTCATCCTTCTCCTCTGTTTCTTCCTGTTTTTCGCCCTTGATGGTTAAAAAGCCGTCAGTGACAGAAATTTCAACATCTTCCGGCTGCATACCCGCCAATTCAACTTTCACCTTAAAGTCTTTATCATTCTCAATGATGTCGACCGCCGGAAAGGCTTGTTCCTGCGCCCAGGACGGCATATGCACATTGCCAAAGAAGTCCTGAAATAGATGGTCCATGTCGTCGTGCATGTTCAATAATGAACGCTCAAAACGATTGCGCTGTTGCCGCACAGGTACATTTGATGATCGGTTCCAATGTATAAGTTCACTCAAGGTCATGATCTTTCTCCTTTTCAAATTAAATTTGATGAATAAACCAGAACACAGAGCGTTGAAACAGGTTTTGATAAAAATCAAGAAAGTGAAAAAAGTAAAATATTGTCCATAGACTTCATACTATGCCACCTGCTTTTGGCTGCTTCTGAATATAGGGGGAATGGTGGGCCTGGCCGGACTTGAACGCTCGTGTTACGGACAACATATTTTAAGTCAGGTGATACTTGAGAGCGTAGGCATTTCTATGATTTTCGTAATTTTGGGCCTATAAAGTTAGGCGTGGTTGTGAACTACATCTTTAATTTTTTTCCAAGGAAACTATAGTAAGTGTCGTCTTATCTATTAAAGGAGCGTCAATGGACGACCCAGAAGATAAACAGCTTATTGCCACAGCCCGTTCGGGCGATGCCAAAGCCTTTGAGGATTTGGTCAATAAGTACTATGGAGACATGTTTAAAATGGCTTTCAAATGGTGCGGCAATAAAAATGACGCGGAAGACATCACGCAAGATGCCTGTATCAAGCTGGCACGCGGCCTTGATAGTTTTAAAGGCAATTCAGCGTTTACGAGTTGGCTTTATCGTTTGGTTATCAACGCCGGTAAGGATTGGTACAAAAAGCAAAGCCGCCACCCTTCAAACCCGGATGAGCTGGAAATAGTTCCAGCGAAGAGTAAAAGCGAAGATCAGCTCTATGCCAAGCAGGTTCTTGAGGCTGTTTATGAGCTTCCCGAAGGTGAAAAAGATGCACTTATACTGGTGATGAGTGAGGGGTTATCTCATAAGGAAGCCGGGAAAGTTCTGGGTTGTAAAGAAAGCACAGTGTCATGGCGCATTCATGAAGCACGCAAGAAATTAAGCGCTCAATTTGAAAAGGAGCAGAGCTATGGATGAGGCACAGCTAAAGAAAATAATGGAGAATATGGAGACTCCGGAAGCCGATCAGAACGCACAAAAACGCGCTGTAAACGTTGCTATGTCTGAATTTCAGGACTATCAGAATAAAAAATCAAAAAAATTCCAAGGATTTTCGTTTTTCTCTCGTCTTATGGGTAATAGCAACTCAAAAGACAGGAGAAATACAATGGAACAACGTAGCCATAAAAAACTTTTACAAGGAACCGCCATGCTTGTTGCAGGCGTGAGCTTGTTTGCATTACCAATCGCCTTTGAACAAATGTCACAAACCGTTGGCACAGGTGTCACAGTCGATAGCGTTCAACTAAAAAAAGTACATTTTGAAACTGATGTTGACGTCGCACAAGCGCCCCAAAAGAGCAAACCAAAAGAGCTTAATAGAAGTAGAAACGAAAATATCGTCGTTGCGGATATGGCCTTTGAGGCAGAAGAATCTGTTGTCGAAGGATTAAGCGCCTTGTCAGCTCCTGCAACTGCGCCCGTTGGTATTGTCAGTATGAAAGAGGGCAAGAAAGCCAAAGGCCGTATGAAGGCGCAACAAGGCGTTGTCGCCGGATTTGCCGAGGGCAGCCGTGCCTCGAGCCTCATGATTGCTCCTCCCGACATTATGCCTGCGCCGTCTTATAAAGATGTTGGTCGTGACAAGTTTGAGGATTTTAAAATCAATCCGATTAAATTGGTCGGTGCAGAGCCGGTCTCGACCTTCTCTGTTGATGTTGATACGGCGTCTTATAGCTTTATGCGCCGTCAATTGAACAATGGCGTCTTGCCACAAAAAGATGCCGTGCGGGTGGAAGAGCTGATCAATTACTTTGATTATAATTACCCGATGCCCGAAAGCCGTGAGCAGCCTTTTAAACCCACAGTGTCGATTACACCTAGCCCATGGGCCGAAGGTAAAAAGCTGATGCATATTGGTATCAAAGGCTTTGATATTCAAGGCGATCGTCCAAAAAGTAATCTGGTGTTTTTGCTCGACACGTCGGGTTCCATGAATTCACCGGATAAGCTTCCGTTGGTGAAAAACTCACTGAAGATGATGCTTGATAACATGAATGCAAACGATACGATTTCTATCGTTGTTTATGCAGGGTCTGCCGGTACGGTTTTGGAGCCAACCAAAGCCAGAGAAAAACGCAAAATTATCGCGGCGCTGGACCGTTTAAGCGCGGGCGGCTCCACGGCTGGCGCGGCTGGAATTAATCTGGCTTACCAATTGGCCGAGGAAAATTTCGACGAAGAAGCCGTCAACCGCGTTATTCTGGCTACCGATGGTGATTTCAATGTCGGCATTACCAACAATGAAGAGCTGAAGGATTTTGTTGAGCGTAAGCGCAAAACCGGCATCTTTCTTTCTGTGCTTGGCTTTGGTCAGGGCAATTATAATGATCACATGATGCAAACGTTGGCACAGAACGGCAATGGCGTTGCGGCTTACATTGATAACCTTAATGAAGCGCGCAAGGTGCTTGTTGAAGAAGCCACTTCGTCGCTTTTCACAATTGCCAAGGACGTGAAAATTCAGGTCGAGTTCAATCCAAAGGCTGTATCTGAATACCGTTTAATTGGCTATGAAACGCGTGCACTGAACCGTGAAGACTTTAATAATGACAAAGTTGATGCGGGTGATATTGGTGCGGGCCACACCGTGACGGCGATCTACGAGTTCACGCCTGTGGGTAGCGAAAATGTTAGCGTTGATCCTCTGCGTTATGGTGAAGTCGAAGAAAAAGCTGTCATGACGAATATGAACAGTGAATATGCCTTTCTTAAGATGCGTTATAAATTGCCGAAGGAGAGTAAATCCAAATTCATCACCACGCCAATCACAGATGAGAATGATATCACTGGCGTATTCTTTGAAGATCCGACTATTCTGCATGACATAGACTTCGCCACCGCCGTAGCCGGGTTCGGCCAAATCCTCAAAGGCGGGCAATATACAGGAGATTTCACTTACGATGATGTCATTAAACTGGCTCAAAGCAGCAAAGGGGAAGATAATTTTGGCTACCGCGCTGAATTTATAAATCTTGTCCGTTTGGCAAAGTCGGCGAGTGATATGCAGCCACGTTAAAATCAGAAAGCCTTAGGTTCAATCGTGCCGGCTGGCGGTGTAGAAGGAGAAGTTTAAATGAGTAACAAGAATATTAAAATTAGACCACTGCTGGGAACGTTTGAGTTAGCGCTGTTTTTACCAGCCGGAGCGCTTCGTTTTCCAAAAACAAAAAAACAGCGTCATTTTCTTTTCTTATTCCGTTTGCTTTTAAGGGATTAGATTTAATGGTGGGCTTGGCCGGACTTGAACGCCCGGGTCCATACGGATAACAGATTTTAAGTCAGATGACATCTGTGTATCCTATTGTTTTACTTTGATAAATTTTCACTATCTGTCCAACTTGTGCTGACGGGGTACATAACAAAAGACCTATATGTAAACTAAAATATGTGAATTAGTGGAAAAATTAACGGTAAACAAAAGCATTTTCATGATTTTTGTGAATTTAAGCCCAAAATCGCCTGAAAAGTTACACAAATAGTCACATGTCATCAAATTATCATGTAATTACAGCGTGTTAAGTTTAGTTAGGCTCATAACCTGAAGGTCGTAGGTTCAAATCCTACTCCCGCAACCAATGATTTCAAATTTGATTGATAATAAATGGGTCTATATTTTGTTGGTGGCAGCGTGTGCGGCTGCTGCCATCAGGCAGCTTAATGCTTTTGCATGTTGATTGTTGTTTGGTTTTGTACGTTTCACGGAGGTCTTTAATCGTAAGTCCTTCTTTCCCTAATTGTATATTGATTGCCCTACGGATAAAGGTGATGGGGAGTTGGGGGAAGCGGCGTTTGTCATCGGGTAGTTGGTCTTCATGGTATAGGTCGAGCAAGGTGGCAATGGTAGGGAGGTTTGGCTCTCCATTATCTTTACGTAGGGTGCTTATTTGTGCAGCGATGAAGCTTCTTGCTTCACTTCTGTAGTGAGCATCAACTCGCTGCTGGTGATTATCGATGCTGTCATTAAATGTTTTTAATGCTTTTATAATGCCTTCTTTAGTCTTTAGATCCTTGCTTGAAGCCAGATGAAGAAGCGCCATGCTGGAAATAATTCCAAGAGGACTATTTTCTTGTGCTTGTGCTGTAAGGACTAGAATTTGATAGCTTGCACAGGCTTCATTAAATTGTGTGTTGATCCTGTATTGCTCAACAATGGTTTCAACTTCTTTCTCTCGTGTTTCTGTTTTTTTTGTGCCGTCTTTTTCAGAGGTCTCAATTTTTTCCTCGATTGTTTTTGGTTCTGATTCAGTAACGGTTCTTTGGTTCATGCAGCTTTTTGTTGTGCTATCTAAAACAGTTTTTTTATTTGAAGCGCAGCCGCCCAAGGCTAGAGCTATTAAGCCTATCATTATTAGTGGTTTTGCATAGGATCTTTTGTGGACCTCTGAAAAGACACCGCTGGCGTATTTTGATAGTTTGGTTGAATTTGTAGATGTTAACATCTTTAATCTTTTAAACTGTTTTAAGTACAGTCTCTTTACATATAAGTATAGCTTATGTCAATAAAATAATAAAAACCCGCAACTCACACATGTGAGAAACGGGTTTTTAAAAATTTTGAAAGTTTATGGTTTATTGCCCCGTTGGCGCTACTGTTGTTATTGGGGTTTCTGCTGTTTCTGGTATTTGACAGCCCTCAATACCTTGATTTTGGTCTGGGGCAAGCATTGCTAAAAGCGCTTCAGTTGGCGTTGGAATGTTTGTAGCATTAAGCTTCCCAGTACCACCTGCTTTTTTAAATGCTTTTGTAGCGCACGCAAGAGATTGCATATAAGAAGGATTAATCTTCCCTGTATATAACTGCACTTGCAGATGCTCTAGCGTGCTGGCTCCTGTTCGTTTTCCAGGCAGGTTTGATGTGCGGCCTAAGTTGTGCTTATGAGTCATCCTTGCAATTTCATGCGCGTGTGTTCGGTCAGAATTTTCCGATTTTTGAGATAATATAACACCAGTACATATGGCGAGCTCCTTTTCGCTGTTGCTCATGCCCTTTGTCATTACCCCGCGCTTTTTAGGGGTTGCCGCTATAAGTTCAATGGGGGTAAAAATTTCATCAGTTTCTTCGTTTAGAATGAGCACGCCTACGCCTGGGTGATAAGATATGTTAAAACCGCCGTAATTACCAAAAACACCACCGGCGCTAGCACCAATATTAAAACGAAATAGACAAGTTTGAATGAGTTCTTTTGCTGTTTGAAGGTCGCTAGACGCTACATTTGTAGCGGCTCCGGCTTTGTCGTGACTTTCGAATGATTCCTGACTGTTGTCTTCGAAGTTGAGTTCTTGATCTCCGTTTGATGCTTTGGATTTAGCTTTAGATTTAGATTTAGAGCCAATATCGCCTGTTTCTACACCGGATTGTGATTTAGAGCCAATATTACCCGTATGTACACCGGATTTAGAACCGGAGATGCTTTTATTAATGGATCCGACTTTAGTGTTGATCTGTTTGCCAATTTCAGTGCCTGAAGCAAACGCTTGGAGGGGTGTAAGTGTCATCCATGCGGTCATAAGCATACTTGTTAATTTTATAGCGGGGTTTGTATTTTTCATTATAACATCACCTTTAAATCTGTTTCGTAAAAACGTTTCGTAAAACGGAGTGGTCCTTACATTCCATAAGTTGAGGTTTATGTCAAGATTTTTTGCAAAATACTTATTGAAATTAAAAGGGTGTTTATTTGCATATTTTGTTTGCATAATTTAGGTGTTCATCCTATAAGGCTGGTCATATTCATGGATTGGACATATGACTGCCGCAATACTTAATGATAGAGCCACTGTAGGTTTCCCGCTTAAAGACGGGTGGGATCGCGCTGTAAAAAACGTTTCCAGCCGCGTAAGGACATTTGCTGACAAGCCATTGGCAAAAACCTTTGCCAAGGCTGCATTTGGCATTGCGGGAACATTTGCGGCTAAAACGGCGGCTGTCAGTTTGGCGGCTTCTGCTGGTTCGGGCGCTGTTTTAGCGACGGCCATAGGGGGCGCGGCGGTTACAACTTATTCAGCCGTTAAAGATTACCGGCAGCAATTGGTCGAGCAGAGTTCTTCGGAACAAGGGTTTTGGGCGAATTTCAAAGGGTTCTTTTCTTTCTTAGGCCAAAACAAATGGAAATATACCAAAAAGATGGCGATGAATTCTGGTTTAGCCGTTGTTGGTGGTGCGGGTGTTGTTGAAGCTTTAGATAGTCTTGTTAGTGAGGCGCATGCATATGCGCCGATCAATCTTGATAAACCGGTTATTGCACCAGAGTCATTACCAGATTTCAAAATTTTTAAAGACGCTGTTAACCTGGAAGTTAACCCGGAAGAGCTGCTGGTGGCACCGTCTGTTGATACGCTTTATGAAGTGCAGAAAACGGACAATCTCTGGAACATTGTCAAAGAGCATTATCCTGAGCTGAGTGATGCCGAAATTGCCAGTAAAATTGAGGGGATTGTAGACCTAAACGATATTGAAGATGCTGGAAAAATCTATCCAGGTCAGACCTTAAATCTGGGTGGCGCCCAGCAAGTGGTTGAACATGTCGTTTCCGAGCCACCGACAGCGGAGCAGCCTATGGATACTCAGGATGAAGCGATTGAGGCGGAAGCTGTTGATGAGCCTTATCAGGTGCAGAATGGTGATAGCCTTTGGAACATTGTTAGAGAGCATTATTCTGAGCTGAGTGATGCCGGAATTGCCAGTAAAATTGAGGGGATTGTAGCCCTAAACGATATTGAAGATGCTGGAAAAATCTATCCAGGTCAGGTTTTGCAGCTGGGTGGCGCCCAGCAAGTGGTTGAGCATGTCGTTTCCGAGCCAGAGCCAGCGGAGCGGCTTGTGGATGTTGAGCTTGCTCAGCAACCTGTTCAGGAGCTTGCTAATGTAAATCAAGCCCCTATACCTGCAAATGATGTGCTCACTTTACAGGCTGGTGAGTATGGTGCGTGTGATGCGCGAAGTGACGCGAATTCTATGGGTGTGAAATGTGTTTTTAATTCTGATTTACTCAAAGTAGGGCAAAGCGTTCCTGTTTCATGGGATGAGCTTCGCACAAATATAGATATTTATTTTAAGGGTGAGGGGAGCTCTACGCTACTTGCTGAGAGTGAAGTTGTTGATGTTGAAGTTTTAGGTGACACTCCCCCGCCTATAGATTGTTTGACGAAGACAAAAGGAAATTTGATTGAGCTATCTTGTAAGTTTGATGAAACTGTACGTTATATGGACGGCGCTGATGTTATTGATTTTTCTCAGAGCACATCCCAGTTTGGTTTGCAGTTTGACTATAAGAGACCACATCTGGCTGCTGCGTTTTAGAAACGGCATTGCTCACGACAATGTTCGATAGTGGTGGGAACACTCACGAAGAAAATTGGATTCCATCAGATTTAAAACCTGTTGTCGGTATGGACGTACCGGTTCAAGTCCGGCTAGGCATGGCCATCTTCCAAATCAATTTGTTACGCTGATATTGGCTATGAAACTCTAATCCGTATCATGCGGGACAAAAGATTCACTACATTCCAAGGCGTGCCACCCCAGCCGTTTAGATAGTATTTTACAGGCTTTCGTGCCTCTGACGCTGTTTCCTCTTGAGTCGAGTGGTGGAGAGAGTATGCCGATACCGCATTTTCCGGGAACAACAGCCATGATTCCGCCACTAACGCCGCTTTTAGCCGGCATACCAACTTCAAAGGCCCATTCGCCCGCACCGTCATATAACCCACACGAGAACATGACACTGAGAATGTCGCGGATATATTCTTTTTGAATAACACGTTCGTTTGTGACGGGACTAATGCCTTTATTGGCGAGCGTTGAGGCGAGAACGGAAAGCTCTGTTGCATTTGTAAGAATTGAGCATTGTTTAAAATATAAACGCAGAACATCATTTGCTGTTTCGTCCAGAATGTCGAAATGCGTGAGCAAATGGGCAATGGCGCGGTTGCGATGCCCTGTATCATATTCTGATTGATAGACTTCCATATCTATTTCCGGGGGATGCCCAAGAACTTTCGTATACGCGTTTAAAATAATATCCAGTTTATTGTCTGGCGATGTTCCCTTTATCATGTCGGTTATGGCGATTGCCCCGGTATTGGTCATGGGGTTTAGAGGTTTGTTGTGATCGTCCAGCTTAATAATGGCATCAAAGGGCTCTCCGGTCGGCTCGATGCCCACTCTTTCCCTGATATCGTCCCGTCCGTGATCATGCAGCGCCAATCCGTAGGTCAGGACTTTCGAAATAGATTGGATGCTAAAGGGAAGATCGCTATCTCCAATTTTATATGACTTGCCCTTTAGATCTGTAATGGCTATGCCAAAACTGTTCGGATCGGCCTGTGCAAGCGCAGGGATGTAGGTTGCGACTTCGCCGGAAATATTATCCTTTAGTGTAGTATAGGCCGTTTCTAATGCTAACTGTACAGCTTCAATATCTTTCATATATGCCCTCTTTTGGTGCTGCACAAGGCTTTGCACACGTTCTTACAAAATATGGTGAGTGAAGGTAACGGAAAATACTCGGCAGTCATATGCTTAAATTTAATCAACACACGTATTATGTTTCGAGACACGTAAATATTGCTTGAAAAGTTATATAAATAACCCGAAGGCTGGGGGTTCAAATCCACCTTTGGGAGCCAACTGTTTCAATGGCTTATCATTTAGTCGGTTTATGTTTTGGAAAAGGCATTCTGTTCCAAAATGGTTACAGAAGATTGGCTTAAAAACTGAATTCATTAATGGGGGTTGGCAGAGTTTTCTAATATATTATTAGACATACTCCTAAGATTTGAGTGTTCTTCTAGCATTTCAACAATACTGTCTTTGCTTGCGTGTTGCTGTAGTTTTGAAATAACCATTTGGGACATACAGGGGGCCATAGATGTTGTGCCAGTATTATCACCGGCATAGATTATCATTTCTCCTCCTTTTGTTGTGTGGAGAGCATCCATGCGTGGAAGGTCATCATATGTGAAAGAACGGCGACATGCCCTGTCCAGAATTTCTAAATCCGTTAAACGGTTTTCTGGGAAAAGCTTTGCCAACGATTTTTTCATGGCTTCGTAAGTTTTGTTTTTTGAGTTTTCGGAAATTTCCAAAAGTTTTTCACCTGTGAAAATATATCCGCCTCCGACAATCAGATGGTCTCCGTTAATAATTAAATTCAGATCAGTTAGCGGGAGACTGGCTGTTGCATTAAAATGAGCCTTCATAGAGAAGCTCATTTGATCTGGTTTGAGCATTTTCATCCATAATCCGGTTACACCCATGACAGAATTTTTGGCAGGCGTGCTGCTTAAGGCTTGTGTCGTGTCATATGCACCAAGATGAAAAGACCCATACTCTGGTTGAATGAGAAAATTTTGGTCACCTTTTACCATTTTAAGGTCAGAGATACATCCGTCTTTAGATAGGAGGATGTCGGTTACTTTGGTCTCAAAATTTATTTCAGCTCCGTGTGCAGTAAGGCGCTTTAAAACATTTATAATGAAAGTTTGTACATTGAACGAATACCCGGTTATTTCCATCGCCCCAGCGATGTAATTATTTGCAAAAGCTTGCGTGAGATATGGATGGCGATCCTTTAATTCCTGGCTTGTTGCGCACATTTTTTGCATGATGTTTTGCGCGTCATGAATCCTTTGTGAAAGCTTTAGATGCTCTTCCTCATCATAGCAGCGAACAATTTGGTCTGTGAAAAAAGTGTCTTCAAACAATTCGGGCATATCGTGAAAAAGTTTCTGCCAGAACGTGTTACCAATTGCATTGGCTTTTCGATAAAAGTTGCGATTTCGTTCTGCAAAACCTAGCTTTGAATTAAAGAGCTGTCGCTTAGCTAGCCATGCTTGTTCACTTCTACTTAAATCGTAACGATCGAGCCAACCTCCATCACAAACGGTCTTTCTAAATTGTTGAGCCATGTCAGGATAAAGGGGAGAATTACCTAGATAGACCTCTCCTTCAGTGAGCGTCATCATGCGTGTAGGGCCTCCGCCCCATGTTGAGCTAAGTACACTGTTTTTATTTATGTGGGGATCTGCTTCTTGAGAATAGAGTATGACTTTGAACCCTGCTTGAAAAGCGTGCAGGGCGGTCATTACGCCGCTTATACCGGACCCAAAAACATGATAAGTTTTTTGCATGCGTGCCTCTTTTTGTTTTAAGAGGTATCGTTATACATAATATATACTCTTTAATTCAATATTTTTAATGTTCTTTAAGTATATTTTTAGTATACTTAAAGCATGGATATTGTCCCTTCACAGATAAAGGCTGCGCGTGCTTTGCTCGAATGGAATCAAGAACAGCTTGCAGAGGCTTCCGGAATATCAAAGCCAGCTCTTGCAAATATTGAACGTGGTAAAACAACCCCAAGGCTCAATACTTTAAAAGCCATTGGTTACGCCTTAGAAATAGCAGGAATTGGTTTTACAGATGGGCCGGGTGTACGCCTAGTACAAGACCGTTTGGACGTGATTGTGTTTCGTGGAAAAGATAGTATTTATCGTCTTTGGGAAGATATTTATACAACGCTGCAAGTTGGACAAGAGCGCCTCATTAGTGGCGCAGACGAAACTAAATTTCTGAGTGCTACGTCAGAACGTTTTGACGGCATGATGGATAGGTACAAAGAAAAGGGCATAGCAGGAAGAATACTCAGCTTAAAGGGAGATCGAAACTTTGCTGATCCAACATCAGAATATCGCTGGGTTACTAAAGCAAGATTTTCAGATGTCCCGTACTATGTTTATGCTGATAAATATGCCGTTTTGTTGTGGGAGCCTGAACCTAGGGTCATTTTAATTCAAAATGCCATACTTGCAGAAAGTTATAGAAGACAATTTAACAGGCATTGGGGCAAGGCCGAGATAGCAAGGAAATAGATTTCTATTTTTGGTAAAAAGTTTTAAGGCGCAAGATATGGCATGGAGGTGATGTGACGAGTTTTTCGTGAATTTAGGTCCAAAATCCATTCAAATTGCTTCCTGTCACTTAAATAGTCTCGGAACACAAAGTTCTTATACTTTTTTAAATTTCCTCATGATTTTGAGTGTTTCTTCGCTGATGTGGTGCTCAATGCCTTCTGCATCGAATTCAGCGGTTTCAGGATTAACGCCGAGACGAATGAGAAAATCTAAAATGATTTGGTGGCGCTCTTTACATGTTTTGGCCAGTGCGGCGCCTTTTTTTGTTAGGAAAATTGAGCGATAAGGCTGGCTCTCCACATAGCCTTCGTCTTTCAAGCGCGATATGACTTTGCTGGCTGTCGGGTGGGACACGCCAAAACGTTCTGCTAAATCGCTAAGGCGTGCCTCTTGATGCGCCTCGATTAAATCAGCGATAAGTTCTACGTAGTCTTCGGCTGTTTCTGTTTGGTGCGCCTCGCGCACGCGGGAAAACCAACGCGCTTGCGTTTGTGCATCAACGAGTTTTGAACTGCTATGTCCCATAAGACACCTCTTTCATACCCTGAGTTTGCCTGCCCACGAAAACAGCCATTATAAACAATGCCGCTTGGATGACTACGATTAATGGCGCCGTTGCGACATCAAGGTGGAAGCTCATGAGTGTGCCCGTGATACAGGAAAAGATCGATACGCTCATGGCGATAATCAGCATGCGGTCAAAGCTCTTTGTAAGCATAAACCCAGTGGCGCCTGGCGCGATCAGCATGGAAATAACCAGAATTATACCTGCCGCTTTTAAGGATGAAACAATCGTTAGAGCCAACAGAATAAGAAGGCCGAAATGTAGAAACCGTACGCGCAACCCTATTACGCTGGCGTGGGCGGGATCAAAACAATAGAGCATAAAATCGCGCCGTTTTATGAGCATGATAAGTGAGCACAAAATCGCGATCGTGCCAGCCTCAATAACATCTTGCGATGAAATGCCCAAAATATTGCCGAAAAGCACATGGAGTAAATGCACATCTGTTTCGATTTTGGTCAACATCACAAGGCCAAGAGCGAACAGGCCAGAGAAGACAATGCCCATGACGGCATCTTCTTTCACACGGCTGTTGTCTTTGATGTATCCGGTTGCTAAAGCGCAGAATAATCCGGCGATGAACGCGCCGATTGATAAAGGGATGCCTATCACAAATGCCAGCGCCAAGCCGGGCAGAACGGCGTGGGAAACGGCATCTCCCATCAATGACCAGCCTTTGAGCACCAGAAAGCATGAAAAAATGGAGCAGACTGTTCCAATCAGAATTGAAACCAGCAGAGCGCGCTGCATGAATTCATGAGCTAAAGGTTCGGTTATTAAGGCAAGGAGTGTGTCGATCATGCGCCCACCTTTTTCGCAATGGTTTTGCGCACCTTAAGCAGCCCATATTTAGGCGCAAAGAAAAATGCAGCTAGAAATATCAGAGTTTGCAGCGTTACGATTAACCCGCCGGGATTGGCGTCGAGGAAATAGCTTGCATAGGCGCCCAAGGCGCTGGTGAGGCTTCCCAATAAAACTGAGATCGTAATGAGTCTGCCGAAGCGATCCGTTAGCAAATATGCCGTTGCACCGGGTGTTACGACCATTGCAATCACCAAGCACGCACCTACGGTTTGCAGCGCCGCGACAGTGGCCGCGCTCAAAAGCGTGAAAAATGTAATCTTCAGGGCATTAACAGGAAGGCCAATGGAGCGGGCATGATTTTCATCAAAGAAAACAGCAACGAGGTCTTTCCATTTTAGAAGCAAAACAAATAAGCAAATGAACGAAATGATGACAACCTGCGCGATATCGTAATCAGAGATCGCGAGGATATTACCTAGAATAATCGCTTGAATATTTACCGCCGTAGGATTGATCGAAACGATTAAAAGCCCGATTGCAAAAAATGTGGTGAAGACCAGACCAATGATAGCATCTTCGCGGAGTTTTGTTTTTTGTTTTACGATTGCCATGCTGAGCGCGGCGAGAATTCCGGTGAAAAATGCACCAACGGCATAGGGCAGGGCGAGCAGATATGCTAACGCCACGCCCGGAACAATGGAGTGCGCCAGCGCATCGCCCATTAGCGACCAGCCTTTGAGCATTAAATATGACGATAGGAATGCGCATACGCCGCCCACCAATGCGCAAACCCAAATGGCTTTGAACATATAGTTATAAGTAAATGGCTCTAAAAGCAGATCGATCATGTTTTATCTGCTTTCTTACGCTTTGGCGTGCGCACAATTTTTTTGCCGCCTTCCTCGCCGTAAAGAACCAAGGGGCGTTCATCATCGGTTAGGACGGTGACGCCGCGCGCATCTTCGTCATCATGCAGATCAGCGCCAATCAATTGGTGATGACGCAGCATACCGCCAAAGGCTTTGGATAGATTATCCTGCGTGAATGTTGTCTCGACGGAGCCATAGGCGAGCAGTGTTTTGTTAATCAAGATCACTTCATCACAAAAGCTTGGCACACTACCGAGGTTGTGTGTGGCGACAAGGATTAAGCGTCCTTCCGCCACCAGTGATTGAAACAGATCGATCAGAGAGTCCTCGGTCTTGATATCTACGCCCGTAAATGGTTCATCGAGTAGAATAATATTACCGCCTTGCGCTAAGGCTCTGGCGACAAAGATTCGCTTTCTTTGGCCGCCGCTTAGCTCACCAATTTGGCGCTTTTTGTACTCGGACATGTTGACGCGCTCTAACGCTTGCGCGACTGCATCGTGATCTGTTTTTGAAGGGCGGCGCAAGAAACCCATATGCCCGTAACGCCCCATCATCACGACATCTTCAACTAAAACTGGGAAGTCCCAGTCGACCTCTTCGGTTTGTGGGACGTAAGAGACGAGATTTTTCTTGAGTGCGTTTCGTACGCTCATTCCGTCTATTGAGACATTGCCAGCGGTGGGTTTTACAAACCCCATCATGGCTTTGAAGAGCGTTGATTTTCCTGCACCGTTCACACCAACAAGACCACAAATACTGCCAGACTTTAGATTTACACTGACATCTTCCAGAGCGTGATGTCCGTTGGGGTAGGTTACGCTTAGGTTTTTGATTGTTACTATGGGATTGCTCATGCTGGGTTACTTACTCTGATGATTGAGGGCTTTTTCAAACCCTTGTGCGATTGTACTCGTTGTGACTTTCAGGAGGTCGAGGTAGGTCGGCACCTTTCCACCAGCCTCACTAAGTGAGTCGACATAGAGCACCCCGCCATAAATTGCGTCCGTTTCGGCAGCCACTTGTTTAGCCGGCTTATCGGAAATGGTACTTTCGCTGAACACCACAGGAATATTATTATTGCGCACTGTATCAATGACTTTACGCACCTGTTGCGGCGTTCCCTGTTGATCTGAATTCATCGGCCACAGGTAAATCTCATTCATGCCCAAATCCTTTGTGAGATAGCTAAAGGCGCCTTCACTGGTGACTAGATAGCGTTGATCTTCAGGGATTTGGCTGAGCGTTTGCGCGAGTGTGGCCTTAATGTTGCTGACTTTTTCAGAGTAAGCTTTGGCATTGGCATTATAAGTATCTGCATTCTCAGGGTCCATTGTGGCAAAGGTTTCACGAATGTTCTCGATATAAATTAAGGCGCTTTCTGTCGACATCCACGCATGCGGATTTGGTTTTCCTGTATATGGACCCTCATAAACGGAGAGCGGCTGAACCCCTTCGGACACGATAACATTCGGAACATCTTTAATATCCACGAGGAAGCGTTCAAACCAACGTTCCAAATTCAAACCATTCCAAAAAATAATATCTGCACCCTTTGCGCGCACAATATCTTTGGGCGTTGGTTGATAGTCATGAATTTCTGCACCGGGCTTTGTAATGGATTCAACAATTGCGGCATCGCCAGCCACATTGCGGGCAATATCTGCAATCACGGTAAAGGTTGTCACGGCCTTAAATTTATCTTTTGCCTGCGCATCGGGTGATGCAGAGATAAGTACAAGAGCAATGATTGCAAGCAAGCGCCATTTAGAAACAGCATAAAACATGGAGAGCGCGTCCTTAAGGCTAATTTATCCATTAGCATATTGTTTAGCCTGTGCTAAAAATAAACGCAAGTGCTAAATAGTAGGTTTGATCTGGAACCATGTTCAAACAATGTGGTTTGTGATTGAGCGATGAAGAGACTTTAGAAAAGAAAGAGCTACGGGGTTTCTATTTCGTTCATCCACAAGTCACTAGGCTGTAGGCTGTCCGACGAATTTATCACTTTGAATTCTATCTGTTTGGGTGCAAAAACTGTTTCGGGTACATGAACTGGTTGTACGGTACTCGACTGAAAATGACCTTGGGGTTTTGACTGATCTGCTGGCTGTCCGCTTTTTTCTTGTGGTGATAAATCGTCGCGCATAGTAACTATCCTTTTGTTCATATTTGTAAATAACGTAGACGTTTTTAGAATGCCATAATAAAATTGTCAAGCTTTTGGATTTAGATCCTGCACAGGAGCTTTTACAACAAATCACAATAATGGTCCACACGTGAGAAACGATATGGCTCGAACGACCACGAGTAGGGCCCTGAAAACAATCGTGATCTGGATATCGAATAAAATAGACGTTCCAGAAAAGAAAGGCTTGATTTATAGGGGGGATAACCCTTATAAAGCACTGTCTTTTCGGAGATTTCTAGTGCGTCCCCATCGTCTAGAGGCCTAGGACACCGCCCTTTCACGGCGGCAACACGGGTTCGAATCCCGTTGGGGACGCCATTTTAAGCCCATTTTGGGGCTTTTTATTTATCCAAAATTTTCTTTAATAGCCATTTCAAGGGCTTAACCTTTGGGTTTGAATCCTGCCCTGACAAACAGGGATGTCATCAATGCCCTGTAATTAGTTTATTCAGCTGGTTTGCAAATTTCTCGCCATCGCGCGCGCTAAAGTTTTTCGGGCCGCCCGTTTGAATGCCGTCATTACGCAGTGTATCCATAAAATCGCGCATGTCCGATATTTGTCCGATATTGCTTTCATCATAGATCTTGCCGCGCGGGTCCAGTCCTAGGGCACCTTTTGCCACGATGCGCACGGCGAGCGGGATGTCGGCTGTGATGATCAAATCACCTGCCGCGCAGTCATCTGCGATTTTGTCATCAGCTATATCTGGACCTTGTTCAACTTGGACAAAACGAATAAATGCGGATTCAGGCAGGCGTAGCCATTGGTTGGCCACAAATATAGTTTCAATTTTTTCTCGTCCGGCTGCGCGAAAAAGCATCTCTTTTATCACCTTGGGGCAGGCATCTGCATCGACCCATATTTTCATTAGTCTGCGGCCTTAACGCGGATTTTTTCGCGGCCTGATTTACTCTCGACCCGGCTGCCATGTAGCTTTTCGATAGCTGTTTTGGCTTCGTGTTCCAGCGCCATTTCGACAAAGCCAAATCCCTTTGATGCTCCGGTTTTTTCGTCAATGACCAAATTACAGCTTTTGATGTTGCCGTGGGTTTTGAATAGTTTGGCAAGCGCGTCCTCGGTGAAATCGCGTGGTAGATTGAGGGCTATGAGTTTCATGCGGGCTCCTGTGAAGTAAAGGTAAGCCTTTGGATAACACACCTGAACGCGGCTGAATATCATCATTTGCTAGTTATGGCGGGTAGCCTTAGGATAAGCGCTTTAAAGGAGACTTCAATGTCAGATACTAAAATTGATCGTGAGACTATGGGGCGTTTGGCGAAGGCTTTGTCATTTATAACCAGTGCCGAGGATCCGGCAGTGGTCGCCATGAAACTGGCCGCAGAAAGCGGCGAGGCAAAAGATATTAAGCATGCGCGTACGCTTTTTCTGAAGGTGAGCTCTACGCACCGTAATGGCGCACTGGCGATGATCATGGATGATGATTGATATGCTGGTACTTAATGAATTCCCCACGGCCGATGAATTTTACAAAATCTATTGGGGGCGCAAGCCTTTTGTTGTGCGCGGGGCAATTGATGCTGCAGCGTTTGAAGGTTTTATTGATGGTGACATGCTGGCGGGGCTTTCGCTGGAGGATGAGGTTAAATCCCGCATCGTGCTAAGCGCGCCCGAAGGGAATAAATGGACGTGCGAGCATGGGCCGTTTGAAGAAGAGCGCTTTTCTACTCTGGGTGATAAAAACTGGAGCCTTCTTGTTCAAAATGTTGAGCAGTACCACACTGACACTGCCAATCTTTTGAAGAGCTTCAACTTTTCACCGCGCTGGTTGATGGACGATATAATGGTTAGCTATTCTGAAGCTGGCGGCACGGTTGGCCCGCATACGGATAGCTACCATGTGTTTTTGGTGCAGGGCACGGGCCACCGCAGTTGGACTGTTGGCGATACGCCAGTCGTGAATGAAGAATGTATTGAGGGGCTCGATCTCAAGGTTCTTAAAAGCGGCGTTGAGGGCGAAGCCATTGAGGTCACTATAGGCGATGTTATTTATATTCCGCCTCACTTCGCGCATGAGGGAAAGACACTGGAAACGGCGATGACATTTTCAGTTGGGTTTTTAGGGCCTAAAATGTCCGAGCTGTTTGCCCAATACGGGCATTATCTGGAGCAGATGGAGGCGCTCGACAAACGCTATGCCGGGCAAGAATTGAACGTCCGCAGCGCAGGGTTCGCACTTGCGCCGCATGCGCAAAAAACACTGCGCGGTGAATTGATGAACGCGTTGCACGCGGATAGTTTTTCCGTTTGGCTGGCTGAATATTTTTCTACTTCCGCAGATGTTGATGAGGCTGAGCTGCGCGAAGACCCGCTCTCAAGCGCAGAGCTAATTGCGCGCCTGCAGGCGGGGGAGGTTCTTTATAGACCGGAGCATGTAAAAATCTGCACGACAACATCGCAGGACGGGGTGCGCACTCTGGCCGTTTATGGAGCGGTTCTGGTTACAACCGTGGCGCATGACGGCCTTATTGAGTGGTTGGGACAGCATGCAAGTTTGTCACTGGGTGATGTTGACGCGCTTGGAAATAAAGACGCCGTGATAAGCGTTATTGCGCATTTATATAATCAAAATGCTCTGTTTTTTGAAGGTGATGATCCGGACCACTAAGAACAGAGTGAAAAAGTTTCCTTTTCCCGCGGTTTGTGTGTCATAAGCTCCAGTCAACTGAATGAGAGCCCCAAACTGCAATATGCTGAATATATCCGACCTATCCTATAAAATTGGATACCGCACGATTATCGAGAACGGCAATATCTGTGTGCGTGATGGTTGGCGCGTGGGTGTGATCGGCGTCAATGGTGCAGGAAAATCAACACTCTTTAAGCTGATTGCCGGAGAGATTCACGCCGATGGCGGTGCGATCAGCCTTAGTGCAGGCCAGCGCCTTGGGATGGTACGTCAAGATATTCCTGAAACCGATGATGCGCTGATTGATATTGTTCTGGCGGCCAATGAAGAAATGGCAGCTTTGTGGAAAGAGACAGAAACGGCCGTCGACGGCAACAGGATTGCGGAGATTTTTCAGCGTTTAGAAGAAATTGATGCATATAGCGCGCCCTCTAAAGCGGCAATGCTCCTCACTGGGCTTGGTTTTACGGAAGATCAGCTGACAGAGCCTTTTTCATCCTTTAGTGGTGGGTGGCGTATGCGCGTGGCGCTGGCGGGGGCATTGTTTGTCGAGCCGGAAATATTGCTGCTGGATGAGCCGACCAATCACCTTGATTTGGAAGCCATCATGTGGCTGGAGACATATTTGTTGTCCTATAAGCATACGCTTTTGATGATCTCGCACGATCGCGAGATGCTGAATAAATGTATCGACCATGTTCTTCATGTCGATAAAAAACAGCTTACGATCTATAGCGGAAATTACGACACGTTTGAACGCGAACGTTCGATGCGCTTGGGCTTGCAGCAAAAAATGCACGAGAAACAAGAAGTCGAGCGTGCGCATATGAAAGCCTTCGTTGATCGCTTCAAAGCGCAAGCCAGTAAAGCTCGCCAAGCCCAAAGCCGGATGAAGGCACTGGCGCGTATGGATATTGTCGATGCCGTGATTGCCGAGCGTGCGGTGCGTTTTGTCTTTCCTAATCCGAATGAGATTCCTTCGCCAATGCTGTCAATAAACCACGCCGATGTCGGGTATACCGAAGGGGAGCCGGTTTTGAAACGCGTTCACAGGAATATCGATAATGATGACCGCATTGCGCTTCTTGGCGCTAATGGTGAGGGTAAATCAACATTGATGAAGCTGATCGCGGGGCGCATGGGGGTTATGGGGGTTATGGATGGGGATGTTTTTCGTTCTACTAAATTGCGCATAGGGTATTTTTCTCAGCATCAAACTGAAGAGCTGGATGTTGAATCTACACCTTATGAAGAAATGGCGCGCTTGTTTGCGAAAAAACATTCTGAAGTTAAAGAGCATCTCGTGCGCGCAAAACTCGGCGCATTTGGTTTCTCGAGAGACCTTGCCGATAACCGTATTGGCGCGTTGAGCGGCGGTGAAAAGGCGCGGCTTTTGTTTGCCTTTATGAGCTTTGATGCGCCGCACCTTTTGCTCTTGGATGAGCCAACAAACCATTTGGATATTGATGCACGCGAAGCCTTGGTGCAGGCGCTTAACGCCTATCAAGGCGCGATTATTATTGTTAGCCACGATCCCAACATGGTGGAACGCGTGGCCGATCGGCTCTGGCTTGTTAAAGATGGGGCATGCAGCGATTTCGATGGCGATTTAGAAGATTACCGTAAATTCACCATTCAATCGCGCCGTGAAGATCGCAAAAAAGATAAAGCTGAAAAAATTAAAAACACAGCTTAAGAATTTATGACCGGATGGAGTTTAGGTTTTTTCAGTGTGTTCAAGCTTATTTAATCTACTGAGTTTTAAAAACTCGCCGGTTGCTGGCTTAGGTAGAAAGAGAAGTTGTTTGCCAGTGTTGCATTGGTTAATACGGCGACATTTCCTCCTGTTCTTATTGATACTGGGCTGGTAAGGCCGTAACCTGATACATCTGTGCCACCCCATTCATTGGATGTCATAGCGGCGGCTGTTGTTTGCGTTATGATCCTGATTCCGTCCATATAAACTCCAATTTCAGCCACAGCCGTAGGTTTTGCAACAAAAACAAAATGGTGCAATCCTTGCGGGATAGAAGCAATCGGGAAGCTTCCAAAAATAGAACCGCCTCCCGTTGCCACAGTATTCCCTTGCCCCGCAGCAAATACTAAATTCCCTAAATGGAACCAAGCTGCAATTCCGCGCCCTGAACCTCCAGATTCAAAAATTACACCATTGGGCCCTGCCGCGACATCAATCGTTGTTTGGAATGTAGAGGTTGTATTTCTGGGTGTTAGGTTTGGACCAAGGGTGTTAGGGGCTATGCTAACTGTGGCGGCAGGGAAGCCGGCGGTTGGATCGACCACTGTTGTGAAATCAACATCCCCGGCGATCAGTTCCGGTGATGGGGCAAGGGCGGCGTCGGTGAATACCCCGGCGGCAAAGGTGACTTCGTAATTGCTGCTAAATTCTAGAAGCTGGGCGGAGAGATCGACGGTGACAACATTGTTCACGATGCCAACGCGGGCGTCGCCAACCGGAATTGTGAAGTCATCGGATGCGTCGGTAAGATCGGTAAAGACGAGATTGCCAACCCCGGCGAACACGTCGGCAGCGAAGGTCAAGACCACATCTGTACCAATCGATACGCCCACCGCGCCATCAAGCGGGGCTGAGCCGACGAACGCCGGGCCAACGGGCACGACTGCGCCTGCGCCCAGTGGCCCATTAGGATCTATACGCTCTTGCACGCGGATTTTATTTTCACGCCGGGCTTTGGTGAAGATATATTCGGAGGCAGATTTTTGCCGGAACTGTTCCTGCCAGTCATAGAGATATTCAGACGGCGCGCCGAAGGTGTAATTATAGCGCAAGCCCAGCCCGTATTCGGTCTCGGCCTGATCTTCGTTATTCATCAATCCTTCAAGTGTAAAGGCCGGCACAGGAGAATATTCGAGGCGCAATTCTGTGCCGTCTATATCATCAACCCCGTCTATGCCCTGCCAGCGATAGCCGCGGCCAAAGACTTCAAGCGCCGGTAAGAACGGCATGCGCCCTGTCAGCTCCAGATCATAGCCATCCATTGGCTGTTCCTGAAAACCAGTGATGGAGTCATTCCAATCGCTGATGCCTTTATAGTAATTGGCAGATGCGCCGAGCAAGCTTGTCTGAACATCGAGGCCAGCGCTGGCGCGCATGTGGTTATAGGGACGCTCGAAATCCAGAAAGATGTTACTGCCGACGACGTAATTTTCGGAACCCGGCATGTAACGATAACCCAGACCGCCGCCGGCGCTGGTGCGCGGACCTTCACGCGATAAGGCCGCCTGTGCAAATAAATTATGCTTTTTACCCGAAGAGCTATAAATCGGTTGCACCGTCAGGATGCTATATTCCGGTTTGGAATTTTCACGAATTTTATAACTGACCTCAAGGTTACGCAAAAATGCGTATTGAGAATTTTTCGCCGCCGCCAGACCCGTATCAATAAAAGCACTGGCGATATTTTCGTTAATGCCATCGAGAAGCTCGCTGCGGATTGCGAGATTTTTAAAATCGCCGCCAGCCGTGGCATCTTGAACAAAGCGTCGGCCAATCGATTTTACCGAGGTTGCGGCGGCATGTTTGAACGCCGTCATGAAATAACCGCGCAAGCCTTCATAGGTTCGCCCTTCAAAGTCGCGTTTACCGAAGCTATCACGCATAAAGGCTTCAAAGGCGCGTTCGGCAGCCGAGCTTAATGCATTTTGCGTCAAGCTTACGGCATCTTGCGCACTCACTCCTGTTTCGCCGCCGTTCATTTGCGCCTGATGCAGCGCATCGGTATAGCGATTACTGACCATCTCCACAGCCGCGCGCAGCGCCGCTTGTGTGACCGTGTCATCTTCAGCATTGCCAATAAGATTTTCAGGTTTTTTGAAATCCGTGTCTGGTAGTCCGCTATCATCTTGATCATATTGCCTAGCAAAAATATTCTGCTCTGTTGCGGCGTATAGGCCGGCAGCTGGGGCAATAGAGTTTAGACCTGCCATTGCGCGGCGACCTTCACGCTCTTCGTAAGTGCGGCGGGCTTCAGCGCGATGTTCTAAATGGCGCTGCATCACCTCACCGCTGCCATGGAATGTTTGCGGGTCATATGATGCCATCTGAGGAGAATTTATAAACATGCAGACGATGCCTTGCTCAAGAAGGCTTGCGCATTTCTCAAGTACATCACTATTCATAGCCTCGGCTACATCAAGCGTTTCCATTCCCTGAATTGCCGCCGGTTTTTTCTCTTTTTGCGCAGGGTTTTCAAACGGTCCGAATATTTCTGCTGTGGTGATTTGGGTTAAAAGCGACCTAGATTCAGCAAAAACAATATCGGATTCAATGTTTTTAGAACCCGGCCACGCGAAAGCGGTCCATACAATCATGAAACTGCATAGAGCCGCAAAAACAGCCGTAAAGAGCCCGAGAGCCCTATACATGGACATTTTTTTTAGCACGGGCTTACCAACAGATTAGGGCCGCAAGAAGAATTCCTGCGGCAAGACACTCTGATTCTACATAAAATAAGGTAAATACCGTAGAATGTTCACAGAGTTATCCACACTGTGTGGGGTGCTAGGTAATGCTGTAAGCGGTTTGGGGCGTTCTCCTATACAACTAATGATTGTAAATTATAGCTCTGATCATTTAAAATTATTGATAGTTTTTCTATAAAAGTGGGTTCTGTATTTGAGCCGGTGCTTCTTTTTCTTAAATGTGATAATCTTTACTTAGTCTTTTAGTAACCAATTTCTGGTATTCTAGTACTATATAAAATTCTTTAATAACAGTATCTTACGTATTTTTAAGGGCACGGGCCGGGACGATGAACACATTTTTGTTATCATTTGATGCAAATACGACTTTTTCGGGGGGCAATCCACCGACCCTTGAGATATTGGTGGGCGGCGTTGTTGTTAGCTCCGTGACCATGTCTTCGGGCGCGACCAGTTACGATTTTTTTATTCCCTTCACAGGCACGTCTCCTTCAACATTATCGTTCCGCTTTGATGGGGCATCTGGAGATCCGGGCGATACTATTTCTTTCACCTCTGTTTTTATCAATGATAATGCGCTTAATGTTGGAACAGATCTAACGTCCAGCCTTATTACGCAAGGTCAGAATTCGGGTGTTACAGCACCAAGCACTTCGTTTGGACATGCCGTGCCAACGTTGAGTGCGCCGACGATTACAGGAACCGGTGGAGATGATCAAATTCAAGGTACGAGTGGTGCGGACAGTATTGATGCGCTGGGCGGTAATGATTACGTCACAGCGAGCGGCGGTGATGATGAAGTTGATGGCGGTGCGGGCGCTGACCTGATTTTTGGTGAAGCGGGCGCTGATACGATTTTGGGCGGCGCTGGTGATGACACGTTGTTCGGCGACGGTGGCGATGACACCATTTTTGGTGAAGGTGATAATGATTTCCTTATCGGTGGCGATGGAAATGATGTTTTGAATGGCGGCGCAGGCTCAGATGGCCTGCTTGGCGACGCCGGTGATGATATGTTGTTTGGCGAAGATGGTGATGACTGGCTGGTTGGCGATGCCGGAGATGACATCCTCATTGGGGATGCCGGTAATGACATCCTTTTAGGCGGCGCAGATAACGACTCTTTGTCTGGCGGCGATGATAACGATCAGCTGATTGGCGGGGCCGGTAATGATCTGCTTGATGGCGGTGATGGTATTGATGAACTTATTGGAGAAGCCGGGGTTGATACTATAGATGGGGGCGCTGGAGCGGACAGTATTCTTGGCGGTTTAGGTGCCGATATCATTGACGGGGGCGACGATAACGATGACATCGCACTCTCTAACGGTGATTTTGCAGCTGGTGAATCCTTAACGGGCGGCGCGGGCACAGATTCAATAACATTTCTTGATGCAACGACGGTTGATTTTCAAACCGGGACAATCAATACAGTTGAAACACTCACCGGTAATGTAGGTAATGACACTGTCACGATGTCTGCGCTGCAGTTTGTTGATTTTACGACCATTGATCTGGCCGGTGGAACGGACATCCTCAATGTACAGGCGACGGGAACGGAAGATATTTCTGCGTTGGGATTGCCAACCGTCAGTAATGTTGAAACGGGCAATCTTACGGGTTCGGCAGGAAATGACGACCTCACGATTACGGGTACGCAGGTTGATGCGATTATTAGTGGTGGCGGGACGATTGATTTTGGCGCCGGTGCAAGCGACACCCTCAACCTCACATCCGTCTCGGCAGATCTGACGGCATTGAGTGCGACTGATGGCGATATAGTTGGTCTTGAAACCATTGACGCTAGTACGTTTGGTACAGGTTTTATTCTGGATATGTCGGCACAAACAGAAGGATTCATCCTGACCGGCGGCGCTTTTGATGACACTGTTACCGGCTCTCAGGGTACCGATACGATTAACGGCGGCGGCGGCGTTGATACACTTGTCGGATATGAAGGCGACGACACCATAAACGGTGATGCAGGCAATGATATTATTGTTGGCGGTGACGGCGTATCTGCGCAGACAACGCCATTGCTATCTTACGGCGGCGGGCAAGACGTTGGCGGAACTGTTACACAATTTACCGGTGGCGTGACGCTTGATGGCAATCTCTGGAAAAAGGTTTTGGTGGATTATACCGTGACCGCCAACACAGTCATTGAGTTTGATTTTCGCAGTACCGTGGAAGCGGAGGTCAGTGGTATTGGTTTTGATAATGATAACACTATCGACTCGAACGCAACTTTTAAGGTCTATGGAACGCAAGCTTGGGGCCGTACAAATTTTGACAATTATGACGGATCTGGTGAATTCACTCATTACACGATAGATGTTGGTTCTTTCTACACAGGAACATTCTCTCATCTGTTTTTTGTTAATGACGATGATGGTGGGGGTGTTGACGGTAACGGAAGCTTTGCCAATATCATAATTTATGAATCAACAGCAGCAACAGATGATGACAGTATCAATGGCGGCGCGGACGATGATCAACTTCTTGGCGGCGAAGGGATAGACACATTAAATGGCGGCGCGGGAGCTGATATTCTCAGTGGTAATGCCGGTGGTGATACACTGAACGGTGATGCTGGCGCCGATATTTTGCATGGCGGGGACGGCAACGACACACTCAATGGCGGCACGGAAGTTGATGAGCTTTATGGCGGCGCTGGCGTTGATACGCTTAACGGCGATGCCGGTGCCGATACGCTCGACGGTGGTGCTGGTGCGGACATTATAGATGGCGGTGCAGATAACGATTCTATTCTGCTTGCCAACGGAAATTTTGCGGCTGGTGAATCCATTACCGGCGGCGCGGGAACAGATAATATCACGCTTACAAATGCCACAACGATTAATTTCACAATTGGAACGCTGGCAACGATTGAAACACTTACAGGCAGCGCAGGTAATGACACTGTGACACTGTCTGCACTACAATTTGTTGATTTCACAACAATAAACCTTGTCGGTGGAACGGATATTCTCAATGTACAAGCAACGGGGACGGAAGATATTTCTGCGTTGGGATTGCCAACGGTCAGCAATGTTGAAACAGGCAACCTCATGGGTTCTGCGGGCGCTGATGATCTTACGCTCACAGCAGTTCAGCTCGACGCTATTATAAGTGGCACGGGTATAATTGATTTTGATGTCGGTATCGATGTGATGAATATCGATGGAACATCTGCCGACCTTAATATATTGGGCGTTACAGACGGCTCTATCCTCGGGTTGGAGGAAATAGATGCCTCTAGCGCGGGCGCAGGTGTGACCATTGATGTTTCAGGCCAAACCGAAGACCTTACCGTTACTGGTGGTGGTTCGGGCGATACCATTGATACTGGTGATGGTGATGACACGATCAACGGCGGTGGTAACAATGATGTTCTGAGCGGTAATGCGGGAAGCGATACGCTTAATGGCGACGCCGGTAATGACACCTTGAATGCCTTTGATGGCGCCACACCAACGGTGGTTACGCTTCTTAACGAAGCTTTTGCAGGGGGCGCTACTGGAGCGTTTACATACTCTGATGGTGGCTTTGGTGGCACAGACGGCGCAAATGTAAGTGTGACAGGGCCGACGTTAACAACAGATGGCAACATTGCAAACGGCGCATTACGTGTATTTGTTGATGGACAAAATAACAGTGCTTTCACGAACGGATCTGGTTCTTACGATGCTTCTGTGTCGCATACAGCCGATTTAGGTAATGTTCAAATCACATTTTCTTATCGCCATATTCTGGATAGCCCAAACGACAATGGTGAAGATTCACAAGTTTGGTTCGAATTTAACGGAACTGCTTATGACGCATCTGGTGGGAATAGCTTTATTCATGAGCACCAAGGTGCCGGCGGCGGCGGCGCAGACGATGATACCGGCTGGGTCACTGTTACAATTGATTTGCCGGACATCACGGCAAGTACCGTTTACAACCTGTCTATGGGTATTTTACATTTAGGCTCTAGCCGTTCAAACGAAGATGCCGAAGTTCGTTTCGATGATATTACAATCACAGGAACGGAAGGGTCCGGCGATGTCGGTGAAATAAATACGCTCAATGGTGGCGCCGGCGACGATACATTAAACAGCAGTGAAGGCAATGATATTCTCAATGGTGGCGCCGACAATGACACAATTAATGGTAACGGTGGGAATGACACCGCCACCGGAGGTGCAGGGAATGATACGCTTGATGGTGGTGGTGGAACAGATACTGCGGTCTTTGCAGGAAATTGGGCTGATTATACAATTACCTTATTGGCCAGCACATATACATTAGTAGATAATGTTGGCACCGATGGAACAGACACAGCAACGCTTTTTGAAAACTTCCAGTTTGCGGATGGAACGCTTTCCGAAGCAAATCTTATCACAGGAGGGCTTGCTATCACATCTGACGGCGGTGGTGATACGGCAACAGCTTCTACCACAGAAAATACAACAGCTGTGACGACAGTCGTGGCGGCGGGCCTTGGTACGATGATATATTCTATTTCAGGCGGTCTTGATGCTTCGTTGTTTTCAATCAGCTCAACAACGGGTGTTTTGAGTTTCCTTGCTGCGCCGGATTACGAGATTCCAACAGATAGCGGAACAAATAACGTTTATGATGTTGAGGTTTCTGCCACCAATGGCACGCTTACCGATGTACAAAGCGTCAGTGTTTCAGTAACCGATGTTGCCGAAGGTGATGTTGGTAATACGATTGGAACAGCCGGTACATTGACTGTCGGTGGCTCTGTCTTATATGAAGTTGATACAAGCGGTGATAGAGACTGGTTTGGTATTAACTTAACAGGTGGCACACAATATGCCTTCTGGGCCCGCGGAACACCGACAGAGGCTGCAGATAGCACAGATCCACGTATATATGGTGTTTATGACGCGACTAGTACGCTGGTTAGCGGTGGAAACGATGATGGCGGTGTTGGTTTTGAATCTTTACTGTATTTCACACCGGGAACCACAGGGACATATTACATAGACGCCGGCGCTTGGGGCGCGGTGACAGGTGGCATCTTGTTAAGTGCTTTTGTTGCTGGCGCCACAACATCTGGTGGTGGCGGCGGAACAACCTTAAACGGATCGGCGAATGCAGATTACATCGACGGTAACGGCGGAAATGACACCATCAATGGACTTGGTGGTAGCGATATTTTAGAAGGCGGCACAGGTAACGATACACTGGACGGCGGCAGCGGCGCAGATGTTCTTTATGGTGGCACAGGCGCCGATACATTTATGTTAGCAGCAACAGATGCTGTTGACTCGATTGTTGATTTTACAACCGGTGACGGCGACGTTCTGGATATATCCAATATTCTGGTAGGCTGGAATGCTGGCACGGATGATATTGATGATTATCTACAATTCCAGACAGTCGGCGGTAATACGGTTGTGCGTGTTGATGTGGATGGCCTCGCCAACGGTGTAAGTTTTGCTGAGATTGCAGTCTTAGAAGGCAATACCGGCGAAGTTGTTCAAACGCTATACGACAACGGCGATATTATAGCTTAATCGTCCAAATAATGTGGCCACCATGCCAGACGCTGGCGGTGATGATTTATTATATGGTTCTACGGGACTGGATATTTTTGAATTTAGTGACGTGGGCGCGGCAACTGTCGTTGCAACAATGGATAGCGTAAATGGCCTCACAGACGAAGCCTTCCTCGAGACCTTCAATATTTTTATTGTTTAGCTAAGCTGAAGTTCGGTGGTTTATTAGATGTCCACTTAGGCATTTTGCCTTGGTTTTGCCTGCCTTGTTCGCCCAGCCAGAATGTATACATCGTTCTGAATGTGTCCGGATTTTGTTGTTCGAATTCATGTAAATAATCGAGATTTTTTATGTCTGTGTCGTCAGGAAACATTGATTTATAGGCTTCCAAATCTGCGCCGTTGTGAATAATTATTTTGATTAAATCTAAATCGAGTTCGCTGAGGGCGCTCTTTATCTGCGGCAGTGTAAAGCGATGTTCTTGAACGTAGAAAACCAGATCACGGCACATGGAGGTTGAGAAAAAATCCACGGCTCCTTGAATTCTTTTTAAAGGGTAAGCATCATCCAACAGCATAATTTCCTGCCTGAATGCTGAAATTCCCCCAGGGGTTGGTTTGAAACCGCGCTGTTTAATCCATTCTCTACACTGGATGATTGCTTGCCTGGCAAGCTCGCTATAAAGGGCAATTTGATAGGTCTGCAATGTGAATTTGATCGGTCCGTACGTGATATGGAAGGTGCGCTTGCTCTTAATGTTCATGAGGGCACGTCCCAATTTGAATTGCAGTTTAGTTATGCGCCACAACATGTTGCCTACGCACGTTAGAATGGTTGTCAGTTTTGGTGTCTGTACCGAGGCGAGGCCGAAGACATCGCTCAAGGGGGTTTCTGTCTCCAAAAACAAATTATTTCAATGGCTTATTAGTCCTGAGACACAAGAGTATTCCTCTCGATAAGCCCCTTTTTTTCTGCCAATTCTATAAAAATTAGATATTCTTTAATTGGTTGCAACTTAATATAAATTGAGAGTAGTTTTTTAAATGTATCCCTTTTATGAATTTCTATTTTAAAGAAAGAACTGACTTAATCTTAAGGTTTATAACTAAAGGTAGATCAGCACGGGAATGCTTGAGTAAGTCATTTTATAGGATATATTTTATTGTATGAATTTAATGTGGAGTGAATGCAGTGAGTGAGATTTTAAAAACCTACACATATAAAGCGATGTCTCAAGCTGGTGGTATTGTTCGAGGCAGCCTTGCGGCCCGTGACGATATGCATCTTAATGAGTTATTGGCGGCGTCAAAGTTTGAATTACTAACCTGTAAGCCTGTTCCTAAGTATCATGATAAATTAAGTAAGTTGCTTAAGCGCGTGCCGGTGCGGGACCTTATTCAGCTTTTTGTACAATTGGAATTATTACAAGTTTCGCAAATTCCATTATTACAGAGTCTTCAAAATGTTCGCGAAGCAACCAGTAATCAATATCTTCATGATGCATTAGTAGAGGTTCACCAAACCGTCTCAGACGGGGGGGCATTATCTGATGCCATGAAAAGTAAAAGCGAGATTTTTGACAGTCTTTCTATTGCGATTGTTGCAGCAGGAGAAGAAACAGGCGATTTGGTTGCTTCTTGCCGCTATATCGTTCGTCACCTTAAATGGGTAGACCATATGAAAAGGCGTGTGAGTGCAGCTACTCGTTATCCGATGTTTATTATGGTTGTTGTTTTGGTGGCTATCGTTGTGATGATGGCTGTTGTCGTGCCACAAATTACACAATTTTTTGAGTTTCTGAGCGATGATGACCTGCCTTTTTTAACTATTGCGCTTGTTATCACGTCGGATTTTTTCAGGGCTTGGTGGTGGGCTATTGGCCTGGGCTTAAGCGCTATTGCCGCTTTGTTTGTAATAGGACGCTTTATTTCTTCAGCGTTCACTTATAAGACTGACTTCCTGTTGCTGAGGCTGCCTATTTTTGGAATATTAATTCGTAAAATTAATATATCACGTTTTATGCAAACAATATCTGCGCTTTATTCAGCGGGCATCCCGTTTCTTGATGCTATTGAAACGGCAGGTGAAATTGTTAGTAATCAAGTGCTTCGCAAAGCAACAAACGACATTTGGGACGGAATCAAAGAAGGCAAAGAATTTTCAGAGGTCCTTTTAGCCACAGGCGAGTTTCCCGAAATGGTGCCGCTTATGGTGAAAACTGCAGAAGAAACTGGCCGTATGGCAGAGATACTAAAGCAAATAAGTGAGTTTTATAATAATGATGTAGACGAAGAAATTGAGAAGATGACAGCTATGATTGAGCCAGGGTTAACGGTTATTCTCGGCGGGATGATACTTTGGATAGCTGTTGGTGTCTTCGGTCCTATATACGCACTATTTGAAACTATCGATTTTTAATTTTTTTATTTGTGTTCGGATTCATGTAAATAATCGAGATTTTTTATGCTTGCGTTCATTGATAATCCATCATGATTTAACTCTCAAAGAGGTAGCATTTTTAGGTTTAGATGGCTAGATGAGAAGATGTGATTAGAGTGCTTAAGTGTTTGCACTTTACGTTGTAACTTCTTTTTTCAAGGTTATTTCACTCTGAGCAAAAGAGCTGCGTAATTCTTCCAGCATTTCTGATAAAGCGCTAAAATTCCCTTCACCGCCGTCATTGATTTCGCTAGCCTTATGTTCGATATTTGCGGCGAGTTCCGAGACCTTCATTGCGCCAAGGCTGGCGCTTGAGGATTTGAGAGGATGGGCGTTATCGGCCACCAGCTTAGCATCACCGTTTGTCAGTCCTTCTTCAGCCCGGGCTATATATTTAGCGCTATTCTGCAAATATTTCTCAACCAATGGCCCAAATTTATCGCCCATGAGCTCTTTCATTTCCTCCAGTGTTTGGTAATCGATGTCGTCGGTTTGATCTGTTTTCTGGGGGGCGTTTGGTTTTTCACTTTCTTCATTATTCGCAGCGGTATCATCTGAAAGCCATTTTCTTAATACGCCGATCATTGCCTGTTTCTTGACGGGTTTTGTGATGTAATCATCCATTCCGGCATCATAACACTTTTGATCATCGCCTTTCATCGCATAGGCTGTGAAGGCAACGATAGGGGTTCTGTCAAAACTTTTCTGCTCTTCTAGGCTGCGGATTGTTCTTGTGGCTTCAAACCCATCCATTTCCGGCATGTTGCAATCCATGAATACCAGATCAAAATGCCGCTGCTTCATTAGTCTTACAGCTTCCTTACCGTTAGCTGCGAGCGTGACGTGGCAGCCCATTTTCTGCAGCATGGTTGTGGCGACAATCTGATTGGTTGGATTGTCTTCGGCGAGGAGTATTTGCGCGTCGTTAAAGTTCTGATCATCTATTTTATCATCATCTTTTTTGGCGTGAGATTCGCGTAATATATGGCGTGTGATGAGATCAATTTTAGATGTACCATTACGCATGGATTGAATAGCACAAAGGGCTTTGATGATATCGTGGCCGCTGGCTGGTTTAGTCAGGTATCCGCTAAACCCTATATCCTGCATCCGTTTGTTGTCGCCCCGGCTGGGTGCGGAGGAGACCATAAGCAAAGATATAGTTTTGAGGGAGGTGTCATTCTTAATGACTTTGGCTAGCTCAAAGCCGTCCATGCCTGGCATCATGTAATCCAGCACGCCCATAGCAAAGGGCCGACCATCCGCTGCGGCTTCTTTTATAAGTCTGAGGGCTTCTTCACTGGAAGAAGCAATGGTAATATCCATGCTGTGTTTGCGCATTTGTTCAGCGGCAATGTTTTGTGCGACCAAATTATCATCGACGATAATAGCGCGGATTCCTGACAGGTTGGCTGAAAAGTCTATGTTCGCACGCTCTTGTGCATTTTTATCGCGTTCAAGCTGGAAGGTAAACCAGAATGTAGAGCCTACATTAAGTGTGCTGTTCACACCAATGTCACCGTCCATCATATGTGTCAGTTCCTGACAAATTGCCAGCCCTAAGCCGGTGCCGCCGAATTTGCGGGTGGTGGAGCCATCGGCCTGGGAGAATTTGTGAAAAATGTAATCTTGTTTGTCTTCAGGAATGCCAATTCCTGTATCCTCAACAGAAGAGCGGAACTCAATAGCGCCGCCCGGAGTTTCATGAAAATCTAGATCGATCAGGATATGACCGGCTTCAGTGAATTTTAAAGCATTGCTGGCCAGATTAAGGAATATCTGCCGTACACGGCCCGGGTCACCTATCACATAGCGCGGTATGTCGGGTGCAAAGCGTAGTAAAATTTCTAGTCCGTTTTCTTGTGCCTTGATGGCAATAATGTCGGCGACTTCTTCTACCAGTATTTGTAGATCAAATGGAATAATTTCAAATTCCAGCTTGCCTGCTTCGATCTTGGAAAAATCGAGAATATCGTTTACCAGTTGCAAGAGGTTTTCTGCTGAGGACATTACTGTGCGAGCGTATGAGCCTTGAGTTTCGCTCAGAGTTGTTTCCAAAAGCAAGTTCGTCATGCCGATAACGCCATTCATGGGGGTGCGGATTTCATGACTCATATTTGCCAAAAACTCGGATTTTAGACGTGTGGCTTCCTCGGCTTTCATTTTAGCCTGTTGAAGCTCTATGGCTTGACCTTCAAGGTTTTTTGAATATTCAAACAACTGGCGTTCGGCATTTTTTTGGTCGGTGATATTGGATAATGAGCCAACCATTCTTAACGGTTTATCATCTGTATCACGCGTTGTGACCGCCTTAGCACGGAACCAAAGATATTCACCGGATTTAACTCTCAATCTGTATTCTGTGTAAAAAGGGGCGTCATCTTTGAAATGTAATTTGATTTCTGCAGCAACACGCTCTCTGTCGTCTTCGTGTAGGCGTGATGAAAGCTCGCTGTGTCCGGCCTCTATCTCATTATCTTCATAGCCCAGCAGCTTTTTGAATTGTGGCGACCAATATTGTTTATCTTCATTGACATTAAGCCAGTCGCAGATACCGTCATTAGCACCCTCCATAGCCAACTCAAAACGCTCTTTTGCTTCTTTGAGCTGGGCTGTTCGATCTTCCACTTCTTTAGCTATAACGGCTTGCCGACGAATGAGTGAACCGAGCATAAAATAAATAAACACTGAGAAGAAAAACCCGAAAACGGCAATGACAATGGATATATTATGATCGGCGATATGTTTGAACCCTTTGCTCGAGTTCCAGATAATGGTCCATGTCTGTCCGGCAATTTCAATGCTTGTTTGTTTTTGAAAAGATTGATTGCCGGCTGATACAGTTTTTTCTGTATTTGTGTCATAAATTAAAGCTTCAGGCATGGCTTTCATGTCGTCATAAACTTTAAAACTAAGCTGATTTTTGCTAATGTCTGTAAGATCGCGCAGAAAGTTTGATCCTATGAATGGGGTATAAACCCAACCTTTCAAATGAGCGCGCCGTTCCTTTACGCTTGAGGGCATGCCCTTAACATCATACACAGGGATAAGTAATAAAAATCCGGCCTGTTTTTTGTTGTCTTGCACAAGTTCAATTTTTTTTGTCAAAGCAGGGGTGCCAAAGTCACGGGCACGCTCGGCAGCTTCGCGGCGATTGGCTTCAAACCCGATATCAAGACCTATGGCCTTTATATTATGCTTTGCGGGCTCAATAAATTTTATGATAAATTTATCAGCATGCGGCGTATCGGGATGGTTTTTAAAGTTTGGCGCTTCATCTTGTCTGACAATTTGTAGATAGTTTTCCAGATCCTGGGCCAAAACGTAGTCGATATAACCGACACCGTTTATTCCTGGCAAATGAGTGTCAGTATCCAAGGCGTTAACGTAGGCATTCCATTCGCTTCTTTCTACTGACTTTGAGGCGTAATAAAGCCCAAGACTGCTCCACAGGCTTTGTTCATAGAGTTTATAGCGACCTTTTAAGGCGTGTTGTGTGTCAAGTACAAGCGTATCAAAATATTCCTTATTTCGTGCATTTATTGATTCTAATACGCTGTGCCAGGAAAACAGAGTGATTACAACGACTGCGGCGGCTACAGAGAAGGGGACTAGTTCCGAGATGTTAAGCTTTTCTTCCCCTAGTCTAAGGCGCTTGCAAAAAAGCATACCACTACTAAGGGCCATAAAACCTATTGCCGTATGAATGGCCATCTGGGTTAAGTTGCCCCAACCGTAAATGCTTTCTTCACTTCCCAAATACGCAAGAAGTACGATGATAGATAAAACACAAATTGTGGCTGCGAGGCTGATCATTGTGGCTGGTTTGTGGTTGGCGAGTAGAAGAGCCAAACCACTCAAGAAAAAACATAGTGCCGTAATAGGGGCCATCCGGCCTGGATGGGAGGCCTTGGTCATGATGGTTTGATCGATAAGAAGTTGATCAAGACCAATGTTGGTGTTGGAAATATACTGGCCCAGAGTAAGCGCGCCAATTAGGAGCACAACAAGTCCCAAAATTTGTGGCATGAAAGGTGTTTTGAAAATCAACAATACAAGGCCTAACCCAGCGAATAAAAAGCAAAGAGCGGCGTTATAGTGCATAGGGGCAAAAGCTGGATTGACCTGAATCAGGGTTGCATTATCCGTGTGCCAGCCGAAAATGACAGCGCCGCCGAAAACAATTGGCAGCAAGCTGCATATTACGGCATAAAAAGTAATGTTCCTGAAGTCCATGAATTTCCCTTTTATTAGGTTCCGTGTTTACAGAAGCGCAGTCAATCGGTTAGATTTATATCGCACTGCTATGGTCCTGATTCTTTCTTCGCATCAGCTAGTATGCCTGAAATTTAGCTGCACGTTAAGGTTGTGTGTTTGTTTCACACAGGAAGCTGCTTTAGCTGGCAAATGATTTATATTGTACTCGCAAAGGTCGGTAATTGGAGGCCATTTTTATGGACATTCGGAGTTGATAGAAGACATTATTCGAAAAACCACCGAGTATTTGGCTGTGCCCTCGGTTGTTGGGTATGAACAGCTATTTATGAATTTTCTTTATAATGATTTTAAAAAAATAGGGCTTAGTGTTTTCAAAAGTGATGGCGTTCTTGAAATTCACGGGGATGCCCCGAAGGAAGCCATTATTTGTGCGCATATTGATCGCCATGGCCTTATTAGTCTTGGCGGCGATGAATATGTTTATGCTGCGCAATATATAAAAGAAATTAAATATGGCGAGAACAATCGCTCATCGCAGAAACAGGTTGAATCTATCGCTAAACGTTTCGAGGGTGAGGGGGTTTACGCGTATCATCCTGATACAGGTGAGGTTCTTGCGGAGGGCGTTATTGAGGCATGCTATCCGCATATGAAGGATAATGATGCGTTGTTTGACGTCGAAGGAATTGCACAACTTGAGCAAAATATTCCGTTGGCCTATTCCCGGCAGTCCAGTTTTGAGAATGGTTTGTTTAAAGGGCAAATAGACAATGTTATTTCCATTGCTGTTGTTTATGCGCTTTTTAAAGCGGGGTATCAGGGGATGGCTTTGCTGGCCTGCGAAGAGGAAATTGGTAAAAGCTGGATACATATTGCTGAGTATCTGGATGGCATGCACATTGAAACGGACAGGTTGATTGTATTGGATACCAGTCCGTATGATGATCAGGCTTTTATTGAAGAAGGGCCCGTGATCTTTCGTAACCGTGATAAGAGCGCGGTGTTTAACAAAGATATTGTGGACCAGCTTAAAGCGCGCTGCGAAGCTCTTGGAAGCGCGTTTCAGGTTAAGGATGAGGTTTTATTGGCGAGCGGCAAAGAGATAGAAGATCTGGGTTCAACGGAGCTTGGCCGGATGGTGCAGGGAACGGAAGGAAAGTGGTCGGGCGCTACGGTGCAAATTCCGACGCTGATGTATCACACCAGCAATGAAACCACGAGCGTGAGGGCCGTCGAGAATTACTATGGCTTCTTGCGTAACATCTTGATTGAAGACAGGATAGCGATTGGCGTTGATAACCTAAGCGTTTAAATATCCAGCAGCTCTTTTGCGGGGCCGGATTCCAGACGCTTGATTAATGGTTGAAGCTCGTCGCCATAGCGTTCCCAGGATTTCACAGAGGTTTTGTAAACGGGTTTAATGACCTGCATTTTTGAGGCTGTTAGCACGGCGCGTTTTTGTTTGTGTGGTTCAAGGCAGGCATCATCCCAAGGCAGATCCACATAATCTATCAATTTTCTGGCTTGGCTTTCAAAGTTGCTTACCGTTTCCTCGTAATCAATTTCAATGAAGCGATCGCCTAAATATGTACGCCAGTGTTCCATGAGATCGACATACATGTTGTAGTAATCTGCCAGTTCCTCAAGATCGTATGACCAGTATTGTCCGCGGGCAAAGTTTTGTTTGTAACATGATAAGCACGTGTCAATCGGGTTGCGGCGGCAATGAATAATTTTTGAATCCGGTAAGATGGCCAAAATTTTCCCTAGGCTAGAGAAGTTTCCGGGCATTTTGTCTGTGATGCGAAGGGCTTTACTGCTTGGGTCTCGGGGCTTGATTTGATTGATGTACCACTCACCTTGCTTCGCGGCGTTGTTTTCATTCAGCACGCCGAATTCCTGATCAAGTATGCTAATTTCTAAAAGCTCACCGGCCCCATACACATCGGCATGTGAAGATATGGTTTGTTCCGTAAGGGTTGTTCCAGAGCGTGGCATGCCGACAATAAAGACAGGGAGATCGGATTTAAACCCTTTGCCTTTAAATCTTGCTAGTTCTTTTTTTATGTCACTTTCGTAGATGGCCTCAAAATTATTTCGTTGTCTTTCACTGTCATAAGGAATTTGCTGCCTTTTATATTGGTTGCCTTTTTGCAGGTGTTCGAAAGCTTTTTTGTAATCGCCGATATCTTCATAGGCAGAGAAAAGTGCGAAGTTTAAAACGCAAGCCTGATCGATCCCAAAATGTTCGACGGTTTTTTCGAGTTCGACCATTTTTTGAAAGTCAGGATCATCCGCAGTGAATTTTTTTGTCTTGCTTAAAGTGTGGTACAAGGCCGGTAAGTTTATATGCTCTGCTTGCGCTTTTTTCACGTATTCATGAGCTTTTTCTTTATCGCCCATCGTTAAATTTAATTCGGCCAAACAAATTAAAGCAACTGGCATACCCGGTTTCATTTCCAAGGCTTTCTTGAAACATTCTTCAGCTTCTTCAATGCGATTGGAAATGTGGCAAATGCTGCCTTTGCGCATGTAGGCATCTGGCATTTCGGGGTTTAGTTCGACGGCCTTGTCGACAGCGTCCAGAGCTTCTTCAATCTTATTACCACGCTCAAGAACGTTGGATAGGCGGATATAAACATGGGAAGAGTCAGGCTCAAGTTCTTTGGCCTTTTCAAGCTCTATTTCGGCGTCACCATAGCGGTCTTGCATAAACAATACATCTGCAAGTTCGATACGGACTTCTGCGGAGTCGGGCTTTAAGATAGTCGCTTTTTGTATGGCTTGTTCGGCTTCTTCCATTTGGCCGATAGAACGGTGGGCAATACTCAGATTCATGAGTGCGTCGGCATAATCCGATTTATAAGAAATGGCAATCCGGGCTTCCTGAATGGCTTCTTCATAACGGCTTTGTCGGATAAGAGTGATACATAGATTGTTGTGGGCTTCAATATAATCAGGCTTTTGTGCGATAGAGCTACGGTACCATTGTTCGGCTTCTTCAAAATTGCCCATGTCCAAAAGCGCGTTGGCAAGATTATTCATAGCCTGGGCATGATTTGGATCAAGTTCCAGCGCTTTTCTGCATTTTTCTGCAGCAAGCTCGAGCTGCCCCATTTCGCGCAAGGCATTGCCGAGGTTGTTCCATGCAAAGGCAAAATCAGGATTAATTTCAATAGCTTTTTCCCAGGCCTCAACTGCTTCTTCTTTGCGCCCTAATTTTACGAGTGCTGTGCCAAGGTTAAGCCAGGCTTCGGGAATGTTTGGGTCTTTTTCAATGCCCGCGCGGGCGGCTTTTTCCGCGTCTTCAAAGCGATCAGCAAGCCATAAGGTATGCGATTTGTTCCAATAGCTGTTGGTGAAGCTTGGGTCTGTTTTTATACCTTGGTCATAAGCGGTTATGGCCTCATTAATGCGGCCAACCTCGTTGAGCATGATGCCGTAATTACACCACCATTCAGCTTCGGCATCTTCGGCTTCGACTGCCTTTTCTATATGTTCAAGTGCGGCTAAAACATCGCCCATGAAATAGAGCGCTAAGCTTAATAAGTAGTGGCTGTTATGGTGCTCGGGCTGCGATTTTATGATATCTTCGAGTACCATTTTAGCAACGCGGTAATTGTCTTGCTTCATATGCCCTATGGCAATATTAACAGCTTCATCAAGAGTAATTTCTTTTTGTTCAATCATGTTTAATTGCGGCTCACCAATATTTTGAATGTTGTTGCAACTATAATGCAGGCTATAGAAATCGCAAACGCATTAAATTTATTGTAAAATAGCGGTTACACCAAAAGTTCCGGTGTATGTTCCAGAGGCTTGTGTGCTGCTTACATTTAACGTTGCGCCAATAGGGACGTTTAGAAAGGGCGCCGTTTGTGTGGTGCAGCAGCCCCCTGCATTGGTAATAATATTAAAACCGGTAACATTCATGTTGGATGTACCGTTGGTAATAGCGAAAGTGGCGCCCGTGACGCTGAATTGGATGGGTCTGAAAGGAAAACCTTGCGACACGACGCAGCGCGCTCTGGAAATGGGACCTCCTGCAGTTACACAGCTGGATGTGCTGGTATTGTCAGGGCGCACCGTGACTGTACCGGCGGCGCCGCATGTAATGATTTCGCCGAATATCAAGGGGCTTAAGCAATTCAGGCTTTGCGCAAAAACTTTTGAGGGAAACACCGCCACAAGCGTAGCAAGAGAAAGGTGGATGAGGAATTGTTTGTCTTTTTGCTTTTTCATGGGGTTTAAGAAGTATCTAGCTGTTTCTTTGGTTACTCAAGTTACACTTAAAGGGTAATCTGTGTGCAATGTATATCTAAAGTTCTGTTAAAATCAAATCAAGCATTTATGTTTATTCTTAAAATCATATCTTAAACGTTCTTGAATTTAGCCTAGGGCGTACATTAAAGTCGTATGATCATTAACTTATCGGTCTTATCGTACTCTATGGTTAAAATTTCATCAGACAATTTAGGTATTGAAAATAATATTAGGCAAATCTGTAGCCTTCTTGAACAAAATGGGGCGTATATTGATGCTGATATTGAAATTCACGATATCAAAGGCCAAACCTGCGTATGGGCAGATTCTGAGCTTTCATCAAAATATATTTTCAAACTGCCGCATGAGCTGCTTGTTCCTTATGACAATTTTGATTTTGATGTAGAGGGACAGGATATCGTTATTGCCCATGACGATAAAAATAAAAGCAAAGAGCATTTAAAAATATTAGAAGATATGCTCTCCTTATATAATGATGCCGGAAAATTTCAAAATCATCTTAAAGAACACCCCTTGCTTCGTTTTAATGAGGGGCCTGAGCTTACAAATCACCTGCTTAAAGGGCGAGAGGGGCAGGATATTGATATTGTTAAAAAAATTATCAAAGGCCCTGAGTTTTTTGATGAGCTTGCGCTGCTTGTTTTTTTTAAGAGCCGTTTGTTGCATTGTTGTTTAAACGACAAGAAGGCGAGGTCAACTGCGGTCTTGATTCCTGTTGTTGAGTTTATGAATCACCATAATAAGGGCGCCGGTTTTGACAATTTGTATCATAAGGAAGGTAGCTGTATGGCTACAGAAGCGGCTATGCCTGTTGCGGGTAGCCGGGAATGCTTTACAAACTACGGGCGTTTTGATGCTTTAGATACGTATTTGCATTATGGGTTTGTCGATCAAAGCGCAACATATGTTCGCTCTGTTCCTGTGCAAATTGATTTGGGCGATATAGGGAAAATTTCCGTGGGGGCTTTTAATGCGATTGTGTCTCCGGAGGAAGTTCCTGAGCAGGTTAGAGATTTGGCTTTTTATTTTCCCAAAATGCGAATTGATCACACGTTCAAAAAAGCTGAGCTTAGCCATATTTTTATACCTCAAGATAATGCACGGTATTCTATGCGGCGTATACTTGAGTTCGTTATTCAGCTTTTAGAACCTAAAATTGATGGGGCTACATGCCTTGCTGGTATTGGTGAAGCAGAGAATCAGATTCTTGAATCAAACATGGAGTATTATAATAAATTAAAACCACTGGTATGTAATCCGGCCAAAGATTCAACTATAAATTGCAATCTTTTACTTTTAAATGAGACGCAGAAAGAAAAGATCGTGCATTACAAGGAGATCGTTAACCGTTAGTGAGTATAGGTTTCAAGAATATTGTGTGCGAAAGTAATGTTTTAATCAACTGTATTGTTAATTCTTTGTTAAGTCCGCTTGTATTACAATATAGATAGGGTACAATTGTATGAATGTATAAGGGCCTGTTCAGGCGTTTCTTTTTATACTTTTGTCTTTTAAAATATGAACATAACCAGGATGGAGCAGTTCTTATGAAAAAATCAGTTAATAAAGTTCTATTAGGGTCTACGACTCTACTCGCTCTTGGGGCTGTTGGGCATCAGGCTCAGGCGGCCACTACGGGCGTTGCAATTCAGGCGATCATACTTGATCCTGTGCAAATCACGGCGGTGCTGCCGATGAATTTTGGAGAGTTAACAGACTCCGGTGCGGGTGGTACAGCTACTCTCGGTACAGGCGGTACGATAACCGGTGTTACTGGCGCTACAACGTCAATTGGCGGTACAATTCAAGCTGGTACCTTTAATGTTAAAGGTAGTACGGGTCGTCAGATTGATATCACGACACCGGCGAGTGTAACAATTGATGATGTTGGTGCTGGCGCACCGATGACTGTTCATTCATTTGCTATACTAGCTCCAGCAGCTGGTGGTGGTGGTAATAATACCGGCACTGCAGCGCTTGGTGCTAACCTTGCTTCTACACTGACGGCATCTCCGGCTAACGGTTACGCTCTTGGCGGAACACTGGTTGTTGGTGCGGCGCAGGTGGCAGGTACGTATAATGGAACTGTTGTTGTCACGGCGGTTTATAACTAAAACCCAGTGTGAGTGCAGATTATTATGTTACAAAGCCGGCCTCACGTGTCGGCTTTTTAATTTTCAAAAACCTTTTATAAAGTGCTGTGAGGCATAGAGGCATAGAAGATGCTGAGAAGGCGCACACAAAGTAAGAAAAACATTTCAAAGCCATTGGTGACATCGGCTTTAATTTCCCTGTCTTGTTTTACGCTTCAGGCCTTAAGAGGGGTTATTGCAAGCACTGCAACGCTTCCCATTAGTGTACGGCTTGTTAGAGCCATAGAGATTACTCTGGAGACGTCTTTGGATTTTGGGACGCTTGCCATGACTTTGGATCGCGCCGGCGCTGCGCGGATGGATACGAGTCTTAATCAACTTATTATCGATGATAATAGTTCTTTGGCGCTGGCTGGCGGTACACCGCAAGTCGGGCGTTTTACCATCAAAGGAAGTGCGTTTCCTGTCACTGTTAGTGTTGAAGAAACTTCTGTCAAGCTTACAAATGGCGTGGAGACACTGACTATTAACAGCTTCAATCTGATGACTGCGAACGGCGGCTCACAGGTGACTGTTACGCCGATAGCAGGGCAAAATAGCTTTACTGTACCTGTTGGTGCGTCACTTGTTACGAAAACAGGACAGTTAGATGGGACATATGTGGGAAGTACAAGGATATTCGCTAATTTTCAATAATACAGATACGCACTAAAGGCTTGAAAAACAGCTTAAAATCATGCAAAACTCTTTGTTAAGTGTTATTTTGCGGAAGGTGCGATGGCGTATTTCTTCCCAGTAAAGGCCATGATAATGATACATATTTTTAAGAGATTTACAGCTGTTTTGCTTATGTGCAGCGCTTTTTTCATGCTGAGTGCAACAGAAGCTAACGCGGTTCGTGTAAGCTTAAAACGTATTATTTTTGAGGGCAGCGTACGTTCTGAAATACTGACAATTATTAATAATACAGGCGAAGCGCAAACCTATCGTTTGGGCTGGCGTAAATATAAAATGACGGAACGTGACTCCCTTCGAGCAGTTAAAGAAGATGAAGATGCGAGTGATATTTTATGGGCTGATGATATGGTTCGTTTTGCGCCGCGGCGTGTCAGTATTCCTGCCGGGAGCTCTCAGCAAATTCGTCTTTTATTACGCAGGCCGGCCGACATACAAGAAGCAGAGTATCGTTCGCATCTTTGGATTGTGACAGAAAGCAAACCGGACAGGTTTGATATTGAGCAGGATGCAACTGATAAGCAGTCTATTCGTCTTGCCGTGCAGCCGGCTATATCTTTGCCTATCTTTGTTCGTCATGGTGATCTGGAGGTTTCTGCAAGCATAGAAGATGCAAAACTTTCAAAAACTGCTGAAGGGTTAAATGTCAGTTTTACTTTGCTTAGAGATGGCACCAGTAGTCTTTATGGCGATCTTGACTTTGTGTGTACTGACGGTGGCAAAGATGTCGTTTTAAAACAAGTTCGCGGTATTTCTGTCTATACAGAAGTTAACAAGCGTTATCTTGATTTTGATCTTCCCCTTGGCCCTGAGGCTGCTCAGCACTGTCAGAGTGTGAATGTGGTATATAGAGCGGACCCCGATGACCCTAAATTTAAGGGTGGGACTCTTGCCGAGGCATCAACATCAATAAACTAATCTAATCATCTGAAATAGTTGAAAAAAGTTTTGGCATGGTACTTGCTGTTTATCTCTGCAAGGGCTTGAGTGCGCTTTGCGCACTTTTTGCTAGAGGTATCAATAACATCGCAGGGTAGGATGTTTAATAGGGCAAGTTTTAACATATTGATTTATAAGCGCTTTATGATGCTAATTGTTGTTATGACAATAATGGCTACAGCACTCTTGCCTGCATATTATGCAAAAAATGCGGCCGCACAAACTGAATCTATTCCCAATGAATATATATTTCGAGTTCTCTTATTGCCAGATTGGACCATTTCCGAGGCAATATTTGCCTATGAATTGAACGGTAAGTATTACTTACCGCTGCAAGAGCTGTCCGATGATTTTGAGTTTTTCGCTGATATTGAGGTTGAAAACAAGTTGGCTCAAGGCTTTGCCTCGAAAGAAGAAAATAACTTTACAATAGATGGCGGGCGCAATGAACTGATTGTTAGGGGGAACAGAGAATCCTTAAGTGAAGACGCGGTACTGGTTTCTGACTTTTTGGCCACCGATGATCTGTATGTTCAGCTTGAAGTTTTAAACGCCATATGGCCAATAAGTTTCAATATTGATCTTGCTAACCTCACTATCTTTGTTGAAACAGGGGAAGATCTGTCTTTCATGCGCGATAGAGAAAGAAAGAAAAAACAGAAGATTGCGGGTGTAAGAAAAGAACAAAAATTTAGAGAGAAGGAACTGTTACCGAGGCGAGACAACGATTATCAACTTCTAGGCGCCCCTGTTGTTGACTATCAGGCCACGTATACTTTTGATACTGAGGAAGATAATCTGGTTGGAACAAATAATTTTTCTGGCCTGCAAAATATTGGCAAGATGCAAGCTGATTTTTCTGCAAATTACAGGCTTGAAGAGGGGAACATAGAAAGGCCAGATAGTATTCGCCTGAAATTTAGCCGTAGATCTGTTGGTGATGAGTATTTGTTTATTCCAGGTTTGCGAAAAATTGAAGCTGGTGATGTGACCTTGCGGCAGCGCGATTTAGTGGCAAACTCCTCGGCAGGGCGAGGGGTCACAATTTCCAATGATAATCAATCCAGAGATAATGAATTTGACCGAATTACGGTTGAAGGTGTTGGTCCCCCAGGGTGGGAGATTGAACTCTATAACAATGAAGAATTGATCGATTTTAGCACCGTCCCGGATGACGGGCTGTTCTTTTTTGAAGATGTTATTTTGGGTTTTGGAAACAACGAAATCAAAATTCTATTTTTTGGACCACAAGGTCAGGTTAAAGAAGAGCTTCGACGGTATACAGCCGGGGGGAATATGCTTTCGCCCAATGAATTCAAATATTCAGCCGGTTTACTCGATTCAGACCGTGAATTCATATTGCTTGATAATGAAGCCAGAACTCAACCGCGAGGCGTTGCAAAGAATCTAAATACTGCTTATGGGGTTAATAAAGCGGTTACAGTTTTCGGGACTTATGCTGAGCTTCCGAACTCTGATAAAAATCGCAAATATCTCACTGCCGGTGCGGTCGCTTCTACGCCAATTGGCTTATTTGAAGCGGAGGCTTATAAGCAGCTTGCAAGGGGAAGAGCTATAAGTGTTGATTATATTACTAAATTTTTTGGGATTCGCTCTAACATTGCCGCGTCTGTGTTCAGAGATTTTGAAAGTGAAGCCTCCGGCTTTGATTTAAACCGGAAAAGAAATGAAATTCGTGGGCAACTTAGTAGAAATGTTAAATTTTTCTCTATTCCTATCGGGCTCAGATTTAATGTTTTACGCACTAAGCGAGAAACTGGCATAAGAACTACAGACCTTGATTTTACACAGACACTCTCGCGCAGCGGTGTGCGTGTTAGTAACAGCTCCCGGATGCGGTTACTTGATGATAGACATGAATCAAGCACGGGCGGGTTAACAACCACAGTGCGTGAAGGGCCATGGCAATTTAGAGGCACTCTAAATTATGAAATATACCCGCGGTCCCTTATATCAACAGGAAGCGGTGAAGTTCGTTATAGGGATAAAAACAATTTTCAGGCGGCCTTAAATGCATCACGTGATTTTCAGACAGCGGCTTACCGGGTTGGTGTTCAAACCGGCTATGACTTTAAACGTTTTTTAGGGACTGTAGAAAGCGCTTATGAGCGTGGGATGGGGTGGGAATTTGTTCTGCGCGCTTCGACATCCTTGCATCCGTATACTGAGGATAATAGCTATGCTTTGAGCAGCGTGTCGCAGCGTAATGCTTCTCCGGTCAAAGCTTTTGTGTTTTTAGATAAAGACGCCGACGGCGAATTTAATGGCGACGATGAACCCATTGAAGGTGCAAAAATTAAATATGGAGGCGGTAAAAGTAAGACGAAAACGGACGAAAATGGTTATGTTATTGCCAGTGTCCCATCTGATAAGTTGCAAAATGTGCGTTTAGACACAGCCTCCTTAATCGATCCATACTATATTTCGGCTTATGATGGTTTCAGTACGGTTCCTATTAAAGGCAAAATGATCGAAACGATATTCCCGGTTATAGAGACGGGTTCTATTGAGGGCAGCGTTTACAGAAAATCTAGCAATAGAGCTGTGGCCGGTTTGGAGCTTAATCTTGTGAATGAGGCTGGAGAAACAGTTCTCAGCGTGGAAACAGCGTTTGATGGGTTTTATGTGTTTGAGTTTGTTCCCCCTGGAAGCTATAGCGTTCAAACAGATTCCTCTCATGTGGTTGGTTTGTTGGAGAATTCAGCAAGCATCGTTCCCCAAGATCTGTATGTCTATGGCCATGATGTCTTTATAGATGATGCGAATATGATGATTATGGAGGAAGCTTCGTTTAATATTGAGCCTGCTGCAGGGGGTATGGAATTAGGGGTGTTTGGTCCACCAGAAGAGGCGTTTGGGCCCGCAAAAATGGTTATTGAACAAGCTGCGGTTGAAGCCGCTGTGCAGGAGACACCGGAACAAAAAATATCTGATATTCAGCCTGCGGCAGGGTCTTCTCAAACAATTATTCGAAATCCACGGTTTAAAACGCACAACGGCAAATCACGTTTTGTTGCGGAATTTTCAAATGAGATAGATTACGAAGTGCTTGAGAGTGACAAAACAGATCAGGTTCAGGTCGTCATTAAAAATGCGTTATTGGAAAAAAATCAAACCTTGCAAGCGCAGATAGAAACGGCAATGTACGAATCTAAAATTGAGCAACAAGACGGTAATGTTGTCATCTCAATTTCTAATGAAAACTCTATACAGCTTCAATTCGTATCTATCTTGCCGGCTCTTCAAAATGGGGAAAGACGCTTTTTAATAGATGCCCAGTAGGTTCGCATACAATAATACAATTACGCTATAAAATGCTGCACCTGCACAGGGGCTTAAGTCCTTAGAATAGCGTATAGTTTTTCCTAAACGCAACAATGTTATACTGCACTGCACATAAAAAACTCTTTAAAAACAATGATTTGTGCTCATTTTTTTGTTGCTTTTTGTTTCATTCAGGATGATGCTCTTTGTTTGTTTTATGGTTTTTAACTTTAAGCGATTGGATTGGTTTTGAGAGAAATCATCGAAGAAGAGGCAGTTATATCTAGTCGTGGGACGGATATTCCCAAGACGCGGATGAAGCATGTCAAGCCGATGCGCGGGCGTTTTACGCATGAACGCGTTGATGCGTTGTTGCACGATATTTATGATGCGGATGATTACGCCAAGATGAAAGAGAACGGCGTTGATAAGCGCATGATGTTTGGCACGAATGCACATTATCAAGCTTTGGTTATGGGTGAAGAACTGCGCGATCAAGATGATAATATTTTGGTGCCCGAGATGCCGCCCAGCCTGCCGATTGCTGCGCTTATTTTACCGCGGCTGGAAGAAACATTTAGCCTTGAAGGTTCGAAAGACCCATCTAACCAAATGAACTTCACGCCGGGCAGCAATAGCCTGCACGGGAAGTTGCTGCATAAATATGACGAGATTGTTTTGGGTTATGCCTCACCGACATGTTCAGCGCATTGCCGGTATTGTTACCGCCTTGATTTATTCAACAAAGACACGGGCAAAATGAGCGTGCGGCCCGAAGAGCTCCGCGATTATATTTTAAATTACAATAAGGCGCTGGAGGCTAATGGCGGGGTTGACCCGGAAACGGGAGACCGCCGCTATCCTATCCGTGAATTACTGCTTTCTGGCGGTGACATTATGGTTTTGCCGAACCGAACACTTTATAGGTTTGCTGTGGCGGCGGGGCAGGCGGGTGTTAATATCCTGCGCTTTGGTACGAAAGAAATTGCCTTCCGCCCTGAGCGCTTTGATGAGGCGATGGTGGAAACATTTCAGATTATTCATGAAGAATTTCCGCATATGCATTTGAACATTGTTTCGCACTTCACGCACCCTGATGAATTTTTGGTGCGGGACGAGGATAACAATTATATTCCGAATGAAGACGGGCCGGGTTATCAGTGGATGGATGTGTCGAAAGCGGCTGTGGAAAATATGCTGGGACTTAGTTTCGTCAGTATGGATAACCAAACGCCGATTATCCTGAAAGTGAATGACCGGGAAGAGGATATTCGCACTTTGCATGAAGAATGTCGGCGCATGGGCATCAAACCAAAATATCTTTTTCAGGGGCGCGATATTGAGGGGCATCAGGCCTTTTCTTTGCCGGTTGAGAAGGCTTGGAAAATTCATAATGAAGCGATGAAGGGGCTTTCCGATGCCGCGCGCTCACGTTTCTGTATGTCGACAGCATGGGGGAAGATGGAAGTTGTAAGCGTGATTGACCCGATTGTTGAAGACACGATGGATTTTGCGATATTGCCGATGGCGCTGCAGATGGCGGTGAATGATTTGCTGGGTGATGGGCTTGTGATTTTTAAATCGCACCGATCGCCGCATGAGGCAGACTCACAGGGAGATTTAATTATTGCTAAGCGTAATCCTGATGCGCTATGGATGTCGGGTTACGAGGATAGAATTATTTATGACTCGCGCCGGCCTGAGCATGAAAAATATGGAGGTCTTGTGGCCTTGCTGGCGAATAATTTTGGTGCGGATTTCTTTAAGAAAATGAAAGCTAGTCGAAAAGGACAGGGCCATGAAATGGACATTAAAGAGATTAAAAAGGTTTTGGCCGCGTAATTTACCAAGGATAGAAAAAATGATTAAGCTTACAGATACGATTAAAAATCTGCCGCATTCCCCGACTTTATGGGCGAATGATTTGGTCCATGCAAAACGCAGTGAAGGTGAAATGGTTTATCATATGGGGTTTGGGGAATCTTCTTTTCCTGTGCCCGAGCGTTTACGAAAAGCGTTGGCGACGGCCGCACATAGGAATAATTACTTGCCTGCGGATGGTTTGGTTGAATTAACCGATGCTATAAAATCTTATTATCGACCAATTCTTGGTGATGAATATATCGATAAAACTGATGTGCTTGTCGCTCCCGGCAGTAAGCTTGTTTTATATAGCCTGCAGATGGCTATTGAGGGTGATTTACTGATGCCGGTGCCGAGCTGGGTGAGCTATGAGCCGCAGGCAAAAATGCTGCACACAGATGTGATTAAAGTGCCAACGAAGCTGGATGATGATGGCTATCATATTAGTGCAGAAGACCTTACAACCGCCATTTTAGAAGGTAGAAAAAACGGTAAGAACCCTACGAAGTTGATTCTTAATTCTCCTAGTAATCCTACTGGCCTTATTATTCCTGATGATGAGCTAAAAGCAATTGCAGAGGTTTGTAAAAACGAAGGCGTCATGATTATTTCGGATGAAATCTATGGTTTTGTGCGTCATGGTCAAGGATATCGAAGTATCGCCTCTATGGCTCCGGATATTACAGCTGTGACAACGGGCTTGTCGAAGCATCTCTCCCTTGGTGGCTGGCGTATTGGATTTGGATTTATTCCGAAAGGCATTGATGGGCTGCATAATGCATTGCGCTGTATTTCTAGCGAAACTTGGTCGTGTGTGTCCGCACCAGTGCAACACGCGGCTGTTGAAGCTTTTAAAGGTCATGAGGATTTAGATAAGCATATTCGTGCTTGCGCAGAAATTCATGGTTTCATGAATCAGACGGTTTCGAAAGGTTTGCAAGGGTATGGCATTATGGCGCCGTTGGTTCAGGGCGCATTTTATAACTATCCTGATTTTGAACCATTCCGTGAGGTTTTTGCTAAGAATGGTATTAAGACATCTCAAGATATTCATGAGCTATTGCTGAATGAATATAATCTTGCAACCCTGCCTGGTAAGGGCTTTGGCGCTGAGGCAGAGGTTTTGACATTGCGCTTGTCGGGCTGTGATTATGATGGCGCAGTAGCTTTGGCGGCATATCAAAATGGCGAAGTGCTTGACCATGATTTCATTGAAAAATATGCGCCGCGGGTTTTAAAGGCAATCGATATTTTTGGTGAATTTGTTAAAAAATATGGACAAAATTCGGCCAGTTGTGCGGCATAGGAACCGCTTGAGGGGCTATGCATCCTTTATTATACGGTAATCAGCGCACCATCTGTTTCGAGCTGAGCTTCATTTGTTAAGCCAGTCGCGTTGTTCAAAACAGCGATTTGGACGAAGTTATCCGCACCGCCGTCGGTATCTACGCTGAGGTAAGAGTGCGTGCCGTCGTCGGTGATTTGAACGAAGTCAGAAATGGCATCGGTCACGGCGTTATAACCGACAAGAACGTCAGAAATATCGATCACATCATTTTCCGCTAGAGAAAAGTCATGGATTATGTCGACGGATCCATCAAGGTCAGCCGCTAAATAAGCGAATGTGTCTGCACCAGCCTCTCCCCACATATAATCTTCGCCGGTGCCGCCATAAAGCGTGTCATCACCGTTGCCACCAAACAGCCAGTCATTTCCATTTTCACCATAGAGAGCATCATCATCGTTGACCCCGTATAGGGTATCGTTACCATCACCGCCACGGACAATATCGTCACCATTTTGGCCTTGCAGCCTATTATTAAGAACGTCTCCGACAATTAGATCGTCGCCGTTAGAGCCGACGGCATATTCGATGGACACAAGTGTGTCATCTATGCTGCCATCGCGACCTTCATCGACGGTCCCGGCGGCCAAGTTTATACTTACAGGCGTATCGCTGAACAGATATCTGATTTCGTCTACGCCCGCGCCGCCATCGACGGCGTTTGTACTGCCGCCCAGGTAGAAGTGATCATTGCCGTCTTCGCCGTATAGCTCGTTTGTGCCTGCTCCGGTAGTATAGAACCAATCATTGCCAGCACCGCCATATGCGAGGTCATCGCCGTCGCCAACTCTGATTTGATCGCGGCCTCCCTGGCCGTAAAATTCCTCGTCAGCTGCAGAACCTGTAAGCGTGTCATCTGTGTTGGTGCCTGTAAGGGTTGTTGTGCCGAAGTTTGTCTCCAGATACGCTCTCGTGTATCCAATTCCTGCGAAAATGTAATTTTCGATGTTTGAGAGCATATCGGTAAAACCCAGAACGAGGTGCGTAATGCTTAGTGAGATACTATCAATGAAATTGTAGGCAAAATCTGTGACGGAATAGCTGTAATTGACGGTGTCTGTGCCGCCTTCGCCATCGATTGTGTCATTGCCGATTGTGCCGTATATGGTATCGTTGCCAAGGCCAGCGCTAATTACATTATTTACATCATTGCCGTAAATGCTATCAGCGCCAGAACCCCCGACCGCATTTTCGATGGTTGTGCCATAGGCGATGACCATATTATGTGACATGTAACCGACGCTGCTGAAGTCACCTTCGGTTAGGTATATGGTTTGTGTTTGTGAATAGCCGGAGAGATCCAGAGTATCATTGCCGCCGCCATCCCATATCGCGATAGGGACATTGGAAACAGAGAAATTATATTGGTCCATGCCCGCATTCGAATTAAAGCCGTAAGTTGTATTGCCGCTGCGCGTTGAATAATCGGCGCCGTAAATATTTTGAATGGCGAGAATGTCGATGAGCATTGGCGTTGCTGAATATTGCCAAGCGCCTGTGTCGTTCCAATGGTCACTGCCAACGTTGGTGTCATTGAAATAGGACATCACGCTCATTTGATGGCTGTCATTTGTCCATTGGGCATCGGAGTTGTAATCGGCGTTGCCGTTATAATTGCCGGTGTGGCCGAGCCCTAAAGAGTGGCCGATTTCGTGCAGGGCGGTCATGAGAGCGTAATCACCTAGATCATTAAAGTCTGACCAGAATGCGCCGCCACCAGTGTTGGTATCAATCGATATGGTGTTGCTGACGATGGTTGTGCCGGAAGTAGATGAGTTGGACCAAGCGCCGTTATCATCGCCTTCAAGAAAGGTCATGTTTGCGCCGCTTGCCACTTCGGTAAATTCGATATCGGCAACATCGGCCCATAAATCAAACGCCATGCGGATCCCGGTTTTTTGATCGGTGCTAAATTCGTTAGACAGGCTGAATGTGATGTTATTTTGAGTCCACGAACGGTTGCTGGCGCCAATATCGTTCCAGAAGCCGTTCGTTAAATAATTTGCAAATGTTGTGGGGTCTGCTGCGGGGCCGGGCGCGCTTACGCTGGCGCTGCCTGCATAGAGGGCTTGTGCGACTTCGTTTTGTGCTTGGGTATAGCCAACCATGTCGTCAGATTGCCCGCTTTGACAAGCCGCGCAACCGCATCCGGTTGTTGTCATTGAATCCATACTGGTTTGTGTTGTGGTTCCCAAAACGCCGCCCTTAAGACTGTAATTGTTATATCTTCACCCACTCACTATTTTACATAGAAAATGCTGAGGTATCGTTAAGGTTTGATTGCATTTTATCTATTCTAGACTTGGTCAGTCACGGTCCTCTGAATACCTGCTGTAAACGCTGTTCACAGCAGTTTTTAGATGTTCGCGGGGGTTGGAGATTTACCGTCTTATCGGCTTTAAACGTGCCTAGCCGCTAGCCAGGCTTCGTATCCGCCGGTCATGTTGCTTATATTCAAATTTCCATGATTTTTGAGAATTTGAGCGGCTTGCAGGCTGCGCCCGCCTTTTAGGCAATAAAGAATAATTTCATCCTCAGCAGGCAGGCTTGGAATATTTCCTTGCATCAAGGTGGATAAAGCGATGTGCTGCGCGCCTTCAATATGACCGGCGTTCCATTCATCGATTTCCCGAACATCAATTAAACGTGCATTTTTGCGTGCGGCGGTTTGTGCTGGCGATATTTCGGGAATGAACCCACAAACGGGGGAGGTGTATTGTAACATAATTTCGTCCTTTTGTTTTGAGCAGACCGGGCAATCTTTATCTTTGGGTAGGGATAATAGCTGGTTTTCCATGGAGCGCATATCGATGGTCCAAAGTTTACCAGTGAGGGGTTTAAAGCTTTTGTGATCGACGATAATTTTAAGTGCTTCCATGGCTTGCGACGTGCCAATGATACCGGCAACAGCCCCTATAACACCGGTTTCGGCGCAGTTTGGAATATGGGCTTTGGGGGCTTCCGGAAATAAGCAGCGGTAACAAGGACCGCCATCGTGATTAAAAACGGCCAGTTGGCCGTCAAAGCCTAAAATTGAGCCATAGATAAAAGGTTTCCCTGTTTTAATGGCCGTGTCATTGATTAGGAATTTCGAGGAGAAATTATCGGTGCCGTCGATGATGATATCGTGTTGTTTAAAAAAGTTTTCGGCGTTTTTATCGGTTAATTCTTCTGCGTAAGCGTGAATTTCAATTTCCGGGTTGAGTGCGTTTAAGCGCTCTTTAGCGGCCTCAGCCTTGCTTTTGCCGAGCTGATCACCGGTAAATAAAACTTGCCGTTGGAGGTTTGTTTCATCGACCGTATCAAAATCAATAATGCTAATCCTTCCTATGCCGGCGGCGGTTAAATAAAGCAGGGCAGGGCAACCTAGGCCGCCTGCGCCGACGCATAAGATTGAAGCGCGGGAGATTTTGCCCTGACCGTTTTGGCCGATTTCCGGTAAGATGATTTGACGTTTATAGCGGTTGTTTGTGCTCATTTTTTGAGCCTAAACATATCTTTTGATGATGTCTAATGGGTCCGTAAGCATTTTACGCATTCCATTGCATGTGCATTTTGGGTTTTGATTTTCAGTTTAGAGCAAGCCCGTTTATGATTTCGCAAGATAATTGGTTTTAGGGGAGCTTAATGGCAACAGTTTTAACGATAGATGATGACGATACGATTTTATCAATGGTTGAGGCCATTCTTGAAAAAGCCGGGCACACATCTGTTTGCGCGTCAGGCGGTCAGCAAGGGTTGGAGATTGTGCAAGATAATCAACCTGACGCTATTCTTCTTGATCGGAAAATGCCCCAGATGGATGGAAATCAGGTTTTGATTGAGCTGAAAGCGGATGAAAAAACATGCGATATTCCTGTCATTATGCTGACAGGCGATAGCGGGATTAACGATGTTTCAGCATGTCTTGAGCTCGGCGCTATTGATTATATCGTTAAGCCATTTAATCATGATAATTTCCTTACCCGCTTGGATAGAGTGCTTGATAAGGACGAATAAAAATATTTTGGAATTGTAGTTTCCCCCAGTTTTCGTAATTTTCTGTAACTTGAGAGCCGTAATGTGCGAAAGTCTTCCTATGAGTTCTGGAAGGCTAAGTATGGATACTAATCAGCATAATAAATTAAAGGCTATTCGGCGCTGGGCACCGCTTGCGGTGATTTCTGCGCTTATGATTGGAGCGTATGTTACCGGCGTGCATGAAAAGCTGAATTTTGAAGCTTTGCAGACGCATAAGGGCGCGCTGCTTGAGCATGTGGCGCTGCATCCGGTTTTATCCTCTTTGGCATTTATGGGCGCGTATATTTTATCTGTGGCGCTGTCGTTGCCGATTGCGACTGTACTGACATTGGCTGGTGGGTTTTTGTTTGGGAAATGGCTCGGCACTTTGTTTGTTGTCAGCGCCGCAACCATTGGCGCGGCTATAATTTTCACGATTGCCAAGACATCGCTGGGTAAAATGTTGCGCGAAAAAGCGGGCGGGCTGTATAGCCGGATTGAAGGGAATATGCAGGACAATGCGGCTGGGTATTTGCTGTTTATGCGGCTTGTGCCTTTGTTTCCGTTCTTTTTGGTCAATATTGTTCCGGCGCTGTTTAATGTGCCGCTTAGGGTTTTTGTATTGACGACCTTTATTGGCATTATCCCGGGCAGTTTTGTGTTTGTGAATGTTGGAGAGCAATTGGGCGAAATTGAAGCGCTTGGCGATTTGGTTTCGAAAGAGACATTATTTGCGTTTGCTTTATTGGGTGTGTTTGCGCTCATTCCAACGCTGTATAAACAATTTAAAACTAAAAAGGACATGGTGGATGGAAAAGTTTGATTTAGCAATTATCGGCGCGGGTTCTGGCGGACTTAGTGTGGCAGCGGGCGCTGCGCAGCTTGGCTTGAAAACGGTTTTGTTTGAAAAAGGCGAAATGGGCGGGGATTGTTTGAATACGGGCTGCGTGCCATCGAAAGCGTTGTTGCAAGCCGCGAAAGTGGCGCAGGGGTTTTGTAAAAGCGATGCGTTTGGGGTGAAGGCGCAAGAGCCGGAGGTCGATTTTTCAGCTGTTAAAGATCATGTGCAAAGCGTGATTGCGGCGATTGAGCCGAATGATTCAGTTGAGCGGTTTGAAGGGCTGGGCGTCACGGTTGTGCAGGAAGAGGCCAAATTTGTTGATGCGCATACGCTGAGCGCGGCGGGGCAGAATTACGCGTTTCGTTATGCGGTGATTGCCACGGGTTCGCGGGCGGGGGTTCCGCCGATCAAAGGGCTTGAGGTTGATAAGGCCTTTACTAACGAGAATATATTTGAGCTGCGGGAAAAGCCGGATCATTTGATTATTATTGGAGGCGGGCCGATTGGGATTGAAATGGCGCAGGCGCATCGGCGTTTAGGTTGCAAGGTGAGTGTTCTCGATATGGGATCGATCCTGATTCATGATGATCCGCAGCTTGTCGATATTCTCCGCAAGTCTTTGATTGCTGAAGGCATAGAGCTGTATGAGCATGTTGATATTCAAAAGATAGAGCATAAAGAAGCGGTGGCTGTGCATTTTGTGCGCGAAGGCGTTGAGCCTAAGAAAGTTATCGGCTCCCATATTCTTGTGGCGGCCGGGCGCATTCCCAATGTTGATGGGGTGGATCTTGAGAAAGCAGGTGTTGAATTTGATCGGCGTGGGGTCATGGTGGATGTGCGTTTGCGAAGTTCGCAGAAGCATATTTATGCAGCAGGTGATGTAGTGAATGGGGCGCCGCAATTTACGCATGTTGCGGGGTATCATGCCGGGATTATTATTCGAAACGTGGCGTTTAAAATTCCAGCGAAAGTGGATCTTACGGCGCTGCCTTGGGTGACATACACAGATCCAGAACTAGCGAATGTTGGGATGCTTGCGCGGGCGGCTATTGAAAAATACGGCGAAGAGAATGTGAAGACAGTGTCGTGGCATTTTGATGAGAATGACCGGGCCGTGGCTGAGCGTCGTACCGAAGGGATGATTAAAGTTACTTGTCTTAAGAAGGGTAAAATTCTTGGCGCGACGATTGTTGGGCCGGGCGCAGGAGAATTGATTGGGCTTTGGGCGCTGGCTATATCTAAGGGCATGAAGATCGGCGATATTACCGGGATGATTGCGCCGTATCCGACGTTGGGTGAGATTAGCAAACGCGCCGCCGGGTCGTGGTTTACACCGTCCTTGTTTAGCGATCGCACACGCTTTATTGTAGGGTTGTTACAGAAACTTCCATTTTAGGAATTTATAATGATGACCCGCATTGTTTTAGGTTTTGCCCTGATTGTTTTTTTGTTTGTGGGTTCGTATGGATTTGCGCAAGAGCACCATCATGGTCATGCTACGAGTGAGGCGACAAAGCCGATTGCGGAAATTATGCAAGGTATGAATTCAAGTTTGTATGATTTGACCAGTGCCATTGTTTTGGAAGATTATGCACTTATCACAACTGCCGCGCGGGATATTGTTAATCACCCTAGTATAGCGCAAGGTGATCTTGATTCTCTGTTTTCGCGTTTGGGAGCCGAGAAGGAGGCGTTCATTGCGTGTGACGATCGTGTTCATGAGCTGGCCGGTGAGATTGCCGAGGCTGGAGAGCAAAAAGATATGGATCTTGTGCTTGAAAAATACGCAGCCATGATTGGCAAAACGGTTGAATGCCATAGAAATTATAAGCCAGATATGAAAGTTGGAAGTGAAGAATGAGCAGTGAAACGCAGGATAAAGTAAAAGATTACTACAGCAATGTGCTGGAAACTAAAGATGATCTCAAGACCAGTGCATGCTGCGCTCTTGAGGCTCCGCCGGCCTATATTCAGGAGTTGCTGAAAAATGTGCATGAAGTGGTGCAGAGCAAATTCTATGGTTGCGGAACGCCAATGCCGCAAATTGACAAAGGCGCTACTGTGCTCGATTTAGGCTGCGGGACGGGCCGTGATGCTTATATCGTTAGCCAGATTGTTGGTGAGCAGGGTCGTGTGATTGGTATTGATATGACTGATGAGCAGTTAACGGTTGCTAATGAATATATTGACTGGCACATGGAAAAATTCGGATTTAATGCTCCGAATATCGCGTTCAAAAAGGGCTATATCGAGGATCTAAAGACGCCGGGCATTGAAGATGAAAGCGTTGATCTGGTGATTTCAAATTGCGTGATTAATCTTTCGGACGATAAGGACGCCGTATTTCACGAGCTTTACCGCGTTTTAAAACCGGGCGGACAGATTTATTTCTCCGATGTTTTTGCCGGGCAGGAGATTGCCGAAGATTTGCAGCGCGATCCGGTTTTGCTGGGCGAGTGTCTGAGCGGCGCGATGACGGTTGCGGCTTTTGAAAAGATTATGGAGGGGCTGGGTATGTCCAAACCTGAATATATTTCCGAGCGTGAAATGACGCTCGATGATGCCGAGGTCAAAGCAAAAATCGGCCATATCGATTTTTATTCGATTACGGTGCAGTCATTTAAGGGTGAGGCCCCGAAGAAGGGCTGCTGCTGATATGCTGGGCGTGATTGGCGGGTCAGGTCTGTATGAGTTGGACGGGCTAGAGGTTCAGCAAGAGCACGATCTCGATACGCCGTTTGGCAAGCCTTCCAGCACTATTATTCAAGGCCAATATAACGGCCAAAGCATTTTGTTTCTTGCCCGTCATGGGTTTGGACATCAATTTTTACCGCATGAAGTGAATTACCGCGCTAATATTTTTGCATTGAAGAAGCTGGGAGCGCGGCGGATTTTCGGGGTTTCGGCTTCGGGGAGCTTGCGCGAAGAGCTTAAGCCGGGTGATCTGGCGCTGGTATCACAATATTTTGATTATACGCGCGGGAAGCGTGCACACACATTTTTTGGTGAGGGCATTGCCGCGCATGTGTCGACGGCGCAACCGGCGTGCACGGCGTTGAGCGATGATATTGTTCTGGCGGCGGCGCGGCTGAATCAGGATTTACATGTCGATAAAACATATGCCTGCGTTGAGGGGCCGCGTTTGGGGACGCGGGCGGAGAGCTTTTTTCTGCGCGATGCGGCTAAGTGCGATTTGGTTGGAATGACCAATGTGCCTGAGGCGTTTTTAGCGCGCGAGGCGCAGATAGCTTACGCAACGGTGTGTCTCGTTACCGATTATGATTGCTGGATGGATGATCCGGCTCAGCATGTAAGCGTTGAGAAGTTTTTCGAGGTTTATGGCGGCGCGGTGGAAAAGGCAAAAGCCTTGCTGGGCGAGCTTTTGAAAGAGCCGTTTAGCGAAACACCGGGCGATGTTCGTGGAAGTCTCAAAATGTCTGTGCTGACGCCTGATGAGGCGTTTACGCCCGAGCAAAAAGAGTGGATGGGCGTTCTTCGTGCTTGAGAATGTAAGTATTATTATTCCGGTTGGTCCCGATGAAAAGGCGCACGAAAAGATTTTGAAAGATTTAGAAGGGTGCGGCGCGGAGATCATTATATCTTCGGAAGGGAGCCGGGCGCAGAGTTTGAACGGGGGCGCGGCAAAGGCGCAGCGCGAATTTCTTTGGTTTCTGCATGCTGATAGCCGGGTTACGCAAGAGAATATCGATATTCTAAAACGTTGTTTAAAACGCGAACCGACGGCTGCGCATTATTTTTTCCTTAGTTTTGGTTTTGGTTTGCATGCTTTCAATGCATGGGGGGCGAATGTACGCTCGGTACTTTTGGGCTTGCCCTATGGCGATCAGGGGCTTTGTCTGTCGAAAGAGAATTTTAAAAAACTCGGTGGGTATCCGGAAGCTGTGTATGGCGAGGATCTTTTGTTTGTTCGTAAAGCGAGGGAAGCCGGCATTACGTTAGGGGTGGTGCCTTCAAAGCTGCGGAGCAGTCCGCGGAAATATTACGAGCAGGGGTGGCTGAAGTTGACCATCATCAGGCAATGGCAGTTCTGGAAGCTGATGAGGCAGAAGATATGAGTGCTGCCGTAGCGATATTTGTTAAAACACCAGGATTATCGCCGATAAAAACTAGGCTGGCTGCGGGTATTGGTGCAAAGGCAGCGTTGGAGTTTTATCATCTTAGTGTGAAGGCGGTTGAGGAGACGGTAAGTGTCGTGGACATCAAGCCATTTTGGGCAGTGGCGGAAAAAGAGGGTTTGGATCATCCGTTATGGGCAGAGTTTGAAACGTTGCATAGCGGTGAAGGAGGGTTGGGTGAGCGTCAACACTATGTTTGTGAAACGCTCCGGCGCGAATATAAAAATGTAATCTTGATTGGCGCAGATGCACCGCAGCTTTCTCCTGAAATTTTGGAGCAGGCCATTGCCGCGCTCGACGAACATGATTTTGTTATCGGTCCGGCGCATGATGGTGGGTATTATTTATTTGGCGGGTGCGCTCCGGTTGAAAAAGATATTTGGAAACAAATTCCGTGGAGCGCGGACAATACACGTGAAAGTTTTGAAGCTCTTTTGCCGTCCACAGCTTTTCATCTTCTGCCTCTAACCGATATGGATACGGAGGACGACCTGAGATCTGTTGCTGATGAAATGCCTGAAACGCTTAGTCACAGGCAAAAATCCGTTTTAGAATGGATTAAAAACTTATGAATGTTTTGTTTCTGTGCACCGGCAATTCCGCGCGCTCAATTCTGGGTGAAGTGATTTTCAATGAATTATTCGCAGAATATGGGCGAGGGTTTAGCGCGGGCAGTCGACCCATAGGGCAGGTTAATCCGGCGGCGATTAAGATATTGCAAGAGCATGGTCATGAGGCAAAGAATCTGAGTAGTAAACATGTTGATGTTTTTACGGCCAATGATGCGTCGGAGATTAATACCGTGATTAGTGTTTGTGATAACGCTGCGAATGATTGCCCGGTTTGGGCGGGCGCTGGAAATCCTAAGCGTTTACACTGGCCGTTGTCGGATCCGACGGTCATTGAAGATGAGGCAGAAAAGGCGCAGGCGTTTGAAGAAACGTACCGGGCTTTGAAAGAAAAAATTGTAGAGATGGTGCCTATTTTGTAGCGCTGCACGCACCGCCGCCGAGAACGCAGAATTTTGAACAATGCGGGTGGTTGAGCTGAACGCTTTCCGAGGCTTCCTTTAAGGTTTTTCCCATATTGAATTGCTGGTCATAGGCCAGCAGCGTGCAGGCCATGACCGATGGTTTGGTATCGCCTTTGCGTTTTACGACCATGCGCGAAGAGCTGCACATCATATCATCCGGGTGGACGCCCAGAATATTCCAGCAGGCATCGGTGATTTCAGGAACTTTAGCTGTTTCATCCATTTCCGGGAAGAGCATGAGCTGTTTTTGATCGTGGGCATTGAGATTGATGCCATGGCGGGAAAAAAAGACTTCGAATCCTTCGCGGAGCTCATTTTCATCTTCGCCCCAGCGGGTGCGCCCGGCGATATCAATGTGGAAGCCGTTATCGGAGAGAAACTGCAACCCTTTCATCATTGGCTCCCAGCTCCGCGGGCCGCGCTCTTCTTCGTGCAGCAGCCGTTTGAAATGGTCGACGGAAATGCGCAGCGTCATTTGATCACCATAGGCGTCATGTAGGCGCAGCAGGGCGTCATCGCATTTCATCATCGGACGCATGGCGTTGGTCAGCACCAGCAGTTTAAAGCCGCGGCCTAAGGCTTCTTCCATGATGGGGATGATGTCGGGGTTCATGAAGGGTTCGCCGCCGGTGATGCCGATTTCTTCGGTTAGCAGGTCATTCCTGGCGATTTCATCGAGATATTCTGTGGCTTCGGTGTGAGTGAGATAAACTAGCGCGTCATTTTTCGGTGTGGATTCAATGTAGCAGTTGATACAGGCGAGATTACAGAGGGTTCCGGTATTGAACCAGAGGGTTTTTAAGGCTTTCAGATCAACCGAAGCTCGTTTGTCGCCATTGGCCGTGATGTAGGGGTCGGAAAATTTTTGAGATTGCGGCGCAGGTTTGTTCATATGAATTTTTACCTTATAAAGCTCTGTTCGCAAAGGCAGAACGAAACGTTACACTTGTTTTCTCGGTGAGCGTAATCGTGTATGGATAGAATATGAAGTTTCAGATTGTAGGGTATACGCTAGGAATCCTGATCACCATCGTCGGTTTGGCCGAGATGGTGCCGGCTTTGGTGGATTGGCGTTTAGATCATGACAATGCCAAGGCTTTCTTTCTAAACGGCATTATCTGCATGTTTTTTGGTGGTGGTTTGATTTTGGCCAACCGCTCCAGCGGCGCTGTAGTTACCATTCGTCAGGCGTTTTTGCTGACGGTGAGTAGCTGGGTTGTGGTCAGTGTTTTTTGCGCTCTGCCGCTTTATGCTTCGGATTTGGATCTGAGCTATACGGATGCTTTTTTTGAAGCTGTTTCCGGAGTGACAACAACGGGTGCCAGTATTTTGAATGATTTGGACAATGCGTCTTACGGCGTTTTGGTTTGGCGTTCCATGATGCAATGGGTTGGCGGGCTTGGTATTGTTGCTTTTACAGTGGTGTTGTTGCCGTATCTAAAGGTCGGCGGTATGCAGATTTTTCGCAGTGAATCTTCAAGTCATACCGATAAAATTATGCCGCGGAGCACCGAAATATTAGGCTCTATGCTGAAAGTTTATGCCGCGATCACCGCGCTTTGTACGGTTGTGTATACGGCTCTGGGGATGAGCTGGTTTGATGGGTTGAACATGGCGATGACAACGGTTTCTACGGGCGGGTTTTCTACGCATGAAGGGTCGTTCGGGTATTTTGAGAGTGCTTCGCTACAGTATGCTGCGGGCATTTTTATGTTAGCGAGCGCTTTGCCATTTGCCCTTTATATGCGTCTTGTCTTTCAAAAACGTTTTGTGTTTTTTGACGATGAACAGGTCCGGGCTTTTTTATTAAGCATTTGTGCGCTTGTTGTCGTTTTGACGCTGTGGCTTTGGCTCGATACGCCGTATTCTTTGGAAACCAGCTTTCGCACTGTGTTCTTTAGTACGATTTCGATTGTGACAACGACCGGGTATTCGGTGGTGGATTATACTGCATGGGGCGGCTTTGCTGTGCTTGTGTTTTTATTGCTGACATATTTAGGTGGGTGCGCGGGGTCGACGGCGGGCGGCGCTAAAGTGATGCGTTTAGTGATTTCGGCCAAGGTGGTGGCGAGACAGTTCAAAACATTGCTTTATCCTAATGGCATATTTGTTTTGAATTATCAGGGGCGGCGTCTTGATAATTATACTGTTTTGAGCGTTTTAGGGTTTTTGAGCCTTTATGTCATGGCCAATGTTGCCTTGACCATTGCGTTGGCGCTCACGGGTCTTGATTTTGAAACAGCGATGAGCGGGGCAGCGTCTGCCCTGGCCAATGTTGGCCCCGGTATTGGTTCGGAAATTGGCCCGGGGGGTAATTATTCTGGTTTGCCGGATACGGCTAAATGGCTTTTGAGCATTGGTATGATTGTCGGCCGGCTGGAAATTCTGACCGTTTTGGTTTTGTTTTCCTCGACTTATTGGAAGGCATGATGGCTAGTCAGTTTAGCTTGTTAAAGGCGAAGCGGTTTCTTCCTTTGTTCATTGTCCAGTTTTTTGGCGCTTCTTGCCGGATTTTGGCTCTTTCGCGCGCCATCACTTCGTGCTAATCATCAAGCATGAAGCCGCTTCTCGTCTTTGCTATGTCTGAAGAGTCACAGGATATGTTCTGTGATTATGATGTGCTGCACACCCAAATTGGTAAGGTGAATGCAGCGCATGCGCTGACTAAACACATTGTACAAAAGCGTCCTGAATTGGTGATTAATATGGGCACTGCGGGCAGCCGCAAGCATGTGGGAGGTAGCGTGATTAACCCCACGCAATTTGTGCAGCGGGATATGGATGTCACCGTCTTAGGGTTTGAGAAGTTTCAGACGCCGTTTTCCGATGACCCGCAAGTTTTAGAATATGGCCGGCACCACCCGCATTTGCCCGGCGGGGTGTGCGGCAGCGGTGATAATTTTGATGCGTCGGAGGCGGCAAACGGCTTTGACGTTGTGGATATGGAGGCGTATGCTTTGGCTTTAATTTGTCAGCGCGAAGATATTCCGTTTATGTGTCTGAAATATGTTTCGGATGGCGCGGATGATGGGGCCAATGAAGACTGGAATGCGGCGTTGCATCGCGCGGCAGAGAAACTAAAAGAAGCGTTAGAAGGAGTGGATCTGTGAATATAAAAGCTTGGAATGCGTTATTGGTTATTGCTTTGCTGATCGTTCTTTCGGGCGGCGGATACATTCTTTATCAGAATAATGCACAAAAGCAGGCGGAGATTGCTTTGGAGGCTGCGCGCATAGCGGCGGAGGCGGAAAAGCTTGAGCAGGAAAAGCAGGCACGGTTGCAGGCTTTTGAAGATTTCCTCAATGGTTTTTTGGATGATGTTTATATGCAAGCACGTGAATATAAGAAGAGCCGGGTTGTTTTGAATGAGCTCAGCAAGCCTTCAAACTTTAAAGAGCCGCAATATATAGAAGAAAATGCGCGCCTAGCTGAAAGCACTGTGATGTCTTTGCAACTGCAAATGGAGGATATTCTCGGGCTTTTTGAAAGTGCGGATAAGCAAGCCCAAGAACTTCTCTCGCCCTTTGAGGAGGGTATGCAGGCCAAGCTTCAACAAGACTGGGAAGATGTGAGGGATGAAAGCATTACGAAATACACAGCATTCTTTGCGATGGAGCAGGACATTTTGATGGCGCAGCTTAAGCGGATTGAATTTTATGCGGAGCATAGTGAAGTGCTCAGCATTGATGAGAAAAATGAGCGTGTTTTATTCGAAGATGTTGATTTGCAGGAACAGGAGGCGCTGTTGCGTGGGGGCATTATTGAGCTTAAAGCGGCGCAAAGAGATACTCTTAAAGCTAATCCGTGAGCATTTTAGTTATGTTTGCCGGGTTACATGTGTGTGACATTTTTGCATCGGTGTTTAAAAGATGAGTCATAATCCCTGAAAATGTGATTGATGTCGATTCCAAGGAGCAGTAGCTTGCGGTTAGAGATTATTGTTTCATAAGGTTTTTACGCATATTTTTATTATCAGATTTTAGGAGAATCCCATGTTGCGCAACGTACTTACATTTTCAACTGTTATTGGCCTTGTGGTCATGCCCACTCAAATGGCACATGCCCAATTTGGCGGATCTCATGTAATTGCAGGCTCACAAGCTCAAGGTCATGGCAATACGGCTGATGTTTCTATGCATAGCGGTAACCTAGCTGAGCAGGTGAGTCAGACTGTTGCGCAAGCAAATACAGCGGTTGCTAATTGTGATAAGGCTTCTTATGAATCCGCTATGCGGACGTTGGAGCGGACAAAAGATGATATACGCGGCGCCAGCGAGATGAGTGCTGAAGCAGCTGCGCGCTTAGGTGTTAACCAGGAGCATGCGAAAAATGATGCTGAGGCTGTTGAAACAGCCATGCGGAATATAAGTTCTGGTTGGGCTGGTGCACAGCCTTGTGGTGGAGAAAAAGCAGAAGCCACCGGAATAGGGGCTATTAGCGAAGATGATGCATATGATACCGCCCTTCGTTACGCAGGCGAGTTCGGCGCTATTCGCGTTTCCAGTGGCGTCAAAGCTGGTGTGATGAATCTTAACGGTATTCCAGGATATATTGGTTCGGAGAACGGTGCTGCTACGCGGACACTGGGTGATGTGAAGCAGGATGATACAGGTACATTAGCCGGTTTTAATATTGAAACGCGGCTCCCTTTGGGGTATGTCCCAAACTGGATCCCGAATTGGCCAAATATGCCAAATGTGCCGAACACGTCAGCTTATAACCCTCTCAGCTTCTGGGATTTCTTTATGGGGTTAGAGCATATGTCGGCTAACTTTAACGAGGTTCAATCAGAATATAGTCCCGGCGCAGGCCGACAAACACTGCTTACTGGTGTTGGTGCAGGCCCAAGCCCGTCCGGCTACGCACTTGCCGCCGGGGCCGCCTCTGATGTCACGAATATCGCTTACGACGCTGATTATGATTTCGGATCTTATGAGCTTGGTTTTGGTAAAACTGTAAGGTTGCCAAACTCAGATGTCGTGGTGCGTCCATTTGGTGGGCTTCGTTATGCGCATTATGATGTTAATCAACATTTCATGGGGACAACGAATTCCGGTGCTTTGGATTTTGCGTATGGCACAAATATCAAGAACCGTAGTGTTGGTCCGTTTGTCGGTGTTGAGGCGGAGAAGCGGGTTAGGACTTCAATCTTTGGCGCTACGCCGTTTAAACTTTCAGCAAACCTTCGTTACGGTTATGACTTTAATGATGCTGATGGTGATGACACGCTGACGGTTTCGGGCGGACCTAACCAAACCGGAACGGTTGATCTTAGCGAAGATAACGGTTCGCATGATGTTCGTGCTGGTTTCAGTGTAACGCTTACACCTGATAGCCCGTTTAACGTCACGCTTGGTGGTGAGTATCAAAGAACTACTGGTTCGCCAGAGGTTAACCGCGATGGTACAGGGCCTTCCAACTTGTCCCTTGATTCTGCGGATATTTGGTTGGCTACTGTACGTGCCGGTCTTTCGTTCTAAGAGTTCAAATGAGCGTTTATAATATTCTAAAAAACCGCCCCTATGTTTGGGCGGTTTTTCTTTGCTTGGCTATGTTTGTGGCAGGGTGTTCGAAAACGCCGCTTAATCTAGAGTATTATTCGGCTGCTCAGGAAACTCCACAGAGTTTTAGTGTTTGCCACAGTTATGGGTGTCGGCAAAAGACCCTAGTAGAGCTTAGCGATCAAGAGTGGGCGCTTATTATGGCGCCTTTAAAAGAAACGACGAAGGTGCCTGCGCAAGAACGCGCGCAGATTGTTAAATCCATCGCGCTTATCGAACATATTACGGGTGAAAAAATAGGAACGGACCAAGATGTTGGCGGTGCGACCATTCGTGGTCACGGGTTTTATCAGCTTGATTGTATCGACGAGGCGGTGAATACCTCAAAATATTTACGCTTTTTTGCGGAAGAAAATTTGTTGAGCCTCCATGATGTTAGTATGCCGGCGCGGCGTGGCACGTTTATTGATGGGGCATGGCCCCATAACACAGCAGTGGTTGTCGAAAAAGAAACCGGGCAGCGCTATGCCATAGATTCATGGTTTTTTGATAATGGTCAGGAACCATCCATAGTGCCATTGGAGGCTTGGCTTGATGGTTGGCGCCCTTGAATAGCTATTTATTCACAAATGCAATTGTATGCGCTATGCTTTCCTTATTGATTACAAGAAAAGAATCATAGCAAGCTGAAAATTGCTTAGTTTTTGAAAATCATTATGGGGAAATCATGAAACATTACACAATATCTTCTGTTGTTACGGCGGCATTATTGGCAACAACATCACCAGCTTTGGCTACGACGAGCAGTGACGATCCTGAAATCCTTGTGAAAGACGGTAAGTTTTTTGGTGAAGTCCGTTTCCGTTATGAAGATGTTGAACAGAGCGGTTTTGCGAGCGATGCCGATGCGCATACCGTTCGTACAAACTTCGGGTTTAAAACCGGCGTATATAAAGATTTTCAAGCCTTGGCGGAGGCGCAAATTGTTCAAAATTTAAGCGATGAAAATTTTAACAGCACAACAAACGGTAATACGGCATTCCCTGTTGTAGCTGATCCTGATGTGACGGAGATGAATGAGCTATGGATTTCATGGGCGGGTTTGCCGCAAACAAAAATTAAAGTTGGTCGGCAAAAAATGAATATCGATAACCAGCGATTTGTCGGTACTGTTGGGTGGCGGCAAAATGACCAGACGTTTGACGCTGTGCAGATTACAAATTCCAGCATTGAGAATCTCAATCTTCTTTACAGCTATGTTGGAAACGTCAACCGCATTCAGGGCGATGATCACCCGTTGGGAGATCTGGATTCTGAAGTGCATATTGCCAATGCGTCTTATAAATTTGCAGATTGGTTGAAATTGACGGGATATGGCTATTGGCTTGATATTGATGAAGCCCCAGCATTGTCCAACATGACTTATGGCCTACGTGCAACTGGGAGTGTGCCAATCAACAATACCGGCTGGACATTTTTCTACGAAGCAGAAGGTGCTAAGCAAGAAGATGATGGCAATAATACCGCAAGTTATGATGATGATTATTACCACATAGTTCCGGGTATTAAAGGTCATGGTTTTACCTTTAAGGCCGGGTATGAAGTGTTGGGCGGGAACGGTACCAATGCGTTTCAGACTCCGCTGGCCACCGCTCATAAATTTAACGGCTGGGCGGATGTGTTTTTGTCAACACCTGCCGCAGGGCTTGAGGATGCGTATGTTAGCGCTTCTTATAAAGTGTCTGGCACAGACACATTTTTAGACGGCACAAAGTTTGCCGCTACCTATCATGATTTTGACAGCGATTCCACAACGGTTGGTGATTTTGGTGATGAGCTTGACTTGTCTATCGGCAAGAGCTTCATACTCCCGGATGCAGGCCAGCCGTTTAAAAAAGTCAATGTTTTGCTAAAATACGGCGATTATGATGGTGACACGGCGGCTGGCGTTGATGCTAGCCGGGAGAAACTCTGGTTGCAGATTGCTGTGCCTTTCTAAAACATTGAGTTTAAACTTACTTTTTGTTAAATATAATACCTGACACGTATTAAATCCTCCCTGCGTTTTTATAAATATGAAACAACTTTCCAAGGAGAGGGATACCCCTATGAACACTTTTATTAAAAACATGAAAATTTCACGCGCTATTATGTTAGTCGCATTGGTGCCTATTGTCGTCGCCGGTTTATTTTCCAGCATACTTGTATATGAAGAAATGCATACGGTGCATAATCTGGAACAACTTGAAACCTTAGTAACATTATCGGACAAAATGCGCTCATTGGTTCATGAACAGCAAAAGGAACGAGGTGCAACAGCCATTTTTGTTGGTAGTAAAGGTGCTAAATTCAAGACCGAATTGGCAGGGCAGCGGAAAGAAACAAATAAGCGCCGCGAAGAATTTCAGGCTTATCTGAAAAACTTTAACGCAAAAAACTTTGATCAAGCTTTTAATGAAAAATTTAACATCGTATTAACCGATCTTGCCAAACTAGATGATACCCGCTCCAAAGTTGATTCCCTGTCAATCTCTAAACCTGATGCTATCGGTTATTATACGAAGCTGAATGGCAAAAACCTCGATACAATTGGCTATATGGCAACACAGAGCCCCGATGCACAAATCGTGGCCAGTTTCGTTGGGTATACAAATTTTTTGCAAGGCAAAGAACGCGCCGGAGTTGAGCGGGCTGTCGGAGCCGGAGGATTTGCCAGCGGTAAATTTGAGCCGGCGGCTCTGAAAAAGTTTCAAGGGCTAATTGTTACTCAGGATACCTATAACAATATTTTCCTTGCTTATGCCACTCCTTCACAAAAAGCAGTTTATAACAAAGCAATGAGCGACGATGCTGTTAAAGAAGTAAGTAAAATGCGAAAACTGGCTTCTAAAAACAACGCAACAGCAAATGTAGGCCCATCTCAAGGACTAGGGGTTGATGCCGGGTATTGGTTCGAGCAGATTACAAAAAAAATCAACAATTTGAAAACTGTTGAAGATACGCTAGCGAATGATTTGAAAACACAAATGGAGCACACTAAAAGTGCGGCCATACAAAAAGAATGGATCGGTATAATTGTTGCACTGGTGTCTATTTCCATTACAATTCTTATGTCTTTCCTGATTGTTCGTAGTGTAAACAGCTCTTTTAACGAGGTTGCAACCTCCATGAGCGAACTGGCCGAAGGTAATTTGGAGAACGAGCTTCCCCCCGAAACCAAAAACGAAATTGGCGAAATGGTCAAAGCGCTCCACGTATTTCAGAAAAATGGGCTGGAGAATCGTAGGTTGGCGGAAGCGCAGGAACAAGATAATGAGCAAAAGCTCAAACGCGCAGAAAAAGTTGAAGAATTGGTCAATGGGTTTGATGCCAAAGCTGCCGATCTTTTGAGCGGTCTTGCTGCCGCTGCCTCTGAGATGGAGGCTACGTCTCAATCCATGACAACGATTGCCTCGCAAACAACAGAGCGGGCAACAAGTGTTTCTGCTGCTGCGACGGAGGCTGGAGCGAATGTCAATAATGTAGCTTCGGCAACGGAAGAGCTGACAGCTTCCATTCAAACTATTGGAGGGCAAATTACGCAGTCCAGCGAAAATACAAAAACAGCCTCTGTGTCTGTTGGTCAAACGAAAGAGACAATGACGAGACTGGCTGAATCGGCTGAAAAAATCGGTGATGTTGTTAATCTGATTACTGATATTGCTGAACAAACTAACTTGTTAGCGTTGAATGCAACGATTGAAGCGGCGAGAGCCGGAGATGCCGGTAAGGGCTTTGCCGTGGTTGCCTCAGAGGTGAAGTCTCTAGCTAGTGAAACTCAGAAAGCAACAGATGAGATTGCTAGCGTTATTCAGGGCATTCAGGGGGAAACACAGGAAGCGGTTGATGCGATCGAGAAAGTCAGCCAGGTTATTGAAGAGCTAACTCAAACAGCAACAAGCATTGCTGCCTCTATGGATGAACAAACTACGGCTACGCATGAAATTTCCCGCAATGTGCAGGAAGCTTCTACGGGCACTAACGAGGTTACACAGAATATTTCTGGTGTAAGCGATGCGGCCAATGAATCCGGTAAAGCAGCCGGTGAAGTTCTGGATGTGGCCAAACAGCTTGCGGAGCGTTCAGAAACTATGAAAACGGAAGTTGAAACCTTCTTGCGCGAAATCCGCGCTGCCTAATAGCCTGAAAATTTATCATTACAAAAAAATGGTCGCGTGAATTCTCTATAACGCGCTGATATTGAAGAAAAATATTGGTAGCGGAGGGCAGAATTGAACTGCCGACCTTTGGATTATGATTCCACTGCTCTAACCCCTGAGCTACTCCGCCACATATATAAGGTCTATAAAGACCGATTTGTTACCCTGAAAAGGGTGTGCACATTTTATAGCCAGCAACGTGTTGGTTTTCAATGTGTTTTCTGAGCCTCTCGAACGAGATCCTAGGATTATGATTTCGATGCTCTAACCAACCGGGCCACTTCGCCACAAGTTTGGGTGGAAATGGTTATCGCTTGATTTTTGAGGGCTGTCAAGCCGCTTCGCTACGTATAATCCAGCCGCCGCCGAGCACGCGGTCATTGTGGTAACATACGGCGGCCTGGCCCGGTGAAATGCCGTATTGCGCTTCGTCGAGATGGATTTTAGCCGCCCCATTTGCGCCGCCCATCAGGCGGGCGGGGACAGGCTTCATAACGGAGCGGAATTTAAGGTCTATCGACAGGCCGTCTTTTGGGACGTTTTCTAGCCAGTTACAGCCCTGAACATGGATGATATTGCGCGCGAGGGCCGCTTTCGGGCCAACAATAACGCGGTTTGTGGCCGGTTCAATCGACACAACATAAAGTGGCTCGTTATTTTTTGAAACGCCGCCGCCAATGCCAATGCCGCGGCGCTGGCCGATTGTATAGTGGATGATGCCTTCATGCCCACCAATAATGCGGCCATCGATATGGACGATTTCACCGGGTTTTTCAGCTTCCGGGCGAATTTTTTTGACGATTTTCGTGTAATTGCCGTCCGGGACAAAGCAAATGTCCTGTGAATCTGGCTTGTCGGCTGTGATGAGGCCGAGGCGCTGGGCTTCTAGCCTCGTTTTATCTTTGCTCCAGCCACCTAAAGGGAAGCGCAGAAAATCGAGCTGCTGCTGCGTTGTCGCGAAAAGGAAATAGCTTTGGTCCTTGCCGTGGTCGTGGGCGCGGTGAAGCTGGGCTTTACCATCATCGTTTACAGTGCGTTTGATGTAATGGCCGGTCGCCATGCAGTGCGCGCCGAGATCATAGGCTACTTCCAGAAGATCGCGAAATTTCACGGTTTGGTTGCATTTGACGCACGGGATCGGCGTTTCACCGCGGATATAGCTGTCGGCGAAGTCATCAATCACACTTTCACGGAAATTGCTTTCGTAATTGAGGACGTAATGTGGGAAGCCGCGCTCATCTGCGACTTTCTTGGCATCATAGATGTCTTGCCCGGCGCAGCAGGTCTTGGATTTGGCCGTTTGATCGCCCATATCATAGAGCTGCAGCGTTACGCCCACGACGTCATAGCCCTGCTCATGCAGAAGCGCCGCGGCGACAGAGCTATCCACGCCGCCTGACATCGCCACGACAACGCGCGTGTCCTTTGGATCTTTATTTATACCTAGGCTATTCATAACGGGGCGGAATATAGGGGGTTTCGGGCGAAAAGTCCAGAAAATCAGGCGGAGGCTTTGAGTTCCTGCGCGTTAGCTGGTGCTGCTTCCACATCAGCGGCGATGCGGAGTTCACGCAAAGGGCGGACGATGGAGGTCGATTTAGCGTAGAGCGGGTGGGATTTATATGTTTCGAGTGTTTCCAGATCTGCAAACTCGCCGTAAACAACAATATCAATATCGTTGCCCAACTGGTCAGCTTTTGTGTTACGGGTGATCTCAATTGTAAAGTCGCCGGGAATGTTGGTTAAATTCGTCAGGCCTTCTTCAATTGTATCGAGGTCTTTTTTATCTTTGGCGCTAAACATTACAATGTGCCGTATCATTTATTCCCACTCCGTTTTAGTGCCGGGCAGGGCGACGATGAGCCCGTCCAATGCATTGTTTAGTTTTATCTGACAGCCGAGGCGCGAAGTTTCACGAATGTCAAAGGCGACATCGAGCATATCCTCTTCTTCATCGGATTGCTCGTTATCTTCGGCAGTCACGCGATCTATCCAATCTGGGTGCACATAAACATGACAGGTCGCACAGGCCATGGAACCGCCGCATGCGCCTTCGATGCCTTTGACTTTGCTTTCAACAGCGACTTGCATGATTGACCAGTTTTCTTCGGCATCTATTGTTTGTTCAGATCCATCTGTATGTAGAAATGTAATTTTAGGCATGGGCTTTTGCTTTATCTTTCATTCGTTGATAGATGTTTTGCCAGACTTCGAGGAAGCGATCAATATCGTTTTCGTCCGTATTCCATCCGGTTGAGATGCGTAGGGCGCTTGTGGCTTCTTCATCGCTGGCCCCCATCGCCTTTAAAACATGGCTGGGTTCTACTTTGCCGCTGGAACAAGCCGAACCGTTGGAAACGGCTACACCTTCCAGATCGAGGGCCATGAGCAGCGTTTCTGCGGAAGCGCCCGGCAGGCTGAATAGCGTTGTGTTGGCAGCGCGTGGAGCATTTTGTCCATGAATAATGATATCTTCCATGATGGATAAAGCATCTTCCAGGTGTTTTTGTAGGGCGCCAGTTTTGTCTTGATAAGCGCTGAGTTCTTTTAAGGCGATTTCAGCTGCAACGCCAAACCCGGCGATGCCAGCGACATTTTCGGTACCGGCGCGGGCGGATTTTTCCTGCCCGCCGCCATGTAGGAGTGTTGGGGTGATACCGCATAGACCAAGAGCGAGCGCGCCGACGCCTTGTGGGCCGCCAATTTTATGGGAGGAAAGCGTTAGAAAATCGATGCCAAGTTCAGCCATGTTTATAGGGATGCGTCCGGCGGCTTGCACCGCATCACAATGAAACAGCGCGCCGTGTTTGTGGGCGAGCGCAGCGGCCTCTTGCACGGGCTGGATAACACCTGTTTCATTATTGACCCGCATCACGGAGATCAGTCCGGTTTTTTCTGTTTCTAACAATTTTTCCAGCGCATCCAGATTTACAATACCCTCAGGGGTTACTGGAATTTGTTCGAGATTCGGGACGGCTTCCAGAACGGCTTGGTGCTCAATGGCGGAAACTAGGGTGCGTTCATTTTTAAAATGCTGGAGAACAGTGTTGTTGCCTTCGGTTGCGCCGCTGTTGAAGATGATTTGAGTTGCTGGCGCGCGGACTAAAGCAGCAATTTGTTCGCGGGCGTGTTCTACAATTTGGCGACCCTCGCGGCCAAAGTTATGGACGGATGAGGCGTTATGCGGGGCACGCATAGCCTCCTGAATCGTTTTTACAGCCTCAGGGCGATTGGGCGCTGTTGCGTTATAATCAAGATAGATTCTGTTTTCCATCTGTAGGATTTAGTGCTATCCACAAATAAAATCAAGCACTTAAAAGGTTTTTATGGACATGTAAGGATAAGTTTCCTATATAGGGGGCACTTTTAAAGGACCAGATGGCATCGTTATTTTTTAAGATGCCCAGAAAAACAATAAATATAACCCGAAAATGTTAAGGGGATTAAATGCCAGAAGTAATTTTCAATGGTCCGTCGGGCCGTCTTGAAGGACGTTATTCGCACTCCAAAATTAAAAATGCACCGCTTGCCTTGATCCTGCATCCGAACCCGGAGCATGGCGGGACGATGAACAACAAAATTACCTATAATATGTTTCAGGGTTTTGCCGCGCGCGGATTTTCCTGCTTGCGTTTTAATTTTCGCGGGGTTGGTCGTTCGCAGGGTCTATATGATCGCGGTGAAGGGGAGCTCAGTGATGCCGCTTCAGCGCTGGATTGGATGCAAGAGATTAATCCGAATGCCCCTTATGTGTGGGTTGGCGGGTTTTCTTTCGGTGCATGGATCGGGATGCAGCTTTTGATGCGCCGCCCGGAAGTTCAGGGATTTATCTCTGTCGCTCCGCCAACAAATACGGAAGATTTTAGCTTTCTTGCGCCATGCCCGACATCAGGTCTGGTTTTACATGGTTCGAAAGATGATGTGGTTGATCAGCCGTCTGTGGCTGAATTCGTTGAGCGTTTGCATCAGCAAAAAGGGATCGCCATTGATTACCGTACAATTGATGGGGCAAACCACTTCTTCCATAGCTATAACGATGTTTTGATTGATCATATGCATGACCATCTTAACAAGGCTGGTGCGGGCCGTGAGGTTCGTTTGGAAGATATGGCAGAAGTTCTGGCCGGGTAAACCATCCATTCATATTTAAATTTTAAAAACCCTCCAGTAATGAGAGGGTTTTTTCTTTGTTTTGCAGGTGTTTTTTCGTATCTGCGGTGGTTTGAGCCAGGATCCTGTGGCATAACAATAGAGTATGAAATTCAAGTTTTTTTGTAAACGTTCCGGCCTGATATGTGTTGAGATTTTAGCGGTTATCGCTATCTTGCTGGTTATTTCTGCGAGCGTGCTGGCGTGGCGGCTTTTGGCAGGGCCACTCGATCTTGAGTTTGCCAAACCGTATATTAAAGAGGCTCTGCGCGATCGTGAGAGCGGCGTATATGCCAGCATGGACAAGGTTGTCTTGTTCTGGCCGGATTTGCGTGAGCCGCTTTTGTTAGGGCTTCAGGGCGCAGCTGTTTACGGGCCTGACGGTAAGCTTATTGCCTCTATTGATGAAGCGGCGCTTGGTCTTAATAAAGCGCAGTTATTTTTAGGGCGCGTTCGTCCGGAAGGCTTAATCATTAAGCGCCCAAGTCTTAGTATCATTCGGAATAAGGATAACAGCTTTGATATCGGGGTGCCTGATTTTCAAACATTCGGGCCACAGCCGCAGCAAAGCCCCGATCAGGCGGAAGGCGATTTTATCGAGAGAATTCTTGGGATTGTATCGCGCACCGACGGAGCCCCGCAAAATACCAGCTCACCGCTGAGCATGCTTAAAAGCTTTGAGGTGGAGGATGCCAGTCTGTTGATTGATGATCGGGTTTTGGAGCTTTCTTGGGCGCTTCCAAGGAGCGATGCCATGATTGAACGCGTTGACGGCGCGTTGCAAGCTTCTTTGGATGTTGAATTTCCTTCTGAATTGGAGAAGGCTCCACGGTTTGCTTTGAAAGCGGTCTTGGGGATCGACAGCAAGATGATTGATGTTGAGGCTATGTTGACGGATTTTAATCTTTCGTTGCTGGCTGAAAAAATTCCTGAATTGGCTGTGCTTGATGGGCAGGATATACCGCTCACTGCGCGTATTGAGGGGCGCGTTGATGAAGCGCTGGCTCTGCAATCTGCGACCTTAACCCTTTTATCTGAAGTCGGCACTTTGAATATTGCGGAGCTGTCACCTGAAGTTGTGGCCTATAAAAATTTGAGAGTTCTGGCGCATTATAAATCTGAAGGGCAGACGTTAGATATCTCAAAGGCGCAAATTAGTTTAGGGCCCGACGTCACTTTGGAAGCAAGTGGCGTGCTGCGTTTTGAGGAAGAGAAAATCTCAGGGCCTGTGAGATTGGAAATTGAAAGTATAGCGCAGGAAGCTATTGGCCCACTTTGGCCGGCGGCTTTGTCTGAGGAAAATGCTAAGGAGTGGGTTGTCGATAAATTAAGTGCAGGTATGTTTTCAAATGTTTATGCGCAGGGCGATTTGATTATTGACCGGGCGGAAGGAGAGCCCAGTGTTGATTTGCAAAAGCTTGTGGCCGGGTTTGAGTTTGAAGGTATGCGCGTTGATTACCGTGCGCCGCTTAAGCCGGTGACGAATGCCAAAGGCAAAGGCACGTTTGATCTGGATAGTGAGACGCTACGTGTCGATATTGAAAGTGCTAAGTTGCTTGATCTGGATATTACTGAAGCTGATGTGGAGTTGATTAACATTATTGAAGCCGGCGCGGGGCAAGCTGATATTAATGTTAAGTTGAGCGGGCCAGTGCAGTCGTTGTTTCGTTATATTCAGGATGAGCCGATTGGAGCCAATACCGATATTGATCTTAAGAATGTTAAAGGTAGAGGTGATTTGTCTGTCAATATAGGTTTGCCGACAAAGGCGGATGTAAAGGTTGCGGATGTTAAGGTGCGTGCTCAGGGCACTGTGAATAACGTGTTTTTGCCCAATGTGTTGCGCGGGTTGACCTTATCCGAAGGGCCTTTTTCGCTGGAAATTAAGGATGAAAAGCTGAACATAAAGGGTAAAGGGCAATTGGCCGGGCGCCCTGTTACGGTTGATTACAAAGAGTTTTTAAGCTCGGCGGGTAAGCCTTATTCGATGAAAGTTAAAGCCGCTATTATGGCGGATCCAAATTTGCGCAGCCAGTTCGGCGTAGATCTGAGCACGTTTCTTGAAGGGTCTGCTTTTGTTGATGTGACCTATACCGAATTTGGTGATGGGCGTGCGGAAGCAGATGTGAAAGCAGACCTTACACAAGCGCGTTTGTTTGTTGATCCGTTTGACTATGAAAAACCACGGGGTGTTAAAGGGGAAACGACGCTGAAGGCTATCTTAAAAAATGGAGAGCTTAAGGAGGTCCGTAATCTTAGGGGGACAGCCCCAACATTAACGTTAGAGTCTTCGGTCATTAGTTTTCATCAAAAAGGGCAAGAGACAGAGTTGTCTTCCGGGAAAGTAAAGCGTTTTACGCTGGGTGAGACGGTTGCCCGGCTTGAGTTTGAGGTAGAGCCGAGCGGACGGGCAAAAATTATCATGGACGGACCGTTTCTTGACCTTCGTCCGTTTCTGGATAATGAAGGCGAAGAAAAAGAAGTGTATGACGCTCCGCCGATGGAAGTTTCTGTGGCTGTGGACCGGATGCGCACGGCCGATGAAGAAACGGTTCAATATGGCAAGCTTTATGCCGATATTGACGGGCAAGGAAAATTCAATCAATTGGAGCTGGATGCGATTGCGGGCAAGGGCGATATTTATTTGCGCTATAAACCTGACGGTTCAGGCAAGCGTGTTTTCAGGCTGGAGGCGGATGATGCGGGCGCAACGCTGAGGGCGTTTGATCTGTATGGCAATGTGCACGGCGGCAAGCTGGTGATTTATGGTGAGCCTATTCGCGGGGTGTTTGATCGCAATCTTATTGGCGTTGCGGAAATGACCGATTTTAAAGTTGTTGATGCACCGTCTTTGGCGCGGCTGGTGAGCGCGATGTCTTTGACGGGCGCTTTGCAGAGTTTGAACGGTGAGGGATTGGCCTTTACTAAAATGGAGGCGAACTTTGACTGGCTTTATCGCCAGAAAGGAAGCCTGCTCGTTTTGAAGGATGGTCGTACATCGGGGAATTCATTGGGCCTGACCTTTGATGGAACATTTGATAATGCTGCGCAGATGGTCGATGTATCCGGCACGATTATTCCGCTTTCGGGGGTGAATGAAATTATCGGCAGTATTCCGCTCATCGGGGATATTCTAACAGGGGGCACCGGCGCTCTTATCGCTGCAACTTATAAGATGAAGGGGCCGAGCGATGACCCAAAAACTTCTGTGAATCCGCTATCAGTGCTGACACCGGGAATTTTACGGCGGATACTTTTCGAACAGAATTAAGCGATTTTGACCAGCGCGTGTTTTTTCTTGCCAGCAGAGAGTTTGATATAGCCTTCGTCCGTGAGGTCGGAATCTGAAGCGCTGAGTTCCTGATCTTCGATTTTATTGTCATTCAGCTTTGCGCCGCCGCCTTTGATCAGGCGTTTGGCTTCACCTTTGGATTCTGTCAGGCCGGTTTCAACGAAGAGATCAAGCACTGAGATGCCTCCGGCCAGACGCGCGGTGTCAATCGTGATGCTTGGCAGATCATCGCCGACGCTGCCTTGTTCGAAGACTTTGGCGGCTGTGTTTTGTGCTTCCTGCGCGGCTTTTTCGCCGTGGCAAAGCTTGGTGGCTTCGAAGGCGAGAACCTTTTTCGTTTCGTTGATTTCGGCGCCCTGGAGGGCTTCCAGTTTGGCGATTTCATCCATCGGCAGGGTTGTGAAGAGTTTGAGGAAGCGACCGACATCGTCGTCTTCGATGTTGCGCCAATATTGCCAGTAATCATAAGGGCTGAGTTTATCCGCGTTCAGCCAGACTGCGCCGTCGGCGGTTTTGCCCATTTTTGCGCCGCTTGCTGTAGTGAGTAGAGGCGTTGTGAGGGCAAACAGTCCGGCGCCATCTGTGCGGCGGCCGAGTTCGACACCGTTAATGATGTTGCCCCATTGGTCTGAGCCCCCCATTTGCAAGATGGTTTCAAAACGGCGGTTCAGTTCTACAAAGTCATAGGCCTGCAGGATCATGTAGTTGAATTCGAGGAAGGTCAGCGGTTGTTCACGTTCGAGGCGGAGCTTCACGCTATCAAATGTCATCATGCGGTTGATGGTGAAATGCGGGCCGTAATCTCGCAGGAAATCAACATAGTTGAGTTGATCGAGCCAGTCGGCGTTATTGACCATCATCGCATCGGTATCACCGTTGCCGTATTTCAGGTATTTGGTGAAAATCTGTTGGATACCGTTGATGTTTTTTTCAATACCGACTTCATCGAGCATTTTGCGGCTTGCATCTTTGCCCGATGGATCGCCGACTTTGGTGGTGCCGCCGCCCATAAGCGTGATGGGCTTATGGCCGCTTTGCTGGAACCAGTAGAGCATCATGATTTGAACGAGGGAGCCGACATGCAAAGAATCTGCGGTGGCGTCGAAGCCGATATAGGCGCTTTGCACGCCGTCCATCAGCTTTGCGTCTAGAGCATCAAAATCCGAGCATTGGTGTATAAAGCCGCGTGCCTCTAGGATATTTAGAAAATCTGATTTATAACTCGTCATAACGAGGAATTTATAAGCATGAGCGAGCAAAAAGTCTATAGAGCAATTGGTTTGATGTCTGGTACATCCGTGGATGGCGTCGATGCGGCATTGATTGAAACGGATGGGATGAGCTTTGTGAAGCCCCTTGAATCCTTGTCTATGCCTTATGATGAAAGGGTTAGAGAGAAAATTCGAAAATGTTTTGGGATGCGGGATCTTAATGATCCGGATTCAGCAGAAGCTACGCGGCATGTGACACACCGTCATGCCAATGCGGTTGTTGAATTGATGGCGAAGGTGAATCTCGAAGCTGAGGCAATCGATGTTGTCGGATTTCATGGCCAGACGTTACTGCATGTACCGGAAGAAAGAATTACATGGCAAATTGGCGATGGTGGAGCCTTAGCGCGCCAATTGGGCATTGATGTTGTGAATGATTTTCGTAGAGCGGATGTTCGGGCCGGTGGGCAGGGAGCGCCGTTCTTGCCTCTGTATCATGCCGCGAGGGCGCGGGCAGAGGGGCTTTTAGAAAAAGCAGGAGGACCGATTGCGATTTTGAATGTTGGCGGGGTGGCCAATGTGACATGGATTGGTGAAAAGGAAGAGGATTTGATTGCCTTTGATACCGGGCCCGGCAATGCGCTGATGGATGATTATATTTACAGCAAAACGGGAAAAACTTTTGATGAAGATGGCGCTTTTGCCTCGATTGGGCATGTGGATCAAGCCATTGTCGATCGCTGGATGGCGCTGCCGTATTTTGTGCTGCCGCTGCCTAAATCTTTGGACCGGAATAGCTGGGATGTTTCAGCTGTAGGTTATCTGGAACCGCAGGATGCACTGGCGACACTCGCACAGTTTACGGCTGAATCCATTGCGCTGGCTGAAAAACTCCTTCCTGAAAAGACAAAATTATGGCTGGTGACCGGCGGCGGACGGCATAATGGGCATTTGATGGAAAAGCTTTCTGATGCGCTGGATGGGGATGTGCGCAATATTGATGATTATGGCTGGAACGGTGATGCGGTTGAGGCTGAAGGCTTTGCTTATCTGGCGGTGCGCAGTTTGCTTGGTTTGCCGTTAAGTTTACCCAGTACAACGGGCGTTCCAAAACCGCAGACCGGCGGTGTGCTGCATAAGGCGGGTTAAGTTATGCCGATTAAATCTGTGAGCTCTGAGACGATTGGCGAGGCTGCCGAGATTTTAAAATCTGGTGGGCTTGTTGGTATGCCGACGGAAACCGTTTATGGGCTGGCTGCCAATGCACTGGATGGAGCGGCAGTGGCGAAGATATTCGAAGCCAAGGGGCGGCCAAGCTTTAATCCTTTGATTATTCATGTCCGCGATATTGAAAGCGCTGGCGCTTATGTTGAAATTACGGAAGCGGCGCGCGTGGCTGCGCATCATTTCTGGCCGGGGCCATTGACTCTCATATTGCAGCGTAAAGCTGGTTGTCCGATTTCCGAGCTGGCGAGTGCTGGCCTTGATACGTTGGCGATCCGTGTGCCGTCGCATCCGGTTGCGCAAGAACTCCTCAAAACGTGCAAACTCCCTCTGGCCGCGCCAAGTGCGAATAAATCCGGCAGCCTTTCGCCGACCACGCCGGCGCATGTGCATGACTCTTTGGGGGATAAGGTTGATCTCATTCTTGCGGCAGGGGCTTGTGATGTCGGGCTTGAATCAACTGTTCTGGATTTGAGTGGTGATAAGCCGGTTATTCTTCGTCCCGGCGCGGTGACAGCGGAAGATTTGAGTGCGGCGCTCGGCGTTTCTGTTGAATATGAACAGGGCGACAGTGATGCGCCGAAATCTCCGGGTATGCTGCTGAAACATTATGCGCCGAATGCGTCTGTGCGGATCAATGCGATTGATGTGAAAGAGGGCGAGGCGTTGCTGGCGTTTGGGGCTGATAAATTTATGGTGGCTGGGGATTTTCCGGGCGATATGCGCCGGAATTTGAGTAAGGGACAAGATTTACATGAGGCTGCGGCCAATCTGTTTGCGATGCTTAAGGAGCTGGATAAAAGCGGAGTAAGCGCGATTGCCGTGATGGCGATCCCGGAAAACGGCATTGGCGCGGCGATTAATGATCGCTTGAAGCGCGCGGCGCAAAAGGATTAAGATGCGTGCATGAAAAAGATACTTGTCACAGGAGCGGCCGGGTTTATTGGCCATGCTTATACGAAAAAGTTGCTGGAAGCCGGGCATAGCGTTTTGGGGATTGATAATCTCAATGATTATTACGATGTGGCTTTGAAAGAGGCGCGGCTGAGCGATATTGGGGCGCACGATAGTTTTGAATTCGAAAAGATTGATATGGCTGATCGTGGCGGTATGGAAAAGCTGTTTGCGCGCTGGAAGCCGGAAGTGGTGGTTAATTTAGCCGCGCAGGCTGGCGTTCGCTATTCCTTGGACAATCCACATGCTTATGTTGATTCAAATGTGCAAGGATTTGTGAATGTGTTGGAAGGTTGTCGCCATAACGACGTAGAGCATCTCATTTTTGCTTCGAGTTCATCTGTATATGGGGCCAATACAACCGTGCCGTTTTCGGTTTCGCAAACGGTGGATCATCCGATCAGCCTGTACGCCGCGACGAAGAAAGCTGGTGAGTTGATGGCGCATTCTTATGCGCATCTTTATAAACTTCCCTGTACGGGTTTACGGTTTTTTACCGTTTATGGTCCTTGGGGGCGTCCGGATATGGCGTATTTCAAATTTGTGAAGGCGCTGTATGAGGGCGAGCCTATCGACGTTTTTAATAATGGAGATATGAAACGCGACTTCACGTATATCGACGATATTGTTGAAGCGATGACGAGGCTGATTGATAAAACGCCAGAGGAAAGTGCGGATTGGGATGCGAGTGCACCTGACCCATCATTTAGTAACGCGCCGTATCGTTTGTATAATATTGGTAATAACAATCCGGAAAGCTTAATGGACTTCATAAAATATATTGAAGTTGAGACAGGAATAGAAGCGCAGAAAAATTTTATGGAGATGCAGCCCGGCGATGTTTATGAAACCTATGCTGATACGGATGCTCTCGAAAAAGAGATTGGTTTTAAACCTTCGACATCCTTGCAGGACGGTCTGCATAAATTTGTTGAATGGTATAAAAGTTATTACGGACTTGAAGATCAGCAAAAAGCCGCGTTATAAAACATCATGAGCGTACGTTACATTTTATCATGGATCCTTTGGCCCGTCCTGCTCACCATCTGTATGGTGATTGCGGGTTATGGTTTTTCTCATGATATGTCGATCATCTTTTTTAACATTGCTTATGTGTTTCTGATTGTGAGTTTGATTTTTCTCGAGCACTGGATGCCACATGAGCGGGAATGGCTTAAGCCTGATGGGCAGAATTTTGCCTCGATCATGCATACGATTAGCTCGAAAGGCAGTGTGCAGCTTCTGTTTATATTTAGCGGTGTGATTGGTTTAGCCTCTCTTATAACGCCGGCCAGCGAGCCGGGATACGGCATTTGGCCGCGGGAATGGCCGATGTGGCTTCAGGTTGTTATGGGCGTTGTGGCGGCGGAATTTGGACTGTACTGGGTGCATCGCGCGGGCCATGAAGTTCCATTGATCTGGCGGTTTCATGCTGTTCATCACAGCGTAACCAAGCTGTGGTTTTTGAATACCGGGCGGTTTCATTTCGTTGACAGTTTGCTCAGCATTGTTTTGGGGCTGGCGATCTTGCTGGTTATGGGCGCGCCGATGGAGGTTGTGAAATGGCTGTCGGCGATTACGGCGTTTATCGGGATGCTGACACATTGCAATGTAGAAATGCGCTTTGGGCCGCTCAATTATATTTTCAATACACCGGGTTTGCATCGCTGGCATCATTCTAAAGATTTAAAGGAGGGTAATCGTAACTACTGCGAAAACGTCATGATTTGGGATCATGTTTTCGGCAGTTACTACGATGCAGACTATCGCCCACCTGCGGATATCGGTATGGGGGATTATATGCCCGATAAGTTTACCTATCAAATTCTCTGGCCTTTTTTGAGCACTAAAATGAAGCAGAAGCTCGAACCTGGGTTTGTGCCTGTACCGTTTGGTCGTGAAGGTGATGAAGATCACTCTTAAGTCCTTGGTCTAAAAGACTCTATAAATTCATTCAGTTGTATGTTTAAATGCGCCTTATGATGAAAACTGCACTCATCACAGGTGTTTCCGGGCAAGATTGTTTTTGATTCTGATAAACTTGACGGCGCATTTCGTAAGCTTACGGATAGCTCAGCAATTAAAAAAGCCGGTTGGAAGCCTGAGATCGAAATTAAGGATGGTCTTGTACGAAGCTATGCATGGTATTGCTAGCAAAATCAGGGTATAAAGAGGAAGGCTTTGTAAGCACTTTATTGTAAGGCTTTCTTGTTAATTTCTCACTATATTATTCAAAATGGTAGACAAAGCAGAACCACAAAAAGTTAAGGGTAGGGTCGTAAGAGCGGAAAGCTCACCTGTGCCAGAGCGGCGTAGCGCTGCAGATCACGAAGCGTATTTTAATGCGCAATTCGATGCCCAGCCAGTTTATATTGAACCCGGAACCGTAAAGTTTGGACAGAATGTTGATGAAATGCTGGTCGGAACGGTCGGCACAGGTGTTTTGCTTAGTCTTTACGACCAGCAATTAAAGTTTGGTGCATTGGGGTATGTGGTTTTACCTGAATCTGTTCTGGATTGTTTTCCTTTTCTGGACAAGGCTGACCAACAGCTCGTTCACAAGGCTTTTGAACCTATAGATAAATGTATCGGAGAAATGAAAAAACGCGGTGCGGGGAAAATGCGAATCAGAATACGGCTTTATGGAGGCTTGATTCGTGAGGATGATCCGGATGATCGCGGTATTAAGAACACGGTTTTTGTTCAAGAATATCTATTTCGCAAGGGCTTACCGGTTTTTAATGCTGATATCGGCGGTCCACTTATTCGCCGTGTACATTTTTTCCCAACGACCGGGCGGGCCGTTCGGCGTCTTCTTAAACGCGACAGCGATTTCTATGATATTCAAACCATGGAAGAGGAATATAACAAAATTATTACATCTAGTGATTAGTCTATAGCATGTTAGATTTTAGGGTATTGTAATATAACGATTTTTTCTATTTTTTCTTGACATTTTGAAGCGCTCCGCATAATTTATTCATACGCCTAAAAAACGTATTGGATGAATTATAGATAAAAAGGCTCGGAGCTATGCGAAATAGTCAGGCTTATGAAACGCTGAACAACCCGTTTTTTAAGAAAAACTGGGAAGAGGATATTGGCCGAGTTTGTGTTGAGCCTTGTGACGAGAAACAAGATCCTTTGGGGTATGTTGCTGTTTTCTTTGTGGGGAGCAAAGGCGGAAAGCGTTTAGGCTGGGAGAAAACCTACAGTATTGGAGCTTCGTACTTGGCGCGCCGTCAGCATAATCTGAATAAAGCCGGGTATAAGGCGCCGATGACACACAAGGCGATTAACCTGATTGAAAATAAGATCGGTTCAGCCCTCCCTGTCGTTTTGGCTTAAAACGCTTCATCACAAATATAAAGGGATGCAAGTTTTGCCTCAATAGGGCATAATTATTGCTAAGAGTTTTCAATCTCACTTTATCTTCAAGTAATCGAAATGCCGACAACTAGACAATCTACTAATCATCTTTTGATGATCGAACCTGCGGATTTTTTTGCCAATCCGCAGACGATGGAAACCAATGTGTATCAGGTTGATGACCATGAGCCGCTGGAAGTTACGAGTGCGCGGGCGTTAAAAGAGTTTTACGGTTTGCATGACAAGCTGGTTGCACAAGGTGTCAAAGTCACAAAGGCGAAAGCGTTGCCGGAATGTCCGGATATGGTGTTTCCGAACTGGTTTTTTACATTTTCTGACGGGCGGGTGATGTTGTGCCCGATGCTCAATGAAAACCGCCAAGCCGAGCGGACGGACGAGATTGTCGCGCTTCTTAACAACATGTATCCAGAATTGATCGACTGGACCGAATATGAAGAATTTGGTTTGGCGCTTGAAAGTACGGCCAGTATTGTTTCTGACCGGGTTCATGGAAAATGTTATGCGGCGCTTTCTGCGCGTACTGATGAAGGGTTAGCGCGTAAATGGGCTGACTTTATTGGTTATGATATTGAGTTTTTTAACACGCGCAGCCATACCGGCGCTCCTGTATATCATACTGATTGTGTGATGTGGATTGGCAGCACGCTTGCCGGTGTTTGCAGCGAATGTATCATTGAAGAAGATCGCCAGCGCATTGTGTCTTCTTTGCGTGAAACGCATGAGGTTGTTGAGTTTAATAACGACCAGCTTCGGGCATTTTGTGGGAATGCTTTGGAGGTCATTGGTAAAAATGGCGACAAAATACTGGTTATGTCTGAAAAAGCGCTGGGTGCGCTTGAGGAGCCGCAGTTGGCGCTGTGCCGTCAGCATTTTAAGAGCATCATTTATAGCCCACTTGATACGCTGGAGCATTATGGCGGGGGGTCGGCGCGCTGTATGTTGGCCGAGCTTCTTTAGGTGCAGGCTAGTCGTTAATTTTTCGCATTGTTATAAACACAACATCTTGGCCGTATTCTATTTGGCCGGACATTTGAATTTCGTCATCACCCTTGCGGGAAAACTTTAAGATGGTTTGATAGGTTACGGGGTCGCGTGTCGGCGATCCGTTTGGTGTTGTTAATAGGAAGTCGATATCCGCTTCAGCTGGGTCGGCCACTGATGTCATTTGAACTTCTGTATCACTGATAATTTCAAACGTGCTGGTCCACTGGCAATTGGCTTCATCGCGTCGGTGGGTCTGGCTGTTACTGATCTCGGTTTCCCCATCACTGCGTTTTTCCAGCGGGCCTTTATAGCTGGTCGTTGTGGTGATTCTATAGGTTCCATCAAGGGGGTGGTTGGTGGACATGTTTACTCCTTTGCTTAGAGAGGGACTCTAGTCGAAGAGGAGTATCTTTGGAATAGGCGTGTTTTTTTTATTTGACATTATTCATAATGGTTGTTACAAAGTGTTTAAATTGCATAATAAATGTATAAAATTACATAAATTATTCACCCTTAAAACGTGTGTGGTGAGACAAATAAAATAAGTTTCGTAAGGTTTTGTGCGCCTATCAATCGGCAGCATAACCCGAATTATCACGCGTTTGAGCGGGTGCTTTTGACTCTTCAACAGAGTCATACCTCCCCTAAGATGCATCTGCGAGTGTGATAATCGAGACCGATACGTAGTTCCACATCGGTCCGTAGAGTAACTTGGAACCCCACACACGCCTGAAGTCTGAGGGGATTCGTCCTCTCAGACTTCTTTTTATTTAGGCGGCTTTATCTTTGAGGAGTTTTTCACGGCGCAGGAGGGCATCGGGGTCGGCGTCTCGGCCACGGAAATTGCGATATAAAATGCCGGGGTGCTCGGAGCCGCCTTTTGAAAGCACTTCGTTTTTATAAGCATCTGCTGTCGTGCGATCATACAGTCCTTTTTCGAGGAATAGCTCGAAGGTATCGGCATCGAGGACTTCGGCCCATTTATAACTGTAATAGCCAGCCGAATACCCGCCGGCGAAAATGTGACTGAAGGAACAGGACATTGGTCCGGCGAGGCGTGGGAAGAGGGACGTGTCTTTTGTTGCTTCATCTTCGAAGGCTGCGACATCGGTGATGTTGGCCGGGTCTGCCGTATGCCATTGCATATCCATTGTCCCGAGGCTGACTTGTCGCAAGCCGCCCCAACCAACCATGAAATTCATGGCTTTGCGGACTTTTTCAATCAGCTCTTCGGGGATTTTTTCACCTGTTTCGTAATGACCGGCAAACATATCGAGCGTTTCTTTTTCGTAGCACCAGTTTTCTTGAACTTGTGAAGGGAGTTCAACAAAATCCCACAATACAGATGTGCCGGAGAGAGAGCGATATGTGACCTTGGACAGCAGGCCGTGAATGGCATGGCCCATTTCATGGAAAAGAGTTGTGACTTCGCCGTGGGTGATAAGCGACGGTTTATCGGGTGTTGGCTTGGTGAAGTTGCAGACAATCGCGATGACCGGGCGCTCAACTTTGCCTTTATACAGGCCTTGTCCACGATAAGCCGTCATCCAAGCGCCGTCTTTTTTACCGGAGCGGGGAAAAAAATCGCCGAAGAGTGTGCCGACGAAATCTCCGGTGCTTTTTTCGAAAAGTTCAAAGGTTTTGACGTCTTCGTGCCAAGTTTCGTAGTTTTCTGCGGGTTTGAATTCGAGATCAAACAGCTTGCTGAAATGTTCGAAACATCCAGCGAGGACATTGTCCAGTGGGAAGTAGGGGCGTAAATCCTCTGATGAAAAATCAAAAAGTTTTTGTTTGAGTTTTTCTGAGTAATAACCGACATCCCAAGGTTTTAGGTCGTCGGACAGCCCTTGTTCATGCGCGAATCCTTGCAGGCGTTTGAGGTCTTCTTCGGCTGCGGGTTTATAGGCAGCTTTAAGTTTTGCTAAAAACGCTAAAACCGTATCAGGTTTTTCGGCCATGCGCCGTTCCAGCACATAATCGGCATGGGTGTCATAGCCGAGCAATTTCGCGCGTTCATTTTTTAGAGTGATGATCTGTTTGATGTTGTCGCAGTTGTCGTATTCATCGCCAAAAGCGCGAGAGCCAAAAGCACGCCACATTTTCTCGCGGAGCTCGCGGTTATCCGCATATTGCACGAAGGGGATATAGCTGGGGTAGTCGAGTGTGAAGCGCCATTTTCCATCGTAGCCTTTTTCATCGGCGGCATGTTTGGCTGCGCTGGTGGAGCTTTCCGGGAGGCCGGCAAGATCTGCCTTATCCTCAAGAATCATTTCAAATTTCTCAGCCGATTTATTGGCATTGTTCATAAAAGAAGGGCCGAGGGTTGAAAGGGCTTCATTAATTTCGCGCAGGCGCTGCTTTTTCTTTTCGTCCAGAAGTGCGCCGCCGCGGACAAAGCTTTTATAATCTTCTTCCAGCAAGGTCATTTTCTCAGGGCTTAAATCAAGCGTGTCTTTTTGATCGTGCACGGCTTTCAGGCGCGCAAAGAGCTGTTCATCCAAAATAATATCGCTGGAGAAATTTGAGGTAATAGGGCCGATTTTTTCGGCCAGATCGTGCAGTTCATCACCGCCCATGCAGGAAAGCTGATTGTAAAATACGCCGGTGACCTGTCCTAATACTTCTCCTGCGGTTTCCATGGCTACAACAGTGTTTACGAAGGTTGGCTCATCCACACAGGCCTTAATTGCTTCATAAGCGGTTCTGGCCTCTTCAATGGCGGACTCCACGGCGGGCATGTAATGTTCGTCCTTGATAGCCTGAAATTGCGGGGCGTGATTGGGCAAATTTGAAATTTGCAGCAGCGGATTATCTGACATTGTGGTATAGTTCCTTATTCCTTTTTAATGAATATAGAGGCCAGTATGTTTGGTGCAAGTCCTAAAGGGGCTCCTAAATCGAAAGAATTCGACGATGTATACTTTTCTGCTGATGATGGATTGGCGGAAAGCGAGTATGTATTTCTGGATGGGAACCGATTGCCACGTAAATGGCAGCAAGAAGATCATTTTGTGATTTGTGAAACGGGCTTTGGGACGGGGCTGAATTTTCTTGCGGCGTGGAAGCGTTTTGAGGAAACAACTAAGCCGCATCAGCGGCTCGATTTTATGTCATTTGAGAAATATCCGCTGGATGTTGAGGAAATCGCGACTCACCTTCAGCCTTGGCGAAGTTTCTTTAAGGGGCACTTACAAAAACTGTTGCAACTATACCCGCCGCTTCTTCCTGGGTTTCATCGTGTTGTGCTGAGCGAGCGTATTACGCTCACACTGATTTTTGATGATGTGAATGTGGCTTTGCCGCAGCTCGAGGCTCGCGTTGATGCATGGTTTCTTGATGGGTTTAAGCCTTCTACAAATCCTGAGATGTGGAGTGAAACCGTTTTTCAAAACATGACGCGTCTTAGCCATGAGGGAACGCGGCTTTCTACCTTTACGGCTGCGGGGCAGGTTCGTCGCGGTTTGGAATCGGCAGGATTTTCTGTTGAAAAAATGCAGGGCTATGGTCGCAAGCGCGACATGATTATTGGCCGTTTTATGGGCGGGGAATCATGAAGATAGCAATTGTTGGCGGCGGTTTGGCTGGCTGTGCTCTTTCTTATGCTTTAAGGCAGGCCGGGCAGGATTCCGTTGTGTACGAAGCCGGGTCAATGTTGGCTAGCGGGGCATCGGGGAACACCACCGGGCTTTATAATCCGCGCTTTTGCGCGCTACGCAGCCCAGAAAGTGATTATTATACGGCTGCCTATTCTATGGCGCTGCGCACATTTAAAATGCTGGGCGATATTGATTGGGATCCCTGCGGCGCGCTGCATTTGATTAGTGATGAAAAAAAAGAAAAACGTTTGTTGCGTACAGTAAAAAATTGGGCGTGGGATGATGTTCATATGCGCATTGCTCGTTCGGATGAAGCGTCGGCCCTTGCGGGGATTGATTTGGAATATGATGCGCTGTATTTGCCGGAGTCTGGCAGCGTTTCTCCGGAAAAGCTTTGTGGGGCTTATATGCGTGACGGTGATTTTCACCTGAATGCGCCAGTTGAAAAACTGGAGGATATTGATGCCGACATCAAAATTCTGACCTGCGGGACCGCGGCGCTTAAATTTGCACCCGATCTTCCCATTAGTTCCGTGCGTGGGCAAATTACCCAAGTTAAAGCGACGCAATATTCCGCCGATGTGAAATGTAATATTTGTTATGACGGATATTTTATGCCGGCCAGGGATGGGGTTCATACATTGGGCGCGACATTTCAGCCTTGGCTCGATCATTCCGAGGTTATCGAGCAGGATAATCAGGATAACATGTTGAAACTGGCGCAAACGCTTCCGGGGCTGGAAACGGGCCTAAAGGTTATTGGGCAGCGCGCTTCTGTGCGGGCCACCTCCAGAGATCATTTTCCTGTCGTCGGGCGTGTGCCAAAGCTGGGCAATGCCTATATTTCAGCGGCTCACGGCTCATACGGCATTCTGAGCTCGCTCATGGCAGCGCATTTGCTTGTCGATATGATACTGGATCGTCCGCTTTGTTTGGCGGCTGATAGTGTGGCAGCACTCTCGCCCGCGCGGTTTAAGTAAAAATATCATGGCCTTAAGCGTTTAATTCTGCTACTCAAAGCCGATGTTTGAATATTCAATTCTTTATGCTTTGTGCGCTTTGGTCGCCGTCACGGCGCTTGTGCCGCTGGTTAGAAAGGTTGCGCCAAAAATTGGCCTAATCGACAAACCCGGCGGGCGTAAGGAGCATGCCGGTGAAATCCCACTTGTCGGCGGCGTTGTCATCTTTCCAGTTTTTATCTTGTTTTCGGTGCTCGCCGGAGATTCTTTTTCAACCCATTGGCCGCTCTATACGGCCATTTTGGTTTTGCTTGTTACCGGCGCGGTTGATGATCACATTCATCTTCACTCCTTGACAAAGTTTGGTTTACAGTTCGTGGCTGCTATCTTGGTTGTGTTGCCCGGTGGGGCAGAGCTGCATCAGCTGGGCAATCTTTTCGGATTTGGTGATTTCGGGCTTGGGTTCATGTCGTTGCCATTTTCGATCGTGGCTGTGGTGCTTTTGATCAATGCGGTTAACCTGATGGATGGTCTTGATGGTTTGGCCGGAGGTGTAAGTTTTGTTATTTTCGGATGGTTTCTTGTGGCCTGTTTGATGGCGGGAGAAACGGTGTTTAGCCCATCAATGGTCATTCTTATGGGCGCGCTTCTCGGGTTTTTAATTTACAATATGCGCAATCCTTTGCGCCGCAAAGCTTGTGTGTTTCTGGGGGACGCCGGGAGTTTGTGTCTGGGGTTGATGATTGGTTGGTATGCCATCCATCTTTCGCTGGAAGAAGCGCGCGTGATTGAACCGATTTCCGTGGCCTGGGTTTTGGCACTGCCAATATGGGATGAATGCGCGCAGTTTTATCGTCGTGTTCGCGCAGGCCGGCATCCGTTTTCACCGGACCGGGGGCATTTCCACCATCATTTTATTCAGGCTGGCTGGACACCGGGCAAAGCAGTTTCCATGATTTTGGGCATTGTTGTGCTGAGCGGTTTTGTTGGCATTGCCGGGATTAAAATCGGCGCGCCGTTGGCGTGCTTAACCGTCGTATGGATAATTGGCATTCTGGCCCATATGGCTTTGTCGAAAGACCTTGAAACATTTCCTGCACTCATCACAAAGCTCCTTCTTAAGCGATCAACTGAATAAAACCGACGGCAACCCATTTCAAAATATCTAAGGATGTTTGGTGAATGGCCATACCGGCAATGGCGATAAAACATGCGAGTTCCATAGGAATGCGCAGAACATGCGCAGCCATGAAAGCTGTATAGGCATAAGAATAAAGTGTGATGAAGACCATAAGCGGGTAAATTTCTGCCCATTCGTAATGGCCGTTCATGAACATGGCAACCAGCGGCGTCATAAGAAGAGCTGCTGGAACGGTTAGCCAGTTATTGGCCGTGGCAAAACGATAAAAGTCATCGAGTTTGTCCATTGTGCGGGCCATCGTGTAAACTACAGTTAAGAACAGGGCCAGATATACAAACAGACGTAAAGAATAAATGATTGCTAAGGCCTGCATTGATGATGCGTTTAATGCACCGGCCGGATGTGCGCTTAAAACTGTAATAAGTGTCAGCGGGAGTAATATAATTGGAATAAGGAAAGATTTTGCCATGGCTTTGCGACTTGCGCAGAAGCGGTTTGCTCCGCCGCGCATAAATAGCGCAGTTTCTAAACAGCCCAATAAATTACTCATGGTGGTATTGGGGATTTCTTCTTTTTTGAACATTTACACCCTCTTTGTACTTTTTTCGTTTTTTAGTCTTATTGTTTTAATTTTGACTTAATATTAGGACGAAACCCCTTAACAATTGGTTAAGAGGGATAACTGTTGTTGGACGTTGAAAAAGCGTGTGGGCGCGTTATACTGCTTGTTATGAAATATTATTCGAAATTACGTATGAATGTATGTCTTGCTGCGGCTTGCGTAGCTTTAATGGGGCTTTCTGGGTGTTCCGGCCTTTATAAGGGCGATGATAGTGAAGTGGCTTCAGGTGGTGATTATGGCCGTTATAAGCAAGTAGAGCAGGGTGGTGCGTTATCGCCGGAAGAGCAGCATAGATTAGCCAGAGCGCAGGTCGAGCCGACTAAAATGGTTCAACACAACGACTATGTGAAAAAAGCAAAGGACGTAAAACTTGCCGAAAATACGCATTCCCGGGTTGTGGAGTTGGAGCGTGATGTTGGCGCTGTTCAAAAAGATTTCAAAGGCTTAAAAGATACAATTCAACGCGCTGATGTGGCGTCTGCATCTTCTGCTATTGCCCCGGCTTCTGGTGCGGCGGCGCATGTGAAAGCGCTGCGCACGGGAGAGCATCCGGGTAAAACGCGGTTGGTTTTTGATTTGGACGCTGCCGCCGATTTTAAATATGAGCTGGATAATAAACAGGGTTTGCTGGTTATTCGTTTACCTTCTGCGCAATGGGATGCGCCGAGAGAACGCGTTTTTAATAACAGCAAAATTCTTCAAGCATATGCGGCGAAGAGTGCTCAAAATGGTGGGGCGCTGGTGGCTTTAAAACTTAAAGGGCCTGCGAAAGTTATAACCAGTCAGAAGCTTGGTAAAAATGCGGCAGGAGACTATCGTATCTTTCTCGACGTTGCTCCCCTCTAGGAAGCTTTAACCCATCTATCCATGACTTTGGTTGCTGTGAGGTCGCCCGTGACATTCACGGTTGTGCGGCACATGTCGAGTATGCGATCAACGCCGATGATCAGCGCGATGCCCTCTGCGGGTACGCCAATGCCGCTGAGGATTGTTGCCAGTACTATAAGGCCTACGCCCGGCGTTGCGGGGGTTCCGATGGAGGCGCCGACGGTGGTCATTACGAGAAGCACTGTTTCGCTCATACTGAGATCAATGCCAAAGACCTGACAGAGAAAAACCGCTGCGACCCCTTGGTATAGAGCTGTACCATCCATATTGATTGTCGCGCCGAGGGGAATGATGAAGCGGCTGATCTCCGGGCGGACTTTGAGTTTTTCTTCCGCGGCCTGAATGGAAAACGGCATGGTTGCGGCAGATGAACTGGTTGAAAACGCGAGAAGCTGCACTTCCTTGATGTCGCGCAAAAATGACAAGGGTGATGTGCGGGTAAATACAGTTACAATAAATAAATAGATGAGCATTACGCATGCTAAGCCCCCTAGAACGCAGAGCGCATAAGCGCCGACACTTATGAGAGCATCCAGGCCCAAGCGAATGACGATGTTGCAGATCAGGCCAAAAACGGCATAAGGCGCAATGGCCATGGCCCATGCAATAATTTTCATTGAAAGAACCTGTCCGGCCACGCATAAATCTTTAAAGGCTTTTCCGGTTGCTGGTGGAATGGTGATGAGCGCGATGCCGATTAAAATCGATGCGATGATGATTTGCAACATGTCGCGGTCGACCTGTGCGCGCGCTGGGTTGGTGGGTATGAGGTTGGCGATGCGCTGTGGAACGGTGAGGTCTTCAAAGGTTTGGCCGGGGACACGCCCGGCGGCGGCGCCTGAGTCTAAAATATTTTGCACTAAAATTTGGTCGATAAACTGACCGGGCTTAACGATGCTGACAATGGTAATGCCGATGGTAATTGCCAAGGCCGTGGTTACCACAAAATAAGGAACAATCCGCAAGCCGACTTTTTTCACAAAACCTAAATCCCCACCTTCGGCGATCCCTAAAATAACGGAACAGACAATGAGCGGGATAATAACCATCTGGATGAGGCCGAGAAAAATCACACCGGGCAGCGCCAGCCATTCTCCGGCGGCGAACACCCAATCCTTGTCTGCAATGCCGAACCCTTCGGGAGAAAGAATACCCCCAACTACAATCCCGGCCAGCATCCCGGCGAGGATTTTGATCCAGAGATCCTGCTTCATGATCATATCGGTGGATTCAGAGAGGGATTGTTCACGTTTCGATGGCTTGGTCATGATAAAAATCCTGAAAAATTGCGAAGGGTTATGCACTTCAAAGCGTATCAAGGGTATCACAACTTACAAAAGGACTAAAATAATGAAAAAACTTCTCACACTCACAGCTGTAGCAATGGCTGTTTCTATGACACCAGCCTTGGCTGAAGATCATGAAGGTAAGGGCCATAAAGGCGGAAAAATGTTTGAAAAGCACGATACCAATGGGGACGGTGTCGTTTCTAAAGATGAATTTCTTGCTCATGTTGAGGAAAAATTTAGCAAAATGGATAAAGACGGCAATGGTGAGCTTTCTAAGGAAGAAGCGCAGGCTGGCCACGCTGCTATGAGAGAGAAAATGAAAGAAAAACGTCAGGAACATAGAGAAGAGCGCAAAGAAAAGCGGGATGCTGCTTCAGAGACTTCTGACGAATAAAATCGTTGCATTTGCAGCCCTTACAGAGCATAAACCCTGTCATGGTCGAGCAAGTGCAGGAAATAAGCGATGAAAGCCTGATGGAGCGCGTTTGCAGCGGAGACCATCAGGCTTTTGCGGAACTTGTAGAGCGGCATTCGGGATTGTTTTATTCTGCGGCTTACAGGATGTGCGGACAAAATGAAGAAGCCGAAGATATCGTGCAGGACGCCTTTTTGAAGCTTTGGAATAAGCCGCAAGGGTATGACGCGGGCAAGGGTGCGAAGTTCACCACCTGGTTTTACCGCGTGGTGACCAATCTGGCAATTGACCATATGCGCCGTAAGAAGCCGCAAACCAATCCGGAAGTGCTTGATTATATGGCTGATAAAGTGCCGCTGGCTGACCAAGCGCTTGAAGATAAAGACCAGCAAGATGTGTTGGAAGAAGCCATAGCAGCCTTGCCAGAGCGCCAAAAGGCCGCGCTTAACCTTTGTTTTTACGAAGGTTTGAGTAATAAAGAAGCGGCGGAAATTTTGGAGGTAGGCGTAAAAGCTTTGGAATCGCTGTTGATGCGGGCCAAGAAAACACTGAAAGAAGACCTTGATGCGCAGGGGCTTCTTGGAAGCGAAAAGAAAAGAGTAACAGGATAAAGAATGTTTGATGATTTAGACCAGCTTTTAAAAACACGTAAAAAACCGGAGGTGTCGGCGCATTTGAGCGCGCAAATTATTGCTGCCGCCGCACGTGAACGTCCGGCTGTGAAAATTCCGGCGTTTGTTCAAGTTGCAAAAGGGTTTTGGACTGATATGCAGGCGCAGCTTACTTTGCCGCGCCCGGCTTATGCTTTTGCCGTGCTGGCATTATTTATTTTCGGGGCTTTGATAGGGTCTTCTGCTGATCCTATCGGGTTTTTGCCTGGGGTTACAACCGATGATCTAGCAAGCTTTATGCTGATTGAAGATGGTTTTGTTGTCGGGGAGTGGGTGTAATGACATTCAAAAGCTTATTTGATAGCCGGATGAAGGCCATTATCACTGTTTCCCTTATTCTTAATGTTTTGTTGATAGGCGGCTTTGGTGGTCATGTTTATAAACGTTGGTCTTCTCACCCATGGCACCAAGTTAAGAAAGAACTTTCGCCGGAAACACGCAGTGTGATTGGGCGCACGTTTCAAAGCGCTTTTCGTGAAATTAAACCTTTAGGGAATGATGCGCGTAAGGTGCGCGCAGAACTTGTTAAAATCCTATCTGCCAATGAGTTTGATGCGGATGCTTTTGATAAGGCGGCTGAAAAGATGCGCGGCATTCGAAGTGAAATGAGCGCGATTAAAATTCAAGCGACAAAAGATGCGGCGTCTCAGCTTTCTGTTGAAGAACGCCGCAAGATGGCGGACCGTATGGCTAAAATGGTTGGTGGAGGCCATGAACGCCGTGTTAAGCGCCATCGAAAACCACATATGATTATGCCGGATCACAAGCCTGAACCTGTGGCCCAAAAAAAGTAGGTGCATCGCCAGATTTCCATGGTGGGTATTTTTTTGTGATGGCTTGAAACAAATCACTTTGCAGATGTGCATCCAGCCAGTTTTCCAATGGTTTAAATTTTAAATTTTCAAAACGCGTGCTATTCACGGCGACGAATTGCCGGACAAATGGAAAAATTGCGTAGTCTGCAAGTGTATTGTAATCGGTAACCAATGTGCCGTTATTTTCAATGCGGTTATTCAGGTCTTTTAAAACTTCGACGCCGCGATCAAACATATCTGAACAATCCTCATCGGGGTAACGGTCCGGATATTTATAGCGGTCGAGTGCTGATTTAAATTCATTGTCATTGCGGGTGATGAGCATTTGAGTTGTATCTTCTTCAACGTCTAACCATTCGTTTGGGTCTTGGCGGCCCAGCGCCCAGATCATAATTTCAAAACTTTGCTCGATCACTTCGCCGTCTTGTAATTGCAAAACTGGAACAGTGGCTTTAGGAGAAATTTTGAGCATATGCGTAGGTTTATCGCGCAGGATGATCTCACGTAGTTCAACCGTTGCTCCAGAAGCATACAGCGCCAAACGCGCACGCATCGCATAGGGACAGCGGCGGAAAGAATATAAAATGGGATGGTTACTGGGCGTCGCCATAGCGCTCAGAATAATGCTTTTGGCGTTCACGTAGGGCTTTTTCACGCTCTGGGGTCAGTGTGTCTTTGCAGTAATGACAGGAAATTCCATGTTCGAATTCCGGGCGCTCAGTTTCTTCGGCACTTAAGGGTTCGCGGCAGGCATGGCAGACTTTCCAGTCACCTTCGGAGAGGCCATGGCCGACTGATACGCGCTGGTCAAAGACAAAGCAATCGCCTTTCCATTTGCTCTCATCGGATGAAACTGTTTCAAGATATTTTAAAATGCCGCCTTTGAGGTGGTATACATTTTCGAAGCCGTGGGCGAGCATGTAGGAGCTGGCCTTTTCACAGCGGATGCCGCCGGTGCAAAACATTGCGACTTTTTTGTGTTTTTTGGGGTTGAGATTTTCTTCCACCCAATCGGGGAATTCGGTGAAGACTTTCATATTTGGGTCAACGGCACCTTCAAAAATTCCAACCTTGGTTTCGTAATCATTGCGGGTATCAAGAAGTAAAACTTCCGGATCGTTAATCAGATCGTTCCAATCTTGTGCCTCCACATACTCGCCGACTTGCTTGTTTGGGTCAGCTTCTGGTTTGCGTAGGGTGATCAGTTCTTTTTTCGGGCGGACCTTGAAACGGTTAAAGGGCTGTTCAGAGGCCTCAGAGAATTTTAACTCGCCCTCTTTGATGTCTAGCAAATCATTTAAAAAATCGATCATTTTATCGAGCTCTTCCGGCGCGGCGCCAATAGTGCCGTTAATCCCCTCTGGCGCTAGTAGCAGCGTACCGCAAAGGCTAGGCGTATGGGTGTCGTAAAAGGCATAGATAGCCTTGCGAAGTGTTTCAATGTCTTCGACCGGGGTGAATTTGTATAGAGCTGCAACTTTATAGGCCATGAGGGGGGTTATAATCGATCACAGAAAAATTTGCAAACCCCCTTGAAACCTGCTAATTCAGCGTTAAATAATATGTTTACGATAACTTTTAATGGAGAAAACACATGCTCGGTATTGGCGATCAGGTTCCAGAATTTGAAATTACAGGCGTAAAGCCCGGTTTTAACGTCCACGAAGAAAACGGCGAAAGCGCGTTTGAGACGATTACAGAAGGCAGTTTTGAAGGAAAGTGGAAGGTTTTCTTCTTCTATCCGAAAGATTTCACGTTTATTTGCCCGACTGAAATTATGGAGTTTGCGGCTCTTCAGGAAGAATTTGATAAACGAGGCGCTGTTGTTCTTGGCGGCAGCACAGATAACGAGTTTTGTAAGTTGGCTTGGCGCCGTGAGCATTCGGGATTGAGCAAGCTTAACCAGTGGTCGTTTGCAGACACGAATGGATCATTGGTTGATGGTCTTGGTGTGCGTGAGGCGAATGCTGGTGTGGCGCTACGTGCGACGTTTATTGTTGACCCTAATAACGTGATCCAGCATGTATCGGTGAATGGTTTGAGCGTAGGTCGTAACCCGGCAGAAACGTTGCGCATTCTCGATGCTGCGCAGTCTGAGGGTCTATGTCCATGTAGCCGCGCTGCTGGCGGCGACACGATTGATGTTTCTGCAGAAGCTGAGAAAATGGCCGCTTAATTTTACGATAAATGGATTTGAAAAGGGCGTCTTTATGACGCCTTTTTTGTTTTTGTAATAAGAACTTCGCGGTGTGGGTATGGAATTGTTGTACTGGTGGTTTCCGTGGTTTTTGTCAAACTTTTTGTCTCAACAGTTTCGTTAGGGAGTAGACAAAACCTCCCAAGCCTAATAACCCGCTGACGAGCGTCACGACAAGGATCACAAATTCATAATTACCTGCATTTTCTGTGGTGGTGTAGATGCCTGTGGCGATGCAAGGGGTAAGCAAGAAAACTGCGTAGCGGGCGATGGGTGCTTTTTCTGAGATGGTCGCAAGAAGGTTGCCAGATTTCTCCAGCATTTGGTTTTTACGCAAGGGAAAATATAAGAGCGCCAGCAATACTGGCAGCACAAAAACTGAGATCGGAACCTGGGGCACTGTGACAAAAAGGAAGTACAAGGTGGTTAAGACTATGGCGGCTCTGACTTCCCATTTACCAAAGCTTAAATCAGCGGGGCTTATTTTGTGCAGCACCATGTGACCGGCAGCAAAAAGAGCGGTCAGGGTGAAGCTGTAGCTAAAGAAAGCTTCTTCACCGACTAAGAGTGATGGATCGCCGGAGCGCCAACCCGCCGCCCACAGCCCGAAGAAAATACCGGAGGCGGTAGCAAGAATAACCGATTGTTTGGTCGTCTTAAGCATCATGCGCATGGCGTAAAGGCCGACCATGACTGTTAGCAAGCTATGCCAGGAAAGGGCCGTGACAACGATTGAAAATGGGAAGGGCATGTCGGGCTGTGTGCCATAGGTGGTGGTCATGAGAACACCTTCGATCATCCAGCCGAAGAACCCACCCGCCAAAAACAGAGCGGTTTTGGTTTTGATGTTGAAAGTCTTGATGACGATTAGGAGCAGCCAAGCACTGTAGGTATAGAACAGCCAAGTGAGGATATAGCCTTCTGCGCTATCCGCGCTGCGTGGCAGGCCGTAGAAAATACCTTCTGAGACCACCCAGAAAATCAGCCCCAGAACCATGATAGCTGAAATTTTTTTGAGAACGGCCATGCGGTTTATTTTGCTTTTGTAATGAGAACTTCGCGGTGGGGATAGGGGATTTTGATATTGTTTTCTTGGAACGCATCCCAGAGTTTGAGCATGACGGCGGCGCGCATATTGGTAACGCCTTTTTCCGCATCTTTAATCCAGAAACGTAGCTTGAAATTTAACGAGCTGTCGCCAAATTCAACGAAATGGCAGACGGCTTCAGGGTCTTTGCAGATGCGCTCATGCGCGTCTGATGCGGCCTCTACGGCGATTTTGCTGATTTCATGTGGGTTGTGTGAATAATCAACGCCAAATACCACTTCCACGCGGATGAGGGTGTTGCCGTGGGACCAGTTGACCACTTGCTGGGTGATGAAATCTTCGTTGGGAATGAGGAAAGACTTATTATCGCGGGTGACGACTTCGGTATAGCGTGCGCCCATGTGCTGGACCCAGCCGAAGGTGCCGTCGGTCATTTCCAGCACATCGCCCGGTTCGATGGAACGATCCATCAGGAGCAGCATGCCGGAGAACAGGTTGGAGACGCCTTTTTGTAGGCCAAAACCAATTCCCAAGCCAATCGCACCACCAAAGACGGCGAAGAGCGAGAGGTCGATACCGGCGCTGGTGATGCCGATAAGCAAGGCAAAGACGATGAGCGTGATGCGGACAATTTTACCGACGAGAACTTGTGAAGAGCGGTTGAGGCTTTTGACCTCCATGACGCGGCGTTCGGCAAAAGTCGACATGAAAATTGCCAGATAGAGCAGGGCGAAGATGGAGAATAGTCCTTTTATGACAGCCAAGGCAGACAGACGGCCTTCACCGGTATCAAAGCCGATAGCATCCAGCGCTGCGGTAGTTTCATCCAGTACGCCGAAGATGCTGAGCGCGGCTATGATCCAGATCGACAGAGCAAAAAAATTACGAACAAGTTTGTTGCTGATAAGCTGTACGGCGGCGCGGATGAATATCCAGGCCAGCAGGAGTTTCATAATGACCACCGACAAACCAATATCAATGTTCATGAAGGCTGAATCAGCTACGCGGCTGGCAATGAAAACCAGGGTTAGGACGATGATGGGTAGGATGAGTTTGCGCAAATTATGCAGGACGCGCCTTGCGGTATATGGCACCTGCATGGCATCGATTTTTTCGATCAGTGGCGTGCGGATGAAGCGATAGGCAATTGAGCCAATGGCGAAGGAGCCGGCGACAATGGCAACTTGTAAGAACGTATCGCTGGACCAGAAATAGCTGCCGCACCAATTGGCGAGCGCATCCCAGTATTTTTGGATGTTGATGTTTTCAAGCATAGCAACAGCTTAAGGCGTCATTACGCACTAATCAAGCGCACAGCTTCTTTGGGGTAAGTTTCGCGGAATTCTTCATTGAGGTCTGCTGGACGTGACATCAGGCGGAAGAAGATTGGGCCGCAGAGTAGGTCAATGGCCATTTTCGGGTCGAGAGAGCCCCGGAATTCACGGGCTTTCTGGCCTTCTTGGACGCTGAATTCAATGGCATCAAGTAGCGGCGTGAGGAAGGTGCCGGAGAAAATCTTTTGGGCTTTCTCATCGGCTTGCGCTTCTGAGAACAGTTGGGCAATGGTTTCGCCGTTATTACCGTCGAGCATGCGGATCAACTTATCTAGCTGCATGATGATGGCTTCGGTATTATTCTTTGGTGTTGGTAGCGGGCTTTGAATGCCGGGCTGGCTGATCAATGCGTCCATCACAACAGCAGTTTTATTCGGCCACCAGCGGTAAATGGTGGTTTTGCCGACCTTGGCTTTTTTGGCGATTGCTTCGATGGAAAGTTCCTGCACGCTCATATGCAAGAGCAGTGAATTTGTGGCTTTTAAAATGGCGTTTTTGGATTTTGTGGAGCGGGGACGACCTTTTTTTGTATTGGGCACAACTTTCAGCGTGCTGTCTTGTTTAGGTGTGTCTTCGTCGTTGATGTAAGCGGCAGGCTGTGTCATTGGATGTCCTCTCAAAAGAAACTAAAACGCGTTGTTTCGTATTTTTAATTTCAAAGTTCTTGAAGAAGCGACAATGGCGGGTTTGGGAAAAAAATGCAAGGGCACATTTGCGGTTTTTTTGAAAAAAAGATGTGAAAAACTATAAATATTTTATGTCAGAAAATGCTAATATTATGCAACGATGCGGAGACTAACGTATGCCGACCCATTCGCTGCCGTTACAATATTGCATAACGTTTTGATCGTCGTTGTAGATCATTTCCCCGGCGGGCCCGTTGGGGGAGGAGCAGTCGCTGGTTATTGCGCCGGGGCCTTTTCGGGTGCAGCGGACGAGTTGGAGGCTGAGCTTATTTGTGCCGGCTGCTCCGCCGTCATTGAACCTGATACTCCTCGCCGTAGCTTGAGTCCATTCTGTTGATGACCAATACCATACACCCGAGGTGTTAAATCCGCCAATGGCGACGTTATTTGTATACATTAGGCCTAACTCATTCCGTGCGGGCAGATACCAGTCTGTTTGTCCATGGACGGACAGGGTGTCGCAATATTCTGCAGCAACGTAGGGGGCGGGTGTGCCGGAGCCGGATAGAGCAACAAGAAGCGCTGTATTGGCTGCACCCGTGTCACAGGAGGGGCCTGTTGTTCCGCAATTGACTATCGCCGTATCTAGTGAGTTGTTTAATCCATCGTCCCATGTGTATGTCCCGGCGTCAGCGGGGGTTGTGTACATTGCTATGTTGCCGTCCGGTGACAAGCCGGCATAGACGCTGCCGTCACTACAAACATCGCCGATGGTTGAGCAGCCAGTTGGGCCGACGCTACCGATGCCGCCCGTTGCTTTAAATAAGCTTCCAATTTCAGCGTCGCTGAGCGCGCGATTATATACACGCACATCGTCAACTTCACCATCGAAATGCTCATTGTTGGTATGCGAGGCTCCAATCACAAAATCATGTGCGCTGGAGGCTGTCGCCGTACCGCAAGCAGAGTAATCAAGAACAGTTCCAGTGACGGTTCCACATGTCGTTCCGCCTACTGTTAAATCTTGGGCTATACCATCAACGTAAAGCTCCATGGTTTTTGCGGTTTGGTCAAAGACTGCGGCCACATGATACCAGTTGCCATTACTGATTACAGTGTTTGTAGTGAGTGTCTGTGTTGATGTTGCCTGGGAAGTCCCTGTTGTGCCAGCAGATAATTGACCGTTATCAACCCACATACCGTAACCACCGCCGGTCCATCCCCAATGACCTTTGGATAAAGGACGTGTTAGGGAGGCGGCATTGTTCGTGTTGATCCATGCCGATAAGGTGAAACTTTGCGTGGTGCCGAAATCAAGTTCTCCGCCAGCCGGATCACCAACAATAACGCGGTCATTGGCCCCATCAAAACTTAGGGAGCCACCTACGTTTCCAGAAACCCAGTTCGCTGTGGGGTCCGCTGGAAAACCGGTTAATGTTCCGTTATTTGACCCGCCAGTATCTGCAGCTGTTGAGGTATTGCCGGACTCATCCAATTTCCAGTGGCCGACAAGGCCGGCGCTTGGCGCCCCGCCGGTGGTGGTTTTCGGGCCCATAGAGATCCAGTTGGCGCCGTTGCAATATTGTATTTGCCCTTCGGTGTTGTTGTAGCCGACTTCACCAATAGCGCCCGTGGGGGCGGTGCAGGTTCCAGCGCCGCCGGTTTCTTTTGGACCCATATCGATCCAGTTTGTGCCATCACAATATTGCATGACGGATTCGTCGTTGTTGTACCACATCACGGCTTCGTAAGCGGCGTTGCAGGTGACAGGGCCGGTGAGTGAGGATGCGAGGACGGCGATGTCGGCGGCTGTCAGGGCGCGGTTATAAATTCGGATATCGTCCATCAATCCGTCAAATGCATAGGTCGAACCATCGGTGCTGATTTTGTAGCCATTGTTATTAAATTTCACAATATCAAACGTTAGATTGACTGACGAATCGAGAACACCATCGATATAAAAGAAACCATCATTCGTCGTGTTATCTACAAAATTCGCTACGAAGGCTATGTGATGCCAGGTGTCATCATTTACTGTGGCGGTTGCCGTAAATTTTTCCCCTATAGCGCCATTTCCATGGTCAAACGTCGGAGAACCGTTTTCTAGATAAAGGTTGTAATTGTTATTAACTGAGCTTGTATCCTGCAAAAAAACCATGGCTCCACTAGCATTAGACACGCTGGTCTTAACCCATGCAGCGACTGTTAGATCGCCGTTTATCCGCAAGTTTGTGGTAGTGGCAACGTCAAGCATGACACGGTCATCCGTCCCGTCAAAGGCCATTGCCCCGCCGATTTTTCCGCCCGTTCCTTGCCATGTTGGGTTGCCGAATAAAGTGCCGTCATAGCCATTGGCTGTTTCATCGCTGGCGTTTGTGCCCACTGTTTCATCCAGCGCCCAATGGCCGACAAGGTTGGATGTGGTGTCTTGGGCGTGTGCGGGCAGGGTGGCGCATAGCAAAAATGCTGCAAACACAAGGGCTTGCAGGATCAGCGCTCGGTTATGGCGATTAAATGCCCCCACTTTGCTCCCCAAATTGATATAAATATTCGTTATCTTACTATTATTGCAGGTTTTTTGTTAAGGGGGCTTTAACGATCTGTGCATTTTATCCCCTGAACAGCGTTGCTCGTCGCTTACGTATTCATCTATACGCTGCGCTTCTCGCGCTTTGTCAGGGAATAAACTGCTTTGATCGGGCTTATTTTGCTGTAAGAATGCATACGTGCTATGCAAAATTTGCAATTCTGGAATTTTTTCTATAAATTATGGCTCAATCATGGCGCTTATTTGTTTTTACCCTAATCTTCCTAAAGTCGGTTAGGGCCATAAAACCAGTATCGAGAGAGGGAGATTTTATGGAAGTCTGGATCTTATTCAACGAGGAAGTTGAGTCTTCATCTGCTGAAGCCTTTGAAGTGCGCCGTTTTATGGCGGAAGGCCGTGAGATGGGCATAGATGTTAATGTTTTCCACCCTGAGCAATTTGATTTACTGGTCACCGATGAAGATCGCGAATCTGTTTTGATTGATGGTGCGCCGGTGCCGCTGCCTGATTATGTTTTGCCACGTTGTTATGTGATTGATAGTGGATATTTTGCGTTGGCGGTTGTGCGTCAATTGGAGCGCATGGGCGTTCGCGTTTTTAATGATTCAAACTCGATTGAAATGGTTGCGGATAAAATGCACACGCATCAGGTTTTGGCGGAAAGTAAGTTACCAACGCCGACAACGATGCTGGCGAAATTCCCGATTGATATGGATTTGGTGGAAAGCTCAATTGGTTTTCCGGTTGTTGTGAAAACTTTGCAGGGTGTGAATGGCACCGGGGTTTTCCTGATTGATAACCGCGATTCATTTGAAGATTTGATGAGCTTTATGGAGCAGACCAGCCCAAACACACAGCTGGTCTTCCAGAAATATATTGCCAACAGCCATGGCCGCGATTTGCGTTTGTTCGTTGTTGATGGCGAAGTGATCGCCTCGATGGAGCGCCGTTCAAGTAATGGCGGGTTTAAAGCGAATTATACGCAAGGCGCGCAGGTGGTTGAGTTTATTCCTGATGAAGAAGCTAAGGATCTGGCGATTCAGTGTGCGGATATTTTGAATTTGCAGGTGGCCGGCATTGACCTGCTTTATGATGATGGCGGCTATACAATTTGTGAAGCGAATTCATTCCCCGGATTTAAAGGTCTTGAGTCTTGCTGTAATGTAAATGTGCCGCGTGAAATTTATCGCGCGATGCAGCAACGCATTGGCGCGGAATATGCTGCCGAGCAAAGCGGGCTAACGTTAAAACCCGCTGCCAATCTTCAGATTAAGATGGCCTCTTAAAACAACAATTAAATTGGTGTTTCTAATATTGAGGTTGCGGTTTTTGCGGTAATGCTTGTGGGCGCTGGAAAGTTTTCGGCGCTTCGTCGATGACAGTGATTTGTCCACCTCGGAATTCCAAAACAGCCAAGCCGCGTTCTGCCGTATTGTTTGGGCGGAAACGGAAAATGCCGTCTAAACCAGAAAACCCATTCGGGTTACGGATGGAGCCGTGGTCGAAAGACGGGCGACCGTGCGCCGTTAATCCCCGTTTGGCCAAAACAGCAGCAAGAGCGGTGGCATCAAATGCGAGAGATGAGAGGCGCGGTGCGCGCGTGCCATAAGTGCTGATAAAGCGATTTTCAAAATTTTTGCGTGAGTTGGGGGAGGGAGCGGCGAACCATGTGCCTTCGAGATTGGCTTCGCTGGCCAGTGATGCCTCATCCATCAGGCCTGTACCCAGCCGCCGGACGGAGCGCGGGGGTAGTTCGTAATGGGTCAGCAGGCTGCCAATGGCGCGGGCCTCCTGGCTTCCTACTGGCATGAGAACAGCATCAAAGGGTGTTTTCGTAAGAACGCCGGCGGCTTCGCGTTCATCAAAACGGGTAAAGCTGCGCACAATGGGCGCAAGGTTTGTGGAGTTGGCCGGGAAATTCACGGTTTGTGTAATGGCGATGTTGTTGCGCGGCGCCGCGTTTCTAAACGATTCACCAACAAGGCGGCCATAACTTGTTTCCGGGGCGAGTACGCCGACACGTGCAATGCCGCTGCGCCCGGCAAATTCTGTGATCCGTTCAACCTGATCGAAGGGCAAAAAGCCCATGATATAGGTGTTGCCGCCCGCCAGTGTCCAGTCGGTTGAAAAGGCAATCATATTGATACGGGCGCTGCCGGCAATTGGCTTGGCCGCGCGTACAGATGCTGCAAAAACAGGACCAAGGATAAGTTGCGCCCCCCCATCTATGGCAGATTTCGTTGCGGCGCGCGCGCCTTCGGGTGTGCCTTTTGTGTCTCGAGGAATTAGCTCAAGATTAGAGTGGCCGATGTCGAACAAAGCCATTTGCGCAGCTTTGAGCATGGCATCGCCGAGTCTTTTATTTTGTCCGGTTAAAGGCAGCAGGATGCCGACTTTAACAGGGGGAAGATTCTGTTGTTGCTGTGCGTTTATGGCGCTATCACCAAGCAATTGCCCGGTAGAGGGCTGGCCCAGAGCGCTGGGATTTGATTGCGCTGGCACTGAAGGCGCTGTGGAGCTGCGGTTATACCCACCGCCCGTTTGACAGGCGTTGAGAGTCGATAAAGAGGCAATCAGTAGGAAAGAGACAAAAGCGGCTTTAAAGGTTTGTATCATGGCGTGACCCTAGTATGGTTTCAGAATGGACAGTAAAGAAAAAATGCGGGGTTGGCTACTCCCTGATGCAAAGGGCGGGACGCTTTCGCCGGGATTATATTTGGTGGCTACGCCTATCGGGAATATGGGCGATATATCGCTCAGGGCGCTTGATACATTGGCGGCGGCTGATGGTGTTTTGTGCGAAGATACGCGGGTGTCGGGGAAGCTGCTAAAATATTTTAATTTGAAAAAATCACTGTCAGTTTACAACGATCATAGTGATGAGAGAGCGCGGCAAAAAATCGTTGAGTGTATTCGCGCGGGAGAGGCGCTGGTCTTGATGAGCGATGCGGGAATGCCGCTCATTTCCGATCCGGGGTATAAGCTGGTTTGCGCTTTGCGGGAAGAGGGTCTGAATGTAACGAGCGTGCCGGGGGCGAATGCACCTTTGGCCGCGTTACAGCTTTCGGGGTTGGCGTCCGACCGGTTTTCTTTTATCGGGTTTTTACCGTCAAAATCTGGAGCTCGGAAAAATCTGCTGGAAGAGTGGGTGGGGGTTCCCGGGACGTTGATTGCATTTGAAACCGCGCCGCGCTTGGTGGCGGCTTTGGGCGATATTGGCGAGGTTATGCAAGGGCGGCGCGTTGTGGTCGCACGGGAGCTGACCAAGCTTTACGAAGAAGTGCGCAGCGGCACTCCAGAAGAATTAATTGCGCATTATAAAGAGCATGGTGCGCCAAAGGGTGAAATTGTATTGGTGATTGAAGCGCCTAAGGCTGTCGAATATTCGCAAGAAGAGCTGGAAGGTCTCGTTGAGAAAGCTCTCGAGGCGATGAGCACCAAGGATGCGTCCGGCTTTGTAGCAGCGCAAACTGGACGATCGAAGAAAGAGCTTTATGATTTGGCATTGGCAATTTCAAAGAGGCCTTCTAAATGAGCGCGACTAAAAAACAGGCTGCTTATACACGCGGAGTTGAGGCCGAAAAAGCTGCGGCGTGATATTTGCAGCTTAAAGGGTATAAAATTCTGGAGTGCCACTATAAAACTCCTGTGGGAGAGATTGATCTGGTTGCCCGTAAAGGCGAAATGGTGGTTTTTGCTGAAGTGAAAGCGCATAAAAATGAAGAGCAGGCTCTGTATGCCGTGAATGAAAAAACGCGCCGCCGGATTGAAGCGGCCGCTGGTCATTATATTGCACATCATTGAAGACATCGCAGAGTTTGGTATGCGTTTTGATGTACTGATTGTCCCCCCGGGATCTTTTAATCTATTGGGGGCAGTTTCAGTTCACCATCTGGACAATGCATGGTTGGAAGGTCAATAATAAGAATCGTTTGATCCACATTTTCAAGGGGGTCGTCATGATCCGCGTTTTACCGTTTCTTTTGGCTTCAATATTTTTTCTTCCATCGTGCAGCGCTCTTGGCGTTGCAACAGGCGTTGGTGCAACAGCTGGTATTGCCGCTTCGCAAGAAGGCGGCATATCGAGTGCAGTGAGTGATGCTCGTATCCAGCTAGCGATCAATGAATCGTGGTTTAGTTATGATGTCGAGACATTTAGAAAACTGGACCTAACGATTAATCAAGGCCGCGTTTTGATTACCGGCGTTGTGCAGGACCCTGAAAATCGCGTGGAAGCGGTGCGTCTGGCTTGGCAGCCACGGGGGGTTAAGCAGGTTATTAATGAAATTCAAGTGACCGAGAGTGCAGGTGTTCTTGGCTATGCGAAAGACACATGGATTTCGACGCGCTTGCGTACGGCGCTGACCTTTGATCGCGAAGTATTGTCGATTAATTATAATATCGATACGGTTCAGGGCACGGTTTACCTGATGGGCTTTGCGCAAAATCGTCAGGAGCTTAACCGGGTGATTGAAACAGCGCGCACGATTAACGGTGTGAACGGCGTGGTGAGCTACGTCAAGTTTGTAGGTGGTGATGACGAAGTGCCGGGCGCTGTTAATGAAAATCTGACATATCAAAGCACTTATGAAGATAACCATATATATCGCGATGGTGAGGGCAATAACGTGCCTGTGCAGCCGTATGAAGATCCAAATACGCCGATTAATTTGCGCGCACCCCAAGCGCGCAGCGATGCCGGCGTTTCGTACCCTAATAATGTGGATCCTGTGTTTAATGAAACAGCCAGTGAGCCGGTTGTTATTCAGGGTGACCCTCTTGCGCCACCAAAGCCGCGTCAGGGTATAGAGAGCGAGCAAATTCTCTGGGATGGCCAATAAAACTGAAAATAAAATTTCTAAATTTAATCCTGAGAATTATTTAGAGAAGGTTGGTCGTCTTGATGATCGGGATATTGATCTAGGGCTTGCAGCCTTAGCGCTTTGTGTGCCGTCGCATGCCGGAATTTCTGTAGATCGTTATATTCATCATTTAGAAAAGCTTATCAGTGAAGTGGCGGACCGTTTTGCGGCTCTGTTGAAAGAGGGCGCCGATGAAGTGGTTGAAACGCAACTGGCGGCACTTAAACATGTTCTCAGCGATCAATATGAGTATCAAGGTGATGTGGAGCGTTATGACGATTTACAAAATGCTAGTTTAATTAGCGTGATTGATCGGGCAAAGGGCCTGCCGATTACGCTGTGCGTTCTTTGTATATATGCCGCGCGCGGTCAGGGCTGGGATATTGCGGGGCTCAATATTCCCGGGCATTTTTTATGCCGGATTGAAAGGGATGGGCAGCGTTTGATGTTTGATCCGTTTGATGGTTGCCAAATTGTTGAAGCGCAGGATCTAAGGATAATTGTAAAGCGTTCGCTTGGGGAAGAGGCCGAGCTTTCTTCCGAATATTATGAGGCGGCGAGCAATCGCGATATTCTCATGCGGCTGCAAAACAACATTAAATTTAGGCAAATTGAGGTGGAGGATTATTCTGGGGGGCTTGAAACCGTCAAGCTTATGCAAAAGATTGATCCGGATGAATATCGTTTGTTGCTGGATGCCGGGGTTCTGTATGCACGCACAGATCAGCCTAGTGCAGCTATAGATTCCCTGGTGGGGTATATTGAAAAAGCGCCGAATTCACGCGACCGAATGGAAGCGGAACTTTTATTACAGCAACTTAATGATCAGTTGAATTAGCTCTCTTGCGCAGGGTTTTCTGGGCGGTGACGTATAAAGATTTAATAATAACTGTGCTTAAAAAAAGTTATCCCTCTTGCACGCACGCACGTAACCGAATAAAACTTAAGACCGAAATACTAATAATAGAAAATTGCTGAGCCTTGTTATTTACATTTAAGGAGAAACCTATGACCCGCTTTTTTTCCCGTCCTTTCTTTTTGAAAGATTCTGTGGCGCTGCCGCGTCTGTTTATGATCTTTGCTGTTGTTCTACTTGTATCGGCCTGTTCTTCGACGGAGGAAGAGGATATGGTTCTGGATGGTCAGGATGCCGCGCGTGAGGGCATTACAGACGGACCTTTGAATGAGATTTATCAAGGTGATGCGCAGGGCGGTCCAGCGCCGGGTACGCAGGCTGATCTGGTAGTGAATGTTGGTGACCGTATCTTCTTTGGTACAGATAGTTATAGCTTGAGCACGGAAGCGCGTCAGGTTTTGGATGGACAAGCGACTTGGCTTCAGCAATATCCGAATGTGAGCATCACAATTGAAGGCCATGCGGATGAGCGCGGCACGCGGGAATATAACTTGGCTTTGGGTGAACGCCGTGCGAACTCCGTGCGCAATTATCTTTCAGCTTTGGGGCTTGGCCCATCACGTGTGAACACTGTGAGTTTTGGTAAAGAGCGTCCGGCTGTTCCTGGTGCGAACGAATCAGCGTGGTCACAAAATCGCCGCTCTGTTACGAAAGTGAACTAAATAGAGGTTTAGACGGATATCATGATGTCTTTTCTTTCATATCGATATACGCGGAAGGCCTGGATATTTTCAGGCCTTTTGGCGCTTTTGCTGTTCGTGAGTTTTCAGCCTGCCTTTGCGCAAGATGGTTGGGAGTTGCAAAACCGTATCAAAAGGCTGGAAAACGAGATTAACACGCTGAGTCGCGCGGTGTATCGAGGGGAAGCCCCGCCGCCAGGAAGCGGCCCAAGTGGGGCCGCTGTGGGGGCGGATGCGGAGATTCGTTTGCAGCAAGTTGAAAATGATATGCGCGAATTGCGGGGTCTTTTAGAAGAGCAGAGCTATGAAAACCGTCAATTAAAAGAGCAGTTAGAGCGGGTGAGTAGTGATTTGGAACTGCGGATGAAGGATCTGGAAGGCGGGTCTGCGGGCAGTTCACCTACCGCAGGGCGTTATACGACCGGGAATGTCACGCCGCAAGTACGCCCACAGCAGCCTAACCCTGTAACAGGGGATACGGACGGGCAAACATATCAGTGGAGTTCGAATAATGATGATGCGGGGCAGTTGGGTAGTTATACAACAAATAGGGGTGGCGCTGTGAGCGGCATCGATTTAGCCTCTGCGACCTATGACAACGCGTTTTCAATGGTGAAAAACCGTAAATATGACGCGGCGCAGGTTGAATTTGAGGCTTTTTTGCGCGATTACCCTAATCATGCTTTGGCGGGGAATGCGAAATACTGGCTTGGTGAGACGCATTATGTGCGCGGGAATTTTGAGTCCTCAGCGCGTATTTTTGCCGAAGGTTATCAACAATACCCAAAGGGCTCGAAAGCAGCGGATAATCTGCTCAAGCTTGGTTTGTCGTTAGATGCGCTGGGCAAACGCTCAGATGCTTGCATTGCTTTGCAACAGCTTAAGAAAGAAAATCCGGCGGGCGCTGCGCCCGTATTGCGCCGGGCCGATCAGGAGATGAGCAGGCTCTCTTGTTCTTGATGGCTATGGCTGAGGATGCGCCTCTCACTTTAAATAATTTTCAAAATATGATGGATGGGTTCGGCTTTGACTGGTCTGGCGCGTCGAAGGTTGGTGTGGCTGTGTCTGGTGGGCCGGATAGCATGGCTTTGTGCAAGCTGCTGAGTGGCTGGGGGGCTGATAAGGCGATAGAAGTGCATGCTTTGAGCGTGGATCATAATTTGCGGGCGGAAAGTGCGGAGGAGGCGGCGCAGGTTGGTTCGTGGCTTTCGGATTGGTCGCAGGTGAAGCATCAGGTTTTAAATTGGGAAAGCCCATCTGAGACCGCTATACAGGAAGAAGCGCGCCGCGCGCGTTATGGATTGATGGCGGAATATTGCCGGGCGCATAATATTGAGCATTTATTTTTGGGCCACCACGGTGATGATCAGGCAGAGACGGTGTTGTTTCGGTTAAGCAAGGGAAGCGGGCTTGATGGTTTGGCTGGTATGCAAAATGTGCAGGTTTATGATGATGATTTGGTGCTGGTGCGACCATTTTTAGATCTACCTAAAGACGATTTGATAAGGTTTTGTGAAGACCAGGCGATTGATTTTGTGCAAGATCCGAGTAACGAAAATACTGATTTTGCAAGGGTAAGATTGCGACGATCGCGCGAAATTTTGGAAGAAGAGGGTTTAAGCTCAAAAAGATTGAACGTTACCGCGAAACGCTTATCACGCGCGAGAAAAGCGCTGGACAGCGTGGCAGAAAAAGCCTATAAAGAGGCGGTTTTTAAAAATGATACGAAATGTACCGTATTTAAAAATGATGTTTTACTGAGGCAGCCGGAAGAAATTATTTTACGTTGCGTTTTAAAAGCGCTGGAAAAATTTCGTCCCGAAGCGGATTACGCTCCACGGATGGAAAAAGTTGAAGCGCTGCTTGACGATTTGATAAGGTCGGATGATTTTCGGAAACGAACTTTGGGCGGCGTTATTTTTGAGCGCGATGACAAGGCGGCCCAGCTTATTCTCACAAGAGAATAAGAGAAAGAGTTTGCTTGTTTTTGTCTGCAAACGTATTAATTCAGTATAACAAAATTATGAGCGCCATAAGGAAGGGCAAACACTGTGAATGGATTTGGACGTAATCTAATTTTTTGGCTCGCCATAGGTTTGACTATGGTGTTTCTATTCAATGTTTTTCAGGGTACGCAGCAGGGTGCAGCGCCTCAGTCTGGCGTTATTTCGTATAGCGAATTCATGACGGACGCGCAGGCTGGCCGTGTTTCTAATGTGACCATTAAAGGCCCGGAGCTTTACGGTGTTTTTGCTTCTAGCGGCGAGAATTTTAAAGTGATGGTGCCGCCGAATGAAAATGTGGTGACCCGTCTGGAAGGCACTTCCGTACAAATTGCCGCAGATAAAGTCGATCCGGAGCAGATGAGCATTGCGAGTATTCTGATATCCTTGTTACCAGCGTTCCTTATTGTTGGCGTGTGGATTTTCTTCATGCGCCAAATGCAGGGCGGAAAAGGGGGCGGCGCGATGGGCTTTGGGAAGTCCCGCGCGAAAATGCTGACCGAAAAACATGGCCGCGTGACGTTTGAAGATGTTGCGGGCATTGAAGAAGCCAAGCAGGAACTGGAAGAGGTTGTTGAGTTTCTGAAAGATCCGCAGAAATTCTCACGCCTTGGCGGAAAAATTCCAAAAGGGGCGCTCTTGGTTGGGCAGCCCGGTACGGGTAAAACGCTGATTGCGCGCGCTGTGGCTGGTGAAGCGAATGTGCCGTTTTTTACAATTTCAGGTTCGGATTTTGTTGAAATGTTTGTCGGCGTGGGCGCTAGCCGCGTTCGCGATATGTTTGAACAGGGCAAGAAGAATGCGCCGTGCATTATCTTTATCGACGAGAATGACGCCGTTGGGCGTCACCGCGGGGCCGGGCTTGGCGGCGGTAACGATGAGCGTGAACAGACATTGAACCAATTATTGGTTGAGATGGATGGTTTTGAATCGAATGAAGGTGTAATTATTCTGGCGGCGACAAACCGCCCTGATGTTTTGGATCCTGCTTTACTTCGTCCGGGTCGTTTTGATCGTCAGGTTGTGGTGCCGCTCCCTGATATTAAGGGCCGTGAAAAAATTCTTGAAGTGCATATGAAGAAAGTGCCGCTGGCCAATAATGTTGAAGCCTTAGTGATTGCGCGCGGAACACCGGGATTTAGCGGCGCTGATCTCGCAAACCTTGTGAATGAAGCGGCTTTGCTGGCTGCGCGGCGCGGGAAACGCGTTGTGGGGATGGAAGAGCTGGAAGATGCTAAAGACAAGGTGATGATGGGAGCAGAGCGTAAATCCATGGTGATGAGCGATGATGAGAAAAAGCTGACCGCTTATCATGAAGCGGGCCATGCGCTGGTGGCGATGCATGAGCCGGCGTCTGATCCGGTGCATAAGGCGACGATTGTGCCGCGTGGGCGGGCTCTGGGGCTTGTTATGCGTCTTCCTGAGAATGATCGCTTGTCAATGAGTCTTGAAAAGCTTGAAGCCGATCTCTCTGTGGCGATGGGCGGGCGCGTGGCTGAAGAAATTATTTTTGGCCATGACAAAGTTACCACGGGTGCAAGCAGTGATATTTCACAAGCGACCAGCATTGCGCGCAAAATGGTGACGGAATGGGGTTTTTCTGAAAAGCTGGGCACTATTCGGTATGCGCAGGATCAGGAAGAAGTTTTCCTTGGCCATTCTGTATCGCAGACCAAGATGATGTCCGATGAAACGGCGAGTTTGGTGGATGCTGAGGTGCGCCGCATTGTTGAGCAAGGCTATAACAAAGCCAAACAGATTTTGACCGATAATCTGGATGATCTGCATAAGGTTGCCAAAGGGCTCCTCGAATATGAGTTGCTTTCGGGCGATGAGATTAAAGACATTCTGGCGGGAAAACCGATTATCCGTGATACCGAGGATGATGACGAGCCGAAAGATACGGCGCCGAAATCTTCGGTGCCATCCGGCGGCGGCGGCCTTAGTGGTGGAGAGCTTCCTCAAGGGGCTTAGAGGCCTGTAAAACGACATTTTTTATTTACATAATTTAAGTGTTTGTGCTAGGGTCCCGGCATGAAATTTTCTGTCTTGAAAAAACTGAGTCCAGAGCTGCGTAATGCGTTGCTGAATACGGTGAGTGATACGGCGTTTTTGTCTGGTGTGGGGACGGCACTTTATAGCTGGCCGGTTAGTAAATTGGCCAGTGCGTTTAATATCGCGCGTGCAGGGGTGTCTTTTTATACGCGGTTGAGTACAGAGTTTGAAAAGGCCGGAATGAGTTTGCGGGCGCCGGATATGATGAAAAGTCTGGCCCGGAATAGAGGCGCTTCGTTAGCGGTATCCGGCGCATTTTTATCCTGTTCTAGTATAGCCGCCGCGTTTGAGGCTGCGGCCTCTGACCCGGCCTCTATGAAGAAGGCCGTTGTTTTACTTTTATTTGCCATGACGTCGTTCTTTATGGCGAAGGCGGCAGACCCTAAGCTTTCAGAGGGATCTCAGTCCAAATGGAATGCCGCAGGAACAGCAAGCGTGAATGGAGGGGCGGCGATTGCTTTGGGGCATCTTGCGCCTCTCCCAATATATGGTTTGTGTGGGCTTTCTACGTTGGTTTCCCTCCGTCTTTTGGAAGAAAATAAAAAGCCGTATAGCGTGTTGCAGCCTGATATGATGATTTCCGGGGCTTGCGGCATGGCGGCATATTATGCTTTTGCGGCAGGGGATGCGTTTTTGGGATCTGCTTGTTTATTTTATACGCCAGCCTATCTCTCTATGGCTGTTTTGAAAAAGCATGGTGGAGTTGTGGAGTGGGTGCAGGCTTGTCGGGCGAATAAACAAAAACAGGGTGCTGACGGGCCAAAAATGCCGGAAATATAAATTTATGGAAATAGCCTGATTTCTTGACTTTTTAAGGGTGGGCGCATAGTTTTTTCTATAATGAAAAGGCGGCTTAGAGATGGCACGAGAATATTTTGGAACAGACGGAATAAGAGGGCGGGCGAATGTTCACCCTATGACGGCGGAAATGACGATGAAAGTTGCTATGGCCACTGTGAAAGTGCTGCGCGCGCGCCGCAAAGGGCAGCCGACAGATCGCGTGGTGATTGGCAAAGATACACGCCTATCATGCTATATGCTGGAGCAAGCGATTACGGCCGGTTTTCTTTCAATGGGTATGCATGTGATTTTGACCGGTCCGGTGCCAACGCCGGGTGTGGCGATGCTCACGCGTTCTTTGCGCGCTGATGTTGGCGTAATGATTTCGGCCTCGCATAATTCATTTGAAGATAACGGGATTAAGCTTTTTGGCGCAGATGGTTATAAGCTTGATGATGAGATTGAGCTGGAGATTGAAGCGGCTCTGGGCGGGGATCTGGAGAAGGATTTAGCTTTACCTGCTGATCTTGGAAAGGCTGCGCGTCTCGATGATACGATTGGGCGTTATGCGGAAAGCGTGAAGCGCTCCTTGCCGCGCGGAACCACGCTGCAGGGGCTGAAAGTGGTTGTCGATTGTGCCAATGGCGCGGCGTATAAAGTGGCGCCGCAGGTTTTGTGGGAGCTGGAAGCCGATGTGATTGCGATTGGTGATGCGCCCAATGGTCGGAATATCAATGACGGTTACGGCGCGACGGCGACGGGGAAATTACAGGAAGCTGTTGTCGATCACGGCGCGGATATTGGGATTGCGCTGGATGGCGATGCAGACCGCCTGATCATGGTTGATGAGAAGGGTAATAAAATTGACGGCGATCAATTGATGGCGGCGTTGGCGCTTTCGATGCAGGACAAAGGCGAACTTGCCAAACCCGCTTTGGTTTCAACGGTGATGTCGAATTTGGGCCTTGAAAGACTTTTGAAATCCAAAGGGATTGATCTTATTCGCACCGCTGTCGGTGATCGTTATGTTGTCGAGACGATGCGGGCGGAAGGGTATAATTTAGGCGGGGAGCAATCCGGGCATATTGTGCTGTCGGATTATAACACCACGGGTGATGGCTTGCAGGCGGCGATTAAGATGTGCGCGATTGTGAAGGAGAGCGGTCAGAAGGCTAGCGAGGTTTTGAATTTATTTGAGCCGTTGCCGCAGATTTTGCGCAATGTTGAGTTCAAAGAGGGTAAGCCGCTGGATGAAGCCGAAGTGAAGGCCGCGATCAAAAAGGCAGAAAGCTCATTTGCCAATGATGGCCGGGTTTTGGTGCGCGCCAGCGGGACCGAGCCAGTGATCCGCGTTATGGCCGAAGGTGATGATCAGCAAAAAGTTGAAGATATTGTCGGTGACCTGTGCGCAATCATTGAAAAAGTTGCGAGTTAGATGTTTGTTTCCAAAACGGCTTAATTTTTATAAGTGGCCTTGAGGATTAAGGGAATAAGAAGGCATAAGAGGGCCAGCCCTGACCAACAATAAATAACCATTTCGAAGTCCAGTCCATAAAACTGGTTAGCGATTTTATCAAAGTCGCCGAAGCCATGGCTTCCTTTTTGTTTGTAATAAGATAGCCGATGGGTCTGGTTGTGAAGCAGTCCGTAGGAATCGATAAAAATTCTAAAAATCATGCCAAAGCCGAACAAGGCGTTTAAAATACGCTCTAGATTGCCGCGTGGTGCGAGGTCAAAAAGGGCGCGAAATAGCAGAAATCCGGCCACGAGGGCTTCAAACGCCGGGCCCATAAAATTAATAATGCTTAGCCGCCAGCCTTCGTTGTGAAATGTTGCCAGATTTAAAAGCAGAAGGCCCGCAAGGCCGATCGCAATGATTTTGTAGGCGCGGAAAGTGTAAATTCCGTACAGCAAAGCTCCCCAAATGCAGGCAAGAACCAGCGGGTTTGAGCCGCTTAACATGTAAGCAAACCCGCCGCCATGGGTGAAATCAAACATAGGCAGGGTGATATAGCCGTAAAACCACGCGGCTACAGTGTGGCCGATTTCATGAAAAAAGATGGCTATGTAATGCAGGCCAGAGCCGGCCCACCCCAAGGGAAAGACTGAAAACTTTTGGTGAAAAATCCACTGATATGCCGGAATACATGCCAAGGTTGCGAGAATGAAGCCTGTGATAAGAGTGCGGGTGGTTGTCATATCAGTAGCGTTTCATTCTTGATTAGTTTCGTCAAGAATGGGCGCTCATGGTAGAGACTTTTTTTTGTTTGCAATAGGCAACCAATTGACTTTCTGGACGTTGCCCCTTAAGCGTTAAAGCATGAAAGACCTTCACAACAATACAGCCCTTTTGCCGAGCGGCTTTGAAGATTTGCTGCCGCCGCAGGCTGAAGTGGAATATAAGGCCATTGCAACACTGATAGGTGCATTTTCACAGTTTGGTTATGCGCGGGTGAAGCCGCCGATGGCGGAGTTTGAGGAAAGCCTGCTGGCTCCTGGGCCGGGGGCAGCGCTGGCGGCAGAAACATTCCGGGTGATGGACCCGGTGACGCACCGGATGATGGGGTTGCGTAGTGACATTACTGCGCAGATTGCCAGGGTTGCGCTTTCAAGGCTGTCTGAAGATGCGCGCCCCTTGCGCCTGACTTACGCCAATGATGTTATTCGAACGCGGGCATCGCAGGCCCGCACGCAGCGTCAATTTACGCAAGTTGGCTGCGAGATGATCGGTCAAGATGATGTTCACTCAGATATTGAGATTTGCGTTGTTATGCTGAAAGGTTTAGCGGCGCTGGGCATGATTGGAGTGACACTGGATTTTGCCTTGCCGCGTATTGCTCCTGATGTTTTTAAAGCGACAAAAACACCGGAAAGCGAAATTGATAGTTTACGTCATAAATTGGCGGGATCTGCGGATAAGGCGCTGGCGGCGCTTGATAAGCTTAAGCTGCCGAAAGATGCAAAGGTAAATGTGAAGCGGCTGAAGGCCGTTGTGCAGGGCGTTGAAGCCGCCATAGAAGGCCTTGATCTTGGCGGCGTTTCACTGACGATTGACCCGCTTGAAACGCGCGGGTTTGAATATCATAACGGTTTGGCTTTTACGGTTTTTGCAGAGAATATTCGCGGAGAAATCGGGCGCGGTGGGCGCTATGATATTTATGAAGGTGATGCACCAAAAGAAAGTGCAGCTGGTTTTACATTTTATATGGATACGCTTAGGCAAGGTTTGAAAAACAGCGAAGCGTCTAAGATTAAAAATGTTTCATTTGATGCGGATTGGTCGGAGATTAAAATGTTTCAAGATGATGGGTATATAACGGTTAGAGGAAAATAAAGTACATGGCCAATGTTGCGGTGATCGGCTCCCAGTGGGGCGATGAAGGTAAGGGTAAAATTGTTGATTGGCTATCGAGCCGGGCTGATGTGGTGGTGCGTTTTCAGGGCGGCCATAATGCCGGGCATACGCTGGTCATCGACGGCGTAACTTACAAGCTGCATTTACTGCCATCGGGCATTGTTCGTAAATCCAAAATTTCAATTATTGGTAACGGCGTGGTGATTGATCCGTGGGCGTTGATGGAGGAAATCAAAACCATTCAGGCGCAAGGTGTGGATGTTAATCCTGATAAATTGATGATTGCCGAAAATGCGCCGCTTATTTTACCGGTACACGGGGCGCTCGATGAGGCGGCAGAAATGGCGCGTGGTAATAAGCCGATTGGTACAACCAAGCGCGGTATTGGCCCGGCTTATGAAGATAAAATTGCGCGCCGGGCGATTCGGATTTGTGATCTGGAATATCCTGATGTGATGAAGGAAAAGCTCGACCGGATGATGGTGCATCATAATGCATTGCTGCGTGGGCTTGGCGCAGAAGAGGTGAGCGCAGATGAAATCCTTGAGAAGCTTATGGATGTGCGCGATGAAATTTTGCCGTATAAGGCCGTGACATGGCGGGTATTGGATCAGGCGCGGCAAGAGGGCAAAAAGATTTTGTTCGAAGGGGCGCAAGGGATGATGCTGGATGTTGATCATGGCACGTATCCATATGTAACCTCATCGAATATGGCGGCGGGGCAGGCTGCGACGGGTAGCGGTATGGGTCCGGACCAGATTGGTTATGTGCTGGGAATTACCAAGGCCTATACTACACGCGTTGGCAGCGGGCCGTTTCCCACAGAACAAGATAATGAGATTGGTCAGTTTTTAGGCGAGAACGGTCATGAATTCGGGACGACGACAGGGCGCAAACGAAGATGTGGTTGGTTTGATGCGGCGTTGGTTCGTCAAACAGTGAAGCTTGGTGGTATTCACGGGATAGCGCTGACTAAGCTCGATGTGCTGGATGGGCTTGAAGAGTTGAAAATTTGTGTCGGATACGAAATTGATGGCGAAAAATATGATTATCTTCCTGCTTCACAAGTTAAGCAAGCCGCGGCTAAGCCAATTTATGAAACCGTGGAAGGGTGGAGTGATAGTACACGGGGCGCAAGAACATGGGCGGAATTGCCTGCGGCGGCGGTGAAGTATGTAAAACATATCGAGGAGCTTATAGGTGCGCCGGTGACGCTTTTGTCCACCAGCCCAGAGCGCGATGATACGATCTTGATGCAAGACCCGTTTATGGGTAAGTAATGTCAGTACTTTAGGCGTTTTACTTTTTATCAGAACCCGATTACACTTGGCGCTGGACTGCGTCAGGACCTTGTCACATGGTTTTTCTGTGATTTATTTTTTTTGAGCAAAGGGATTTTTTCATGTCTGCTGAAGACACGAAAGATAAAGCGGATAAAAGCCCCGATGAAGTTGCGCAGGATGGCGACGCTTCAAAGGAAGATGCTTCAGAAATACAAAGCGATACAAAAAAAGATCAAGGTGAAGAAGGGGCAGGGGCTCATGCGGCAAACTTTCAGGACAAAGTTGATATTCTGTGTGACAAGCCTTTGGCAATCTATAATATTGCTGAAAATAAAGCGTACCGCGCTTATTCAAAAGATGCTAACAAAACACCGCTTATAGCAATTGTTTGTCAACGCGAACTTGTGCCGCGCCGCGTGGGTGCCTCTATTTATAACGCTATTATTAATCCTACACTGGCGAAGCTTGTTTTGCATGGCGCTGTTTTTTGGCCGCCAGCTAAAAAAGAGTTCTATGTTTTTATATATTTTGACAATCTTGGTAAGCCGCTTTTAACCCCGGGTGAAAGGATGGGGCTTGGTTGGAAGCAGGATGAGGTTATGAGCGCTATCGTCAGTCCGATGGTTGATATTTTGCAGGATTTTAGAGATAAAGATTTTGTCCATGGCGCGATCCGCCCTACAAATATGTATGATGGGGGGGCTCAGGGGAAGCCTGCTAAAATTATACTCGGTGATTGTTTGTCTACTCCTCCATCGTATGCACAGCCCTCTCTTTATGAACCCATTTCCAGGTCTATGGCGGACCCCATTGCTAGAGGTAAAGGTACTTTGGCGGATGACCTTTATGCGCTGGGCGCATCTATAGCGGTGATTATGCGGCAAAATGATCCTATGGCCGGTTTAAGCGAAGAGGATGTTCTTAAACAAAAAATACTGCATGGAAGTTATGCTGCGATTACGGGTAAAGACAGGTTTAAAGGTGAGATTCTTGAGCTTTTACGCGGGCTTTTGCATGATGAGCCGGGGCAGCGCTGGACGATTGATGAAGTGCTTTCTTGGCTGGACGGGCGGCGTTTAAGTCCTAAACAATCAAGCGCGCTTAAGAAGGCGCCGCGTCCTTTCGTAATGGGTGAAGACCGATATTTGTATGCAAAAATGCTGGCCATGGATGTTGAAAAGCAGACCAAAGAAATTAAAAAATCGATTGAAGATGAGAGTCTTTTAAACTGGATTGAACGTTCCCTCGAAGATGAAGAGGTTTCTGAACGTTTTGAAAAAGCCGTTATTGATTCACGTCAACAATCAACATCTTCAGGGCATGATAGCTGTTTGGTTAGTAACATCTCTATTGCTTTTGATCCGGATGCGCCGCTGCGTTTTAAGGGTTTGTGTATGATCGGAGACGGTATTGGCTTTGCAATTGCACAGAGATTGGCGCTGAAACAGCCTATCGGCGCTTATGCGGAAGTGTTTTTAAATTCTTTGGTTTTGAACTGGCTGAGTGTGCAAAATAGCGCAGTTGTTGATGTTACGGCCTTGTTTGCAAAGTTTGAGCGTTGTAGGCGTTATATGAAAAACAGTAAATTTGGTGAAGGTGTTGAGCGGGCTGTTTATGTTTTATGCCCTGAAAGCCATTGTTTGAGTGAAACCGTTAAAGATTATTTTGTTACGGAGCCTGATAACTTATTGAGCGCGTATGAGGATTTGTGCAAACAAGGTAAGGCTCCACCGACCTTTTTGGATCTTCATGCTGTTGCTTTTTTGTATGAGAAAGATCAAAAAATTATAGAGCCTTATCTTTATGATTTGAACACACATGAGAGCCATAAGGTTATTGGCGCAAATCTTAAATGTCTTGCTGCTATCCAAAAACGTTATGATATGGACAATATGACTGCAATATCCAAGGTTATGGCGCCTAGGTTGCAGGTTGTCATTAAGCGTTATCATGATCGAAGGGTTCAGGAAAAACTTAAAGAAAATATTGTTGAGTTTCAGACGAGTGGTAATCTTGTTAAAATCGCGGCCATTTTTGAAAATGTCGAGGTTTCGAAAAAAGACTTCACTTCATTCCGTAGAGCAATGCAGGAATATAAAAATATTGAAAAAGAGCGTCAAATCTTAGAAATGAAGCTGCAAGATAAAGATAAGTTTGGTATTGAAACAGGAAAAGAAGTTTCCGCAATCTTATCGAGCGTTTTGGCGTTTATTATTATTTTGGGCGCTGCGTTTTTGTTTTTCTCTGATAAAAGCTTATTTTAGGATGTGTGATAGATATGGCTAAAAAAGTTAAACACAAGGCTAAGGTCAAGTCCAAGCCTCAGGCTAAATCTGGATTGAAAAAGAAAAAGCGTAAGAAAGGTTCAAGCTGGACCCATATTATGCTGGCGGGGATAATTTTGCTCTCCATTGTTTTTCTTTCCAGTGCTGTGATTTTGTTCATAGGCCTTTTGCCAATGTTTGTTGCGTTTTTTGCGGACCGGAGCAAAAAGAAAACTAAAGCCATTACTGTTGGCGCTATGAATGTTGCCGGATGTGTTCCCTTTTTGATGGAGCTTTGGATGGCTGACGGGAGTATGGCTAAGGCTTTGTCGATTATTCTCGATCCGATGGCGGTTATTGTGATTTATGCGGCTGCGGGTGTCGGTTATCTTATTGATTGGGCTGTTACGGTCGTTGTTGCAAGCCTGCTTTATCAGCGTGGTGTTGCCCGCCAAGAAGCGATTGAAAAACGTCAGAAAGAATTAAAGGAGCGCTGGGGAGAAGAAGTTAGTGGTTCAGTTACGCTCGACCATGAAGGTTTTCCGATTGAGGACGGGGAGCCGGAAAAAGCCTAAAATACTATATATACTTAAGTAATTTTTCATAACCTCTGGTCTATACTGGAATGAATAGGGTTATGGGTCTTTAAAGCGCGGTTTGCCGCTTTTTTTATGCCTGCAATATAGAACCAATTTAAAACAAATATGAAGAATGTTGGTATGCTAGGTAAATTATTGAAAAAATTCATTAAAAAAGAAGATGGCACCACGGCTATCGAGTTTAGTCTGTTGGTTATTCCGTATCTTATGCTTTCGCTGGGTATTATTGAGCTTGCGGTGATGTATACGTCGGCAAGCCTGCTTGAGGGAGCGACGGGATCAGCCGCACGTATGGTCCGGACTGGCCAAATTCAACAAGATGGCGGTGATCCGGAAACACTTTTCCGTGATGAAATGTGTAGTTATGCGACGGTTCTCATTAATTGTAACGATGTTGTAATCGAAGTTATTCCGATGGATAGCTTTGCGGATTTTGATTCGTATGCACCATCATATGACGGGGATGGAAATCTTGTTTCTCAAGGATTTGATGCGGGCGGGTCGAATGATCGTATTCTTATTCGTGCCGCTTACCGCTATCAGATGATGACGCCGTTTATTGGCGCTATAATGGGTGGACCGGATCAGTCGCTGCTCTTTATGTCGACAGTGGTTATGCAGACAGAGCCTTATGATTTTACAGGAGCCGGAGCATGATAATACAGCATTTACAGTTTTTAATTTTTGCACCGTTTCGGAAATGGTTTAAATCTGAAGATGGTTTGGCCGCTGTTGAAGCGGCGATGGTGTTTCCGGTTCTTTTGACTTTGTTTCTTGGCACTTTTGATTTAGGAAACGCGATTTTGGCCAACCAAAAAGCCATTCGTGCGTCGCAAGTTACGGCAGATTTGATTGCGCGGACTAACAGCATCGATGATGCGGGCATTAGTGAAGCCATAGAAGCTGGCGAGCTAGCACTTAATCCTATGAGTACAGCAACATACGGCGTTGATGTTGTGAGTATAAGCTTTGATGATGATGCCAACGCCGTTATTGAATGGCGCGAAACAGTTAATATGCCGCCTATACCTGATGTTTTAACACGGGTTGAGGATTTGGCTCAGGCTGGCGAAGGTGTGCTGGTTGTTGTTGTTGAATACGACTTTGAACCTGTTTTTGCAGGTTTTATTGTTGATACGATTTTGATGCGGGAGATTGCGTTTTCACGGGGCCGGCAAGGCGCTGTGATTGAAAAAATTTAAACTAAGAAACCTGATAGGTGATCGCTATGATTAAGACCATGCTCAAAAATCTCATTTGTTACTCTCGAAACACAATCGGTGCGATTGCGCTTTTATTTGCGTTGATGGCGCCGCTGATTATTGGTACGGCGGGGATGGCGATTGATATTGCCCACGCTTATTTGGTTCAGCAAAGGCTGGCGCAGGCGATTGATGCGGCGGCTTTGGCGGCCGCGGCGATTTCAAGCGATCCGGCGACCATTCAACAAAAAGTTCAGGATTTCTTTGATATAAACTATCCGCCGGAAGAATTAGGCGCGACGTTTGAGCCGGTTGTAACCATTGACGGTAATTTGGTTACGGTCTCAGGGCATGCGCAGTATGATACGTTTTTCTTGAGCGTTATTGGCATTGATAATATTGATGTCTATGCCGATACAATTGTGCAGCGTGAAGTGAAGGGGCTGGAAGTTGTCCTAGTTTTGGATAATACAGGCTCTATGGGAACCAATAATAATATTGAAAAATTACGACAGGCTTCATGTGAGTTTGTTGAAATTCTTTACGGCACTTATGATGCGGATGCGGTGGAAGATGATTGTCTGGAGCGCTATGGCAGTTTTGTTGATGCGCAAAACGAATTCGTGAAAGTCGGCCTTGTGCCGTACAGCACCTCGGTCAATGTTGGGCCATATGGTTTAGGTTTCGATGATGCCGGCGCAGCTTACGAAACAGCGTTTATGAACAATCCGCTTGGGCTGACATTTAGCAATGACGGGGATACGGATTTGTGTATTCTTGAAGAAGATGACGGTACGGACGTGCTTGATCATGATGGCCCGTGGTCGATGTATCGCTGGTGTCGGGATAAGACTGACGATAGTGCGCAGTGTAACTATTACAACAATTATATCTGTGATGGTGATGTTTATAATTCTTCAGGCTCCAGTTGTTTGGATTGGGATTATTCCGCGGGCGACAGAACAGTTTATCGCGCCCCGTATTACCGTTGTCCAAAGGCTGCAATTCTTCCTCTTTCCGAGGATATGACGGCTCTGAAAGACCGCGTTGATGAAATGGAAGCCAGTGGCTGGACTTTTGGGAATATCGGTATGGCTTGGGGGTGGCGTATGCTCTCTCCTGAGGCACCGTTCACCGAAGGCGTCGACTGGGATGATACTGCATGGCGCAAGGTTATTGTGATGATGACTGATGGTGATAACGTTCGTTCCAGCCCTTATGGAGCATTTGGAGTGAACGGAACGCACACGGTTAGCAGCAGCGGTGTATTGGATGATCGCCTAGAAGACGTTTGTGAGAATATGGACACACAAGATAATGTGACGGTCTATACAATTACATTTGAAGCTACTGCTGGAGGCATTGATGCAGCAACGCAAGCGCTTTACGAGAATTGTGCAGGCAATGGCGGACGTCATGAACATGTGACAACTTCAGAAGAGTTGATCGATGTGTTTCGTAGCATCGCTCAGGAACTCAGCAACCTACACATTAAAGGTTAAGTTCCCCCGATTTTTCGGGTAACACAAAAAAGCCTTGCAGTTATTATCTGCAAGGCTTTTTCATTGATAATAATAGGCTTTTTGGGGCAGATAAAATTTTACATAAATGTAGAATGATTTTTACTTGTATCCCATTGTTTTTTCTTGTAAATTAGTGGGTGAATACTGCGTTTTTTTAACCTTCCATTAATCAACTTTCGATATTCTAGAAGAGTAACGGTTGGGAGCTTCAGACCCTTTTTTAAACAACGGTTTTGAAGTGTGGGTAACCGGAATTCGAAAAAAAATCTAAAAGGAGAAAACCATGTTGAAATTGCTTGCTATGAAAGAAGTTTATCTTAAAAATGAAGACGGCGCGACAGCTATCGAATACGGCTTGATTGCGGCCGGTATTGCGATTGCGATTGTTGCTGTTGTCTTTACGCTCGGTGACGAAATTGAAGCGACCTTTACTGAGGTTGAAACTGCTGTCGCAGGACGTTAAAATAATTTCATGATTTAAAAAGCCCATCCTTGTTTTTATGAGGGTGGGCTTTTTTATTTAACGGTGATTTGAAATGAAAAAATTTATTATTCAGTGCCAAGCTTATTTTTATAGTTTCGATGGTTTTTTTCGAAATGAAAAGGGTGCAACGGCGATTGAATATGGTTTGATCGCTGCGGGTATTGCCTTGGCTATCGCGGCTGTTGTATTTACCCTTGGTGATGAAGTCGCGTTGGTCTTCCAGGATGTTGAGGCTGGCTTTGCCGGTCCTTAAATAACCTTTTCCTTAAACATTCTTTTAAGGTGTATTCATGCTTTTACTTATTGTCTTTTTAATCTGCTTATTTGTTGTGGCTGGGACTGGCGTTTTGGCGGCGATGTCTGATGTGCGCGGGTTGAAAATACCGAATATGTATAGCGGCATTATTATCGGCGCTTTCTTGCTCTGTTACGGGTTGTTGTGGCTTGGTGGGCGTGATGATGTATTTGCACCGCTGTTTTCCCACGGTTTAAGTGCGCTTATCGTATTTGGGATTACATTGGCGATGTTTATGGCTCACGCCATTGGCGGCGGTGATTCAAAGCTGGCTACCGCTTTTGCCTTTTGGCTCGGTTTAAAGGGGCTTATTCCCTTTATCTTTTATATGAGCGTTGTTGGTGGGTTGTTGGGCATGGCGGCGTTGGCTCTCAAGAAATGGAGCCCTGTGAAGGACCCTAAGCCCGATAGTTGGGTTGCTCAGGCACAGGCTGGTGAAAGCAAGGTACCTTATGGCGTGGCGATTGTGGTTGGCGCGCTGGTATCTTTCCTGAAAATAGGGTATTTTGACGTTGAGGTTTTGTCCTCTTTTCTAATTGAGTAGCTCTGTAAGCCTATTGTTTCTGTCGTTTTTTAGCTTCACCATTTTTTAATAAAATAAGCGCATTATAAGAATAGAACTTCTTTTGTCCGTTCGGGCATGACTGCGTCTCACTTAAAGATTTTCAATAAGACTGGATGAACTGTCATGAATAAAAATATTCTCATAGTCCTTGGAGGCGCCGTTTTGGTCGCTGTTTTGGTTGCTATGCTGGTTCAGGTGACACTGGGCGGTAAAAAGGAAAAGGGAGTTGCACAGGAAACCAAGGTAGGTGTCCTTGTGGCGACGAAAGACCTCGGTATTGGCCGTGAATTAAAAGAAGGTGATACACGATGGCAGGAATGGCCTAAAAGTAGTGTTTTCCCCGGTGCTGTCATAAGGCAGGAAGATCAAAAGCCTGAAAAGGCGCTGGAAGGCCGTTTAGCCCGAGATATAGCCAAAGGTGAGCCTGTGGTTAAAAGCGCGATGCTGGGGCAATCTAAGGGAAATATGGTGGCAGCCAGCCTTGAGCCAGGCCAGCGGGCCATGGCGATTGAAGTTTCGGCTTCCAGTATGGTTGGCGGTTTTATAGGCCCGGGTGATTTTGTTGATATTATTATGACTTATAAAGAGAGTATTCGTGCGGAAGATGACGCTCACCCTGAAGTTAATAAAATGATTGAGCTCAACCTTGATAAGCTTGCCACAGAAACAATTCTGCAAAATGTTAGGGTTTTAGCGGTTGATCAGCGCGCTGAGCGCCCTGAAGACGACAAGATTAAGGTCGGTAAAACAGTCACGGTCTCTGTTGGTGCTGAAGATGCTGAACGCCTTTCACTGGCTTCCGAGCTGGGTGAGCTGACATTGGCGTTGCGTGCGGTTGGGGATGATGTGCTTATTGATAAGCAGTGGCCAACCGTTTCTGATGCCCGTTTAACCCATATGGGTGACGAAATTTACAAAGAATATGAAAAAATTCAAAACGATGCTGGAGTTCGGCGTAATATTGTGCGAATCTATAGTGGTGAGCAAGTCACAGCAATTCCTGCGCGCTAAACCCTTTAGCATGTCTAGTTTCTAAATTACTCTCGCTTTTCTGCGTAACCAACTGAAAGTTCTTAACATGATAAATGTGTCCACATTTTTATCCAGATTCAATAAAGGCTTAAGTCTTATGGCTTTGCTTGCGGTCCTTATGGTGCCAACCCTTGGTGCGATTGCCGCCAAAGGTGATTTGGAAACGCTACAGAGCGAAATGGAGCTTGAAAAGCCACTTAATATTACGTTGGGCAAGGCCGACCTTGTCTCTGTAGACGGGGATGTCTCTGACGTGCTTGTTGCAGATCCAACTGTTATTGATGTGATGGCGGTGCAGAGCAATAGTTTATATGTGGTTGGTAAAACGGTTGGTGATACGAACATCATTGCTCTAGATGCGCAGGGCAATATTGTAAAGCGCATTGATATTCATGTTTCTTATGATTTGCGGGCGATCCAATCATTGGTGAATGAATTGTTCCCGGATGAAACAGTGAAGGTTGGCGCTATCCATGATCAAGTTTTGCTCACGGGGACGGTTTCAAACCCTGAAGTGTCTTCCAAGGTCGCGAATATTGTTGGCCATTATGTTGGTGATTTGCAGGATGAGAAAGCGACCACTGACGAGCTTATTTCAAACCTTCTTGATGTGCGCGGTGAGCAGCAAGTGATGTTGCAGGTTAAAATTCTTGAAGCGTCTCGTACGGTTCTGAAAGAGCTTGGGATGGAGACATTCCTGAATGATCCGAATGAATTGTCGGCAACTACTTTGTTTGGTGCAAATCCGAGCAATAGTATTACGAACAGAGGTGATGAGCTTTCTTTAGGGACGGCTGCTGGAATTGCTTTATCTCAGGATGCTGCAGCTATCCTTGGCGGTGTTTTTGATACCGATATTGATGGTTTAGGTTTGCTTGGTCTTGAGCTGAATGCACTTGAAGAGCGCAATTTGATTAATGTGCTGGCGGAGCCGAATTTAACGGCTGTATCAGGTGAGCAGGCCGGTTTTCTTGCCGGTGGTGAGTTTCCGGTTCCTGCCGGACGTGACCAAGTTGGGAATATTATCATTGAATTCCGTGAGTTTGGAGTGTCTTTGAACTTCCGCCCTGTTGTTTTATCCAGTGAGCGTATTAGTTTGCAGATGAACACTGAAGTTTCTTCTCTGGATTTTGAAAATGCAGTGACTTTGGCTGATTTGGTTGTGCCGGGGCTTGATATTCGCCGCGCGGAAACGACGGTTGAAATTCCAAGCGGCGCCAGTTTGATGATTGCCGGTATTTTACGCTCAGATGCGCTGGAAGGTATGACGGGTTTGCCGGGGATTAGTAAAACCCCTGTTCTTGGTGATCTTGTTCGATCCGATAGTTTTCAACGTAGCGAGACAGAATTGGTCGTGATTGTGACGCCGTATCTTGTCGAGCCTTATGCGGAGACGGACCGGGCGGACCCAGTGCCGAAACAGCAAAGCAACCCTCTTGCGCAGGCTTTTGCTATGAATATTCGCCGCAATTACGAGGTTGAAGACGAAAGCATCTTTGCTCTTGATGAACAATTTGGATATTTGCTGGATTAAGGAGCGCCCCAACATGTCACTCAAAAAACACAAACTTACAATAACGCTGCCTTATACCATTTTGGGCTTGATCGTTTTATGCATGGTTCTGACGGGGTGTAAACTTAATGAACCGTCCACGCTTTCTCAAAACCGTATTCAGGTTGAGGAAGAAAAGTTTACCGATAGTGTGCCGGTGGCGAAGTTAAACACAGCGGCCGTAAGCGGTCTCGCGCGTCATTATACCAAGCATGGGGATGGGCCATTGGGCTTGACGGTAACATATGATCCAAAATCGAAAACAAGAAGCGCCATGCATGCCAGTGATGAGGTTGCGCGCATTGTTAAAGAATTGCGCCTTGCAGGTGTTTCCAATGTGGATTCTAGTATTTTGCCTGTTAATGGTATGAGCGGAGAAATGAATGCGTTGATTTCCTATATGTCCTATAACGCTTTGGCGCCCAAAGATTGCGGCACTATTGCGGGCTTTGGCGGCTCAAAGGTTGATCCTGATGAATCTTACAAGCTGGGATGTACGTTTGACACGGTTTTTGCCCGGCAAATTGCCCGTCCTAAGGATCTAAAAGGTCAAAGTAACACGGATAGAACGACCGATGGTCGACGCAGTGGTAATGTAATAGATGTTTACCGGTCCGGTATTCCTAATGAGCCGCTTGACGGTGAAAGCGCTACTGAGGAGTAGCTCATAAAGTGTTAAGGTAATGTATTTATACTGATGGGTGAGAAAGATTAAAGAGTGCGAAGGATAAGATAGAGTTACACATATGAGTGAGGTAGAAAACCAAACGATCTCAATATTGCTGCCGACATCGACAGTAGCCGTATATTCGACAGATCAAAGTACATTACAGGCCGCCAGAGATCTTGAAAATGACTGGCGGTTTGCCCGTGTTAATGTGCAGGACGAAGAAGGCGATGTTACAAACGCGGTTGAAGTGTATCAGGATATAGACTCGCCGGATTTGATCATCCTTCAAACAGATACGATCGATGACAGTTTCACGGCGCAGCTCGAAGAACTGGCCGGACATTGCAGCGAAGGAACGTCTGCGATTGTTGTTGGTCCGGATAATGATGTGAATCTTTATCGTAAGCTTATCGATATGGGCGTAAGCGATTACATGGTTCGCCCTGTGACAACGCAAGATATGGCCTCTGTTGTTGCCAAGGCTCTGGTTGATAAAATTGGTGTTACAGACAGCCGTCTCATTGCCGTATTGGGTGCAAAAGGCGGCGTTGGTGCGTCGATACTTTCTGAGATGCTGGCATGTGCCGCAGCTGAAATTTTAGATCAAAAAACAATTTTGCTCGATACCGCAGGAGGCTGGTCTACGCTCAGTGTTGGTTTAGGCTTTGAACCAAGTACAACGATGAATGAAGCTGTGCGCGCCGCGGAAAATGATGATGAAGACAGTTTGAAACGCATGCTGCATCATGTCAGCGACAAGCTTAGTGTTTTGGCAACTGGCGGTGACGTTATGTTAGAGCCAACAGTTAACGCCGAACAGCTTGAATGCCTTATCGACATGTTGATGGTTAAGTATCCGGTTGTGATTGTTGATTTGTCTCAATCTGCGGAATTTTTGCAAAAAATGGTGCTTAGCCGTGCGGGTCAAATCCTTGTTACGTCCACGCCGACTTTACCGGCGCTGCGTCTGGCGCGTAGCCTCATTCAGGAAGTGCGTGAAATTCGCGGCGGGGAAGACAGCGATGTTAGTTTGCTCATTAATATGCAGGGACAGGCTGCCGCGAACGAAGTTTCGAAGAAGGATATCGAAAAAGCGATGGAATTTTCTGTTTCGGCGTATTTGCCGTATGACGCCAAAATGTTTTTAGGCAACGAAAGCGCCAGCCGCAAGCTTACCGATGACAAAGATGCGCGCGCTCTGATTGAAAAAACGCTTGTTCCGATCTTAAAGAAATTTGTTGCGGCAAATACGGATGAAGAAACAGATCCGCAAAACGAAGATGGTTTTTTTGGCGGTTTACTCGGAAAACTAAAAACCAAATCATAGAGTAATCAATAAAAGGTTCGCTTCCATGTTTGGAAAAAAGACTTCAAATAACGCACCGGCAAAGGCGGCTCCGAAAGCAGCGCCTAAGCCCGAGGTTGTGTCTGAAGCTCCGCCCGATAAGGAAGAGGCTAAGGACGCGCCTGTTGAAAAAGAGACTGTAAAAAAAGAAGAGCTACCAAAAGAGGTTGTAAAAGAGAGCGCGCCTGCTGCGGATCCTAAAGAGATGCTCGCGGGATTGGATGGCGCTTTGGCGGATAAATCTGATGAGAAGCCTGCGCCCAAAGCTAAGAAAAAAGCGGTTAAAAAAGAACCTGAAAAAGATAAAGCGCCAGTAGAAAAAAAGAGCGTAGATGACCCATTTGCGGGCGATTTAGACGCTGAAGAGGATGTGGCAACCGATGATGGGGACTCCATCACCACGCTACGTTTGCAGCGCTCACGTAACCGTATTTGGTTAGATTTGCGTGACGGGATAGATCTCAAAGCCTTGGCGAATATGGATGGAAAAGCCGCGCGTGACGAGGTTTTAAGCGCGGTTGAGGAAATTGCACGCTTCCGTAATCTGGATGTAACACCGGCTGAGCTGCAAAGTATTTCGAAAGAATGCGCCGATGACATGCTTGGTTTTGGCCCGCTTGAGGAATTGCTCGAGCGTGATGATATTTCCGACATCATGATTAACGGCCCGGATACGACCTATATCGAGGTTAGTGGTAAAATTGAAAGAACCAAAGTTCATTTTCGCGATAACCAGCATTTAACGACGATCTGTCAGAGAATAGTGGGCGCGATTGGTCGGCGGGTTGATGAAGCTTCACCAATTTGTGATGCGCGTTTGTCAGACGGTTCTCGTGTGAATGTTATTATTCCACCGCTCGCCGTTGATGGCGCATGCATGACTATTCGTAAATTTACCAAGGATAAATTGACGCTCGAAAAATTGCAGTCGTTTGGATCGATGACGCCGTCTTGTGCGAAGTTGATTATGGCGATTGGGCGTTGCCGCGTGAATGTTTTGGTGTCTGGTGGTACGGGTTCGGGTAAGACCACCATGCTCAACTGTTTGACGCGTTATATTGAGCCGGGTGAGCGTATTATTACGTGTGAAGATGCTTGTGAATTGCAATTGCAGCAGCCGCATGTGGTGCGCCTTGAAACGCGCCCGCCAAACCTTGAAGGGGTTGGTGAGGTGACGATGCGTGACCTAGTTAAAAACTGCCTGCGGATGCGTCCAGAGCGGATTATCGTGGGTGAGGTGCGTGGCCCTGAAGCGTTTGATTTGCTGCAAGCCATGAATACAGGTCACGATGGTTCGATGGGTACGGTGCACGCGAATAACCCGCGTGAAGCGCTTTCACGGATGGAAAACATGATTGCGATGGGAGGGCTTAATTTGCCGCAACAAGCTGTGCGCGAACAAATTGCGGGCGCGGTGAATGTAATTATTCAGGTGCAGCGTTTGCGCGATGGTTCACGGAAAACAACGCACGTTACGGAGATCACCGGTATGGAAGGTGAAGTTGTAACGATGCAGGATCTTTTTGTTCTTGATATTGAAGGTGAAGATGAAAACGGTAAGCTGGTTACCTCTCACCGTTCGACCGGCCTGCGCCCGAAATTCTTTGATAATGCCCGCCAGTTTGGCGTTCACCAGATGGTTCTCGACGCTTTAGAAGGCGCATTTGATTAAGCCATAAAGGAACTTTTATGTCCGTTCTACAGATTATTTTGATCGCTCTCATTGCGTTGCTGATCTTCGGCACGATTGTTTTGTTTGTGATTAATCAGGAGAGCAGCCGCAAACGCCGCTTATACGGCGCGATTCAGGGCCATGGCGCTCCGCAAAAAAGCGGTGGCGCCAATGATGAGAAAGATCGCCGCCGTGCGGACCTTGCCCAGAAGCTTAAGGAAACAAAAGGCGAAGAACAGCAGAAGAAGAAAAAGACTACAATTTCCATGATGATTGAGCAGGCAGGGCTTAGTATTTCTGTGCAGCAATTTTGGATGTTTTCTGTTTTGTCGATGGTTGGTTGGGCGGTTCTTGCAAAACTTATGGGGCAGCCGTCGCACATTTTATTAGCGGCGCTGGTGATTGGCTTTTTTGGTTTTCCACGTTTTGTTATGAAGAAAATGGCGGCAAAAAGACAAAAAACATTCCTTGCGGAATTCCCCGATGCGCTGGAAGCGACGGTGCGTTTGTTGAAAGCTGGTATGCCTGTTAGTGAAGCGATTGCGATGATCTCACGTGAGTTTGATGGCCCTGTGGGCGAGGAAATGGGCCGCATTTACGACAAGCAGAAAATTGGCGTGCCGTTGCATGAAGCGGCCAAAGATTCGACACGCCGGATACCTCTGACGGAAATGCAAATGTTTGCCACGGGCCTGTCTATTCAATCACAGACAGGCTCCAGCCTTTCGGAAGTCTTAATGAATTTATCGGGCGTTATTCGGGCGCGTTTTCGTTTAAAGCGGAAAATTAAAGCGCTGTCTTCGGAAGCGATTGCTTCGGCCTCTATTATTGCCGCGCTTCCGATTTTGGTGGCGACGGGGATGTATTTTGTGAATTACGAATATATCAGCGTTCTCTTTACGACCAAGCAAGGGAACTTTTTTATTGCCGGTGCGGTGACATGGATGTCACTGGGCGTGTTTTCGATGAAAATAATGATTAATTTTAAAGTTTAAAATTTGCAAGTAAAAGGAAGCAGACCATGGATAATGAAATGATTATAACGTTGGTGAGTGCGCTTTTAGCCGCTGTATCTTTTGCCGCGTTTGCGCTGCCCTTTCTTAATAAGACAGAGAAGAAAGACCGCTATCGCAGCGTGATTGAAAAGCGCCGTAAAGACCTATACCAAGCTGTGCGCGATGGTAGTGCAGACCGGGTAAAGACAGATAATGTGTCGGCGGCGGATAATATGGCGGCACTTTATAAGTTTCAAAAACTGGCCGGGGACATGGGTGAAAAGGTTCGTGACAAAATGCTGCAAGCGGGCATTCGAAGTCCTAAAGCGCCAATGAAATTTATGATTGCGCAGGCTGTTTTGCCATTGGTTTTTGCCGCTTTTACGATGTTCATTCTTTCGGAAACTGAAAAAGAAATCTCAAACGTTATGACGTTGGTTTACATTTTCGGGGCTGTTTTTGTTGGTTACAAATTGCCGGATGTTTTGATTAAAAACACGATTTTAAAACGTCAGGAAGAAATTAGTCTGACCTTTCCAGACTCCTTGGACATGATGCTGATTTGTGTGCAGGGCGGGATCGGTTTGGAGCAGACGGTTGATCGGGTTGCAGAAGAAATAGCAGAGCACTCCCCAATACTGGCCGAGGAGCTTGGGCTTCTCAGCGCGGAGATGGCGATGCTTAATGATCGCCGTGAAGCTTTGCAGGACTTTGCCCGGCGCGTGGGGAGCGGGGGAGCGAAAAGCTTTGCCACAGCGCTTATTCAGGCAGAGCAATACGGGACATCTATCTCTCAAGCGATGCGCGTTATGTCTGAGGAGTTGCGCGATATGCGTATGGCCACGGCTGAACAAAAAGCGGCCTCTTTGCCGCCGAAGTTGACCGTGCCGATGATCCTGTTCTTTCTTCCGGCTTTGTTTGTGATTATTTTGGGGCCTGCTGCAATTTCGTTTAACGATGTTAAGTAATTTTTCTTTTAAGCTATAGTCACTTTTTTTACTTTTGCAGTGTGTTGCTTCGTTCTTAAAGTAGCAACTGTACTCGTCGTCGCTTGCGCCTACTGCAAAAATAAAATTAAGCGACTATAGGGCCTGACCCTAGCACAAAAAATTATGCGCCCGGAAGAGGGCGCATTTTTTATTGAAATATTTAGTTAGAGATTAATTTTCGATGATCTCAGGCTTTTTACCTGGCTTTGGAGCAGGCGCGCCATCCGCTTGTTTTAAAGCGGTGACGATGCGCAGGTTACGCTCTATTTCAACGCGCTGAGGGGCGACGTCCTGTGCTTTGAGCAGGATCTCTATAGATTCATCTAAATAGCCCTGAGAGGCCAAGTTTAGCGCTAAATTGTTCATAATGGTTGTCGGGTCGCCTTGCCAGAGCTCTAGGCCTTTACGATAGGCGCGTTCGGCTTCTTGATGCATGCTTTGCGTGTCTAAAGCGATGCCGAGGCGGTGATAGGCCTTATAGTTGGCTTCGTCGGCTATAACGGCTTTTTGAGCGTATTTTTCAGCGGCTTCGTAGTTACCGTCTGCAAGCTGGACTGCAGCATATTCAGAGGCCGACAGGGATGAGGCATTTTTAGCTTTTGCAAAAGGCTCGAGAATAACGGCGGCGCGTTGAAGGTGACCTTTTTCTCGCAGAGCAACTGCGTAATCAACCGCATTGGTTTCGTTTGCAGGGTCTTTCTTGTAAGTGCGCTCAAGGTGGGCCGGTGATTTAGAAGATTTGCGGGCATAGTCTGATGAGCGTGCTATTGCGCCGTCAACCGAAGAGGTGCGCAAGTGCGCATCCGTACTTTGCGCCGTCTGACACGCTGATAAAGCTGTACAAACGCTGAGTGCTAAAATCAGTGAAGAAAATTTATGGATGCTCATCTGATGTCCTGTTTCGTTCCATTTTATGGATGTTTAGACCATGGCCATTATACACAAGTCTTAAAAAATTCCAGTATGTTAATTATTCAGTATCACCATCAGGGGCAGGGGTTTGCCCATCGGGTCCTTGCGCATTATTGTCTGGGCCCTCGCCATCCTCGGCGTCAGCTGAACCGTCAGCATCTTCACCGCCGCCTAAAATAATTTCGTGGCACATATCGGGGCAGTAAAACACACTTGTGTTCTGACAGCTTTCGTCGTCAGAGCCTGCGCATGAGCGGCGTACGCGCATATATTTCTCTTTTGGGCTGGCGACAATGACGTGGCGTTGCATGATTACCGCGCCATTTTTATCAAGAATTGTAAAATGTGTGGCGCCAGGCGCTTTGGGTACGAGTACAAGCGTTTGTGAGCTGTCTGCTAGAATGCTTAAGTGATTTGGGTTGCCGATTATGATGCTAGCGGCGTGGCCTTCAAGGCGCACAAGCTCCGATTTATCGGGCGTTAATTTTAAGGCCGGGTGAGTGTGTGCATCGTTATTGTAGGAAATGCCAGCTTCTTGCGTTGTGGCTACAGGGATAATGTCTATAGGAGGCGCGGCATTGTTGTTAACGTCCTGAGCAGACGCTGCCACAGGAAATATGACAACCTGTAGAGCTATAAAAGTAGCGAAAAACGCATATGTCATAAATTTTGAAGAAAACATAAGAAATACCCTTGGACGGGAGAGGACTACAATATTCAGTATATCCGGAAAGGCTTTAAGAATCACCTTCTTTTTGTTCGGATTTGATACAAGTTTTAGCCGCCAGTTTTTTGCTTGCGGGCTTAAGGGGTTATGGGGTGGTGCAAATTGGCCCGCTGACGTTGGATATGCCCGTCATGAACTCCCCAGGAGGGCAAGGGGTGAATGCAGACGCAGGAAACGGATTTATACACGTGACTTTGTTTTGTTCGATTGTTGTGACAACTTGGCCGGCTGGGCATTTCATGTCAGCGACTTCACCAGCGATAACTTCAGGCGGCATACAATCTGCCCCTGAGGAGTCGCAAAGTCCTTCGACATGCATTTCATCGGCCTGAATATCGCCTTGAAGATGGAGCTGCTCTTTGGGTTCATCTACGCCGAGGCCAATATTGCCGCCATTAGTGTTGGCAACCTGATTAATTTGGAAATCATCCGTCGGGTCGCCGGGTGTGCCGTTATCGTTAAAAATAACATCCGTATAGGTCCATATTGATGAAACATTGCTGACAATAAATTTCACATAGTCATCGTTATAGTCAGCTTGTACGTTGTTTCGGACTCCCACCATAAATGTTGATATGGATTCTACTGAGGCCTCTTCATGGTCACAATTTTCGCGCTCGTCAAAAGGCAAGGTTATCATGGCAGTGGCTTCTCCAGGAACGGCAAGGTCAACACAATCATCGATATATCCTCCGGTTTCACTGAAAGAGCCCTTAGCATTTTCTCCATGGGAAACGATGACAGCGTGTGCGGTACCTGCAATATCAAGCAGGTTCACGTTATTTTCATCGATAATGCAAATTCCACCAGCTTCATGGTCAAAGCTTGGGGCTCCTGGATAGTCGGTTAAGTCACGCGTTACTGCGTAGGTCAGCTTGCTGCCCCAGCCATCCATGCTATGGGCCGTTACGAACTCTTCATATGGAGCGTCGTTGGTATTAATGTTTCCGTCAGGGTCCTGCATGGTTGCGAAAGGCAGGGCGCCGATAAGGATTGGAACATCGCCATTCGCATCGCAAGGATCGCCATTACCATCATCATTGCCCGTATCACGTCCCATCATTGTGATGATGTTTGCTCCGGTGCAATCTGCAACGCCGTAACCCGCATCTCCGGGTCCTAAGGTTGGGTCCGCGGGGCAAGGGTAATGTCTTTGGTCAACCTGAAACAAAAATACGGCTGTTTTACTTTTTTTCATGGCTTCTATTGTCCTGCTTTGGGTGCGGTCACTTAAATATAAGCTCAGTCCAACCATCACTGTCGAGGAGATAAGTCCAAAGAGGATGAGAACCATAGCCATCTCTACAAGCGTAAAGCCATCGTGATTGTTGTGTTTCAAAATATTGCTCCTTTAAATCAGGATTGTTGCGCTTGCCGTTTTACTTACACTCGCAGCTGCCGTATTTGTATTTACCGCCGCTCGGTTTTGAACAGGTGTTGTTGGTCGAGCCACATGGGCATGATCCGCCATCTTTTCTGGAGAGCGGGTTGTCGCCATTGGCGCCACCTGTCCCCACCATGTTCCAGATACAATATACCGGAGGAGGTGGTTTACATGTGTTTTTTACAACCGTTTTCACTGTCTTTTCTGATGGACATTGAAATTCCTCTTTGATCTGGTATTCCCCGAGCTGTCCGGTGATTGGACAATCTTGGTCAACAATTTTTGAGCTTGGAACACAAGGAGGCGGTGCGCATGTATTTTTTACAACCGTTTTCACTGTCGTTCCTGATGGGCATTGAAATTCCTCTTTGATCCTGTATTCCCCGAGCTGTCCGGCGATTGGGCAATTACGGTCAACAACTTTTGAGCTTGGAGTACATGTACAGAAAGAGCTGTCTGGTTTTCCGTCTACATTTTTCCAGCCTTCTTGTGTGCCGGGACCTGTTGGTCCACTAGGGCATGTGAATTTACGTTCTTGGTCAATTTTACCCTTTAGCCCGCCTGTGCAGTTTTTCTTGCGTGTTTCGGTTTTTGGAACGCATTCACAGGTGCGGCTTACTTCTTTCCAGCCTCCTTGCGTACCGGGGTTTGTTGGTCCACCGGTGCATGTAAAATCACGTTCTTCGTAGATTTTACCTTTTAGCCCGCCTGTGCAGTTTCTCTCGCGTGTTTGATTTTTTGGAACGCACTCACAGGTGCGGCCTATTTCCTGCCATCCTGTGCAGCTTGGCGGGGTTGTTCCGCAATTATGAGTGTTTTTCTGTTCGACTTTTCCTTTGCTGAAACCTTTCGGACAGGATACTTTGCGTGTTGTGAATGATGAATCGCAGACGCAGCCTGAATCGTCTGTTACTTTTTCATTAGAAGCGCTTGGGCATATAAAGTTCGTTTGAACAGTTTTGTTGCCTGTAAAGCGGTAACCACAATAGCTCCAACTTTTGCACGACTTAGTTTTAGGTGTTCCCGTTTTTGGCGTGCAGTCGCAATGACTGCCCCATGTTGTTTCTTGTTTCCATGAACCATTATCACAACGATATCGTGCGTAGCGGGTTCCGCCTGGGTTTCCGGGGGCGGTTGAGGCGCTGATTTTTTGTCTAGTGCCATGCTTTGCGGCGAAGAGTGTTTTGCTTTCTGTGCATAAGTTCACAGTGGCATTCACACAGCCTGAAGGAGGAGGGGCACCACATTTTAATGTGCCGTCTGCCTTTACACCGATGGCAATAGCGCCGCCGGCACATTCAACCTTGATTTCTGTTTCACAAATTGGCGCGCCGTTTTTGATGCCGGTCATAAATTGGCCTGTAGGGCACTTCATACCGCCGCCAAGAGCTATTTCGCCGGCGATCAAGCTTGAAGGGAAGCATGTTGTTGTGTCGCTGGCATAATCACAAATATTTTCAGACTGGATGTTTCCTTCTTCATGATCGGTGGTGTATGGATCATCGCGCGCGATAATTATGCCCTCGACTTGCAAATCTTCAGATGGGTGTTTAGAAGCGTTTGTCCCGATGCCAAAGCTTCCTGTGTTTTTCATGGCCACATCATTGTGACCATCATCTCCTGGATCTTTGTCCAGAGGGTTTTTCTCCCAGAGCGGCACGTCTTCATGCGTAGCATAAGAGATAATATCATCGAAAGCGCTGGCTGATGTGTTTGCCGTGTTGCTTGTTTGTGCAAGCTGGAACGTTGCATCAACATCAAAATTACAATTTTCAGACTCATCGTTTGTACCTTGCGCAGCGCAAGGAAGTCTGAAGCCGCCGCGCGTAAAACCGCCGGCGCCATTTTCTCCTGATGTAAGGATGATGAAATGGGCTGAATCTGCGGGTTGGATAATGGATGCATTTTGGTCGTTCAAGATACGAATGCCGCCTGCCTGAGGATTGAAAGTATCGGCTACGGCGAGAGATTCTGTCACCGCATAGATAATCCGGTTACCATAGCCGTCATAAGCTTCACGTTCTTCTATGTTTAAATTTTTGAAGGGTAGCGCACCAACGCGGATGCGCGGCGCTCCCACGCCGGGGCCTGCTACAACGGCGTAGCCATCTGTTGCATCGATACCTGCGCCAATTGCAACACTCGCCATGTCGGCACATTTTGTTCCTGCTCCTGTTGTTGAATTACTCTCAATGCCATAAAGCGCTGCGTTTACGCCCGCTGCTGTGGCTGTTAAAGATGCCGGGCAAGGATAACGGCCATATGTGTTGCGGAATGCCGTGATGGCGTCATTCGCATCCACAATCGCCTGTTTTGTGTTTTCTTTTTGCAGCCATTCCTGCCTTTGTTGCATGAGCTGTGCAGAGGCGGCGACTACCATGCCGATAATCACCAGAACAATGGACATTTCGACAAGTGTGAAACCGTCGCTGAGGCTCCAGCGTTGTTTGCCTTGTGATGTTTTTATGGCTTTGCACATGTTACTGTTCCTCCTGCTGAAATTCCTGAAATATATTCTCCGGTTTTACAGTTATAAGCTGCTACCGTGGATAATGATTGTGAACATTTGGCTTTATTAGAGCCTATGCCTGACATGCCTTGGCCATCTGTGCAGGCCATGTTTGGATCATCTCCGGCGATGGTTTTAGCCTCAAAACAATCTGTGCCTGTGGGGTCGCAATATTCCGAAGCGTGCGCCAATCCTGTTTTTGTCGGGTCTAATGTGCTGCGCTCTGCGCGAATGTTACCTACGACATCCAATGCTGATTGGGGATCGGGGTTTGCCACGCCGATATAGCCAACATCGGTTCCTGTATCGTTCTGGTTTGCGCCCGGTTTCCACATCTTGGTTGGCGTTTGTGCTAGTTCTGTATCCATGTTTTTATCAAAGAACCGATCGTCGTAGAAATTCGCCCCGGCAACATCGCCTGTTGCACATGTTGGAAATGTAAAGTTTGCATCATTGTTGCAGTTTTCTTCATCGAGGGTTGCACCGCCCGCGGGGCAGGCCTGTGCCTGTAGCCCATTTGCGTTATAGGCGCCCACGCCATCACGCCCGTTTGAATAAAACGCGTAATGTATGTTTGTTACTGGTGGAGGTTGTGCAACAGTAGGGTCGCAAACTCCATTAGTGAGCGACATTGCCTGTGTAATTGTGATTAAGCCATATCCGCTGTTAAATGCTCCAAATGGGTCGTTCAATGTGGGGACTGCGAGCAAACTTGATATGGCGTAATTGATTTTATTGCCCCAAGGATCAAGCGCCTCTTTGGGTGTAAGTTTTAGATCTTTAAACGGCAGTGTTCCAATCCAGACATTATCAACACCAGCGACCGTATCAACATCACGTGCCGGGGCAATGGCAATGTTTGGGTTGTCAGGAATTGTGGGATCGCAGAGCGAGGGGTCTTCTTCACCATAAAGGGGGCTGGTTTCATTGAGCGTGGGGTCTGCAGGGCAGGGATAGCGACCATTTGTAAAATAAAACTGGCGAATAGCTTCGTTGGCTTTACCAAAGTTAGTGTCCATGGTCAGAGTTTCTGCAGTGCGGGCGTAATTGTTGTATTGCGCAATCAAAGGGGCGGTTAATAAACCGATAACCATCAGAGCAATTGCGACATCAATGAGAGTGAAGCCGTCTTCGCTTTTCAGTCTATTTGAAAATGTTTTGCCCATCGTCTTATCGAACCTTTAATTGCTTTGGAGCATTTGCATCTGATGTTTTTAATTTAGACGCATTATTCCTGCATAAATTTCCTTCCTTCTAATAGAATAGCGAATTTCTGCTTAAAAATTGATTAAAATTTTATTTTGATAGGGTGTTTTCTTTTAAGCTTCTGATATTTAAGAGTTTTGTTTTCCATATTTTTACATGTACGTATTTGATTTTCTTATCATTTTTTAAAGTGAGGGCTCTTATTTTGCTGTTTTGAGGGGGTTGTACGTGCTTTAAACGATTATATCTACGAAAGTTGTGAAAAATGGCGGTATAGGGATTGAACCTACGACCCCCTCGATGTCACCGAGGTGCTCTACCGCTGAGCTAACCGCCCCACCGCAGTAGATAAGATTGGATAGCAATAAAATGGCCAAGCGTGGCTTTTTTAAGCGTTTTATTGTTTAAGCGCTCAGCATAGCTTCAACCTGCTCCACCAGATCCTTTAGATGGAATGGTTTGGACAGGATTTTAGCTTTTTCGTGGTCTATATCCTTGCGGCCAACGGCGACGGCGGCAAAGCCGGTGATGAACATGACTTTCAGCGTAGGTTTAAGTTTTGTCGCTTTGTCGGAAAGTTCGATACCGTCTATGCCGGGCATGATAATATCTGTGAGCAGCAGGTCGTAGGGCAGCTTGCTAGTTTTGATTTCCTCAAGGGCGTCTGTGCCGTTATGAACGGCTTTTGTGGTATGACCAGCTTTTTCCAGTGCAAGGCTGAGAAAACTGCACATCGATTGGTCATCTTCTGCGATTAAAATATGGGGCATGGTGTTTTCTATCGGTTTATTTGGCTTTGTTCAACAGGCCGTTTTCATACTGTCGCCCGGCGACTTCCCACGTAAAATGTTTTTTTACATGGTCGGCGCGCTGTTCGGGCGTGCCTGTGCTCATGGCTTTAGCGGCGGCTTCGGCGAGGTTGTCTTCGTGCAGAGCCCCCAAAAAATCTTCGGTAATGATGTCTTTTGGACCCGTTACATTGTAAGCCGCCACCGGTATGCCGGAGGCGAGGGCTTCGACTAGCACCATGCCGAAGGTATCGGTGCGGGATGGGAAAACAAAGAGATCTGCTGAGCGGTAATGCGCGGCTAAATCTTCACCGGTTTTATTGCCAGGAAAATGCGCATCTGGGTATTTTTGTTTTAGTCTTTCGCGGCTTGGGCCGTCGCCGACAATGATTTTTGAGCCGTCCCATGGCATTTCAAGGAAATCCTCTATGCTTTTTTCAATGGCTATGCGCCCGACATAAAGGGCAATCGGGCCTTTTAAATCTTTAAATTTTGTTTTTTCGCCGGGCGTGAATAGATTGAGATCGGCCCCGCGCGTTACCCGGTGCATAGGCGTTTTGAAACCCCACTCAGTAAGGGTATCTTCAAGGCTCTGTGTTGCGAGCATTATGGCGCTGGAGGGCTCATGAAATTTCCGCACATATTTTATACCCTGTTTATGCGTGAAGTTGTAAAGCGGGGGCATAAATTTTGCGACGCGTTTGGCCACGTAATCAGGAAACAACGTATGAAAAGCCGTTGAGAATGGTCGCTGATGTTTTACGCAATAGCGCCGGGCCGACCAACCCAACGGACCTTCGGTCGAGATATGGATGCAATCTGGTTTATGGTCTTCAATGATGCGTTTAAGACGCTGATAAGGGGCAATGGCTAGCTTAATTTCTGAATAACCCAGCATAGGCAGGCGTAGGGGAAAATCGCTGGGGCTTACTACGTGCACCTCATGGCCCAGTTTTTGCAATTCCTCACTAAGATGTTCATAGGTTCGAACGACGCCATTGATTTGCGGGAACCATGCGTCTGTGATGATGAGAAGTTTCATGCGTTTAAGAACTGATTATTTTGTTTAAGACATGCCTTAAGCAGCATAGACTTTTCTTAGCGTCAATCTTACAGTGTATAAGACAGGTTCACCAAAGAATTCATGATGATGATTAACAGATTTTGGCTTTTTGTATTTTTTGTTGCGGTTTTAGCGGTTCCCGCTCAGACGCACGCGCAAAATTGTGATGTGCAGGCCGAAGCAATTGTGAAGCTGCGCCCACCGGCCTTTGGCTCCTATAATGTTTGGGACACGGTGCATGGGGAAGTTGAAACACATGAGCGTTTTAAAGATGGAATGTTGCTGGATAATGGCAATATTCTTACTGTGGGTGAGCGTATTGATCCCGACAAAGGTGATAAGGCCTCGCTGATTTTTATCGAGATTGGGCGTAATGGCCGGGTTTTGTGGGAAAAACAGCACGATATGCCCAAAACTGCCGATATTGTAAAGCTTGAGCCGCATGATAAAGGCGTGATGGTTTTGGCGAATATTACGCCGTCTAAAGGACGACGTTATATCTGGATGGGGTTTTTCGATCTCACCGGAGAAAAGCTTTCAGAAAAAACACTTAAGAAGAGCAAAGAGGAATTGGTTGCTCATGATGTAGAGCGTAGCCATAGCGGTAAGTCTTATGTCTTGGCGGTATCATCGCGCGCGGCGAATTCGGAGCTGCCGGGCTGGTCCACGCTTTATCGTTTAAATCCTAAAGGTGGGGTGATGTCTGACAAGGCCTTTGTGATTGGCGCCGAAAATGCGATGCAAGATTTACACGTCATGGAGAACGGCGATGTAATGGCCGTTGGCGGGGTGGATGATGCAAACGGCCGCAAAACCGGTTGGGCTATGCGGCTGGATGAAAGTTTGCGCATGGTTTGGCAAAAACCTTATCCGCGCGGTGCGGCGGCGGAGATGGTGAAAGTTCTTCCTTTAGCAAAGGGTTATGTGGTTGCGGCGGGTACGGCGCTCCCTGCAGGAACAGGTAATCGTGCGGGATGGGTTATGGCGTTTGATGAAAGTAATGGCAATGTCGCTTGGCAGCGTTATTTTTCGGGTGATCTGCATTTTGATGCGCGTGATTTGCTGGTTAGTGAAGATCATATGGTTAGCGTTTTGATGGATGGTAATGTGTCGAAAGATTCTGAAGTGGATGAGCATGTCAGGCTTTTGACACTTAATCCGCGTGGCACTGTGTTTGTGAGTAATGCCTTTTTTAATGGCAAGGGCGTTGATGCGTTTAAGATGTCCCGGAATGCACACCGGGAGCGGCTGATTTTTGGAGAAACGCGCTTAGAGCATGTCATTGAAATAGAGGGGCCTATGGAAGAGGGCGGGGAGCCTGAGGTTGAGGTTCTTAGCGATTCTGAAGGATGGGTGCTGACGGCGCCCCGGGTGGATTCTTATGATGACCCTTGCAAACCTGTACAGCGAGAATTCCCTTAATGGCTGAGCATGAAGCTGAAGCGTTAGAAACGCTGCGCTTTGTTGTGGAAGAGGCGCAGACGGGTTTGCGGCTTGATAAAGCGCTCGCGCTTTTATCTCCTGATTTTTCACGTTCACGTTTGCAAGGGCTCATTCAGGGCGGTGCGTTGCAACTGAATGGTTTGCCATGTTCCGATACATCACGGAAAGTTGCCAAAGGTCATGTGATTGAGCTCATTATTCCGCCGCTTGAGTCGGCAGAGCCTGAACCTGAAAATATTTCCCTCGATATTGTTTATGAAGACGAGCATTTGTTGGTGATCAATAAACAGACAGGTTTGGTTGTGCATCCCGGGGCCGGGAATTGGTCGGGTACTTTGGTGAATGCCTTGCTGTATCATTGTGGCGATGAACTATCCGGCATAGGGGGAGTGATGCGCCCGGGGATTGTTCACCGCCTTGATAAAGAAACGACCGGGCTCATGGTGGTGGCAAAACATGACAAAGCACATAAAGGACTATCTGCGCAGTTGGAAGATCGATCCTTAAGCCGGGTTTATGAAGCGCTGGTTTTAAAAGTGCCGACGCCGCCGAAAGGAACCATTGATATGGCGCTGGGGCGCGATAAACGCAATCGTTTGAAAATGGCGATTAAGGTGAAAGGCGGAAAAGAGGCGCGCACGCATTATCTGGTGAAGCAGACCTATAAGGAAGCATTGGCATTGGTTGAGTGTAAGCTTGAGAGCGGGCGCACCCATCAGATCCGTGTGCATATGCAAGCGATCAAGCATCCTTTAATAGGCGACCCCTTATACGGGCCGCAGGATACCGCTGTGCGCGGGGCATTGAAAAGGGCGGATTATGAGCCGGAAATAGCTGAAGAACTCCTTGCTTTCTCCCGTCAGGCCCTGCATGCGAAGGCGCTCTCATTTATTCACCCTATAGCTGAAAAAACGATGGGTTTTGATAGTGAGCGCCCCGATGATTTTTCTAAGTTGTTGAAATTATTGTAAAAATAAAAAAGTACATACAATTTTAGATAAAATACTTGTATTTACATAAAACTGCATGTATTCTAAAGATATAAGGTCAGTGCGATAAAAACGACTTTAAATCGGGGGAGGGCAACCCCCTGATTATAAGAAAAGACATAAAAGACAAGATTTTAGTGAGCACGGAATAAACGGGCAAACGAGCGGTAAAAATTAAGATTACTAAGGCGACAATTACTGATCTCCTTTAAGACTACTACAATCAGTAATTTATTTTTTAAGACTACTTCATCCGATCTGGTACTACAAATCCGCTCCCTTCGGGGGGCGGTTTTCTTTTATCTTTAATTGCCATAACAATTGATAGGTTTGATAAAAATGTGTCATAACGCAGAATCTTTAAAAAGGAGTTTCTGTAATGAGTAACAATATAACAGCCATTAGCTTTGACAAGAGAACCTTTAGGTTTTCACCATTCACTCAACACGAAGATGTTTCATTTGGTGAAGGCGCAACAGTTATGCTTTACGATGATTCTCTAGCTCCTGAACGTGGTAGCAACGTTCTTAAATTGCCGGAAAAATTTAGAGCTGCTGCGCAGAATACAGACAAAATCAGTATTCTCTATGTTGCATTAAGTGGATTAAGAGCAGACCCAAATATTGATTTCACTGTAGAGGGTCAAAAGGTTTCGGTTCGTGCTGCTGATTACCTCAAGGGATACGGATATTTCCTAAAAAACGCTCCCAACAGAAGAGCGCATGAAGTTAGAAAAAGACCCTTATGCATTGGGCAGTTACGACAAAAAATGGAGTGTTGCATTTTTTAGAGAAAAACTCTCAGACTTGGTTAAAGAGGATGCTTCAGACGAATTATTTCAATGTTTATAGAGGGCTAGATAACGTCATGGGAGACCTACAAAGAATATCAATTTTGTATTCAGCGAATGACAGAGATAAAAAACGGCATGGTAGCTTCGATATTAAAGGTCAAGGCTAACTTGGTTTCCAACAACTTATTTTGCCCATAGGCTTAAAACCGTTTTGGGAGCCAAAACGCTGTGTGAAATGAATCATTCCTCTTCAGTTTTGTGAAGATACGGCTGTATGTCAAAGATTCAAAAGGTTTGCATCAATAAAAGAAGTACATAAAAATAAACCCAAGGTTGTATTGTTTCAGCTTTGTTTCTTGTTTGGGGTTTTATGTGTTCACACAGCTATACTTTTGTATAAGCATTGTTACCGTTACTCTAGTGGCTTCCATAGCTGTAGCGGCTGTGGTTGTGGTGCGTGAGAAGCGCAGAAATAAAAGCTATATTCGGGCACTTGAGCAAGCCTCAGATTTTACAGGAAATGGTCTGATATTCTTTAATGAAAGTGACAAGCTGATGAGTGTAAACGCTCAGGCACGTGATTTTTTGCAGGATATTTTTGTAGTTTTAGATAGTGAAGTCTCTTTACCGGCGCTGCTTGATAGTTTATTTGATCATGCCGTTGATTGCGATCAAAGTCTATTGAATGCTCTTGGGCGCTCTGCTGAAAAACTAAACACTATTGGTTTTCGTGAAGTTATTATGGCCTCGCGCGAGCGTCTTTGTCTTATCGAAGCCCAAAAAATTCCAGATGTTGGGACAAATATTATTCTTATAGATGTTGGTGATATAAAGCACCAAGAGGAATTGCTGCTGCGCCTTAGTCAATATAATCACGAGCTTGATCAAGCTATACAAGTGGCGACAAGCGGCATTGTTATCGCTAAGCCTGATGAAAAAGGTCAAAATTATACTGTGTCATTTGCGAATAACGCCTTTTGTAAAATTTTTGAACTTAAGGACGGTGAAATCATTGGTCAGGATTTGGTCGAAATTTTTGAAGATATACATGATCCGCAAGCACTTAGAAAAATCAAAAAAATTGGGATAGAGCAGGAAACTGGAAATGTTGAGTTATGCCGCAAGCCTTCTGAAGGCGGTGAGCACTGGTATGATCTGAAGCTTACGCCTCTGAAGGATTACTCAGGGCGTTTGGAGCTTTTTGTTGGCATTATAAATGAGACAACTGAGTCTAAAATTCACGCGGCAGAGTCGTCGAAAGCACAAAGGCTGGAGGCGCTGGGGCAATTGGCGGCCGGCGTTGCCCATGATTTTAACAATGTTCTGTCGATTATAGATGGGTATGCGCGGATTTCAGCGCGTAATATTGAGAATAAAGAGCAAGCTATTGATAATCTTGAGCACATTCGAACGGCTTCGAAACGTGGGGCTAGTTTGATTAAGCAGATGTTGACATTTAGCCATCATGAAATCGTGGATCTCACTGTTGTTAATTTAGGCGAAATGATGCGCGAGCAGGACATGCTTTTAAAGCCGCTTTTGGGGGCGTCTGTAAATTGCGAATTGCTTGTTGATGATGATGAAATGTATGTCGAGTGTCCGGCTGAGAACATTACGCAGATTTTGATGAATCTGGTTGTTAATGCTCGAGATGCTATGCCGAATGGTGGAGAGTTGCGGGTTGAGAACTCTGTTTGCGCTCAAGAGGCGTTGCCTGAAATTTTGAAAAAGCAGGGCGATGATATTCGATATGCTTCAATTCTGGTGTCCGATACGGGATCAGGTATGCCAATAGAGGTGCTTGATCGCGTTTTTGAACCGTTTTTTACGACGAAAGATCAGGGGAAAGGCACAGGGCTTGGTTTGTCCATGGTGTATGGTTTGGTGAAACAAATAGGCGGCCATATTGATGTGCGCTCTGCTCCTGATCAAGGCACGGAAATTAAAGTTTTTATGCCTCTAACCACTAAAGTACCGAAAAAACTGAGCGGGTCGGCTGATGAACTGGGCTCTATTCGTTTTGATGGTTATACATTTTTAGTGGCTGAGGATGAACCTGATCTGCTTTTCCTGATTTGCGAGATGTTGGAAGATTTAGGCGTGAATGTTATACGCGCGAGCAATGGGGATGAAGCGCTGGCTTTACAAGATGATTACGAAGGCCAAATTGATCTTTTGCTAACCGATGTTGTTATGCCTGAGCTTAACGGTCCTGATTTGGCCGAAATGATCGCGGCATTGCATCCAAGCATCGGCATTATTTTTATGAGCGGTTATCCTGATAAAGGTCAAGCCGCGTCTGTGGCTATGCCTAAGGATTCTGTCTTTGTTCCAAAACCTGTTGATTATGGCGCTCTTATCCATGTGATTTACGACAAGTTGCGAGGTCAGAATGGGACTAAAAGTGTTTCGCATTGGGAGAGTAAGGACAAAGAACAGAATATGGAAGGGGTAAAAACATGAGGATTGCTTTGAGCGACTTAAAAATACTACTTGTTGAAGACCAAGATGACGCTCGGGCTATGACGCGTAATATGCTGATGGAGCTAGATATAACGCAGATTTTTGAAGCTTCTGATGGGCGTGAAGCGCTTAGTTTTCTTGATTCCGCTTTTGATTTTATAGATTTGATTATTTGTGATTGGAACATGCCGGCTATGACCGGTGTTGAGGTGTTGCGGCAGTTGCGTACCGTTGATTCTTCCATGCCGTTTTTGATGGTGACGGGGCGCAGTGATATGGAATCTATTGTTGAAGCCAAATCCTCGGGTGTGACGGCTTATATCCGCAAGCCGTTTTCTTCCAAAGAATTAGAGGCTAAGCTCAGGATTGTTCTTTATAAAATGGCGGCTTGATTTAGGCGTTTAGGCCCTAATAAGCGTCTTTGCAGATTCACCTGCTTGTTGTACCTTTAATGCATGAATGCGTGTGATTATGATTTGTGTATTATTGGCGGTGGGATTAATGGGGCAGGCATTGCGCGTGATGCAGCGGGGCGCGGCCTTTCTGTCCTTTTGATTGAGGCGGAAGATTTAGCTCAAGGTACGTCCTCGTCCAGTACGAAACTCATCCATGGCGGCTTACGCTATCTCGAATTTTTTGAATTTAAACTGGTGCGCGAGTCTTTGCGTGAGCGCGAAAACCTTTTGGCGATGGCGCCGCATCTTATTCGACCGCTGGAATTTGTTTTGCCTCATAATGGACAGCAGCGTCCCTTTTGGATGATCCGTTTGGGGCTGTTTCTTTATGATCATTTGGCAAAGCGTGCGCGATTGAACGGTTCGCGTGGGGTGAATTTACGTGCCAATGCGCTCGGCGTGCCGCTGGATGATCGTTACTCTAAAGGCTTTGTGTATTCGGATTGTTGGGCGGATGATTCACGGTTGGTTGTTTTGAACGCAGTTGATGCGGCACAAAAAGGCGCGAAAATTTTAACACGTACAAAATGCACAAAAATTATTGCCCAGAAAGACCATTGGGTTGTGAATACGAAAGGGCGGGGTAGTAAAAAATCAGCCTCTTTTACAGCCGCCATGGTGGTGAATGCGGCCGGGCCGTGGGTGCGCGAAGTTATTGATGATTCCGGGTTGGATTCCCCGGTCAAGCCTGTGCCGAATATTAAGTTGGTTAAGGGGTCGCACATTATTATTCCAAGGGCGTATAAAGGCGAGCAGGCCTACGTTTTACAGCAAGATGATGGGCGGATAGTTTTTGTTATTCCTTATGAAGATGAGTACACCTTGGTGGGAACGACTGAAGAAAACTTTGAAGGCAATCTTTATGATCCGCGCATATCGGATACAGAAATGAATTATCTTTGTAATGCTTATAATATGCATATGGGTGATGAAATATCGCGCGGTGATGTGATTTGGACTTATAGCGGTGTGCGGCCACTTTATGATGATGGGGAGAGTGAAACGCGGGCCGTGAGCCGCGATTTTGTTTTGTATGAGCATATTGAATCGCGCGCGCCGATGATTTCTGTTTTTGGTGGGAAGCTTACAACATACCGCGTGCTGGCCGAACAGGTGATGGAGCGTTTGCTGTATCTTGATAATCGTTATATCGAGCCGTGGAGTACAAAGGCGCCGCTTCCCGGCGGTGGTATTTCCGATGGTGATTTTGAGGCTTTCGTTGAGGATAAATCATGCCTATATCCGTGGTTGCCTGAGGCTTTACTACACCGATATGCGCGGGCCTATGGAACGCGGATGGAGCGCTTTTTGGAGGGTGCAAAGTCCCTTGAAAGTTTAGGGGCACATTATGGCGACCATATTTATGAAGCTGAGATTGTTTATCTGATCCGTTATGAATGGGCACGCGAGGCGGAAGATATTTTGTGGCGACGTTCAAAGCTGGGGATGCATGTTGCTGAGGCGACTGTTGCGGCGCTTGAAAAGGTCTTGCCGAAGCTGAAAAAAGAGGTGCTAGGATGAGTGAAGGTCAAACATTATTAGCGATTGATCAAGGCACGACAAGCAGCCGGGCCATTTTGTTTTCTCCGGGTGGCGACGTTTTGGATGTGCAGCAAAAAGAACTGGCCCTTCATTACCCGCAAAAGGGTTGGGTTGAACAAAATCCGGATGATATTTGGAATGATACGCGCGAGTGCTGCACAAAAATTTTGGAACAATGCGCAGCGCTGCCTGCGGCAATAGGCATTACCAATCAACGCGAGACAACGATCGTTTGGGACCGTGAAACGGGCGTGCCTGTCTATAATGCAATTGTCTGGCAAGACAGGCGTACAGCGGATTACTGCGACGGCCTGAAAGAGCAGGGGCATGAAGAAATGATCTCCGGCAAAACTGGTTTGCTGCTTGATCCGTATTTTTCCGCCACGAAACTCTCATGGATATTGGACAATGTAGAAGGAGCTCGAGTTCGCGCCGAAGCTGGCGAGTTGGCGTTTGGTACAGTTGATAGTTTTTTATTGTGGAAGCTGACAGACGGGGCTGTGCACGCAACCGACATTACTAATGTTTCGCGAACGATGCTTTATAATATTCGCGAGCAAAAATGGGATGAAGAGCTTTTGGAGTTATTTAATATTCCTGCAAGTTTGCTGCCGGAGGTGCGGGATAATGTTTCCGATTTTGGCTCTGCATTTGATGGTATTCCTATCGGCGGCATGGCAGGGGATCAACAAGCCGCGCTGATCGGGCAGGGATGTTTGAAACCCGGCATGGTGAAATCGACCTATGGCACCGGGTGTTTTGCGTTGATGAATATCGGTGAGGCGTTTAAGAAATCAGAAAATCGTCTTTTAATAACAGTGGCTTACCGGGTAGGCGGTCAAATAACTTATGCGGTTGAGGGGTCGATCTTTGTGGCCGGTGCGGCGATACAATGGTTGCGCGATGGTCTTGGGCTGTTTGATGATGCAGCAGAGAGTGAAGCGCTCGCTACATCTGTTCCTGATAATAACGAGGTGTATTTTGTACCGGCGTTTACTGGATTGGGCGCGCCGTATTGGCGCCCGGATGTGCGCGCAACGATTACCGGGATGAGCCGCGAAAGCAATAAAGCGCATGTTGTTCGTGCAGCTTTAGAGGCGCAAGCGTATCAAACGCTCGATCTTATTGGCGCGATGGAAAAAGATGGCGGGTATGACGCGGATGTCCTGCGCGCGGATGGTGGTTTAGTGGCGAATGAATTTATGTGTCAGTTTCTGGCTGACATGCTTCAGCGCCCTGTCGAAGTGCCTAAGGTTGTAGAAACGACTGCGTGGGGTGCGGCTGTTCTTGCAGGGGTGCAGGTGGGCGTGTTTGAAAGTTTGCAAGCGGCATCAGCGCAATGGCTTGCTGAGCACCGCTATGAGCCGAAAATGGCGGTGAGTGAATGTGAGGCGCTTTATGGTGGATGGAAGAAGGCCGTCGATACGTTGCTCAGCAATTAGGGCAATAAAAAACCGCCCTTATTGATGAGCGGCTTTTGTTTGAATTTTTTAATTTATCCCGGTAAGCCGGTTACGTTTAATGGAACGCCTGTTGCTAGGCTTGGGTCCTCAACCAATAACGTTACGTTACCGTCTGAATAGACATCAAAGTTTGTCATTGTCAAGCCGCCGGCATCATCATCAAGCATTTCATTTTCTTGAATTTTTTGGAAGCTACCAAATCCAAACAAGTCCAACATGTCATCGCCGTCGCGGCGAATGATAAGCGTGTTGTTATGATCTGTCATTTCTATGACATCTGAAAGGCTAAGTTTAACAGTGGAACCGCCAGACGTGTTTTTTAAATCAAGCCGTTCAATGCCTCTAATATAGGTGTCGTCAACCAGTCTAAAGTCTAGATTTACGGCACTTCCTTCCAGAGAGAGGGTATCCCCTCTGCCATCCGGCATTACGGCTGGAAGCGACAATAAATTATCATGGCCACCATCCATGAAAATAGTAGTTGCGGGGATGGTAGCCATTAAATCCGCTTGCGCGCTGCCACTAGTAAGGTTGATTTTTATAAAGTCATCACCGTCCATCGTATGGACCTTGTTATACACATTGTTAAGCTGAACAGTATCGATATCAAAACCACCAACGATTTCGTTATCGGTCGTGCTTGGACCTGAAATGGTGATTTGGTTCGCATCGTTACCAAGATTGATATAGTTGTTGTTGCTGCCGTTTGAAATGGTGACGATGTCGTTGCCATCACCGGCAAAAATCTCTACGTCTGTTGCAGGTGATCCGCCGCCAAGGGTAAAGTTGTTTTGGACACCATCTCCACTATAGACATTCGTGGTTTGCGGTGCGTCGATGGAAATAGCTCCTCCGCCTGTTACTGGGTTAGTGGCCTGAACCAGATTGAAAGTATAGTCTTGAAAGTTGCCTAGATTGACGTTTCCTGCGATGTCATGAGCTAGAATTTCGATGTTAAACGTGTTGTCGGCGGTTAATGTCGTTGTGTTGATGGTCAACAGACCGTTTGTGTCGTCAAAGGTCCAGTTGCCGGCGATTTCGGAATTATCGAGGTTGAAAATTGTTTGTCCGCTAAGCTGGTATGTCAGAACATCGCCTGCGCCCATATCCGTATTGAAAAATTCGAGATCGAAATGGTACGAGAATGTCTGGTTATCGGACATAGCAAAGAAAGCATCCGGTGCAATGCTGTCCTGGTCTGGTCCATAAGTGCTTCCAATATGGATCGGCGCGTTATCTGCTACGCCGCCCGTTGGTGGAGGCGGAGGCGGGTTGTTTGCGTTCGTCTCTTCTGGCGGCGGTGGAGGCGGCGGATGGTTCGGACCTGAGTTTGGACCTGTGCCTCCAGCGCCTGCTGTTGCGGCTGTGTTTGTGTCCGCACCTTGTGGTTGCGTGCCTGGTGCTGGCGGCGGGTTTAATCCGCCCATGTTTGTGCCCATTGGGTCTGTGCCCATTGTCCCTGTCGGATGTGGCCCCAATGGTTTTGCTTCGCCTGTTGGGTCCAAAGGCCCATCGAGAGCTTCTTCTCCATTCGGTCCTTCGCCCGTAGGTGGCAAGCCTTTTCCACCGTCTTGTTCGCCTTGGTCACCAGTGCTTTCGTCGATTGTGCCATCAACTTTAGCGTCATTGTTATGATCAACTGTGCCATCAGCATCAAATTGTTCGTGCGGACCGTCAGCGGGGCCGCCTTCTTTTGGCTGGTTCACAGCTTCGATTGCATCTGGCGCTTGTTCGGCCATCGCATCATTAATAGATGAGAATAATGTTGGTGAAACGTCTGAGACATTCACAAAACGGTCAGCAACTTCCTGCGCTGCCATTCTCCCCATGTTGTGGATTTCACCAGCGGCGTTATCCATTTTGGCTGTTTCAAATTGCGTGGCCAATGTCATTTCATTGCCATTGTGATCGCGTAGAACAATTGCGCCTTCAACAACGGTGATTTCACCAGTGTCGACATTACCAGCAATGATTGTGCCGCGGATACCGATCGAACCGCTTGGTGTGTCAATGCTCACATCGTCCGGGTCATCGCGACCGATAAGGCCTGATGTAAAGACGAAGACACCCTTAAGAACTGAAAAATTCTGTGTTCCTGCATCCGTTGATGGGTCAAAAACATATTCATCAATGGCGAGACGCGCGTCTTCAGAAACGGCAAAGCTAGTTTCATCGATGAAGGAAATATTTACGGCGCCATCAGCGTTGGTTTCGATGACATCACCTTGGTAAACAGATGTGCCTTGTGCGATGGGCTCAACAGTGCCGTCCAAGCGTGTAATTGTTGCTTCGCCGGATACTTCATCAACGGCGCCAACAGGGCTTTCATCGGTAAGGCTGGAATTTTGTGCGAATTGTGCGGGGCTGCGTGCAAAAGATTCTACGAGCTCAGGGCTTAAAACCAATCCACCGGGGGCAGTGAGATCTGGTGTTTCTGCGGCTGAGAAATAACCTTCTACAGTCACGGTTCCTTGTGGCCCATCCAAAACCAGATCGGCGCCATCACGGATCATTGCCGCGTCGCGTATGTAAGATGCATCGGGAAGCTCTACTGCTCCGCCTTCAACCTGAATGGTGTTTGAACTGTCTGATGGTCCTAATCCGAAGAAATCGTAAGCCATGTTCCCTGTTCCCCTTGTATATACGCAGTATACCCTAGTTTTATTGTTAAATTAATTGTTAATACCCAAAGCCCCCTAATGCGGGCTCTATTACCATATTACAACAAAAAGTCTTAAAAAGTGCTGATCTTTGTGTAAAATTTTATGTAATTAAGAGTAAAAAGCTGTTTTTTGAGAAAAAGATCAGTGAGCCGGGGTGTTTCTGGCAAGCCTTTGTAATAAAAGTACTTATCAGGCTGCTGTCCAGCCGCCATCGATGGGGATATGGCCGCCGGTCATGTTTTGCGCCGCATCCGAGCATAAAAATAAAGTTAATTCTGCTAATTGATCGGTTTCGACGAATTTTTTTGTCCATTGGGCTTTGAGCAAAACGTCGTTTATGACTTCATCCTCTGTAATGCCGCGTACCTTGGCTGTATCAGCGATCTGGCCCTCTACTAAGGGTGTTTTGACGTATCCCGGGCAGATGGCATTTACGGTGACATTATCTTCTGCACATTCAAGGGCGATGGTCTTGGTTAGGCCCATTATTCCATGTTTTGCAGTTACATATGCGGATTTATACGGCGAGGCTACCAAACCATGCGAGGAGGCGATGTTGATAATGCGCCCCCAGCCTTGTTTCTTCATCAGGGGCAGGGCATGGCGAATGGTGTGAAAGGCGCTGCTCATATTGATCGCAATAATGGCGTCCCACTTTTCGGACGGAAAATCCTCCACAGGGGATACGAACTGTATCCCTGCGTTATTCACAAGGATGTCCACAGAGCCAAATTCGCTGTTTGCCGTTTTAATTAAGTCCTCAATCTCGTCGGGCTTGGTCATATCTGCGCCGTGATAGATTGCTTTGATGTCTTTGCTTTCAAGCTCTTTGCCTATATTTTCAATTTCAGCTTCGTCACCAAAACCGTTTATGACAATGTTGACGCCTGCGCCAGCCAGTCCTTGTGCAATGCCTAAACCAATGCCGCTGGTAGAGCCGGTGATGATTGCTGTTTTGCCTTTGAGATTAGTCATGCGTTGCTTCCGCTTCAATGAAAATACGTTTGATATAAGGATGCTCGGCTTTGATTGCTTTGTCGAGAGCGTGGATAATTTTTTCAATTTTGCCGGTTTCTAAATCGTCCTTAAATTCAATGCTGATATTGGCGAGGATGAATTCCGGGCCCATATGCAGAGTCAAAACCTCATTCACTTCTTCAATATCCGCGTGTGCATTGGCTAGATTCTCGATACTTTGAATTGTTTCCGGGTCAGCGCCTTCACCAATGAGCAAGCCCTTGGTTTCGATTGCTAGCCAAAACGCGGTGGCGCCGAGGATGATACCAATGATAACGGAGGCCATGCCGTCCCACCAAAGCTGCCCGGTGATTTGCGTTAAGGTAATGCCGATGAAAGCGACGAATAGCCCGAGCATGGCGGCGGAATCTTCGAATAGAACAACGAATAAGGTTGGATCCTTTCCACGCTGTACAGCTTTAAGATATCCGAGCTTGCCACGGGCTTTGTCGAATTCTTTGAGGGCGATATACAGTGCGCCGCCTTCAAAGATCATGGCTAGCCCTAAAACTATATAGTTGATGAGCGGGTTGGAAATTTCGGCAGGGTGGAAGATGTGATGCACGCCTTCATAGATTGAAATTCCCGCACCGACCGCGAAAATCAAAATGGCGACGATGAAGCTCCAGAAATAGATTTCTTTACCGTGGCCGAAGGGGAAGCGTTTATCCGCCGGCCTTTTTGCGGCTTTGAGGCCATACAGAAGTAGCCCCTGATTGCCGGTATCAACCAACGAGTGAATGCCTTCGGAAAACATGGCCGAGCTGCCGGTCATCGAGGCGGCAATGAATTTTGTGATGGTAATAAGAGTGTTGCCAACAAGCGCGGCGAGAATTACTTTTTTACTTCCTGCAGCCATTATATCAGTGCGATATCCATAAATTCACGGGTTTCGCTTTTGAGCAGCGCTTCGTTGGTGGCTTTTAATCTCGCCATCAACATCTGGAGGAGGGCGCGGATAATGGGATCTGCATCGCCGAGCATATTGCTTAAGGCTGCAGGCGTGATGACATAGAGTTCGCAATCTTCAAGTGCATCAACATTGGCCCCATAAGCCTCGCCGTTAAAAATTGCGCTTTCGCCAAAGATTTCATCTTCCCCGAGTTCCGCCAAATCGACAATCTTTGTGCCGTCTTCAAGGTAAATTTTCACGCGTCCGGACAAAATCATGTAAGCCTTATCAGAGGGATCACCCTGGGTGACGATGCGTTCGCCTGTTTTGCTTTTTATAATTTGAAGATCGTCGGCAATGGCCATTGTCTATTTCCCTTTTTGCATGATCTTAATCGGTTTTATGAGGGGAATAAAGAGGGGAATGGTGCCCGGGGAGGGCGTCTTCTGGAAAGTGCCTGCTCATAACTAATTGAAACCATTGCATATATATTTTGTGTAAACTTACCTATTCTCTTAATGTGTATCAATTTGTGTATCAATACGTGTATCAATTTGTGTATTAGTTGAGATACGAATTGCACGTTCCAATGTACTTTCTGCATTGGCCCTTTTCAACAACTCATTTTCAAGGCGTTCAAAGATTGGAAGGTAAATATCGCCGTACTTTTCAATGATATTGGCGTATTTTAGATATGCTTTTTGTATATCTTCCGTAGTGACTGTTGAAGCTTGGTTCTTTGCACTCATTACTCACCTGACACAGTTATTCTTATATTTACCATAGTATAGTGTCGGGCGTTAATGAATGGTTTAGTCTGGCAACCAATATCGATGTCTACTTTTGCGATCCAAGAAGCCCTTGGCAGCGTGGCTCCAACGAAAATACCAACCGCCTGCTGAGACAATATTATCCCAAAGGAACGGATTTATCGGTATACTCACAAGCGCAGCTCAACAAAGTAGCTCGCCTGTTAAATGAACGACCAAGA
>JAJFGR010000021.1 GCA_021776025.1 Alphaproteobacteria bacterium
ATGATTTTCTTGACAGATTATGTCTTTAAAATTATAGTAGAGCGCACTTATGGATTTGGAATCAAATAACAATGGCGATTTATAGTTTAAATCACAAAACAGTGGGTTTAAGTACACATGAGGCGGGAAATTCGGGTGCTCATATAAGATATATTTGCAGGTGTTCTACTGTTAGGGCGGTGCTTAGTAATCAAATGCCTGAGACACCCATGAAGATTGCAAGGTGGTTTGATAAAAGGGAGAAGGAGCTTCGAAAGAACGCTCGCATGCTTGATAAAATCATGGTGGCTCTGCCGATTGAGTTTGATGAATATGAGCGCGAAGCCTTAGTGGAAAGGTTTGTTTATGAAATAACAAGCAATGAGGTTCCGTGGATTGCAGCAATACATGACAAGGGGAAAGATGCTAGAAATCCTCACGCGCATATTGCAATACATGACAGAGATCTCGAAACAGGAAAGACAAAATGTCAGTTATCAGAACAAGGGAGTACACAAAAGATTAGAGTTTTGTGGAAAGAGGTTTTGAATGATGCTTTGGAGAAAGCGGGGTTGGATCAGCGAGTAGATGAACGAAGTTTGAGGGCGCAGGGGATTGATAGGAAGCCACAGATTCACGTGGGGCCCAAGGCAAAAGCTATGATGGAGAAAGGCATTACTCCTAAATCGAAAAACAGGATTGATAAAAGGGGGCGCGAGATAAGATATGTGGATATTGACCAAGGAAGAACACGGGATGATTACAATAAGGAGTAAAAACGGAAAAATCGTAATAGAGCGCACTTATGGGTTTTCTGCGAAAACCCGTGCTAAATAAGAAAATGGGCAGTAGGAAAAAAAAGGCAAAAGAAAAGGCCCAACCCTATCGGGTTGAGCCTATCTCCGTTTGGTAGCTGCTTTATACTGCGCCTTATCTCCTACTACCAAACTCTCCGCCGACCACCATCAGGGCTATAAAAATTGGGTAGGTGGCTGGGAGAGTATAGGGGACCCCAGCCACCCCGCCGGTGGGAGGAGATACTCCGGCGCGCCCTATTAAAAACTACTTCGGCGGGGGCCTATCGTGGGAGAGACCCCGCGCCGATTTGTCAAAGGTCACGGCCATGATTGAGGTGTGTGTGATGATCAGGTCTGGCGTGATTGGACTTTGACAATTTTTAATTAATTATTTAGCCGGAATCGGCACAGGCCCAACTACAGGCCTGTGCCGTCCGAGAGTATCAAGGCGAACTCTTGTTGCGCCCCGATCGGGTTGTTCGCTTTAGTTAACAACTACTTTTGATGCAGGCTTGAAGCGGCGATCAGTCTTTTTGACTGCGGCCAAGCTTCCCAGATTGGTTGATTGTGTTCCAGAGTTTTTCGGAGTGCCTCTTGCGACGTTGTTCATAGTAGTAACCTTTCTTTAGGTTTTTAAATTACCGGGCCAATCTGCCCAGGCGCTACTGTGATCTATAGATTAGCAAAAACTAATATAATGTCAATAAAAAAGATTAATTTTTTTTGTTTTAAATGGCTGAAACTTTAAGCCCTTTAGTTTTCTTGTTTTACATTGATAGGAGTAGTTCGCCCGTTTGGGCCATTATTATGTTCTTGCCTGTTTAGGCTATAAATTTATTTGCGCCCGTTTGGGCTTTGCGGGTTTTAGGTAGGGCGCACTTCTGGGTTTTATAATTTTTTCTTGCCATATTAAAAAAATGTCATTACATAAGCTCATTACATAAAAAAATAACTGAGTATTTGAGGGGTCGCGTGGCTATTTACAGCCTGAATTATAGCTCTGTAGGTAAAGCTAAGCATGCAGCAGGGACTGCAGGGGCACATTTGCGTTATATAACTCGTCCTGGTGCAGAAGCCTATGTTGAATCTTCCGGAATGCCTAGTGGCAGAGCTTCTGCAAAAAGATGGATGGACGAACAAGAACGTATTTCACGTCAAAATGAGAGCATGATCGGTAAGTTTATGGTGGCCTTGCCTAAAGAGTTATCTGGTGAAGAACAAAATGTACTTGTTCGAAATTACATAGAAGAACTGACAGAGAATAAATGTCCATGGTTTTTCGCGATCCATCGTGAAGGGAAGGATAGTAATAACCCTCACGCTCATATTGTGATTAGAGATCGAGATGCTTCTGGAAAGCGCGTTTTAGATATGAGTGCGTCAAAGAAAGATCGCCAGAAAAAAGGAATGCCTATCGATGCTATGGAGCATATTCGCACAGTTTGGGAAACAAGCGCGAACAAGGCTCTGCAAGTTTCTGGGCATAACGCAAGAATTGATCGTCGGAGCTTAAAAGCCCAAGATATTGATAGAATGCCTCAAATCCATGTTGGCCCTAATGCGCAGCATATTGATCACAATGTTCAATCTCCAGTGTCTAAACCTAAAGAGGTCGCCAACGATGTACGGGTGTCAAAACCGTCGAGAATAATTAATTATCCTGAGATAGATAAGGGCTTAAGCCGCTCTCAATATAATGCTCAGATCCGCGGAGCGAATGCTTTAAATCATGCACGCCAACGCTTTGTAACAAAACGCTACCGGGAGTTGCGAAAAGATTTGTGGAGTATGTATAGAGCAGAGCTGACTGATAATACTACTACGCATAAACAAAGCTTACGGGAACAGATTGAAGCAATTGAAGAGCAAAAAAGACAAGGTCTTTTAGAGATTAAGCGAAAAGAAGCTCTTGATAGCGATAATTTGCTGTTGAGAAGAGCAAATTTAGCGCGTTATTTTAGGTCCACAATTCGTGGGGTTAATATACGAGAAAATCCTTTAGCGGCAATGTTTTTTGCTTCATCTGAGGAAAGGGTTTCAAATGAAAATACTCCAAATCATGGATTGGAACTGCGGCGTTTGGAGCAGCATTATAAGCAGCAAGTTGAGGCTGTAAAAACACAAACGGCCGCACACTATTTGCAGAAGAGAGAGGCTATTAAGCAAAGAAGGAGCGTTGAAAGATCTATGCTTGAAAAACGTTATGTTGCTGCAAGCTCGGTCCGTAAGCGTTCGGGTCTCCCAGAGGTTGAACATCATCAGCTCGCAGCATAGTCTATCATAAGCGTTATATGTAGAAGAATGAGAACAAGGCTATGTTTGGTAATGGATAAGGACTGGATCGATATTAAGGACTTACCAATCGGTCATTACGTTATAGGGCGAAACGCACAAAAACATGAAATTAGGATTGTTCGTTTGAGTTCTGGTGTTATATGTAGCGTGAGAACGTTTGAACAATGCGATGATTGCCAAGTTTGGAGATATTTTAGTGAAGAAGATAAAGAGCGTTTAAGAAGCTCGGGAGTGCTGTATGGATAAAAACCCAGCTTATAATAAACTACCATAAGATAAATTATTTGGTTCAGTGTGAACCGTCGTTGTTTAGGTTATTAGCGTAAAGAGTTAGTATATTTTTAATCCATATTTGATCTCATTCTCTAGGCCAAACCAGTCGTCCTTATTATTACTTATTAAATATTCAGTGATTTCAGCCTTAAATTTAAGTAGAGTAAGGGAGTGGGGTTAGAAATATATTGTAAAGCGTGAAGTGATACTTTATGGTTTATGTATGAGTATTAATAGTCTCACTGTCAAGAAGAAACAGCTGGATACCTACCGGCCTTTACCACCTGCCCTTGTATCAAATCTTGAATCTTGGTTTACCATTGAGCTGACCTATACTAGCAACGCACTTGAGGGCAACACCCTTACGCGCAAAGAAACTGCTGCTGTGGTAGAGAAGGGGCTTACGGTTGGGGGGAAGTCCCTGAAAGAACACTTAGAGGCAACAAACCATGCTGCGGCTCTAGAAAAGATCTATGCCCTTGTAATCAAACCCCACAAAAAAATAACAGAAGATGATATTCTCGATATTCACAATACCATCTTGCGCGGTATAGATGATGAAAACGCCGGTCACTATCGGAGTGTGCCTGTTCGCATATCTGGCTCTGAAGTCATTTTACCTAACTCTACCAAGGTTCCAGATCTGATGGAAGAGTTTGCAGCATGGTTGAATGGAGGAGGGGGCAAACTGCACCCCATCGAGCTTGCAACAGAGGTTCATTACCGGCTTGTAACCATTCACCCGTTTGTAGATGGGAACGGCCGCACAGCCCGTCTACTGATGAACTTGATCTTGATGCAACATGGCTATCCACCGGCACTCATCCGCATGAGGGATCGCATCAAGTACATTACCGGCCTTGAAAAAGCGCAGCTCGGTGGTTCTAAGGATGATTATTCCAAGATCATTTTTAAGGCGATTAATCGTTCTTTAGATATTTATCTGAAGGCTATGACTGGGGAAGAGCAGGGGGCTGTAAACCCTGTCAAAACTGCAACAAAAGCGCCTCTTCTTAAAATAGGCCAATTGGCTAAGCGGGTAGGGGAGAGTACTGCTACAATTCGTTTTTGGACAAAAGAAGGCTTACTCGATGTTGCTGAAATTACAAACGCCGGATACCAGATGTATTCACTGGGTATGATTAAAAGGGTAGAGCGGATAAGAAAACTGCAACAAAAGCGCCTCACACTTCGAGAGATTAAAGAAAAACTCGAGGAGAGCAGGGCGGAATAATATTAGGAAGGGCGGAATAAAACTGGGAGAGAAAAGAAAAAATGGCTTCCGTCTTTATAATCTGTATCCAGCCATATTTTTCCGCCGTGAAATTCCACGATACGCTGGCAGAAAGAAAGCCCTACGCCGGACCCTGAATATTCCTCGTCCGTATGCAATCTTTGAAAGATCGTAAAAATCTTGTCTTTAAATTTAGGATCAATACCGATCCCGTTGTCCGAAATTGAAAAAATCCATTCATTGTTCTGCTTTTCAACGCTTATGATGATTTCAGGGTTTTGATAGTCTCTTCTGTATTTTATGGCATTCCCTATAAGGTTTTGAAAAAGCTGTACCAGAAGGTTCCTGTTTCCTCTTACGTGAGAAAGGTTATCATAGCTTATTTGAGCATCGGACTCATTGACCTCCACTGTCAGCTTTTCAAGCGCCTCTGCAATGACATCATTTGTGTTTATATCCTCAAAGTCTTTTTTATTGGCCCCAATGCGGGAGTATTCTAGAAGGTTTCGGATCATTTCCTGCATTCTAATGGCACTTCTTGACATTACATCTAGAAATTCCCGGCCTTCCTCGTCGAGTTTGTCTTCATAATCTTTCTTTATAAGATTGGCGCACATAGAAATATAGCCCAAGGGTGCTTTGAGGTCATGCGAGGCAACAGAAGCAAATAACTCCAACGCCCTGTTAGAACGCAATAATTCATCCTGCGCGGTTTTTTGTTCGGTAATGTCCCGAATAATGCCACTAAAAATTATTTCGGAACCGAGCCTGATTTCGGCAACAGACACGTCAATAGGGAAGGTGTGCCCATCCTTTCGGCGAGCCTCGAACTGCCTGCCAATACCAATAACTTTACCATCTCCGGTTTCTAGATAATTTTTGAGATAGCGGTCATGGTTATCCGCATATGTCGACGGCATAAGCATCTTGACGTTTTGTCCAATAACTTCATCCGCAGCGTAGCCGAACATTTTCTCACAGGCCTTATTATAATTTTCAATGATGCCTTTTTCATCCATGGTAATGAGCCCCTCAACAGCGTTGTCCAAGATAGAATCTAAACGCTTTTGATAAGATAATATTTCAGCTTTGGATTTTCTTTGTTCTATAATTTTTTGTTTCAGAGAGTCTTCCGATTGTCTCAAGTTCGAAATATCTGTCAGGGAGAGCTGCAATGAATCCATCAACTGATTATACTGTCGGGCAATCTGCCCGATTTCTGTATAAGGCTCTACCGCAGCGCGCAGACTCAAATCTTTGGTTTGCTCCTGTTCCTGCATAGTCATCGTCAGGTTATAAAGCTCGGACACCTCTCTGTGTTCCGCAACATTCAAGCCCTCAATCTCAGCGGTGCGACTTATCCGTAATGGCCAAACGCGGTTGATAATCCAGCAAATTAAAAATGTCCCGCAGAACCCCACAACAAAGCATGCGGCAACACCATAAAGCTGCACCTGCAGTTGCTCAAAACGGCTAAGTTCCGTTCCCAAGATTGAGAGGTCGGAAAACAAGGCAACCGCCATTGTTCCCCAAATGCCCGCCATGAGATGTACCGGCACAGCGCCAACAACATCATCAATTTTCAAACGTTCCAAAGCGCGAGAGCCACAGAGCATGACAATACCGCCGATACCACCAATGATAAGAGCTTCTCCGGGAGACACGGCAAAACAACAGGCCGTGATAGAAACAAGTCCTGCCAGAGAGCCATTCATAATAGAAATCACCTTTGGATACCCATACCACAGCCACCCTATTGCCCCTGCGGTGATTGTTCCGCCGCTGCCTGCCAATATAGTATTGACGATAATTTTCGGAACATTTTCGGAAAAACCAAAAGAGCTTCCTCCATTAAAGCCAATCCAGCCGATCCATAAAAGGAATACACCCGTCATAGCCAAGGGTAAATTGCTTCCCGAGAAACGCTGAAAAACGTCCCCCTTATCCTCAAAACGTCCTATCCGCGGCCCGACGATGAGAATGACAGCGAGTGCGGCCCATCCCCCGATACCATGCACAACACTAGCGCCTGCAAAATCGATAAAACCCAAATGGGAAAGCCAACCCGGCCCGCCAATAAAAGCGCCGCCCCAAGCCCAATGGCCAAAAACAGGATAAATAAGCGCAGAAATAATAAAGCTTATAAGAATGTACGAAATAAAGCTTATGCGTTCAGCCACAGCTCCGGAAATAATCGTTACAGCCGTTCCACAAAACATAACCTGAAACAGGAAAAAAGAAAAAGTCCATGTAGCGGCATCCCCGGACCCTAGCAAAAAATGGGATGTTCCAATCCAGCCGTCTTTGGTTTCACCAAACATAAGGGCAAATCCGAAAGCCCAGAACATCAACGTAGAAATCGCAAAATCAGAAATATTTTTAACGGCAACATTAATAGCATTCTTGCTACGCGTCAGACCAGCTTCAAGGCAAAGAAACCCCGGCTGCATAAAAAACACCAGAAGGGCACATAGAAGAACCCATGCGATATCTATCAAGCTTTTTTCCATTACGAGAGAGTGTAGAGCTTATGCTTGATTTGCACAAGTTCAACCGGCTTGATTCGAGCATACACAACATCCAAACATGAAAATAAAAACGAGAAAACAGAGGCACTTACAAGGCTAATTATGGTTTTTCTTCACAATTAGCCGCTTTTCTTGTACAATCCTGCCTATCCTATTTATATCGTGTTTAAAGTATCCAGAGCGCCACATTTCTACGAAAAGGAGTAAGCATTATGGCACAAAAAAACATAAAAATTCTTCTAATAGAAGACAGTACGCTGTGCGTTTATACCCTAAAAAAAATCATTGAAGGCATAAGTAGCTTTCCCGTAAAGCTGACCTATCGCGCCACCATGGAGAGCGCTCTTTCCTTTCTGGAAGAAAGGGAGCAGGACATAGACCTTATCCTCCTTGATCTCGGGCTGCCGGACACCTGCAGCGCCGAGGAGTCGTTTTCACGTATCAAAGGCGCTGTCCCCAATCTCCCGATTGTTGTACTTACTGGTGAGCATGATCACGCTCTTGCCAATAGTATGGTGAGAGGCGGCGCTCAGGACTATGTGAACAAGGATGCGGTAAGTGCCAATCCTAAAGTTCTGGTGAATGCCATTGATTTTTCCATCCGTCGACACCGTAATCAGCAAAAAATTACCGCGCGACTGGAAAAGAAAGATGAGGTCATATCTTGGATGTCCGGTGATTATTCTGTGGGCGCAGCACGCCGCGAAAGTAATGGGTAATCATCTTAGCCCAGACTCAAGCCTTTAATTAAAGTTTATGGACAAAACTATATTCTGGTTACAGCAGATATAGGAACAATAACAAGAAACTCTCTTGGTAAGCGCGTCACTAATGTAGAAGCGGTCCATAGACAGGATATTACAGAGGCGCTCGATTTTCTATTCCAAGGCCTCTAAATATACCCACCATTTCCCATAAGATAAATTATCACACAATAATATCAATGGGTTGAGTGACTTTTTGGTTTTTTTCAGAAAATATCTGCAGGCGTTAAACTTTGCGACAGAACCCTATCAACCCTCATCATCTAAATATTGAGCAGGGGTT